>NZ_JADYVU010000020.1:0-106899 GCF_020194115.1 Bradyrhizobium sp. NBAIM01 | reverse complement strand
GTTCCGGGAGGGGGTGGGGCTGAATGTCTCTCCACTGTCATTCCGGGGCACGCGAAGCGTGAGCCCGGAATCCATCGTGCCGCAGCGTTGGTCGATGAATGGATTCCGGGCTCGACGCTGCGCGTCGCCCCGGAATGACGGAGTGGCCTAGTCCGGCCGGACCATCTCGAACATGTTCTCCGGCTTGATCTCGAAATAATCGCCGCGCCGGCCGGCGCGGACGATGGGGCGGGCGGCGGCGGTCTGGTAGACGCCGTCCTTGATCAAGGCCTTGTCGATGTGGACGGCGACGACTTCGCCGAGCGTCAGCCAGGCGTCGGCCTCCTTGCCATTGGCGCCCTTGAGGCGGACGATGTCGGACACCTTGCACTCGAAGGCGACGGGGCTCTCGCCGACGCGCGGGACATTGACGAGCTTGCCGGGCACGGCGGTGAGGCCCGCGACCTCGAACTCGTCGACCTCGGGGGCGACATGCGCCGCGGTCGCGTTCATGTGCTTGGCGAGATCCATCGTCGTCAGATTCCAGACGAACTCGCCGGTCTGCTGCATGTTCTCGACCGTGTCCTTCCAGTTGGTCGAGGAGAAGCCGATGATCGGCGGCACGTAGCAGAACGCGTTGAAGAAGCTGTAGGGCGCGAGGTTGACGTGGCCCCTGGCGTCGCGCGAGGAGATCCAGCCGATCGGCCGCGGCGCGATGATGGCGTTGAAGGGGTCGTGCTTGAGTCCGTGGCCCTTGGAGGGTTCGTAGAAGTACAGGTCTTTGTCGGTCACGCGCTGCTTCCTTTCGTCATTGCGAGCGCAGCGAAGCAATCCAGAATCCCTCCGCGGAGACGGTCTGGATTGCTTCGCTGCGCTCGCAATGACGGAGTTTGTGGGTCCGTCCCGGTCCGCCTCCGGCGGTCGTGCCGGGGGCGATCAGTCTGCTTATAGGAGAAAACGCCCCGCCCGTCAGTGGCGCGGCGACAGACCCGCGATGACGAAATCGATCATCTGGTCGATGGTCGGGCCCGGCTTGGTGGCGCACTGGGCGATCATCTGGGGGTGGAAGAAGCGGATCATCGCGGTGCAGGCGCACAGCGAGGCCAGTTGCAGGTCCGGCGCCTCGAGCTCGCCGGAGGCGACGCCTTGCGCGATCATCTGGCCGATGACGCCGGCGATGCACTCCATATGGGCGACGCAGACCTCCCAGTCCTCCTCCATCGCGATCGCGACCATCTCGTGCAGCTTGTTGTCGCCGACATAGCGCTCGGTGTTCATGCGATTAATGGTGATGAGCAGCTCGCGGAAGCGCGGCAGCACCGGACCGGGCCTTGCCACGATCCGCTGCGCCTCCAGCTCGACCTCGCCCATCAGCGAGCGGGCCACCGCCTGATGGATCGCCTTCTTCGATTCGAAGAAGCGATACACGTTGGCGGGGCTCATCCTGAGCTCCTTGGCGATGTCGCCGACGGTCGTCTTCTGGTAGCCGATCTGGCGGAACAGCCGCTCGGCCACCTCGAGGATGCGATCCCGGGTGTCGACTTCGATATGTTCCGAAACAAGGGCCATCAGTCAGGACTCGCTGGTCAACAGTCTTCTCATCTATTCAGCCGCTTCGGCAAGCGGAATTGCGTGCGGGTCATCGCTCCCATGCTGCGGCGCGGCCGGCTGCTCGGGCGTTCCGGCCTCGTCCAGGCTCTTGCGGAACCACAGGGCGTAGAGGCCCGGCAGGTACAGCAGCGTCAGGAAGGTCGCGACGAACAGGCCGCCCATGATGGTGATCGCCATCGGGCCCCAGAAGGCCGAGCGCGTCAGCGGGATCATGGCGAGAATGGCGGCGAGCGCCGTCAGCACCACCGGCCGGGCACGGCGGACGGTCGCCTCGACGATCGCCTCGCGCCGGGTCAGGCCGTGGCTGACGTCGGTCTCGATCTGGTCGACCAGGATGACCGTGTTGCGCATGATCATGCCGGCGAGCGCGATCAGGCCGAGCAGCGCCACGAAGCCGAACGGGGCATTGGCGACGTTGAGGCCAAGCGAGGCACCGACGATGCCGAGCGGCGCGGTCAGGAACACCAGGATCAGGCGTGAGAAGCTCTGCAGCTGGATCATCAGCAGCGTCAGCATCACCATGACCATCACCGGGAAGAGGATGAAGATCGAGGCGTTGCCCTTGGCGGATTCCTCGAACGCGCCGCCCGGCTCGATCCGGTAGGCCGGCTCGAGGTGATCCTTGATCGCCTTCAGCTTCGGCGTGATCTGGTTGGTGACATCAGGGGCCTGCACGCCATCGACGACGTCGGAGCGCACGGTGATCGCCATGTCGCGGTTGCGCCGCCACATGATCGGCTCCTCATGGGCATATTCAATTCGAGCGATCTGCTGCAGGGGCACGGCGACGCCGTTGCGCGAGGTGATGGTGAGATCGCCGACGCCGCCGAGGTCGAGGCGCTCGGACGGGATCGCGCGGGCGACCACGCCGACCTTCTCGATGCCGTCGCGCACGGTCGTGACCTGCGAGCCCGAGATCAGCATCGCCAGCGCCTGCGAGACGTCCTGCGGGGTCAGGCCCATGGCGCGGGCGCGGTCCTGGTCAACGACGAGCTTGAGGTAGGGCGACTGCTCGTTCCAGTCGAGCTGGACGTCCTTGACGCTCTTGTTCTCCCGCATGACGTCGCGGACCTGGTAGGCGATCTCGCGGACCTTGTTGGCATCGGGGCCGATCACGCGGAACTGCACGGGGAAGCCGACCGGCGGACCGAAATTGAAGCGGTCGACGCGCACGCGTGCCTCGGTCAGGAAGCCCTCGGCGGCCGCGGTCTCGATCTTGGCCTTGATGCGCTCGCGCGCCTCGACCCCCTTGGCAACGATGACGATCTCGGCAAAGGCCTCGTTCGGAAGCTGCGGGTTGAGGCCGAGCCAGAAGCGCGGAGAGCCCTGGCCGACATAGGCGGTATAGGTCTCGATGTCCTTGTCGTCCTTGAGCAGCGTCTCAGCCTTCTTCACCGCCTTCTCGGTAACGTTGAAGGCGGTGCCTTCCGGAAGGCGCAGCTGCAGGAACAGCTCGGGGCGCTCCGAGAGTGGGAAGAACTGCTGCTGGACCTGGCCGAACCCGACGATCGAGGCGGCGAAGACGCCGACGGTCGCGACCACCACGGTGATGCGGTGGTTGACGCACCATTTCACGATGGCGCGCAGGCCGCGGTACATGCGGGTCTCGTAGACCGCATGCGGATCATGGTTGTGGTGCGCCTTCATCTCGGGCAGCAGCTTGACGCCGATATAGGGCGTGAAGATCACCGCTACGAACCAGGAGGCGACCAGCGCGATTGCCACGATCCAGAATATGCTGCCGGCATATTCGCCGACCGCGGAATTGGCAAAGCCGATGGGGAGGAAGCCAGCGGCCGTGACCAGCGTTCCCGTGAGCATCGGAAACGCAGTTGATTCCCAGGCAAAGGACGCCGCACGCATGCGGTCCCAGCCCTGCTCCATCTTCACCACCATCATCTCGACCGCGATGATGGCGTCGTCGACGAGCAGGCCGAGCGCGATGATCAGCGCGCCGAGCGTGATGCGGTGCAGGTCGAGCGACATCGTGTTCATGACGATGAAGACGATGCCGAGCACCAGGGGCACCGACAGTGCGACCACGATGCCGGTGCGCCAGCCGAGCGCCAGGAACGAGACGAACAGCACGATGACGAGCGCTTCCATGAAGGAGTGCACGAACTCGCCGACGGCGTGCTCGACCACCTTGGGCTGGTCGGCAATCAGCTTGACGTCGACGCCCTGCGGCACCGCCTTCATGAAGTCGGCCGTCGCCTTCTCGACCTCCTTGCCGAGCTGGAGGATGTTGGCGCCCTTGGCGGTGACGACGCCGATGCCGATGGCGGGCTTGCCTTCCTGGCGCACGACGAAGCTCGGCGGATCGACATAGCCGTGAGTGACGGTGGCGATATCGCCGAGACGGAACACGCGGCCGTTGCTCTCGACCGGCGTTTCGGCGACGGCCTTGGCACCGTCGAGCGCGCCGGTGACGCGCAGCGGCACGCGCTGCGAGGAGGTCTCGACCGTGCCGGCCGGCGTCACGTTGTTCTGCTTGGCGAGCGAATCGAACAGCGCCTGCGGCGCGATGCCGAGCGTGGCGAGCTTGGCGTGGCTGAACTCGACGAAAATGCGCTCATCCTGGTTGCCGTAGACGTCGACCTTGGTCACGCCGGGCACCTTGAGCAGGCGCTGGCGAAAACCTTCGGAGACCTTCTTGAGCTGGGCATAATCGGCGCCGTCGCCGGTCATCATGTAGAGGATGGAATCGACGTCGGAGAACTCGTCGTTGACGACGGGCCCGAGGATACCTGACGGCAGCTGGCCCTGCACGTCGACCAGCTTCTTGCGCAGGAGATAGAAGAGGTAGGGCACGTCCTTCGGCGGCGTGTTGTCGCGGAAGGTGACCTGGAGCGCGGTGAAGGCGGGCTTGGAATAGGTCTGCACCTTCTCGAAATAGGGCAGCTCCTGGATCTTCTTCTCGATGGGATCGGCAACCTGGGTCTGCATTTCCTGCGCGGTCGCGCCGGGCCAGATCACGGAGACGTTGACCACCTTCACCGTGAAGAACGGATCCTCGGCACGGCCGAGCTTCTCATAGGAGAAGAAGCCGGCGACGCCGAGGATGATCATCAGGAAGAGCACCAGCGTCGGATGGCTGACGGCCCAGGCCGAAAGGTTGAAGCGCTTCATCGCACTCTCCGAAAGACGATCCAGTTGCAAACAACGACAGCCGCTCTGCTCAAACCGTCGTCGCGAGGCAGCGAAGCAATCCAGGGGGCTGGGCAGGTTCTGGATCGCTTCGCCGCTTCAGCCTTTGCTTAGGGACAAAGGCCGAAACTCACCTCACACGACGTAACTCACTTCTCTTGTCATTCCGGGATGGTCCGAAGGACCAGACTTTCAAACGACGGATCAGAACGACAAGGACGACACGATCCGCACCCGCTGGCCGGGATCGAGCTTCTGCACGCCGAGGGCGACGATCTTGGCACCCTCCTCCACGCCGCCGGTGATGACGACGTCCTTGCTCTCGTAGGACTTCACCGTGACCGGCTTGAGCGTGACGCCACCGTTGTCGTCGACGACGTAGAAGGAGGGCTTGCCGCCTTCGTTGAAGAGCGCCGACAGCGGCAACCGCGCGACGCGCTCGGTCGCGGCATCCGACAGCGTCAGCGTCGCCGTCATGCCGAGCGCGACCTTGTCGTCGGCCTCGGGCAGCGAGAACTTTGCCAGATAGGTGCGCGTGGCGGGATCGGCTGCCGGCGCGATCTCGCGCAGCTTGGCCGTGTATTGCTTGTTCGGCTCGGACCAGAGAGTGACGCTGGCGACGCCCGACTTGGCGCGTCCGACCAGCGTCTCAGGGATAGCGACGACCGCTTCCTTCTCGGCAAAGCGGGCGACACGGATCGAAGCCTGGCCCGCGGCAACCACCTGGCCGGGCTCGATCAGCGTTGCGGTGACGACGCCGCGGGCGTCGGCGTTGAGCGTCGCGTAGGAAAGGGAATTCTTGGTCAACTCGACCGAGCGCTCGGCCCGGTTCAAGCGCGCACGGGCTTCATCGGCGGCGGCGCGGCTCTGGTCGAGCTGGGCGTCCGTGGTCCAGCCCTTGGCCTTGAGGTCCTTGGCGCGCTGCTCGGCGGCGGCGGCCTGGGCCAGCACGCCGGTTGCGGCGGTCTGCTCGGCAACGGCCTGCTCGGCCTGGAGCTTCAGGTCGACCTCGTCGAGGGTGGCGAGCGGCTGGCCGACTTCGACTGTCTGGCCCACTTCGACGAGGCGTTTGGCAACCTTGCCGGCGACGCGGAAGCCGAGATCGCTCTCGATCCTGGGACGGATAGTGCCGACGAAGCTGCGCTCCGGGGTCTCGGCAGCGTAATGGGCAGTTGCCACCAGAACCGGCCGCGGCGGCTCGGCCTTCTCGGCGACAGTATCATTGCACCCTGCCAGCGAAACGGCCATCAGGGCGAGCGCGGCTCCTGCGAAAAGCTTGGAATAGCTCGACAAAATCGACCGGACGAACATCGAAGGACACTCCTGCATCTCGACTGAGAGGAATGTCGACTGTTCACTGATAAAAGTCAATAATCGTCAGTCATCAGGAATGCGTGATCGTGAAGGAGTGGTAAGGAGGGATAGGCTTGGCCGCGAGGTGTTATTGTAGGGTGGGCAAAGCGGAGCGTGCCCACCAGAACCGCTCTGCGGCGAAGATGGTGGTTGCAGCGCGCAAAGTGCGCGCCTTTTGCCCACCTACAAAAATCCCCTCACCGCTCCTGGTCGGCGAATTCGTGCTTGCTGTCGTGTCCGCCGACGAACACCAGGATGCCCGCGATCAACGGCAGCACGGCGAGCACCAAGAGGCCCGTCGAGGTCTGGCCCGTGGCTTCCTTGACCCAGCCGATCAGGTACGGCCCGCCGAAGCCGGCGAGGTTGCCGATCGAGTTGATCAGCGCGATGGCGCCGGCTGCGGCCGTGCCGGACAGCCAGGCGGTCGGCAGGGTCCAGAACACACCGAAGCAGCAGAACACGCCGATCGCGGCCACCGTCAGCGCCACCATCGTCAGCGTGGGATCGGTGAGATAGGAGGAGATCCCGAGCGCGACTGCGGTGAGCAGCAGCGGCGCGCCGACATGCATGACGCGCTCGCGGCTCGCATCCGAATGCCGCGCCCACAGGATCATGGCGATGGTGCCGAACAGATACGGGACCGCCGTGACGAATCCAGTCTGGGCGTTGGTGAGACCGAACGCCTTGACGATCTGCGGCAGCCAGAACTGCATGCCGTAGAGCGCGCCGACGAATCCGAAATAGACCAGGCTGAGCGCGATCACCTTCGGTGAAGACAGCGCCTCGCCGAGCGAGAAATGCTTCACCGCTTGCTTGGCCGCGATCTCCGCATCCAGCTTCGCCTTCAGCCAGGCCTTCTGCTCGGCCGAGAGCCAGTCCGCCTTCTCCGGCTTGTCGGTGAGATAGAACCAGGTGACGATGCCGAGCAGCACCGATGGGATGCCCTCGATGATGAACAGCCACTGCCAGCCTTTCAGGCCCATCATGCCGTCGAGCCCGAGCAACAGGCCCGAGATCGGCGCGCCGATCACGGTCGAGACCGGCACCGCGATGGCGAAAGCCGCAAGAAAGCGGGCGCGATATTCGGCCGGATACCAATAGGTGAGATAGAGGATGATCCCGGGGAAGAAGCCGGCCTCGGCGACGCCGAGCAGGAAGCGCAGGACGTAGAAGCTGGTGACCCCGCTGACCACCGCCATCAGCGCCGAGATGATGCCCCAGGTCACCATGATGCGGGCGATCCAGCGGCTCGCGCCGAATTTCTCCAGGGCGAGGTTGCTCGGCACTTCGAAGATGAAATAGCCGATGAAGAAGATGCCGGCGCCCCAGGAGTAGATCAGCGGGGTGAACTTCAGGTCCGCATTCATGGTGAGCGCGGCGAAGCCAAGATTGACGCGGTCGAGATAGGAGAAGAAGTAGGCCAGCACCAGGAACGGAATCAGGCGCCAGGAGATGGCGCGGATGGTCGAGGTTTCGATGTCCGACTTGGTGGCACCGGTGGAACCGGCATAGGTCGTGGTCTGGCTCATGGCTTCCCCCGGGGTTGTTGCTTTTTTCGGGTCTGCGGCCGTTTTCAGCATCGCGAGCAAAGAGTCAATGGAGCAAGCAATGCACGAGACGCAGCCGGGCACGCCTGTTGCGCCTCTACGGACCTCACTGATCCGCGCTGCTTTCGCGCTCGCAGTGATTGCCTGTGGGCTGTCCCTTCGCTGGTACGGCTTCCCGCTCGGCCTGCCTGCGTTCATCGTGAAGTACGGCGGCTCGCTGCTGTGGGCGACGATGGTGTTTCTGCTGGCAGGAGTCGTGCTGCCGCGGCTGACACGGAGCCAGCTCGCAGCCATCGCGATAGTGATCGCGGCAGTCGTCGAGTTCTCCCGCCTGATGCATACTCCCTGGCTCGATGCGTTCCGCCTCACCACCGCCGGCGCGTTGCTGCTCGGCCGCATCTTCTCGCTTTGGAATTTGCTGGCCTATGCGGTTGGGATTGCGTTTGGCATGTGGATCGATCGCGTTGCCATGCGCGGTCCCGTAGGGTGGGCAAAGGCGCCGTAGCGCCGTGCCTACGTCTCGTCATCGAATAGGCAAGACGTGGGCACGCTTCGCTTTGCCCACCCTACAAGACTGCCGTCGGAGCCTCACTCCGCCAGTTGAAACCGCTCGAAACGGTCGAGCTCCTCCTCGATCACGCGCTTCAGCTCCTTGCGGCCCGCCGTCTTCCTGCCCTGCCCGACCCAGGTCCATTTCTGCATCAACAGCTTCTTGTTCTGCCGGTCGGTTTTGAGATCGAGCGCGGCGACGATCTCGTCTCCGACCAGCACGGGCAGCGCGAAATAGCCGAGCTTGCGCTTGGCTTTCGGCACATAAGCTTCGAACAGGTGGTTGTAGCCGAAGATGAGGTTGGTGCGCTTGCGCTGGATGATCAGGGGATCGAACGGCGAGAGGATGTGGACGAGATCGGGCGACACCTCATGCGGCTCAAGCGCTGCAGGCGAGGCCCAGTGCTCCTGCTTACCGGCGCCCTCGATCGCGACGGGCACGAGCTCGCCGCGGCGGACGCGCGAGGCGATCAGGCGCGCGACCGGCTTCTTGCTGGGCGCATCGAGATGGCAGACCGAATCGAGGCTGACCACGCCCTGCGAGCGCAACGCGCGGTCGAGCAGATAGGCCGTGATCTCGCTTGCCGGCGCCGGCTTCGGCAGCCTGTCCCAGCCGAAATGACGCGTCGTCAGCTCGTAGGTCTTGAGCATGCCCTGGCGCGCGCTGATGGTGACCGCCCCGGTATAGAAGGCGAGCTGCAGCGCCCGCTTCGAGGGCTTGCGGCTCTGCCACAGATGCTCCTTCTCGACGAGCACGTCGTCGTCGATGTCACGGATCGTCAGCGGCCCGCCGCGCAGCAGCCGCATCACCTTGCGCGTGTCGGCCGGCTTCACCGCGGCAAACCATTTGTGCCCCTCGCGGCGGTGCTCGCGCATCGCCGGCAGGAAGAAGCGGAAGTCGTCCGCCGGCACGTAGGAGAGCGCGTGCGTCCAGTACTCGAACACGGTCTTGTCGACACTCTGGGCGTGGCGCAGATCGGCGCGGCGATAGGACGGGATCCGGCTGAACAGGATGTGGTGATGGCAACGCTCGATGACGTTGATGGTGTCGATCTGCACATAGCCGAGATGGGCGACGGCGGCCGAGACGGCCTCTGCGCCTTCGCCAAACGGGGCGCGGTCGGTCAGCCGCTGGGCATGCAGCCAGATCTGCCGGGCCTGTGTCGTCGAGAGCGGAAGCGGTTTGGACGTGCGGGGCATTGCAGCGTGCAATGTAGCGGGATTCGCCGCGAGGCAAAGAAGCAGGGACGCGAAAAAGCCGCGCTGCCATCTGCTGGCAGCGCGGCCATGACGTGTGGGATCGGCGGAAGCCTACTTCTTCATCGCCATCGCCTTCTCGGCGCTCATATAGTGCTTGCACGCTCCACGCATGTTGCCCTTGCTCATGTCGGAATTGGCCGCGGCCATCGACTTCCTCGCCGCGATCTTGGCGGGCGTGTCTTCGCCGCCCATGCCGGCAACGAGCTTTGCCATGTTTGCACTGGTGCACGCCATCTTGGCGGCAGAGGCGGGGGACAGAGCAAGTGCGGCGAATGCCGTCGCGAGCAACAGGGTCTTCATCAAGTTCTCTCCTCGAGTAGGCAGCCGGCCTGATGCCGGCCAACGCAACCGCCATTCTTCAGCCACAAGTTTGCAGGGAAAAGACAATTTCGTTGCTGCGCTGCAGTGATACGCGCTTTTCAGCGTGCGGCTTTTGGGCGCTCCCCGACGCTGCCGGTGGCGACCTCCGGGTCGCAGATGGCCTTGCCACGTCCTTCTGCCTGGCAGCGATAGACACTGCCGGTGAGGCGATCGACCAGCCAGACGTTCTCGTCGGTCGGCCCTTCGAGCCCGACATAGCGGGAGGTCATCCCGGTGATCAGTGTCGAGAGCAGGATGGCCACCGCGATCATCGCCGCACCGATATAGATGGGCATTGCGTTCAGGGTCACTGTCCGATCCGGCGGGCCGCTGCGATGGAATTGATAGTCGCGCTGATAGTCACTTGGCCTCGGCACAGGACGGAACTCGGCTCCCCTCGCGTCAAATTATCGAATGATTGAAGTGTGTTAGGCGGACATCTGGACGAATTCTTGTTCGCGGGCGGGCGGTGAGGCGACGCCTTTGCGACGTTCGGGTTTCCCGGAACCCAGTACGGCCGGCTCGAAAGCAAAGTGCGAATGATTCGAACCGGAGCACAGTGACCTCGGCTCGCCGTTCGAATGTGACCAAGATCACATCAGAGCCGTTGAACCTGCCCTACGCTCGCAGCATCAAATCGCCATCAGGCGTAACAGCGAGGATACCACCATGACCCATTTCAATAAGTCTTTTGGACTGACGGCGATCACCCTGACAGCCGTCCTATCGATGACGGCCGGCCTTGCGCTGGCTGGCGACAACAACATCTCCGCCGGCCAGATCGTCGATGCGCTGAAGCCGAAGCCGGCGACCCGCGGCCTGTCCGTTGGCCCCCAGACCGACACGACCGTGCAGGCCAAGGAAGCGACCTTCCTGAACACCGTGCGCAACCGCTCGACCCGGTCGCTCTCGACAGGCGAGCGCGAGCAGATCGCCGAGCTCGCTGCCACCAAGCCGAAGATCGATCTGGAGATCCAGTTCGACTACAACTCGGCCGACATCGCCAAGACCTCGATGGCCTCGGTGCAGGCGCTCGGCAAGGCGCTGTCCGATCCGGCGCTGAAGGGCTCGACCTTCGTGGTCGCCGGCCACACCGACGCGACCGGTGGCGAAGCATACAATCAAGGTCTCTCCGAACGGCGCGCCGACACCATCAAGAAGTACCTGATGCAGAATTACGGCCTCAACGGCAACGATCTCGTCACCGTCGGCTACGGCGAGACGAAGCTGAAGGATGCCGCCAACGGCGCTGACGCCATGAACCGCCGGGTCCAGGTCGTGAACATGGACACCAAGACCGCAGCGAAATGATTCTCGGCTCCTGGAGTAAAACACGCCGCCTGCCGCAGCCCGGCGGGCGGCGAACTCATATCCAGCTTTGGAACAGCATCAGCCGGTTGAAGCCTCCCATCGAGGTGCCGACGAAGGCCGCGGAAATCGGCAGCATCACCGCAAAGCCGGCCGCCGCGACGCCGACATAAGCCCACAACAGCCAGCGCGGCAGACCCTCGCGGCGCAGCACATAGACCAGTGCCAGGGACGCCGCGGTCGCGGCCGGCAGATAGTAATAGATGAAGCCCAGCGTGCGCGGCAGCAACGCCCAGGCGAGCCAGGGACCGAAATAGAATGTGGCGATCAGGAATGCATCCCAGCGCCGCGCCACGATGAAATCGCGCAGCACCATGGCGAGTGCAGGCAGAGCCGGCCACAGCACGAGCGGATTGCCGAGGAAGACGATCGCGGCGATGTGGTCCTCCGCGGTCTTGTCGAACAGGAACCAGACCGGGCGCGCGAGCAGCGGCCAGGACGGCCATGCGCTCATATAGGTGTGGCCGGCGATGGCCGTCGTGGTGTTGTCGGCAAAGATCCGCCGCTGCGCCTCGATCAAGTCCGGGAGCGACAATCCGTAGAGCGGAACGAAGGCGGCAAGATAAGCCAATGCCGGCAGGACGACGAAGCAGAGCGCGACATGATGCAGCTTCAGGCCGGGCCAAAGCTCCGGCCGATACCAGTCGTCCGGCTTCGCGTCGGCGAACAGCGTGTGCCAGCCCTGCATCAGGCGGATCACCGCAACAATGACGATGCAGACGCCGAGCGGGAACAGGCCGCTCCATTTACACGCGGCCGCAAGGCCGAACAGGCTGCCCGCCACCGCGAACAGCGCTTGCGGCCGCTCTCTGCGAAACCCATGCATGAAGGCGGCGGTGGCGAGCAGGCCGAAGCCGAGCGCAAAGACATCGAGCATCGCGATGCGCGCCTGGACGTACAGCATCTGGTTGAAGGCTGCGATCAGCGCGGCGGCGATCGCCGGCCCCTGCGCGGCGAACAACGCGAGTCCGCACAGATAGATCGCGACGATCGCGAGCGCGCCGAACAAGGTCGCGGGATAACGCCATCCAAGCGCGTTGTCGCCGAACGTTGCGATCGATGCCGCGATCATCTCCTTGGCCAGCGGCGGATGCATCGGATTGAGCATCGGCTGCGACATCGCGGGCGTCAGCATCTGGCGCGCCGCCGGCACGTAATGCACCTCATCGAACACGAATTTTTCCGGCGTGACGACACCGATCAACAGCGCCAGATGCGCGATCAGGAAGATCGCGACAGCAATCACTGCACTCCGCGACACCTCAGGAACCGCAGGCAATTCGCGCATCTTTTGTGGGGCTGTCTTGCGTGGCAAATTGGCTTCACCGCGGAGAAAAATAAACTGCTTCCCGTCATTGAACGCATTCTGCCGCAACTGTCACTAAGCATGACGCAGGTCCTGCGCCGCTTGTGATAATTCCGCCACATCAGAAGCGCGCGCGATCCGGTACGATCAGGGACACATCGATCGGTTGCGAAATGAATTTGCGTTTTTGCCTTTTCTCCACACTGCTCACGGCCGCAATCTGTGCGGCATCCGGCGCCGAAGCGCAGACGCGCGTCGGCCAGGCTGTCGTCATTCAGAACGAAGTGGTGCGCGTCGCCGCGACCACGACGCCGATCAATGTCGGCGACAGCATGCTGCGCGACGAGACCGTGCGAACCGGCGCCGACAGCGCGGCGCGTTTCGTGATGGCCGACAGCACCAATCTATCACTGGGGCCGAGCGCCACGCTGAAGCTCGACCGCACCGTCTTCAACGACGAGCACAGCTATCGTGACGTCGCGATCCGCATGACCACCGGCGCCTTCCGCTTCGTCACCGGACGCTCCGACAAGGCCGCCTACAAGATCACGACACCGCTCGCCACCATCGGCGTGCGCGGCACCACGCTCGACATTCTCTCGCAGCGCGGGCGCTCCGTCGTTGTGCTTCAGGACGGCGCGGCCAGCGTTTGCACGAGGAGCGCCCAGTGCGTGCAACTCACCCAGCCCGGCGACACCGCCATCATCACCTCGACTGGCGGCAAGGTGAGCATCACCAAGAGCAACACGCCGCCCTGGACCTTCGCCGCCAATTGCGCCGCGAGCGCCGGGTTGTGCGCAGTCAACCAGTATGCCGGCGCCTCGCCGACCATCACGCCTGCCGTCGAGGACGACGCCATGCTGTGCGGGCGCTGACGATGGCGAAATTCACCGTTCGGCGCCTCATCCTTGCCGCTGCGCTGGCCGCATCTGCGGCGTTTGCGCTCGTCACGTTCGATGCCCGCCCGGCGGCTGCACAGGCCTCGGAGTGCGGGTCCGAGTGCGGTGAACCAGAGCCCACTCCGTCCCCAACCTATTCGCCGTCGCCGAATCCCTCGCCCACGCCGACCCCCTCCCCATCGCCCAGCCCCTATCCGTCGCCTTCACCGAGCCCGGCTCCGTCGCCGTCGCCGTCGGGACCGACGGGCGCGGATTCCAGCGGCAATTCGATCGGCGGCCTTGCCAATCAGCGCTTCAATCAGATGATCACCAACCGGGTGCTCGGCACCGTGCTGCTCGGCGTCAACGAGCAGATCAATTGCGGCGACTGCATCAGCGCGTTCGGCTCGGCCGGCTCGTTCTCGGCCGGCATCCACGGCCGCAAGCAGCTGACCAACAATCTGTCGCTGCTCGCCGGCATTGCCTACACACATTACAACGAGGGCGGCTACAAGATCACGAGCGCACCGATCGGCGCTTTCGCGCTGCGCTACGACTTCACCGACTGGGGCTCGTCGCGCCCGTTCTTCGACGTCGGCGCGATCCTGACGCCATGGGAGAAGGCGCGCTACACGCGCAGCTACGACACCAGCCTTGGGCCGGTGAGCGTGACGAGCTCGACCAACGCGTCCAACTACGCCGTTTACGGCCGCGCCGGCTGGATGAGCCGCCTCTCGCCGCGCGACGAGGTCGCGGCCTCGATCGAGGTCTGGCAGCTCTGGCAACGCGTCTCCGGCTATCGCGACAGCGCGGTGGCGTTCAATCCGTTCGACGCCAGCATCGCTGATGGCACCGACCGCACCAGCCTCGTCAAGATCGGCGGCCAGTGGACGCATCTGTTCGGCAGCAGCATCGAGACCAACATCAATGGCGGCTGGGTGCAGTCCTTCGCCAGCCACAGCGGCATCGTCGCCACAGTGACCGGCCAGGGCACGGTGGTGCCGACCATGGGTAACCAGGGCTGGTTCGAATATGGCGGCCGCCTCGGTTTCCGCGTGCAGAAGGGCTGGATCGTGGACCTCTTCGCCAACGGCACGCTGGGCCCGCAGCCGGTCGGCAACACGATCCACGGCGGCGTGGGGCTGCGGATCAATTATTAGCCGGCGAGAATCCCGCCTCACATTCCGCTGTCATGCCCCGGCTTGACCGGGGCATCCAGTACGCCGCGGCCATCGGTTTAATCACTGCCGTCTCGGAGTACTGGATCGCCCGGTCAAGCCGGGCGATGACAGTGAGTATGTGGCGATAGCGACCTGCCCTCACGCCGCCGACTTGCCCTCGAACGCGCGCCGCAACACCTCGACATCCAGCTTGACCATCTTCATCATCGCGTGCATCGCGCGCGCGGCTGCGGCCTTGTCCGGGCTCGACAGGAACTCGAACATCACCTTTGGCACGATCTGCCAGGCCACGCCCCAGCGATCTCTCAGCCAGCCGCACTGCTCCGCCTTGCCGCCATGGGCGAGGAACGCGTTCCAGACACTGTCGACCTCTGCCTGGTCGTCGCAATGAATCATCAGCGAAATGGCGTGGGTGTATTCCATCTTCATGCCGCCATTGAGCGCGACCAGCTTCTGTCCGGCCACGGTGAACTCGACGACGAGCACGGAGCCTTCCTTGCCGGAGGGGCCGTCCGAAACGTTGCGCTGAACGTGTGTGATCGCCGAATTCGGGACCAGCGAGACGTAGAATTTTGCAGCGTCCTCGGCATCGCCGTTGAACCACATGCAGGGCACGAGCTTGGACATGGTGAATGCTCCTCTTGAGGTCTGCTGTTTCGGCTCAGGCGTTCGCCAGGTCGGGCTGCAGAGGGGCGGCTGAAAGGTCCATCCAGTTCACGCCCCACATGTGGCCGTCCGGATCCTCGAAGCTGCGGCCGTACATGAAGCCGTATTCGTCCTTCGGGCTGGGATCGGCAACGCCTCCTGCAGCCTCCGCCCTGCCAACGATCTCATCGACCTCGCTGCGGCTGTCCGCGGACAGGCAGAACAACGCTTGGTTCGAGGTCCTGGCGTCCGCGATCGGCTTCGGCGTGAACTGGCGGAATTTGTCGTGGGTCAGCAGCATGGCGAAGATGGTCTCGGAAAAGACCATGCAGCTCGCGGTCTCGTCGCTGAATTGCGGGTTCTTGACCGCGCCGACCGCCTCATAGAAGGCAGTCGCGCGCTTGAGGTCGGTCACCGGCAGGTTGACGAAGATCATCTTGGGCATCGGAAGCTCCTTGGCGGGGTTCTGGCCAAGGACGGATGGCCAGGCCGCCATCCGACATCACTTCCGACAAATTTTTCGGACCCCGACTGCGGGGCCCTGTCGCGCCGCTCTCCGCGCCCCTGAAGAGACTTACTTCTTCTCGTTGGGATCCCGGTGCACCGGGTCGATCCACAGCACGGTCTCGGGCTTCTCGACCGGCTCAATGTCGAGGTTGATGGCCACCGCCTCGCCGTCGCTGCGCACCAGCACGCATTCCAGCACCTCGTCGGGGCTGGCGTTGATCTCCTGGTGCGGCACGTAGGGCGGGACGAAAATGAAGTCGCCGGGGCCGGCTTCCGCGGTGAATTGCAGGCTCTCGCCCCAGCGCATGCGCGCCTTGCCCTTCACGACATAGATGACGCTTTCGAGATGGCCGTGGTGATGCGCGCCGGTCTTGGCATCCGGCTTGATGCTGACGGTGCCCGCCCACAATTTCTGGGCGCCGACGCGGGCGAAATTGATCGCGGCCGCACGGTCCATGCCCGCTGTCGACGGCACGTTGGTATCGAGCTGATTGCCGGGAATGACGCGCACGCCGTCATGTTTCCAGCGGTCATCATGATGATGACCATGGTCATGGTGGGAATGCGAATGGTCAGGGCCGGTCATGGGACTTGCTTTCTGTTGGTTCCGTGCGCGGCAAACTAACCCAAAGCCGCAGCCGCAAGCCATGCCAAAATCGGAACCCTCATAGCCGCCCAGCGTTGTCATTCCAAGCAAATCGAAAGGAGATTTTCATGGGCAGCACGACCGACAAGATCAAGGGCACCGCCAACGAGGCGATCGGCAAGGCCAAGCAGGGCGTCGGTGAAGCCACCGGATCCGATCGCATGAAAGGCGAGGGCGTGGTGCAGGAAGTGAAGGGCAAGGGCCAGCAGGCCATGGGCGATGCCAAGGACGCCGCGAAGGATGCGATGGATCGCGCCGCCGCTGCGGCTCGCCGCGCGGCGGAGTGACGCGCGTAAGATTGAAAGTGAAAAGACCGGCCCTAAGGCCGGTCTTTTTACTTGTATCGATTTCATCCGTCATGGCCGGGCTTGACCCGGCCATCCACGTCTAGACCGCACGGCACGAAGATCGTGGATGCCTGAGCCTTCGCCTCGCCGAAGCGGCTTCGGCCGCGCAGGCGGGACGAGCCCGGGCATGACGATGTAGAGACGTCAGTCACTTCACCGCGAGCAATTCCACGTCGAACATCAGCGTCGCGTTCGGCGGGATCACGCCGCCGGCACCGCGGGCGCCATAGCCGAGCTGCGGCGGGATGATCAGCGTGCGCTTGCCGCCGACCTTCATCGAGGCAACGCCTTCGTCCCAGCCGGCGATGACGCGGCCCTTGCCGATCGGGAATTCGAACGGCTCCTTGCGATCGACGGAGCTGTCGAATTTCTTGCCCTTCTGACCGTTCTCATAGAGCCAGCCGGTGTAGTGCATCACGCAGATCTGGCCGGGCTGCGGCGAGGCGCCGGTGCCGACGGTGGAGTCGATGATCTGCAAGCCTGAAGCTGTGGTCATGGTCTTTCCTGCGGTCTGGGCCGAGGCCGTGGTGGAAACGAAATGCGACACGCTGGCGATCACGGTGATCGCGAGTGCCGACATCAGGGCGAGGAGCGCGCGCTGGAAACGCTGCATAAAACACCTTCCGTTTGAGGCGGGAGGTGTCTAACCCAAGGCGGTCGCCGTTTCCACCCCCTTTAGAGCTCGATATCTTCGAGCCGAACCGGCAGCCTGCGGATACGCTGTCCCGTGGCATGGTAGACCGCATTGCAGATCGCAGCATTGGTGCCGACATTGCCAAGCTCGCCGAGGCCCTTCACGCCGACGGGGTTGATGTGATCGTCCTGCTCGGACAGCATGATCACCTCGACGCCGGGCACATCTGCATTCACGGGCACGAGGTAATCTGCAAGATTGTCGTTGACGTAGCGCGCATTGCGCTCGTCGATCTGGGTGGCCTCGAGCAGCGCCGAGGACATGCCCCAGATCAGGCCACCCATGAGCTGGCTGCGCGCGGTGCGCGGATTCATGATCCTGCCTGCCGCGAACGCGCCGACCAGGCGGGGACAGCGGATCTCGTGCGTGAAGCGATTGACGCGAACCTCGGCGAACTCGGCGCCGAAGGCATAGGCGATCTGGTCCTTCATTTGATGGCCGCCGATCAGCCGGACCTGCCCGCTGTGCATGGCCCTGAAGGAATCCAGCGGCGCGCCCTCCGGCTTCCACTCGCCATATTCTTCGACCACGCCGACGCCGAGCGCATCGAACGCCTTCTCGATGTCGAGCGAGCGATCGCCCTTGGCGGCCTGGGTCGAGGGAGCCGGGCTGATGCCGACTGTCTCCTTGGCCTTGTCGGCAAGGCTGTCGCTGGGCATCAGCGCCTTGAACAGGCGCTGTCGGATCTGGTCGCACACCATCATCACGGCCGAGCAGGTGCTGGCAGTGGAATTGGAGCCGCCGGCAACCGGCGCGGGCGGCAGGTCGCTATCGCCCATGAAGACCGCCACCTTCTCAAGGGGCACGCCGAGCCGCTCGGCAGCCGTCTGGGCGATGACGGTGTAGGCGCCGGTCCCGATCTCATGGCCGGCGATCTCGACGCGCGTGCGGCCGTCGCGCTGCAGGCGCACGCGCGCGGCGGACGGTCCCGCCAGCGTCGGATAGCACGTGGCGGCGCAGCCGTAGCCGATCAACCAGTCGCCATCCGACATCGATTTCGGCTGTGGCGAGCGCTGCGACCAGCCGAACGCCTTGGCGGCTTCGTCGAAGCACGCCATGAGCGATCGCGACGTGTAGGGCTTGCCATCGATGGGATCCCTGGCGGCGTCGTTGATGCGGCGAAGCTCGACTGGATCCATGTTCAGGTTCACAGCGAGCTCGTCCAGCGCGCTCTCCAGCGCGAACAGGTACGGCACCTCGGGGGGCGAGCGCATGAA
This sequence comes from Bradyrhizobium sp. NBAIM01, assembly GCF_020194115.1. Taxonomy (NCBI): domain Bacteria; kingdom Pseudomonadati; phylum Pseudomonadota; class Alphaproteobacteria; order Hyphomicrobiales; family Nitrobacteraceae; genus Bradyrhizobium; species Bradyrhizobium sp. NBAIM01. The sequence goes on along the minus strand of NZ_JADYVU010000020.1, from coordinate 88,304 downwards.
GCCCGGCGTGTTGCGATCGGCACGCACGATCGAGACCAGACTATCCACGTTCGGGCAGGCATAGAGGCGTGTCGTGGTCTTGGTGCCGCCGACGCAATAGGCGTCGGGGCGCGAGGAGACTTCGGCCCCCTCATGCCTCAAGGCGACCAGCCTGCCGTCGCGGCTCGCACCAAGTTTGATCTCGTGACGGGTCTCGGCGCGATGAGTGGTAATGGTGAAGCCCTGGTCGCGGGTCGGGACCAGCTTAATCGGACGGTTCAGGCGCCTGGCCATGGCGGCGATGATGGCGGTGCGCGGCGTCATCGAACCTCGCGAGCCGAATCCGCCGCCGACATAGGGATTGACCACGCGCACCTTGTCGGCGTCGATCCCGAGCTGCTCTGCCACGCCGTTCTTCAGGCCATGGACATACTGGCTGCCCTCGTAGATGACGAGATTGTCGCCCATCCAGGTGCAGCTGGTCGTGAACAGCTCCAGCGGATTGTGATGCTGCGTCGGCGTCTCGTAGGAGGCGGTCAGCTTGACCTCGGCCGCGTCGAACGCCTTGGCGAAATCCCCGACCTTCGGGTCTTCCTTGAACTGCGAGTTTTGTCCTTTCGCGGCGGCTGTCGTCGTCCCCGGCGAATCGAAAGTCGCGCTGGGCGTAGCAGCGCTATAGCTGACCTTGACGCGGTTGGCCGCTTCGCGCGCGGCCTCGTAACTCTCCGCCACCACCACGGCGATGATCTGGCCGTCATGGGCGATCTCGGCCGATTTCAACGGCTGGATCGTGGTGCCGGCATAGCCGCCATTGCTGTACAGTTTCGACTCCTTCAGCTTCGGGGCGTTCTCGTGCGTGACGATGTCGATCACGCCGCGGACGCGCTTGGCATCGTCGAGGTCGAAGCGGTCGATCCGGCCCTTGGCGATGGCGCTGGTGACCAGGAATGCGTAGGCCGGATTGTCCAGCGGCATGTCCGAGGCATAGGTCGCCCGCCCCGTCACCTTTGCGGCCGCATCATAGCGCGGCACGGGCTGCCCCATATTCGTCCTTGGCCCGGGAGCTGCAGCGGTCATGGTCAGATCTCCATCGTTACGGCCTGCTGGAGCGCGCGTGCCACGATACGCTTGCCGAGCGCAATCTTGAAGCTGTTGTGCCGGCGCCCGCGGGCGTCTGCGAAAGCTGCATCGGCGACGCGCTGTGCCAGAGCTTCGTCGAACCTCTGTCCCTTCAACAGCGCCTCGGCCTCACGCGCCCGCCACGGCACGGTGGCGACGCCGCCAAGCGCGACGCGCGCGTCGCGGATCGTGCCGTCCTGGACGTCGAGCGCGATGGCGGCTGACGACAGCGCGAATTCGTAGGATTGCCGGTCGCGGGCCTTCAGATACACGGAGCGTGGCCAGCGGCCGGAGATCGAGAACGCCGAGATCAGCTCGCCGGGCTGAAGCGCAGTCTCGATGTCGGGCGTGCTGCCTGGTGCCCTGTGAAGCTGCGCGAACGGCATGCTGCGCGTACCGGCCTTGCCGGTGATCTCGATCATGGCATCGAGCGCGATCAGCGCCTGCGCGAAATCGCCAGGATACGTCGCGATGCACTGATCGGAGGTCCCGAGCACCGCATGAATGCGATTGACGCCGTCCATTGCGGCACAGCCGGAGCCTGGATTGCGCTTGTTGCAGTTCTCATAGGAGACATCGCGGAAGTAGTTGCAGCGCGTCCGCTGCATCACGTTGCCGCCGAGCGTTGCCATGTTGCGCAGCTGGGCGCTCGCGGCGAGCTTCAGCGAATCCGCGATCACGGGATAGTTGCGCTGGATCTCCGCGTGCGCGGCGACGTCGGACATCTTGGCGAGCGCGCCGAGGCGCAAGCCGTCGCCGCCTGGCGCGATCGCCGACCAGGCGGGGGCCAGCGGATTGATGTCGACGATCGCGGTGGGTCTCATCACGTCGAGCTTCATCAGATCGATCAGGGTGGTGCCGCCGGCAAGCGGCTGCGCCGCCGCCTTCGTCAGCGGATTGTTTGCAGCTGCGGCGACGCCGAGCGCCTGCACGGCCATGTCGGGGTCTGATGCCCTTTGATACGAAAACGGTCGCATGCGCCTAGCCTTTCATGATCTCGGGCGCGGCCTGCTTCACGGCAGCGACGATATTGGGATAGGCGGCACAGCGGCAGATGTTGCCGCTCATGTATTCGCGGATGTCGGCCTCGCTGCCGGCATGGCCCTCCTTCACGCACGCGATCGCCGACATGATCTGACCGGGCGTGCAATAGCCGCACTGGAACGCATCGTTGTCGATGAAGGCCTGCTGCATCGGATGCAGGCGGTCGTCGGTGGCGAGGCCCTCGATCGTCGTGATCTCCTGGTCCTCGGCGGCGAGTGCCAGCGTCAGGCACGATAGCACACGGCGATCGTCGATCAGCACCGTGCAGGCGCCGCACTGGCCGTGGTCGCAGCCCTTCTTGCTGCCGGTGAGCTTGAGATGTTCGCGTAAGGCATCGAGCACCGTGGTGCGCGCATCGATGGTCAGGCGCTTGTCCTTGCCGTTGACGCGCAGCGTGACCTCGACGGGAAGCGACGGATCCTGCGCGGCCGGCGCCCGGGCATCCTCCGACGCCGCGCGCGCCGTGATCGGGATCAGCGCGCTGCCCGCCGCGCCGGTCATGAAGGCGCGCCGGTCGAATCCGGATGATCTGGAACCTGGTTTGTCGGGCATGGCAGGCCTCCGCCGCTGATCTGCAAAGCAGCGCACGCCTGCACCGCTCATCGCCCCTTAACCTGGAGCAATGGGCGCAGTTCCGGATGAGAGAAGGGCGGCGCAGCAAATGCCGCGCCGCCCTTCGTCAACTTTTCCTGATCTCGCGTGGGGAACTGCGCCGGCGATCAATAACCCAGCGCGCAGCCGTCCTTGCGCGGATCGGAGCCGCCGGTGAGCGTGCCCTTGTCCCAATCGATCCAGATCGCCTGGGCACCGCCGAGCGGGCCGACCACGCTGGTGGTCTTGTGGCCGAGCTTCTTCAGGCCCTCGACGACGGCCGCCGGCACGCTGTCCTCGAGCTGATACTGTCCCTCGTAGTGCAGGCCGCGCGGCATGTCGATCGCCTCCTGCACGTCGCAGCCGTAGTCGAGGATGTTGGTCAGGAGATGAGTCTGGCCCGTCGGCTGGTACTGGCCGCCCATGACCGCGAACGACATCGTGGAACGGCCGCCCTTGGTGAGCAGGCCCGGCATGATCGTGTGCAGCGGGCGCTTGCCGCCTTCGATGCAATTGGGATGGCCCGGCTGGATGCGGAAGCCGCCGGCGCGATTCTGGAACAGGACACCGGTCTTGTTCGAGACAATCGCCGAGCCGAAGGAATGCGCAACCGAATTGATGAACGAGCAGACGTTGCGGTCCTTGTCCACGACCGTGATGTAGATGGTCGAGGGATTCATCGGCGGCGCGACGTTCGGCAGGTCGAGCATGCCGTCCAGGCGGATCTTGCTGATGTACTCGTCGGCAAAGCCCTTCTCGAGCATCTCGGCGACGTTGATCTTCATGTGCGCAGGCGAGGCGACATGCATCTCGCGGTTCATGTAGGCGATGCGCGCGGCTTCCGCTTCGAGATGGAAGCGCTCGACGCTCACGGGCGCGTACTTGGTCAGATCGAACCGCGACAGGATGTTGAGCATCAGGAGCGCGGTGACGCCCGGGCCGTTCGGCGGGCACTGCCAGACGTCATAGCCCTTGTACATGGTGCCGATCGGCGTGGTCACTTCGGTCGTGTGCGCGGCGAAATCGTCGAGCGTATGCAGGCCCCCGATGCCCCTGAGGGTCTCGACCATGTCCTCCGCGATCTCGCCCTTGTAGAACGCGTCGCGGCCGTCCCTGGCGATCGCGCGCAGCGTCTTGCCGAGCTCGGCCTGGCGAATGACGTCGCCGGCGACCGGCGGCTGGCCGCCCGGCAACAAATAGCGCACGGTGTTGGTACCGTTCTTCAGCTTCTCGAACTGGTTCTTCCAATCGAAGGCAATGCGGGGCGCGACGACGTAGCCCTCCTCGGCCGCCTTGATCGCGGGCTGGAGCAGCCGGTCGAAGCCGAACTTGCCGTGATCGCGCAGCACGGTCGCGAAGGCATCGATCACGCCAGGGATCGAGACCGCATGCGCCGAGGTGAGCGGCACGGAATTGATCTTGCGTTCGAGATACCAGTCGGCATTCGCCGCCTTTGGCGCGCGGCCGGAGCCGTTATAGGCGACGATCTTGCCCTCGCCCCGCGGCTGGATCAGCGCAAAGCAATCACCGCCGATGCCGGTCGATTGCGGCTCGATCACGCCGAGCAGGGCCGAGCCGGCAACCGCCGCGTCCACCGCGGTGCCGCCCTCGCGCAGCACCTCGATCGCGGCGAGCGAGGCCTGCGGATGCGAGGTCGCCACCATCGCGTTGGTGGCGTGGACCGTGGACCTGCCGGGGAAATGGAAGTTTCTCATCGAATGTCTTGCTCTCTTGGCCGTCGGCGCGGTTGGCGCGCCATCTCGAAAACCGCGTCTACATGACACATTCCCGCCCCGCGGGGCAATGCTGGCATACCAGGAAAATGGCTGCCATCCGCTGGGCGTATGGACCTTTTGCAAGCTTTTGCGATGCGGGTTTTCCGGGCGCGGGCCGCCTGCTAAACGAGCGGCCATGACGTCCAGCAATACGCCTTACAAGGTCTGCGCCTTCTATCAATTCGTCGCCCTCCCGGATTACCGCGAGCTGCGCGAGCCGCTGCGCGCCTGCTGCGCCGGTCTTGGGCTGAAGGGCAGCGTGTTGCTGGCGCAGGAGGGCATCAACGGCACGGTCGCCGGCGCACCGGAGGCGATCGAGGCTTTCGCTCACGAGCTCGCACGCGGCGACATGTTCGGCGGCAGGCTCGACAATCTCGAATTGAAATTCTCCGCCGCGGAGGCGATGCCGTTCGGACGGCTGAAGGTGCGGCTGAAGAAGGAAATCGTCACGCTGGGCGATGCGGCCGCCGATCCGACGCGTCAGGTCGGCACCTATGTCGATCCGCACGAATGGAACGCGCTGATCGCAGCACCCGATACCCTCGTGCTCGACACCCGCAACGCCTTCGAGGTCGCGATGGGCACGTTCGAGGGCGCGCTCGATCCCGGCATCAAGAGCTTCGGCCAGTTCAAGGACTTTGCCGCCGAGCAGCTCGATCCGGCACGGCACCGCAGGATCGCGATGTTCTGCACCGGCGGCATCCGCTGCGAGAAGGCGAGCGCGCATCTGCTCGCGCGCGGCTTTGGCGAGGTCTATCACCTCAAGGGCGGCATCCTGAGATATCTGGAAGAGGTGCCGGAGGCGGAGAGCCGCTGGCGCGGCGAATGCTTCGTGTTCGACGAGCGCGTGGCGCTCGGCCACGGCTTGCGCGAGCGAAACAAGGACGTAACGCGTGACGAATGAGATCAAGACGCTGAGCGAGCGCATCGACACGCTGGAGACGCGCCTCGCCTATCAGGACGATACGATCGAGACGTTGAACCAGACCATCACCGCGCAGTGGAAGCAGATCGACAGGCTGACGCGGCAGATCACCGAGCTCAATGCTCGGCTGCAGGACGCCGAGGCAAATGCGCCAGGGCCTGCCAACGAGCCTCCGCCGCACTATTGAACGGTGTTACTGGCCGGACGCCTTGGGCAGCAGATCCATGACCTCGCCGGACATTGCCAGGCGGTTGCGGCCTGCGGCCTTGGCGGCATAGAGCGCCCGGTCGGCAGCTTCGACCAGCGCAGCGACCCCCGCGGTTCGTTCGAACGCCGGCCGGCAGGCTGCGCCGCCAAGCGAAGCGGTGACGCATCCAGCCGCCTCATTGCTGCCATGCGCGAGGCCGGCCTCGTGAATGGCGTTGCGGATCCGTTCGCCGATCCGGGCGCAGCCGGCGGCATCGATGTTCGGCAGCAGCATGGCGAATTCCTCACCGCCGTAACGCGCCGCCAGATCGCCGGCGCGCTGCGCTTCGGCCGCGATGATCTTGGCGATCAGGCGCAGGCAGGCATCGCCCGCGGGATGGCCATATTCGTCGTTGTAGGCCTTGAAGTGGTCGACATCGATCATCAGCAAAGCAAGGCTGGAGCGGTCGCGATAGGCACGCGCCCATTCCTCCTTCAGGCGCTCGTCGAAGCGGCGGCGATTGGCAAGGCCGGTGAGGCTGTCCTCGATCGCCAGCGTCTCGAGCCTGGTTTCCAGCCTCTTGTGCTCGGTGATGTCGCGGGAGATCGCGACCACGCCATCGACCTGGCCATTGTCCTTGCGCGTCACCCGCATGGTCGATTCGAGCCAGATCTCGCCGTTCTGCCGATGCGAGTTGCGGTAGGTGAGACGCGCCTCCTCCTTCTCACCGCGCTTCATCGCGTCGACGATCGCCTGGACTTCCGGCAGGTCCTCCGGATTGATACCCGCGAGGGCCGGCGAACCGACCAGTTGATTGGGACGCCAGCCGACGATGCGGACCGACGAGGGCGAGACATAACGCAGTCGCTCATCGAGGCCGATCCGCGTCACCATGTCGCTGGAGCCTTCGGCGAGCAGGCGGAAATGCGCCTCCGTCTCGGTCAGCGCGACAGCCATGCGCTGGCCGCGCTGCAACTGCCGCACCAGCACGCCGCCGATGACTGCGATCAGCATCACCAGCGCGAACACGTAGAGCATGCGGGAGATCGCCGCCGCGCGCCACGGCGCGAGCAGCTCGTCCTTGTCGACGGTGGCGAGCAGGAGGAGCGGGAACCGACCGCTGCGATTGAAGAAGCTGACGCGTTCGACACCGTCCAGCGACGAGGTGAAATGATGGGCGCCGCTCGGCCGTTGCAGGCTCGGCTCGCGGAACAACGGCTTGTCGGCGACGCTGCGCCCGACGAATGTCTCGTTGCTGGGATTGCGCGCGACGATCAGTCCGTCGCCATGCGCCAGTGACACGGAGCTGTTGCGGCCGATCTCGAACTGCTTGTAGAAGTGCGACAGATAGTTCGAGCTGATGGTCGCGAGCACCACGCCGCCGAAGCTGCCGTCCTGCTTGCTGAAGCGGCGTGACAGGGTGACGACCCATTCGCCGTCCAGCAGGCTCTTCACGGGACGGCCGACATGGGCCTCGCGCTTCGGCGAGAGCTGGTGATGTCGGAAGAAGGCATCGTCGCTGAAGGTCGTGCCGATCGTACCGGGTGAGGTCAGCCAGTTGCCCTGATCGTCGATGATGGCGAGGCTGTGAATGCGCGCGATCGCCTTCTTGCGCACATCCAGCAAGGTGCGCAGCTTCGCGATCGTGACCGGTGCGGTGCCGTCCATCTCCAACCGGCTGACCACGCCGACGACACCGGAATCCAGGAGATCGAGGCTGTCTTCGGCATGCTGGGTCAGCGAACGGGCCACGTTCGCCATCTCCATCTCGGCGGCCTTGAGCACCGCATCGCGTGCCGTCCATTCACGCCAACCGCTGACGCCGAGGATCGTCGCGCAGGTCAGCGCCACGAAGGCCGCCGCGCGCAGCGGCAGGCGGCTCCATCCGGCTCGTTGGGTAGCGCTCATGTGGCAGGGTTCTCCGATCGTTCGGAAACCTCTGCCGCTTCTGTTATTTAATTCTGAAATCGCTACCGGACTACGCGGCGGTTTCCGCCCTTTCCAGTAGTCTTACGGACGCGGCGATCGGTGCATCGCTAACAAGACATTAGCGGGCCGATCGGAATCCGGCGCCCGCCGCCGCTAGCTGAAGATGGCCTTGACCTTGGCCCAGAGCGAAGGATGCTCGGCATCGGCGTCGGCCTTCGAGGGCGTCGGCTGCGCCACGCTCACGGGATCGGACGCTGGGAACGTGTCCCTCAGCCCGTCGTCGAGCTTGGACTGCCGATCGGCAGCGAGCGCCTCGCGCAGGTCTTCGGCGTGCTTGTCGTGCGGCGCGGGATTGAATGTCTCAGCCATGATCTCCTCCATTGGCTGGTCAACGCGGCCCGATCATCCAGGTTCCCCTGTTCCGCTGCGGGCCGCGGCGGTGTATCAGGAAGCACAACCTGCTTCAGGACCATTCGTGCCCCAGTCTTCGACGAAACCATTCATCGACGTCCTCTCCGGCCAGCACCAAGCTGTCCCGCCCATGTGGATGATGCGCCAGGCCGGGCGCTACCTGCCGGAATATCGCGAGGTGCGCGCCAAGGCGGGCGGCTTCCTCAATCTCTGTTTCAACCCGGAGCTTGCCGCCGAGGTGACGCTGCAGCCGATCCGAAGGTTCGGTTTCGATGCGGCGATCATCTTCTCCGACATCCTGGTGATCCCCTATGCGCTCGGACGTTCGGTGCGGTTCGAGGTCGGCGAGGGCCCGCGGCTCGAGCCGCTGGACGATCCGGCCAAGGTGGCGACGCTGGCGCCGCACGCAGATTTCGGCAAGCTCGAGCCGGTGTTCGACGCGTTGAAGATCGTGCGCGGCGCGCTCGATCCCAGGACCGCGCTGATCGGCTTCTGCGGCGCGCCGTGGACGGTGGCGACCTACATGGTCGCGGGCCACGGCACGCCGGACCAGGCGCCGGCCCGGATGATGGCCTATCGGCATCCGGAAGCCTTCTCGCAGATCATCGACGTCCTGGTCGACAACTCGATTCAGTATCTGCTGGCACAGCTCGACGCCGGGGCCGACGCGTTGCAGATCTTCGACACCTGGGCCGGCGTGCTGCCGCCGACCGAGTTCGCGCGCTGGTCGGTCGAGCCGACGCGGCGCATCGTCGAGGGCGTAAGGGCCAAAGTGCCGGACGCGAAGATCATCGGCTTCCCGCGCGGTGCGGGCGCGCAACTGCCCGGCTATGTCGAAGCGACCGGCGTCAATGCCGTCAGCATCGACTGGACCGCGGAGCCCGCCTTCATCCGCGAGCGGGTGCAGAGCAAGGTCGCGGTGCAGGGCAATCTCGATCCACTGGTGCTGATCACGGGCGGCGCGGCGCTCGACCGCTCGGTCGACGACGTGCTGGCCAATTTTGCCGCCGGACGGCTGATCTTCAACCTCGGGCACGGCATCCAGCCAGAAACGCCGATCGCTCATGTCGAGCAGATGATCCGGCGCGTGCGCGGCTGATTTGTTTCGCCGCTTCGGGCGCGGCAAAACAAAGTTACGAAAACAACCCCATGCACAGTAGCCAAGTCATTGAAAAGCTTGGACTGGCGTGACTCGCCTGTGTGTTTTGACTCGTCGGGCAAAACAGGCGCAGAATGGCATCATCGCAGATCGTGATTTCGGCAGCCTTACCGCGGCCGGCTGCGCTCGATGATATCAGCCGCACCCTTGGACAGCAGATCCAATCCCACCGCCCGGCCGAGCTCGCGCGGACGATTGGCGGGCCCGGTGCGCGAGGCCTCGATGATGGTGTTGCCGGAGAGGTCGAGCACCGATGCGGTGAGCGACATCCGATCGCCCGTGATGGTCGAAAAGCCCGCCACCGGTGAATTGCAATGGCCGTTCAGCACCCACAGCACCTCGCGCTCGGCGTCGGCGGAGGCGTGCGCAGCGGCGTCGTCGATCGACGACAGGATCTGTCGCGTCTGCCAATCCTGCGCGGCGCATTCGACCGCGACGATGCCCTGCCCTGCCGCGGGCAACATCTCCACTGCTGTGAATTCGTAGGCGATGCGATGGGACAGGCCGACGCGATCGAGGCCCGAGCGCGCCATGATCAGCGCATCCGCAGGCCCCACAGCGCCGCCATCCGGCAGGCGCTGTTTCTCGCCATTGTCGAGCTTGCGCACACGCGTGTCGGCGGCGCCGCGGAAGTGGATCACCTCGACATCAGGGAACAGCCGCCGCGCATAGGCTGCGCGACGCACCGCGTTGGTGCCGATCTTGAAACCCTTGCCGCGGGACTGCCGCAGCGCCTGCAGCGTCACACCCTCGCGCAGCACCAGCGCATCACCAGGCGGATCGCGCGACAGCGTGGCACCGATGACGAGACCCGGCGTGTCCTCGTTACCAGGCATGTCCTTTAACGAATGCATCGCCGCCTGGAGCTCACCCGACAGCACGGCGGCGCGGATCTGCGCCACGAAGGCGCCGCCTTTGCCGCCATGCGGCAGCAGCTTGCTGGTCTGGTCGAGATCGCCCGTGGTATCGAATTTGACGATCTCGACGTCGAGACCGGGCACGGCGGCGGTCAGGCGGCGCGCAATCTCTTCCGTCTGTGCCAGCGCCATGGCGCTCTTGCGTGTGCCGATCTTCAGTCGCGTAGCCAAGTCCAAATCCTTTCAAAGCGCGAATTTAACGCGCATCCTCCAATATCATGTCGGAGGCCTTTTCGGCGATCATGATGATCGGCGCATTGGTGTTCCCTGACACCAGATCGGGCATGATCGAGCCGTCGACGACGCGAAGGCCGTCGAGCCCCCTCACCTTCAGCCGCTGATCGACCACCGCGAGCGCGTCATTGCCCATACGACAGGTCGAGGTTGGATGATAGATGGTGCTGCCGCGTTCGCGGCAATAATCCAGGATCTCGGCATCCGAAGATACTTTCGCGCCGGGGTCGTACTCGCTGACCACGAACGGTTTCAGCGCCGGAGCGTTCAGGATCTTGCGCAAGATCTTGATGCCCTCGACGTTGGTGGTGCGATCGGTCTCGGTCGACATGTAGTTGATGCGGATTTCCGGCGGCACGGCCGGGTCGGCACTCTTGATGCGGAGGGAACCGCGACTTTCAGGACGGAGCTGGCAAACCGAAGCGGTGAAGCCGGAGAAATCGTGCAGCTTCTCGCCCATCTTGTCGGTCGAGAACGGCAGGAAATGAACCTGGATGTCGGGCGAGGCGAGGCGCGGACTGGTCTTGAAGAAGGCGCCCGCCGTGCCCGCTGCGATCGTCAGCCATCCCTTGCGAAACAGCGCATAGCGTGCGCCGGCCATCGTGCGGCGAAGCGGATGATTGATGGTGTCGTTGAGCGTGATCTTCTGCGAGCAGCGCATGACGATGCGGACCTGCATGTGATCCTGCAGATCATGCCCCACGCCGGCAGCATCGAGCACCACCTCGATGCCATGCTTGCGCAGGAGATCGCCGGGCCCGACGCCGGAGAGCTGAAGCAGCTGCGGCGAGTTGTAGGCGCCGCTCGACACGACGACTTCCCGCCGCGCGCGGGCGCGGCGCAAGGTGGCGCCTTGCCGGTATTCGACGCCTGCGGCTCGGCGCCCTTCGAACAGGATGCGCTGAGCGTGGGCGGAGGTCTCGATCTTCAGATTGCTGCGCGCCTTCGCGGGACCGAGATAGGCCACCGACGTCGAGGCGCGCCGGCCGTTGCGCGTCGTGGTCTGAAACAGGCCGACGCCTTCTTGGGTCGCGCCGTTGAAATCAGGATTGTAGGGCAGACCGCTCTCGACGGCAGCGTCGATGAAGGCCTTCGACAGCGGATCGGTCACGATCATGTTGGACACCGGCAGCGGCCCGCCCGTGCCGTGATACTGGTCGGCGCCGCGCGACTGGTTCTCGGCCTTCTTGAAATAGGGCAGCACGTCGTCATAGCCCCAGCCGGCGTTGCCGAGCTGGCGCCAGCGGTCGTAGTCCTCGTGCTGGCCGCGGACATAGAGCAGGCCGTTGATCGAGCTCGATCCGCCCAGCGTCTTGCCGCGCGGCTGGAACACCTGGCGACCCTTCAGCTCCGGCTCCGGCTCGGTCTGGTACATCCAGTTGACGCTCTTCTCCTTGAACAGCTTGCCGTAGCCGAGCGGGACGTGGATCCAGATGTTGGAATCCTTCGGGCCGGCCTCGAGCAGCAGCACGCTGTGCTTGCCGTTCGCCGAGAGCCTGTTGGCGAGCACGCAGCCGGCGGAGCCGGCGCCGACGATGATGTAGTCGAATTCGGGATCGGTGGGTGCGAGAGAGGAAGTTGCGTTCATGCGCTACTGTTCTTCTTGTTGGCGTGGGCGTTTCCGGTTCGTCACTACCACAATCATGCGGGCAGACGCAGCGCTTCCACCAGCGACTTGAACGCACGGGCATATTCCGCGCCCGCCCTTGCGATGTCAGCGCGACCAGCGCAGGCGACTGCGGCTTCCGTCACCGCGCCGAGCAGGAGGCGCGCCAGCGGCTCGACCGGCTGACGCGCGATCAGGCCGACCTCCATCGCGGCGGAGAGCGCGCGCGGCATCTTGCCGCCAAAGTGCTGCGCGTCGATCTCGCGCCAGCGCTCCCAGCCGAGCACGGCGGGGCCGTCACGCAGAATGATCTGGCCGGTCGGCCCCTTCGCGGTCGCGGCAAAGTAATGCTGGGTGCCGGCGACCATGGCGGCGAGTACGTCCTTCTCGGCGCGTGCCGTGCGGTCGATCTCGGCAACGAGGTCGCGCGACACCTGGTCGAACACAGCCTCAAACACCGCCTCCTTGGTCTTGAAGTGATGATAGACCGCGCCTTTGGCCACCGAAGCGCCTTCGGCAATGTCGTCCATAGTGGTCGCGGCAAAGCCTTGCGTCCCGAACAGGCGCCGCGCCGCCGTCAGGATCGCCTCCGATGTCGCCGCCCGCCGCTCCGCCTGTTTGGCCATAAGCTCTCGTCTAGTCGAATTCGCGAGAGCCGGCCAGTTGACTTTTCGACTATCGGTCGGTAATTACCGACTATTAGTCGGTTTTAAATTGTGAGGTCACCATGCCGAGCCGTGAGATCGTGGAAGCCTTTGCGAAGCGGCTGGAGGATGGCGACTTCGTCGGCGCGATCCTCGACTACTACACCGCTGATACCGCGACCTATGAGAATCTCGCCGCGCCGGTGGTCGGGCGCGACAAGCTCGCGGATAAGGAGCGCGGCGTGCTGGCGGCGTTCAAGGAGGTCACTGCCGTGCGCCTCGGCCCGAGCCTGATCGATGGCGACGTCGTCGCCAGCCGCTGGAAGTTCTCCTTCACCGACGCCGAGGGCGCGACGCGGACGCTGGAGGAGATCGCATGGCAGACCTGGCGAGGCAATGAGATCATCGAGGAGCGCTTCTTCTACGATCCGAAGCAACTCGGACGCTGAGCGGGATTCCCCTATCGGTACAGCATGACCACGGCCAGACCGACGAGAGGCGCAAGAAACTGAACGGCCTGCCACCGAGAGCCATCGATCGACCACCGTCCGTAGAAGACGGTGCCGCCGCGTTGGGGCGGCGATGCCGGTTGATCCCGAAATGTCTTCCACCGCGCCTCGGCAGGCCCGAGAAAATCTTCCGCTTTGACCGCCATGTCGGCGCTGCTCAGCACCACCTGGATCGCCTCGCCTTTCGGCTGGAACATGGCCTCGGCCCCGGGTGGCGAGAAGAAGCTGCGCTTCGGGGCGATATGCTGCTCATAGAAGTTTTGACCGACCGTGACGGCCGCAGCGTATGGACTGACATACGGCACCCCCGAGATGCCGGGAACGACCAGATGGCCCACCCCGCGCACCTCCTGCCAGGGAATGAAGAGACCCTTGAGCCATGGCCTGTGAAAGTGGATGCCCGCGGAAGACATGGAGACGACCGCCCGATCCGCGTAGAAGTGCCGGTAAGCTGAAAACGCGATCCATCCGAAACCCAGATAGAGCAACATCCAGCCGAAAACGTTCAGCGATGGGTTCACGAGATGAGTCCAATAGTGACTGCGCATCGTGCCGACATAGCTGGAGCCGCCGCTTGGCCCGCCGACGAATACGCTGATCACACCGATCAAGCCGGAGACGATGATCAGGACCAGGACGCCGATCAACAACTCAAGCAGCAAGGGCAGGCCGGACCGCCCGATCAGGCTCGTCAGGGCATAGCCTGCGAATGCCAGCCCCAGCAGAGCCACATAGACGACTGCCAAAACCGCTCCATTCTGGCCGCGGCTCTCTGCGTGAAGCGCGATCGCAAGGCCGGCGACGCAAGCCCACATGGCCCAGGGAAGGCGGTCCATCCGCCATTTGTCCATCGTGTATTCGACCGTTGCCGACACGTCGGCTGAAGGCTCGCTCATGGACAGGCCCTCGGAATTTCGAACGCATCCGGTGCCGACGCGGCGCACGGTGGCCTGCCGGTCCACGAAACGTATCACGCGATCGAGGGGGCGTCTCGATCCGCTGACGAGAAGAAAACATCAGCGCAGATTCCGGTGTTGAGGTCCGGATAGGAGGCTGATGATCCCCGGAGCTTGGCCTTGTCATTTAATGACTGATCGGTCTATATATTGGCATGAGGCAAAATACTGCAACGCCGATGCCCCGTGGCCGGCCGCGAAGTTTCGACGTGGACGCTGCCGTCGAACGCGCGATGGATGTGTTCTGGTCGCGCGGCTATCACGCCACGGCGCTGCCCGATCTCCTTCGCGCGACCAGGCTGTCGCGGGGCAGTCTCTACGCCGCTTTCGGCGACAAGCATTCGCTCTTCTTGCGCGCGCTCGATCGCTACATCGCGGATGCCTTGGCGCGGATGGATGTGGAATTCGATCCCCGGAACGATCCGGTCGACGGCCTGCGGGCCTGCCTGGCCGGCTACGTCGAGCGCACCAGCGGGAGCAACGGTCGGCGCGGATGTCTCCTGGTGGCCACGGCCATGGAATTGGCTGGCGGGGATGCCGACGTCGGTCGACGCGTCGCGGGCTTCTTCAAGGCGATGGAGGCCAAAGTGACCGATGCACTGTCCCGCGCGAAAGCGGCGGGCAGGTTGGCCGATGGTGTTGAGCCCGCAACGGCCGCCCGGGTTCTCGTCTGTTTCGTTGAAGGGCTGCGCGTGGTCGGCAAGACGGCACCGGCACGGACCACATCGCAAGCGGCCGTCGACGCTCTCATCGGTCGTTTCGTCAGGTAAGCAACCCCGTGACGCCTGCGCTGATGGTGCGCCCATATTTGGACTGATCGGTCTTTAAAAAGGACATCCGCCATGTCTGCCATCCAGATCGTCTGCGCGATCGCCGTTCCCCTGATTTGGGGTTATCAGTTCGTGGCCATCAAAGTGGGCGTTGCGGAGTTTCCACCGCTCTTCTTCCTCGCACTGCGCTTTCTGGCCATTGCGCTGCTGCTTGTTCCGTTCGTGGACAGGCCCACGCGTCAACAGCTCGGCCCTGTCGCAGCCATTTCGCTTTTCCTGGGCGGACTAAATTTCGGGCTGTTCTACGTTGGCCTCGGGCTCGGCTCGGGAAGCATATCGGCCGTCGCATACCAACTCGCCACGCCCTTCACGGTTCTGTTGGCCTGGCCGCTGCTGGCGGAGAGACCGTCACTTGCCACCTGCGCCGGAGTGATGCTTGCATTCGTCGGCGTGACCGTGCTGGCGGCGGAGCCGGGCCAGTCCACCAACCCGCTTCCGCTGCTGCTTGTAGTCGGAGCAGCTTTCGCCTTCGCGGTGTCCAACGTCTTGACGAAGCGTTATGGCCCCTTCGATCCCTTGATGTTGATGGGGTGGTCCTCGCTGCTCACGGTACCGCAGGTCATGTTGATGTCGCTGCTCCTTGAACATGGACAAGCGGCGAGCCTTGTGACGGCGGGCGAACTTGGCTGGCTGGCGCTCGCCTACACGATCTTCGCCGGGGGAATTGTCGGGTTTGGCCTCTGGTTCTGGCTGATCGCCCGTTGCTCGATGGTGCGCGTCGCGCCCTTCGGTCTGCTACTTCCGGTGTTTGCCTTGCTTTCGAGCGTACTGTTTCTCGGCGACCGGCTTACGCCCAAGCTGATCGTCGGCGGACTGCTCGCGATCTCCGGGGTCGCCATCACCCAGCTGAGACCGCGCCCCCGCCCCGTTTGATGTCCGGCCTGTCGGGCATTTGTATCGATTTGTTATCGATACTGCGTGAAGAGCACGCAGAAGTGGTCGCGGCCGGCGCGGCAAGCGGGGATAATTCATAGTTCGTCAAAGGTTTACGGCGAATTCTCCGGATCGAGCCGAAAAGAACGGCCCGTGCTGCTAGGCTATTGAATGCGGACTCAAACGACCAGCTATGTCGCCCGGCTGTTCGCCGGCGATCTGTCGGCCTTTGGCGGCCCCGCAACGGACGAGGCCGTGGCCGGGCATATCCGCGCCGAGCAGATGTCGCTGGTGCTCGGCTATTCGGTCGGCATCATGCTGGCCAATGCCTGCAACGCCATCGTGCTCGCCATCGCGCTGTGGCAGTCGCCGGACAGAATGCCCGCCCTGATCTGGGCGGCGGCTGTCGCCGCCGCCGCGATCGGATTTGGCCTGCAATCCCACGTCGCGCGCCGCATCACCAAGCCGCAATTCGTCTCGCGTCGCGCGATGTACCGGCTGGTGCGCAACGCCTTCATCCTCGGCGCCGCCTGGGGCATCGTCCCGGTCGCCTTCTTCGCCGACGCTTCCAGCGGCGGCCAGCTCGTCATTACCTGCCTGTGCGCGGGCATGCTGGCCGGCGGCGCGCTCGCCTTCGCCACCATTCCGATCGCGGCGATCGCCTTCACGGCGCCGATCTTCCTCGGCATCGCCATCTGCCTCGGCCAGAACGGCGATCTCGCCTTTCTCCTCATCGCCTTTCTCGTCGTGGTCTACGGCAGCGTCCTTTTGCGCGGCGTGTTCGTCAATTCGTTCTCGTTCGCCCGGCGCATGATGCGGCAGATCGAGGCCGAGCGCACGGTGCGGCTCGATCCCCTGACCCACCTGCCCAACCGCGTCGCCTTCAACGAAACGCTCGATGCCGCGCTCAAGCGGCTGGCGCTATCGGGCGAGGAATTCGCGGTGCTCCTGCTCGATCTCGACCGCTTCAAGGAGGTCAACGACCAGTTCGGCCATCCCGCCGGCGACGAATTCCTGGTCCAGGTCGCCAGCCGCCTGCAACGCTGCACGCGCGCCGCCGAGCACGTCGCGCGGATCGGCGGCGACGAGTTCGCGCTGGTGATGGCCAATCTGACACGGCCCGAGGATGCGCTCGAGATCGCCGAACGCTTCGTCGCGGCCTTCAGCGAGCCGTTCCAGATCGAGGGTCGCCAGATCGTCGGCGCGATCAGCGTCGGCATCGTGCTGGCGCCACGCGACGGCAACACGCCGCTCGACCTCATGAAGAATGCCGATGCCGCGCTCTACCGCGCCAAGAAGGTGGGGCCGGGCACGGTCTGCTTCTTCGAACAGGCCGACGACAAATCGTCCCGCGAGCGCAAGGCGCTGCAAGCGGACCTCGCAGGCGCGATTGCGCGCAACGAGCTGTTCCTGGTGTTCCAGCCATTCCTCGATCTCGGCACCAACCGGATCACCGGCTTCGAGGCGCTATTGCGCTGGCAGCACCCTTCGCGCGGGCTGGTTCCTCCGAGTGAATTCATACCAGTCGCCGAAGAGACCGGGCTGATCCACGAGATCGGCGAATGGGTCATCCGCCGCGCCTGCGCGACGCTGGCGGACTGGCCCGAAGACATCAGGGTTGCCGTGAATTTCTCGGCCGCGCAATTTCACAACACGGCCATCCTCCAGACCATCGTGCAGGCGCTCGCCGACGCCAGGATCGCCCCGCAACGTCTCGAGATCGAGATCACGGAATCGATGCTGCTGGCGAAGTACGGTTCGGCCGCGACGGTCCTGAACGCACTGCTGGAGCTCGGCGTCACCCTCGCGCTCGACGATTTTGGCACCGGCTTCTCCTCGCTGACCTACCTGCGCAAACTGCCGTTCAGCCGCATCAAGATCGACCAGTCCTTCATCCGCGACATGCTGGTGCAGCCGGACTGCGCGGCCATCGTGAAATCGGTGATCTCGCTTGCGCGCGATTTGCGGATCGGCGTCGTGGCGGAGGGGGTCGAGTCCGCCGACCAGCTCGAATATCTCAGGCAGATCAGTTGCGACGAGGTGCAGGGCTATCTGATCAGCCGGCCGGTGGCCGCGGACGGGGTGATGGCGCTGCTGGAGACGAAGAAGTACCGGGCGATTTACGCGGCGTAGGGCTCTACCGATTGGTCCTTCGTAGCCCGGATGGAGCGGAGCGCAATCCGGGACGAGTGTGCGCCGGAGCAACACCGCCCCGGATTTCGCTCCGCTCCATCCGGGCTACAGGGATTCCCCCAGAGGAGAGAACCCTCACCCGCGCCTTCGGCGCGACCTCTCCCGCAAGCGGGAGAGGTGGAGCCCGCGGCGCCGTCTACTTGCTCCTAGGAGAGTCCCGCTCCGGCCTCCTTCAAACCGCATCCGCGCGCAGCAACGTATCCACCGTGATCGTGCCGCGCGCGCGGGAGACGCAGGCGCAGATCTTCTGGTTGCTCTGTTTCTGATGGTCGCTGAAGAAGACGTCGCGATGGTCGATCTCGCCGTCGACATTGACCACGTCGATGGCACAGAGGCCGCATTCGCCGCGCTTGCAATCGGATATCACCTCAAAGCCGCTGGCATTGAGCACGTCGAGCATCGAGCGCTCACGCGGGATCTCGAGCTCGACACCGGAGTCTTTCAGGCGCACCCTGAACGTTTCGGTGGGCAGCGTGCCGCTGGAGCCGAACGTCTCGTAGCGGAGATCGGGGAGCGGATGGCCGGCGCCGATCCAGGCATGGCGTGCGGCGTCGAGCATGCGCATCGGGCCGCAGAACAGCGCTAGCGTGCCTTGCGGCAATGAGGCGAACAGCGCGTCCATATCGAGCCGGCTGCCTTCCTCGCTGGCATGAACGACGAGGCGATCGCCAAGCATCGCGGCGAGATCGTCGAGATAGGCGGCCTCGCGGCGCGAGCGTACGGCATAATGCAGCGTGACATCCGCCCCGCGCCGCGCCAGCGCCTGCGCGGCGCCGAGGATCGGGGTGATGCCGATGCCGCCGGCAATCAGGCAATAATTCTCGCGAGTCCAGTCCACCGCGAGCAGCGAGGCGGGCTGGGTGATGTCGAGCCGCGCGCCCGACTGCAAGGACCACATGTAGCGGGAGCCGCCACGGGAATCCTCCGCGCGGCGCACAGCAATTCGGAGGCCGTGCGACGAGGCCTCGCCAACCAGCGAATAGGACCGCGTCTCCGGCAGGCCGTCGATGGTGACGCTGACATTGATGTGGCTGCCGACCGGATAGGCCGCGGCCTCGAACTGATCCGGCTTGATCTGGAATTCGCGGACGTTCGGGGTGAGATCGCGGGTGGCGACGAGCGTTGCTGGGGTCCAGGTCTCGATGAAGCGCATGGTGACTGCCCTCAATCGGTTGCGGTCTTGATCAGCGCGAGCGCCGGCAAGAGGTCGAGATGGGTGCGGTTGCGCAGCGCGAGCCGCAGGTTTCGCACCGCCAGCCGGGCATGCTCGCGCATGACGGCCTCGGCGCGCGCGCCTTCGCGGTTCTCGATGGCGTCGATCACGACCCGATGGTGCTCCTGGGCGATGATCAGGATCTGCTGTGCCTCCGGCAACGCCGATTGCGCCATCACGAAGCCGCTCGGCGAGGCAAACGGCAGCGCCGAGGCGCGGTCGATCTGCCGGATCAGCGGCGGGCTGCGCGACAGTTCCGTGAGCTGGGCGTGGAAGCGCGCATTCAGCGCGACGTAGGACGAGAAAGCATCGACCGAGATCGGCACCTGCCGCAGCAGCTCGTCGATCGCAGCAAGGCACTCCTTCAGCGGCTCGAGCTCGCGCGCAGAGACGCCGCGCTCGGCGGCAAAGCGCGCCGCCAGGCCTTCCAGCGTGCCGCGCAGCTCGATGGAATCGGAGATGTCGCGCTCGGAAAACGCCTTCACCATGAAGCCGCCGGAGGGGATCGCCTCCAACAGCCCCTCCTCCTCCAGCCGCACCAGCGCCATGCGCACCGGTGTGCGCGAAGCGCCTGTGGTCTCCACCGCCTGCAGCTCGGAGATGCGCTCGCCCGGCCGCAAGGCGCCCGACAGGATCTGGTCGCGCAGCGCGAGCTGCGCCTTCACGGTCTGCGAGATGGAGCGGTCGACCTCACGCTCGGCCATGTTCTACTCCGCGGCCTGAAGGTGCTTTGGGGCGTTTTCCTTCGCCACCATCCGATCGATCAGCTTGCGCGACCACATCGCGCCGGCGTCGATGTTGAGGTTGTAGAAGATGCGGTCGGGGTTTTCGTCCATCGCGCGCTGCTGCGCTTCGAGGATCAGCTCGTCCTCGCGGAAGATGCCGGAGACGCCCTCGCGGATCTCGGTGGTGAGGCGCTGCTCACTGATCCGATAATTGCGGACGAACGACCAGAAATAGTGACAGGTCTTCTCGGTCTCCGGCGTGATCGTATTGAGCACGAAGCCGTTGACGCCCTGCGAGCGGTCGCCTTCCGGCGCACCGGTCCCTGTCGGCGCGACGCCGACGTCGATGGCGATGGTGCACGGCGCCTCGAAGCGGATGATCTGCCAGCGGTCGACGAGGCCGGGCTTGCCGAGCTGCTTGGCCCAGAACGGCGGCGGCTCGATGCCCCGCATCCAGCGCGTCACCGTCACCGTCTTCTCGCCATGGGTGACGTCGAACGGCGCCTCGGCGACGGCGTCATTGCCGATGGAGGAGCCGTGCACGAAGGTCTCGTGGGTGAGATCCATGAGATTGTCGAGCACGAGGCGGTAGTCGCAATTGACGTGGATGGTCTTGCCGTCGCCGGCCCAGGCCGGGTCGTGATTCCAGTGCATGTCGGGGACGAGCGCGGGATCGGCAAGTGCGGGATCGCCCATCCAGAGCCAGACGTAGCGGTGACGCTCGACCACGGGATAGGCACGCACGCAGGCCGAGGGGTTGATGGTCTCCTGCGAGGGCATGAAGGTGCAGCGCCCCTGCGCGTTGTATTTGAGGCCATGATAGCCGCAGACGACAGTGTCGCCTTCAAGCCGGCCCTTGGACAGCGGCACCAGGCGATGCCAGCAGGCGTCCTCCAGCGCGGTCACCGTGCCGTCGGCCTTGCGATACATCACGACATGCTTGCCGCAGATCGTCCGCGGCAGCAACGCCGCCTTGACGTCGGCGTCCCACGCCGCGGCGTACCAGGCATTCATGGGGAAGGGTTTTGTCATGTCTCACTCCCACGGCTTATGAATACGTTCTGTATACAATAGCTGAGGGATGGAATTGTTCAAGGGAGAATCAGCTCTACTTTAATACCTTTATCCCTTTGCTTGTATACAGAGCGGGGGAATGGATCGCGTCCGTCTCCCCTTACCCTCCCCTGGAGGGGAGGGTAAGAAAGCGCCAGTGTTGGCTTTAACTCGCGAACACCTTGGCTAGGCCCGCCTGGGCTTCCTCCTGGATCCGTTTCAGGTGCTCGGGGCTGCGGAAGCTTTCGGCGTAGATCTTGTAGACGTCCTCAGTGCCGGACGGGCGCGCCGCGAACCAGCCGAAATCGGTTTCGACCTTGACGCCGCCGAAGGGCTGGCCGTTGCCCGGCGCCTTGCTCAGCGTCGCGCGAACGGGATCGCCGGCGAGGTCCTTGAGGCCGAGCTGCTCTGGTGTGAGGGACTTCAGGATGTTCTTCTGCGGCCCGGTGGCGGCAACGTCGATGCGCGCGTAATGCGGCATGCCGAATTCGGCGGTGAGATCATTGAAGATCTGGCTGGGATCGCGGCCGGTCTTGGCCATGATCTCGGCAGCGAGCAGGCCGAGGATGACGCCGTCCTTGTCGGTGGTCCACACCGCGCCGTCGCGGCGCAAGAACGAGGCCCCTGCACTCTCCTCGCCGCCGAAGCCGAAGCCGCCGGTGACGAGGCCGTCGACGAACCATTTGAAGCCGACCGGCGTCTCCACCAGCTTGCGGCCGAGCTTTTTGGCGACGCGGTCGATGATCGAGCTCGACACCACGGTCTTGCCGATCGCCGCATCCTTGCCCCAGTCCGGACGGTGCGCGAACAGGTAGGAGATCGCGGTCGCCAGGTAATGGTTCGGATTCATCAACCCGCCGGTGCGCGTGACGATGCCGTGACGGTCGGCGTCGGTGTCGTTGGCAAAGGCGACGTCGAAGCGGTCGCGCATGCCGATCAGGCTCGCCATCGCGTAAGGCGAGGAGCAGTCCATGCGGATCTTGCCGTCCCAGTCCACCGTCATGAAACGGAAGGTCGGATCGATCGCCTCGTTCACGACTGTGGCGTTGAGGCCATAGCGCTCGATGATCGGATGCCAGTAATGCACGGCGGCGCCGCCGAGCGGATCGATGCCGATCTTGACGCCGGCGGATTTAACGAGGTCCAGATCGACGACATTGCCGAGATCGGCGACGTAAGGCGTGACGAAGTCGTAGGCGTGGACATTCGCGGCCTTGCGCGCCCTCGAATAGTCGATGCGCTTCACGTCCTCGAGCTCGCCGGCGAGATAGGCGTTGGCGCACTTCTCGACGGCAGCGGTCACGTCCGTATCGGCCGGGCCGCCATGAGGCGGATTGTATTTGTAGCCGCCGTCCTCGGGGGGATTGTGCGAGGGGGTGATGACGACGCCGTCAGCAAGACCAGAGGTGCGGCCCTTGTTATAGGTGAGGATCGCATGCGAGATGACGGGCGTCGGCGTGTAGCCGCCATCCTTGTCGATCATGACCTCGACGCCGTTGGCTGCGAACACCTCGACGGCGCTTGTAAGCGCCGGCTCGGCCAGCGCATGGGTATCGATGCCGATGAAGAGCGGGCCGGTCAGGCCCTTCTCCTTGCGGTAATCACAAATCGCCTGCGTGGTCGCGAGGATGTGGCCTTCGTTGAAGGTGTTCTTGAACGAGGTGCCGCGATGGCCCGACGTGCCGAACGCCACGCGCTGTGCCGGATCGGACGCATCCGGCTTGCCGGCGAAATAGGCCGTCACCAGCCGCGGAATATTGGTGAGCGCGTCCGGCGAGGCCTGCTTGCCCGCCGCGGGATGAACATCAGCCACTGGAATACCCTCGTCCTGTCGTGAGTGCGGGACACCATAGCATCGGCCAAGCCCCCGCCAAGGGCACAACACGCGCGACGGGGAAGGCGTTCCTTGGAGGCGCTGCAGTCCCCATGAGCGGCCTTCGTGCTATGCTCGGCAGCACCGCCCTTTCGAATCGTCTCATGATCCCTTCGCGCAAGCTGCTCGTGCTGATCGCCGGCCTCGCCCTGGCCGGTGCACCGGCGCGCGCCGCGGAGTTCTACACCGAGGACCTGCGCATCCCGATGGCGGAGGCCGGACCGCAGGGGCTGGAGGCCTTTCTGGTCCGACCAGTCGGGACCAAGCGCTATCCGCTGGCGCTGCTCAGCCACGGCTCGCCGCGCAAGTTCGAGGACCGCGCGACCATGTCGGCGCACAAATATTATGGCATCGCGCTGGAATACGCCCGGCGCGGCTTTGCGGCGCTGGTGGTGATGCGGCGCGGCTACGGCACCTCGCTGGGCGGGCGCGTCGACAGCGTCGGCGGTTGCGCAAAGGCCGCGTACCTGCCGGCGGCCGCCGTCGCGGTTGCCGATCTGCGCGCCGCGATCGATGCGATGGCGCACCGGGGCGACGTGACGACATCGGGCATGATCGCGGCCGGCCATTCCGCAGGCGGCCTTGCAACGGTGGCGCTGAGCGCACAGGCGCCGGCGGGCCTCGTCGCCGCAATCAATTTTGCCGGCGGCCGCGGCTCGCGCAACGACGACGATGTCTGCAATCCGGATGGGCTGGTGCAGGCCTTCGCCACCTTCGGCAAGACCTCGCACGTGCCCATGCTGTGGGTCTATGCCAGCAACGATTCCTATTTCGGTCCCGACCTCGCGCGCCGGCTCCATGACGGATTTCGCGCCGGCGGCGGCAATGCGAGGTTCGTGGCGGCACCGGCTTACGGCGAAGACGGGCATTATCTCTATTCGGTCGCGGGCCGGCCGCAATGGACACCGTATCTCGACGCCTTCCTGCGCGAGCGCGGGCTCGGCCATGAAGTACTGGGCCTGCCTGATCCGCTGCCGCCGCCACGCCAGCTCAACGAGGCCGCGCGGGCCGAGTTCGCGCGCTATCTCGCCAGCCTGCTGCCGCACAAGGCCTTTGCGGTGTCGCCGAACGGCGGCTACGGCTGGCGCGCCGGACGTGCGACGACCGAGGAGGCCCGGCGCGACTCGCTGGCGGCCTGCATGAAATGGTCGCCCAGCTGCACGCTCTATGCGGTCGATGACCAGCTGGAGGAGCCGTCGCAGGCCAGATCCACCGACCAGAGCGCCCGCGCGCGACCGTGACGCACAAACGCCTGAGGCCGGTTTGTTAACTCCGGCGCTCTATGACAGGCCCATGCTGCGGGATCGGGCACGCTCCATTCTCGGCGCGACGTGGAAGCACGTCGCGGTCGTCCTGCTCGTGTCGGCTCCGATCGGCACACATGCGGCCGACGGCAGCAGCGAGCTCGGCGCCGGCGAAACGCCGTCGTCGCGGGCCATGATCCGAAAGATCATCGAGCGGGAAACCAAGAGCACCGATCTGCCGGCCGATATCGCCGAGGCGGTCGTCTTCGTCGAAAGCGGCTACAACCCGGCGGCCATCGGCAGCGCGGGCGAAATCGGCCTGATGCAGGTGCGCCCCGAGACCGCGGCGATGCTGGGCTTCCGCGGCAGCAGCGCGGAGCTGGCCGAACCCGACGTCAACATCCATTACGGGGTGCTCTATCTCAGCCAAGCCTGGCGGCTTTCGGGCGGGGACCTCTGCCGCGCGCTGATGAAATACCGGGCGGGTCATGGCGAAGTGGAGATGAGCGCGCGGTCGCAGGTCTATTGCAACCGGGCCCGCAACCGGCTTGTCGCGATGAGCGCGATGCCGGGAGAGCGCGAAGCTGCGGCTGCTCCGGATCCGGCGTCCACGGTTGCAGCTGCCGTTGCGGTTGCGGCTGCGGCGCCCGTGAAACCGGCGAGCCGCCCGAAGATGCCGGTGCAGCCGAAGGCGGTCTATGCCCGCTATCGTCAAGGCACCGCGGCCGCCAGCCGCGCCTATTGGGCGGCCCATGAGGCCAGGGTCAGCCGGATCAAGGCGCGCATCGAAGCACGTTGGAAGCGCGTCGCATCGCGCTGACGGCGATGTTGCTATTGTCTGAGCATGATCTTGCCGGAAAACCGCTGCACGCTTTTCCGGATCTTGCGCTACAGCCGCTCGCTGAGCGCGAGCTTGTAGCCGACGCCGGTGACGGTCGCGATCACGGGCGTGCCGCTGCCGACGAGCTTGCGGCGCAGCCGCGCCACCAGCGCATCGACGGTGCGGATGTCGACTTCGGCCTGGCGGTTGCTGACCACCTCGATCAGATAGTCGCGGCTGAGCGGCCTGCCGTCGGCGCCGACGAGCGCCGCCAGCAGGTCGAATTCGGCGCGCGTCAGCGCCACCGGCTTGCCGTCGTTGCCGAGCAATTCGCGCCGGGTCAGGTCGATGATCCAGTCGCCGAACGCGATCGAATTGTGGTTGCGCGCCGCCTTGCGGTCGATCGAGCGACGCCGCAGCACGCTGCGCGCACGCGCGAGCAGATCGCGCAGGTTGATCGGCTTGGTGACGTAATGGTCGCCGGCGACCTCGAGGCCGAGGATGCGGTCGACGTCGGTGTCGCGCCGCGTCACGAAGATGATGCCCGCGTTGCTGGTGGCCTGGATCTCCTTGGCGAGCTCGAAGCCGTCCCCGTCAGGCAGTTGCACGTCGAGGAAGACGAGATCGGTGCGCGCGCGCAGCGCCTGACGGCACTCCGTGCAGGTGCCGGCGCCGACCACGTCGAAATTGTTGTCGCTGAAATAGTCGACCAGCATGGTCCGCGTCACCGGATCGTCCTCGACGACGATCAGCCGCTCGCGGCCGGGCGGACGAGCGGAAGCTACCGCCGTCCTGGCGGTCCCATGTGCCTGCGTCCCGACCTGCAGATTCAAGTCGCCGCGCAACGCGCCGTCATGTGAACGGGCATTCACAGCCTGTTCGAGCCCCCGAAATTGCCTGCCGCGATACTAGGCGCGTTGTGATGCGCAAACAATATTGGTCATGCTCTTGGCACATTAAGTATGAATTGGCCCACAATTCTCATTTTGCGCACCGTCGCGCCGGCAGTCTCCCGATTTTCGGAAAAGCAGATCGTACTTCGGGCGGCGCTCTGCGGCTTGCTCCCCTGTGAGCTTCGCATCTACTGTGCCTCCAAAAGCCTGCACTCGGAGGTGGCGCATGGAGGTCATACTGCTCGGCACCGGCGGCCCGCGCCCGGACCCGCGCCGCATGGCGACGACCACGCTGATCAGGCTTGGCGAGGAGAACATCCTGTTCGACGCCGGCCGTGGCGTCATGGTGCAGCTTCACAAGGCCGGCGTGCCGCTCGGCGCCATCAACACGGTCTTCCTCACCCATCACCATTTCGACCACATCGGCGATCTCTACGATGTGATGTTGAATTCGTGGATGCACGGGCGCAAGGATGAGTTGCGCATCTATGGGCCGCCGGACACTGAGCGGCTCGTCAACACGCTCATCACGCAGGTCTACGACAAGGACATCATCTGGCGGGACCAGGGCGAGCCGAGCTTCGGCGGCTGGAAGCCGGTCGCCGCAACGGACATCATTCCAGGCCCCGTGCTCGACACCGGTCGCTGGAAGATCAGTGCCGAACTGGTCTCGCATGGCGATGCCCTCGACATGCCGCCGGCCTTTCTGGCGCGCTGGATCTGTCTCGGCTATCGCTTCGAAGCGGAAGGCAAGGTCATTGCTATTTCCGGCGACACCGTCCCCTGCCCCGGGCTCGAGCGGCTGGCCGAGGGAGCCGACCTGCTGGTGCAGTGCTGCTTCCTCGCCACGCCGGAGATCAACAACGAGCATTTGCGCCGGCTTGCGAAATACACGATCGCCTGCGGCGACACGGTCGGGAAGATCGCGGCCAGAGCCGGCGTCAAGAAGCTCGCGCTGACCCATCACCGTCCGCGCACCGACGATGCCATGCTGAACGCATTGCTTGATGACGTCAGGCGGGACTATGCAGGACCGGTCGTGCTCGGCGAGGATCTCACGCGCATCGAGGTCTGAGGATGATCGAAGATCGAAGCACGCGCGCCGCAACAAATCATGCGTGCGGAAGCCGTTCGGCGTCAGGACGATCCGACCTCGATCCGGTAGGATAATTCTTCCTCAGCGCCCGGCGCGATGTGCATCAGTCCCGGCTTGTCGGCGAACTCGCCATGGAAGCCGGCGGGACTTGCGTAGCCGCGCCAGGGCTCGATGCAGAGGAACGGCGCGCCTGACGGTTTCGACCAGACGCCGAGCTCGCGAAATCCGCGCCAGGACATTTTCAGCCATGGCCCGGTCGATGCACCGCCCGCCGCGGCATAGCGGACCGAAGTGCTCTCGATGCGGTCGAAGATGATGGCGTCGTCGACGAACAGGGAGTCCGACAAGGGAAGCGAGGTGCCTTTGACCGGGCTCGGCTCCGCTGCCGGCCGCAGCAATCCACCTTCGAGACGGCGGACCGGAGACGGTTCGGCGCTCGCGAAAGTCAGCGCATGGCTCTCCTTCGCCGCGCCGGGCTGCAGCGGCCAATTGAAGGCGGGATGACCGCCGAGCGAGGCCGGCAACGTCTCCTTGCCGGTGTTGGCGATCGTGAGCGTCAGATCGAGGCCGGACTCATCGATCGCATAGGCTGCCGTCAGCCGGAACGGGAACGGATAGAGCGCGCGCGTCGTCTCATTATCATCGAGCACCAGGGTGCAGCGGCTCTCGCCGCGTTCTGCCCACACGAAGCGGCTGTCGCGGGCGAAGCCGTGCTGCGTCATCCGATACGTCTTGCCCTGATGCCGCAATTCGTCGTTGGCAAGGCGCCCGACGATCGGAAACAGCAGCGGCGCGTGACGCGGCCATTCCGGCCCCGCCTGCCAAAGGAATTCGGTGCCGCCGCCCTTCAGCGAGCAGAGCTCGGCGCCGTGCGCCTTGACGGTCGCGGTGAGCGAGCCGCAGCGGAAGGAGTGGGTGTCATCGGTCATGGCCGACCTCTACACCCCGGCCTGGCACGCAGCAAGGCGACGCCGGGCCATGCAGGCGGCGCCTCCGAGCCATGCCCGGCTGCGTCATATTTCTGTACCTAACGATTGCTCACGTGCGGCTCCTCCACCGCGAGCTCCCCGCGAACCCGGCCGGAACTCCATGAACCATCGTGGTCCCCAATTGAAATTCTTCATCAACGGCCGCTTTCTGTCGCAAAAGCTCACGGGCGTGCAGCGTTATGCCGCTGAAATGGTCAAGGCGATCGACGTGCTGCTCGCGTCGGAGCAGATTCCGACCTCGCTGCGCAACGCAGACTGGCAATTGTTGAAGCCCGCGGATGCAAGCGAGGAACTTGATCTCGACCGGATCAAGATTCGCGCTGTCGGCCGGCTGCATGGGCACGCGTGGGATCAAATCGATCTCGCCCGCGCTGCCGCCGGAGGCCGCTTGATCAGCCTGGCCAATTCCGGACCGGTCTTCCATCGCGACCACATCGTCGTGATTCACGACGCCCAGGTCTTTCGCAGGCCCGACTTCTTCAACTGGCGCTATCTGACCGTCCATCGCACGATGGGGCGGATGCTCGCCCGGCACGCAAGCATCGCAACGGTGTCGGGATTTTCCCGCAAGGAGCTTGCGGACGTGCTGAATCTCTCGGCATCGCGCATTCCCGTCTTCCCCAACAGCGCCGAGCACTTTGCAGCCACGAAGCCCGATCCCGGCATCCTGGCCCGACTTGGCGTTCAGCCGCAGAAGTTCTTCCTCTTCGTGGGCTCGAAAACCAAGAACAAGAATCTGTCCGTCGCGATCCGCGCCATCCAGCTGCTCGACCGGGCAGACGTTCCCCTGGTCATCGTCGGCGGCGACAACAGCAAGGTCTTTCAGGATAATTCGGGCGAAGGGGCTTCCGGCCTGGTGCTGGCCGGCCGTCTGACCGACAGCGAGATTGCCGCGCTCTATGCGCACGCATCGGCCTTCGTGTTTCCCTCGCTCTACGAGGGGTTCGGCGTGCCGCCGCTCGAAGCCATGATCTTCGGCTGCCCGGTCATCGCCTCGAGGGCCGACGCCGTCGTGGAGACGTGCGGAGACGCGGCTGCGTATTTTGACGCCACCGATGCCGAGGCGCTGAAGCAGCTCATGCTCGAAAGATTGGCAATCGGCGCGATCTCGGACCAGGAACGCCGGCGGCAACAGGATCGCCTTGCACTCTATTCGTGGAAGAAATCGGCGAAGACGTTGCTCGATCACCTCGCAGTGCCGGCGAAGGTCGCCAGCGCTGCGTGAAACGCGGCGCGGTTCGCCTATCGCGCGCAACGGTTTTTGCACAAACGGTTTGCAACTCGCGGCTCTTTGCCTGGTTCCATGAAATTTCTTCTTCGTTCTTGCGATGATCGCAAGCACGAGCGCCTTGGCGCAACATCACCACATCGCTGCCCCAATATCGCTACGTATTCGAGGAACTGTGTTTCGCACTAGCGAACACAGAACAGGGATACAGATGTCCGGCTCTCCAACGCGGCCCTACGCCAGGCAAACGATGAAAGTGCTGCACATCGCCGAAACGATCCGTGGCGGGATCGCGAGCTATCTGAACGAGTTGCATCCTCAGCAGCAGGGCAGCTTCGGTGCCGAGAACGTGCACTATGTTGTACCGTCGGATCATCGGGGCGACCTCGGTGCCATCGATGACAACCAGATTACAACATTCGAACGATCCGGCCGCAGCGTCGCCGGCCTATTCCAGATGCTGCGTGCCAGCATGCAAGCGCTGGATGCCTTCAGACCGGACGTGGTGCACCTGCATTCTTCCTTTGCGGGGCTCGTGCTCCGGCCCGCGCTCGCAGCCCGCTCGGGCGGACCGCGCGTCGTCTATTGTCCGCACGGCTGGGCATTTTCGCGCGAGACCGGCCGCTTCAGTCATAAGCTGACGAGGGCGGCGGAGAACCTGCTTGCGCGCACCTCGGACCGAATCATCTGCATCTCCGGCGACGAGTATAGCGAGGCGGTGCGCGCGGGAATTCCTGCCGACCGCCTTACCGTGGTCCACAACGGCATCTCGAAGAACCGCACGCCGCAGCCCGTCGCGGCGGACTGGACCTCGAAGAAGGTCAAGGTCCTGTTCATCGGACGCCTGGACCGGCAGAAGGGGTTCGATCTGCTGTTCGAAGCGGCACGCGCGCTCGAGGATGTGCTGGACGTCCGCATGATCGGCGCCTCCGTCGTCAACAAGTACGAAGGTCCGACCGTCCCGTCCAACGTGTCCCTGCTGGGCTGGCTCGACCGACCGACCATCGAGACCCAGCTCGAGGCCGCCGACCTCGTCGTGATCCCGTCACGTTGGGAAGCCTTCGGCCTCGTTGCCCTGGAAGCGATGCGCGCGGCCAAGCCCATCCTTGCGTTCCGCAGCGGAGCTTTGCCCGAGATCGTCGTCGATGGCGTGACCGGCGTGCTTTGCGAGCCCGTCGCGGTCCAGCCGCTCGTGGATGGTTTCCGGCGCGCACTCGACCTGGATCTCAAGGTGCTGGGACAGCGCGGCTACGACCGCTTCAAGCAGCTCTATGACGTCGAGAAGACGCATGCGCAATTGCAGCAGGTCTATGTCGAGCTGCTTCAGGACGACCGGACGCCCGTCGCAACGAAGGCGGCGCTGCAGTCGGATCTCTCCAAGAATTTCTGATGGCTGCACCGCTCCCACGCACCTTGGTTCGCGACAGTCTCCGCCTCGCGAGCCTCATCGCATCCATTCTCCTTCCGGTCTCGGTCTGCGCACAGCAGGCGCAACCGCTCGATGTCCGATTTCTGCTCGGGGTCGGCACGCATCAGGGGCTGGGCGGCCCGGTGAGCGCGCGCGGATACGTGCCTTCGGAAAACGTCGCCCAGATCAAGCAACTCGGTCTCAATTCCTTTCGCGATGATTTTCCCTGGTCCGAGTTCGAGGTTGGGGGACGCCGGATGGGCTTCACACCCCGACTTGGCAGGCTCGAAGCGCAAGTCAAGTCCGGCGTCGCGCGCCCTCTCCTGATCCTCGCCTTCGGCCATCATCTCGTTCCGAATTCCTCGCCACCGACGACGGACGAGGCGCGGCAGCGGTTCGCCGATTATGCGGCGGCGGCCGCGCAATCGGTGGTGGCGCAGCATCCGCTGTTCGAGCTTTGGAACGAATGGAACCTGGCGGCGAAGAAAGATCCTGCGTTCTCGCCGGAAAACTATCGGGCGCTTGCCGAGGTCACGCGGCCGGTAGTCAAGCGGGTGGCGCCGAATGCACCCTTCCTGGTCGGCGCCCTCGGCGACGATCTGGGCTGGACATGGACCGAGAAGATGCTGCGGACGGGCATTCTTCAATATGCGGACGGCGCATCGATCCATCTCTACAATTTCTGCATGGGCCCGAGCAAACGCACCTCGGCCGAAATCATCGACAGGCTGACGGCGTTTCACCGCCTGGTCGGCCAGGCGAGCGGAAACCCCGATTTTCCGATCTATGTCACCGAGACGGGGTGGACCACGGCTGCCACCAATAAATGCGGCGTCAGCGAACAAGCCCAGTCCGACAATAGTGCGCAGCTCATCTTGTGGGCATCAACCGCGGCGCGCTGGCTCAAAGGAATGTGGTTCTACGAACTCAAGGACAGTGGAAAGGACGCATCGGATCTGGAGCACAATTTCGGGCTCTACCGTTTCGACAATTCGCCGAAGCCCGTCGCCTGCGCGGTTCAGGGCGCCTGGGCTTTCATCCGCTCCAGCCTGAGCGCCGAGAAACGCGAGCTCGCCAGTGGCGTCGTGTCGATCAATGCAACGACGACGTCCGGCGCCAGAGTTGCGGTATGGTCCGAGACTCCCGAGCGGCGTTACGAGGTCCGGATCAAGGGGGATCAGGACGGCGCAACCTTTGCGATGCCGTGCGACTCGGCCGCAAGACCTGCGTCCGGTGCCTGGATTCCGGTTTCGACCACGCCGGTTCTCATTGCAGCGAGCAACGGTGCCATGCCCGCTTTGGAGATAAGGCCGGCGCGGTAAGCGCGATTTTGCAAGACATGAGGTTCAGTGATGAAAGTTCTTTTGACGTCCACTCTTTATCCGACGCCTCAGGCCCCCAAGATCGTCGGCGGTGCGGAGATCTTCGCGCGGCGCTTCGCCGAAGGCCTGGTGCAGCGCGGAGATGAGGTCGAGGTGATCCGCAGCGCATCCGCGCCCGAGCAGGTTCGTGAAAGCTGCAACGGCATCAACGTCTATTCTGCGCCGGTGCGCAACTTCCATCTGCCCTTCTCGCTGCCGAAGAACATCGTTAAGCGCAGCATCTGGCATGCGGTCGACGACTGGCAGATGCAGGCCCCGCTGATCGCGGAACGTATCCGGGCCTTCAAGCCGGACGTGCTGCACTCCAACAATCTGTCCGGTCTCACCACCGCGATCTGGCGCGTTGCCGCTCAGCTCGGCGTCCCGGTGCTGCATACGCTTCACGACTATTATCTGACCTGCCCGCGCTGCTCGCGCTTCGACAAGGGACGCTCATGCGAGCACACCTGCACGAGCTGCGGGATCCTGACCTTCCATCGCAAGCGGGCGACGCACTGGCTGAGCGCCGTGGTCGGCGTGAGCGAGCGCGTGCTGTCCATTCACACCGACATGGGCATGTTCGCGGAGACGCCGATCCGAACCGTGATCCGCAACGCCTCGACCGAGCCGCCGCGCGAGCCCTACCCTCGCCCGGTCTGCACCACGGAAGTGACGTTCGGGTTCATCGGTCGGCTCACCGAGGAGAAGGGCATCGACAACCTGATGCATGCTCTCGCCATGCTGCCTCCCGACCGCATCCGGATGATGATCGCCGGCCGGGTCAGCGAGGAGGAGCAGCGTCGCCTCAGGGCGCTCGCGCCGCATGCGCGCATCGAGTTCATGGGCTTCGTGGCGCCGGACGATTTCTACCAGCAGGTCGACGTGGTGGTCGCGCCATCGATCTGGCACGACCCCGGTCCACTCGTCGTCGCAGATGCCAAGGCGGCCGGCAGGCCGCTGCTCGGAACGCGTTTCGGCGGCATGCCCGAAGTGATCGAGCACGGCGTGACCGGCTGGCTGACCGAAGCCGATCCGCGATCCCTGGCCGACAGCATGCTTGCAGTTGCCTCCGATCCGCACAAGATCGACGAGATCAGCCGGCGCCTGATCGCGGATACCAACAAATGGATATTTGCCGACGTGCTGTCATCCTACAAGAATCTGTACGAGCAATTGCGCGAGCAGCGGATGTCGCGCGTGCGCGCAGCAACGACTGAAGCGCCGCGGGCCGTCGGCAAGGAGCGCCTCATTCCGAGATGACACGCCTCTTCGCGATGGCGGGCTACCTCTATCAGAGCGCCGCGGCGATCATCCTGATCTTCGCGATCAGTCATCTGTTGCCCGCCGCCGACTACACCAATTTCTCGCTGGCACTGGCCTCGAGCCAGTTGCTCTGCGTCCTGATGTTCGAGTGGCTGCAGCTCGCCGGATTGCGTTTCCTGGCAGCAGCCGGGGAGAACGAGGCGGCGCGGCTGAGGTGGTCGCTTTTTGCCGCGGGCCTGTCGAGCGCGGGCGCGCTCGTCGTGGTCGGCGGCTGCGCATCTCTGGCCAGCGTACTCCCGGCCGGGATCATCGCGCTCGGCCTCGGCATCTCCGTGCTTCAGGGCCTGACCGACCTCTATTTGCTGTCGGTCCGCCTGTCCGACCGGCTGGGTGTCGCCTCCTCTCTCCTGGCGTTTCGCGCTACCGCCCTTCTGACCGGAGCCGCCGCGGGTGCGGCGATTTGGGGAACGGCGGAAGCGGCGCTGCTCGGCGTCAGTGCGGGCCACGCCCTGGGCCTGCTCGCCGGGCTGGTGGCCTATCGCACCCCCCTGGAGCGCGTTCCGCTGCGGACGATGCTGGCCGACTGGAAGGATTTCTCCCGCTACGGCATGCTGGCGGCGGGTGCGTCCGTCATCCATCTCTCGGTGCCGGTGCTGCTCCGCTTCATCATCATCGGCCGGCTGGGTGCGACGGGCGCCGGCGCCGGATTTTCGATTGCGCTCGACCTGCTGCAACGCCCGTTCTGGGTCCTCAATGCAGCGATCCACACCGTGAGCTATCCCGATGTCGTGAAGGATTTCGAGCACGGAACCGTCATGAAGTCGGTGCACTCGACGCGGCGGATGTTCGAGTTCATGGTCTGCACGACCCTCGTGCTGCTCGGCGGCCTCGTCGGCTTCATTCCGGATGCAGCCCGTATCCTGGTGCCGCGGGAGAGCCTTGATGGCTTCCTGACGACGGCACCTGTTGTGGCCGTCTTCTATTTCCTGCACACGCATCTCCAGGCGACCGTCGCGGTCGTTCCGCACCTGGAGAAGCTCGCAACGAGGCTCGTGATCGTTGCGGCCGGCCAGCTCGCGATCGTCGCTGCCGTCGCGCTGGCCGCGGCATGGGCCGGCCTGTCGCCGAACCAGGCGGTCGGCTGCGCTTGCCTCGCCACGCTGGCAGCGATTCTGTTTGCGCTCGGTCCGACCCTGCGGTTCGAGGCATTCCCGCGCTGGTCACTGGTCGCGCAGGCGCTGGTGGCCGCCGTCCTGATCGGATCACTCGGCGCGATGCCGACCGAGCCCGCGACATGGCTTGCCGGCAAGATCGTGATCGCCGCGCTCGCAACGGCGATCGTCGGATGGCGCGGCGACTTTCTGATGCTGGCCCGTCGCGGCTAGCCCAATTCGCCGCATCCGGCACGGATCGGAACACAGCGGGCGAGCAACTGAGCCGTTGGGCCACGGCTCAAATTCAGGTCCTGGACGGAACCATTGCGCCTCCCCGATCAAACCAAGCGGTCATATCCGGGAAAATACGGATACAACCAGTGCGATAAAATCTTTCAGATTGATCGCCCATGAAAATGGCATCTGCCGACTCCCTGTGCCATCCGATGACGCAGACGAAAGAGTCGCACCCCACCGCCGCGTTCGTATGACACGCTCTCAAGCCGAAGCGTTGGATCGAACTCGCACGGCTTGCGCATATATTTAGCAGCGTGAATCGTGGAAATCTTGAAAGCGCCATTCTCACGCCATCCTGCACGGGCATCGCATCAGCATTCTGCTGCAATACGAGTCGAGCTGTTCCTGCACAAGGAACCGCATTTCACTCGCGATTTGTAGCTTCGATTTTTATCTGAAATTCACACTCGACAGAGAAGCTTCGACGCAAATCCCTGCGAGCAATTTCGTTCGCGCTGAAACCCGAGTTTGCAATGCCTGATCAAACCATCCTGTCCGCCAGCGGCTTCATCAACTCCATCGGCGTCAACACGCACGCCGGTTTCGGATGGACCGGCTACAACAACCTCGCGCTGATGGCCGACAGCCTCGAATATATCGGCGTCACCCATCTCCGCGACGCGATGGGCACGAACCCCGCTGCGCAGCCGGTCGTCGAGGGCCTGGCCGCCGCCGGCTACAAATTCGACTTTCTGGTATCGTCTGCGCTGCCCCAGTCCGGTACGGTCGGGTTGCAGAACTACATCGCCTCGCTCCAAAAATTCGCGACGAGCTATTCGGGCAGCATCACCGCCATCGAGGGGCTCAACGAGGCCAATCACCAGCCCTTCAGCTACAATGGCAGCTCCAGCCTTTCGGCCGCGGCCCAGTTCCAGAGTGCGCTCTATCAGGCCGTCAATGCCAACGCGACGCTCGCCAGCATCCCCGTCTACAATCTGTCACTGGCCTACAACGATCCGCAAGGCTACAGCCAGCTCGGCAACATGTCGGGCTCGGTCGACTATGCCAACGCCCACGCTTATGTCAGCACCGGCCTCAATCCGAGCAGCTCCATTGCGGCGACGCTGAGCGCCGTCATGGCCGCGGCTCCGGGAAAGCCTGTCGTCATCACGGAAACCGGCTACACCACGCAAAGCAATACCCAGTATCTCGGCGCCAACGAGACGGTGCAGGCCAAATCGATCCTGAACACGCTTGTCGTCGCCTACAAGGCCGGCGTGAGTGCGACTTACCTCTACGAGCTGTTCGACCGCGACTCGTCTGCAGCCAACACCAATCCCGAAGCCAATTTCGGCCTGTTCAACTCCGACGGCACGCCCAAGCTCGCCGCGACGGCGATTCACAACCTGACGACCATTCTGGCCGACGACGGCAAGGGCGGCCTGCAGCCGACTGACCCATTGAACTACACGTTGAGCAACATGCCGGCCACCGGCAACAGCATGGTGCTCGGCAAGAGCAATGGCGCCTACGAACTCGTCGTCTGGGCCGAGCCGAAGCTCTGGAACGATGCCACCGATACCGAGCTGTCCAATGCGGCCCAGACGGTGACGGTGAACCTCGGCGCGGTCCATCACACCGTGAAGGTGTACGACACGCTGACCGGCACCACAGCGATCGCCAGCTACACCGACGTTAGCACCATCACCATTCCGGTCAGCGATCACCCTGTGATCATCGAGATCGACGCGCCCCCGACCACGCCGCCCGCCCCGGACACAAGGACCAGCGTTACCGGAACGGCTGCGGAGATCGTGCCGCAACTGTCCGATCTGAGCGACTCGACGGCGCTGCAGACAATCACCCTGACCGACTCCCACGTCCTGCAGGTCGCCTCGAAGGCGACCATGGACTACATGATCGCCCATTACGGCAATGCGCTCTCGAAGATCCAGGGCGGATATTCGTTCTCGGTGACGAACTCGGCGGCGACCTGGACCAGCACGAGGACTTACGATTCGAGCGGCAAGCTGCTCTCGAAATCCGACACCGGCCTCAATTCAAGCGGACAGCCGACCTCGACCACCATCGTCCACAGCGACGGCTCCAAGGACGTGATCAGCTACACCGGCGGCGTGCAGACGAAGTTCGTTCATGTCGGAACCGACGCAACCCGGACAACCGACACCTACAACACGGCCGGCACCCTGCTGAGCGAAGTCGTCCAGAAGCCCGACGGCTATTACTCCACCACGCTCTACACCAACGGCGTGAAGACAGCCGCCTACGTCAAGAACGCGGACCGCTCGCAGGACAACTATACCTACAACATCACGGGCAAGAGCTTCACCACCCAGGTGCAGCATCTCGACGCTTCGGGGAAGGTCACTTCGGTGATCCGCAGCCATGCCGACGGCTCGCTGGACTCGACCCAGGTCTACAATAGTGACGGCAGCAGCGTGATCACGTTGTACAGCGCCACGGGAGTGAAACTGGTCGAGACCGCCTACCATGCCGATCGCAGCAAGGATGTCTGGACGTACAACATCAAGGGACAGAACTATACGACCCAGCACGACGTCTACGATTCGACCGGATTCCTCACGACCCTGACGCGCCTGCATGCCGACGGCAGCCTGGCCTTCGAGCTGATGCAGACCGCCGACGGCACCAAGACGACCAACTGGTACAATGCCGCCGGCAGCCTCACCAGCGAGGTGGTCCAAAAGGCCGACGGCTTCGCCTCGACAACCCTCTACAGCAACGGCGTCAAGACAAAAGTTTACATCAAGAACGCCGACGGTAGTCTGGACAACTATGCCTATGGCATCACCGGCCAGAGCTACACCACGCTGATCCAGCACATCGATCCGTCCGGCAAGGTCACGTCCGTCACCCGCAAGCACGCGGACGGCACGCTCGACTATACCCAGGTCGTCAACAACGACGGGAGCAGCGTCGTCACCATCTATGACTCGACGGGAGTACGGACGAAACAATCCGAGTACCACGCTGATGGCAGCAAGGATGTCTTCGTCTACAACATCACCGGCCAGAACTACACGACCGAACACAACGTCTACGATGCAACCGGCTTCCTCACGACGCTGATCCGGAAGCACGCGGACGGCAGCATGGCGTTCAAGCTGGTGCAGAGCAAGGACGGGACCAAGACGACGGACTGGTACGATGCAAAGGGGGTCCTCACCAGCGAGGTGATCACGAAGGCCGACGGTTACAGCTCGACAACGGTCTATACCAACGGCCTGAAAACTGCGGCCTACATCACCAATGCCGACCTGAGCCAAGACAATTACACCTACAACATCACCGGCCAGAGCTATGCCACGCAGCACCAGCATCTCGATCCGACCGGCAAGACGACGGAGGTGACCCGCTGGCACGCAGACGGCACGCTCGACTATACCCAGGTCGTCGGCAGCGACGGTGGCAGCGTCGTGACCAATTACGACGCTTCAGGCCTCAAGAAGACACAAACCGACTATCACTCCGACGGCTCGAGGGATGTCTATCTCTTCAACGTCATCGGTCAGAACTACACGAAAGAGCACGATACCTACGATACCACCGGTTTCCTTACGCACATCGTGCGGACCCACGCCGACGACAGCCTGGCATTCACCCTTGTGCAGAGCGCCGACGGCACCAAGACCTCGGGCTGGTATGACGCCAAAGGAATTATCACCAGCGAGGTGACGACCAAGAGCGACGGCTACAGTTCCACCACGGTCTACACCGGCGGTATCAAGACCGCTGCCTATATCAAGAACGCCGACGGCACGTCGGACAACTGGAACTACAACATCACAGGCCAGTCCTACACGACGCAGCACCAGCACCTCGATGCATCGGGCAAGATCGTCGAGATCACAAGGACCCACGCCGACGGCACTCTGGACTATACCCAGGTCATCAACAATGACGGCAGCAAGCTGACCGACATCTATAACAGTGCCGGCATCAAGACCCAGGAGATCGCCAGCCACGCCGACGGCTCGAGGGACGTCTTCCTGTTCAACTTCAACGGACAGGCCGGCGTCACGCAGCACGAGAGCTACAACACCGCCAAGGCGCTCGAGTTCATCGATCAGACCAAGTCCGATGGCACCCATAACGTCACGGCCGTCGCCAGCGGCGTGACGATCCAGGGCGGGGCCGGCAATGACGTGTTCTCGGCGGCGCCGAACTCGACGACCATCGCGTACGACCACGGCCAGGACCAGATCCTCAACTTCCAGGCCGGCAGCGGGACGACGCACGACACGATCGCGATCTCGAAACTGCTGGCGGAGGACTACAGCCAGCTCCAGATCACGCAGTCCGGCACGAACGCGCTCATCACGTTCTCGGCGACCGACTCGATTCTGCTGAAGAACGTCTACGTCTCCAGCCTGACGAGCCACGACTTCGTGTTCGTTTGAGCCGGTGAGACCTGCCCAAACGGGCGCCAACGTCGCTGGGGGCCGGGACCATGTCCCGGCCCCTGATCGCTCGTTGGTCGGGCGCCTGCCTCATCGATGAGCAAAGGGCTCTCTGCCATCCGCAATCGGATGAGCCCCATGAATTCGGAGGGATCGTCGGGTTGTGCCGCCATCGGCCGCCGCGCTTGCGAACTTGCGTCACAATTCGTCTCTAGAAGAGCGACGAAACGTGCAAGGAAACCGAGCCCCGATGGAAGCCAGTGAAGCAAGACGTTTTGTCGTTCTCGACTTCTACCGCTTCGTCGCCGCGCTCGGGGTCTTCATCTTCCACCTGAAGCTGATCGACAAGGGCATCTCACCGGCCTGGAACGGGTCCTATGGCCTGTTCGTGGACATGTTCTTCATCCTGTCCGGCTTCGTGATCTCCTATTCCTATCCTTCAAGCTCGACCGGCCTGCGCTCCTATGCGCGCTTTCTCGTTAGGCGGATCGCGCGGATCTACCCCTTGCATCTGCTCACCTTGTTGATATTCGCGGTCCTTGCTCTCATGGGCATATCCGGTCCGACCTCGCACGCGAGCTTGACGGATTTCATTCAAAACCTCTTCCTCGTGCAGGCGTGGGGTATTACAGATCATCTCAGCTTCAACTCGCCGGCTTGGTCCATCAGCGCCGAGCTGTTCTGTTACCTATTATTCCCATTGTTCATGCTGCTGGCCGGGAGGATCTCGCCGCTGATGCTGGCGATCATCGTCGCGCTCTCTTACGGCATCCTTGCCCATGCTCACCTGCCGATCTGGCAGGAACGCTCTCAGATGTACGGGGCAACTTTCGATTTCGGGATGTTACGGGCGCTTCCGAGCTTCCTGAACGGGATTCTCCTAACCGTCCTGTTCAGGCTCTCGAGCGACTATCGCAAGAAGCCGGTTGCATTCGCCGGAATAGCGCTGTTTGCCGTCTCGGTTCTGGTTCTCAACTTCTTTGCCAAGCCCGACCTTGCAATCATACTGTTCTCTCTCGCGATCCTCGTCACAGCCACGGGAGAAAGCGCCTTCGCGCGGTTTCCCGGCTCCGATTGGCTCGGCCGCCTCGGCAACACGTCATATGCCATCTACATGATGCACGAAGTGCTGTTGATCCTGCTCTTCAAGCCGGCCTGGCACTATTTCGGACTTCAGCCAAGCATGTTTCCGGTGTTTGCATTGGTCTGCTGCATCGTTCTGACAGTCGTTGCCGACGTGACATATCGCTACGTCGAAGATCCCGCTAGAAGATTGATCAACCGGCTTGCGCCTGGCGGGGCAAGATCAGCCCGCGTCCCGAAGCCCGAGCCGCTCGATCTTGCCGAGGCCAGACAGGCGGCCAACGCAAGCTAACTGGTGCGTGCAGGCCGAATTCTGGCTAGGTCTTAGACGATCGCCGCACACGACCCCAGACTTCCTGGCATATCCGCACCACGGCCGGCCGGGCGACCGCCATGACAACGGCAAGATAGACCGAAGAACCAAGCAGCACGAGCGCGGAGAGACGCAGCCATGGCGACGTGGCCGGCATGGTAATGGAGGCAGCAACCACCGCGCACGCCATCACCGCGGAGCCCGCAAGTGCCGGCATCAGCGCCGCGGCATAGGGCCTGATGCCGAGCGCCAAGATCCGCATCGAGGCTCCGGCGGACAGTGGATACAGCAACAAGGCGCGAACGACGTAGCCGACAGCGATGGCGATAAGGCCAAATGGCGCAGCGAGGATGAAGATCGTTATGTTCGAAACCGCGTATATCAGCGTCAGCCAAGTCTGCCAGTGCGGTTTGCCGAATGCCAGGATCACCGAGTGATTGTAGAGGCCGATCGTGGTCAAGAACCCGGTGATCGACATGATCGCGAGTAGAGGGGCGGCCTCGCCCCACTTGGATCCGAAGAAACCGACGATGAGATCCGGTGCCAGAGCCGCTATGCCCGCGAAAAGCGGGGCTGTCAGCAGTGACGTGTATTTGACGAAGTCCACCAGCGTCGAACGCGATGCTTCCCGGTCATGCTGGAGGCCAGCGATGGTCGAAAAGAACACGCGGTTCAACGCATTCCCGATCACGGTACTCACGGCGTTGACCAGGCGCTTGGCGAGGCTGTAGAAGCCCGCGCCGGCGGCGCCGGTATACCAAGTGACG
The DNA here is from genome assembly GCF_020194115.1 of Bradyrhizobium sp. NBAIM01. NCBI lineage: Bacteria > Pseudomonadati > Pseudomonadota > Alphaproteobacteria > Hyphomicrobiales > Nitrobacteraceae > Bradyrhizobium > Bradyrhizobium sp. NBAIM01. The sequence continues at coordinate 47,261 of NZ_JADYVU010000020.1, read as the reverse complement.
AAAATCAGATCGGAATTGGCATTGGCAAAGTTCGTGATTCCCGTCAGCGCCACGTAGCGCGCATAACTCAGGAGATCGATAACAGCCTGCCGGCTGACCCGGAGCCGAGGGCGCCAGGGCGTCAGGATCCAAAGGCTGACCAGCGAGATCAACGAAGTCGAGACGAGCTGTCCGACCAGCGCAACGACCCCGTATCCCTGTATCGCCAGCGCGATCCCTACCGCCCCGCCGATAGAGATTGAAGAAAGCGAACGGATGGCGAGGGATCGAAAGAGTTGATTGCGCGTCAGCCAGGCTTCGTGCGTCCGTGACAGGCCTTGCACGGCCACCACGATGCAAAATCCCTTGAGAACGATGGCAAGATCCGAAAGACCGGAGAATCGTTCGATGGCGCCGCTCGAGGCGAACAGTGCGAGTGCTGCAAACAAGGAGAGGCCCGCGATGAGCCAAAACGAGGCAGTGTAATCCTCATCCTTCGGATCGGGACGCGCCTGGACGGCAATCGCGATGCTCTCGATCAGGACTGCCCGGCAGAACTCGAGCGCCAGCGCTCCCGTTGCCACGATGCCGAGAATCTGCGGCGACAGCAGCCGCGCCATGATCATGTAGATTGCGAGCGTGAGCGCCTGCCCGACCGCGGAATCGAGCGCCGACCAAATGACGCCCGAAACGATCGAGCGCGGCTTGATAATCTCGTGGCGCAATTGGAAGCCTGTCACAATTCGGGGTTAGGTCGACATTCGTCGAGAGCCATTGGCTGCTATGGTCCAATAGTCGCCTTGTTTACGAGGACACTACGGCAAGAAAGCAGCTACATCCGAGGCAGCATGAATTTTCGAGGCAATCTACGACGGCTGATCAACGAGGTCGGCTGCGACTTTATTCATCAACTGCCCTATCCGCACGTGGACTTGTTCTTCTGGCGTCCCGACGATGGAACGATCAATTTCGGTGATCATCTTTCGATCGTTGTCGTTGACCATCTCTTGCGGCAATTCGGCTATACGCTCGCCGATGAGGTGCCGCGGCAAGCGCGCTTGTTCGCGATCGGCTCCGTGCTCCACTACGCGCGAAATGGCGATGTGATCTGGGGAAGCGGCGTAAACGGACGCCCCGGCCAAGGTGACCTCAACCATCGCGTGCAGAATTTGGACGTGCGAGCGGTGCGCGGCCCCCGTACCCGGGAAGTTCTGCAGCGCCGGGGCATCGCGGTTCCCGAAGTGTTCGGAGATCCGGCCTTGCTGCTTCCTCAGCTGTTTCCAAATCGTTTTCGCCCTACTGCCAAGAAGCCGTGGGTGTTTGTTCCGAATTTGCACGATTTGAACATCGTCGACCCTGCCGCCGATACGGTGGTCTCACCACTGGGATCCTGGAACCGGCGAATTGACGCCATTCTCGAAGCTGAACTGGTTCTGGCCAGCTCGCTCCACGGCATCATCGTCGCCGAGGCATTCGGGATACCGGCTCGATACGTACGGCTGAGCAGCGGAGAGGCCGAGTTCAAGTATCATGACTATTATGAGGGCACCGGCCGGTTCGCCGTCGAGTTTGCGACGAGTATTGACGAAGGTCGCGAGATGGGGGGAGCTGCGCGCCTCAACTTTGATCATCGTGCCTTGATGAGTGCATTCCCGATCGACCTCTGGAGCGGAAAGAACTAACATGGCCAAGCGCCTTCGCGTGGCCATCTACGCGCCGCATTTTGCGGAATATTCCTACCGGCTCGCATCGGGACTGGCGCATCATTGCGACGTTCGGCTTGTGCTCAACCGCAAAGACGCGAACCAGCAATGGGAGCTTGCCGATATCGCTGTGACGGCGCCGTTCGAGACACGGATTCGCGACCTCAGTCTGCGGCGCGGCGGCGCAATCGGCATCCCTGCCTCGTTCGTCGACATAATTTCCTTCCGCCCGGACGTGATCCATTGTCACGAAGTTCCCGAGATCTACACGTCCAAGCTGATTCAGCTCCTGCGTCCGCTCGGCATTCCCCTGGTGCTGACCGTTCACGATGCTATCCCGCACTCGGAGGGCGGCTCCGGCACCTCGCCCCGTGAAGATGCCTGGCGCGGACGCATGCGTGCGGCCGCCTCGATCGTCACGACGCACGGCGAGAGCTGCATTGCAGATTTTCATCGCGCTTCGCCCGACTTCAAGGGCGAGACGGTTTGCAGCATGCACGGCGTGCTGATGGTTCCGCCGGACAAAAGCTCGTTCACCGAGCCCGAATCCGGACGCATCCTGTTTTTTGGACGGATGTGGGCTTACAAGGGCCTCGACGTCTTCATCGACGCGATCGACATGTTGGCCCAGCGCGGCGTCGCGCATGAAGCGATCGTCGCCGGGCGCGGCCCCGAGATGACACGGCTCGGCGCCCGGATGGAGGCAATGCCGACGGTCAAGACCATCAATGCCTACATTTCGCCTGCGGATACCGGACGTCTGTTTCAATCTGCTACGGTGGTTGCCTTGCCCTACAAGGATGCATCACAAAGCGGGGTGCTCGCATCCGCCTATGGGAATGCGCGTCCCGTCGTCGCCAGCGCCACCGGTGGCATTCCCGACGTCGTGACGGACGGCGTCAATGGTCTCCTGGTCCCTCCCGGCGATGCCAATGCGCTCGCCGATGCACTCGAGCGCGTGCTGACGTCGAATTCACTCGCCACAACGTTGGCTGACGGCGCGCGGCAGACCGCGGCCGGCCCTCTGAACTGGGACCACATTGCCGAACGGTTGCTTGGATCCTATCACAGGCTCGCCGGTCGTACCGTGAAGTGAGCGCGACACGCGCTTTCTCAAGCCGATTGCCCCACTTTCAGCGGTCGAAAGAACGTGCTGCGGAACGCGCCGTCCAGCAAGCGCCTCAGCCGGACCTCGATCAGTTCATAGCTGATCGCACTTGCAGCCAGTGACATCACCAGCCCGAGTCCGATGAAAGCCGCCCATAGCAGCCAGCGGTCGACGCCGGCGGCAACCAGCTTCAGGCCAACCACTTGCAAGGGGAAGAGCACGAAGGGGTGCACGAGATAGAGGCTGTAGCTGATCTTGCCGATATATTGGAGCGCCGGCGTGCTCAGGGCCTTCCCGAGGCCTGATTCCGGGGCGAGCACCATGGCGAACAGCAGAAATCCGGGAATGAGGCCCACGAACGGATGAAACAGCACCAGGCTCGCATACAGCGCGGCCCCGCAGACGAGCCCTGCGACCAGACCGAGCCGTCCGGGAATGGAAATGCGAAATCCCGTCGCGCTGAACAGCATCCCGATGCAGAAGAACGCGGTGATCGGCCAGCGCATCAGGCAGGCCACGCCCAGCAGGATCAGAGGCGCAGCCAGCAGCCTGCCGCCGGCGCGCCACATCGAGAATGTCAGCGCAAACCAGATGTAGAATGCCCACTCATAGGTCAGCGTCCAGGCATTCTGCTGGGCAATGGGCAACCCGAGCGCGTCCTGCACGAAGAACAGGTTGGCCGCAAAGATCGCGAGATAGCTGGTGAGATCGATCCCGCGGAAGAACTTGTAGGCCACGATCGGCCCGATCGCGAACAGCGCAAGATGCAGCACGACGAACACCGGCATGATGCGCAGGACGCGGTCGAAGAAGAACCGCGACAGCGAACCGTGGCGTATCAGACTGGCCGGGATCAGGAAGCCGCTGATCATGAAGAACAGCTCGACACCGTGCCCGCCGACATTGATCACCGACTGCAGCCAGGGCCAGAGCGGCGGCAGAAAACCGGGATTCGGGATGTCGTACATGCCTGCCTTCGGCATGTCGTAGAAATGATCCATCAGCACGCTCAGCGCCGCGATGGCACGAAGGCCCTGGACCGAAGGAAGGAACGATCCATCATAGGCGGCGCCCGGCTGGTGAGGTGCCTTGATCACTCTGCGGCACCCTGGGTGCTGAGCACTGGCTCGAGGACGACAGGCTTTCTTCGCGCGGAGCGGAATCTTTGCCCGAAGGAAATGCTGGGCTTCTCGATGAACGTGTATGTCATCCAACTGACGAGGATCGACAATGCCAGGATGACGACCAGGAAGATCGACCATCCGAGGGGTCCGTCGCCGAACCATACCAGGCGGTGGACGTAGACGATCGCGAACGGCGACATCAGATAGACCGAATAGCTGATCACGCCGACGAATGCCATCGGACGCCAGGCCATCCGTTCGCCGAACACGGCAAAGCCGATGAAGACAAGCGCCGCGGAGATATAGGCCGATCCGATCGAATAACTGTAGAAGAAATTCTCGTGATACACGCCGCCGAACCGGCGGTCGGACAGGGTGGCGGCGAAGACCGCATACAGAAGCGTGCAGACGGTCACATGCGTCCACCGCAGCTTGCCGCCAATGACGGTGTCGCGGATGATCTTGCCCAGGAACATCGCCGAGAGGTTCAAGCCGACCTCCATCACCGAGGAGACTGCCCTGCTCTCAACGAAAAGTGCAGCTGTGGTTCCCACCAGCGCGGCGGCAACGACGATGGTCACCGCCGTGAAGCGCCGGTTGAGCAGCCCCATCGCAAAGAGAATGGTGCATCCGACGTAGAACAAGAGTTCGATCGCCAGCGTCCAATAGAACACCCAGAGATTCGGGACGTTCACGAAAGTCTGCAACATCGTCACGTTAGCGGCGATCTGCCCCAGCGGAAAACTCTTCGAATCCAGCAGCTGCACCGACACGAGCCCGACAACGATCGAAGTCCAATAAGCCGGATAGAGCCGGAAGAAGCGGCTGATCGTAAAATCGCGCACAGGCGTGGCGCTGTCCGGGAAGCTGAACGGAATGACGAAGCCGCTCACGAAGAAGAACAACACGACCCCGAACCGGCCAAAGTTCATGTAGTAGCCGAATATGTCGTGGAGGGGCCCGTAATAGACACCCGTCGGGTGCTTTTCCAGGATGACCTCGAATACGTGCTGGACCAGGACGGCCAGCACGGCAATGCCGCGCAGTGTGTCGATGAATGCGAGCCGTTTATGCATTGTTCGTTCTCACCTGCTTCCGCTCGCCGCCGGTACATCCGGGCGGAAGCCTTCTAATGACGGCATCGGTGGCCGTACGATGATTGGCACGGCGTCGCCCGCCCGCGCGGTGGTCGCGCGCCGCGAGAACACCTCGCTGAAGCTCAACGCGATGATCAGCAGGCCGGACGCCGGGCCGTAATTCAGAACGGTGATCGTGAACAAGTTGACGACGAAGATCAGCGTCAGCTTGTAGACGTCGGTCGTGCCGAACGTCGCCCGGAATACCATCACCATGAATGCGACGAACGGGAGTCCGAACATCAGATACGTGCCGATGTAGAAATTGTCGACGGGAACCCAGAAGGCGGCGAGCGGCGAGAACAGCTTCTGCGGATAGTTGAAGCAGCCCACGCCGCAGCCGGTCACGAGACCAACGGGCATGAGCTGGCTCAGGTAGACGAACGGCAGTTGCCAGCTGTTGTTGATGCGGTCGACGATGCTGAACAGGGTCGTGTGCGGCACCGCGGCGGTACCCGAAGCGAGCACGATCATGAAGAACGGCACCAGGATCGCGGCAAACGACCACAATGCAATGTTCCGTATCGCGGAGAAGCGCGACTTCTCCGGCAGCATCCGCACGAACACCAGCAGAATCAAGTAGAGCACGAGGACGATCATGGTCGTCTTGCTGGTCGTCAGACGGATGATGTAGACCGCAAGGGAGCCGTACAGAAGGCACCAAAGCGTGCTCTTACGGATCGACGTAATTGCGAAGGACACGAGTATGAAGAAGGCCGCCATGGTACTTTCGGCAGCAAAGCCCGTGAGACGCTGATCGTCACCGCCATAGGCCCACCATAAGCGACCCGCCTCACGAACGGCGCCGAAGGACTCATATTTGTATCCGACCCAGGGCATGAAGTAGAATTTCGTCAGCAGCACGCCGATCAGCGAGAGGTAGAACGTCGCGGCGATGACCGACAGCAACTTCTTGTAGGAGCCCAGACTGGTGTCGCAGAAACAAAATCCGACGAACACCGGGAGCATCATCTTAAACGACGACATCGCCGCGTTGACCGTCCCCAGCATGAAGTAGCCGAGCACCAGCGACAGCATGATCTGCACGAGGACAACTGCAGCCATGATACTGCGATTGCGCAAGATGCAATGCACGATGAACTGGACCAGGCACAGAAGCGCAATGCCATCCGGCACGAACCAAAGCGCGTCCAAATGCATGATGCTGGTGTAGTACCGCATCATACCGCCGAAGGCATCCCGGACCAGATAGGCTGCGAGCGCGATCGCCTCGATATTGAGGCTGATCAGCATCATCCTGCGGGGTTGCAGCGCGAAGGTGCTCATGCGCGGCTCAGTTGCTCAGCCGCGCCGATCGGGCGGGGGTTGGCGCAAAATCCGGGGGGCTTCCGAATGCATTTCGCAGGAGCCTACCGCCGGGAATTTCGACATAGAGATAGGTGAGGTGGGAAACCGCGAGCACGGCGGCCAGTGAAACGACGAGATTCAGCGTCGCCGGCAGGCCTGCCCAGATCGAATCCAGGGCGGCGATTCGCCCCGCCCCCACGCCCCGCACGAAGTATTCAGCCAGCAGCACCACGAGCGCGTGCACCATATAGATCGAATACGAACGACGCCCCAACCAGATCAGCGGCTTGGCCACCAGGATCCGCGGCACCAGCAGCGCATCCGGAAAGGCCAGCAGGCTGCCGAGGAAGATCGCGAACATCACTGGCGCGAGGAAGGTCGCGGCAGGATTGGCCTCCGCCAGGGACACCAGGACGATGCTCGCGATCATGGCGACGAATTGCAATGCGCCCTGCACGGCAGGCCCCGGCTTGGCCGGCAGGCGATCGACGATCCTCACCATCAAGACGCCCAGGAAAAAGCCGACGAAGCAGCGTAGCAAGCCGAAATCCGTCTGAAGCTCGATGCTCTTCTTTTCGAGCACGAAGATGATGAAGACGAGACTTCCGACCGCGAGCAGCCCGGAGAGGACATAAAACCACGCCAGCGAGCGCATGCGCAGGGCAATGAGAACGATCAGACCAAACACCAGGTAGGTGTAGAACTCAACGCTGATGCTCCAGCTCGGCGCATTCCAGCTGAGATAGTCGATGAACCCCATCGAGTGGAGAAGCAGGACGTTGAGGCCGAAGGAATAGGCATTGTTCACTTCGAACGCCGCAGGCGCGGCGACGACCACCCCCGCCATGACCAGGCCGATGCGCAGCAGGCGAAAGACGAGGTTTGCCAGCAGCATGACGATATGCAGCGGGTAGACTCGCGCCAGGCGCCGTACCATAAATTCGCGCAGCGAGAAGCGCGTGAAGTCGTTCTCGACATAGCTGAGCGCCATGACCATTCCGCTGAGAACGAAGAACAGATCGACCAGCAGCCATGCACTCCTGAAGAAGGAGCAGTTGATCCAGGCGTTGTGCGGGAATGCCGCGAGAAAGGTTGGCATCAGCAGCAGATGGTGGATCACCACGGAAGTCGCGGCGATCCCCCGGATGCTGTCGAGCGGCAGGACGTGCGCCTTCTCACGATGAACCAACTCCGTCACATCAACATTCCGTAGCTGTTGCACCGCAGCAGTGTGTATCAGGTCTCAACGCGTGATCAATCTCTGCAATCGCGGAGCCGCATTCGATGCATGACGACCGACAATAATTTCAAAGCTTGCAGATCATTCGGACATGCGAGCGCCAAGTTCATGCCACTTTTCATCCGACGTGCGCCTGCTTCGGCGCGCAAGCCAATCGGCATGGGATGATTGCGAGTATTTGCGCGCAAAGTGTGCGCGAAATTCGGCACTGTTGCGATCGAGGCCCTTGCAGCACATTGATTGCTGCGTGCCAATGTCGCGCGAAAAATCTTTCGCCAATGGGGAACAATAAACGCGCGTCGTGACTTGTGTCGGTTTTGCGACGAGCGGCTGCGCGAGTGCCCGATATGTTTTCAGGTTGCAACATTCATGGGCGTGATTTGCCGATCTCGCAGGCATTGTAGAACTTGTTTTTGCAACCGGCGAACAAGCGGGCTCGCGTTTGTTTTGTCGCCAGCTTTGCACCAGCTTTTGCGTCGCACAAAAAGATGACACAGTTACCTGTCAAGTTTCGCCTGTTCTCCTATTGCAACAGAAGCAAGGAACACGGATGGGCCGCGGACTAACACGTCGTCATGCGCAGCCGCGATGGCTAGCGATTGTCTTGATTGGTTCTGCGCTGATCGTGTCGGGCGCCGGTGCTTGCCGCGCGCAGTGCGTCGAATTCTCGGACCGCGCCTCGCAACTCGAACTCGACACCTTCGTGAAGTCGCCGTCCTCGCTCCTCGAGCGGTTGCGCAATGACAAGGAGAAGTTGCGGTATTGGCTCGCGCGCTATGTCGCGACGAATCCGTCGGTGCTGCCGTCCGTCCAGACGCTCATCTCGGCGTCGGCTTCAGCCGATCGCTCGTCCATCGGCGCTGCGCTGCGCCTTGCCGAAGCACGTTGCACGTCGACCAAGCCGGACGCCGCGCGCAAGATCAGGGATTTCGTGCAGCGGATCGGCGATCTCAACGTGCAGGCCGGTTATTCCGGCGCCGGAGAGGACAGCTCCGGCGTCCAGGCCCAATCGCAAATCAAGACCTCGCCGCAGCCGGGCCGTGGCGGAGCACTGCTCGAAGGCGAGTGGAGAACCAAGCTGGCCAATCCATTCAAGCCCGTCCCCCTTCCGAATTGATCCATGATTGTCAAAGGCAGCGAATTAGCACATGTACCAGCCTAGGGAACATTTCCAGTCGGGGCACCGATTCGGCATCGAATTCGGCGGGGCGGTCCTCAGCTTCGAGCGCGTGGCCGACGTCCTTCGCCGCCAATGGCCGATCATCGCGGTCTGTACGGGAGCTTCGCTGGCCCTGGTGATCGTCTACCTGGCCATGGCGCAGCCCATGTATACGGCAAACGCCCGCATCATGATGGATACGCGGCAGACGCAAGTTCTGGACAAGGACAGCAACGCCAGCAGCGCCCTGATCGACACGGGCTACGTCGACAGCCAGGTGGAGATCATCAACTCGGACGACCTCATTCTGTCCGTCGTCCGCCGCCTGAAGCTGACAGAAGACCCGGAGTTCAACGGCTCCAAGCCCGGCCTGCTCTCTATCATCATCGGCAAGCTGACATCGCTATTCGGCTCCGGCGAACCAGCAAGCCAGGAGCGAATCGAACATGCAGTCGTCCAGCAGATTCAGAAGAATCTGCGTACGGAGCGCGTGCTGACGACATATGTGCTGTCGCTGAGCTATAAAGCGCGGAGCCCCGACAAAGCCGCCAAGATCGCCAACGCGATCGCCAATGCCTATCTCGTCGGCGCCCTGGAGGCCAAATATCAGTCCACCAAGCGGGCCACCGAATGGCTGCAGCAGCGCAGCCTCGAGCTGAGCGAGCAGGCATCGGCCAGCGATCGCGCCGTCCAGACCTTCAAGGCCGAGAACAACATCGTCGGAACCAGCCGCGGCCTGATGTCCGAGCAGCAATTGTCGGACCTCAACACGCAGCTAGTTCAGGCGCGGGCTGCGACCGCCGAAGCCAAGGCCCGGCTTGACCGGATCGACACGATCTCCGATCAGGATGTTGCGCAATCAACCGTGACGGACGCCCTCAACAACTCGGTGATCACCCGTCTGCGCGCTCAATATCTCGACCTCCAGGCGCAATATGCCGACTGGTCCAGGCGCTACGGCAAGTCCCACCTTGCGGCGGTCAATCTGGCCAACAAGATGGAGGAGCTGCGCAAGAACATCGCCGACGAGCTGCGTCGGATCGCAGACGCCTATCGCAGCGACTACGAGATCGCGAAGAGCCGGGAGGCCTCGCTCGAGAAGAACGTGAAGGAGCTCGTCGCCCAGGCCGGCAACAAGGGCCAGGCCGAGGTCAAGCTGCGCGATCTCGAAAGTGCCGCCGACACCTACCGCAATCTCTACAACAACTTCCTGGAAAAGCTGCAGAGCGCGACGCAGAACCAGAGCTTTCCCCTCAGCGAGGCCCGCCTCATCAGCACCGCCACCAAGCCGGACCGCAAGAGCTCGCCGCGAACGGTCCTCGCCCTCGTGGGCGGCCTGGTCGGCGGCCTCTGCCTCGGCTTCGGCGCGGCATTTGCGCGTGAACTGCTGAGCGACGTGCTGCGGACCCCCGGCGAGGTCGAGGATGAGCTCGGCGTGAAATGCCTCGGCGTGCTGCCGGACATAAGTCCGCCGACGAAGGCCGGCGCGTTGCTCTCGACGTCAGCGAAGACCGGCCCTCCCGATCTCTCCCGCTACGTCGTCGATCATCCGTTCTCACGCTTTGCCGAGACCTTGCGCAACATCAAGGTTTCGATCGACGTCGCGCGTCTGACCCGCGAGATCAAGGTGATCGGCATCGTCTCCTCGCTTCCAAAGGAGGGCAAGACGACGGTGGCCGCCAATTTCGCGCAGCTGATCGCCCTCACCGGGCATCGCACGGTTCTGATCGACGGCGATCTGCACACGCGCTCGCTGACGCGGGAGCTCGCGCCCAACGCCAAGACCGGCCTCGTGGAGGCTCTCAACGATCCCGCGAACCTCGGCTACCACGTGCAGCGAAGCAAGGAGACGGGACTGGATTTCCTGCCCTCCGTAGTGGCCTCGCGCATGGTCAATTCGGCCGACGTCATCGGATCCAAGGCAATGGCCGAGCTGCTCAAGGTGCTGAGGGAGCACTACGAGTACATCGTGATCGATCTCGCCCCGGTGATGCCGGTGGCCGATTCCAAGGCCGTTAGCTTCCTGATCGACGCCATGGTCTACGTGATCGAATGGGGCCAGACCACGCGAACCGCTCTGCAGGAGTCGGTTTCGGGTTCGGAAGTCCTCCAGAAGAAGCTGATCGGCGCCGTGCTCAACCGCGCGAACCCGAAGATGCTCAAGCGCATCGAGGCCTACAAGGGCAAGCACCACAACAGCTATTACGTCGAGCACGCCTAGGCGGAGGCGAGGCGCCGCTCCCACTGAACAACTGGAATGAGCTCGGGCCCGTTGCCGATTGGCAGCGGGCCTTATTCGTGCTTGGCGGTCGCTTGAAGGGCATCCCGTGCGCCCTCGCGCACGGACCGAGATGCGGCGAGCGCTCCGGACCTGCTCGCGGGCTCCGTATTCGTCCGGAATCCACAACTTGCAGTTATTGCTCTAGCCAAAAGCAAGGATTGACGGATACGGTGGTCGCCGGGAAAGTTGTGCCGGTGCCATCAGCTGTCAATAAGACGAGACGATCCGAGCCTTGATGCCTGAAAATGCCGAAACTTTAGGCATCTTTCTTTCTCGGTTCCCCGGGGCTAAACTCGGCTCATACTCGCAGTTATTTTTCCGGTAGGCTCGGATGCTGATCGTCCTGACGATTTTGACTGTTTGGGTCCTGCTCAACATTCTGTTCGTGTTGATCGTGGTCCCTCCACGCAAGCCGCTCCGCCACCCGATGGCGACGACGCTCTCACCCGCGCCCATCGACCCGAACCGGCGCCAGATCGAGCAGGACGAGCCTTTCTCGATCCGCCATGTCATCGTCTCCGTCGCAATGGGAGCCTTCTTCGTGCTCGTGCCGCCGCTGCTCGCGCTGCGCGATGCGATCATGCGGCTCTTCCGCAGGCCACCGCGAAATGGAACCTGAGGCCCCGGGGACGGAGGTTTCCGGCGATTGGGAGATCGAGCGGCTAATAGGCCTCTTGGAACATCACGGCGGACGCGGTGCGGGCCATGATCTTCAGGTCGAGCCAGATGCTCCAATTGCTGACGTACCAGACGTCGTACTCGACCCGCTTTTCCATCAGATCGATCGTTGGCGTTTCGCCCCTGAATCCGTTCACCTGAGCCCAGCCCGTCAGGCCCGGCTTCATGTGATGGCGGTAGACATACTTGCTGATCAGCTCGTCGTAGTAATTGTCATGGGCGAGCGCGTGCGGACGCGGTCCCACCAGCGACATGTCCCCCCGTAGCACGTTCCAGAGCTGCGGCAGTTCGTCGATGCTGGTCATGCGCAGGAAGCGCCCGATCTTGGTGACCCGGGCATCCCCCTTGGTCGCCTGGGTCACCGTGTCGCCGTTCTCGGCAACCGTCATGGTGCGGAACTTCCAGATCTCGAACGGCTTGCCGTTGAAGCCGCGGCGCGACTGCCGGAATATGACGCTTCCCGGCGAATCCAGCTTGATCAGCACGGCTACCGTCAGCAGCAGCGGCGTCAGCAGCACGAGCGCGAACAGAGCAACGCCGACGTCGAGACAGCGCTTCTGCAGCCGCTCGAGAATGGTGAGCGGCGGCCGCTGGATCTCGACCGCGACGGTTCCGCTGACCGGCAGGAACGGACGGGTCACGAGGTCGGCAACGGAATCGTCCGGCAGCAGGCGAATGGGCTGCGGAACGGCGCGCAAATATGGCCCGAGCTTGCGCAGCATCGGCAATTCGTTCCAGTCGATCGCGAGCAGATATTCGTCGACATCGGCCGCGCGCGACTGACGGATGACGTCGCGAATCTGCCGCTCCCATTGGCCGTCATCCCGGTCCTCTCCGAGCACGAAATGGCGCATGACGTCGAAGCCGTTCCTGCGCAAATCCTTGAAGCGGCTCGAGGTGAAGTCGAGCGGCTTCAGGCTGAGCAGGATCACCTTGCGGTCGACCAGGCGGCTTCTCGCAAAGCTCGTGCCGAACACGGCCTGCCAGACGAAGCGCAGGCTGATCAAGCCGAGCCCGCCGATCACGGCAAAGACGATGACGGTGCCGCGCGACAGATTGTCCGTCGATTTCAGCAGGAAGGCCGCAACGGCGAGGATCGTGAGCGACGTCAGCCAGATAAAGGCCGCCATTCGAAGCTGCCAAACCAGATTGAGCAGGCGATGCGTGGAATAGACGTCCCGGAAATAGGCGATCCCGACGAACACCACACCGACAAACAATCCGGCTCCCACCGATGCACCGTCGGGTGGCGATGCGACCACCACGCCATACAGCGAAGCTCCCGCCGCGTAACTCAGCAGGATCAACAGAAAATCAGCAGCGATGACGACGACCTGAAAGGGCCTCTGAAGCGCACTGCCGCGCGCAGATGACAGCGCATGAGCGCTTTCAGAACCGTAAGTTGCAACAGCCATTCGAACCTCTGCGTATCGAGAGAGTGCCTGACGCTCATCGTGATGCTGAAGACTCGTCAATTCCCCGCACGGAAAGTGTTGGTCGATCGCAGCGACATTGTGGCGCTGCACGCGAAACTTTTGCGGCGCACGGACGATGTGTCGCGTTGAGATGCGCGGCGAAATTCGGTGCGCTGAAAATGTCGTCACAGTGCTGACATACGAGCGAGCGAACTGCCCTATTTTGAATCAAGTTCCGCATCCAATGCGACGCCATCGTTGCACGGGCCGCTGTTCGCTGAAGTTTGAGGCGCTGCTTGCTGCCGACGAACGCAAACATCGGATCACTTGCGAGAGTTTCCAGGGATTTCTATCTGCGGATGTATGCGAGAATCTGCAACGAGTCATGCAGACTTGCTGCATGCTTCGAGCCAGCGATGCAATTCCTGCGGACCCCTCTCGTTCCTGAAGTCCATGAAACAAGTCGGCAAAAAATGCCGTGCCCTTCTTTTGGCGTGATCGGCACCGACAACGAGCTGCGGCCCCACGGAACTCGCGTTGTTCGCGTTGGATGGACGCTCTCCGGTGCCGGTGACTTGGGGATATTTTTCCGACCACCCGATCGATGAGCGCCATGAAATCTTTCTCGCGATCCCAGCCGTCGCTTCCCAAACCGCAATTGCCGGACGGCGTCCGCATCTATGCGATCTCGGATATTCACGGCTGCGCGCATCTGCTCGAGCCCATGCTGCGGGTGATCGACGCCGACGTTGCGCGGAGCCGGCCGCGCTATGCCATCGAAGTCTTTATGGGCGATTACATCGATCGCGGTCCGGATACGCGGTCAACCCTCGACATCCTGGTCGAGCGGAGCCGCCGGGGAAATGCGGTCTTCCTCAAGGGCAACCACGAGGCCTTTCTGGTGAGGGTGTTCGAAGACCCTTCATTGTTCGAGGACTGGATCGCCTTCGGCGGGACCCAGACATTGATGTCCTACGGGCTTGCTCCACCCGATCTCAGGCGCGACGAGCCGGCATCGATCCTGCGCGACTTGATTCGCGCCATGCCGACCGAGCATCTGGAATTCCTGGACAATCTGCGGCTGAGCTTCAGTTGCGGAGACTTCTTCTTCGTCCACGCCGGCGTTCGCCCGGGCGTGCCGCTCGCCCAGCAGACCGAGCGCGATCTGCTCTGGATTCGCGAGGAATTCCTGCGCAGTGAGGAGCAGTTCGGCAAATATATCGTCCACGGCCATACGCCGGTCCGCAGCGCCGAATTGCTGGCCAACCGCGCCAATATCGACACCGGCGCCTATGCGACCGGCAACCTCACCCTGATGAGCATCCAGGGGAGTCGCATGCTCGCGGTGTGATGAGCTTCAGCCTCTTGCCACCGATGCGCGAGACGGTCTCGGGGAGGGAATGGACGTTCACCATTTTCAGTTGAGACACGGCAGCGGCGACTGCGCACGCGTCTGGGCCATCCAGTCACTCCACGCCCGCTCGTGCTTGACGTAGAGCTCCACCCAACGTTCGCCATGCCTGGCCTCTCGGACGCGCGCCGCCTCCCCGAGCAGCTCGGCGCCGGGACGGGTGTCCGGCTTGTCCAGCGCTTCGAACTCGATCGTTTCCGAGATCGTCAGACCGACAAGCACGCGCTGTCCGGCGCCGTCCACGATGTAGCGTCGCGGCGCATCCTTCTTGGGCTCACTCATGTCGTCATGTCCGATCGGGTTCAGTGTGAAGCTGGATACCGTCATCGAATGGGACGATGCCTAGAAGGCTCGCCGGGCGTGGCCGAACGTCGAGGTCGGAGCGGGCCGCGAGGCCCGGCGCGAGGCGCTGCTGGATGAGCTCACGGCTCTTCGTTGGACGCGCCAGGCGCGTAGCGCGTATCCGAGAATGAGACCAGCGCCGAAAAGGGAAGCAGAGACAAACGCAGAAGTCATGAGAGTCGTCCTGGGAGTCGTCCTGGATCGTGCGCGTCCTATCAAGAGTGAGCAGTGTGTCGACATCATGGTTCTCGAGGATTCACGAGCGCCGAAAAAATGTTCAAGGTTCGGTCTCCTTTGCATGCATGCCGCGCGCGCGGCAACGCTGCCGGCCTCGGGCTGATCTCGTCTCGGCCGGAGATGATCATCGAACACTCTCTATATATGACGACCACATATCTAAGAGACGTTCTCGCAGCTCAATGCATCAAGGTCCGTCGCGGTCGATCCGACGCGCCCCGGCGAGACCATGCGCCCCTGCAACCGGAAATTCGGCGTCAGCCGGCCTGCCCGTGCCCTTGCAACCATCCGGAACCCGTCGCATTATCACCCATCGCATTTGATGAGGGATTCAATCCAATGAACTTCCGCGCCGTTGCTTCATCCATTGCCCTGGCCGCTCTCGGCCTCACTTTGGCAGCATCCGCGACATCAGCCGCCGAGCTCGCGCTTGCCCCGTCACAGCGGGCGGCCGCCGTCCAGGGCGGGCTTGTGTTCTGGGACAACGTCTACCCACCGGCGGTCTATGGCCCGCAGCTTCGCCCGGCCGAAGAAGTCGCAGCGATGAAGGCGCAGGCACGGCCGGTGTCCCAGCGCTGGTGGGGATATTGGTACGTGCGGTAAGGCAACCGGAGCAACAGGCTAAGCGCAACCCAACCGTCCTCATCAACCGCCGCGCCGAGCAAACGGCCGCGGCGGTTTTTGTTTGACTCACTCTCTTAGCGCTTTTGGGAGAGCGGCCGATAAGCGTGGTGACGGCGATAACGGGAAAACTTGCGCCTCCGTCCGTCCATAGCCCAAGCCACGCCGGCATTAAAAACGCCTGCCCAAAAGTGCAAACGGCGCCGGCGATCAATTCCCTGCTTACAGGGAAATTTGCAGGGAAAAGTGCCCGCCGCAGGGGGGCCAACGGGCGTAAAATGCGAAATGACGCCCTGAAACGCAGGCAATGCGTCGCGATGCATTAAAATCCTAACAGGGAAATTCCGCCGATGATCAGGGAATGTGCTCGCGTCAAACAGGCAAGACCTCTTGCTCTCATCATTGGAAGGGAATCGGGCTGGCTCGGTGGTATTCGCGACCATGGCCAGGATGCAGTCGAAGCAAGACAACGTCTCGAAGTGACGCATCTCCGACCGGTCAAGCCCAGCAGCGCATGCGATCACGGATCGGCCGGCCGCTCTTCACCGACGGCCAACACGACCACTATTTGGGCGCGTCGCAAACGCCTGCGTAACTCAATCCTAATTGGCCATTGCTATTGTTCGTTGCGGGACCTCTCCCCGATGCGGCCGCCATGGCTCGCAGGCAACCCCATCCCCGTCGCGATCGTGGTGCTGCCAATAGCCGGGCTCTCCGCGCCGCGCGGGTGCTAAGCCGACCAAGCGCGCAAAATCGCAATTGGGAGCGGACGCGATGTGTTTGAGCGTTGTCGTGACCGACCACGGGCTCGAAACAAGGAGCCAAATTGCCGGATAGGCGGCCAACAAGGCAGCGATTGCGACCAATGCCGTGATGGCCCACCGCAGCCCAGACCGCAGCTTGGTAGTTCGATCATGGCGCGCCGACACCGCACGGAAGCGGCGCTGCAAATTGCGCAGTCGCAGTTCAGGACCGCGACCGGGACGAACCGGATTGGGGTCGGGAAGGTGGGGCATCATGAAAACAACATCACTGAGATCTTCTATTACGAACCAGGATCGCGCCCGACCTGCTCCGTCACGCCTGGCTCAGGGAGGGCGAATGGGCGCAACGGGACTGATCCTAGCGGCCGCAGCATCGGCCAGTCTCCTGCACAAGCTCGAGCGCGGCGTCAGCATTGCGGCATAGAAGAACATGATTGGGCCTGATCCGGAAAGCTTCGCGGCTTGGCTTCATCCGCCATCTAGCCTAGCATTGGCTAGGTTAAGGCGAAACCGCATCGGCCAGCGAGCTTCATAGTGATGGGCTTATAGTGGCCGCGATGTCGTTTGGGCCATCGACTTGCTTTGGATGAGCCGCAGGCACTTGCGATGCGTCTTCAGAATTTCAGCTTTGATGATTGGCTGGAGCACGCGTTTGGACGCGAGGTTCGCTTTCAGCAAGCACCTTGGTACTTCGATCCTGAGCATGATTGGTGGGATCCGCCGGCGCTTGAAGCCGTAGCTTATCTCACTCGACTATTTGAAGACCCGGAGCCTGCGTTACAGGGATTTGCCGACAGCCAAATCGCGCAGGGCCTAACTTACCTTGTGAATACCAATGCCGGCGGCGATAGCGGATGGCTTTGTTCAACTGATGTTCCGGTCGAAGACCGTGTTCGCTGCGTCACCTCTGTCGCGGCGCTGTTCGCGAAATTGTTCGAGCCTCGTTGCGACCCTGGCCTGTCCCACCTGAGCGAAGCCGCCAGCAAAGCCCTAAACGGTGTTTGCTATATGTGGTGGGATGCGTTTCCGTGCCTGGCTCTTCCTGGCGACCCCGCCCTCCCGACGATCCACGATTGCGCGCTGCAAACCATGGACCGTATCCTTCAGCTCGAATCGATCGCCTGTCAGGAAAGTGCTCTCCACGGCCTTGGGCACTGGCACCGCGACTACAGCGACAAAGTCACCCAAATCATCGACCGCTTCTGCGAGGCGCATGCCGGAATCGACCCGCGCCTGTCGGCCTATGCCCAATCAGCTCGGTGCGGATGCGTTCTGTGATCCGCGGGCCATGGTTGCGCCCGCCGGCGTTGAGTGCATCATCGTGACCCTCAGACAGAGGCGCCGCGTAGCCCAAAACTGGGCCGGCGTACTCATGATCGGCTTGCCGGCCGATGTCCGGCTCAAGCTGCAACAGCAGTCGAAGTGTGGGCATCTGCCGAGGTCGGTGCCACTCGAGCATAAGGGCCTAGAAATCCGAGATGGGCCAATGCCAAGTTCGGCATAACGTCGCAATGGAGCGACCTCTAGTTTACGAGCTTGCCATTGCTGGCAATCCTATCTTCGTTTGCAGCGAGCAGATCGCAATCGTCTGCAAGTCTAAGGTAGATCCTACGCAGCGCTCATCTGACGTACCTAACGCTATGGTTCGTACTCCTCGGCTACGTGCCGATGCCGGGCGGCTTCCGCCATGTAATCGGTGCCCATCGCAAGCTCCCTGAAAGCCGACCATCCCTCGCGGCCCGAGCAGACCGTTGCGATAGATCAATGAGCAGGCCCCATCAACGGCGGCCTGTATGGGCCGGACGTTGACTCGAGCTGCACTTCTGTGCGGCTGCTAGACGGAAAAGGCTCGCTTCCGGAGTAGACCACATCGGCCCCAGCCTGGAGGTTTTTCCGGATCGAAAAACGAGCTGGGACCGAGAGGTCTGCCGCCGTCTGGTCGGCAAACACAGCTTCATCCCAAGAAATCGTCCACTTGGGATTCAAATTTGTGAATCGGGCTCCATGGAAATACCCAAGCCCCCTCGGGGAGGAGCTGGCGACAGGTCGTGCGAGGGATGGCACGCAAGACCGACAGTCGAACTGAGAGCAGGGACGGTCGCTCCTGGCCGCCCGGCGCGCGGTCGCAAGCCATGGGCGACGGTGGCTAGCGCTTCCTGCCAGTGGGCTTGCCTCGGCGGGGGCGCTTCTTCGGCTTGGGCCTTGTTGGCTTTTCGCTCTGTTCAGCCGCGAGAACTCGGGCTCGGATTTCCTCTAATTCAACCAGTGCAGCAACAATGCTCTGAAGACGTTCGCGAATTGCAGCAGCAGGAATCACCGCTCGACCGCGGGTGCTCATGGACGCCCCCAACTTGTTCTTCTTTGGGCCCGCCGTTGGGCACCCATTCGAAGTCTTCCCTTTTCGGCGAACGTAGTCCTTAACAAACTTAAACGACTACTACCGCGTCCAGCCAGGTCGCGTTGTTCCTGGAGGGAACACTACAGCATGCTGCGTAGATCAATGAACCAAGCACGCCGCTAGCCGCCCGGCGATCAACCGTGAGATTTATCGTGCATATGGAGCGCATTCACGGCCGCGTGTACGAAGCCATTTGAGGCTCCCAACGAAGCGAAGCTGAAACAATGCAATCCGATACTCTGCTGGTAACGCCCGTTGCGGGAGGCTCAAATGCGTAGCCTAATTTTCGGTACGGCCCTCTTAGCGTTCGCAACCATCGGATGTTCCACGTTTATTTCGGCCGCCCTTTCCGCGGCACGGGATGCAAAGGCTGCAACATTCTCCGAACGGTTCGCGCCAGCAATCACGGTTCCCTCAAGCGGCTAGTCTCGCCAGCGTGAACCCGCGAGCCGATTGCGAGGCTTTAATGGGAAGCTTTGTCTTCTCGCTTGAGGAGCTCCAGTCGTCGCTCTAGCTCCTCCTTCTTCGCCAAAAGCCTCTCGGCCAGAATATCATTGACGACGGTATGAAGTTGCCAGAGCTCTTCAAGAGCCATGCTCTCGAAAGGCTTCCGTTCCATGAATCCCCCCGACTCACATGTCGTGAAGGTTAGCGCGAAACAAGAATTGGAGCCACTTTTCCCGGCGGGATGTAGCAAAAGAGGTGCCGACCTGCTTTATTGCGCCAGAACTTCGTAAGCCTCAGCAAGCTTTAAGTGGCTGTCGCGGGCCACCCAGCTCTTCATGATCTCGGCGCGTACCCCGCACTCTTCGGCCGATCTCTGAGCCGTTTGGCATCCGCAGCACGATCCGTTCGGCAATGCTAGCACTCAGCTCTACATCCTTGTGTAGCAGACGACACACAAGAGCACTTCCATGGGGGCCGATTTACGACCTTAATCGATATAAGCGCGCGGTCGCTCGGTTTCTGCAGTCTCGTTTGAGGCCAAGCAACGTCGCGCCCGTTCGATCTGTGCGTCAGTAGCGCCATGATTGCGTGCGTACATCTCGGCCACTGGTGCCGAATATTTCGCGACGTAGTATCTAACCTCGCTGCACGAGATGCGCCCCGTCAGCCTCTGGTGACGCGAAGCGAAGGCTTCGGACCCCAGCGGGATCAGCAACAACGCAACAATAGCCCCGGCCCGTACGATCATTCTCGCCCCCATAGATTTGACTGGTTGGTTAGGAGAGAGCAGGCCTGAATCGCGCACGCGACGCAAATTAACTATCGTGCACCGATCCAAAGAGCTGTGCGACTGTTGCTGCGATGCCTCGGTGCTCCGCGGGTCCTGAATCATGAGGTCGCGGTCGAGCGATCTGGCGCGAGCTTCCCAGAAAGCGGAAACGGCAAGTTCGATCATCGCACTGAACCGCGGTACGAGCTCGCAATCGCTATCTCCGCCGAAGCACTCTCCTACGACGAGCTTTAGGAGTACGGCTAGTGCTCGCAATCGTTCTCGCCTGCGCGGCTCGTAGGCGACGCCGGAGGGTCTGCAGTTCTCGAAACAGTGCGAGCAGTCCCTCGACCCGCTCGCCCAGAATAGTCGAATAATTGCAAACCCGACTTCGATTACTCATTACTGCCCAAATCATGATTGTTGAAAGCAAAGGCGGTCGACAACGGGGAAAAATATGCAATCCAGGGTTGGAGTATACAACCCATAAATGACGAGCGGATTAAAAGGGCTACGCTAAGTCCCCTACACCATTGTCACAGCGCATTCCTTTCGCTTGTCTTTCGGGTCGTTTTCGTTCCGCAAGCTCGGTCTGTTCGGCAAAGCTACACGCCCGGTACCGCAGCATTCACGCGCGCCCGGTCTCTCAGGCTGGTAGTCCCATTCTGCCCTTTACTCGCGCGACGGCTGCCCAGCAGGGGTGGCGCCCTTATCACTTGGATAGCCCTTCGATCCACGGCTCCGTTACGCGTGCTGAGTGCACCGGCTGTTAAGGGTTGGTTTAGGTCCCGGCACGATCATTGGCGACCGCAAGGGACCTGAGCATGCCATTGCACCATGCGAATACCCTGGAAAGGATCGTGACCGTCGCAGATCACGGCAGTGGCGAGGTCGCCACACGGCCTGTCACTCTCGACCGATTGGATTTCTCGACCTCTACGCGAGATGAGGTCCTGGCGTTATTGGCGCCAAGCGGTCCCTCAAAACCCACTATTTGGCTCGTTGTGCTCGCTTTGGCTGGGGGCTTCGGATTGGGCTGGGCTGTTGCTTGGTATGGTCCTGCAGCTCTCTCGGCTCTCAGCCCGGCTGCTCAGGTAGAAACGGCTTCGCGCCGCACGCCGGACACAAAGTCAGGCGGTAAGGCCGAAAGCGCCCGAAAGAGTGTGGCAGCGTCGGCCTCGCGAACAGCGCCTGCTTTAACGCAACCCTCCACAGTCATCGCGAGCGTTGCTGCGAGGCCTCTGGCCAAAACCGCGAGTGGGGCGCAATCCGCGGACACTTCGAGCCCAGCTTCTTCGGCTGTCGACGCGGACGCGTCTGTAACGGGCTCGCTCGCGCCCGCGGGGCCGCTCCTGTCGGCCGTCGAGACAAGACCAACGACCATTGCAGGTTGGGCCGTGCTGGACGTTCGCGGGGGAACGGCGGTGCTCGAAGGGCCCGACGGAATTCGAATGGCAGCACGCGGTGACGTGGTCCCTGGCATCGGGCGAATTGACTCTATCTTGCGCTGGGGCAATCGCTGGATAGTTGCCACAGCAAGCGGATTGATCTCGACGCCCTAGGCGGAGGTTACGCGAGAACATCTGGACACGCCAACTCGGACGAGCTTGGCCATCACGACCATGCTCGCACCTCCCGTAGAAATGTCGTACTCCGAACTTTACGCCAAAGCGATTGACAAACAGCCAGGAGGTTGCGAGCAGCCGAGTTGCGGTATGCAGGTTGCGTCGAAAACGCTATCGGAATTCGGCAAACGTCGGCTCGGGAATGGCCGGGCCAGCGCCGGCGGCAATTTAGGCAAGTAGCGGCTGGCACCCAGAAAAGCGAGAGCATAGCGGCTTGGTGGTAGTGTGCCGGGGTCTCCGTGCGCCCGAATTAGATCAGTCCTTTTTTCGTGACCCGCAAGCTACGGACGTAATACCCTTGTCGCTGAACCGTTGACCTAATCTCCTCGCTTACTTTGAGAATTCTTGTTCTGCTCTTGCGCCACCTATTTGTAGAACAAGCGCCTGGGATTGAGGAGCCTGCGCTTAGAACGAGCACGTCACGCTTGCCATTGCGATAAACATCAAACATTTTTCGTCCCCGCGATCATATCAAAGCGAAATATGTTTTCGTCATTCCGGTCCACGAGCTTACTAATCGGCCCGGCGTCGCGGGTTGCAAATATGCAACGCTTCGCGACGCATCTTCATCCCCTCCTGGCAGAGCGGGACCGGCGAGCAGTTCCGCGCCCCAGTCGCGCTGGCACAGGAGCGAGGCTGGCTAGAGCAGCATGAGAGCGGCACGTATGCGCGGCTAACGGGGCAATAGAAGCATTGGGTCAGGTGAGGTACCGTGTGAACTCAGCAATTTAATTGTCATCTGGTGTGCGTTCAGACAGGCACAGCGGCCGAGCTATTGATATTTTAGGGGGTAGTTACGCTCCCGGCAGGACTCTAGCCTGCAACCGGCGGGGTAGAAACGTTTTGGGCGCTGAGCTAATCAATGGCTTAGCTCCTTGATGTTGCGCTGGTGTTGCGCTCACTTGCGAGTGAAAATCACGCGATCGGACTCCAAGCGAAAATCGCAGTCGTGCTTGGCGTAAGCCGTGAATTCGGAAACAGCGAGTATGCCTGCGCTGTCCCATTCATCGAAGACAACATCGCTGGTTGAGTAGAGTTGGGCCGCCTCGCTCTTGCTAATCCATTCGCTCGCGCCGACGGGTAAGCTTTTGAGAGCCGCAGATAGGCAACTTCGGAGCTGGCATCGAGATGCAAGGGCCAGGAGGGGGCGATTACCTTGTTTTGCCCAAACAGAGACTTAAACCAATCCAACATCAAATTAGCTCCCGAGCAATCGGGCCTGAAATGCTTCGGCGGCGCGTTGATCCGCGTCAGCGTCTGAAAGAAGTGCCCGTAGACGTCAGATATAACCTTGATCGAGCTATGCCCCATCACGGCCGGATCTGCTTCGGGTTGTGGCTGTTCTCGATCCAGCGGGCGTGGTGGGCGAACCTGCAGATCGCCCCACTGCCGCTCGCGCAGGAGCTGTGGGCAACGAGCCCGGCGCAGGGTCCGACCGAGGCCGCGCCCCTTCCCGCTAGCCTGGGCTTGGAGGCCTCACCACGATGAACGGTCCCATCCAAACGACACACCAGCTGACCGCGACCGCGCTACCAGTGGAGTTTGAGGCCTTGGCACTGCCGCCCCTGCTGCTGCCCGGCGAACACCTCGAGCTTTACCTGGCACTGCGGCAGGCGATCTTCGCCGACCTTGCGCCCCGATCCGCCATCGAGTGGCTGCTCGCCATCGATGTCGCCGAACTGTCCTGGGAAATCCAGCGCTACCGCACCTTGCGGCACAAATTGCTCGAGACCCATCGCCAACAGGCCATCGCAGCGGCGCTACGGCGCATCGACATGGCCAGGATCGATCCCGACTTCGAACCCCAGGCCGAAGACTACACGCAGCAAAAATGCGCTGAGCTGGCGCATTGATCCCATCGCTGCGACCGAGATCGAGGCGCGGCTTGCCGCCTATGGCTTCGATCGAGACGCCGTCACCACAGAAGTTTACGTCCAGGCGCGCGAAGTCCTGATCCTGTTCGATGGCCTGCTGAACGCCGCACAAACCAAACGGGTGTTGCTGCTACGCGAGAGCAGAAATCAGCGCTTCGTTAGCTCGCCGATGCGCCGGCCGCGCTGAAGGATCAGATCGAAATTCCCGACGGCGCACTCTCGATTCCAGTTTGCGCTCACGGAGATGTTCGCTTGATGGGAGTCCCGAACGCGGGATGCGCAGCAACATCGGAGTAGCGGCATCGCACCCGCAAGCTTCGGAGCCGTCAACCGCTGCGAACTACCGCCATAGCAGGCGCTCACAACTCGTTCACTCGGACGAACGCAAATACAGGCTCGCGCGTATAACGGTCTCTGCCAATCGATCGTGCGGCCCCTGCCTACCTTTTCATCACCCGATACGGTTGATAACCGCTGCGGCACAGGGCCAAATGTTCGCGCTGTTCGCCTCATTGCACCGAACACGAACCCTGGATCAAAAAGACATGGTCAAATTCTTTCTGGCGGCGGGATGGTTGGCCCTCGCCCTCGTCGCTGTTGTGACGCTCGCTCCCATTTACGATCGGCCCATGATTGCGCCGCCTAACGTCGAGCGCTTTGCCGGATTCTTCATCCTCGGTCTCGTGCTCGTGCTGGCCTACTCGAATCGCACTATCCTCATAACCCTAATCGTCGTCGGCAGCGCAGTTATCCTGGAGGCCTTGCAGCTGCTAACTGCTGATAGACATGGTCACCTCATGGATGTGCTGGTCAAAGTGGCTGGAGGTGTCTGCGGGATCTCTGTCGTCATTCTCGCGCGCGTCGGCATAACTCAGGCAATGACCAAGATCGTATCTCGCGGATGATCGGGCGACGGCTCTGAAATACGTCTGCTCCTAGCGACCGCTACAAGCTGAGGCGGCGCGAATAGCTAGGCTAACCCCGTCATGGATGATCTCTGGCTGATCGCAGCTATGTTGTCGCTCGGCTTGAGAGCCGGGTGCATTCTGCGGGTCCAACAGCCACCGCGATGGCACCGCAAATTGGGCCGGCGGCTGCTCGAAACGACGCTGGCGCCCTCAGTGTACTAAGCAGGTTTTTGGACAGCGAAGCCAATTTTCAGGTGGAAGTCTGTCCCGCTTCTCTGGAGCGGTGATTGCATCCTTGCGACCACGTTCGCGCGCCAGCGCCGCGTTGTTGGTTTGGCAAACAGCTGCGGCAGCGACGCTTCAAGGCTAGGCATCAATTGCCCCATAATTGATATAGCGCTCCAATTTTTGCGCCTGCAAGATGGAGCGATGGTGTAGTCGTTTCTGTCAGGCGCCCAAGTGATGATCCGATATGCTGCAAGCACACTTGCCATAATGTATTGGATTTGCGGCCAACCGGCCTATTGCGGTTTTGAACAGCAAGTCGCCGCACCCCTTTCGTTCGCGCTGTTCTGCGTCCGATATCCCGAAGATTGCCAGCAACATGGCGATCTGCGCATCACAGATTTCCGTTCTCGTAGTCAGCGATGGCGACAGCTCAACCAGATCAATTCCATGGTCAATTTCAGCATCATGCCGAAGGCGTTAGCGGCAAGCCGGAATGACTATGACTGGCAGATCTTTCCCAGCGAGGGAAACTGCGCGGACTATGCTGTCACAAAGCGGCATCTCCTGCTGCGAGCTGGTTGGCCGAGTTCGTCTCTTCTCCTTGCGGAGGTTGGCATTCGGGCAACCGGAGAAAACCACCTGGTTCTGCTTGTCCGAGAAGGCAGAGCTATTTTGGTTCTCGACAATCTGAGTACGGCCATTCTCAACGTCAACGAAGCTTCCGACCAATACGCTTTCCTGCGCATACAATCGCGTCACGACCCGCAACTCTGGACACGCAGGCTTACCGTATCGTAGCTCCGTGGAATTGCCGAGAGTCGACGAGACCTGGTCCATGCGCGCCTTGGTCCGAAGTCATGGCGGGTTGGCTTATGACGCGCTATCAGCCGACCGCAGCTGACTGGCTCGGGCCCAAGCCCACTGCTCTGCGTCTGTTGTGATTCAGGAGGATTCACGCAGGACCGCGAGGTCAGCGTCCGCGCCGGCAATCGCCTAAAATTGGTGCAGGGATGCGCTTCCGTCACCATGCACTTCCAGGCTTAACGGGCGTATAGTCGAGAGAGATCGCGGTGAATCCGGTCCATTAAGTTCGCTCTCGAAGGGCGTGCGGTATGTCAGGCCCTCACATGCCGACACTGACGATCCGATTCGTGTGAACTGTGTACTGACGCAAGTTTTATACTCCGAGCCGTCGAGCGAACAACGCATCGCGATCAAGTCTCTCGCACGTTTCACCGCAGCAACTTCGAAGCATTCGTTTCTCGCGCAGATATTTCGTTCGTACCGCTCAGGGCTTTACTCGCGGAGATTTTCGATGATCGATCTTAGCGGCTACAAGCTGACTTTCGACGATGAATTCAATTCCAGGAGCATTTCACTTACTGGCGTCGGCACGAAGTGGGCGGACACCAGAGCCGAATGGCGGGGCGATGCGGCGTCCGACGTTGGCTTCGGCACCAGCTCTTTCGTCGACCCCAGCTCGGGATACGATCCTTTCTCTGTTTCCCAAGGAGCGCTTGCGATTACCGCTGTTCCGGATCGTACTCCATTCGGAGTTCCGGGAAGCTGGGAGTCCGGACTGATAACAACCCAGGGAAATTTCTCGCAACAGTACGGCTACTTCGAGATACGGGCAGAGTTGTCGTCGTCACCGGGTGCTTGGGATGCATTTTGGCTGCTGCCCGTGAAAAATCTTCCTGACCCGAACGGGCTCGGGCGGTGGCAAGAACTCGATGTGGTTGAGCACTATGGCGTCTGGAGCAAAGGGGTATACAGCACCATTCACACAACCGACCCAGTGCTGAATGAAAACTGGCAGACGCAGCTCCAGGTCTACAGCGAATTGCCAAATCCTGGTGGCTATCATACCTATGGCGTGAATTGGCAGAATGAGCAGATCAGTTTTTATATCGATGGCCAGCTGGTTGGGAGTCGCGCAACGCCGAGCGACATGCATCAACCAATGTACCTTCTGGCGAATCTGGCAACGCAAGAGCCCGCAAGCCTCGCGCAGGTACCTATCACCATTAAGATCGATTACATCCGCGTTTACTCTGCCGACCCGTCGGCCACAGCCGTTTCTCTAGAGCCAGTCTCATCTCCCGCGGGTGATGATCCCGGGACCTACGGTGCTGTAACCGCGTCGAGCACACCCCAAGCAACGCCGACATCAACATCGATCGGCGCCGGTCCCGATCGACTCGTCTTCAAGATCAGCGAAGATGCCTATCTTGGAGACGCGCTCTACACCATCTCAGTCGATGGCAACCAGGTCGGCGGGACACTGACGGCCCATGCATCGCATGTGGCCGGTCAGTCCGACATCGTTGCCGTGCACGGGGATTGGGGAGCCGGCGATCACACCGTCCTGGTTCACTTCCTTAACGACCGCTGGGATGGCACCCCGAATACCGACCGTAATCTTTACGTGGACTCCGTCAGCTTCAACGGAGCGAACCTTCCGCAAGGCGCCATCGGAAACGTACTCGGACAGACCTTCAGCTTCCATGATGCTGCATCGGCCGACCCGACCACGCCGGTGATAACGCCCCCACCGCCGACAAATTCGACCGGTACGCCTTCACGGCCACAAAACGGCTCATCACTATCGATCGGTGCCGGTCCGGATCAACTCATCTTCAAGATCAGCGAAGATGCCTATCTTGGAGACGCGCTCTACACCATCTCGGTCGATGGCAACCAGATCGGCGGGACATTGACCGCCCATGCATCGCATGCGGCCGGTCAATCCGACACCATTGCCGTGCACGGGGATTGGGGACCCGGCGATCACACTGTCCTGGTTCACCTCCTTAACGACCGCTGGGACGGCACCTGGGATACCGACCGCAATCTTTACGTGGACTCCGTCAGCTTCAACGGAGCGAACCTTCCGCAAGGCGCCATCGGAAACGTGCTCGGACAGACCTTCAGCTTCCATGATGCTGCATCGGCCGACCCGACCACGCCGGTGATAACGCCCCCACCGCCGACAAATTCAACCGGCACGCCTTCACAAACACAAAACGGCTCATCAACATCGATCGGCGCCGGTCCGGATCAACTCGTGTTCAAGATCAGCGAAGATGCCTATCTGGGCGACGCGCTCTACACTATCTCGGTCGATGGCAACCAAGTCGGTGGGACATTGACGGCCCATGCATCGCATGCGGCAAATCAATCCGAGACCATTGCCGTGCACGGCGATTGGGGACCCGGCGATCACACTGTCCTGGTCCACCTTCTCAACGACCGCTGGGACGGCACCCTCGAAACTGACCGCAATCTTTACGTGGACTCGGTCAGCTTCAACGGTACGAACCTGCCGCAGGGCGCGATCGGAAACGTGCTCGGCCAACTCTTCAGCTTCCATGATCTAGTTTGATAGATGGGTGGAACCGATAGCTCGGCCCGTGAACGGTCGGCTCCCAGGGGTGAATGGCGACACCGAGAAGGGCCGCAACTGAGCCAATGGCAGCGCCTTATCTAGCGCCGCGAAACCAAGCGGAGGCGTCCCGATCGTCTCCGGTTTCGAGACCGGTAGGCCATCAGTGCTCTGGCTGGTTCGTGAGGCAGCATGGCCGCAAGCACGAAGAAAGCAATCAGCGCAATTTTCTGAACGATCGGGAAAGGCTCAGAGCCAACACTCGCTATCAATTTCGGCAACATCGAAGCGCGTGAGCTGCTTGCCGATACGATTTGAAGGCAGAAGCTGCGCTCGCGATAGTAAAAGGCGCCCTGCGGCTCGACCAATCTTCGGCCCGGAGCCACTCGAGCAAGAATCGCGCGCAAATGCTCGGTACGTGCCACAAACCTCTTGATATCGCGCTGCAGCAACGAAGCGCTTGGAAGCTGACCGAGCTGCGAATCGTTGAGGCCGTGCACGCGGTAGTTTCCCAGCTCTTCGGAAAGGCTGACGACGTCCCCAAAGAATGGAGCAACAAACAAAATCACTCCGTCAACGGCCTTGTCATAGTCCACCTCGCGCAGCAGCTCGCAGACATCCCGACGAAATACGTTTCCAGACGTCGGTGGCGTCTTGTAGACGCCGCGTCTGAGCACCTCATCGACCAATCGGTCGCGCTCCCGAAACGATTCGAGCGACGAGAATGATCCGACAGGCCTGCTTTCGGCATCGATGAGCGCCAGACCAAATTGAAGTTTTGCAACGCGCTCGTCTAGTTCGGCCAAGATTCTGGCCAGTGAACCTGGCTTGAGCTCATCATCGGCGTCGAGAAACAAGATGAATCTCGCTTGGGTCTTTTCTAGCCCAAACAGGCAGGCCCCTAGCTGCCCGCGGTTTTCGATCTTGAATGCAGTCACCGCATAGCGGGTGATCGTCTCCCAGGAGCCGTCAGTTGAGCCATCGTCCACCACCAGGAGTTCGCAGGCATCGCAGTTCTGGTCTAAGACACTCCTGATCGCTCGCTCAACGTAAGCCTCGTAATTGAAGCAGGTGATGATGACGGCGAGCTGGGGAGCATCGCTAGCCTCTGTTCTCGAGCACGTCGTCGCTGTAGCTGCGTCACTGACATCGCTTGCTTCAGGCGTGAGCATGAGTGGGACCTGACGCCTCTTCGTAAATCGCCAGCGTTTGACGAGCGACTCGCTCAATTGTAAGAAACTCTAGATTGAACTGACTTTTCTTTTTCCACTCCAGCACGGCTTGTCGGTCTTGGAGCAAACAGCGCAATACTTCGGCAAGTCTTTGCGGGTTGCCCACGGGAACGAGAACGCCTGCTTGTCCCTGTTCAAGCAATTCAGGAATTCCGTCGACATCGGTCGCGACGATGGCGCAGCCAGCTTCCCGCGCTTCCGACAGCACCAGCGGAGCGGGATCAGCGTGCGACGGCAACACGAATATGTCGGCCCCTGACAGGAACGGAAAAGGATTATCTTGAGGACCCAAGAAGGTCACCGCCGACGCGCATGCCATCGAGCTGACCTGGACGGCATATTGCTCGCGGTGCGGACCGTCGCCCACAATATATAAGCGTCCTGCTCCAAGCGCCGCGTAAACTATATCGAACGCAGAAAAGAGGTCCGATAGCCCTTTTCGCGGATGCAGTCCGCCAACGAACACAATCGCCGGTGATTGAAGCGAGGCTGGCGTGCGATCCTTTTGCTCGAAACGCGCTGCACCGATTGTTCCGTTCAGAACCACGCGGATCCTCGACTGTGGGATGCCTCGTCTTCGCATTGACTTGCCAACGGCTGCACTAACCGCGATCACTCTCGCTCCGAGGCCCATAAGGACTGCGCTTGACTGGAATTCATTGTGAACGGTTGTGATGAGCGGGATTCCGAGCAACTTGCAAATTGGCCAGGCAAGGACAGCGCTGGTCATCATATGGGCATGAACCACCTCTGCCCGCCAATCGCGCATCAGCCGATAGAGCGACAGCGTGGCCTGCAGCAGCTCCTTAGGTCGACGCTCCAAACCAATGCGGATGTTTTCGACATTGTTTTCCGCGAGCAAGGCATCAAAATCGCCGCCGCCGCTCACCATCGCCACCTGATGGCCGAGTTTCACCTGCGCACAGGCGAGGTCCACGGCGGCATGCACATGACCATTCAGCCGGCGTGTATGATTGAGTAATTGTACAATACGCATGCACACCTGCGGCAAATAGCCAGGGAAGATGCAAGACACCCAGTGCTTGGTCCGGCGCGTTCACCGGGACGATTGACCTCAAGAAAAAAACAACCAACGATGCTTGCGTTGCAAATACCCTGCCAAGGTGACATCGGCCGAAACACCAAAGCGCTGTGCCGAAAAAAATCCGTTGACGGGGGGAACCTCTAACTTGATCTGGTTCCTCTGCTTGCTATTGTGGCTCGTCGGTGGCTTTCACAGAGCTTGGCCTGGCAAGCCGACCTAAGCTGTGTTCGGATGCACCAAACTGGCTTTGGCGCTCCGAGAGTGCTGCACCGCCACAAGATCTTGCCACACTGCGAGTTTACGTTCTCGCAACAGGTGATCTGTCACTTGACGGGTTCGTCGGTTGGGCAAGCGAGGCGAGGCGTCGAACTCCGGCCGGCGTGAGGGGGCGCGAAACCGATCGCAAGGACGTTGTTTCAGCTCAGCTCTTCGAGGGGACTTCGCGTATCGCGGGACACTGTAATGGAATACGCGGCGATCGGACTGGCAATTTTCGGAGCGGTGTTGGGGCTGCGCTTCCGATTTCGGGCATTGCTCCCCTTTGCCTTGCTTGTCCTGTTTGTCACGATCTTCCTGACACTTAATCAGCGCCTCGGCGGGCTTGAAACCGTTCTTGCCGTCTTAGCCACCCAAGCCATCTTGCAAGGCGGTTACTTTGTCGGCGTCATTATCCGCGCGCTGTTTCGTGCCTATCAGCGCAAGCTGATTGCGCCAGACGAGCTGGCTGCAGCGGATAAGCGCAGCTCCAATTCAGGATCGATCGCCTCCAACTGAGGCCGATCACCCGGCTCAGCCTATGACCGCAACCCAGCCGACTTGCGCCGGTCCTCATTTTGCGAGGACCAACAGCGAGTAGCCGCCTAGCAAACGCACCGCGAGATCCGCATTGAAGGCAAACATCAGGCGGCGGGGCACTCGCATGAGACGGCTTGTGAAGGCCTGATTGGGCAATTCCAACCGACTAGCGGTGTAACAATGATCGACAATCGTGTAGCCGCAATCCTCGAGCGTGGCCAACGCTGACTGTTTGAAGAAGTAGTGAATGTGTCCGACATTGCGTCTGAGGTCGGCAATCGGCCAAGCCCGCAAAATGGATTGCGCGGAGAGATCCAACGGGATGTGAAAGATCTTAAATGTTCCAAACCTACGCAACTGCTTTATGAATGAGATATAGTCCTCAACGTGCTCGATCACGTCAATCGCGAGGATAACATCAAATTCTAAATCGTGTTCGCCGAGGAGGTTGCTTAAGTGAAACTTCGTACGTTGAGTACTTTTTGCTGCTGCGCGCCTGAACGCATCGGGCGAGATTTCGTACCCCGATAAGCGCGCATCCGGAAACGTCCTTTCCAGGTTCAACAAGATCTCGCCCGTCCCGCAGCCGATCTCGCATATACGCTGGGTCGGGATGTTGTTTCGCCGAATCATCTGCGCGACGTGACCCGCCTTCCACGGCGCATCCTCCTCATGCCATGTCGGATTGTTCTTTCCGTAAGCATCACCCTCGTACAATTCCTTCATTACGCAAACCTTCTCAAAAGATGGGGGAGCGTCGCCTATGATTTCCTGCCTCATGCCGCTAAGACAAAGCCTCCAAGTTCAAGCTTGATTCCGCCGCGGTGGCTACAGCGTGATGAGCGGATCTTCGCAGACTATCTGCCAGCTCCGCGTACAGCTTCTCCGCATTGTAGCTTTGGTGGACAGTTTCGATTGCTGCTCGGCCAAGTGATTGGTGATTGCGCCAGGCATCGAGGATGGCGGCGGATAGACCTGTTACGTCACCGACGGGAAATAGCACGCCATTAACTCCGTGCGTGACCAATTGCTCAAACGCCCGTATGCGGCTCAGAACCACCGCCGCACCGCAAGCCATTGCCTCCAGGACAGCAAGTGCCACCGCCTCGTTCGCCGAGGGCATCACGTATACGCCGCACCGGCACAGCAAGGAGCGCACCTTGGATCGGTCGACAAATCCATGAAATCGCACCCGGTGCGACAAGCCGAGCTTGGCGGCGAGCCCCTGCATCAGGTCCTTATCCGGCCCCGTGCCGACAATATCCAGTGTCCATTCCTCTGGCAGGTTGGCGAGTGCGCGAATGAGGTCGGTCGTGCGCTTTTGCCTGTTGGTCAAACGCGTGATTGTCAGGATCGTTTTGGAACGGCTCGCGGCCGCATCCGGAAAGAACTCCGATACGTCGCAGCCGTTCGGCTGGAGACGGGATCGACCGCCATAGCGACTGACGATGCGACACTCCTGCTCGGTTTGACCATAGAGCAACGCCGCCCTGCAAAAGCTATCGCGTTTGAACAGCTTCACGACACGATCCGGCAGGCCGCCATGATCTGCACCGACTATTGGCAAATCAATTCGACCTGCGAGGTGATCGAACCTGCCGCTCCAATATTCCTGCACGTACAGCAGATCAATTCTGTCCGCTGCCAGCGCTTTCCGAAGCGGCCGCATAAATGCAATCGTGTTCAACCGTTCCTCAGCATATAGGGACCAGCGCGAACGGCGCGACAGGCGCTTGACCCACACCCGTTCGATCAGCTGGTACCAACTCTCGAGCGGCAGAAATCGAACGTCGATCCCAACATCGGTGGCAAACTTTCCCGACTCCCGCAGTGAGGGGATATAGAGCATCGGCCTAATCCCGTTTCGGCTCAAACCGCGAGCATAGTACCACGCCCAATCGTTTCGATACCGCTCGAGATAGCTAGCGCGCGTCTGACCCTGCACCCACCCAAAAAACCCTTCGAAGGAACTGCAGCTGAGCAGCATCGCGACATTGATGCGCTTTGCTTCAGCCGCGGGCCCTAACGATGACATGTGCGGCATTCTTGCTCGTGCTGAAAACTCTTTCATTCAGGCTCAGTCCGGGTCTGGTCAGCCATTCGTTTTCTCGACCAACGCTACCTGCGCGGGGCTTGCGCCAATTGCCCGTCAAGATTCGTGCCACGCCGAGAGGTCATGCGCTCCGAATGCACATACCAGCCGTCCCACTGCGAGAACTCCGCGAAGACTCGCTTGTATCCGTGCGTCGCAAGAAGCGCCTGAATCGCAGCTTCCGTTTGTCGATTCTGCTCCACGCTGAGTAGATCGATGCTGTAGCGGGAGAAATCGAAGCTCTTTAGGATATCGTACTCGCTCCCCTCGGTATCTATCGACATGTAGTCAATCCTGCGGGGAGCATTGCAGTCCGCCAGAAGCTGGTTCAGCGAAACCGTCTCAACTTCGATCTCCTGGCCGGCAGAACGCACAGCTGCAAAGTGGTCACCCGAAGCGAACTCGGCTACCCCGCTGAGCTCCGGATCCACTTCGTTCGTTACCAAGAAACGCACCTTCTTGCCTGAGCTAGAGCTGATGCACCGACGATCCTTGCGCGAAGTCCGGTTCTGTGCGAGCGCGTCGTGCCAGATTGGATTCGGCTCAGCTAGAATTCCTTGCCAGCCGTATTCCTTTTCCAACAGCCAGGTGTTGCTATTCGTAACGCCGTTGGTTGCACCAAACTCAACAAAGAATCCGCCCTGCTTCTCTCCGAGCTCGTAGCTGACCCACAGGTCTTGAAGTATTTGCGATCGCGATCGATCGCGATTCAGAAAGCAATAGGCCAAGAAGCGGATCTCGTCCATCCGACCAAAACGTTCCACTTCAGGGCGCCGCAAGCGGATGCCATTGAAGATCATCCTGCGCAACGACGCGCTTTGTGCGGCCCTGGAGGCAACAGAAGCGAGCGCGGAAATCCCATGCTTAGTAAGCGATCGCATCATTATTCTCTAAATACCCCTCGCTGGAACGGTCAGCTGAGATCGTGAGAATTCGGCTGGTAATTCGCCGGTCCATATAATTCTTAAATATGAACGCCCCTCAGAGTTGGCACGCAAAATGCTACAAGCAATTTATTGATCTGAGCAACATCTAATTGCGGAGCCCGCCTAGCACAAATCAATTTGCGACCGTTACGCGTGTTTTGCGTCATTCGGTGCGTTGGAGTTTGGTAATTTATGAAATCACATAGGCTAGCCGAGCGCGTCAGAGCCGCCGATGGAATCGATCTGATATCCGTCGACGTCTTTGATACGCTTCTGCTGCGAACCGTGCGCTCCGCTCGCTCACGTATTGTGCAAGGTGAGCATTTATTCAGCAACCTTCTTCGGGCGCGCGGTTGGCAAATCGAACCTGTTCTGCTGGCGAGAGCCAGACAAGAAGCCGAGCGAATTGCCTTCCGAGCGCTCGCCGTGCGCGGTTCCGGTGAAGTCCGACTGCCCGACGTGATCCATCGGCAACTTCGCTTGCTGGGTCTTCCGGATTCCTTGATCGTTGCGCGATTGGCAATTGAACTCGACATCGAGAAGACCTCGCTCGTTGCAAACCGGACCTTGGCCGGATTTCTGCGCGCACGCCGAGCGGCGGGCAGCCGCGTTGTCGCCGTCAGCGACACCATGCTGTCGTCTGCTGACCTCGATGGACTAATCTCGCATTTTCATGGGCACGATATTGTTGATCAGATCTACAGCAGCGCCGATCAGAGATGCACCAAGCGTGACGGTGCCCTGTTTGCCCGGGTCGCCGAAGCAGAAGGGGTGTCCTTAGGACGAATTCTGCACATCGGCGATGATCCGCATGCCGACGTCCGTCGCGCCTCGGCACATGGATTAACTGTCATTCATACACCCCGGCCGGTCTGGTTCAGCTATTTGCGCAAGGCGAATGGCGGTTTGGTTGCTGCTCGGGCCGCATTGTCGCGACCAAAGCGCGGCAAATGCTCGGTAGCGGAGCCACCCGAAAATGCGTACGCGTTTGGACGTGTTGTCCTTGGGCCCATCGTCACTCAGTTTTGTTTGCTGATTTGGCTATACGCCGCCGAAGTGAACGCATGCGACAAGGCGACCTTGCTGTTCTGCGCTCGCGGCGGTGTTGGAATAAGGGAAGTCTTCGAACGAGTCATCGCTCGGCTTTCGCTGCCGCTCGGCATGCCACGGCAGAACTTCATGGTCTCACGCCTCGTTGCGGCGCGCGCTGCGGTGCTGGTTCGCAGCGCTTCCGCGCTCGAGGAGATTGCCCGTGAGTTTCGCGGCCGCTCGTTTCTTGATGTAGCTTGTGCCCTTGGTGGAGGACGCTACGAGCTGCCAGAGGAATGGAAGCAGCCATTTCGTGCAGACGTATTCTTGACCATGTTGTTCGACGATCGCGCGAAGACGGTTTTGTCTGACATCCGCGTGCAGAACGCGTTGTTCGAGCGGCACTTTGCCAAACTCCGGGGCGATGCTCGCCGAATTCTGCTGTGCGATACCGGTCTCTACGGAAGCACACAGCGGCTATTGGCCAGTGCCTTTCCGGCGCTACAAATTGAAACCATTCAGTTTGCCCGATCAAACTATAAGGGACACAGCGAAGAACATTTCAAGCAGGTTTTCGGTCTCTTGGTTGAGCGCAATCGCTATAGTCCGCTCGACGTCCGTTCCTCAGTCCTGCGGTATTGGCATCTGATTGAGAGCCTGTTCGAGCCCAGGATCCCCTCGGTCACTTCCTTTGTCGACGAGGGAGAGGATGTCGCGGCCAATTGCGGCGACATCCGGTTTGGGATCAGCGATGCCAGCCTCGGAAACGAATTGCTGTCCGGTGCGCTCAGTTACGTAGACAGCCTTCCGATCGACGGCGGGGCAACGGCATTACGCGATGCCGATGCCGCCTGGCTTCGGCTCAAGCGGGCCATTACGCGGCCTACCGCCGGCGAATTGCGATGCCTCGAAGTGCCGGGCCGATCCGTCGACTTTGGCAGACCCGATGTGCTGCAGGCATTGCGCGCCGAGCAGCCCCAGCCGGTGTTGAGCAGGCTGGCATCGCTGCGATTTGAACTCTGGCGTGAGGGCGCAATAGCTCGGCAATTCCCCGTTCTTAAGCACGCTCTGCTGCCGATGCTTGATTCCATACATTCTATCAGGGGCATGATGGCTCGCCAGCATTGAAAAAGCCGATGCCGAATCCAGCAGCACTTCACGTGCCGTCTCCGGTCAGCCGCGCTGGCTCCGCGACTCTGGTCAGGACGTGTCGCAGCGTACTCGAGTCAAACCCCGGCGGTGCGCCATGTCGCTAGAACCGATCGGGATTTTGACCATCCTACTCGGGTTGCTCTGCCTGCCGCTCGGTTATCGCGCCACTTTCGGCGTGCTGATGGGCACTGCCCTGTTTGGCGCGGCCGCCGCCATCCTCGTCGGCGGCGCAAACATTCAACCGGCACACTTGTTCTTAAGTTTTGCCATGGCAGCAGTGCTCGCTCGGCGCCACGAGGCTGCCGCTGCGATGCGAGCCATCAGCTACGGCCAACCCGGATTCTGGCTGTTGTGCTTGGTGATCTTTGGCGTCGGCTCTGCTGTCCTGATGCCGCGCTTACTGGCTGGCGCAACGCAGATCGTTCCGCTTGGCGCGTCGGAATACGCCGACACCGGCTCAACCGTCCCGCTTGGGCCCGTGTCCAGCAATTTTACTCAGTCCGTCTACATGGCAGCGGATCTTGCCTGCTTCGGGATCACGGCCGCGATCGCAACGACTCATGCCGGCTTTCGCGCCGTTGTCGCCGCAGTACTCGGCTATTGCGCCGGAAACGTCCTGCTCGCCATGCTGGACATCGGAACGTATGCGACAGGCACCCAAAGTCTCCTCGATTTCATGCGGAACGCCCGGTACACAATGCACGCCGATGATCAGGTCAACGGCGTAAAGCGGATCGTCGGTTCATTTCCCGAAGCTTCCGCATTCGCGCGCGCCACTCTCGGAGCGTTCGCGTTCACCGGCACCCTCTTTCTGAGCGGTAGGATGCCAATGCTCACCGGCCCGATGGCGCTTGCATCGCTGGCGCTTGTCGTTCTGTCAACCTCCTCGACAGGATTTGCTGGGGCTCCACTGGTCGGCTTGATCCTCTACGCCGGACTTCTGCGGCGATCGGGCTTTCAACCGAACCGTCCGCTCAGTTCCGCGGCCGTGCTATGCACGCCGATCCTCCTGGTCATCGTGATCTTGGGTGTGCTCCTCGACGAACGAGCCAGCGAAACGGCGCGTACCTATGTCGATACGTTGATTCTCAACAAATCCTCTTCGACCTCGGCCATCGAGCGCAGCTCTTGGAATGCGGCTGCCCTACAGAACTTCTATGACTCCTTTGGTTTCGGCGTTGGGCTCGGAACTATCCGCACATCGAGTTTTCCGATCGCACTGCTTGCCAACGTTGGTATTCCGGGAACTGCCTTCTACCTCCTTTTCGCGGCAACAGCCCTGTTCGCACCATTGAATGGTCCGCGGGCTTATGAGACCGACGCTCGCCTAGCCGCGCGCAATGCATGTTTTGCTCTCATCATTGGCGACACGTTGGCAGCTCCATCCGTGGAGCAAGGTCTGCTGTTCTACGCTCTCGCCGCGCTGGCTTGCGCTTCACCGCGGGATCACCTCGAAGGAGTGTTGCTCACGCCGTCCAAACCATCGGGAGCCAAAGCATGAATGCATCCAGCAGTTTTGCCGTCAATGGCCGCTATCTGACTCAGCCCACGAGCGGCGTGCAGCGCTACGCCCAGGGCGTCACGGCGGCAATGAATCAGGCACTAGTCGGGTCCGGCGCAATCGTTCCGATCATTGCCCCCGCGGCCGCCCCCGATCCTCGGCTTCAGGCCATGCCGCTCATTACGGCGGGGCCGCTCGGCGGACACCTCTGGGAGCAATTGGTTCTTCCCGGGCGGTGGCCCGGACGGTTGCTCAATCTCGGCAACACAGCGCCGGCCGTCAAACCGGATCAGGTCGTGTGTATTCACGACGCCAACGTGTTCGACGCACCGGAGAGCTATCGACCAGCGTTTCGCGCGACCTATCGCGTGCTGCAACCGCTGTTGGCAAAGCGCGCTGCAAGGATCACCACCGTTTCAGCCTATTCGGCCCGACAACTTGCCCGGCACCTGCCGCTACGCGCCGCGGACATTGCAGTGCTTCCAAATGGACACGAGCACGCCTTGGCCTGGGACCCCAGCCTCGCGCGCAAGGATTGCCAAGTTGCGGCCGGCGCCCGGTTCGTGCTGGCGCTCGGATCGCGCGCTCCGCATAAGAACCTGCAGCTGGTTAGCACCATCGCGCCGGAGCTCGCCGCAATGAACATCGGCGTGATCGTCGCCGGTGGCGGCGCGGACATATTTTCCCCTGAGCTTCTAACGGAAGCATACGACTTAACCCTCCTCGGCCGCGTCACAGATGACGATCTCGCCTATCTGATGGATCGCGCCTTGTGCTTGATCTTTCCATCATGGACAGAAGGTTTCGGACTTCCGATCATCGAAGCCATGGCGCGTGGTTGTCCCGTCGTTGCCTCGGATCGCGCCAGCATGAGCGAAGTATGTGGCGATGCCGCTTTGCTCGTCCCCCCCGACGATCCACGACGCTGGGTTCAATGCATTCGGCAGCTCTCGACATCCGGCGATCTGCGCGATGAACTGGTCGGACGTGGCCGCGAGCGGATCAAGATGTTTTCTTGGGCGCGCACCGCGGCTGGATATGTCGAGCTGATGGAAGAGCCTACATCGGCTCTGAGAAGGCGTGAGACCACCGTTGGACGCATGCCCAGAGTGGCAGTGGCAATCGCAACACGAGGACGACCCGAAACGGTGACGGCAACCCTGACTCACTTGCTGCAAACCCAAACCCTCAAGCCGGACGCCGTCATCGTGTCTTGCGTCAACCTTGAAGATGCGGGCGATGCCGCCAAGCTGCCCGGCGTTCGGCTTGTCACCGGCCCCGGCGGCTTGC
Source organism: Bradyrhizobium sp. NBAIM01 (assembly GCF_020194115.1). Classification (NCBI taxonomy): domain Bacteria; kingdom Pseudomonadati; phylum Pseudomonadota; class Alphaproteobacteria; order Hyphomicrobiales; family Nitrobacteraceae; genus Bradyrhizobium; species Bradyrhizobium sp. NBAIM01. Next base: position 8,059 of record NZ_JADYVU010000020.1, on the reverse strand, counting down.
CGGCTCAGCGAAATACCGCGTTGGCCGTGCTCAGTAATGAGGCCGACGTGATCGTGTTCTTCGACGATGATTTTCTTGCGGATCCCGATTGGTTGGCCGCGGCCGCGCAAACGTTTCGAGACGAACCAGAGGTCGTCGGCTTCACTGGTTATCTTTATGCTGACGGCATCCTCGGACCGGGTCTCAGCTTTGATGAAGCGCGGCGCATCTTGACGGAAGGCACGCTGTCGCCCGAAGCACCGCGCATCGAACCATTCAGCCCGTACGGCTGCAACATGGCTTTCCGTATGTCTGCGATCGGCAACATTACCTTTGATGAGCGGCTCGTCCTCTACGGATGGCAGGAAGACCGGGATTTTGGCGCAGCGCTCGCAAAGCGAGGCGGCCGCCTGATCAAATCCCCCCGCGCCCGAGGCGTGCATATGGGACTGAAGGCGGGCCGTGTTGCCGGAGATCGCCTGGGCTATTCGCAAGTCGTCAATCCAATCTACCTGCTGCGCAAAGGCACGATGACGCCTCGGCAGGCAACCATGCAGATCTTTCGGAACGTCGCCATCAACCTGGCGCGCGCCGCCAGACCTGAACCTTTCATCGACCGGCGGGGCCGGCTTCGCGGTAACGTGCTCGGTTGCGCCGACGTCCTGAGAGGCCGTCTTGAACCCGAGCGAGCAGCGACCATCATACTGAGCGACAAGAGCTCGGGCCCGCGACCACTATCTCCAAGCACAGGCACTCGCGATGACGCCACTGCCTCGTGAAGCCGCGCGAGCCGGCACTCTTTCCGCATCGGCGACCAGGCAATGCCTCGTCGCAACGTGCAGGCATTGAGTCGTGCTTGCCCGCAAAACCCTCTTGGGCGCCGCTTGGACTGTGTCGTCCAGGCTAACAGCCCGGGCTATCGATTTCGTCACGCTTCTGGTGCTCGCACGCATCTTAACGCCCGCTGATTTCGGCCTCACCGCCCTCGCCGCTACCGTAACGATTATTGCGGACATGGTGCTCGAGGTACCAACGCTGCAGGCTCTGACGCGCTTGCCAAGCGTAGCGAAGTCGCACTTGGATACTGCCTTCACCTTGAGCGCGCTCCGAGGCATCGCCTTGACATTGGTGCTTTTGCTCGTGGCGTGGCCCTTTGCGCAGATTTACCAGGATTCCCGCCTGGCCAGCTTGATCATCGTGAGCGCCATCGGACCCTTGGCTCGCAGCCTGTATAGCCCTGGAATGGTCGAGCACACCCGCAGCCTGGCTTTCAGGCCAGTCTTTGTTACCGAGATCTTTGGCAAACTTGCCGCAGCGATCATTGCAGCGACAGCAGTCAAACTTGGCGCTGGGTACTGGGCCATCGTCGCCAGCGGCATCGCAGCGTCCTTGGGCGCCACGTCGATGTCGTACCTGTTGGCCCCTTACAGACCAAACCTCTCGCTGTCGAAGTTTCGGGAGTTCTCGGCTTTTCTGGGTTGGCTGAGCGGCGCCCAGATCATCATCGCGCTGAGCTGGCAGTTTGATCGAATCCTGCTTGGCTATTCATCGAGCAAGGCCACATTGGGTCAATACACCATCGCCAGCGATCTATCGGTGATGCCAACCCAGAGCCTGATAGGCCCGGCGATGCAGCCTCTCATGGCCGCACTGTCGCAGATCAACCAGAACCAGGACCGGCTCCGTCACGCCTATTCGAAGGCGTCCCGGCTCACGATGTCACTTGCCGCGCCGGCTTGCATCGGAATGTCATTGACCTCGGACTTGATCGCCGAGGTCCTGCTGGGCCCGCAGTGGGGCGAGGCTGGAATCTACTTGCGGTGGCTCGCATTATCGACCGTCCTCAGCGCGTTCTATCAGCCTCTGCATTCGTTGGCGCTGGCCACCAATCGAACCCATCTGGTGTTTCGCCTCACCCTGGTCGAGCTGTGCGCCAAGATCCTGCTTATGTGTTTGGGTTTCTACTTCTATTCGCTTGCAGGCGTGGTGGCTGCACGGGCCGCGGTCTCGTTTATCATGTTCGCCCTCTCCTTGATGGGAGCCCGGCAACTGGTCGGGACCAGCGTCGCGTCTGAGGCGGCCAATCTATGGCCAATCGCCGCCGCATCGGCGGTGATGACCCTTCTGGTGATCAGCCTGCGATACAAGCTGCCTGAGCTCCATCTGGCTGCGTTTTTTGAACTGGGAGTGATCTCTCTGTTCGGCGCCATTGTCTATGTCGGCGCACTGTATGGCTTTGGTGTTCGGATCAGCGGCCGCGCAGGGGCGGTGTGATGGTCGAAGTGCACGATGCAGGATCAAGGAGAGCGAGATGACCGAGAAGGGGCATGCAACAAAACGCCCGACCTGGGCAGTCACGATAGTCGCGCTCACGGTCGGGATTTCATTCGGTTCTGCGTTCGCGGCCGAGCAGCCTGCATCGTGTGAACTTCATCCCGTCTTGCTTGAAGACTTCAACGAGCTCAGTGTCTCAGCGACCCGCCTGGGCGCAGCCCGTTGGACCGCACACACCCCTTGGTCGGGCGATTTCGGCGACGCGGCATTTGCCAATCCGGGACCGAGGGGGCCATTCAAGGTGGAAGACGGAGTTCTCACCATCACTGCTTCGAAGGATCGGAACGGCAAGTGGACGTCGGGTCTTCTGGCTGCGGCCGATGCTTCCGGCGCCGGGACCGGAACCCGGTACGGCTATTCCGAAGCACGTATGAAGATGCCGCCCGGTCCGGGAACGTGGCCCGCATTCTGGCTTGCCGCTCTGAAGCCCGCCACGGTGACGGAAGGAAACGTCGAACTTGATGTCATCGAATATTATGGGCAGTTCACATCCGCTTATCAGGCCGCCACGCACATCTGGTACAAGCAACAACCGCAGAAGACCCGGGGCGAGGGGCAGAAGGTCACGGTACCGAACGATGCGCTTGTGCAAGACTTCCACACTTTCGGCGTAGATATCTCGCCGCAGGCCATTGTGTTCTTCTTCGACAGAACCCCGGTGTGGAGCCAACCAACTCCACCTGAACTCGACGGTCCGCTCTACCCTCTCGTGAACCTGGCCCTCGGCGGTGGTTGGCCGATCGATCAGACACCCAATCCTTCCACGCTGTTGGTCGACTATGTCCACGTGTACGGGCGCGGGCCTGGTCCGGCCGAAGGCTGTCCGCCTGCCCCTGAAGTCCTACCACGCTGAAGCATAGATGTCCGCTCGATCCCAATGCGCAATCACAGCACATCTTTGATCAATTCGCGAAGGGCTGACTGCATGAAAGTCGCGATCATTCACTATTGGCTTGTGGGGATGCGCGGGGGCGAGAAAGTCCTCGAAGCTCTTTGCGAGATGTATCCCGAGGCGGACATCTATACGCACGTCTATGTTCCAGAAATGGTCTCCGAAACTATTCGCAAACACCGCGTTGTTTCGACCTTTATCAATCGGCTACCGCGCGCTCCACGCATGTACAAGACCTATCTCCCGCTCATGCCGCTCGCTCTGGAGCAGCTAGATTTGCGCGACTATGATCTGATTCTCAGCAGCGAATCCGGACCGGCAAAAGGCGTCATTGCTCCTCCTCACGCCCTCCACGTCTGCTATTGCCACACACCCATGCGCTACATCTGGAATATGTTTCACGATTACCGAGCCAGCGCCGGTTCGCTCGCGCGGCTGGCCATGCCCTCGCTTGCGCACTATCTAAGACTGTGGGATGTCGCTTCCGCCGCACGGGTCGATAGCTTCGTTGCCAATTCCGCAACCGTCGCCGGCCGCATCCGCCGCTACTACGGTCTCGACGCCAACGTGATTCATCCTCCAGTGGATACTGCAGCATTCTCGCCGTGCCCCTCCTCCGAACTCGGCGACTACTATCTGATGGCCGGCGAACTTGTGTCCTACAAGCGGCCCGACCTTGCGGTACGCGCGTTTAACGAATTGAAACGGAAGCTGGTGGTCATCGGCGGCGGCGAGATGTTATCCGAGATTCGCCGCCTCGCCGGCCCGACCGTTTCCGTGCTCGGACCGCAGCCGTTCGAGGCACTCAAGCACCATTACGCGCGCTGTCGCGCGCTCATCTTCCCGGGAGAAGAAGACTTCGGCATGGTCCCGGTAGAGGCCATGGCGAGCGGACGTCCGGTGATCGCTTTCGGGCGGGGGGGCGCTACCGAAACAGTTGCAAACGACCTGACTGGTCTCTTCTTCGACGAGCAGACCATTGATGCCATCAGCAATAGCATTGCCCGATTCGAGCGAATGACCTTTGAGCCCGAGGCTATCGTTGCTCACGCCCAGCAGTTTGGCCGCGAGCCATTCATCCGCAAAATGTGTTCGCACATCGATTTCCTTTTCGCCCAACGCGCCAGATCGGAGACAGCAAAGCAAGGAAGCGCTCGGCATGATCTCAACCCTCAATTGACTGTTTCTTGAGCACAGCCTGCACGGCATTTGGGCTCTGTAACATCAATTTAATGGGCGATACTGCTTTTTGTTTAAATGCCAATTCTTGTTTGCGCGAGCAGATGCGAGCCGCTCCTTTTGGACTGTACGCGTTCATAAAACGATTGAGTTGAGGGCGTGGAATGAACATCGCCGGCGAATTTCGGCCCTACGCGACGGCGACAGAAGCCGCCCCTGATCAGGCAAGATCTCTGCTTCTGCTACGCGACTTCTTACGTCGCGAATGGCGTCTTATTGCCTTCATGACGGCCGCCTCGTTGGCGCTTGGCTCGCTCTACGTCGGGATGGCGCCTCGCAAGTTCACGGCGCAGGCTGACATGTTCGTTGATACCAAGGGAATTACTTCGCCACGAAGTGAGAATGTCCAGGAACATCAAGGCGTAGACGACGCTGTTGTGGAGAGCGAGATCGAGACCACTAGGTCCGAAAAGGTCGGCAAAGCGGTCATAAACAAGTTGCATCTCACGGATGATCCAGAGTTCGTCGCCTCGGGCAATGCAATCACAAGCCGCTTGGCCCGATGGTTGCGGCTAACGAAACCGTCCGAAGAAAGGCCTTCGTCTGCCGAGCTAGAGCGACGCGCGCTTGGCGTTCTCAAGGACAATCTGCGCGTCACCCGTTTGGGCCGCAGCTACGTCGAGCAGATCGCCTATACTTCGCTTGACCCGGACAAGGCTGCACGGATCGCCAATGCTTTCGCCGATGCCTATATCGAATATCGGCTGCAGGCAAAGTACGAGGCTACCCGACGCGCCAGCGTTTGGCTGGAACAGCGGATCAGCGAACTCCGTCAGCAGGCCAGCAATGCCTACAAAGCCGTACAGGACTTCAAGGCCGAAAACGGCATCATCATTGGCGTCGAAGGCAAACTGGCGAGCGAGGTTGAGCTCGATCAGCTCGGCGTCGCACTGGCCAAGGCTCGTGCCGACACCAGCCAAGCTCGCGCCAAGCTCGAGCGCATACAACGCATCCTCGAACAACGACCGGAGAAGGAAAACTTCACGATCCCAGATCCGGTTGTCACGGATGCGCTGAACAGCCCGGTGATCACCAAGCTCCGTCAGAAATACCTGGAGAACCAAAACAAGCAAGCCGAATGGAGCGCCCGCTACGGTGCCGAGCATGAGGCCGCCAGGAATCTGCGATCGGAAATGGCAGCGCTGCAACGGTCGATGTGGGATGAAATCTCCCGTATCGCGGAGAGCTATAAGAGCGAACTCCAGATTGCGAAGTCGCAGGAGGAGGCGATCGATAGGCGAATGATCGAGATCTTCCAGCAATCCGGGGCGACGCGGCAAGCTCAGGTTCGCCTGCGGGAGCTGGAAACGGGTGCGAACACCTATCGTGGCATCTACGAGGCTTTCCTGTCTCGATTCACCCAGTCAGTGCAACAGCAGTCGTTTCCGTCGACCGAGGCCCGCGTGGTGACGGAAGCGTCGGCGCCTACAAAGCCAAGCTCGCCCAAGCGCGCCATCGCCTTGGCTTTCGCAGCGATGTGCGGGCTCGGCCTGGGCACGCTCGCAGCAATAGCCCGAGAGCAATTCATGTACCGGAGGGTCCACACACGTGACCAGCTCGAGAAGCTGTTGAGCACGCCCTGCCTGGCCGCTTTCCCAGCTGTTTCAAAGCTGCGGACGCGGTGGCGCGGCGGTCACGCCAGCGCCTTCCAGCAGATCAACAAAGCCGCTCCTTTTTCAGCTACCGCCGAGGCGTTGCGTTACATCAAGGTCGCCATCGACCTGCATCCGGCCAAGCCAAAAGTGATCGGCATTACGTCGGCCCTTCCCGGTGAAGGGAAGACAACCGCCACCGCGGCGCTCGCCGCATTCCTTGCGAGAAGCGGAGCCCGCACGCTTCTGATTGACTCGGATCTGCGTAAACCGGCCTTGTCCAAAATGCTTGGCTACGAGCGCCGGTTGGGGCTGCAACGGATGGTGGTCGATCGGTTGCGTCTCAAAGACGTGATCATCAACGACCTCAATTTCAACTTCGATGTCGTCCCCTCGCCATCCGGGGCACCGCCCTCGAACAGCTCGGATGTGCTTTGTGCGCCATCGGTCAGGCTGGGACTGGAGCGAGCTCGCGAGGACTACGACTACATCATTTGCGATTTGCCGCCGATCTTGCCCATCGCCGACGTCAGAGCGGTCGCAAGCCTGTTTGACGCTTTTGTGATGGTGGTTGAATGGGGCACGTCCACCAACGAGGTCCTCAAGGCAATCCAGTCATCGCCGCTTGTTTCAGAGCGATTGCTTGGCACCGTGCTCAACAAAACCGACGAAGCGTTTATGCGTCGCTTTGAGGGTTATTCCGATCGGCGTTATTCCTATTATCAAAACTGAAGGAAGGTACGGCGCTGCTGCCGCCCTTTTCAAATCGCAAAGTCATCACGAGCTCAATTGATACAACGCTGAAAAAATCCGCTGGCTCTGCCGAAACTTTAAACTTGTATTAATTTTGCACCGCGTCAGAATTTAATGTGCTCGCATTGGGGGCGATGAGACCACAAGACAAGAGGGGACGAGTTCGAAGGCTTTTTAGGTTTTGTTTTATGGAGTTCCCGCAATGGCCAATGTGGTCGATACACGCGGCGAGTTGCCTTTCATTTCCGCAAAGAGACGTTCTTCCGCCCACGTAGCACCGCGTCCCGTGGGTACAGTCGTAAAGAGATCGATTGATCTCGTATTGGCGGCTTTTGGCATTCTGCTGCTTTCTCCTTTGCTATTTCTTTGTTGCTCGGCCTTGATTTTGTTCTCGCCAGGACCGGTGCTGTTCCGTCACAGACGGGTTGGCTTTAATGGTCAGACCTTCGACTGTCTGAAGTTCCGTACCATGGCCCCTGACGCAGCGGAGCGGCTGCAACGGTTGTTGGAGTCGGATCCTGCGGCCGCCGCCGAGTGGAAGGCCACTCGCAAGTTACGCGCAGACCCTCGCGTCACGCTGTTGGGCGCAGCGCTGCGTCGCTCCAGCCTCGACGAATTGCCTCAGTTGTTCAATGTCATTCGCGGTGACATGAGCATCGTCGGGCCTCGGCCGGTCACCGAAGAAGAACTGGCGCGGTACGCGTACAAGGTCGACGCCTACCTTGCCTGCCGTCCTGGAATTACCGGCCTTTGGCAAGTGAGCGGTCGCAGTACAACCACTTACCGCCGGCGCGTTGCCTGCGATGCGTTCTACGCGCGCAATTGGTCCATGGTACTCGACACCAAGATCATGCTGGCTACCATCCCGGCTCTATTCGAGGATGCAGCATATTGAAAGTCGACTCGCCGCCCCGACCGAACATCTCTGAAGACAGCAGGCCTGATACCCTCTGCGAGCACAGAAAACCATTTGAACCGAAGATTTGATCACCGCTCGATTGGAATCCGACTTTAAGCCGTTGCGACACTCTCGAGTTGCGAGATCGATCGAACCATTGAGGGATGATGATGAGAGCGAGCTCGACCCAGGCCACAGCTTTCGAATCCGTTTGCTCGAACTGCGCGACCCTGGCGGTTACGTTTCAGTGTGCTGACGGAGCTCTCGATGACACGCCAGTTTTTTGCACGAACTGCGGTCGCTTGCGCGGCCTCATTGGCGCGGTCAGGAAGATGGCGCATGAGCCCGCCGCCCGCACCCCAACCCCCACCC
>NZ_JADYVU010000002.1:635000-934225 GCF_020194115.1 Bradyrhizobium sp. NBAIM01 | reverse complement strand
CCCTCCACCTCCGCCCCCACATCCGCCCCCGGCGGCACCGGCATCGGCACCGTCACGTAATCCTTCGGCAGGTTCACCGGCCGGTAGTCCGGCTCCACCGTCATGCGCTTCAGCACGCTCTCATGCACATGTGCGCCTTCGGGGATCAGGCGCGGCTCGCCATCGGGGATGTAGAAGCCGAAATAGACTTTCCGCGCCGGCCATTCCCGGTATTTCGCGCGCTTCGGCAAGAACTCCAGCACGCGCCAGGCCGCCGTCATGGAATCGTGCAGCATGCCGGTCTTGCCGGTAAAAGCCGGCTCGACATAGGTGAACGGCGAGTTCTTGCGCTGGATGCCCCAGGCGAGCTGGTTCACCGTGCGCGGGTTGAACTTCAGCCCGGCCTTCTCGGCCTCGTCGATCATCCAGAGCAGCGGATATTTGGACTCGCCGCTCTCGGCCTCCGGATAGCCGCCGCCGACGTCGCAATGCACGCCGGCGAACCACACCTGCATGATGTCTTGCGGCACCTTCTTCTCGTCAGGCACGTAGCGGTTACTCCAGAACTCCTGCGGCTCCGCGTATGGCTTCAGGCGGAACATGCGCCGCCGCTCGTCGATCGCGATCGCCTGCCGGAAGATCCTGATGCTGGGATCGCGCAGTGTGAAGGCGAGCTCCTCCAGGCTCGGCCAGTAGAAGCGGTCGGCGCGCGGCACGATCACGCTCGCCACCGTGTCCCAGACGCCGACGAAATGAATGGTCGGCCAGCGCGTCGAGGTGATGCGCGCAAACTGCGCGGCGAGGTCGAATTCGTCCTTCGGCAGCGGCCCGCTCTCGTCGAACACGATGTTCTTGATATCCTCGACGTCGTTGCCGCGCCCGCTGCCGGAATATTGCTTGTAGGCGATGAGGCCGCTGCCGGCGAGGTTCGCCTGCTCCGGCGAGATCAGGCCGATCTTGTGGATCAGCCCCGCCAGCACGCGAACCGTGTACGCCCCGCGCGAGAAGCCGAACAGATAGATCCTGTCGCCGGGCGCGTAATGCTGAACCAGGAAGCAATAGGATGACAGCACGTTGTCATCGAGCCCGTAGCCGGTGGCGAGCCCCCACACCAGCTTGATGTTGGCCTTCCAGCGCCCCCACGTCGACGGCTCCGTCATGGTGCCGACCCCGGGATCGTAAAACACCATCTGCCTGGGCTGGGTCTTGTCCGTCTTGCGCAGGCAGCGATAGAGCTTCAGGACGTTGGAGATGTTCTCGCTGATCTCGTTGCCGGTGCCGTCACAGCAGATGACGAGGTTCTTGCCGGCGGGCTTGTGGTCGGTGAGGTTGGCGGATTCCATGGGATGCGCCTCCGGGGGATGCTACCGGGGCGAGTATAGCGGAAAATGGATGGCAGCGAGGAGGCGACGTCGCCGGCACCCGGTCCCATGGCCGAAGGCTGTGTTGACATTAACCTCTTGTTAACCATGCGGTTGCCTAATGTCGACGATGGGGGATCACCATGTCGGCCCATGTGACGCGACGGAAGTTGATGCCTGTTTCGGCCGATCCGGCCATGCGGTCGATGGCGAGGCTGGCGGTTCGCGCCAAGGCCGTCCTACAGGGCAGAACGCCTGTCCTATGGAGCAAAGCCATGTTCGCAAGGGACGACTTAGTGGACAATCTCAGCCGCGATCTCGATCGCGCGCGCGGCAGACGCGATGCGCTCGCATCCGAAGCCACGACCCTGACGGCCCAGATCGCCGAAATTGAAGCCCGCCTTTCGGAGGAGAAGAAGAGGCGGGAGCGTGAGCGCGTCCTGAGCGAGATCGAACTGATCAAGACGCGGATCAAGCAAGCGGCCGGCGCGTTTGCACCTGTCGTCGACGGTCTATCCAAGGCGGTCGAATCGGCTGCGGCAGTTGTGCCCGAGGCGCGCGAGCTCAATAGTTTCCTGGTGTCGGTGGCGACCGAGGTCGACAGCGTGCTCGATCCCCTGTTGCGTGAACTGGATCAGCGCGCGGATGCAGTGCGATCCGGCCACGCGGCGCTGGACTTGCCGAGTTCGGCCGTTGAAGTGCCGCCCGTCGAGCTGCCGAAGGACACCAACGAACGCCTGCTGCGCTTTCCGGCCTGGCTGTCCCGCGACAAGGAAACGGACAAGGAAGCAGCGGAGAAGCCGCACAGCACGGCGGCCTGAAGCCTCGGCGGCTGCGCACGCTCTACGCCGTCATTCCGGGGCGCGCCTCTTGGCGCGAGCTACGGTGCGCAATTGCGCACCTGAGAATCCATACTCACGATGGTGGTTATGGATCCCGGGCTCGCGACTTCGTCGCGCCCCGGGATGACAAGTTGTCGTTGGGCTCGCTGGTTGCCGAGCAGGTAACTTCCCCGCTCGCCGCCGCTCAGTTCGCCGCGCGGCGCAGGAAGGCCGGAATATCGAGAGCGCTCTCGTCGGGCGCATTGCGCGCAGGCGCACGCCCGTAAGGATCCAGCGGCTGAAGCGCCGCCTGCTGCGCATGGTCCAGGCTCGGCCGTGCCGGCGGTCCCACGGGGTGGTGCGGCTGCGGCCGCAGCGGCGGGCTTGCCGCTTGCGGAAGGGGGGCACTGCGCTCGATGCGATCGGCGATGCGACGGCCGTCATTGCGCAGCCTGCCGGCGAGCTGGGTGAGGGCGGTTTCCACCGGGTGCGCCTGCGCCGGATCGAGATTATCGATTCCGGTCGCCACCACCGAGACGCGGACGATGCCCTCTAAGCTTTCGTCAAAGGACGCACCGACGATGATGTTGGCGTCCGGGTCCGCCTCGTCGCGAATGCGGGTGGCGGCTTCGTCGACCTCGTACAGCATGAGATCCTTGCCGCCGGTGATGGAGATGATGAGGCCACTGGCGCGTTTGATCGAGGGATTCTCGATCAGCGGATTGGAGATCGCGGCGACGGCGGCGGCGAGCACGCGCTTTTCGCCGGAAGCCTCGCCCCGTCCCATCATGGCCTTGCCCTTCTCCTTCATGACGGAGAGGACGTCGGCAAAATCGAGATTGATCAGCCCTTCCTTGACGATGAGATCGCTGATGCAGGCGACGCCCGAGTAAAGCACCTGGTCGGCAAGGGCGAAGGCGTCGGCGAACGTGGTCTTCTCGCTGGCCACCCGGAACAGGTTCTGGTTCGGGATGATCAGGAGGGTGTCGACTGTCTTCAGCAGCTCCTCGATGCCGGCTTCGGCAAAGCGCATGCGGCGCTGGCCCTCGAAGTAGAACGGCTTGGTGACCACGCCGATGGTGAGAATGCCGAGCTCGCGCGCGATTCTGGCTACGACGGGTGCAGCCCCGGTGCCGGTGCCGCCTCCCATGCCTGCCGTCACGAACACCATGTGCGCGCCGGTCAATTGCTCGCGGATCGTGTCGATCGCCTCTTCGGCTGCGGCGCGTCCCAGTTCCGGCTGCGAGCCGGCGCCGAGGCCTGCGGTTACCCGCGTGCCGAGCTGGATGAGGCGCTTCGCCTTCGACATCGCCAGCGCCTGTGCGTCGGTGTTGGCGACCACGAACTCGACACCCTGCAGCCCGGCCGCGATCATGTTGTTGACGGCATTGCCCCCGGCGCCGCCGACGCCGAACACGACGATGCGGGCCTTCATTTCATGAATATCGGTGTTGCCAGTCATTCTTCCCTCGCGATTGCTCCGGCAAGCCGGGGATTAAAGAAAGTCTCGCGTGCTACCTGCAAGCATGATCCGGAAAAGTGCGAAGCGGTTTTCCGAAAAGATCATGCTCGAACAAAAACCTGAAGCGCGATGACGATTCATCCCAATCTCATCGCGCTCTAGCCGCGCGGTCTGCTTGCACGATGAAGGCGGCCAGATGCCCCAACCGGCGCGCCGCGTGTCCTGCGATCGAGCCGCCAGGGCGGCGATCGCTCCGCAGCGCCGCCACTTCGTCTTCCAGTCGTGCCGCCCATGCGTTGGCGGCCGTCGTCTCGGCGGTCGCCTGCGTCAGCTCGACGGCGAGGCGATCGGCACGTTCGCGCTCGCGCTCGAACACGACCCTGTAGGCGGCTGCGACGGATTCGAGCCGCGCGATCTCCGCCTTGAAGACTTCGGTCTTGACGGCCTCGATCCTGGCCAGGGAGGCCGCGATGGGATCTGCCCGGCGGGCTCGTCGCGGGCGGGGGGTGTAGCGGAGAGTGGCGAGATCGACGCTCACCACCGCCTTGCCGTCGTCCGACCGCGAGCGCGGCAACCGCCGACGCCGCGCCACTGCCCGCGCGGCCTCGCGCGAGACATTGAGGCGGGTACCGAGATCGGCATACGTCAACAACTCAACGCACATCGGCGCTTCTCCTGGAGCGAACCGGGAAGGCATTTCGGGCTAATGATGGCTGGACGATTGCAGCAGGCTAGGGTGCGTTGGTTAATGGACGGTTAACGCGCGTGGGGAGTGTTTACGGGTGGCGCTGCGGTGCCGGCCGTCGGAGACGCAGGGCGCCAGCTCCCGCGGCTGGGTCTGGTCGGTCTTGCGCGGGCAGCGATGGAGTTTCAGGACTTGGAGATGTTCTGCGAGATCTCATTGCCGGTCCCTGTCATGGCAGGTGACGAGGTTTTTGGCCTGGATTTCAATGCGTGCTCCACGGTGGGCTCCTCCGGGTGGTGCCCGCGGCGGTTGTCGAATTCACTGCTGCGGAGCGGTCGGCGGAAGCGTGGTTTTCATCTATCTATTTTTAAGCAAATCCACTGCCAGCTTCGCCTTGATATCTGCAAATAGGCTTGCCGCGTCAAATCGGTGGTGTTGAAAAACTTCCTGAGCCTCAGCCCGCCAAGCTAAATCGCAATCGTCTCCGAGAGTGCGTCGCAATTGTCGAATTACCCCCACTGCCTGCTTAGCCCATGCGCGAAAGTCGCTCAAAGGCCACAACGATACGCTTTGGAGGTGGGGAAATGCTCCGCTTTCCGCCCGCGTCACAGGAGTCACAAGCACGGATAGTATATCTGTTTCTGAAGTTACACGAGTGAGTGACTGGTTCGCGCGCATCCAATTTGGGTGACCGGCGGCCTGTCTAGCCTTCTCGGCGCCGAGAGCGGAGGTAGGTTTTGCCTCCGAATGATCTTCAAATACAATGCAGTATTTGCCGGACAACCACCATGGATCAGGTGAAGCATCTGCTTCGTGCTTTCCGGCTTGAAATCCGAGTAGCTCGCCAAGCTCGCGTTGTGCAGCTTCAAATATGTGAGCATCCGAAGATGCGAGCCCCTGCAAGACGTCTTTTTCCTTCTTCGCAAACTTTGCGTCGTGGGACGTTCCTAGCGTCAGCAGATATGCCTCAAGTCTCTCAATTTGTAACCCAAGCGCCTCGCCTTCGGAGGTGCTTGCCTCCGCCTCCAGCGTGAATCGTGCTAAGCTGGACAGCCAGCGGATACCTGCTGCGGCGTCGCGAGCGGCTGAGAAATGTATGCGCGCCCGTGTTGACATGCCCGCGATGCCGGACGCATCTCCATAGCTAGCCGCTGAGCCGGCTAAGTATTGCCACAGTGCCCTATATCCACGCAGCGTTTCATCAGTTAGGCCGGCAAGGACCTTGCCCGCACTTTCCAACGCTCCTTCATAGTGTCGCTGCCAAAGCTGTCTTTGATACTCTATTTCGTCTCGGACGGCTTGCTGGAGTTGGCCCAACCCACTAGGCACCGCTTGGATCGCGCTCGCTCTCTTCGCAAGAATTTGGCGGTTCACATTTTCCCACGTGGCGTCGTTGCGCAGGAATATATCAAAATTTTCTACCAGATCGTTGAAAGACGTATTCGAAGACTGCCGGGCGCCGAAATCTAACTCAGCCTGGAGCTCTGGATGAAGGAATTTGGTTCGTGTTGGGCTGATGAGGTAATCCGTCAACTCCATCCCTGACACAACGACGGCCGAAAAGTCCTGTAGCGAGCGAGTGCATCTTCCAACGGCTTGTACAACGCGGGTCTGTATGCGGCTTTGCAGAAGCGCGTATGCGCCCATTCGCGAAACGAAAAAACGTTCCTGCGCATTAGTAGTCTTAGGCAGGCCGTCAATGAACAAAAGGCGGCATTCGTCGCCGGGAAAGTCAATCCCATCATAACGGTTAGAAAAAACAGCGACGCAATTAGTTGCGCGAGTGAATACCTCTTTGGCTTCTTCGATCTGAGAGGCTTCTACCGCTTTTAAGCTGTGACCTTGAACGTCAGCAATAGTTTCCAATTTTGCTCGATCGTTCGGAACAAGGACGACGCTCCTTGGTACTCGCTGCATTAACGTCCGGCGCAGTTGGACTGTATCGTCTGCGTCGAGGGACAGTTCAGGAAAGATAAAGAAGCGACGTCCAATCCCCTGTCGGTCCCAACCTTCCGGTATCGGGAGCCGTGTAATATTCTCGCGCCCAGTTAGGCGCTCTAGGTCGCCGCCTTCGCCTAGAGTTGCAGACATGAAGATCCGTTGACGGGCGTTGAAGAATGGCCCGTGTGTCCATGTTGGCGGAATTAGGGGGCGAACGAGGATCTCGGATGGAGAGAGATAAACGTGGCAAGCGTGCAGGTTATCTCTCAACAACATCCACGTGTAACGAAGGTTGTCTACGGAACCGGCATATTGATCTACAATACTAACGAACTCCTCGCTTATTGAGGCTAGGGCCGGCGTAGGAATCTTGTCGACCCAAGCCACATCCGACAGGCTTTGGTCAATCTCGCCCGTCAGTCTTCCGAAGTCGCCTTGATCCAACAAGGGCCTCAATAATTCTGCTAGCGCCGAATGCAGGGCTCGATGTGATGCGTCGCCACGTGCGATCCGCAAGCTCCACATCGCAGCTATATAGTTTTCAGTTGCGTGTGCATCATCTGCAATGATGACGTCAGGGCTTTCAAAGAACGGTGCCACATTGAATAGGCTGCTGTAGGTGGTCACCGCGATGCGTCGCGCGGAGAGATAATCTCCCTTGGCTGCAGCGTCGAAGTCGTGCTTGGATCCGGTGAAGCCGTGGACGCTGAGGCCGTATTGGTTCTCTGCTTGTGCGACCACCTGGTTTACAAGTTGTCTTGTTGGGCAAAGAAAGACAACTCTCTCGCTGTTTTTGCGCCGTAACCATTCGCCGATAAGCAATCCAACCAGAGTTTTACCGCTTCCGGTCGGAAGTTGCATGGCGATGTCGCTGGCGCTCAACCCGCGCGCGACATACTGCTGCATCATTTGCCCCTGGTGCAGAAGTACTCCGGGAATCTTGCGACGCGGCAGTTCTAGCAACAGTTTCTCAGGGCTGTCGGGTACAGCTTCGGGTGGGGGCGCGTTCTTAAAGGCCAATTGGGCTGCTCCACATGCAGTAGTTGCTGATGTGTTTAAGCGCAGCTTTTCGATTCGCAAACGCTCGTTTCTTACGACCTAAGTCCAACTGGCTATGTCCCCAAAACAAAAACGGCCGGATCTTCCGATCCGGCCGCTACTCGAACTCTTACTCGGCTAAGCCTACGCCACGCGACGCAACTTAGCCCCCGCCCTAACGGTAAATCTTCTCAGCTCGCCTGCTTGGCCGGCTGGGTGTCGCCGACCTTCTTCTGGATGGCGCGCTTCAGCTCGACGGCGCGCGGGGAGAGCGCGTCGGTGTTGGCCTTGAGCAGGTAGGCATCGAGGCCGCCATTGTGGTCGACGCTCTTGATCGCGTTGGTGGAGACGCGCAGGCGCACGTTGCGGCCCAAAGCTTCCGAGATGAACGTCACGTTGACGAGGTTCGGCAGGAAGCGGCGCTTGGTCTTGATGTTGGAGTGGCTGACCTTGTGGCCGACGAGGGGGCCCTTGGCCGTCAGTTCGCAGCGGCGAGACATGGCATAAATCCTTTAGTTCGAACCCCCAACGAGTGCGGCCGCCATTTCGGCGCCACGGGGGCAAATTCTTTCGTCCTTGCAGGGAGCGGGCGGACGTATAGGGGGGAAGGGGCCTTGCGTCAAGGCGACGGGCCGTTTTTGGCCCGTCGTCCCGGGGCGGGCAGAGCCCGAACCCGGGATCTCGTGCCCCATCCTCGGTGTCATCGCCCGCGAAGGCGGGCGATCCAGTACTCCGCGGCGGCGCGGCTGACCAGAGGCGCTGCGGCGTACTGGATGCCCCGCCTTCGCGGGGCATGACAGCGGAGGTGGGAAGAGGTCGGAACGCCCCCCCCGTTACCGCCCGATCACCAAAACGGCAATGATTGTCGCGCCTTACCATCACATAAAGGGCGTATTCGCCGTCGAAGAGTCCGGTGGAGTTCCCGGGGCTGTAGGCCCCGACACATTGTTTGCCGCCGGTTTTGGCTTAAGTAACAGCACATCGCGCTCTGATTGGATTGTTTCGTGCCGACAACGCTTCATTTCGCGCAAGACCTGCGCTCAGCCTGTCTGCTTCCGGCCGGCCGGCTGATGGCGCTTTGTGGCCTGGCGGTGGCGGTGGTGCTCGGCCTGGCGTCCGGCGCGGCGCCGGCGGCGGCGCAAGGCAAGCTCGAGGCGCAGTATGAGGCGACGCTGGCGGGCATTCCCGTCGGCAAGGGCGCCTGGAACATCGATATCCAGGACGACGTGTTCTCGGCGGCGGCCGCCGGCGGCACCACCGGGCTTTTGAAGTCGTTCACGGGCGGGTCCGGCACCGGTGCGAGCCAGGGGCGCGTCGTTGGTGGCGCGCTGGTTGCGACCGGCTACCAGGCCTCCACCACCACCCAGAAGAAGACCGAAGAGATCCGCATCACCCTCGACAAGGGCAATGTGAAGGATTTTGCGATTTTGCCGGAGCCGCCGGTCGATCCGGACCGCATCGTCGTTACCGAGGCGCATCGCCGCGGCGTGTGGGACCCGATGACGGCCTCGCTGCTGCGCGTGCCCGGCACCGGTGATCCCGTTTCGCAGGACGCCTGCCACAGCTCCGCGCCGGTGTTCGACGGCCGCATGCGCTACGAGCTCAAGCTCGATTTCAAGCGCATGGAGACCGTGAAGGCGGAGAAGGGCTATCGTGGCCCGGTCGTGGTCTGCGCGATCTATTTCGTGCCCATCGCCGGCTACATCCCCGACCGGCCCGTGATCAAATACCTCGCCGCCCAGCGCAACATGGAGATCGCGTTCGCCCCCATCGCCGGCACGCGCATCCTGGTCCCGTTCTGGCTGAAAGTGCCGACGCCGCTCGGCCCGGCCATGCTGGAAGCGACGAGCTTCATCACCGCCCCCCAGCCGCCACGGGTGGCCAAGACGCAGTAAGTTTCTCCGTCATTCCGGGGCGCGCCCCTTGGCGCGAACCCGGAATCCATCAGGCCGCAGAGACGGTTGCGCGATGGATTCCGGGCTCGCGACTGCGTCGCGCCCCGGAATGACGAGCGTTCGGCGCAGACTAAGCAAAATCAATCACTTACCTACTGTGCATGGGGTTGTTTTCGCACTCTTTGTTTGGCCAGCCCGCCTGCGCAGTGAATCCATTTGACTCCTCCCCGATTCTGATTCGACTCAGCCTCGTCCCCAGCTTTAACCACCCCGGCCGCTTGTGCGCCCCCGCAAAACTCCATCTAGTGCGCAACCAAGACGAGTCCCGCGACATGTTGCGTGAACGGAACGGGACTCACAGAGGAGTCAGCGATTCGGCCGCGATTCGTTCTAGAGTCGTTCCGAAGCTTAAAGCGAACGGGAAAAGCGTCGCAAAGTGAGACAGTTGCGCGGGATTTGGGGAGGGCGTTTTCACACGCCGGGCGATGACAGCGGCAGCGGGGGCGCCCACCCCAGCGTTCGGAGACATAGCCGACACCTCGGCGTCGCCCCTCCGCCCCATCCAGCACTGACATTCGCCCAAATCGCCATTACCTAATCCCCTAGACATGGCTTTTTCCTCCTCCCCCTTCGCCTCCGAGCGCGCCCCCGGCGCGGGCGTCACTGCGGTGCTCGGTCCGACCAACACCGGCAAGACCCATCTCGCCATCGAGCGAATGCTGGCGCATCCCTCGGGCATGATCGGCCTGCCGCTGCGCCTCTTGGCGCGCGAGGTCTACAACAAGATCGCCGCTCGATCCGGCGAGGCCAGCGTCGCGCTCGTCACCGGCGAGGAGAAGATCAAGCCGAAGAATCCGCGCTATTGGGTCTCGACCGTCGAGGCGATGCCGCGCGATATCGACGTTTCCTTCCTCGCCGTCGACGAGGTCCAGATCGCCGCCGATCTCGAGCGCGGCCACGTCTTCACCGATCGCATCCTCAACCGCCGCGGCCGCGACGAGACGCTGTTGTTGGGCGCCGCCACCATGCGCCCGATCATCGAGCGCCTGTTGCCGGGCGTGTCCATGATCACGCGGCCCAGATTGTCGCAGCTCGAATTCGCCGGCGACCGCAAGATCACGCGCCAGCCGCGCCGCACCGCCATCGTCGCGTTCTCGGCGGATGAAGTCTACGCGATTGCCGAGCTGATCCGCCGCCAGCACGGCGGCGCCGCCGTGGTGCTGGGCTCGCTCTCGCCGCGCACACGAAACGCGCAAGTCGCGATGTTCCAGAACGGCGACGTCGATTATCTCGTCGCCACCGATGCCGTCGGCATGGGCCTCAATCTCGACGTCGACCACGTCGCTTTCGCCTCCGACCGCAAGTTCGACGGCTATCAGTTCCGCCGCCTGACGCCGGCCGAATTCGCGCAGATCGCAGGCCGCGCCGGCCGCGCCACCCGCAACGGCACCTTCGGCACCACGGGCCGCTGCGCGCCGTTCGAGCCCGAGCTCGTCAACGCGCTGCAGAACCACACCTTCGATGCCGTGAAGGTGCTGCAATGGCGCAATTCCAAGCTGGATTTCTCCTCGCTCGGTGCGCTCCAGGTCTCGCTGAACCTCGCGCCAGGCCACGAGACGCTGACGCGCGCGCCGATCGCCGAGGACATGCGCGTGCTCGATCACGCCGCCCGCGACGGCGAGGTGCGCGATATCGCGCATGGCAAGGCCGCCGTGGAGCGGCTCTGGGAAGCCTGCCAGGTCCCGGACTACAGAAAGCTGTCGCCGGCCGCCCATGCCGAGCTGGTGACGACGCTGTACGGCTTCCTGATGCGCAAGGGCTGCATTCCCGATGCCTGGTTCGAGTCCCAGGTCACCCAGGCCGACCGCATCGACGGCGACATCGACACGCTGTCGGCCCGAATCGCCCAGATCCGCACCTGGACCTTCGTCGCCAACCGCCCGGACTGGCTGAAAGACCCGGAACGCTGGCAGGGGATCGCGCGGGAGGTCGAAAATAAATTATCGGATGCGCTCCATGAACGCTTGACTGAGCGTTTCGTTGATCGCCGGACCAGTGTATTGATGCGCCGCCTGCGGGAGAACACGAGCTTGAATACTGAAATCGGCAAGACCGGCGAAGTCATCGTCGAAGGCCATGTCATCGGCCGCCTCGATGGCTTCACCTTTGCACCGGATGCGGCGGAAGCCGGCTCCGATGCGAAAGCCTTGCAGGCTGCAGCGCAAGCGGTGCTCGCCGGCGAGATCAACGCGCGCGCCGAAAAGCTGGGCAATGCGCCGGACGAGCAGTTCGTGCTCACGTCCGAAGGCATCATCCGCTGGACCGGCGATGCCGTGGCGCGCCTCGCCGCCGCAGACGAGGCGCTGCATCCGCGCATCCGCATCATCTCCGACGAGCGCCTGACCGGCGCGCCCCGCGACAAGGTGCAGGCGCGGCTCGAGCTCTGGCTCAAGACGCACATCGAAAAGCTGCTCGGGCCGATGTTCGAGCTGTCGAAGGCCGAGGACGTCACCGGCATTGCCCGCGGCATCGCCTATCAGCTGGTCGAGGCGCTCGGCGTGCTTGAGCGGCCGAAGATCGCCAGCGAGCTGAAGGATCTCGACCAGCCCTCGCGCGCCGTCTTGCGCAAATACGGCGTCCGCTTCGGCGCCTATCACATCTATTTCCCCGGCCTGCTCAAGCCCGCCGCGCGTGCGCTTGCCGCGCTGCTCTGGGCGCTGAAGCAGGACAATGTCGATCTCTCCGCGCTCTCGGGCGCGCAGCATCTGGCCTCCTCGGGCCGTACCTCGTTCCCGGTCGACAAGGCGCTGCCGCGCGATGCCTATCGCGTGCTCGGCTACAAGCAGGCCGGCGAGCGCGCGGTGCGCGTCGACATTCTGGAGCGCCTCGCCGACCTGATCCGCCCGGCGCTGGCCTGGCGCGAGAATTCGCCGGGCGAAAAGCCCGCCGGCGCGTTCGATGGCCGCAGCTTCGTGGTCACGCAGGCGATGACCTCGCTGACCGGATCTGCCGGCGAGGATTTTGCCTCCGTGCTGCGCGCGCTCGGCTATCGCATGGAGAAGCGCCCGCCGCTGCCGCCGAAGCCTATGGTCGCCGAGCAGGTCGTGCCCGAGCAGATCGTCACTGAGACCGTCGCGGCCGAGACGCCGCCCGCTGAAGGCAGCGCGGAGACCTCGACCGAGGCTGCAGCGGAAGCCGTTGCCGGCCTGCCGGCTGAGGCTCCGGCCGCTGAGGCTACGGCCGAAGCCGTCACCGTCGAAGACGCGCCCGGCATGGAGCCGCACGACGAGCCCGCTCCTGCGGAGGCTCACGAGGAGCCGGCGCTGGAAGCGTCTCCGGAAGCGCCCGTCACCCCCGAGGACGCCCCCGGCATCGCGCCGCCCGCAGAAGAGGCTGCGACGCCCGCCGAGGCTGCCGGCCTCGAAGCGGCCGCCGCCGAGACCGCCGCGACGGAAGCTGCTGCATCCCCCGATGCTGCCGCGCCTGAGGCAACAGTCGCACCGGCCGAGCCCGAGCTGGTCGAGGTTTGGCGCCCTGCCGGCCGTCACGAGGATCGCAAGCCGCGCCACGAGCGCCATCGCCATCAGCGTCACAACAACCAGCGTCCGCGGCCCGGCGCTGAGGCTGGCGCTGCACCCGATGCTGCGAGCGCCGCGCCCGGCGAAGCAGCCGACGGCGCGAAGCCGGGCCATCGTCATGGCGGCGGCCATCGCCGCGATGGCGGCCGCGACTTCCGCAAGCCGCGTGAAGGCGGCGAGGGCGGTGAGCGTCGCGACGACCGCAATCGCAGCTTCCAGGGCAAGGGGGACCGCGACAAGGATCGCGATCGCAACCGCGACAACAAGAAGTTCGGCGGAGATCGCGACAAGGGCCGCGACAATCGCGGCCGCGACCGCGACAAGGGCCGCGACCGCCGTGATCGCGAGTCGGGTCCCTCGCTGCGTCCCTACGCCTCGAGCGCGAACCCGCGCGAGCGCGATCGTCCGATCGATCCGAACTCGCCCTTCGCCAAGCTCGCCGCGCTGAAAGAGCAGCTGGGGCGGAAGGAGTAATCCCACGACGACGACGACCGAGCGGCAGCGTATCGACAAATGGCTGTGGCACGCGCGCGTGGTGAAGGCGCGCACCTCCGCGGCCGAGCTCGTCGTCACCGGCCATGTCCGCGTCAACGGCGTGCGCGAGACATCGCCGGGCCATGCGATCAAGCTTGGCGACGTCCTCACCATCGCGCTCGATCGCACCGTGCGCGTGCTGAAGGTCACCGCCTTCAATGAGCGCCGTGGCGATGCCGCCTCGGCTCGCGTGCTCTATGAGGAGCTCGGCACGCGCAATTAATTGCGCTTTCTATTCATTTCTTGGTCGATCAAACACACAAAGCCGTCATGATCGGGCTTTCCCGACCTTGCGGCGCCCGGCCATCCGCGCTAGGCAAGCCGCGACTTCTAAAAGAGCTTTTCGGAGCGTTGGATGACTTACGTCGTCACTGAAAACTGCATCAAGTGCAAGTACACCGACTGCGTCGAGGTCTGCCCGGTCGATTGCTTCTACGAGGGCGACAACATGCTCGTCATCCATCCCGACGAATGCATCGATTGCGGCGTGTGCGAGCCGGAATGCCCCGCCGACGCCATCAAGCCGGACACGGAACCGGGCCTCGAAAAGTGGCTCCAGGTCAACGCCGACTACGCCAAGAGCTGGCCGAACATCACCCAGAAGAAAGAATCACCTGCCGACGCCAAGGAATTCGACGGTATGGAAGGCAAGTTCGAGAAATATTTTTCTCCGAACCCCGGCTCTGGGGACTAATTCGCGTCCAAACTTAACCCTAATAGCGGCGCTGCCGCCGAAAACCAGCCCTCAAGACCCCTAAATCATTGATTTTTGCGGGAAATGTGCTATATTGGGCACATTAAGCCGAACCCCGTCAGCCCCGTTGGCCCCTCTGGGTTCCCGTGAAACCAAATGTCGAACAGGGGCGTGGCAGTTTCCGCGCGCAGGCTGTGTCACAGAAAACGCGTAAAAAGAGTACTTCAGCGAGGGCTTCCCATAAGGAGGCCAAAAAAGTCGCCGCGGCCAGCCGTAGCGCATCCAAGGGTCGGACCGCGACGAAGGCGCCGGCTGCAAAGTCCTCGAAGAACAAAAGAAGCGCAATGCCTAACAAGACTGCCAAACCGGCCGCGAAAGCGACCGCTGCCAAGCCTGCTTCCGCCAAGCCTGCTGCCGCCAAGCCTGTGACTGCCAAGGCCCCCGCTGCCAAGCCCGCCGCGACGAAGGCCCCTGTTGCCGTTGCGCCCGCCAAGGCTCCCGTCGCCGCCAAGCCGGCTGCCAAGCCCGCGGCTGCGCCGAAGGTCGAGGAAAAGAAGGTCGTGACCCAGCGTCAGGGCTTCAAGGCCAACGAATTCGTGGTCTATCCCGCTCACGGCGTCGGCCAGATCCTGGCCATCGAGGAGCAGGAGATCGCCGGTGCGAAGCTCGAGCTGTTCGTCATCAACTTCATCAAGGACAAGATGACGCTGCGCGTGCCGACCGCCAAGGTCGCCAATGTCGGCATGCGCAAGCTGTCCGATCCGGCCCTGGTCAAGAAGGCGCTGGAGACGCTCAAGGGCCGCGCCCGCGTCAAGCGCACCATGTGGTCGCGCCGCGCCCAGGAATACGAAGCGAAGATCAATTCGGGCGATATCGTCGCGATCGCGGAAGTCGTGCGTGACCTCTATCGCTCGGAATCGCAGCCCGAGCAGTCCTACTCGGAACGCCAGCTCTATGAAGCGGCGCTCGACCGTCTGTCCCGCGAGATCGCGGTGGTGCAGCACTCGACCGAGACCGAAGCGGTCAAGGAGATCGAGGCGCAGCTCGCCAAGAGCCCGCGCCGCAATGCCAAGGCGGAAGCTGCCGAGGGCGAAGCTGACACGGATGCCGAGGGCGATACCGACGATACCGATGGCGACGACAGCACCGTCGCCGACGAGGCCGCCTAAGCCGGCACCGAACGCAAGCAATCAAAAGCCCGGCCGTTTGGCCGGGCTTTTTGTTTGGCTTCCTGAGGCCGCGGGAGTTCGGCTCTACGCGCCGCGCGGCTGGGTCCAGATCGCGATCGGCTGCTGAATGCCGCGGACCGCCCGCGCCTCTCGCGCTTCCAATGACTGAAACGTTGCGGCTGCGCCGCCCAGCTCGGCCTTCGCCTGGCTAACGAGATCGTCACTTGCCACCAGCGCGCAGCCCAGGGTGCGGGTCAACGCCTCGAGACGGCTTGCCACGTTGACGGTCGCGCCGATCACGGCAAATTCCAGACAGGTCTGCCCGAGGTCGCCGAGCACCACCGGCCCATAATGCAAGCCAAAGCTCACATGCAGCTTTGGCTCGCCTGACGCTGCCCGCTGATCGTTCCAACTCTCCGCCGCCGCGATCATCGCCTGGGCACATCGCAACGCGTTGCTGGCATCGTGCTCGCCGGCAAAGGGCGTTCCGAACGTTGCCATCAACCCGTCCCCGAGATATTTGTCGAGCGTGCCGCTATGGCGGAAAACCTCCTGCTCCATCAATCCGTGGAATTCCCGCAACGTCCGCACAACCTCCTGCGGCGAGCGCCCATCGGCAAAGGCCGTGAAGCCGACGATGTCGACGAACAGTACCGCGACGTGTTGCGTGCGCACCTGCTTCAACGGCTCGTCCTGTTTCGACAATTCCGCCACGACATTGGGCGAGAAGTAGCGCGCCAGGTTGCCGCGCTCGCGCTCCACCGCGGCATGCCGGATCAAGAGGTCGTTGCTGCGGCGGACCGCGAGCGCCAAGGTCACGGCCACGATCATGAAGACGACGATCTCCTGGACGCGAACGTGGAACACGATCTCGCTCGGCGAGATCATCGCAAACAAGCGCTCATCGCTGCCTGTTGCGGCCGCGATGCGGGCCGTCAGCGCAGGATCGCGATCGGGTTGCCACCAGACCCAGGCGATGCCGATCAACCAGAGCGCAGCCGTCCAAACGCCGACCGCAATCACGGTCCGCCAAGTATAGGCCAGTGTGGCGCCCGCGAGCAGGACGAAGAAATAGATGAAGTTGCCGGAATGGTACTGCATCGCGACCGGCCAGTGCGAGGCTCCGAACGGATTGGGAACCACGATGAGGCAGGTCAGCAGCGCCAAGTCGCAAAACAGGAGTGCCAATTCCGGCCGCGACACGCCAACCCGCCCAACCCTGACCTGGGCCCAGCCGATAAGTGCGAACAAGCCGAGCAGCGCCACGTAGTAGAGCTGCTCCCAGGCCGGGTTGATCACCATGATCAGGCAGCCAATGACGACGAGGGCGACATAGCGCGCCCGCACCGCGAGTTGCAGGCCCTCCCGCTTGGCGGACGTCAGCGCGGCTTGTGCGAACTGAACTGTTTCGACATCGCGCTCGGTCGGCGCGGGCGAATGCGCAGCCGGCAGGTTGAAGCGCTCGACGAGCATTGTCACGGCAGTCTCCTCGCTTAAGCCTTCAGCGCATCAAGTCCGCTGCGTCGTTGCCGAGACGCGGATTTCACCCCGAAGCTCTTCTCCGTCAGCCCTGGCTGAAACCGACGCCCACCAGTCCCCCAGGGCATCGATCAACGGCACGAGCGCGTGACCGGCGGCCGTCAGATCGTACTCCACGCGCAGCGGATATCCGCCGAATTCCGTGCGGCTTACGATACCGGCGTCTTCCAGCTTGCGGAGCTCAAGCGCGAGCATCCTGTGCGAGATGGTCGGATTGTCGCGACGCAAGTCGCTGAAGCGCTTGGTGCCCTGCTTCAAATAGTAGATCAGCAGCGTCGGCCAGCGACCGCTCAGAATCTGCATCACTTCCTCGATGGGACATCTCGACACGAGATCCTTCATCGGCGCCTCCAGGTTACAAAAAAGTTCGTAATTTACTTGATGCGGCGAGCGGCTAGG
Source organism: Bradyrhizobium sp. NBAIM01 (assembly GCF_020194115.1). NCBI lineage: Bacteria > Pseudomonadati > Pseudomonadota > Alphaproteobacteria > Hyphomicrobiales > Nitrobacteraceae > Bradyrhizobium > Bradyrhizobium sp. NBAIM01. The sequence goes on along the minus strand of NZ_JADYVU010000002.1, from coordinate 917,130 downwards.
GTCGCATCACCGCTGCGCAGCGTGATCATCAGAAATCACGGAGAATGGATCATGGACCCAATTCTACTCTACGGCTTCCCGAAGGGAAGCTCCATGGGGCTCGTTGCTGCTCTCGAATGGCTGGGTAAGCCATATCGGCTGTGTCGGGTCGATATGATGGGCGAGATGCGAAGCCCGTCATACGCCCGTATCAATCCGCGACACGAGACGCCGGTCTTCATCACCGAGCGGGGTGAGGTGCTGACGGAAACGATGGCTATCGCGGCCTGGTTAGAGGCCAGGGACGTCGAGCGGCGGATCAGCTTCGATCCGCCGTCGCGGCAAGCCGATCGCATGCATCAGTTCATGGCGTTCGTGAATACCGGTTTCACCGCCGCCTTCGCGCCGCTGTGGGCCGCAATGGAAGCCGAAGCCATGGAGCCCGCCACGAAGTCGGTCCTGCGTGCTTTTGGCACAGCAAGGGTCATCGAGCGTCATGACAAGCTCGAAGCGATGATCGAAGCGCGGCAATTCCTGCTCGGGGAGCGGCCGACCCTCGCCGACGCCGTGCTTGTCGGCGTCGCGCGCTGGCTCGACTTCCACGCAGTTGCGGAGAAGAGCCGCTGGCCGAAGCTGGCAGCGCTGCGAGCTCGCCTCGAAGCCGATCCCGCGGTCCTCTACGCCACCGCTCTGGAGGACGGCGGGTCTGATCCGGGAACGGGATCGTGCACAGGCCACGTCGCGCTGGCCGAATTGATCGCGCAGTTCGGCAAATAGGGAAGCAGGAGGAGCCTCGACGCGCTCCTCCTACTTCACGGGGCGCTTCTCGAGCTTCCTCGCCAGCGTCCGCCGGTGCATGCCCAGCCGGCGGGCCGCTTCCGAGATGTTGAAGTCGGTCTCGATCAAGGTCTGGTGGATGCGTTCCCATTCCAGCGTCTTGATCGAGGTCGGCCGCGAATCGAGCGCGACCTCGGCGTTGCCTTCGGCCTTGTGGAAGGCGGCCTCGATGTCGTCGGTGTTCGACGGCTTTGCCAGATAGTGGCAGGCCCCTAACTTGATCGCCTCGACCGCGGTGGAGATGCTGGCAAAGCCGGTCAACACCACGATCAGCATGTCCGGGTCATGCGTGTGCAGGAGCTCGACGCAGGCAAGGCCCGAGGCGCCGCCGAGCTTGAGGTCGACCACGGCATGACCGAAAGAGCGTTCCTCCAGCACCTGGCGCACCTCCTCGATCGAGGCGGCGAGTACCACCTCGTAGCCGCGGCGCTCGAACGAGCGCTTCAGCGTGCGGGCAAAACCCGCATCGTCCTCGACGACGATCAGCGAACGGTCATGCGTCAAAATTCCCTCCGATCGCCAATGTTGCGAGCGGCAGCGTGAGGCGCACCGTGGCGCCGCGCTTCCTGTGGTTCTTGGCGCTCACGGTGCCCCCCAATTTGCGCACGACGTTCACCACCAGGAACAGGCCGAGCCCGCCGCCGGCACGACCCTTGCTCGACTGGTAGGGCTTCCCCAGCTGCGCCAGCATCTCCGGCGCAAAGCCCGGGCCGCGGTCGGAGATCGACAGCACGAGATTGTCGCCCTCGCGCTCGGCGACGAGCTCGACCCACTCGCGCGAGACCTCATAGGCGTTGTCGAGCACGTTGAAGATCACCTGCTTCAGCGCGACGTCGGAGACGATTGCGACGTCCTCGCCGAAGGTGTTGACGAAGTAGAGCGTGCGGGCGGAGCGCGCATTGCGCCATTCGTCGACCAGCGCGGTGACGAAGGCCGTCACCGTCGTCGGTGAGGAGCCTTCACCGCGCGCTTCGCCCGCCGACACCAGGATGCCTGTCACGATCGACTTGCAGCGCTGCAACGAGGTTTCCATCTCCGCGAGGTCCTCGGCAAGCTCCTGATCGGCGGCAAGATCGGGCATGCGGCGCCAGTCGCTGAGGATTACCGAAAGCGAGGCGAGCGGCGTGCCGAGCTCATGCGCCGCACCGGAGGCGAGCAGGCCCATGCGCACGATATGGTCCTGTTCGGCGGCATGCTGGCGCAGCGCCGCCAGATGCGCGTCGCGCTCGCGCAAATTCCTGTTGATGCGGGTGACGAACACGACGAGCAGCACGGCGTTGAGCACGAAGCCCAGGAGCATGCCTGTTACGGTGAGCGTATAGGTCTCGCTCAACGGATTGGGCGGCAGATCGAGCGGCCGGTAGGCCAATGTCAGCCAGACGAAGCTGGCGCAGGTCAGCGCCACCAGCGACCAGGTCGATCGGGCATCGAGCAGCACCGCACCGAGCGTCACCTGGAGCAGGAACAGCGAGGTGAAGGGATTGGTGGCGCCGCCGGAGAGATAGAGCTGCGCGGTCAGCGCGGCGACGTCCAGTATCAAGGCGACCAACAGCTCGTTGTTGGTGATCGCAGCGCGATGGCGCACCCAGACCAGGCTGGAGACGTTGAGCAGCACCAGCGCGCCGATCACCGCGCCCATCCGCTCCAGCGGCAGGGGGATGCCGAGGCCGAAATGCACGGCACCGATGGTCACGATCTGGCCGACCACCGCGGTCCAGCGCAGCTGGATCAGCAGCACCATGTTCTTGCGGTTGGTCTCGTCCTCGGTCGGCATGGTGCCGATCAGCTCGCTGCGCGCATCGGCCTGCGATTGCAGCGTGACGGCTTGCCCGTCACGCCCAAGCGTCTGGGAAAGCGTCTTCCCGTCGTCAGGTCGGCTCGACGATCGTTCCAGCATCTGATCCCGTCCTGCGGGCGACGGCATCCGAGCCGCCGGCCTTGTCGTGGACGAAGCGCTTGCGGCGGAACAGCCCGCCGCCGAATATGACGAAAAGTCTGCCGGCCAGCATGAAAGCCAGGGCAAACCACGTCAGCGCGTAGATCAGGTGGTTATTGGGAAAGCGGATCACGGTCAATCCGCCGATTGGGCCGCCGGCGATTTGTGATCCGGCGTCGGCGTCCACGAAGAAGGGCGCGACCTCGCCAAGGCCGCGCGCCGCCGCAATGGCGGCGACGTCCCGCGAGTACCAGCGGTTGTGCTGGGGCACGTTGGTCCGCAAGAAGCCGCCCTTCGGCTCGGTGATGCGCAGGAGGCCGGTGATCTCGACCCGACCTTGCGGATTGCCGTCCCGGCGCGTCGATGCGTCGCGGCGCTCGGACGGCACGAAGCCGCGATTGATCAGAACCAGCGTGCCGTCGTCGCGCGCAAGCGGCGTCAGCACCCAATAGCCGGGGCCTTCCTCGGTGACGGCCTGAACCAGCGTCTCGCTCTCATGCAGGAAGCGCCCGCTGAGGCTGACGTGCCTGTATTCGTCGCTTGTGGCGCTGACGGTGGACCACGAAGCGGGCGAGGGGATCGGCTGAGCCGGCGCGTGGACGCGCTGCTCGACCCGGTCGATCAGCGCCAGCTTCCAGGCGCGGCGCTCGATCTGCCAGACGCCAAGCGCGATCAGAAGCACGAAAGTAATGAGCGAGAGGACCGTGAGCCACAAGGACGGCGACCGCGCAGCCTTGCTGCGCGCATCTCCGTCCTCGCTCGTCACGGTCCTGGTTTCGCTCACTTCATTCCGCTCATCTGGTGCATCGGCATCATGTTGCTGTTGAGGTGGCTCATCACCCACAGCGAACCCGACAGCGCGATCACCACCATCACGATGGTGAAGATCAGCGCCATCATGGTCCAGCCGTTCTCGGAGGCCGTGTTCATGTGCAGGAAGTAGACCATGTGCACGACGATCTGCACGATTGCGAAGGCCATGATCACCAGCGCGGTGATCTGCTTGCTCGGCAGCGCGCCGCTCATCACCAGCCAGAACGGGATCGCGGTGAGCACGACCGAGAGCACGAAGCCGAGCATGTAGCCCGAGAACGTGCTGTGGGCGTGGCCGCCCTCGTGGTGGTGGTCGTGCGCGCCGGCTGCGTGGGTATCGGTGCTCATCGCAGAACTCCCAGGAGATAGACGAAGGTGAAGACGCCGATCCAGACCACGTCGAGGAAGTGCCAGAACATCGACAGGCACATCAGGCGGCGGCGGTTGGCCTCGATCAGGCCGAACTTTCCGACCTGCACCATCAGCGTCACCAGCCAGATCAGGCCGCAGGTGACGTGCAGGCCGTGGGTGCCGACCAGGGTGAAGAAGGCGGAGAGGAAGGCGCTGCGCTGCGGCGTGGCGCCCTCGTGGATCATGTGGGCGAACTCGAAGAGCTCGATGCCGATGAAGGCGAGGCCGAACAGGCCGGTGATCGCGAGCCAAACCTGCGTCTGCGCGACCTTGTTCTGCTGCATCGTCAGCATCGCAAAGCCGTAGGTGATCGACGACAGCAGCAGCATGGAGGTGTTCACCGCGACCAGGGTGAGGTCGAACAGGTCCTTCGGCGCGGGGCCGGCGGCATAGTTGCCGCCGAGCACGCCGTAGGTGGCGAACAGGATCGCAAAGATGAGACAGTCGCTCATCAGATAGATCCAGAAGCCGAGCGAGGTGCTCCAGCCTTCCGGATGCGGATGCTCGTCAGCGAGGTAGAAGACCGGCTCGCCGGTCTGCGAGGGATTGACGGCAACGGTCATTTACTTGGCTCCGGCGAGCAGCTTGGTGCGCGCGTCCTCGGTCCGGATGACGTCGTCAGCCGGAATGTCGAAGTCGCGGTGATAGTTGAAGGTGTGGCCGATCCCGACGGCGAGCATCGCGATGAAGCTCAGGGCGGCGAGCCACCACATGTACCAGACGAGAGCAAAGCCCATCGCGGTGGCGAAGCCGGCGAGGATGATGCCGGTGCCGGTGCTGCTGGGCATGTGGATCGGCTTGAACCCGGTGAGCGGACGCTGATAGCCGCGCCGCTTCATGTCCCACCACGCGTCATTGTCGTGAACGACAGGGGTGAAGGCGAAGTTGTAGTCCGGCGGCGGCGAGGAGGTCGCCCATTCCAGCGTGCGCGCGTCCCAGGGATCGCCGGTGACGTCCTTGAGCTGCTCGCGCTTGAGCAGGCTGACCGCGAACTGCATCAGCATCGCGAGGATGCCGATGAAGACGAACACGGCACCGATCGCGGCGATGACGAACCAGATCTGCAAGGACGGATCGTCGAACACGCGCAGGCGGCGGGTCACGCCCATCAGGCCGAGCACGTAGAGCGGCATGAAGGCCAGGTAGAAGCCGGTGACCCAGAACCAGAACGACATCTTGCCCCAGAACGGATCGAGCTTGAAGCCGAACGCCTTCGGGAACCAGTAGTTGATGCCGGCGAACGCGCCGAACACCACGCCGCCGATGATCACGTTGTGGAAGTGCGCGATCAGGAACAGGCTGTTGTGCAGCACGAAGTCGGCCGGCGGCACCGCGAGCAGAACGCCGGTCATGCCGCCGATCACGAAGGTCAGCATGAAGGCGATGGTCCACATCATCGGCAGCTCGTAGCGGATGCGGCCGCGATACATCGTGAACAGCCAGTTGAACATCTTCGCGCCCGTCGGGATCGAGATGATCATCGTGGTGATGCCGAAGAACGAGTTGACGCTGGCACCCGAGCCCATCGTGAAGAAGTGGTGCAGCCAGACCAGGTAGGACAGGATGGTGATGACCACCGTGGCGTAGACCATCGAGGTGTAGCCGAACAGCCGCTTGCCCGAGAAGGTCGAGGTGACCTCGGAGAAGATGCCGAAGGCCGGGAGAACCAGGATGTAGACCTCGGGGTGCCCCCAGATCCAGATCAGGTTCACGTACATCATCGGGCTGCCGCCGAAATCGTTGGTGAAGAAGTTGGTGCCGACATAGCGGTCGAGCGACAGCAGCGCGAGCACCACGGTCAGGACCGGGAAGGAGGCGACGATCAGCACGTTGGTGCAGAGCGAGGTCCAGGTGAACACCGGCATCTTCATCATGGTCATGCCGGGGCAGCGCAGCTTGACGATGGTGCAGATCAGGTTGATGCCTGACAATGTCGTTCCGACGCCGGCGACCTGCAGCGCCCAGATGTAATAGTCGACGCCGACGTCGGGACTGTAGCCGATGTTCGACAGCGGCGGGTAAGCCAGCCAGCCGGTGCGGGCGAATTCGCCGATGAACAGCGAGGCCATCACCAGCACCGCGCCGCCGACCGTCATCCAGAAGCTGAAATTGTTCAGGAACGGGAACGAGACGTCGCGCGCGCCGATCTGCAGCGGCACGACATAGTTCATCAGGCCGGTGACCAGCGGCATCGCCACGAAGAAGATCATGATCACGCCGTGGGCGGTGAAGATCTGGTCGTAGTGATGGGCGTTGAGATAGCCTTCGGAGCCGTTGAACGCGAGCATCTGCTGGCCGCGCATCATCAGCGCGTCGGCAAAGCCGCGCAGCAGCATCACGATGCCGAGGATCATGTACATGATGCCGATGCGCTTGTGGTCCACCGTGGTGAACCATTCGCGCCAGAGATAGCCCCAGAGGCGGAAATAGGTGAGGCCGCCGAGCAGCGCGGCGCCGCCGAGCGCGACCACTACGAAGGTGCCGACGACGATCGGCTCGTGCAGCGGCAGCGATTCGAGGCCGAGCCGGCCGAAGATGAGCTTGAGAAGATCAGGAGACATGCGCGTTCTCTTTAGGAATCTGACTTCAGGAATCGGACTTGGGACGCTGTCCGAGGAAGAAGGACGAGGACTTCAGCGGCGTGATCGACGGCCGCTTCAGGCCGGCACCCAGGAGCGGCGCGAAATCGGTCGGAGCCTTGATCGAGGCGGTGGTCTGCCCCTGCGGCGCATCCGGCGTGCAGGTGCCGGCGACAAAGGTCGGCTTGGGTCCGAGCACCGTGCCGCGGCGGGCATACTTGTCGTAGGCGAGCGGCAGGGTGTTGTTCAGGCCCTGATGGCCGTTGCCGCCCTTGGCGTCGATCGCCATCATCTCGCTCTGGCACATCTTGCCGGTCTCGACGCACATGTTGAGGATCAGGCGGTAGAGATCGGCATCGACGGCGCCCCAGCGCCGCACCGGCTCGTTCTGGCTGGGCTTCTCCAGCTGAAGATATTCGGCGCGGCCGAGCGAGCCGCCGGCCGACTTGGCGCTGGCGATCCAGGCGTCAAAACCCTTGTCGTCGAGCCCCTTAAAGTTGAAGTGCATGCCGGAGAAGCCGGCGCCGCTATAGTTCGCCGAAAAACCCTTGTAGGTGCCGGCGTGGTTGACGACGGCGTGGAGCTTGGTCTCCATGCCCGGCATCGCATAGATCTGGCCGGCGAGCGCGGGGATGTAGAACGAGTTCATCACCGAGGACGCAGTGATGCGGAAGGTGATCGGGCGATCGACCGGAGCTGCGAGCTCGTTGACAGTGGCGATGCCGTAGTCCGGGTAGATGAAGAGCCACTTCCAGTCGAGCGCGACGACGTCGACCTCGAGCGGGGCCTTGGACTTGTCCACGGCGCGCTCGGCATGAATGCGGCCGAGGGTGCGATAGGGATCGAGCAGATGCGTGCCCATCCAGGTCAGCGCGCCCAGGCAAATGATGATGAGAAGCGGCGCCGACCAGATCACCAGCTCGAGCTTGGTCGAGTGATCCCAGTCCGGCTCGTAGCGGGCCTCGGTGTTGGACTGGCGGTAGCGCCAGGCGAACAGCACCGTCAGCGCCATCACGGGCACGACGATCAGCAGCATCAGGACGGTGGAGATGATGACGAGGTCGCGCTGTTGCGCTGCGATATCGCCGGCTGGCGCCAGCACGACATAGTCGCAGCCGCTGAGCGCAGCAGCCAGAGGTAGTAGCGCCAGGATCTTGAGACGAGACACGGGCCGAGCCTTATGAGAATGAGTTTCCTTTGCGGGGCCAAGGGGTAGCTGCGGCGCAACAATCCGGACATTGGACAATTTGTCCAATGTTGCAGTGCGGGAGCTTGCGCCAGACAGGGTCAGATTGCCTGGCGCCCCGCCGGGCGGTCAGCTTTGGTTTTCAGGACGTTAAGGGCGCACGAATGGCGACGGCACAGACCCCCGCAATGGCAAACCTCCACACGGGCGAGCACGGCCACGACCAGGCCAGTCCCGGCGAGATCGCCATCGGCGTCATCATCGGCCGTACCTCGGAATTCTTCGACTTCTTCGTCTTCGCGATCGCCTCGGTGATCGTGTTTCCGCGCCTGGTGTTTCCGTTCGCGAGCGAGCTGACCGGGACCCTCTATTCCTTCATGGTCTTCGCGCTGGCCTTCATGGCCCGTCCGATCGGCACCGTCATTTTCATGACGATCGACCGGGAATACGGCAAGACGGCCAAGCTGATCTCGGCGCTATTCCTGCTCGGCACCGCCACCGTCGCGCTCGCGTTCCTGCCCGGATATCAGGAGATCGGCGTCGCCGCGATCTGGCTGCTGGCGCTGGCGCGCATCGCGCAGGGTCTGGCCTGGGGCGGCGCCTGGGACGGCATGGCTTCGCTGCTGGCGCTGAATGCGCCGGCCTCGCAGCGCGGCTGGTACGCGATGGTGCCGCAGCTCGGCGCCCCGCTCGGGCTGATCGTGGCGAGCGCGCTGTTCGCCTATTTCGCCGGCCTCCTCTCGGCCGATGACTTCTTCGACTGGGGCTGGCGCTATCCGTTCTTCGTCGCCTTCGCCATCAATGTCGTCGCGCTGTTCGCGCGTCTGCGTATGGTGACGACGGAAGAATACGCCACGCTGTTCGAGACGCGCGAACTCCAGCCGGCGCGGATCTCCGAGACGGTCGCGCGCGAAGGCCAGACCATCATGCTAGGGGCCTTCGCGCCGCTGGCGAGCTTCGCGCTGTTTCACATGGTCACGGTGTTCCCGCTGTCCTGGGTGTTCCTGTTCACCCACGAAAGCCCGGTGCGCTTTTTGATCATCGAGATCGTCGCCGCCGTGTTCGGCGTCGCCGCGATCGTGGCCTCCGGCATCATTGCCGACCGCGTCGGGCGCAAGTCGCTCTTGATGGGATCGGCGATCGCGATCGCGGTCTATAGCGGCTTCGCGCCGCAGCTGCTCGACGCCGGCGCGTTCGGCGAGACCATCTACATGGTGATCGGCTTCATCCTGCTCGGCCTGTCCTTCGGCCAATCCTCCGGTGCGATCGCCTCGAACTTCCGGCAGGCCTATCGCTATACGGCCTCGGCGCTGACGTCCGACATGGCCTGGCTGTTCGGTGCCGGCTTCGCTCCGCTGGTCGCGCTGCTGCTCGCCACCAATCTCGGCGTCATTGCCTCAGGCGCGTATCTGTTGTCCGGCGCGTTCTGGACCCTGCTAGCGCTCTGGCTCAGCGGCCAGCGCGAGGCGGGCGACATGGACGCCGGGCGCTGATCGTTCGGCGCATGCAGATGGGGCAAAGGCGCTGCTCGCGCCATGCCCATCTCAGCCCTCCCGCTGCCTCAGCAACGCTTCCACATCCAGCCGCTTGGTGAACATCGCGAGCTTCCCGTCAGGCCCGAACGGCCATTGCTCCCGCGGCTTGTCCCAATACAGCTCCACGCCGTTCTGGTCGGGATCACGCAGGTAAAGCGCCTCGCTGACGCCATGGTCGCTGGCGCCATCGAGCGCAATCCCGGCCGTGAGCACCCGATGCAGCGCATCCGCCAGCGCAGGGCGCGTCGGAAACAGGATCGCGGTGTGATAGAGCCCGGTCGCATCAGGCGGCGGCGGTGAGCCGCCCTTGCTCTCCCAAGTGTTGAGCCCGATGTGGTGGTGATAGCCGCCGGCCGCGATGAAGGCCGCCCCCGAGCCCATCCGCTGCATCAGCTCGAAGCCGAGCACGCCGCAATAGAAGCCGAGCGCACGATCGAGATCGGCGACCTTAAGGTGGACGTGGCCGATCCTGGTGCCGGCAGGAATGGTGGGGCTTTGCGACATGTGAATGCTCCCTCGAAAACATGCACGTAAGCCCCGCTTCGAGCCAGTGCTACGGCCAAACTCGAAACCCATCGTTTCTGAATGGGAAACTAAGCCAGCTCCGACACCTCGCCCTCGGGCAGGCCGAACTCGAACGTGTTCAGCGTCATCGACACCAGCGTGTAGTAGCCGCACAGCCCGATGACCTCGACGACGCCGCGCTCGCCGAGCAGCTTGACCGCTTCGTCGTAGAGACCTTTCTCGACGCCGTGGCCCTCGTGCAGCGACTTCGCGAGATCGTAGATCATCTTCCCCATGGGATCGTCGAAATCGGGGGTGCGGCGGTCGCGGATCGCATCGATGATCTCGCCCTTCATGCCGCCGGCGAGCGCGAGGCGCTTGTGCGCGTACCATTCGTAATGCGCGGTCCAGTGCCGCGCCGTCACCAGGATCGCGATCTCCGACAGCTTGGCCGGGAAGATCGTGTCGAAGCGCATGACCTCGCCGAGCCGCGTGGCGTGCCGGGCCATCTCGGGACTATTGAGCCAAGCCATCATCGGAGGCGGCGGCTTGCCGCGCTTGCCGGCGATCGACTCGTCATAGGTCTGCCGCTGGCTCTCGTTCATTTCGCCAGGCGAAAGAAGTTTTAGGCGCATTGTCGTTTCCTCTTTGTTTTCAAGGCTCGCTGTGGCCGCGACTATAAATGATAAGTGGTTGAATTCCGCGGGGGCTTGGCCCAGACTCGCTGTCAACAATTCGAATGTTGGGTGATGGAAACGACCAATGACCGATCTCAAAACCAGCGATTCTGAATTCGCCGATCTCGAAACATTCCGCAACGAGACCCGCGCCTGGCTGGAGGCCAATTGCCCGCCGGAGATGCGCAAGCCCGCAACGTCCGATGCCGACGTGTTCTGGGGCGGACGCAACGCGAAATTCTCGTCCGAGCCGCAGCGCATCTGGTTCGAGCGCATGCGCGACAAGGGCTGGACCGTGCCGGATTGGCCGCGGGAATATGGCGGTGGCGGCTTGAGCGCGGCCGAGCACAAGGTGCTGCGCGCCGAGATGGCGCGGATCGGCGCCCGGCCGCCGCTGTCGAGCTTCGGCATCTGGATGCTCGGGCCGGCGCTCTTGAAGTACGGCAACGAGGCCCAGAAGAAGGAGCATCTGCCGAAGATCGCCGCGGGCGAGATCCGTTGGTGCCAGGGCTATTCGGAGCCGAACGCCGGTTCCGACCTCGCTTCGCTCCAGACCCGCGCCGAGAGCGATGGCGACGACTTCATCATCAATGGCCAGAAGATATGGACTAGTTACGCCAATTACGCCGACTGGATCTTCTGCCTGGTCCGCACCGACCCGGCCGCGAAGAAGCATGACGGCATCAGCTTCATCCTGTTCGACATGACCTCCAAGGGCGTCTCGACCAAGCCGATCCTGCTGATCTCGGGCTACTCGCCGTTCTGCGAGACCTTCTTCGACAATGTCCGCGTGCCGAAGTCGCATGTCGTCGGCACCATCAACCGCGGCTGGGACGTCGCGAAATATCTGCTCCAGCACGAGCGCGCGATGATCTCGGGGATGGGCGAGCGCGGCGTCGGCCGGCCGCTCGGCCAGATCGCGGCCGATTCCGTCGGCACCGATGGGCAGGGCAGGCTCGACGACGCCATGCTGCGCGGGAAGATCGCGCGCTTCGACGTCGATGAAGCCGCGCTCGCTGCCTGCGCCGAGCGCGCGGTCGATCTCGCCAAGGCCGGGCAGGCGCATCCGGCGTTCTCCTCGGCGATGAAATATTACGGCACCGAGCTCAACAAGCGCCGCCACGAGATCCTGATGTCGGCGGGCGGCGTCGATGCGCTGGAATGGGAGAGCGAGCGCTCCAGGCAGGGCGCCCGCCCGCGCGCCTGGCTGCGCACCAAGGCCAACTCGATCGAAGGCGGCACGTCCGAGGTCATGCTCGGCATCGTCGCCAAGCGCATCCTGGATCTGCCGGGGGCGTGAGGTTTCCGTCATTCCGGGGCGCGACGAAGTCGCGAGCCCGGAATCCATTCATCCTCCCCCTCTGCCGCCCGATGGATTCCGGGCCTGCGCCTGCGGCGCATCCCGGAATGACGAGACAACAGAGATTTCGAATCGGAAACACGCACATGGCCCTCGTCCTCACCGAAGAACAATCCATGCTCCGCGACTCCGCGCGCGGGCTGATCAGCGACAAGGCGCCGGTGTCGCACCTGCGCCACTTGCGCGACAGCAAGGACCCCACCGGCTTCTCCAAGGATCTTTGGCATTCCTTCGCCGAGATGGGGTTTGCCGGCTTGCTCGTGCCGGAAGAGTTCGGTGGCAGCGGTCTCGGTTTCGCCGAAGCCGGAATTATCATGGAGGAGATTGGCCGCACCTTGATGCCATCGCCCTTCCTCGCGACGTCAGTGGTGGCGGCATCAGTGCTGACCCGCGGCGGCAATGCCGCGCAGAAATCGGAATATCTGTCGAAGATCGCGAACGGCTCGCTGCTCGCGACGCTCGCGATCGACGAGGGCGCCAAGCATCGCCCGCTGCAGACCAGCCTCAAGGCCGCGCGCGCCGGCAACGGCTTCAAGCTCTCCGGTGCCAAGGCGCTGGTGATCGACGGTCATGTCGCCGATCTCCTCATCGTCGCCGCGCGCACCGCGGGCTCTGCCGGCGAACGCGAGGGCCTGACGCTGTTCCTGGTCAACCCCAAGGCCAAGGGCGTTGCGATCGAGCGCACCATCATGGTCGATGCGCACAATGCGGCGCGGATCGAATTCGCCAATGTCGAGGTCAATGCGGACAGCGTGCTCGGCGAGGTCGACCAGGCGGCCGGCCTGCTCGATGGCGTGCTCGACATCGGCCGCGGCGCGGTCGCCGCCGAAATGGTCGGCCTTAGCGACGAGGTGTTTGGCCGCACCGTCGAGTATCTGAAGAGCCGCAAGCAATTCGGCAAGCTCATCGGCGAATTCCAGGCGCTGCAGCATCGCGCCGCCGAGCTCTACATCGACATCGAGATCACCCGTGCCGCCACCATGAAGGCGCTGCAGGCGCTCGATGCCGACCTTGCCAAGGCCGCACCCGCCGTCGCCGTCGCCAAGGCGCGCGCCGGCACCACCGCCACGCGGGCGGTGCAGGAAGGCGTGCAGATGCACGGCGGCATGGGCATGACCGACCAGTTCGACATCGGCTTCTTCATGAAGCGCGCCCGCGTCTGCGAGGAGTTGTTCGGCGATGCGAACTATCACACCGAGCAGTTGGCCAGGTCGCGTGGTTATTGAGATGCTCTCGTAGGGTGGGTTAGCACTGCAGAAGCGCGAAGCGCATCTGCAGTGCGTAACCCACCATCTTCGTCCGGCAAACGCGGAAGCATGGTGGGTTACGCCGAGCAATTGCGCTTAGCGCAATTGCAAGGCTAACCCACCCTACGACGTTCGCCGGAGGCACCCCTTACCGCATCGGCGGTGCGTACTGCACGCCGCCTGCGTTCCACAGCTGGTTCATGCCGCGCGGGATCTTCAGCTTCGACTTCTCGCCGATGTTGCGATCGTACATCTCGCCGTAATTGCCGACGTGGCGGATGATGCGCGCGGCCCAGTCCTTGGTGAGGCCGAGCTGCTCGCCGTAGCGGCCTTCGGTGCCGACGAGGCGCATCACCTCCGGCTTCTTCGACTTCAAGGCCTCGTCGATGTTCTCCGAGGTCACGCCGAGCTCCTCGGCGTTGATCATCGCGTAAAGCGTCCACTTCACGATCATCATCCAGTCGTCGTCGCGCTGGCGCACCACGGGGGCGAGCGGCTCCTTGGAGATCATGTCCGGCAGGATCATGTGGTCGCCGGGCTTCGTCAGGTTCAGCCTGAGAGCATAGAGCTGAGAAACGTCGGCGGAGAACGTGTCGCACTTGCCGGTGTCGTACGCCTTCACCACGTCGTTGAGGTTATCGAACTTCACCTCTTCATACTTCATGTTGTTGATGCGGAAGTAATCGGCGACGTTGAGTGTCGTCGTGGTTCCGTTCTGCACGCAGACCTTGCTGTCTGCCAGGTCGAGCGAGGTCTCCTTGTTGCGCGTGCGCGGCACCATGAAGCCGACGCCGTCGTAATAGGCCACGGCCGGGAAATACAAATCGTAGTCGAGCTCGCGCGCCATGCTCCAGGTCGTGTTGCGCGAGAGGATGTCCACCTTGCGGCTCTGCAGCTCCTTGAAACGCTCGTTGGCGTCGAGCGGAACGAACTTCGCCTTGCCGGGGTCGTTGAAGATCGCAGCGGCCACCGCGCGGCAGAAATCGACGTCGAAGCCGGTCCAGTTGCCCTTGTCGTCGGGGATCGAGAAGCCCGGCAGGCCCTTGTTGACGCCGCACAGCACCTCGCCGCGGCGAACCGTGCGCCTCAGGGTGCGGGTGTCGTAAAACTCGTAAATGATCGCGCCGATGGCGACCAGCACGGCGATGGCGACCCCGATCAGCAGGCCGCCACGAAAAGTGCGCATCATGTTGCTCTCTCGAAAAATCGGGAAAAGGAATCAGGCGAGGACGGAGTGCATGATCCGGATCCGGACGACCGCGTTGGCGCAAGGCACGCTGCGGCCGTCCGAAGCAATCATGCCGGGATCATGAACCTTAGAGCTCGGGCTTCTGCCGGATGACCACCTTGGTGCCGACAGGGACGCGATCGTAGAGGTCGGCGACGTCGGCGTTGACCAGGCGGAAGCAGCCGGACGACACCTTGGTGCCGATCGTGTCGGGTCGGTTGGTGCCGTGGATGCGGTAGACGGTGGTGCCGAGATACATGGCGCGGGCCCCCAGCGGGTTGCCCGGGCCGCCGGCCATGAAGCGCGGCAGATAGGGCTGGCGCTGGATCATCTCCGGCGGCGGTGTCCAGTCCGGCCACTCCTTCTTGTTGGTGATGGTCACCAGCCCCTGCCACTGGAATCCGTCGCGGCCGACGCCGATGCCGTAGCGGATGGCGCGCCCGCCGGGCTGCACCAAATAGAGGTGACGCTCGGCCGTCGAGACGATGATCGTGCCCGGCGGCTCGGTGGTGCGGAAGTAGACCACCTGCTTCTGCCATTCCGGCTCGAGCTGGTATCCGTCATCGGCGATCAGGCCCGGCTCGTCGCCGCGGTCCGGCTGCTGGGCGAAGGCGTGCGGTGTGGACAGGGCCAGTCCCATCGCAGCCACGAAAACCCCGGTCAGGCGACGAAAATCCGTCATTCAAGCTCTCCCCGCTGCCACACAGCGCAAATCATTCGGAACCATCAAACCTGAGGGGCAAGTTCATGGCAAGTTGATGGCGCGCCGTCCTGGCATGTCACGAGAATGCTTTGGTTTTTTGACGGGCTCGGCGCAATGCCACGAACAGGGGATGGCGCGAAAAGCAGTGATTGCGACATCCTCGCCGGGAAGGTGCCCGAAGCCGCGTTCACAGATGCCGTCATGCCCGGGCTTGTCCCGCCTGCGCGGCCGAAGCCGCTTCGGCGAGGCGAAGGCGGGACAAGCCCGGCCATGACGATGTGAAGCTTCCATGCCCAATCTTCCACACCCCAGTCAGATCTTGTTGCTCCCCGCCGGGATCCCGAGCCGCCGGACGATCTCCGTCGCCACGGCGCGGGCTTCGACGCGCGAGCCGATGCGGGGGCTGCGAAACCGCCGCCCCGAATGCAGCCGGATCACCACGATGCAATGCTCGTCCTCGGAGCGGCCGCGGCGCTCGACCGTGATCGACTTGACGTCGGGTCCGGTGATTTGGTCGGCGCGCAGGCTGCCGTCGCCCCACAGGCGCTCGACGCGAATATCGTTCGGTCGAATGACCCAGAACGCGCCGGTCGCAAGGTTGGCATAGCGATAGATGGTGAATGCCGCGATCGCACCCAGCGGCAGCAGCAGGATATCGACATGGCTCGGCGAGAGGCCGCGCCACAGCTTGTAGGCATAGGGGGCCGCGGACAAAGCCACCGCGATCAGTGCGACGATGCGGATCTCCCGTGCAGGAAACGCCTCGAGAGGCTCGCCGAGATGCATCTCGGGATTGCTGGCATCGAGCGGGTTGCTCGGCGCCTCGACATTGGGAACGTCGAAATGCGCTGCGATCCACGCCACGGTGTCGCGGACATGGGTGACATCGGAAATCGGCGGCGAGGTCAGCCGCTCGCCCGAGGCCAGGGTGAAGACGAGCTGGAAGCGGGCCTTCACCCGCTTGCTGCCGGGGACCTGCAGCGCCGTGATCTCGTCCTTCCCGACGAGGCGCGTCCTTAGTTTTCCGAACGGCCGTTGCCGGCCGATCAGGATCTCGTCCGGCGTGATGATCCACACCACCGCCGGCGCCATCATGATGCCGACGACGAATCCGGCTCCCACCAGCAGCGCCACCGTCGATATCGTGATTTCCAGGAGGTCCTGCGTGAACAGACCCGGCGTGAAGCAGAGCGCAACGGCACCCGCACAGCCGGCCACGACCAGCCGCTGCGCGATCGAGGAACCTTCACGAAGGCGGATGTCGGTGCTGGTGGTCGCGTCCATTGCGGGGGCTGATTGCGTCGGTTGCGAAACTCCACGGACGGCTCCGTGGAGTCAAGCAACAAGGGCGACAATTGAAGCCCGCCGCGCGATGACCGTGCGGCGTCAGCTGCTCGCGTTCAGCAGCTTGGCCACCGTGCGGTCGATCTCGTCATAGCTGCCTTCGCCCGCGTGCTGGAACACGATCTTGCCGCTCTGGTCGACGATGTATTGCGCCGGCCAATATTGATTGCGATAGGCGCTCCAGGTCTTGGACTCATTGTCCTGCGCCACCGGATAGGTGATGCCATGGCGCTTCAGCGCGGCCTGCACGTTGGCGGCGGAGCGCTCGAACGGGAATTCCGGCGTGTGCACGCCGACCACGACGAGGCCTCGATCCCGGTACTTGGCGTAGAGGCCGGTGACATGCGGCAGCGTGTTGACGCAGTTGACGCAGCCATAGGTCCAGAAATTGACCAGCACGACCTTGCCGCGGAGATCGGCGATATGAAGCGGCTTCGAGTTGAACCAGTTGGTGATGCCGGTGAAGTCGGGCGCGGCCAGCTGGTTCGCGGCGGCGGTGACGACAGGCGCGGCGCGTGCGGCCTCGTCGCAGATGCCGGGGATGACGGCGCCGGTCACTGTGATGCCGATCAGTGCAGCAGACAGTGCGAGCAGCTTGAGAGTCATGGAAAGCGTCCTCCGGTGAAGATGAGGTGGGATCACAGGCCGATCTGGCCGGTGGGGTAGAAGCCGGTGAGCCACGCCACGATCAGCGTGTCGTATTGAAAATAGGCGGCGACCGCGAAGCCGATCACGACGACGCCAAAGCCCTGCTGCAGCCGCGGTGAGATCCGGGCCAGGCTGCGTACGCGCGTGGTCGCGGCCTGTCCGCCATAGGCTATTCCCAGCATCGGGATCGCAGCGCCAATGGCATAGGCGACCAGCAGCGTGCCGGCCCAGGCAACGTTCTTCGACGTCGCCACCAGCGTCAGGATCGAGCCGAGCACGGGCCCTGCGCAGGGCGTCCAGACCAGTCCCAAGGTGGTGCCGAGGATCAGCCCACCGAGTGCGCCGTCGCGCTGCGTGGCGCCGATGTTGCCGAGATCGAGCCAGCCGTTGATCCGGAGCGACAGCCATTCGAACGGCGCCGGCCACAGCATCAACAGGCCGAAGCCGAGCAGCAGGACCGCTGCCGCCTCGCGCAGCACGTTCGGATCGAAATCGAAGGCCCGCGTGATCGCGCCGAGCGCCAGCGCGACCACCGAGAAGGAAAAGACGAAGCCGAGCGCGATCATCGCGGGTCGCAGATGCCCCGCGCGCCCGATCGAGGCACCGAGCAGGATCGGCAACATCGGCAGTGTGCAGGGCGCGGCGATGGTGAGGATGCCGGCGAGGAGAGCAAAGAGCAGGTCGAGCATGAGGCACTCGTGAGGGAGGTCACGAGGGCTGTTCGCGTGCGGTGGGACGGTCGTTACGCAGCGTCACGGCTTCGTGACGGGGGCTGTTGCTTTGCAGAGCACGGTGGCCGCGGGCTCCCGCCTCTCCCGCTTGCCGGAGAGGCCGGCGCACTCGCAGAGTGCGGCGGGTGAGGGTTCTTTCCTCTGGGGGGAGTGCCCCGTTGCGGAAACACCCTCTCCCCAGCCCTCCCCCGCAAGCGGGGGAGGGAGCGCACCGACCGCGGAGCCGGCAACCACTCAGGCCCAAATAAAAACGACCCGGACGGGGCATCGTCCGGGTCGCTGGAGGTCTTGGGAGGTTTAACGAAACCGTATGGGAGCTTTATAGAAGGGAAGTTTTTCCGCCTGATGTTGTCGTTTGTTTCAATTGTTTCGTCAGTGGTAACGCTTCCGTGTCCGGGGAGAGGGCCAAAACGGAGGTCCTATCCCCTTGAAAACATTGTTGTTAAGCGGCGAAACGGTCGACGCCGGCGCCCTTAAGCAAATCGGCGAGTTGCTTGCGCGCATAGAACATCCGCGTCTTCACCGTGCTCTGGGGGATGCCGATGATCTGGCCGACCTCCTCCACCGACTTCTCGTGGTAATAGACGAGGTTGATGATCTCCCGATGCGCCGGCGACAGCTTCTGCACGCAGGCGCGCAGGATGGCGCTGGTGTCGCTGCGGTCGAGCGAGGTCTCCGGCGTGTCGCAACCATCAGGGATCTGACGCACGTCCTCCTGATCGATGTCCTCAAAGCGGCGCTGGCGCATCGCGGTCAGCGCCTTGAAGCGGGCGATCGAGAGCAGCCAGGTGGACACCTGCGAGCGGCCCTGGAATTGGCCGGCGGTCCGCCACACGTCCAGAAACACCTGGCTGACCAGATCTTCCGCCGTGGTGGCGTCGCGCACGATGCGCAGGATGAATCGGTACACCCGTACATTGTGCCGGCAGTAAAGGATGTGCATGGCCGTCCGGTTGCCGTCGGCAATGCTTGCGAGGAGCATGTCGTCCGAGGTCGCCTGAGCGGCAATGATGCTCTGGCTGGCTTGGGCGTTGATGGCAATGACGTTCGGCATGGACTTGGCTCCCCGTAGCGCCGCAACCGAGCGGCGTTTCCTTGGGTCAAAGTGTTAATGAGCCAACGTTTCGGGACGTCTGCACGAAAAGCGGAAAATGGTTTCGTGCGCCGTCAAATTGTTTCGCCGGACAGGGTGCGACGAAACATTCGGGGCAAAAAACCTTGTGATTTCAACGTACGGAAAATACGGGGGTGGGGATTCGGGGCCGGACGGGCGCGCCGCGGAACGAATTTAGGAGGATTGCGTTTGGTCGCGCCGCACCTACCGCTGTCGTCCCGGGGGCGATAATCTCGTAGCCCGGATGAAGCGCAGCGAAATCCGGGGCAACTCCATCCGCGGCTACAGCACCCCCGGATTGCGCTGTGCTCCATCCGGGCTACGGCAGAGCGGGTTGTGCCGCTCGCCCTACGCCTTCTCGCCCTGCGGCGAGAACAGATAGCCGCCGCCGCGGATGGTGCGGATTACGGCAGGCTTGGCCGGGTCGGGCTCGATCTTGCGGCGGATGCGCATGATGCGCAGATCGACCGCGCGGTCGAAGGCTTCGGCGTCGCGGGCGTTGGCAAGCTCGAGCAGGCGCTCGCGCGACAGCACGCGCTTCGGATTGGCCGCGAACACCTTGAGCAGCCCGAACTCGGATGCGGTCAGCGGATGCTCGTTGCCCTCGTCATCGCGCAAGGCCTGCGCTTCGAGGTCGAGCCATTTGGTGCCGAAGCGCACCAGCTGCTCCTTGTCCGACTTCGCCGCTGGCGCCTCTGCCGCCTTGGCCGGCCCGCTCCGCCGCAGCACCGAGCGGATGCGCGCCATCAGCTCGCGCAGCTCGCAGGGCTTTGCCACGTAATCGTCCGCGCCGAGCTCGAGGCCGACGACGCGGTCGATCGGGCTCGCGGTCGCCGTCAGCATGATGACGGGCACGTTGATGCGGCTCTTGAGGTCGCGGATGATCGAGAGCCCGTCTTCCTCGGGCATGTTGAGGTCGAGCACGACGAGATCAGGCATGCTGCCCTGGATCGCGGCGCGCAAGGACTTGCCGCCGTCGCACAGCGTCACGGTGAAGCCGTGCATCTTGAGGTAATCGCCGACCATCTCCCGGGCCGGAGCCTCATCGTCGACGATCATGATGTGCTGGCTTTGGGTCATGGGCTTTGCATCATGGGCTTTGCATCACGGGCTTTGACATCACGGCGCTTCAGTCGCAGGGAGGGTGATGGTGAAGGTCGAGCCCTTGCCGGGGCCCTCGCTCTCGGCGGTCACCTCGCCGCCGTGCATGTCGATGATACGCTTGACGATGGAGAGCCCAAGTCCCGTCGAGCTCTCCCCGGCAGTCGGCTTGGCCGACAGCCGCTGGAACCGGCCGAACAGGCGGCCGAGATCCTCCGGCGACAGGCCGGCGCCCTCGTCGCTGACGCTGACGATGGTGTCGCTGCCCTCGTGGACCACGGTGACGTCGATCTTGCCGCCGATCGGTGAGTATTTGATGGCGTTGCTGATGAGATTGTCGATCGCCTCGCGGATGCGGTCGGTGTCGCACATGGTGACGATGTTGGGCGGCGCGGTGACGCTGATCGCCTGCTGCTTGTTGACCGCGAGCGGCTGGTTGGCCTCGGCGACTTCCTTGACCAGGGCGGCGACGTCGACCGGCTCGCGGCGGATGGTGATGTCGAAGGCATCGGCCATCGCGTCCGAGATCAAATGATCGACCATCGTGGTCAGGCGTTTGGTGGCGTCGCGGATGTGGTCGACCTGGGCGACGACCCCGCTTTCCGAGGCGCCGGTCGAGATCAGCTCCTTGAGCATCTCGGTGCGGCCGAGAATGACGCCGAGCGGGTTCTTCAGGTCGTGCGCGACGGTGCCGAGAATCTCGTTCTTGAAGCCGTTGGCGCGCTGCAACCGCAGCCATTGCGCCGAGAGGCGGCGGTTGGCCTGCATCAGGGCGCGGGTGCGCTGGGCGACGCGGTCCTCCAGCTGGGTATTGGCGTCCTGCAGTTGCTGGTAGAGGATCACGTTGTCGAAGGCGATCGAGAGCCTGGAGGAGAAGATCTCGACCAGCGAACGGTCGGTCTCCGACAGCTCGCGCTCGGCCTGGAGCAGCACCACGACCTCGCGGCCCGATCCGGTGCGCAAATAGATCACGCTGCGGTGGTCGGCGAACTCGTTCTTGCGGCGCTGGAACGCGGCCTCCACCATCTCGCGCAGCTCGGGGTCGAGCGCCTTCGACGAGGTGGTGCCGATGAAGCGGCTGTAGCAGCCGCTGCCGGCGAGCACCGAGAGCTCGGGATCGATGCCGCCATTGTCGCGCAGCACCAGGATGCCGGCGCAATCGACGTTGAGTAGCGAAGCGAGCTGGGTCAGGACGCCCTCGGCGAGCCGCTGCATCGACTTGAAGTCGTACAGCGTGGACGCCGCGTCGATGATGATCTCCAGCCCGCGCCGGGTCTGCACCATGCGCTCGAGCTGCTGGTAGGAGCGCAGCGCCGCGGTCAGCGAGGTGAACAGCTTGTCGGCGGTGAGCTCGGTCTTGGCCTTGTAGTCGTTGATGTCGTACTGCACGATGACGCGCCGCTCCGGCGCCTGGCCGGGCTGGCCGGTGCGCAGGATGATGCGCACGGTCTCGTTCCGGATCTCGTTGCGAATGAACTCGACCAGCTCGAGGCCGGCGACGTCGGTCTCCATGATGACGTCGAGCAGCACGGCGGCGACGTCGCGGTGCTCGGCCATCAGCTTGCGCCCTTCGGCCGCGGAATAGGCCGACAGGATCTCCAGGCTCTGGCCGTTCAGGCTGTAGTCCGACAGCGCGAAACGCGTGCCGTCATGCACGGCCGGATCATCATCGATGACGGCGATCTTCCATTTCCGGGCGTTGCTGTCCTCCGACGCAGTACCGGTGTCGTCGATCAGGTGGAGGACATCGTCCTGTTCGGCCATTGAGAAGTCCCGTCACTTTCTGTGCTTTGCGCGCCGCCCTTGGCGATGCGGGGCATGATAATGCGAAAAGTAGTGCCTTGTCCCAGCTTGGATTCCAGCATCATCCGGCCGCCGAGCTGCTGGGTGACGAGGTTATAGACGATATGAAGGCCAAGTCCCGTGCCGCCTTCATTGCGCCGGGTGGTAAAGAAAGGGTCAAAGGCCTGGCGCTGCACGTCCGGGGTCATGCCGGCCCCGTCGTCGGAGAAGCTGATCTCGATGTCCTCGGTGCCGCGCGGCCGCGCCGAAATCGCGATCCGGCCGGCGCGGCCGTCGGCGAAGGCGTGATTGGCGGCGTTGAGGAAGAGGTTGGTCAGGATCTGGCCGTAGGAGCCGGGATAGCCGTCGAGCAGCAGGCCCTCGGGCACGTCGACCTCCAGCGTGATCGGCGAGCGCTTCAGCACGGGCTTGAGGCTGGCGATGATCTGGTCGGTGGCTTCGCTCAAGGAGAATTGCCGCCGCTCGGCATGGGAGCGGTCGACCGCCACCTGCTTGAACGACTGGATCAACTCGCCGGCGCGGGTCAGGTTGGCGACGAGCTGCTGCGAGGCGTCGCGCGAGGATTGCACGAACTCCTCCAGCTGCGAGCGGCGCAGGCCGCCCTCGCCCTTGAGCTGGGCTTCGAAAATCTCGGTGCGCCGGGCAAAGCTCGAAGCCACCGTCAGGCTGATGCCGATCGGGTTGTTGACCTCGTGCGCGACGCCGGCAACCAGGCCGCCGAGCGCGGCCAGCCGCTCGGCGTCGATCAGGTTCTGCTGCGCGGTGTTGAGCTCGAGCAGGGCGCTCTCGGCCTTTTCCTTGGACGCGCGCAGCTCGTCCTCGGTCCGGCGCTTGGCGATCGCGTTCTCGCGGAACACCTCCACCGCGCGCGCCATGGCCCCGACCTCGTCGCGCGCTTTCGTGCCCTGCACCTCGCGGTCGAGATCGCCGAGCGTGATCGCGCGCATCGCGGACATGATCTGCTGCAGCGGCAGGCGGATCGACAGCGCGATCAGGACGCCCGCGGTGAGGATGATGCCGAGGAAGATCACCGCGATCGACAGCACCCGGCGTGAGATATCCGCCAGCGTGCGGTCGAACACCTCCTGCGCCTTCTGCTCGCGCTGGCGCATCTTGGTCGAGAGGTCGTCGATGGCGCCGATCGCCTCGGCTTGGCTGGCGTCGATGGTGTTGCGGAGCAGCTCGGTGCGGCTCGCAAGCTGCTCGGAGAGCTTTGCAAAACCCTCGCGAAGTGCGGCGGTGCGGGCCGCGAGCCGCCGCAAGGCCATCTTCTGCAGGTCGTTGTCGGCGAGATCGATCATGACCGGGATGGTCCTCTCGATCGTCTCGGTGTGGCGGCGCGCGTCGTCGGCGGCGCCCGACGACTGCGACAGGTAATAGGAATTGGCCGCGACCAGCATCGCGGTGAAGGCTTCGCGGGATTTGCCGAGCGAGGGCCAGATCAGCGCGTCGCGATGGCCGGTGGCACCCTCGATGATGGAGTAGAGCCCCGCCATGTCCCTGGCCGGGCCCTGCACCTGCTCCTCATAGGTCTTGGCGATGGTGGACTGCACGCTGCGCAGCTCGCCGAAGCCGTTGAGGAAGCGGTCGGTGGTGCGCTCCAGCTCCTCGACCGAGCCCGACAGCATCGGGTCCTTGGCGGCGCGATTGGTCAGCGTGCCCAGCACCGCCTCGCGCAGCAACAGGATCTCGGCGAACAGGTCCGGACTCGGCTGGTTGATGTAGCGGTGGATCAGGTTCTGCAGCCGCCCGGTCTCGCTTTCGAGCAGCGCCAAGATCCGGTCGGACTCGCGCACCTGGCGCACATCGTCCCAGGCCGAGCCGAGCACCTTGGCGCCGTTCCAGATCATCGCCACCAGCACCACGACCACGGCGGAGTTCAGCGCGGCGATCGACAGGATGCGCCAGCGGATCGGCACCGCCCGTAAGAGGCCGACGATGCGCGCGCGCAGCTGCCCGATCGGGCCGGGTGGCTTGTCCGCGTGATCGCTATGTCCAAGCGCAGCCAACAGGCCTCACTCCACCTTGCGAATCCGTTCGATCAGCGCGGCCGCCGCGGGGTCGCGCGCGGCCTTGGCGTAGATTGCGGCCATGGCGTCCTCGAACGGCTTGCGGTCGATGTCCCTGATGATGGTCACGCCGGCTTCCTGCGCCTTGCGCTGCGACTGTTCCTCGAGGTCGCGCCACTTCTCGCGCATGAACCGGCTGGAGCGCTGCGCGGCCTCCTTAAAGATCGTCTGCTCCTCCGCCGACAGGCTGTTCCAGGCCTTCAGAGAGATCACCAGCACCTCCGGGCTCATCGTGTGCTCGGTGAGGGTGTAATGGCCGGCATGCTTGTAATGGTTCGTGGTCACGAAGGATGGCCAGTTGTTTTCGGCGCCGTCGATCAGATGGTTGGCAAGCCCGGTGAGCACCTGCCCGTAGGGCAGCTCGACCGGTTCGGCGCCGAGCGCGCGCATCATCTGGCTCATCAACTCCGACTGCTGCACCCGGATCCGCAATCCCTTGAGGTCCGCGATGGTCTTCACCGGGCGGACCCCGTTATAGATCGACCGCGCACCCGAATCGTAGAAGGCGAGCCCGACGAAGCCGTAGGGCTCGAAGCTGCCGAGGATCTCGCTGCCGACAGGCCCGTCCAGCACCTTCTGCATGTGCTCGATGGACCGGAACAGGAACGGCATCGCCAGCACGTTCATCGCCGGGACGAAATTGCCGATCAGGGCGACATTGGTCCGGTTGAGGTCGATCGCACCGGCCCGGGTCTGCTCGATGGTCTCCTTTTCCTCCCCGAGCTGGCGGGAGTGGAACACCTTGATCTCGTGGCGGCCCTTGGTGCGCTCGGCGATCAGGGCGCCCATGTAGCGCAGCGCCTGGACGGTCGGGTAGTCCTCGGCTTGGGTGTCGGCGGCGCGAAATTCGCGCGCAACCGCACTCGTCGCACGCATGCTCGACGAGACTGCGGCAAGCAGAAGCGCGACGAAGACCACCCCGGTCCGCGAGAGTTCGGCACGGCTCAACACTGGCACACTCAACCCCTCAGTGGTGGAGTCTATGGCGGAAGGAAAAGGTTCAATGCAATCTAAAGCGTTTTCAAGCGAAGTAGATACCGGTTCGCGTAAAGAAAACCCGTCAAATTAATAATTTAGAACCCGTTCCGATTGGAACGGGGCTCCAGCAGATGTTAAGGGAAGTCCCATCCCGCCCCCGGCCAGCGGGCTGATTGTGCGGCGCGGCCGGCGTTCATTCCCGGTTGAAACGACCAATGCCGGGGCTTAAGCAGGACAGCCGCCTCGTCGTCGCCGCGGCCTGGGAAGAGCCATCCTGATGTCAGCCTTGCGCCTTTTGCAGCTCGTTGCCGCCTTTGCGGCCCTCGCATTGGCCGCCCCTGCGCGGGCTGCCACCGAGATCGCCTGGTGGCACGCCATGTCCGGCGAACTCGGCCGGCAGCTGGAAAAGCTCGCCGCCGACTTCAACGCCTCGCAATCCGATTACCGCATCGTGCCCGTCTACAAGGGCAATTACACCGAGACGGTGACGGCGGCGATCTTCGCCTTCCGTTCGCGCACCCAGCCCGCCATCGTCCAGGTCAACGAGGTCGCCACCGCCACCATGACCGCGGCCAAGGGCGCGATCTATCCGGTGTTCAGCCTGATGCGGGACCAGGGCGAGCCGTTCTCGCTCAGTGACTATCTGCCCGCGGTCTCCGGCTATTACACCGATGCGGCCGGCAATCTGTTGTCCTTTCCGTTCAATTCCTCGACGCCGATCCTCTATTACAACAAGACCATGTTCCGCGACGCCGGCCTCGATCCGGAGGCGCCGCCGAAGACCTGGCCGGAACTGGGAGCGGCCGCCAAGCGCCTGCGCGACCGCGGCGCTGCTTGCGGCTTCACCACGTCCTGGCCGTCCTGGATCCATGTCGAGAATTTCGCCGCCTTCCATAACCTCGCGGTCGCGAGCCGGGCGAACGGCTTCGCCGGGCTCGATGCGGAATTGACCATCAACAATCCGAGGCTGGTGCATCACGTCGCGGCGCTCAGCGAATGGCAGAAGACCAGGCTGTTCGATTATAGCGGCCGTGGCCAGTCGGCCGAGCCGCGCTTCCAGAAGGGCGAGTGCGGCATCTTCATCGGCTCCTCGGCGACGCGCGCCGACATCAAGGCCAATTCGAAGTTCGAGATCGGCTACGGCATGATGCCCTATTGGCCCGACGTGAAGGGCGCGCCGCAGAACTCGATCATCGGCGGCGCCACGCTGTGGGTGCTGCGCGACCGTCCGCGCGAGGAATACAAGGGCGTGGCGCGGTTCTTCGCCTATCTGTCCCAGCCCGGCGTGCAGGCGGCCTGGCACCAGAACACCGGCTATCTCCCCGTGACCCGCGCAGCCTTCGAGCTGACGCGCTCGCAAGGCTTCTATGAGCGCAATCCGGGCTCGGCGATCTCGTTCGAGCAGATCACGCTCAATCCGCCGACCGAGAACTCCAAGGGCATCCGGCTCGGCTCCTTCGTCCTGATCCGCGGCGTGATCGAGGACGAGCTCGAGCAGGCCTTCGCCGGCCACAAGAGCGCGCAATCAGCGCTCGATTCCGCCGTCGAGCGCGGCAACAAGCTCTTGCGCCAGTTCGAGCGCGCGAGTCCCGAGCGGTAGGGTGTGTTGCGATTAGGTCTCGCCGCCGCTGCGAACGAGGTGCGCTCCCTCCCCCGCTTGCGGGGGAGGGTTGGGAGAGGGTTCTCTCCACGTTGGGATTGTCTGAAGTCTGCGGAGAGTGTCCCCACGTGGAGAGAGCCCCCACCCGGCGCTTCGCGCCGACCTCCCCCGCAAGCGGGAGAGGTGCACCGTTTCCTTGGCTTGCACCGGGTCAACCAAAGTTGCCCCTGCATTCGATACGCGAGTGCAGATGACAATCACGCCGCAACAGCTGCCTCCCTTCACCGACGCCGCAAGCTTCCGCGCCTTCCGCTCCGCCTCCGCGCAATGGCTGCCAATCGCTCTCGACATCGCGCGCAGCCACGGCCTCGGTGCCGGCTCGCCGCATGTGTTTGCGACCGGCACCAATCTCGTGGTCGGCCTCGGCGAGACGCTGATCCTGAAGATCTTTCCGCCGCTGCTCGCAGCGCAGTTCGTCTCGGAGCGCGTCGCGCTGACGCAGCTCAAAGGCCGTCTGCACCTGCCGATCCCCGAGATCGTCGCGGAGGGGATGCGCGACGGCTGGCCCTATCTCGTCATCACGCGCCTCGCCGGCAGCCTGGGTTCGGAGGTCTGGCCATCACTGCCGGAGCCGCAGAAGGAGCGCCTGCTGCTCCAGATCGGGGAGACCATCGCCGCCGTGCAGCGCGTTCCGCTCGGGGAGCTCGCGTCCATCGAGCCGCGCTGGGATGCGTTCATGCGCGCCCAGATGCAGGGCTGCCGCGCGCGGCACACGCGTCTCGGCCTCGCACCAAAATTCCTCGAAGGCCTCGACGATCTCCTACGTGACGCCCCGAAGCTGATCCCGATGGACGCGCCGCCCGTGATCCTGATCGGCGAATACATTCCCGAGAACTTCCTGCTCGCCTGCGATGACGGCCAATGGTCGCTCGCAGGTCTGTTCGATTTCGGCGACGTGCTCAGAGGGTGGCGCGACTACGATCTGCTCGGCCCCAGCGCCTTCATGGCGGCGGGCCATCCGGGAAGGGTGAAGAGCCTGCTCGAAGGTTTTGGCTATACGACGCTGGATTTCACCCTCAAGCGCCGCCTGATGGCCCTGATGCTGCTGCACCGCGCCAGCGACCTCAACAGCCACATCTGCATCGAGGGCTGGCAGGAGCGGGCCGCCAATCTCGTCGAGCTCCAGGACCTGATCTGGCCGGGCTGAGCGCTCCGCTCCGTCATTCCGGGGCGCCGCGCAGCGGCGAGCCCGGAATCCATTGTGCCGCGCGTCCTGCCGCCCGACGGATTCCGAGTTCGATGCTGCGCATCGCCCCGGAATGACTCTGGGGGCCGGGGCGAGCGCCGGCGGCTGCCTTCATAATGATCCCTCAAGCCGACCAGCCTAATTTTTACGCAATTGTGTGTCTTTGTATGCAATTACGCGTTGCGGTGCAGAGTGGTGAGAACGGGAATAATCTGTAACATCAGTAGCTTAGATGGACTTTAGTCTTCCGTTAAGCCTTGGCACAAACCTTGCGAATCCAGTTCCAGCCAAAAACTTTGTGTTGGAGCG
This sequence comes from Bradyrhizobium sp. NBAIM01, assembly GCF_020194115.1. Lineage (NCBI taxonomy): Bacteria > Pseudomonadati > Pseudomonadota > Alphaproteobacteria > Hyphomicrobiales > Nitrobacteraceae > Bradyrhizobium > Bradyrhizobium sp. NBAIM01. The sequence continues at coordinate 889,192 of NZ_JADYVU010000002.1, read as the reverse complement.
ATTTCATGAAGCGCCGCGATTTCCTTAAATCCGTTTCCGGGTTGGCCGCTGGCGCGGCGCTTCCGGCCATGCCGTCCGTGATCTCCTCGGCCAAGGCCGATGCCCGCTCGGAGACGCTGCTGATCGTCTCGGAAGGCGGCCCCAACAATCTCGACATCCATGGCATCGGCACCAACGTGCCTGGCTATGAAGTCTCCTGGAATTGCTACGACCGCCTGATCAGCCACGAGATGAAGAGCGGTCCCGGCGGCGTGCCCTATTACGACCGCGACAAGTTCAAGGGCGAACTCGCCGACGACATGAAGATCGACGACATGTCGGTCACCTTCAAGCTGAAGAAGAACGCCAAATTCCACGACGGCGCGCCTGTTACCGCGAAAGACGTGAAATGGTCGCTCGACCGCGCCGTCAGCGTCGGCGGCTTCCCGACCTTCCAGATGAGCGCGGGGTCGCTCACCAAGGCCGAGCAGTTCGTCGTGGTCGACGATCACACTGTGCGCGTCGACTTCCTGAAGAAGGACAAGCTGACGATCCCCGATCTCGCCGTGATCGTGCCCTGCATCGTCAATTCCGAGCTGGTGAAGAAGAATGCCAGCGAGAAGGATCCCTGGGGCCTCGAGTTTACAAAACAGCAGACCGCCGGCTCCGGCGCCTACAAGGTGACGAAGTGGACCGCCGGCACCGAAGTGATCATGGAGCGCAATGAGGATTGGGTCGGCGGTCCGCTTCCCAAGATCAAGCGCGTGATTTGGCGCATGGTGCCGCAGGCCGGCAACCGCCGTGCGCTGCTCGAGCGCGGCGATGCCGACATCTCCTATGAGCTGCCGTTCAAGGATTTCCAGGAGATGAAGGCGAACGGCAAGCTCAACGTGGTGTCGCTGCCGTTCTCCAACGGCATCCAGTATATCGGCATGAACGTCACCAAGCCGCCGTTCGACAATCCGAAAGTGCGGCAGGCCATCGCCTATGCGTTGCCGTACCAGAAGATCATGGACGCCGTGCTGTTCGGTCTCGGCAATCCCATGTTCGGCGCAAAGGACAAGGCCACCGAAGTCGCCTGGCCGCAGCCGCACAAGTACAACACCGACATGGAGAAGGCGAAGGCGCTGCTGGCTGAAGCCGGTTACGCCAACGGCTTCGAGACCACGATCTCGTTCGATCTCAACTTCGCCGGCGTCAACGAGCCGCTCTGCATCCTCGTGCAGGAGAGCCTCGCCCAGCTCGGCATCAAGACCACCATCAACAAGGTGCCCGGCGCCAACTGGCGCACCGAGCTCAACAAGAAGGAGATGCCGCTCTTCACCAACGTCTTCTCGGGCTGGCTCGATTACCCCGAGTACTTCTTCTACTGGTGCTATCACGGCAACAATTCCGTCTTCAACACCATGAGCTACAAGTCGGCGGCGATGGACAAATTCATCGACGGTGCGCGCACCGCGGCCGCCACCGGCGACAAGGCCGCTTACGATGCCGACGTGAAGGGCTTCGTCGATCTCGCCTTCGCCGACGTCCCGCGGATCCCGCTGTATCAGCCGTTCGTCAACGTCGCGATGCAGAAGAACATCAGCGGCTACCAGTACTGGTTCCACCGGCGGCTGGATTATCGCGCGATGGCGAAGGGGTGAGGAAAGCGAATAGGGAGTGGCGAATAGCGAGTAGGGGGACGTGATGGTCGACAGGAGCGAATATCCATTCGCCACTCGCTATTCGCCATTCGCGCGAGCGGAGCGAGCACCATGCTGACCATGATCGGCAAGCGCCTGATGTTCGCGGTTCCCTCGCTGATCGGCGTCGTCATCGTCACCTTCCTGCTGACGCGCGCGCTGCCGGGCGATCCCGCCGCCTACTTCGCCGGCCCCGCCGCGACCAAGGAAGCCGTCGAGCAGATCCGCAAGAAACTCGGCCTCGACAAGCCGCTGATCGAGCAGTTCTTCCGCTATGCCAACGATCTCGCGCATGGCGATTTCGGCAACTCGCTGACGACGGGCCAGCCGGTCGCCACCGAGATCCGTAACCGCCTGCCGGCCTCGGCCGAGCTGACGCTGCTCGGCCTGTTCGTGTCCGTTGCGATCGCCATTCCGCTCGGCGTGCTCGCGGCAACGCGGCCGGGATCATGGATCGATCATCTCTGCCGGGTCACGACCACGGCCGGCGTGTCGCTGCCGGTGTTCTTCACCGGCCTCGTGCTGGTTTATGTCTTCTACTTTCGCCTGGGCTGGTCGCCGGCGCCGCTCGGCCGTCTCGACGTGTTCTACAGCGCGCCGCCGACGGTAACAGGCTTCTATCTGATCGACACTTTGATCGCGCGCGATCTCGAGGCGTTCCGCTCGGCGCTGAGCCAGCTCATCCTTCCCGCGACGACGCTCGCAATCTTCTCGCTGGCGCCGATCGCGCGCATGACCCGCGCCTCAATGCTCGCGGTGCTCGCGTCCGAATTCGTCCGCACCGCGCGCGCCAGCGGCCTGTCGCCGGCAACCGTGATCGTCACCTACGCGTTCCGCAACGCGATGCTGCCGGTCATCACCACGCTCAGCATGGTGTTCTCGTTCCTGCTGGGGGCCAACGTGCTGGTCGAGAAAGTGTTCGCATGGCCGGGCATCGGCTCCTACGCGGTGGAAGCGCTGATCTCCTCCGACTTCGCGCCGGTGCAGGGTTTCGTGCTGACCATGGCCGTGATGTACGTGCTGCTCAATCTAATCATCGACATTTTGTACGGCGTGATCGACCCGCGCGTGCGGTTGGAGGGCTAGACTATGAGCTCCGTAGCGCCTGCTGTTGAACCTGTCGGCCCCGCCCGCACGTCAGGCCTCGTCGCGATCCTTGAACAGACCCGCTATGTCCTCGGCGAGAACAAGGTCACGGGCTTTGCCTTTGCGTTGCTCCTGATCATCGTGTTCGCCGCGCTGTTCGGCCCTTACGTGGTGCCGTACGATCCGCTCGCCTCGGATACGGCCGCTGCGTTGAAACCGCCGTCGGCGGCGCACTGGTTCGGCACCGACCAGCTGGGCCGCGACATCTTCAGCCGTGTCATCGTCGCCACGCGCCTCGACTTCTTCATCGCGATCGCCTCGGTCGCGCTGGTGTTCCTGATGGGCGGCCTTGCCGGCATCGCGGCCGGCTATTTCGGCGGCTGGACCGACCGCATCGTCGGCCGCATCGCCGATACCATCATGGCCTTCCCGCTGTTCGTGCTCGCGATGGGCATCGTCGCCGCGCTCGGCAACACCGTGCAGAACATCATCCTGGCCACCGCGATCGTGAACTTCCCGCTCTATGCCCGCGTCGCGCGCGCGGAAGCCAATGTCCGCCGCAATGCCGGCTTCGTGCAGGCCGCGCGTCTGTCAGGCAACGGCGAGTTCCGCATCCTCCTGGTGCACATCCTGCCGAACATCATGCCGATCATGATCGTGCAGATGTCGCTGACCATGGGCTACGCCATCCTCAACGCCGCGGGCCTGTCCTTCATCGGCCTCGGCGTCCGTCCGCCGACCGCCGAATGGGGCATCATGGTCGCTGAAGGCGCGGGCTTCATGGTGTCGGGCGAATGGTGGATCGCGCTCTTCCCCGGCCTTGCGCTGATGATCGCGGTGTTCTGCTTCAATCTCCTCGGCGACGGCCTGCGCGACATCGTCGACCCCCAGCGGAGGACGTGATGGCAGGCGTACGTCAGAAATTCTCCAATGATTTCAGTCGCCGTTCTACTGTGCATAGGGTTGTTTTCGAGTGGTTGAGTGACGGGAGCCGTTAATGACCGCCCAGCCCCTGCTCGAGGTAAAGGACCTCACGGTCGAATTCACCACCCGCCGCGGCATCGTCAAGGCGGTGCAGCACGTCAACATCTCCGTCGCCAAGGGCGAGACGCTCGCCATTGTCGGCGAGTCCGGCTCCGGCAAGTCGGTGACCTCCTACGCGGTGATGCGCATCCTCGACCGCGCCGGCACGATCGCCGAGGGCTCGGTGATGTTTTCCGGCATCGACGTCAAGGCGGCGACCGAAGACCAGATGCGCGATTTGCGCGGCCGCGAAGTCTCGATGATTTTCCAGAACCCGCGCGCCGCGCTCAACCCGATCCGCAAAGTCGGCGACCAGATCGAGGACGTGCTGCGCACCCATGTGCAGCAGGCCCAGGTCGCCGATCACGGCGAGAAGGCGATCGAGGCGCTGGAGCAGGTCAAGATCGCCCGCCCGCGCGAGCGCTATCACGCCTATCCGTTCGAGCTGTCGGGCGGCATGTGCCAGCGCGTCGTCATCGCGCTCGCGCTGGCCTGCAATCCGCAGCTGCTCATCGCCGACGAGCCGACGACCGGATTGGATGTCACCACGCAGAAGGCGGTGATGGACCTGATCGTCGAGCTGACGAAACGCCGCGCGATGTCGACCATCCTGATCACGCACGATCTTGGCCTCGCTGCCGCCTATTGCGACCGCGTCGTCGTCATGGAGAAGGGCCGCGTCGTCGAGACCGCCACGGCTGCCGACATTTTTGCCAACCCTCAGCACCCCTACACCAAGAAGCTGATGCGCGCGACGCCGCGGCTCGGGGTGAGCTTGCGCGATCTGCTGCCGGAAGAGGAGACTCTTGCCTCTCCCCGCGTGCGGGGAGAGGCCGACGCACGAAGTGCGGCGGGTGAGGGGGACTCTCCACGAGTCGAGTTCGCAGAGGCAGCCCCTCACCCCAACCCTCTCCCCGTGAAGGACGGGGAGAGGGAGCAGAGCGGTGCAAGCGGTGAGAGGGAGAAGACGCTCCTCCTCCGCGTTGAAAAGCTCGTCAAGGAATATCCCCGCCAGGGCGCGACCGCCGTGCTCGGCAAGCTGTTCGGCCGCAAGCCGCCGGTCGAGCCGGACGTGTTCCGCGCCGTCGACGGCATCTCCTTTGCGATCGGTCATGGCGAAAGCGTCGGTCTGGTCGGCGAATCCGGCTGCGGCAAATCGACCACGTCGATGATGGTGATGCGCCTGCTCGACCAGACCTCCGGCCTGATCCAGTTCGACGGCGAGGACATCGGCGGCATTCAGCCTGCCGCCTTCGCCCGGCTGCCGCAGCGCAGCCGCATCCAGATGGTGTTCCAGGACCCGACCGACAGCCTCAACCCGCGCTTCACCGCCGCGCGCGCGATCGCCGACCCGATCATGCAGCTTGGCGATATCAAGGGCCGCGACGCGCTCCGCGCCCGCTGCGAGGAACTCGCCACCATGGTCGGCCTGCCGCACAATCTGCTCGACCGCTTCCCGCACCAATTGTCCGGCGGCCAGAAGGCCCGCGTCGGTATCGCCCGGGCGATCGCGCTGCATCCCAAGCTCGTCATCCTGGACGAGCCGACCGCGGCGCTGGACGTCTCCGTGCAGGCTGTCGTCCTCAACCTGCTGCAGGACCTCAAGGCGCGGCTAGGTATGAGCTATCTGTTCGTCTCGCATGATTTGAACGTGGTGCGCTTGTTGTGCGATCGTGTCATTGTGATGCGGACCGGACGGATCGTCGAGGAGGGCTCTTCCGAGCAGGTTCTCGGCGATCCCAAGGACGACTACACCAAGGAGCTGCTGACGGCGATCCCGCATCCGCCGTTGCCGACACACTAAGACTGCACTGATTGCTTGAGAGCGTGATGGCCGAACCCCTGGACGATTATATCGACGCCGTGTCGAAGGCGCTGGCGCTGCCGATCGAGGAGGCCTGGCGGCCTGCCGTTCGCGCCAACCTCGAGGTCTCGCTGCGGCTTGGCCGTCTGGTCGACGAATTCGCGCTGCCGGACGAAACCGAGCCGGCGCCGATCTTCACGGCCTGACGCCATGTCCGCCAAGCCAGAGATGACGGCCTCCGAGATCGCAAGTGCGGTTGCGGGGCGCAAGATGTCCGCGCTCGATGCCACCGAAGCCGCGCTCGCGCGCATCGCGCAGCATGACGGCATCCTCAATTCCTTCACCGACGTCACCGCCGAACGCGCCCGTGCGAAAGCGCGCGCGATCGATGCCGACATCGCTGCGGGCAGGACAATCGGTCCGCTCGCCGGCGTACCCTTCGCGGTCAAGAACCTGTTCGATGTCGCGGGCCTGCCGACGCGCGCCGGCTCGAAGATCAACCGGGACCTCGCGCCCGCCAGGCGCGATGCGACCTTGATCGAACGGATGGAGGCGGCCGGCGCCGTTCTCGTCGGTGCGCTCAACATGGGCGAATACGCCTACGATTTCACGGGCGAGAACATCCACGACGGTCCCTCGCGCAATCCGCACGACACCACGCGGATGAGCGGCGGCTCCTCCGGCGGCTCGGGCAGCGCCGTCGGCGGCGCGCTGGTGCCGATCGCGCTCGGCTCCGACACCAACGGCTCGATCCGCGTGCCGTCGTCCTTCTGCGGCATCTTCGGCCTGAAGCCGACCTATGGCCGGCTGTCACGTGCGCGCTCCTTCCCGTTCGTGGCGAGCCTCGATCATCTCGGCCCGTTCGCGCGCTCCGTCGCCGATCTCGCGCTCGCCTATGACGCGATGCAGGGTCCGGATGCCGACGACGGCGCCTGCACCACGCGCGGGTTGGAGCCCGTCACGCCGCGGCTCGATGAGTCCATCTCCGGCCTGCGCGTTGCGATCGCCGGCGGCCACTTCCAGAAGAACGTGTTTCCGGAAGCGGTCGAAGCCGTCAGCCGCGTCGCCCAGGCGCTGGGCGCGACGCAAGTGGTGGATGTTCCCGAAGCATCGCGCGCCCGTGCGGCGGCTTACGTCATCACCACCACCGAAGGCGCTTCGCTCCATCTCGATCGCCTGCGCAAGCGCCCTGGCGATTTCGACCCGGCGGTGCGCGACCGGCTGATCGCGGGCGCCATGGTGCCGGCCCCGCTGGTCGACCGCGCCCAGAAATTCCGCCGCTGGTATCGCGCGCAGCTTGCCGAGATCTTTCGGTCGGTCGACGTGCTGCTGGCGCCGGCGACGCCCTGCACCGCGCCGAAGCTCGGCCAGGTCAATTTCAATCTCGACGGCGTCGAGCTGCCGGTGCGCGCCAATATCGGAATCCACACCCAGCCGATCTCCTTCATCGGCCTGCCGGTGGTCGCGGTCCCCGTGCCGCTCGAGCCGCTGCCGATCGGCGTGCAGATCATTTGTGCGCCCTGGCGCGAGGACATCGCGCTGCGCGTCGCGCACGCATTGGAGAAGGTGGGCGTCGTCGCTGCGCCCGCGCCGAGAGGGTTCTAAGATGCAGATCGATCTCCCCGAGGTGATCGCGGAAGTCAAAGCCGCGTTCGAGCGCTATGAGCAAGCCCTCGTCAGCAACGACGTCGCTGTGCTCGGCGAGCTCTTCCGCAACGATCCGCGCACCTTGCGCTACGGCATCGGCGAGAACCTCTATGGCTACGAGGCAATCTCCGGTTTCCGCGCCGGCCGTTCGCCGGTCGGGCTGAACCGCCGCACCGCCAAAACCGTGATCACCAGCTATGGCCGCGACACGGCCGTGGCGTCCACCTTGTTCTATCGCGATACGGCTCCCGGCAAGGTCGGCCGGCAGATGCAGACGTGGATACGTTTCCCGGAGGGCTGGCGCGTCGTTGCCGCTCATGTCAGCATCATCGAGGGGCCGAAAGAGACCGTATGACGCTTGATGATCTTCCGCAGGGCGCATTGCCGGCCGAGCCGGTGGTGCCGCGCGTCGACCGTGCATCGCCGTCGCTGCTGAAGGTCACGCGCGCCGAGGAGCTGCGGCTGCAGCTTGCCGACGAGATCGTGCGGGGAACGCTGGCGCCGGGCTCGCCGCTGGACGAGACCGACATCGCGCGGCGCTTCAACGTCTCGCGCACGCCGGTACGCGAGGCACTGCGCCAATTGGTGGCGAGCGGCCTCGTCGAGGCGCGGCCGCATCGCGGCGCCGTGGTGGCGCGGCCATCCGTCGAGCGGCTGAAAGGCATGTTCGAGGCGATGGCGGAGCTCGAGGCCTTGTGCGCGGGTCTTGCCGCCGAACGCATGTCGGCGGCCGAGCGTCACGGCCTGGAGGCCGTCCACGAGGAGCTGCGGGTGCTGAGCTACACCGGCAATCCCGAGCGTTTCCACGAGGTCAACGAGCGCTTCCACAATGCGATCTATGCCGGCTCGCAGAACGGTTACATCGCCGAGATCACGCTCGCGACCCGCGTCCGCGTGCAGCCGTTCCGCCGCGCCCAGTTCCGCAACCTCGGCCGCCTCGCCAAGTCGCAGGCCGAGCACGACCGCGTCGTCGTCGCCATCATGCGCGGCGACAAGCAGGGTGCCGCCGCCGCCATGCGCGCGCACATCGAGCTGGTGCGCGGGGAGTATGAGATCTACGCGGTGTCGGTGTGAGTTGCGTGTTCACCACGAGGTGAAGGAGAGGCGTCGGTTCTCAGGAACCCGGCTTTGCACCGATCGTTTCCTCCCATCGATCCGATAAGGAGAAAACACCATGGCCTCCTCCGAGAAAGATCCGCGCCATCACACCCAGAAGATGAAGCAGCGTCTACAGGAGACGGTGACGCATCTGCGCGAAGACATCCGCAAGGTCGACGAGCCCCAGCTCACCGCGATGTTCGAAACGTCCGCAGAGGTGCTGTCCGGCCTCGTCAAGGCGTTCGACGATTACGAGAAGAAGAACGAAGCCGCCTGGCGCAAGTCGGCGTGAGGCCGCGGTCGCTGTCTACGCCGTCGTAGCTTCAGCCATAAACTTGCGCCAGCCGCCATAGGCGGTGATGTCGCGAGCTTCGCCCAGCACTTCCGGCTCGACCAAAAATCCCTTCACGCTGCGGCCGTCGGCGAGCCTGATCGTGCCGATCGCCATCGGCGCGGGGATCGCGTTGACGAACTTGCCGAAGGCGGAGGACGACAGCGACCAGATCTCCAGCTCGATCGCAGCGCCTTGGCCGGCCTCGACGCGCAGCATGCCCGGCTTCGGCGGCGTGGTCTGGAGTGCATAGAGCTTGTAATCGGCGGCCGTCCTGGTGGCCTCGATCATGTGTGCGTTCAGCGCCGTCAGCTCGCCGTTCAGCGCCATGCCGGACAGATGTGCGCCGACCACCGCAATCGGGATTGCATCGCCGTTGCTTGCGGGCAGTGGCGCGAGCGGGGCCTGTGCCACACCCTTCGCGCCGACCGTCAGTTTGGTATCGGCATGGAACACGCGGCCGATGCTGGCCAGCAGCGCGTCGCGCCCTGCAGGCGCCAGCAGCGTGATGCCGAACGGAATTCCGTCGCTGCGCATCGCAGCCGGCACAGCGAGACCGCAGAGGTCGAGCAGGTTGACGAAATTGGTGTAGGTGCCGAGCCGGCTGTTGAGCTCGATCGGATTGGCCAGCACCTGCGCGGTCGTATAGGCCGTCGGCGCCGTCGGCAGCACCAGCGCGTCGATGTTGGCGAACGTGCGCTCGGCGATCTTGCGCAGGCCCTGCAGGCGATAGAGCGCCGAGAAGGTTTCCGCCGCGGTCAGCCGCGCGCCGGCCGCGGTGATCTCCCGCGTGACGGGGTGGATCGTGTCAGGCGCGGACGCCAGCAGGTTCTTGATCACGAGGTAACGCTCGGCGACCCAGGGGCCCTCATAGAGCAGCCGCGCCGTCTCGTAGAACGGCTCGAGGTCGAACTCGACCAGCTTTGCCCCGAGCGCGGTCCATCGCTTCAGCGCATCGTTGTAGGCGGCTTCCGCTTTCTTGTCGCCGAAGAAGATCAGCTGGCCGTTGCGCGGCACACCCAAGCGCAGGTTTGCCGGCATCGGCGTGATCGCGCCGAACGGCCGGTCGCGCGAGAATGGATCGGCCTGGTCGGGGCCGGCCATCACCGACAGCGCGAGCGCGGCATCGTCCACCGTCAGTGCGAACACCGAGATGCAGTCGAGCGTGCGGCAGGCCGGCACCAGGCCTGCGGTCGAGATCATGCCGAGGCTCGGCTTCAGCCCGACGATGTTATTGAGCATCGCCGGTACGCGGCCCGAGCCGGCGGTATCCGTGCCGAGCGACAACGGCACGAGCCCGGCGCCGACCGCGGTGGCCGAGCCCGAGCTCGAGCCGCCGGGAATCAGATCCTCGCGGATCGAATTCCGGGGAATGCCGTAAGGCGAGCGGACGCCGACGAGGCCGGTCGCGAACTGGTCGAGATTAGTCTTGCCGATGATGATCGCCCCCGCTGCGCGCAGGCGCTCGACGGCGGTCGAGTCGTGCGTGGGCCTGTAGGAGAAAGCCGGGCAGGCGGCGGTGGTCGGGAAGCCCAGCGCGTCGATATTGTCCTTCACTGCGACCGGCACGCCGTAAAGCGGCAGGCTGGCAGCATCCGCGCGGGCCGCGAGCTTCTCCGCTTCCGCGATCGCGTCCTTCTCGTCGCGCAGGCTGATGAACACGGCGGGATCGTCGTAGTCGCGGATGCGCTGATAGGTCCGCGCGACGGTCTCTGCCGGCGAAGACCGGCCCGCGCGGTGCGCGGCCACAATCGCGGCGATCGTTTCAGGCTGCTCGGCCCCCATGGCGGCAAAACTCCGGCAATTCGACTTCGCCCGGAGCGAAGCAAGCGATGTGCCATTGTGTACAGAATCCGGGCAGGATGATCGTGCCGGATCTTATCGTGCGATCAGTGGCTTGGGGGACATTTCGGCCGGCGCCCGGCCGGTCGCCTCAGGGACCTATCTGCCCAAATCATAGGCAGTCGGGCTCAGGTGAAGCCGGAGAGGATCCGGAGCAGCTGTGCCCGGTTCTCCTTGCCGATCTTCGCCTCGACGTGCCGCTCGTGCTCGGCCGCGAGCCGCTTGAATTTCGTCAGCGCCGTCTCGCCCTGCGCAGTGAGGTGCAGCGCATGCGAGCGCCGGTCCTGCTTCGACTTGATCCGCTTCACCAGCTTGCGCTGTTCGAGGCCGTCGAGCAGGTGCACCAGCCGGGCGCGCTCGATGCCGAGGCGTTTTGCCACCGCCATCTGCGACAGGCCCGGATTGGCGCCGATCACGGTCAGCACCGAATATTGCGTCGGCCTGATGTCGACCTCGCCGAGCGTCTTGATGAAGTCCTGAAAGATCCAGATCTGGAAGCGCCGCACTGCATAGCCGGCGTGGCCGACCAGCGCGTCGAGGCCGACGCCGTCGGCGCCATCGCCTGGTGCCGCGCCGTTGCCGGCGCGCTTGCGTGGGGCGTGGCGGCCGTGGGCCCGGGATGCTGTGGCTGTCACGTCGTGTCTCCTGTCGCGCAACCCTAGCGCCCTTGGGCTAAGAGCGAAAGATTGTTGTTGACGACAACAATTGCCACGCCAACATTATGACCAAAGCGGCCCGGAACGAGGCTGCGCCGATCCTGTAAACCGGGATGGAGGAGGAAACACATGACAGCCGCCTCACATGGTGACGTTGCAGGCCTGTTCGCAGTCCCAAGGACCGTCGCGGAGCATCGGCCCGACGGCAGCATCGTTCTGCGCTCGCCCGAGCCTCTCGGCGAGACTGCGCGCTGCACCGGCGATTGGCTGGAGCAATGGGCGCAGCAAAGGCCGGATGCGATCTTCCTCGCCGAGCGCGGCAATGTCGAAATGCCCTGGACCACCGTCACCTATGCGCAGGCGCTTCGCAAGGTGCGCGCCGCCGCGTCCTGGGTCCTGGCACAAGGGCTCAGCGCGGACCGCCCCGTCGCGATCCTCTCGGACAACAGCATCGATCATGCGCTGCTCGCGCTCGCCGCCCAGCATGTCGGCGTCCCCTCGGCGGCGATCTCGCCGGCCTATTCGCTGATGTCCAAGGATTTCGACAAGCTCAAGAGCATGATCGCGCTGCTCGATCCTGGCGCGATCTACGTCTCTGCGCTTCAGCCGTTCGCACCGGCGCTGGCTGCCATCGAGCCGCTGCACAACGCGCAGATCATCAGCGGCAATGCCGATGACACTGAGGTGCTCGCGTTCCGCGCCGTTGCGGCCACCCCCGAGACGGCCGACGTCGCAAGAGCCTTTGCGGCACTCACGCCTGATACGATCGCGAAATTCCTGTTCACCTCGGGCTCGACGGGCACGCCGAAAGCCGTCATCAACACCCAGCGCATGCTGACGTCGAGCCAGCAGGCCAAGGCGCAGACCTGGACCTTCCTCGAACGGAGCCGCGATCTCGTCATTCTCGATTGGCTGCCCTGGAGCCACACCTTCGGCGCCAACCACAATTTCAACCTCGTGCTGCGCAACGGCGGCGCGCTCTACATCGACGGCGGCAAGCCCGCGCCCGGCCTGTTCGCGACCTCGCTCGCCAACCTCAGAAGCGTGATGCCGACGGTCTATTTCAACGTGCCGCGCGGCTTCGACATGCTGATCGCCGCGCTGCGCAGCGACGAGGAATTGCGCCGCCGCTTCTTCGACGAGGTGAAATTCGCGTTCTATGCCGGCGCGGCATTGCCGCAGAATCTGTGGGATGCTCTCGAAGAGCTCTCGCTCGAGACGGTCGGCCGCAAGCTGCCGATGGTCTCGGCCTGGGGCTCGACGGAAACCTCACCGCTCGCCACCGACTGTCATTTTCTCGCCGAGCGCTCCGGCAACATCGGCGTGCCCATTCCCGGCACCGAGCTGAAGCTCGTCACCTCCGGCGACAAGCTGGAGGTGCGGGTGCGCGGCCCCAACGTCACGCCCGGCTATTGGAAGGCACCCGAGCTGACCAGGCAAGCGTTCGACGAGGAGGGCTTTTACTTGATCGGAGATGCGGTGAAGCTTGCCGATAGCGCGCGCCCCGAGCGCGGCCTGTTCTTCGACGGCCGCGTTGCCGAAGACTTCAAGCTCAATTCCGGCACATGGGTCAGCGTCGGCGGCTTGCGCGTTGCCGGCATCGCCGCGCTGGCGCCGCTGGCTCAGGACATCGTCGTCGCCGGCCACGGCGGTGACGAGGTGCGTTTCCTCGTGTTTCCGAACATCGTGGCCTGCCGCGCCCATGCCGGTCTGCCCGAAACGGCGGCGGCCAGCGACGTGCTGGCACACGACAAGGTCCGCAGCGCCATCGCGCAGGGTCTGGCGAAGCTGAAACAGCAGAGCGCCAACTCGTCCGGACACGCCACCCGCGCGCTGCTGCTCGCCGAGCCACCGTCGGTCGACGGCGGCGAGATCACCGACAAGGGCTACATCAACCAGCGCGCCGTGCTGACGCGCCGCGCCGATGCGGTAGCGCGGCTGAACGATGATGCGTCGGGTGAGTGGATCGGATTGTAAAGGCCGAGTTAGCGACGCCACACTCCGCTGTCATTCCGGGGCGCGCCTCTTGGCGCGAGCCCGGAATCCATTTCACCGTAGGGGTGGTGCACGATGGATTCCGGGTTCGCGCTACGCGCGCCCCGGAATGACGAGTGGGATACGCCAACAACCCTGTCGCAATATCCTGCCGATTCTTTTGTTGCCTAAGCAACTAATCTGTGCGAACCGTTCCAGACAGAGATGACGGCGGGCGAACCGCCGCGTTCTTTTCTGGAGGAAGCAATGCGCGGCAGAAGGGGTGCCGTCGGCAAATGCCGGCGCATGATCGGGAGTGACGGGAGCTTGCGCGCCGCGCGCGACCCGTCAGGTGTCGACGCTGCCGGTGACTGCGCCGAGATTTTCGTGCAGCCGGCGCAAGAGATCGATCAGCACCTCGCGTTCGTCCTTGCTGAGGCAGGACAACAGCCGTCGCTCGCGTTCGAACGCAGCGACGATCACCTTGTCATGGGTGGCGCGGCCCCTTGCCGTCAACGAGATCGAGTGGGTGCGGCCGTCGTTCGGGTCGGTGCGGATCGACACCAGCCCGCGCTTTTCGAGGCCGGCAAGCGTCCGGCTCACCGGCCCCTTGTCGAAGCCGATGACGTGGCAGATGCGCGAGGCCGGGATGCCGGGTTCGATCGCCAACAGCGACATGATCCGCCATTCGGTGACGTTGACACCGAACTCGCGCTGATAGAACGCGGTCGCGCTGTTCGAGAGCTTGTTGGCGATGAAGGTGATGAACGCCGGGACGTAACGGTCGAGATCGAGCGTCGGCCCTGCATCATGGGGCGCGGGCTTGTGGCGGGCTTTGGTCGAGGACGGCGGCATATCGGGTTTCTGACTCGCGGCGGGCCCAAAGACCTAAGGGCATGCGTCGTCCTTTCACAAGATCAAAATGAGGGAGGTCTTCCATGACCGCATCCGGCTGCGCGGGATCGGGTGTCCCGCATCTCGACGTCGACCCCTTCGACATGAGCTTTTTTGCCGACCCCTATCCGGCGCATGAGCTGCTGCGGGAAGCCGGCCCCGTGGTCTATCTCGACAAGTGGAACGTCTATGGCGTGGCGCGCTATGCCGAGGTCCACGCTGTGCTGAACGATCCCGCAACCTTCTGCTCCAGCCGCGGCGTCGGCCTTTCCGACTTCGAGAAGGAGGCGCCGTGGCGACCGCCGAGCCTGATCCTCGAGGCCGATCCGCCGGCGCACACCCGCACCCGCGCCGTCCTGTCAAAAGTGTTGTCGCCGACCGTGATGAAGCAGGTCCGTGACCGCTTTGCCGAGGCGGCCGAGGCGCGTGTCGATGCCCTGCTGCAGATGCGCAGCTTCGATGCGATCGCGGATCTCGCCGAGGCCTACCCGCTCTCGATCTTTCCGGATGCGCTGGGCCTGAAACCGGAGGGGCGTGAGCATCTGATTCCTTATGCCAGCGTCGTGTTCAACGCCTTCGGTCCACCCAACCGGTTGCGCCAGGAGGCGATCGAACGCTCGGCGCCGCATCAGGCATACGTCGCCGAGCAGTGCCAGCGCGAGAATCTGGCGCCCGGCGGCTTCGGCGCCTGCATCCATGCACAGGTCGACGAGGGCGCCATCACGGCCGCCGAAGCGCCGCTGCTGGTGCGCTCGCTGCTGTCGGCCGGACTCGACACGACAGTCAACGGCATCGGCGCTGCGGTGTATTGCCTCGCGCGCTTTCATGATCAATGGCAGCGGCTGCGCGACGACCTCACGCTCGCACGCGGTGCTTTCGAGGAGGCCGTGCGTTTCGAGAGCCCCGTGCAGACCTTCTTCCGCACCACCACCCGTGAGGTCGAGATCTCCGGTGTGCGAATCGGCGAGGGCGAGAAGGTGCTGATGTTCCTTGCCGCCGCCAACCGCGATCCGCGGCGCTGGGATGCCCCTGACAGGTACGACATCACCCGCCGCACCTCCGGCCATGTCGGCTTCGGCTCCGGCATCCACATGTGCGTCGGCCAGCTCGTCGCCCGCTTGGAAGGCGAAGTGATGCTGACCGCGCTGGCCCGGCGCATCGCAAAGCTCGAGATCACGGGCGAGCCGAAGCGCCGTTTCAACAACACGCTGCGCGGGCTCGACAGCCTGCCTGTGACGATCACCCCGGCCTGACGAGGAGCTTGATGCCTGCCATTACCTTCATCCATCCCGACGGCAAGTCCGATCGCGTCGAGACCGCAGGCGGCGAGAGCGTCATGCAGGCCGCGACCCGTCACGGCCTCGACGGCATTCTGGCCGAATGCGGCGGCAACGCGATGTGCGCGACCTGCCATGTCTATGTCGACGAGAGCTGGCTCGCGCGCCTGCCTGCGATGGCCGACGACGAGGATGCGCTGCTCGACGGCACCGCCGCTGAGCGGCGACCGACGAGCCGGCTGTCCTGCCAGATCACGATCACGCCCGATCTCGATGGGCTCGTCCTGAAGTTGCCAGAGCGGCAGGTCTGATCTGCCAAGCCGTCGGATCTTCAAAAATCAAACAGGGAGGGAATGATGAAACATCTGAAGTGGACGCTCGCGCTGGCTGCGAGCTTGGTGACCGGCGCGGCCAACGCCGAAATATCGGACAACGTCGTGCGCATCGGCGTGCTCAACGACATCTCCGGCATCTTCCAGGACACCAATGGCATGGGCTCGGTCGAGGCCGCGCGGATGGCGGCGGAGGATTTCAACGGCGGCGGCAAGGGCATCAAGGTCGAGATCGTCTATGCCGATCACCAGAACAAAGCCGATGTCGGCAACGCCATCGCGCGCAAATGGCTCGACGTCGAAGGCGTCGACGCGATCGTCGACGTGCCGAACTCGGCCGTCGGTCTTTCCATCAACGCGCTTCTGCGCGACAGCCGCATGACCTTCCTGGCGTCCTCGACCGCAAGCTCGGACCTCACCGGCAAGGCCTGCTCGCCCAACACGATCCAATGGGTCAACGACGCCTGGGCGACCGGCAACACCACCGCAGCCGCCATGGTGTCGCGCGGCGGCAAGGATTGGTATTTCCTCACGGTCGATTACGCGCTCGGCAAGGGCATCGAGGCGGAGGCGCAGAAATACATCGAGGGGCACGGCGGCAAGGTGATCGGCTCGTCCAAGCATCCGCTAGGCACCTCCGATTTCGCGTCCTTCCTGCTGCAGGCGCAAAGCTCGAAGGCGCAGGTCATCGGGCTCGCCAATGCAGGCGGCGACACCATCAATGCGGTGAAACAGGCCGCCGAATTCGGCATCCAGCAGAGTGGGCAGAAGCTCGTCGCCTTCCTGCTCTTCATCAACGACGTTCACGGCATGGGCATCAAGGTCGCGCAGGGCCTCCAGCTCATGGAAGCCTTCTACTGGGACATGAACGATGATACCCGCGCGTTCGCCAAGCGTTTTGCTGCACGGCCCGGCATGAACGGCAAGATGCCGAGCGGCAATCAGGCCGGAGTCTATGCTTCCACGCTCGCTTATCTCAACGCCGTCGCCGCCACCGGCAGCGACAATGCCAAGCAGGTCGTGCCCGAGATGAAGAAGTTCAAGGGCAAGGACAAGCTGTTCGGCGACACCGCGATCCGTCAGGACGGTCGCGTCGTGCATCCGATGTACCTGTTCGAGGTGAAGAAGCCGGAGGAGTCGAAATATCCGTACGACTATTACAAGCTGGTCGCGACGATTCCGGCAGACCAGGCGTTCCGCCCGCTCGCGGAAGGCGGGTGCGAGCTGGTGAAGTAGCGGCCGCGAGCGCGGCGCAATTGCACCCTCTCCCCTTGTGGGAGAGGGTGGCTTCGCGAAGCGAAGCCGGGTGAGGGGTCTCTCTCCTCACGAACAATCGCGAGAGTTGAGAGAACCCCTCATCCGGCGCCGTAGCCGAAGCTCTGCTTCGGCGTTCTTAAGAACGGCGGCCGAAGGCCGCCTATGCCACCTTCTCCCACAAGGGGAGAAGGAAGTAAGACTACACCACCTTGCTCGACCCCTGCGTGATCAACCGCGCTGCGCGCTGGTCTCGCGCGTAGATCCACAGCCAGCTCAGCGCGACGCTGAGGCGGTGGCGCAGGCCGATCAGGAAGTAGATGTGGGCGATGCCCCAGATCCACCACGCGATGGTGCCGCGCAGCTTGATCTTGCCGAAATCGATGATTGCGAGCCGCTTGCCGATCTGCGCGAGGTTGCCGGAATGCTTATAGCGGAACGGACCCGCTGCAGCGCCGCGCAGGCGCGCTTTGATGGTCTCCGCGACGTGACGGCCCTGCTGCTTGGCGGCCGGCGCGATGCCGGGCACCGGCTTGCCGTCCCAGGCGTTGATGCTGACGGTATCCCCGATCGCGAAGATCTCGGGATGGCCTGATATGGTGAGGTCGGCCTCGACCAGCACGCGCCCGGCGCGATCGTGCGCTGCGCCGAGCCATTCGGCAGCAGGCGAGGCGCGCACGCCGGCGGCCCAGATCCGTGTCTTGGCCTCGAGCAGCTTGCCGCCGAACACGACGCCCTCGCGATTGATCTCGGTGACGGCCTGCCCGAGCACGACCTCGACGCCGATCTTTTCCAGCGAGGCCTGCGCATAGGCTGATAGCTCGTCGGGAAAGCCGGCGAGCACGCGCTGGCCGGCCTCGATCAGCACGACGCGGGCCTTGTGCGTGTCGATGTTGCGGAAATCGGCGGGCAGGGTGTGATGCGCCATCTCGGCGATGGTGCCGGCGAGCTCGACGCCGGTCGGGCCGGCGCCGACGATCACGAAGGTCAGCCGTGCCGCGCGCCGCTTTGGATCGATCTCGCGCTCGGCGCGCTCGAACGCCACCAGGATGTGCCGGCGCAAGGTGGTCGCATCCTCCAGCGTCTTCAGGCCGGGCGCGAACTGCTCCCATTCATCGTGGCCGAAATAGGCGTGCCGCGCGCCCGTGGCCAGCACCAGCGTGTCGTAGGGCACCTCGCTGCCGTCGTCGATCAGCACGCAGCGTCGTTCGGCATCGACGCCGCTCACGGTGGCGAACAGCGTCGTCACCTCGCGCCGGTCGCGCATGAGATGACGGATCGGCCAGGCGATCTCGCTGGTTGCGAGCGAGGCGGTCGCGACCTGGTAAAGCAGGGGCTGGAACAGATGATGATTGCGGCGGTCGATCAGCGTGATCTCGACGGGAGCGCCCGCAAGCCGGTAAGTCGCCTCCAGCCCGCCGAAGCCGGCGCCGACGATGACGACGCGATGGGGATTTGCGGCCATGATTTAACCCTCGAATCTCGCTGCTGCTCGCCTTCATTTAAGTGCGGATTGGGCGCCGCGGTCCAATAGAGGTCATCAATCGTCGCATAGGCCCGCTGTATCGATCCGGCTCGAAAAAGCGCCGCGGCCTCCCGGACCGGCCCTGGGCCGGCCTCGGCCGAAGTGAGTAGAATTATAATTCTTGCCATCTCAGATCGGGGCGAAATATGGTGCAGGGCGGGCGCTGAGCCATTGGCGGCGCGACATATTTTGCGTTCAATAGAGACAGGCCTGGAGCGGCGATCATCCTGCTTACAGGACCGATAATTAAGGAGGGAGTGTTATGAGGACGGCATTCTGGCTGGCGGGCGCAGCGGCGCTGGTGCTGGCAAATCAGGCATTCGCCGGAGACACCATCAAGATCGGCTTCGTCTCGACCTTCAGCGGCCCGACCGCCGTGATCGGCAACGACATGCGCAATTCCTTCGAGCTCGCGCTCGATCATCTCGGCCGCAAGATGGGCGGCAAGCCGGTGGAGGTGATCTACGAGGACGACGGGCAGAAGCCCGACGTCGGCAAGCAGAAGACCGAGAAGCTGGTGCAGTCGGACAAGGTCGACTTCATCGTCGGCTATATCTGGTCGAACGTGCTGCTCGCCTCGCTCAAGACCGCGGTCGATTCGAAGACCTTCCTGATCTCGGCCAATGCCGGGCCGTCGCAGCTCGCGGGCGAGCTGTGCTCGCCTTACGTGTTCTCGACCTCCTGGCAGAACGACCAGACCCCGCAGGCGGTCGGCACCTATATGAACCAGAAGGGTGTCAAGTCGGTGTTCCTGATCGGCCCGAACTATGCCGCCGGCAAGGACATGCTGGCCGGCGTCAAGAGCACCTTCAAGGGTCAGGTCGTGGGTGAGGAATATACGGTGTGGCCGAGCCAGCTCGACTTCTCCGCCGAGCTCTCCAAGGCGCGTGCCTCCGGCGCCGAGTCGATCTTCGTGTTCTACCCGGGTGCTGCTGGCGTGCAATTCCTGAACCAATATGCACAGGCCGGGCTGAAGAGCACGATGCCGCTCTACACCGCCTTCACCATCGACGAGCTCTCGCTGCCGCTCCAGAAGGAGAATGCGCTCGGGGTGCCCGGTGCGCAGCAATGGGTCAACGACCTCCCCAACGAGCAGAACAAGCGCTTCGTCGCCGACTACCGTAAGAAGTACACCGGCCTGCGCCCGACCTTCTACGGCGCGCAGTCCTATGACGCCGCGAACCTGATCAACAGCGCCGTCGTCGCCGTGAAGGGCGACACCTCCAAGAAGGACGAGATGAAGGCCGAGATGGAGAAGGCCAACTTCAAGTCGGTGCGCGGCGCGTTCAAGTTCGGCAACAACCACATCCCGATCCAGAACTTCTATCTGCAGGACGTGGTCAAGGATTCCGAAGGCCAACTCGCCTTGAAGACCGTCGCCACCATCGTCGAGAACGATCAGGATCGCTTCCACGAGAAGTGCAAGATGAAGTGAGGCTTTGCCCCTCCCTCTCCTCGCAAGCGGGGAGAGGGTCTCCTAGCTATCTCCTCCGTCATTGCGAGCGCAGCGAAGCAATCCAGAATCTTTCCGCGGAGAGATTCTGGATTGCTTCGTCGCAAGAGCTCCTCGCAATGACGGTGTGGAGAGAGTGTCCTACACCCTCGGCATGCTTGCCGGGCGCACCTCGCGCGCTTGCGCTGCGAGCCTGATGCCGGCGTTGGCGGCGCCAAAACCCTGATAATTCCTGCGTTCGACGATCTCGAAGAAGAAGCGCTCGTCGAAGATGTGGGTGTAGACCTGGAAGAACTCGCCGTCGCCCTCGCGGTCGTAGAGGATGTGGTTGGCGCGCAGCTGCGCCATCAGTTCGGGCGAAAGATCGTATTTGGCTTCGATGTCGTCGTAGTAATTGTCGGGGATGTCCAGGAAGCCCGCGCCGCGCTGGCGCATCGCGGCGACGGTCGCAAAAATATCCTGACACGCGAAGGCGACATGCTGCACGCCCGAGCCGAAGAACTCCGAGATGAAGCGTGCCGGCAGGGTGCGGTTGGCGGAGGAGCCGTTGAGCACGAAGCGCAGGCTCTGGTCGGCGTTGATGACGGCCTGGCTCTGCACGAGGCCTCTGGGGTCGGCGATCTCCATCTGCGGCAGGCGTTTCAGATCGAGAATGCCGGTGTAGAACAACAGCCAGGTCAGCATCTCGTCATAGGGCATCGACTGCGCGATGTGGTCTACCGCGACCAGCGCATCGGCGCTTGAATCGCTTGCAACAGGCTCGAAATCGGTGTCCCAGTTCTTGCCGGCTTGGTCGAGAAAATAGAGCAGGCTGCCGCCGACGCCATGGATCGCGGGAATCTCGAGTTCACCCGGTCCGACCGGCTGGTAGAAGGTGCGCGCCTTCAGCGTCTCGGCACGCTGCATGGCGCGGTCGGCGTCGTCGACGTCGAGCGCGATGGCGCAGACGCCGGGCCCGTGGGTGACATAGTGCGAATGCGCAAAGCCGTCGGTCTCGCAATTGATGACGAGCTCGACCTTGCCCTGCGACCAGCGCTCCACCGCCTTGCTGCGGTGCTGGCCGCTCTTGCGGAAGCCGAGCTGTGAGAACAGGCGGCCAAGCTCGCCGGCCTTGCTCTCGTTCACGGCAAATTCGATGAAGCCGGTGCCGCGGCTCTTCGCCTTCGGGGCCAGCGCCTTGCCGGCGAAATTCGGCCAGTCCGGTGCGAGCTGGTCCTCCAGCAGGATCAGCGAGCGCAGGCCGTCGACCGCGGTCTGTGCGGCCGAGCCGGCGCGGAACTGGTCGTTGAAGATTTCCAGCGACAGCGGTCCGGCATAGCCGGTCGCTGCGATCGCCGCCATGAACGCGCCGACCGGCATGTCGCCCTGGCCGGGGAAGGAGCGGAAGTGCCGGCTCAATGACAGGATGTCGAGCTCGAGCCTTGGCGCGTCGGAGAGCTGCACCAGAAAGATCTTGTCGCCGGGGATCGAGGCCATGGCGCGGGTCGGAAAGCCAGGTGCCAGCGCATGAAAGCTGTCGAGGATGACGCCAATCGCGGGATGATCGGCGCGGCGCACGATCTCCCAGGCGTCGCGATAATCGTTGACGTGGCGGCCCCAGGCCAGCGCCTCATAGCCGACGCGCAAACGACGTTTCGCGGCGCGCTCGCCAAGCTCGCGAAAATCGTCAGCCGCGCGGTCGATGCCGCCGAGCGCGGCGGGCGAGACGTTGGAGCAGATCAGCAAGAGATCGGTGCCGAGCTCCTGCATCAGGTCGAACTTGCGCTCGGCGCGGGCGAAGTTGCGCGCGCGCTGCGGCTCCGGCATGCCCTCGAAATCGCGGAACGGCTGGAACGCACAGATCTCGAGATTGAGCTCCGCGCACATCTTTGCGATATCGCGCGGGCCGGCGCCGAACGACAGCAGGTCGTTCTCGAAGATTTCGACCGCATCGAAGCCCGCGGCGGCGATGGCGCGGAGCTTTTCGTCGAGGCTGCCTGAGAGGGAGACGGTGGCGATCGAGCGCTTGTTCATGCGGCCTGCTCCATGATCTGCCCCGGCGAGATCGTTTGCCCGGTACGCGCGGCCGCGCTGACGGCTTCGACGACGGCGAGCGTTCCCATCGCGTCATCGACCGAGATCAGCGGCTGTTCACGGCCGGCAATCATTGCGCAGAAATGCCGGAGCTGCTCGACCAGCGGATCGAACGCGGGCGGCGCGATGGTCGCGCGCGCCAGCGGCGCGTACCAGCCGGGCTGCTCTGTGTATGACCACAGCTCCATGTTCGGCACGGAGAGCGAACCCGCAGTCCCTGCGAAGATGTAGCAGGGCTGATCCTGCCTGGGATAGGCTGGGTTCTCGCCCGAGGAGAGCTCCCAGCTCCACGGCGCCGGCGTCGCATCCGACACGGTCACCGTGCCGAGCGCGCCGTTGGCAAAGCGCAGCAGCAGCGCGGCGGTGTCTTCGACCGGAAAGTCGCGCACCTTGTTCGAGGTCAGCGCCTGCACCTCGACGATCTCGCCGCAGATGAAGCGGAGATTGTCGATGTCGTGGATGAGATTGATCAGCAGTGGCCCGCCGCCTGCCTCGCGCCGCCAGGCGACCTCGAAATAGTCGTCGGGCTTCTTGAGGAGCCATAGCCCGACCACGGCCGTGAGCTGGCCGAGCTTTCCGTTCGTCACGGCCTCGCGGGCCGACTTGATGACGGGATTGTGCCGCCGGTGGTGGCCGACCAGCATCGGCACGCCGGTGCGTCTCACCGCCGCGCACAGGCGTTGCGCGGTGGCAACCGTCTCGGTCACCGGCTTCTCGATCAATGCCGGCACGCCGGCTTCGGCGCAGTCGAGCGCCATCGGCAAGTGCAGCGTGTTGGGCGAGGCAATGATGAGGCCGTCGGGCCTCTCTTCTGCCAGCAGGGCGCGATGGTCCGCATAGCAGGGCACGCCATGCGCCAGCGCATAGTCCTTGGCGGCGGGCGAGGGGTCCGCAATGCCGGCGAGCACGCAATCCTGGGAGGACTCGATCAACTCGATATGGCGACGGCCGATCAGGCCGGCGCCTGCCACGGCGATCCGCATCTTCGCCTTCATGCCGCACTCTCCTCCATGGCGCCGCCGAGGAAGAGCTGCCCGATGCGCGGATCGTTCAGAATGCGCCTGGCGTCATCGACCATGCGGGTCTGGCCAAGCTCCAGCACGATGCCGATGTCGGAGATCTCCAGCGCCGAGCGCGCGTTCTGCTCGATCATCAGGATGGTGACGCCGCGATCGCGCAAGCTCTTGAGGATGTCGAAGGTCTGCTGCACCATCAGCGGCGACAGACCGATCGAGGGCTCGTCGACCAGCACCAGCTTCGGCTCGAGCAGCAGCGAGCGGGCGATCTCGAGCTGCTTCTGCTCGCCGCCTGACAGCGTCGAGGCCTGCTGCGCGGACTTGCGCCGCAATGCCGGAAACAGGTCGAGCGCCGCCTCGATCCGCTTGGGCAGGTCGAGGCCCTTGTCGGCGGCGACGCCGCCGAGCTCGATATTGTGGCGCACCGACAGCTCGGGAAAGATGTTGCGGCCCTGCGGCACGTAGCAGATGCCGGCGTTGAGCAGCGCGCGCTGGCTCAAATTGGTGACGTCGCGGCCGGCGAAGCTGATCTTGCCTTCGCGCAGCTTGAGCAGGCCGAAGATGGCCTTGAATACCGTCGATTTGCCGGCGCCGTTCGGGCCGATGATCGTCGTGATCGTGGCTGACGGCACGGCAAACGTCGTGCCGTTCAAGATCGTCATCTTGCCGTAGCCGCCGACGAGATTGTGGACCGAGAGAATGGGATCGCTCATTACGCGCTCCTAATGTCCGAGATAGGCTTCGATCACGGCGGGGTTCTTGCGAACCTCGTCGGGCCGGCCCATCGCCAGCACCTTGCCTTCCGCCATCACCATCACGCGCGAGCACAGCGACATCACGAACTCCATGTTGTGCTCGATCACGACGAAGGTGGCGTTCTTCTCGCGGTTGATCGCGACCAGGCGCTCCTTGAGGTCCGCCAGCATCGACGGGTTGACGCCGCCGGCTGGCTCGTCGAGCAGCACCAGGCGCGAGCCGCCCATGAAGGCCATGGCGGCATCGAGCAGTTTTTGCTGACCATAAGAGAGAGCCCCAGCCGGCTCGTCGGCGAGATGGTCGAGCTTGAAGAAGCCGATCATCTGGTTCGCGGCCTCCGTCAGCCCGGCATCGGAGCGGCCGACCAGGCGCGAGGCCATGTTGCCCTGGTGCTCCTGTCCGGCGAGGATCAGGTTCTCGCGCACCGAGAGCTTTGGGAACACCTGCAACAGCTGGAAGGTGCGGCTGACCCCGAGCTTGTTGAGCTCGGAGGGACGCAGGCCCGTGACGACCTGTCCGTCGAGCTTGACTTCGCCGCCGGTCGGCGTGAGCTGGCCGAGGATGCAGTTGAACAGCGTGGACTTGCCGCAGCCGTTCGGCCCGATCAGGCCGAGGATCTCGCCCTCGCGCACGTCGAACGAGACCCCGTTGACGGCGTGGATGCCGCCAAAGCTCTTCTTGATGTCGGTGACTTCGAGGACCGCGCTCATTGCGCCGTCTCCAGGCGCGACTTTGCGACGGCGCGCAGCGCGGACGCCGCCTTGGTGCGGCGCTCGGCGAGATATCGGTCGAGGATTCCGAGAATGCCGGTCGGCGACCAGATCAGCAGCAGCATCACGGCGACGGCGTAGAGCATCAGGTAGTAGCCTTCCGTGAAGCGCAACCATTCCGGCAGCAGCACCGCGATCATCGCTCCCAGGAACGGACCGAGATAGAAGCCGGCGCCGCCGACGATCACCATCAGCAGGAGGTCGAGCGAGAGCGACAGGTTGAACGGCACGGGATCGATATATTGCGTCAGCGGCGCATAGAGCGCTCCGGCGACGCCGCCGAGTGCCGAGCCGATCGCGAAGGCCATCAGCGTGTAGCGGCGGGTATCGACGCCGAGGGATTGCGCGCGCAACGGATTCTCGCGCAGCGCCATGAAGGCACGGCCCCAGGGCGATCGGATCAGCCACCACACCGCAAGCGAGACGATCGCGAGCGAGCCGAGGCAGACATAGTAGAACGGCAGCGGTTTGTTGGTCGCGATGCCGAAGATGTGCGGACGCGGAATGTTGGAGATGCCGTAGATGCCGCCGGTCAGCCAGCTCTCGTTGCGGAACACCAGGAAGGCGAGGGTGGAAAAGGCGAGGGTGACGAAGGCGAGGTAATGGTGCTGCACGCGCAGTGCGGGATAGCCGAGCACCCAGCCGATCGCAAAGCTCAAGACGATCGCCACCAGGATCGCCGCCGGCAGCGGCCAGCCATGTGTGGTCATGATCGCGGCCGCATAGGCGCCGATGCCGACGAAGGCGCCTTGCGCCAGCGAGACCTGGCCGGCATAGCCGAGCGTGAGATTGAGCCCCATGGCGGCGATGCTCATCACCGCCCATTGGCTCAGGATGAACAGGCCGTAGCGGTTGAAGTTCATGGGGACGATGATCAGCGCGGCGATGATGGCAAGGCCGAGCGCGATCTTCAGGGGTTTGGCGATGCCGCTCATACGGTGCGCTCCTCGGCACGGCCGAGCAAGCCCTGCGGCCGGAACAGGATGACGGCGATCAGGAACATCATCGGCACGGCGGCGCGATACTGCGTCGAGACATAGGCCGCCGCGAGATTGTCGAGTACGCCGATCAGCAGGCCGCCGGCGATGGCGCCGCGCACCTGGTTGAAGCCGCCGACGATCGCGGCGATGAAGGCGGCCTGGCCCAGCACCTCGCCGGACGAGAATTTTGCGAGGTAGATCGGTGTGATCAGCAGCGAGGCCAGCGCCACCAGGAAGGCGTTGATCAGGAAGGTCAGCAGGATCATGCGCTCGACCGGGACGCCGATGATGCGGGCCACCGTCGGGTTCTGCGCCGCCGCCTGCATCTGGTGGCCGAGCGAGGTACGGCTCAGCAGCGTGGTCAGGCCGAGAACGGCGAGGATGGCAACAGTGAGCACGCCGATGCTCTGCAGCGACACAGCATGGCCGAGGATGGAGATGTCGCCGGTCGGCACGATCGAGGGGAAGGGCGAAGCCTCCGCGCTGTAGAACTGCTTGACCGATTCCTTGATGGCGATCGCGAGCGCCATGGTCGCGATCGCCAGCGGTAGCACACCGTGACGCATCATCGGGTCCACCAGCAGCATCTTGAAGGCGAGCCCGAGCAGGATCAGCGAGAGCAGGATGCCGAGGATGATCGCGAGCCAGAACGGCGCGCCCACATGCATCGCGGCCAGCATCAGGAACGCCGGCAGCATCACGAACTCGCCTTGCGCGAAATTGATAGTCTGCGAGGTCTGCCACAGCAGCGTGAAGCCGACCGCGACCAGCGCGTAGATGGCGCCGGTGGCGAGCCCCGCGACCAGTAGATCGAATAGGTTGGACATGTTCCCCTCTTTCCTCTCCCTCTCCCCGCTCTCTTTCTTCTCCCTCTCCCCGTACTTACGGGGAGAGGGTTGGGGTGAGGGGCTGTCTCCGCGTACTCGATTGTCACCGTCGTCGCGGAAGCAGCCCCTCACCCCGCCCTCTCCCCGCGAAGGGGCGGGGAGAGGGAGACGAAAGATCTCTCCCCGCGTAGAGCGGGGCGAGGGAGAAGGGCCACGCTTCACTTCACCTTGGGCAGCACCTGCTTCACCACCTGCTTGCCTTCGACCACCTCGACCAGGAAGCTCTGGCGGTCGATGTCGCCGGTGTCGCTGAAGGTGACGTCCATCAAAATGCCCGGCTCGTCCGCGGCCTTGATGGTGAGGCCGTGCAGCGTGTCGGCGAACTTCTTCGGGTCGACCTTGCCCATCTTTTCCGTGGTCGCCTTCACCATGTAGACGGCGAGGTAGCCCTTCAGGCCGTTATGATCGGGGACGTAATTGTACTTCTTGGAGAACTTCTCGCGGAACGCCTTGACCAGATCGACCGGCGCGTCGGTGGTGAGGCCGACATGGCCGCGCGCGCCGTTGGCGGCATCGCCCGCGAGCTCGATCACCTTCTGGCCGATCAGCGTGGTCTCGCCCATCAGCGGCGCGGTGACGCCCTGGCGCTTCAGCTCCTTCAGGATGCGCGCGCTCTCTTCCTCGTTCAGGTAGACGAACACGGCGTCGGGATTGGCGGCCTTGATCTTGCCGACGTCGGCGGCGAAGTCGGCCTGGCCCGCTTCGGTGGAGAGATCGGCGACGACCTTGGAGCCGAGCCGGTCGAGCTCCTTGACCACGACGTCGCGGCCACCGCGGCCGAAATCGTTGTTGACCCAGACCACCGCAACGGTCTTCGCCTTCATCTCGTCGTGGATGTACTTTGCGACCTTCGGCATTGAGGATTGCTGGCCGAAGGAGGTGCGGAACAGGAACTTGTTTCCTGTCTGCGTCAGCTCGGCGGCTTCGCCGCCCATGATCTGCGCGATGCCGGCTTCGGCCGCGAGCGGCGCGGTCACCTTCACCGAGCCGGAATAACCGGGCCCGAGCAGCACATAGGGCTCGGCGTCGAGCGCCTTCTGCACCTGGGCGCGCGCCACCCCGGGGTTGGACTGCGAGTCGGCGTGGCTGACCTCGAGCTTGCGGCCGAGCACGCCGCCCTTGGCGTTGATCTCCTCGATCGCGAGGTCGATGCCGTTCTTCCAGTTCGTGCCGACGGTGGCGCCGCCGCCCGAGAGCTCCGCGACGTTGGCGAGCTTGATTGCCTGGGCAAAGGCGCCCGTTGCGGTCATGACGGTGAGCAATGCGCCCACCACTAGCGTTGATTTCATCGTCCTCTCCTCCCGTTTCAAATCTTGCAAGCGGCCTTGTATCCGGCCGCTTCGCCTCAAGCTGCCTGATAGGCGGCGCTGCGCGCTGCCATCACGGCGTCGAAAGCCTCTCCCATGATCTCGGTGGATGGGGCAAGGCCTGTGAACAATTCGAAGGCGTCGGCGGCCTGGTAGATCGCGAGGTCGCGGCCGGTCATGATCTTCGCGCCTTTCTCTCGCGCTGCGGCCAGCAGCGGCGTGATCAGCGGCGAATAGACGGCGTCGGCGACCCATAGGTCCGCCCTGAGCAGTCTCGCCGGCACCGGCGTGTCACGGTTCGGCAGCATGCCGACCGGCGTGCCGTTGACGAGACCGGTCGCACCCTCGAGCGCATCCTCGACGCTGGCGGCAACGCGGGCGCCGCGCGGGGCGAGCATGGCGGCCAGTTTCTCGGCGCGCGCCGGCTCGCTGTCGAAAATGCGGATGTCGGCCACGTTCAGGCTCGCCAGCGCAAACGCGATGGCCTTGCCGACGCCGCCGGCGCCGATCAGGGCGATGGCGTTGCCGGAGGGCGCCAGCAATGGCGTCACCGCCCGCGCAAAACCCGTGGTGTCGGTGTTGTGGCCGGTCAGCCGGCCATCCCTGACCACGACGGTGTTGACCGCGCCCATGCCGGCTGCGCCCGGCGCCAGCGCGTCGAGCAGCGGCACCACCGCTTCCTTGTAGGGGTAGGTGACATTGACGCCGGCAAAGCCGAGCCGCCGGACGCCCTCGAGCATCATGCGCAGCCCGGCCGCATCGGCCCCGGCGACCTCGATAAGCTGGTAATGGCCGCGCAGGCCGAGCGCTTCGGCGGCGCGCTCATGCATGGCGGGCGAGGCGGAATGCGCGATCGGGGCGCCGATCAGGCCGGTGAGGAGCTTCTTGCTGGCGGCGTATCCGCGTTTCGACATGGTTCGCTATCGTCTCAAGGGAGCGTCCGGCCCCGGCCATTAGCGGGGAAATCCGTGCAATTCCAGCTGCGACGATAGCCTTTCCCCCGCCTAACACAATTACCCTTTTATCTGGCAAACCTAACATCATGTTATTTCCTCCGCCCGCGGGCAGGGGCGGTCTTGCCACTGCCGCGGGAGGGCTCGACCGCGCGCATCTCGGCGCGCAGGGCCTCGATGAAATACTCGGCATGCAGCGACAGCGGCGTGCCGCGCTTGACTGCGATGTAGGTGTCGAACCGCGTCGGCTCGGCGATCTTCAGAAGCTCGATCCCGGGATAGCCGCCATGGGCGACGGTGAACTGGTCGATGATGGCGATGCCGAGTCCCGCCTTCACCAGCGCGCAGACGGTGGTGCCGAAGCGCGCGCGGATCGTGATGTTGTAGTCGAGCCGGTGGCGCGCGAAGATCCCGGCCATGATCCGGCCGTAGGGGTCGTTGGGATCGATACCGATCAGCGGATAGCGCGTGATCTCGGCGGCGGAGACCTGCTTGCGGCCGGAGAGCTCGTGGCCGGGCGGCACGATGCAATAGAGCTCGCCCGAAGCGAGCGGCATGAAGTCGAGCCCGGAATGCTCGAGCCGATAGCTCATCGCCACGCACTCGCCGCGGCCGAGCATCAGGTAGTCGATGGCCTCCTCGAGCTTGAGGATGTTGATGTCGATGCCGAGATCGGGATAGCGGCGGCGGACGCGCTCGATCGCACGCGGCACCATCACCTGCGAGATGCTCGGCACCGAGCCGATGCGCAGCTCCGACAGGCCGCCGCGGCCGATCTTGGAGATGATCTCGGAGAGGTCGTCGACCTTCTTGTAGACGCCGTTGATCTGCTCGAAGATGTTCTCGGCTTCCGGCGTCGGGAAGTAGCGCCCGTTCTGGCGCTGGAAGAAGCGGATGCCGAGCGAGCGCTCTGTGTATTTGACGAGGCGGCTGATCCCCGGCGCCGAGACGTTGAGCAGCTTCGCCGCACCGCCGATGGTGCCCGTCACCATCACGGCACGGATCACTTCGACCTGGCGCAGCGTCATCATGGCCTTGAACTGTCCCTGGCATCGACAAGAGATCGCGGCGATCATCTCACGAGAGATGCGCTGTCATCCAGCGGCAAGTGTGCGCCGATGTGGCCGGAGGCTGGCGCTTTCCCTCTCCCCTTGTGGGAGAGGGTGGATCGCCGCAGAGCGGCGAGACGGGTGAGGGGTCTCTCTCCGCGACTTCAAATGGGAGTTGGATTCGCGGAGAGAGACCCCTCATCCGGCGCTTCGCGCCACCTTCTCCCACAAGGGGAGAAGGGAAGCCAAAATTCGCAGTCAGAGTGTTTCGACTAAAACCCGCGCGGTCAGATGGAGAGGCGTCCTCGTGACGCGATCTGTTGCTCCGGCGTCGTCTTTGCAACGGCGTTCTAGCTCGCCGGCCCTTCCGGCGACACGCTCTCGGCCAGCTCCGCGCGCTCGCTCTGCAGCACCTCGCGCGCAAACTCGATGATCTTCTGCTTGTTCGCCGTTTCGCGGACGGCAAAAAACACGCGGTTCAATTCCAGGCCGAGCACGCTGTTGAGGGCGATGTCCTCGTCTTCCATCGTTGGCTTCCCGCTTCGGATGTTCTCAGGTGTATCGTGGCGTCAATTCTGCCACAAGTAGTTAAATCCTCGGAGCGCATGAGCACCGGGAAACTACGGCCACAGCGAATTGAGGCGGTCTGTGAATACGTGCTATACGGAAGCGCGAGGGTCAGGAAACGTACGATGTCCGCCGTAGACTATGGCCGGGAGGCGCTCGACTTCATCGAAGGCCTGCAGACCTACCGCAAGGTACCAGAGGCCATGAACGCGCTCGAAGCGGCGTTCGGTCGCTTCGGCTTCGAAACCATCATCGTGACGGGGTTGCCCAATCCCGATCAGCAGTTTGCGCAGATGGTGCTCGCCAAACGCTGGCCTGCGGGATGGTTCAGCCTCTACACCGAGAAAAACTACGATCGTTTCGATCCCGTGGTGCGGTTGTGCCGGCAGTCGGTCAATCCGTTCGAGTGGTCGGAAGCGCCCTATGATGCGGAACTCGAGCCGAATGCGGCCGAGGTGATGAACCGTGCCAGCGAGTTCCGCATGTCGCGCGGCTTCATCGTGCCGATCCACGGCCTCACCGGCTACGAGGCGGCGGTCTCGCTCGGCGGTGTCCATCTCGACCTCAATGCCCGCAGCAAGCCGGCGCTGCATCTGATGGCGATGTATGGCTTCGACCACATTCGCCGTCTGCTCGAGCCGATGCCGCATCCGTCGACGCGCCTCACGCCGCGCGAACGCGAGGTGATCGCCTGGGCTTCGCAGGGGAAGTCGGCCTGGGAAATCGGCGAGATCCTCCACATCACCCAGCGCACCGCCGAAGAGCATCTTGCAACTGCTGCGCGCAAGCTCGGCGCGGTCAACCGTACGCATGCGGTCGCGCTGGCGATTCGGAACAAGATCATCAATCCTTAAGCCGCCTTACTGGGAAATTTCCCAATATCGAAGCTGCGTCTTTTCGCAGAATCTCCCCCCATTGAGGATGAATGGGGGTTTTCATGATTCACGCAGTTTCCGCGGTAAATCGTCACCTTTATGAAGACGTAATCGAGCAGCATTTCCGGCTGCGTCACGACATCTTCGTCGAGGAGCGGCGCTGGGAGACGCTGCGCAGGCCGGATGGCCGTGAGATCGATTCCTACGACGACGAGGACACCGTCTACCTGCTGGCGCTGGAAGGCCGCCGCGTCGTGGGCGGTCATCGGCTCTATCCGACCACCAAGCCCTCGATGATGAGTGAGGTGTTTCCGCATCTGGCGGCGGTTCGCGGCTGGCCCGCCGATCCGCTAGTGTGGGAATGGTCGCGCTACTTCGTCGTGCGCGATCGCCGCGACGGCGCGCTCAACCTGCAACTGATGGCTGCGGTGCAGGAGTTCTGCCTCGACCAGGGAATCGCGCAGGTCAGCGCGATCATGGAGACCTGGTGGCTGCCGCGCTTCCACGAAGCCGGCTTCGTCGTGACGCCGCTCGGCCTGCCGGCTCTGGTCGAGAACGCATGGACCATGGCGGCGACCATCGACATTCGTCGGGAGACGCTCGATGCCCTGCATCATCGGATCGGCACGGCTTCGGTCGTGCAGCAGGACGGCCCTCGTCTCGATGCCATCGCCCGTGCCAACCTCTGCGGTCATGTTGCCGCGCAACGAAAGAGCGCCTGAGATGTCGAACGTGATGCGGGACAGCCAGATCATGGCGCAAATGAAAGACGAGGATCTCGGCTACATGTCCGACATGGCGCTCGAACTGGCGCAAATGGCGGAGGACACCGGATTGACGACGCTCGCCTATCTGTTTCGGATGGCGGCTCTGGAGGCGTCGACGGCCAACAGCGTTCTCGCCGAGCCGGACGAGCTCCCCCGGCAGATGACGTCGCACTAGACGCAGCCCTGCTCGATTTTACGACGATCGTACCCTCTCACCGCCAGCCGGTGAGAGGGTGATGCCGTTTGGCTGCGGCAGGTTGCCTCATGCCGCGCGGCAGCTTTTTTGCATTGCGGGGCGCGTCCCGGCCGCACGTGCCGAGATGCAACAAAGTGCATGTTTGATGTCGAATCGCTCTTGCCTCGGAACGATACTGCCATTACCCATTTTTCGGCCTTGAAGAGGCAGGGGGAGCTCTTTCACTGATGGCGACAGTGTTCGAACATCGGCGCGCGTCTGTATGCGCCTGAAAGAGTCCTGATGCTGCTCGTCGTCGAACAATTCTTGAATGGGTTGCAGTTCGGTCTGCTGCTGTTCCTGCTCGCCGCGGGCCTGACGCTGGTGTTCGGGATCATGGATCTCGTCAACCTCGCGCACGGCTCGCTCTATATGATGGGCGCCTATTTCGCCGCCACGTTCGCGGCGTGGACCGGCAGCTTCCTGCTCGGCGCGCTGATGGCGTTGGGCGCGACGCTCGTGCTCGGCATCGTGCTGGAGGTGAGCGCGCTGCGGCATCTCTATGGCCGCGACCATCTCGACCACGTGCTCGCGACCTTCGGCCTGATCCTGTTCTTCAACGAAGCCGTGCGGCTGATCTGGGGCCCGGCGGGCCTGGCGCTGCCGCTGCCGGCCTGGCTCACCGTGCCGGTGCCGATCCTGCCCGGCATTCACTATCCCGCCTATCGCCTCGCCATCATTGGGGTAGCGCTGCTGGTCGCGCTGCTGCTCTATCTCGGCGTGATGCGCACCCGCGTCGGCATGCTGATCCGGGCCGGCGCATCCAACCGCGAGATGATCGGCGCGCTCGGCATCAACATCAAGCTGCTCTACACGCTGGTGTTCGGCCTGGGCGCCGCACTCGCGGGCCTTGCCGGGCTGATGCAGGCGCCGATCCTGACCGTGCAGATCGGCATGGGCGAGAACATCCTGATCCTCGCTTTCGTCATCATCGTGATCGGCGGCATCGGTTCGATCCGCGGCGCTTTCCTCGCTGCGATCTTCGTCGGCATGATCGACACGCTCGGCCGCGCCTTCCTTCCGAACCTGCTCCGCCAGGTGCTGAGCGGCGCCGCCGCATCCACCGCCGCGCCCGCGCTGTCCTCCATGCTGATCTATCTGCTGATGGCGATCGTGCTGGTGGTGCGGCCGGAGGGGCTGTTTCCGGCCAACCGTCGATGAAGAGTTTGAGCGTGAGCAAGGCCGTCACGGCCCTGATGCTGGCGGGCCTCGTGCTGCTGCCGCTCTACTCGCATCTGACCGGCAACATCTTCATCCTGACGCTGTTCACCCGCATCATCATCCTGGCGCTGGCGGCCGCGAGCCTCAACCTCATCATGGGATTTGCGGGCCTGATGAGCTTTGGCCATGCCGCGTATCTCGGCATCGGCGGCTATGCCGTCGGCATGCTCGCGCAGGAAGGCGTTGGGTCCGGCTTCATCCAGTTTCCGGTCGCGATTGCGGCGTCGGCGATCTATGCGCTGGTGATCGGCGCGCTGTCGCTGCGCACCCGTGGCGTCTACTTCATCATGATCACGCTGGCCTTCGCCCAGATGGCCTATTACGTCGCCTCGGGGCTGGCCCGCTACGGCGGTGATGACGGCCTCACGATCTACAAGCGCAGCGACTTCTCGGGCCTGATCGATCTCGGCAACCGCACGCAGTTCTACTATCTCTGCCTCGCCTGCCTGTTCGGCGTCATGCTCCTGATCTGGCGCATCGTCAATTCGCGCTTCGGTCTTGTCGTGCAGGGCCTGCGTTCCAACGAGCAGCGCATGCAGGCGATCGGCTTTCCGGCCAAGCGCTACCAACTGGTCTGCTTCGTCATATCAGGCACGATGTGCGGCCTTGCCGGCGCGCTGCTCGCCAACAACACCGATTTCGTCAGCCCGGCTGTGATGTACTGGACCCGTTCCGGCGATCTCATGGTGATGGTGATCCTGGGCGGCATGGGCACGCTGTTCGGCCCGGTCATGGGCGCGGTGGTGTTCCTTCTGCTGGAAGAACTGCTGTCGCAGATCACCGAATATTGGGCGCTGATCCTGGGCCCGCTGCTGCTGCTCATCGTCCTGTTCGGCCGCGGCGGCATCATGGGCGCGCTGGGGAGGGCTGGCCGTGGCTGAACCCTTGCTCCGCGTCGAAAAGCTGGTGCGCCGCTTCGGCGGCATCATCGCCACCGACCACGTCTCGCTCGACGTCGCATCCGGCGAGCTGCACGCCATCATCGGCCCGAACGGCGCCGGCAAGACCACGCTGATTAGCCAGCTCACCGGGCACCTCGAACCGCATTCCGGCAGCGTCTCGCTGGCGGGGCGCGACATCACCTATCTGCCGGCCTATCGCCGCTGCGCGTTGGGCCTGGCGCGTTCGTTCCAGATCACCTCGCTGCTGCTCGACTTCACCGCCGCGGACAATGTCGCGCTGGCGGCGCAGGCGCATGCCGGCACCTCGTTCCGATTCTTCGCCAATGCGCGCAACGAGAAGGGCTTGCGCGATGCCGCCCATGCCGTGCTCGACCGGGTCGGCCTGTTGCATCGTGCCGATGTCGTGGTGTCGAGGCTCAGCCATGGTGAGCGTCGCGAGCTCGAGCTCGCGGTCGCGCTCGCCAGCAAGCCGAAATTGTTGCTGCTGGACGAGCCGATGGCGGGTCTCGGCGTCACCGAATCCCAGCGCATGGTGAAGCTGCTCCAGGAGCTGCGCAAAGAGGTCTCGATCGTGCTGGTCGAGCACGACATGCCGGCGGTGTTCGCGCTGGCCGACCGCATCACGGTGCTGGTCTATGGCCGCGTCATCGCCTCCGGCGATCCGGCCGCGATCCGCGCCAACGAGGACGTCAAGCGCGCCTATCTCGGCGATCAGCATGTGGTGACGCATCATGGCTGACACGCTGCTCGAGGTCGACGGCATCGAGACCTGTTACGGCCTGTCCCAGGTGCTGTTCGGCCTGTCGCTGTCGATCAAGCCGGGCGAGATGGTCTCGCTGATGGGCCGCAACGGCATGGGCAAGACCACCACCATCCGCTCCATCATGGGCCTGACGCCGGCGCGCGCAGGCACCATTCGCTTCGCGGGCGCGGAGGTGCGGCAGCTTCCGTCCTACAGAATCGCCAAGCTCGGCGTCGGTCTCGTTCCGGAGGGACGCCAGATCTTCCCGAACCTCACCGTGCGCGAAAACCTGGTCGCGGCCGCGGCCGATCGCTTCAACAGCGATAATCCCTGGACGCTCGCCGCAATCTACGTGCTGTTCCCGCGCCTTGCCGAGCGTGCGTCCAACATGGGCAACCAGCTCTCCGGCGGCGAGCAGCAGATGCTCGCGATCGGCCGCGCCTTGATGACGAATCCAAAGCTCCTGATCCTGGACGAGGCGACCGAGGGCCTCGCGCCGCTGATCCGCGAGGAGATCTGGAATTGCCTGTCGCTGCTCAAGAGCCGCGGACAGTCGATCCTGGTCGTCGACAAGAACGTCGACCATCTCGCCCGCATTTGCGATCGCCATTACATCATCGAGCGCGGCAAGACGGTGTGGAGCGGCACCTCCGACGAGCTGATGGCCGCGCCAGACCTGCAGCACAAATATCTGGGAATTTGACGCGTTCGTCGCCTTCGCCGCGGCAATGCGAGCTGTCTTCGAGCAAATCCAATTTCGAAATCCTCCAAACAGCGCGCTGAGCTCTTGAGCGCGCCGCCGTCAGCCGTCAAAGAAGACGCGGCGTTGTGGATTCGATGCGGGACCTTTACGAGCAAATTGTCGGGTTGCCTGAGGACGACGTCGGTTCCGCACAGCGAGGGGCAGCCCAATGGCTGGATTATCCGGGCTGCGTGGTCGTCCAAGGTGAGTTCCGAGCCGACGCCGAGGGGCCTGCAATCGCAGCGCCGGGCCTGTTCATCTCGGTGGCGTTCGATGAAGTCGGTGCTGGCCCCGGCACTCTGACGCGCTCGATCGGCGAGAGGCGGATGGGCGTGATCGCGGTGCGCGAGTCCCTCGCCGTGAAACGCTCAACGCGGTGCGCCATCGGCCTTGCGTTGCCCGGAGCTTCCATCGATCAGCTCGGACTCGGCGCCGCGTTTCGGGCGCTGTTCAAGGACGAAGGATCCGGCGCGGTCGTCCTCTCGCTGGCCGCATCAGCGCGCGTGCGGGCCGTCGCGGCGGAAATGTTCTCGCCGCCGGTCGCCGGAAACGCGGCGCGATTGCTGATGTCGGCGCATGCCGCCGAGATCGTCGTCCATGCCTTGTTCGGCGAGTGCGGCCGGATCGCGGTCGATCCGGCAACAGACCTCCAGCGCATGCGGCTGCAATCGGTCAAGGAGCGGATGGACGCCGACCTTGCCTATCCCTGGAGCATGGACGAGCTGGCGCGGAACGCAGGCCTCAGCCGGCGATCTTTCAATCAGAAATTCCAGATCGCCTATGGCGAGAGCGCCATCGACTATCTGAGGGCGCGCCGGCTCGATACTGCACGAGCTCTTCTGATTCACCAGCGCTTGTCGGTCACCGAGGCGGCCTATCGGGTCGGCTATACCCATCCGGCGAACTTCGCGACGGCCTTTCGCAGGCGCTTCGGTCATTCGCCCAGTCGCTGCCAGTAACGGCAGCGCGCGATGCGCTGCCTCACGCCTCAGTCTTGAAAGCCTCCACGTGGACTCAAAGGCGATTTGCGCGGTCGCAAAGGCGCCGTGCGTCGCGATCTGGTTACTCCCGGGTTGGACCAAAGACGGAGCTTGGGGAAGACGATGAGGCGTGGCGACGGGCAAACGTTCGGTTGGGAACGGGTGATGAAGGCTGGTCTGGGTGCAGCCGGTCTGGGCGTGGTTTTGCAGGTGACACCGACCCTTGCACAGGTCTCCGGGACCAATTCGGGATCGACGGCCGCGACATTGCCGCCCGTCACCGTGGAGGCGCCGAACCAGGTGCGCCCGCGCGCCGTGTCTGCCCACCGCAATTCACCGTCGCAGCGCGGCCGTGTCGCGGCGCAACGCAATGCCGCCTCCAGGCAAGCCGCAAGCCAGCAGGATGGGCGCGAGGCAGGTAGCGGTCGCGCCGCGACGTCGAGCGAGAACAGCTACGTCGCCAACAGCAGCTCCGCGGCCACCAAGACGAGCACCCCCCTGCTGGAGACGCCGCAGTCGATCTCGGTCGTGACGCGCAAGGAGCTCAACGATCGCGCCGTGCAGACGCTGACGGAAGCCGTCGGCTATGAGCCGGGCGTGCGCATCGATGCTTCCGGCTACGATCCGCGCTTCGACGCCATCTCGATCCGCGGCTTCGACATCACCTATAACGGCATCTATCTCGACGGCCTGCGTCTCGTCGGCGCCGGTCTCGGCGTGTTCAAGACGGAGCCCTATGGGGTCGACAGCATCACCGTGGTCCGCGGCCCGAGCTCGGCGCTGTACGGCCTCGGCTCGCCAGGCGGACTGATCGATCTGCAAAGCAAGTTGCCGACCAGCCAGCCCTTCCACGAGGTGCAGACGCTGTTCGGCGACCGCGATCGCGTTCAGGGCAATTTCGATTTTTCGGGGCCGATCGATCCCAACGGCCAATTCTCCTATCGGCTGACCGGCGTGGTGCGAGACGCCGACGTGTTCGTGCCTGGCGGCAAGGACAACCGCACCTATGTCGCTCCCGCCGTCACCTGGAGACCGGACCAATCGACAACCCTCACGCTTCTCGGCGCCTATCAGAAATCGAAGACGCCGGGGTCGATGTTCACCTATTCGACGGGGGTCGGCACCACCACGGACATCTTCACGGGCAGCCCGTCCTACAATTCGCTCGATCAGGAGCAGGGGCGCGTCGGCTACCTGTTCGAGCACGCGTTCGACAACGCCGTGACCGTCCGCCAGAAGTTCCGCTATGTCGATCTCGACGCGGTCACGCGCTATGTCGGCTTTCTCGGTGCTCCCGTCGGCAACGTCGTGTCGCGCTATACCGGCTACGTCCACGACACGCTGCAATCTGCCATCATGGACAACCAGGTCGAGGCGAAGCTCGCCACCGGCCCGGTGCAGCACACGCTTCTGGTCGGCACCGACTACACGTCGTCGAAGTTCACCGACAAGCAGGGGTTCGGCTTCGGCGTGTCCGATCTCAATTTGGCTGCGCCGGTCTATGCGCCGGAATCCATTCCGGATCCCGCGATCTCCTCGTCCACGGCGCAGCGGCAGACCCAGTCCGGCGTCTACATTCAGGACCAGGCCAAACTCGACCACTGGATCCTGACGCTGAGCGGCCGCAGCGACTGGGTCCGCACCACCGGCGAGGACCGGTTCGCGCTGACAAGACAGACGCAATCCGATCAGGCCTATAGCGGGCGGGCAGGCCTGACCTATGTGTTCGATTCCGGTGTGGCGCCCTACGTCGCCTATTCGACGTCGTTCTTTCCCAATCTCGGCGTCGATCCCTCAGGCGCCTTCTTCAAGCCGACCACCGGCAAGCAGACCGAGATCGGCGTGAAGTATCAGCCGCCGGGGACGCGGAGCCTCATCACCGCTGCCGTGTTCGACCTGACGCAGGATGGCGGGCTGGTGACGACGGGCACGGGCGTGACGGTCCAGCGTGGCGAGATTCAAAGCCGCGGCTTCGAATTGCAGGGGCTTGCAAGCCTCGGCAATGGTTTCGACATCACCTCGTCCTACACCTATCTCGACATGGTCACCAAGCAGGCCGGCGACAGCGCGCTGGTCGGCAAGTTTCCGTCGGGCAATCCTCCGCACACCGTGACGCTGTGGGGCAATTACGCCCTGCCGCTGGCTGGCCCCTTCGCGGGCCTGAGCGTCGGTGCCGGCGCGCGCTACATGTCTTGGAGCTATGGCGATGACCTGAACACGTTCAAGAACAGCTCCGTGACCCTGGTCGACGCCGCGCTGAAATACGATTTCGGCCAGGCGGCGAAGGATCTGAAAGGACTCCAGTTCCAGGTCAACGCCAAGAACCTGTTCAATGTGCACTACACGACCTGTCAGGTCGGTTACTGCTACCGGGGCGCGCCGCTGACCGTCATCGCCACGCTCGGCTATCGCTGGTGAGCGCAGCCGCCGGGCGGACGGGGCCGGACAGTTACCAATAGATCCCGTGGCGGTGCAGCTCGCGGATGACGCGGGCTTCGACGGACGGCTGCCGGCGTTTGGGCTTTGGCGTTTCGGTCGTCTTTGCCGGCGTCGTGGTTGATTGCACCGGCGCTGCGGTTGTCGGTGTCGTTGCGGCGGGTGCGGTCGGCGTCTGGACGTTGGCCGGTGACGCTTGCGTCGCCTGCGGCGGCCCGGCGGCCGGCGCGGCCTGCTGCTCGGTGGCCGGTTGCTTCGAATCGGCCGCCGCCAGGCTGAGGCTCCGCGAGCCTCCGGCATGGGCCTGGCTTGCGAGCAGCGACATCGCGGCGATCAGGATCAGCTTGCGCATGGCAATCCCCGTCATCTGGTCAATCGATCTTACCCAATTCCCTTGGGCTTCATGGACCTAACGCGCGAGGCGGTGCGTGCCGATCTCGATCAGGGTGGTCCGGCAGGACAGGCGATAGATCAGGCTGAAAAGTTGACCCCACATGACCGAACTCCGTTGTTGATCAATGCAGAGAATCTAGACCGCCTGCCTTTCCGGCGTTTTTCGCCGGGTGAGGAAAATGGCTTCGTCCGGGGGCGGCGCGATGTCGTCGCAACAGTCCGGAAGAAGTCGCCTCACGCGGGCGTGAAGCAGCGCGCCGAGCGGGGCCGATCGGATTCCGATCAAGGCCGGTAGTTCTCCCGGGATGAAGCGCCCGCAGCGCGGCAGTAACGTGCGGGCGCCTCAGCCCCGGTTCTTGTATGAGTTCCGATCGCCAAGACGATCCGCCGATCCTCATCTGCTCAAAATGCAGGCGGCCAATGAAGTTCCTGGCGACACTACCTGGAATAGTCACGCTGCCTGCGGAGCACGTTTATCATTGCGTCCAGTGCCGTCGCGTCGACACGATTCGGCTGAA
Source organism: Bradyrhizobium sp. NBAIM01 (assembly GCF_020194115.1). Classification (NCBI taxonomy): domain Bacteria; kingdom Pseudomonadati; phylum Pseudomonadota; class Alphaproteobacteria; order Hyphomicrobiales; family Nitrobacteraceae; genus Bradyrhizobium; species Bradyrhizobium sp. NBAIM01. Next base: position 849,163 of record NZ_JADYVU010000002.1, on the reverse strand, counting down.
GTGACGCTCTGGTGGCCGGGGCGGGCCGCTTACAGCAGTTGTAGCTGCTCCCGCCGCCGCGAAACCGGTGCTATAATATCGTGAACAGACGAGAACAGGGAGGACACCATGAACCACACCATGGTTCCCAGTGATCGCGTGGAGCACGTCGCCGTCTACGGACGCGACGGCACGAAGCTCGGCACGATCGAGCGGTTGATGCTCGACAAGATGAGCGGAACGGTTGCCTATGCCGTGATCAAGACCGGCGGGCTGCTCGGTACGCGTCACCATTATCCGCTGCAGTGGAGCGCGCTGAAATACGATCCAGCACGGCAGGCGTTCCAGACCGAGCAGACGCTGGACGAACTCAGCAGCGGCCCGTGCGAGTTCGATGGCGACGCGTTCGACTGGGGCGACCGCTCGCGGCCCTACCCGCATCCGCATTACTGGTCGGTCTAGCGAGCAAGACGGTTCGGCCGCGGAGCAGTATTTGACGCGAGCGCCCGCTATCCCGCGAGCGGCTGCTCGCCGACCTTGGGCCAATAGGTGCCGAAGCTCCAGAGCCCGCCCTCCGGATCGCGTGCGGCGAAATCGCGGCTGCCATAATCGGTCGTGTAGGGCTCCATCTCGATCTGCGCCCCGGCGGCTTTCACCTTTTGAAAGAGCGCGTCGGGATCCTCCACGGCCAGATAGACGGCATCCGTCCGCCGGCCGCCGATGTCGCCAACCAATTTGCCGTAGGCGTCGTCGCGATGCGCGCCCAGCATGAGGATCGACGATCCGAACGCCAGCTCGGCGTGAACGACTGTGCCCTCCTTGCGGTACACCACCCGTTCGGTGAAGCCGAGAACGTTCTTCAGCCAGGCGATCATCGCCTCGGCATCCTTGCAGCGCATGGTGTGGTAGAGGCGCGGCGCTTCGTAGCCGTTCGGCTGGTTCATGACACTCTCCAGGTTCGGTGCAAGCTTGTTGCGAAGCCGACCCTAGTTCGGATCATGGCGGCCGGCTTGAACAAATGGGACCTGACCGTGCCTTGCGCCGTCTTGCCGCTGTTTTGGCGCTAGCCCCCGCCGTCCCGCATCAGGCGTGAATCGACGACATCGAGCCGCGCGGCCCATCCGGTCGGCGTCTCTCCGCTGAACATCCGGAAATCGCGAGCAAGATGTGCCTGGTCGGCATAGCCGGCGTCCGCGGCAATGGCCGCCCAGCCGCCTGCGCCATCCGTCCGGGCCAGGACGCAAGCGCGATGAAAGCGCAGCATCTGGGCCAGCGTCTTTGGCGGAGCGCCGATCTCGCGGTGGAAGCGGCGTGTGAGATGCTTGCGGCTCCACCCGATGTCGGAGGCAATGTCGGCGATCCTGACCGCGCCCGCGCCTCGCCACAGCGTCTCCAGCGCGAAGGCGACCTCAGGCGAGGGCTCGTGTACGGCGCGGCGAAGCACGAAGTCTTCGACGATCTCGAATCGTCGCTGCCAGCCGGCCGCCTCGGCCACCCTGGCGCGGAGCTCCCTGCCGTGCCGTCCCAGAATGTCGTCGAGCCCGACGATCCGCGCGGTCAGATCGGGCACGGCGCCTCCGAAGAAGCGATACGCCCCGAGCGGCGTGAAATCGACCTGAACGCATTCGGCGCGCCCGTCGGATTCGATCACGACCGGCCCAGGAAACAGACCCGCTGCGAAACTCGGCCGCGCATCGGCGGTGTCCGGTCGGTGTCCGAGCGCAATGCGGAAGGGCGTTCCCAAATTCACCAGCAGAGGCAGTGCAAGCGGCGCGGCGTGGCGGAAGGCGGCCAAGCCGATCCCGCGCTCGCGGTAGAAGGAAATGCTGGAGATCAGCCGCGCAAGACGCGGCGAGGGCGGTCGACGGATGACATCGGGAGGTGCGTCCATCACGCGCTAACGCTCCGTCACTTCGCGCTCCATGCGTATGGTGTCGCAGAGCATGTCGGTCATGCCTGGAGCTTAGCAGGCGATCGCAGCGGAACTCAAATGACCCGGTGCGTGGCCGTCGAATTGCGCCGAAGCGCTGCCGCCCCGTCACGGCCGGTTGCGCATCCAGTCGGCCAGGCCCGCTATCGCCTTGTCGAGATCCTGGCGCGCGGCGGCGTCGGTGATCGTCTCCTCCAGCGCGCCGCGCATGCAGAGCATCCAGGCGTCGCGCTCGGCGTCCCCAATGGCGAAGCCGAAATGGCGCTGGCGCAGCCGCGGATGACCTTTCTCGGGTGTATAGAGCCGCGGGCCACCGGTCCATTCGGTGAGATAGCGCTTCAGCACGTCCCTGATCAGGCCAAGGTCGTCCGCATGCATGGCGCGGATGATCTTCGCCTCCGGCAGCGTGTCCATGCGGTCGTAGAAGCGGTCGACGAGGGCGTCGATCGTGGCGCTGCCGCCGATCCGCTCGAACATGGAGGTGGCGACGTCGGTGGACGTCATCGCTACAGCGCCACGCTGCGCAGGCCGAAGCTGCGGGCTTCGTTCTGCAGCACCGGCCGCACCGCATCGATCAGGCGTGCGGCGGCGGCATCGACGGAGAGGCCGGCGGTATCCACCACCGCGGTCGCGCGCGAATACAACGGCTCGCGGCTGAGCAGGATGTTGCGCAGCTCCGTCATCGCCGAGCGATCATCAGCCATCGGGCGTAGATCGCCCTGGCGACGCACGCGCGCCATGTGCTCCTCGGGCTCGGCCTTCAGCCAGATCGTGTAGAACGAGGAGAGGACCTGATCGAAGGTCAGGGGCTCGGAGACGATGCCGCCGCCGGTTGCCAGCACCATCAGCTCGTTGCGCGCGAGCAGCTGTTGCAGTGCCGCCTGCTCCATGCGGCGAAAGCCTTCCTGGCCGTACAGCGCGATGATCTCGGCGACCGAGAGCCCGTTCTGCTGCTCGACCTCCTTGTTGAGCTCGACGAAACTCCAGCCGATCTTCTTCGCCAGCATCCGCCCAAGTGTGGACTTGCCGGCGCCGCGCAGGCCGATCAGCGCGATCCCGCAGAACGGCGCGCGGCGGGGCGCGCTTGCGCTGCCGCCGGAGAGCAGATCCTTGGCCTGAGCAATCTGCGCGGGCGTCGCCTTGCGCAGGAGGTCGCGAAACATCTGCCAGTCCGGCGTCGGATCGGCGCTGGGCAGCAAATCTTCGAGATGGGCGCCCATCGCGTCGGAGACGCGGCGCAGCAGCACGATCGAGACATTGCCCTTGCCGCTCTCGAGCTGCGCGATGTAGCGCTCCGAGATCCCCGACACCTTGGCGAGCACTTTGCGCGACATGCCGCGCAGCGCGCGCATGGTGCGCACACGCTGGCCGAGTTGTTCGAGGAAGCGGGATTCGGCGTCGGGACTTTCGGTCATGAGTCTTCTTTACAGGGGTCCTGCGGCGCGTTTTAATGAAACATAGTGCCTGCTGGCATTGACAGCAAGCCGCCGTGGTGTCTTTCTATGAATTATAATTCTAAATTCCGGGGAGATGTCCGTGAGCGAGGGATCCTATAACGCGGTGACCTGGCTGCTCGACCGTAACGTCGACGAAGGCAGGGGCAGCAAGCTCGCCTTCGACGACACCGTCTCGCGGCTCACCTATGGCGAGCTCCAGCAACAGACCCGGCGCGCCGCCAACATGCTGCGCCGGCTCGGCGTCCGCCGCGAGGAGCGCGTGGCGATGATCATGCTGGATACAATCGATTTCCCGATCGTGTTCCTGGGCGCGATCCGCGCCGGCATCGTGCCGGTGCCGCTCAACACGCTGCTGACCGCGGACCAATACGCCTACATCCTCGCCGACTGCCGCGCGCGCGTGCTGTTCGTGTCCGAAGCGCTCTATCCCGTCATCAAGGACGTTGTCGGCCGCATGCCGGATCTCGAGCATGTCGTGGTCTCCGGCGCCAAGCAGAACGGCCACAAGCAGCTTGCCGAAGAGCTCGCTGGCGAGAACGATCAGTTCACCACCGCCGTGACGCATCCGGACGAGCCGGCGTTCTGGCTGTACTCGTCGGGCTCGACGGGCATGCCGAAGGGCGTGCGCCATTTGCATTCCAATTTGCAGGCCACTGCCGACACCTATGCCAAGCAGGTGCTCGGCATCCGTGAGAGCGATGTGTGTCTCTCCGCGGCGAAATTGTTCTTCGCCTATGGCCTCGGCAATGCGCTGACCTTTCCAATGTCTGTCGGTGCCAGCGTGATCCTCAACAGCGAGCGTCCGACGCCGGCGCGGATGTTCGACCTGATGAACCGCTACAATCCCTCGATCTTCTATGGCGTGCCGACCTTGTTCGCCGCGATGCTCAACGACGAGACCATGAAGAGCGAGCGCGGCGGCAAGGCTTTGCGCATCTGCACCTCCGCCGGCGAGGCGCTGCCGGAATCCGTCGGCCACAGCTGGAAGGCACGGTTCGGTGTCGACATTCTCGACGGCGTCGGCTCGACCGAGCTGTTGCACATTTTTCTGTCGAACGCGCCCGGCGACATCAAATACGGCTCGTCCGGCAAGCCGGTGCCCGGCTATGCGGTGCGGCTCGTCAACGAGGCGGGCCAGGACGTCGCCGACGGCGAGGTCGGCGAGCTCCTGGTCGATGCGCCCTCCGCCGGCGAGGGCTACTGGAACCAGCGTCACAAGAGCCGCCGCACCTTCGAGGGGCCGTGGACCCGCACCGGCGACAAATACATTCGTGACGCCGAGGGCCGCTATACCTTCTGCGGCCGCGCCGACGACATGTTCAAGGTCTCCGGCATCTGGGTCTCGCCGTTCGAGGTCGAAAGCGCGCTGATCACGCATCCGGCCGTGCTGGAAGCTGCCGTCGTGCCCGAGGCCGATCCAGAAGGACTCCTAAAGCCGAAAGCCTTCGTCGTGCTGCGCCCCGGCGCCAAGACGACGGATTTGCAAGAGATGCTCAAGGAGCACGTCAAGCAGAAGATCGGCCCCTGGAAATATCCGCGCTGGATCGATGTGGTGGAGTCCTTGCCGAAGACGGCGACGGGCAAGATCCAGCGGTTCAAGTTGCGCGAGGGCGCGCATTGATGGTGCAGGCGGCGAACGCGCTCGCTTACCCTCCCCTGGAGGGGGAGGGTCGCTTCGCATGGAGCGAAGCGCAATGCGAAGCGGGATGGGGTGATCTCTCCACACGGGCACCGCATCCGCGGAGAGACTGTCACCCCACCCCGTCTCACATCTCGCTGCGCTCGATGTGAGCCGACCCTCCCCCTCCAGGGGAGGGTGCAGACAGAGCGAACAGGAATTCGACCATGACCAATCTCACCCCCACCGGCTTCCTCGACATTGGTACCGCCAGCCTCGAATACAGATGGCTCGCGCCGCTAGTCCCCGACGCGCCCACCATCGTGATGCTGCATGAGGGCCTCGGCTGCGTCGGCCTCTGGGGTGATTTCCCCGAGAAGCTGCAGCAGGCCACGGGCGCGGGCATCTTCGCCTATTCGCGCGCAGGCTACGGCCAGTCCAGCCCGGTCGCACTGCCGCGGCCGCTCGACTACATGCATCGCGAGGCGCTGGACGTGTTGCCGAAGCTGCTCGACATGATCGGCTTCAAGCGCGGCCTCCTGCTCGGCCATTCCGATGGTGCCTCGATCGCCACCATCTATGCCGGGGCCCATCAGGATCATCGCCTCAATGGGCTCGTGCTGATCGCGCCGCATTTTGTCGTCGAGGACATCTCGATCAAATCCATCGCCGCGATCAAGACGACGTTCGAGACCACGGACCTCAAGACAAAGCTCGCGCGCTGGCACAAGGACGTCGACAACGCCTTCTACGGCTGGAACGGCGCCTGGCTCGATCCGGATTTCCGCGATTGGGATATCTCCGAATACCTCGCCTACATCCGCGTGCCCGTGATGATCGTGCAGGGCGCAGACGACCAATATGGGACCCTGCGCCAGGCGGAGATCGCGCAGGAAGAATGTTACTGCCCGGTTGACCTGAAAATCATTGCCGGCGCGGCGCATTCCCCACATCGCGAGGCCCCGGGGCCGACCCTTGATGCCATCGTGCAGTTTGCGCAGGCCGCCTTGCGGGAAGATCCGGGGCTTCAGGCCGCATGAAACCCATGAGCGCCTAGATGAAGCAAAGTGCATGTGAATCCGCGATTCGGGCTAGACTAACCTAACAAGATGCACTATTGTGCATCTAACGCTCCAAATGCATAACCAAGCTTAAGGGTGGCTCATGGCCGGGGAAGATCGGCGCCTCGCAGGCGGCGCGACATTCATCGATTTCCAGACCGAACCGTCCCGCTACAAGCATTGGAAGCTCGCGGTCGATGGCGACGTCGCGACGTTGACGATGGACGTCGACGAGAATGGCGGCCTGTTCGAGGGCTACCAGCTCAAGCTCAATTCCTACGATCTCGGCGTTGACATCGAGCTGGCCGATGCGATCCAGCGCCTGCGCTTCGAGCATCCGCAAGTGAAGGTCGTGGTGCTGCGCTCGGCCAAGAACCGCGTGTTCTGCGCCGGCGCCAACATCCGCATGCTCGCGGGCTCGACCCATGCCCACAAGGTGAACTTCTGCAAGTTCACCAACGAGACCCGCAACGGCATGGAGGATTCGTCGGAGAATTCCGGCCAGCGCTTCATCACGGTCGTGAACGGCTCCGCTGCCGGCGGCGGCTATGAGCTGGCGCTCGCGACCGATCACATCATCCTCGCCGACGACGGTTCGTCCGCCGTCGCGCTGCCCGAAGTGCCGCTGCTCGCGGTGCTGCCGGGCACCGGCGGTCTCACGCGGGTGGTCGACAAGCGCAAGGTGCGGCGCGACCACGCCGATGTCTTCTGCACCATCGAGGAAGGCGTGAAGGGCAAGCGCGCCGTGCAATGGCGCCTCGTCGACGAGATCGCGCCGAACTCCAAGCTGGAAGCAAAGATCGCCGAGCGCGCCAAGGAATTCGCAGGCCAATCGAAGCGCAAGGGCAGCGGCAAGGGCATCGCGCTGACGCCGCTCCGGCGCCTGATCGACGAAAACAGCATCCGCTACGGCTTCGTCACCGTCGACATCGATCGCACCGCTCGCATCGCCACCATCTCGATCAAGGCGCCGGAGACCGCGCCGCCCGCCGACATCGACGGCATGATGGCGCAAGGCGCCTCGTTCTGGCCGCTGCAAGTGGCGCGCGAGCTCGATGACGCCATCCTGCACTTGCGCATCAACGAGCTCGAGATCGCGATGCTCGTGTTCAAGAGCCATGGCGACCGCGCCCATGTGCTCGCCAGCGATGCGTTCCTCGAAGCCAACAAGGCGCACTGGCTGGTCAACGAGATCAGGCATTACTGGAAGCGCGTGCTCAAGCGCGTCGACGTCACTTCGCGTACGCTGGTGACGCTGGTCGAGCCCGGCTCCTGCTTTGCCGGCACGCTCGCCGAGCTCGTCTTTGCCGCCGACCGCTCCTACATGCTGATCGGCGCCCGCCAGGGCGACAATCGTCCGCCGCCGTCGATCGAGCTGTCCGCCATGAATTTCGGCCCCTATCCGATGAGCCACGGCCTGACACGGCTGGAATCGCGCTTCCAGGCCGATCCGTCCGATCTGGAGCGCGCGGAAGCAACGCTCGGCACCAGCCTCGATGCGGAGCAGGCCGAAGAGCTCGGCCTCGTTACCTTCGCGCTCGACGACATCGACTGGGACGACGAGGTCCGGGTGTTCCTCGAGGAGCGCGCCAGCTTCTCGCCCGACAGCCTCACCGGCATGGAAGCGAGCCTGCGCTTCGTCGGCCCCGAGACGATGGAATCGAAGATCTTCGCGCGCCTCACGGCGTGGCAGAACTGGATCTTCCAGCGCCCGAACGCCGTCGGCGAAGAAGGCGCGCTGCGCCGCTACGGCAGCGGCCAGAAACCGAAATTCGATATGACGAGAGTCTAGCGAGTAGGGAGTGGCGAATGGCGAATAGGGAATGCCCATTCGCTACTCGCCATTCGCCATTCGCCCCTTCAAACGAGCTAGTCCCACACGGGAGGTCCCCATGAACATGAACATCATGAACGTCGACTACTCGACCAAGATTCCGAACAACGTCAACCTCGCCGAAGACCGCCAGGTGCTCAAGGCGCTGGAGGGCTGGCATCCCGGTTACATGGACTGGTGGAGCGATATGGGCCCCGAGGGCTTCCAGGAATCCCTGGTCTATTTGCGCACCGCTTACTCCGTCGATCCGCGCGGCTGGGCCAAGTTCGACTATGTCCGCATGCCCGAATATCGCTGGGGCATTCTGCTTGCGCCGCAGGAAGAGAACCGCGTCGTGCCGTTCGGCGAGCATTATGGCGAGCCGGCCTGGCAGGAAGTGCCGGGCGAGCATCGCGCCATGCTGCGCCGCCTGATCGTGATCCAGGGCGACACCGAGCCGGCCTCGGTCGAGCAGCAGCGCCATCTCGGCAAGACCGCGCCCTCGCTGTACGACATGCGCAACCTGTTCCAGGTCAATGTCGAGGAAGGCCGTCACCTCTGGGCGATGGTCTACCTGCTGCAGAAATATTTCGGCCGCGACGGCCGTGAAGAAGCCGATGATTTGCTGCGCCGCCGCTCCGGCGACGCCGACGCGCCGCGCATGCTCGGCGCCTTCAACGAGGCGACGCCGGACTGGCTGTCCTTCTTCATGTTCACCTATTTCACCGACCGCGACGGCAAGATGCAGCTGCACTCACTGGCGCAGTCCGGCTTCGATCCCTTGTCGCGCACCTGCCGCTTCATGCTGACGGAGGAAGCGCACCACATGTTCGTCGGCGAGACCGGCATCACCCGCGTCGTGCAGCGCACCTGCGATGCGATGCGCGCGGCCGGCATCACCGACCCCACCGACATCGCGAAGGTTCGCGCGCTCGGCGTGATCGATCTTCCGACCATCCAGAAGAAGCTGAACCTGCACTACACGCTGTCGCTCGATCTGTTCGGCTCGGAAGTGTCGACCAACGCGGCCAACGCCTTCAACGCCGGCATCAAGGGCCGCTATCACGAGACCCAGATCGAGGACGATCACCAGCTCAAGAACTCCACCTATCCGGTGCTCAAGCTGATCAACGGCGAGATCAAGCTGGTCGACGAACCGGCGCTGACCGCGCTCAACATGCGCCTGCGCGACGATTACAGCCAGGATTGCGTCAAGGGCATGCTGCGCTGGAACAAGGTGATCTCGACCGCCGGCTACGACTTCAAGCTGACGCTGCCCAACGTCGCCTTCCACCGCCACATCGGCGAGTTCAAGGACGTTCACGCGACGCCCGACGGCATCCTGATCGACGATGCCACCTGGGCCAAGCGCAAGGACGAATGGCTGCCGTCGGCCAGCGACGGCGACTTCATCACCTCCCTGATGCAGCCCGTCACCGAGATCGGCCAGTTCGCCTCCTGGATCTCGCCGCCCAAGGTCGGCATCGACAACAAGCCGGGCGATTTCGAGTACGTGAAGATCGAGTCGTGAGGGCGCTTGCGACGCACCACGACTGTTCCACACCCACAGCGTCATCGCCCGGCTTGACCGGGCGATCCAGTATTCCAGAGGCGGCTGTGATAGACGCGAGGCGCCGCGGCGTACTCACGCGCCAGCCTGCCCACCGCCTGCTTGCCCCAAGAACAAAGCTATTCGGGTAGTCCCGCCTTGATCATCGCTTCCAAGAGTTCCGCTCTAAGCTTGGGCGAATAGTGCGGGGCAGCCACAGTTGATCGTCGAGAGCCAGAAGATCGGCGGAGAATTTCTGCCATCAGCCTTTGAGCGTCGTCCAATCGTCCAGCGCCCACGTAGCAGAGGATGGCCTGAGCCATTCCTACATTAAACGCCGGGGGGAAGGCTCGAACGGCTTTGTCAGCCCACTCACCGGCTTCGGCATGTCTGCCGGCGTTGTGATGCGCTAGGGCAAGTCCCAGCATTGCGTTGTAGTTGAAAGGATCGCGCGGACTTAGGTGCAGAGCCAGCTCAAGGTCCGCAACGGCGGCATCGGATTCGCCTTGCCAACCTCGAATGAGGCCCCGCGCGTGAAGTGCGGGTCCATAGGTTGGATTGAAATGGATGGCGCGCTCGACCAATTCAACCCCGCCATTGAGGTCGAGCGCGAACCAGAACAGGAGAAAGCCCACAACGGTTAAGGCCATTGCGTCGTCTGCCCCGAGCTCCTTTAAACGTTCGGCAATCTGCAAGACCTGAGCGTTGTCTTCGACAAAGTCTCCAGGCCAATTGTTAGCCCTTCGCCACGCTATGCAAGTTGCAGCGCCGCCATACGCAGGCGCAAAACTGGGATCAAGAGCAATCGCTTGCTCGAAATGCCTAGAGGCAGCTTCATTATTCTGTGGAGTGGTCGGGAAACGAATATGAGGCAAACCGCGATAATACGCTGTCACCGCATCGATGTTACCGGTCCTTTTTCGACTGGCTCTGTCGATCTCGGCACGATCGACTTCTGGAGCGATGGCCCCGACCACGTGTAGCGCGACCTGGTCCTGTAAATCGAAAACGTTTCCCAAAGCACCTTCAAACCGATCGGCCCAAAGGTGCGCGCCAGTTGCAACATCGATCAATTGTGCATTGATTCTTAGCTGCGACCCTCCCTTGCGCACACTGCCTTCGAGCACGTATCGCACGCCAAGCTCCTGTCCGACGCGCTTGATGTCGACAGCCTTACCTTTGTAGGTGAACGAGGAGTTGCGAGCGATGACAGAGAGCGTCCTGAAGCGCGAGAGAGCAGTAATGATATCGTCAACCAACCCATCGGCGAAGTATTCTTGTTCTGGACGGGCCGGCATGGATTGGAACGGCAACACGGCAATCGCGGGTTTGTCGGACGGCGCGGGAGCTAGTGTCGAGGGTTGAAGTGCGTCATTTGGGACCGCAGCGTCATCCTGTCCGCCGATTTCCTGCACGCTGCCAATGAAGCGAAAACCCTTCCTCTGTAGCGTCTTAATGAGGCGCTGCTGATCGCCGGCATCATGGATTGCGGCGCGCGCTGCATTGAGGCGGGTCGCAAGCGCGGCATCCGAGATGGCGCGGCCGCCCCAAATGGCGGAAATCAGATCGTCCTTGCTAACCACACGCTGGCGGTTGCGGATCAAGTAGAGAAGCACGTCGAAGGCCTGCGGCGTCACCGAAACCGCATCGATCCCCCTGCGCAGCTCCCGCTTGTCGGCGTCGAGCGCAAAGTCTTCAAACAGATAGCGCATCAGCTCGTCCGTTCCTCCAGCAGCGCGAGCGTAGCACAGCCCAGCAAGCGGGGGAGCGCGCGAAATCAGCCGTCGGTAATGAAAATGTAAGCGGTCTGTAAAGTGTTGCCGTCGCGCTTCGCGCATTCTTGCCAGGCGAAACCCTCAAGACCGGAGTGATGGCGATGAACGCAGCCTCAACAATGCTGCAGGATAGGCACGGCCACATCGACTATGGCGAGGAGGGCACGGGACCCACCATCGTGTTCGTGCCGGGATCGTGGGCGACCGCGTCAAGCTGGCGGGGCGTGATCGAGGCGCTCGGCGGTCGTTTCCGGACGGTGACGACGAGCCTTCCGGGTTATGGCGGCACGAGGGACCGACGGACGGCTGCCGATACATCGATCGATCGGCAGGCGGAGATCATCGAAGCCGTGATCCGCCGGGCCGGCAGTCCCGTGCATCTCGTCGGACATTCCCTCGGCGCGCTCGCGTGTCTGGACGTCGCGCTGTGCGGGATGCTGCCGCTCATGAGCCTGACCCTGATAGAGCCGGTGGCTTTCGGCCTGCTGCGCCGGGAGAGCCAGCTTGCGCTGTATGAGCAGTTCACGGCGATGCGCGATGCATACTTCCAGGCGTTCGAAAACGGCGAGAGGGAAGCCGCGCTCCGGGTGATCGATTATCTCGGCGGTGAGGGCAGCTTCGATGCCCTGCCGTCCCGGATGCGACAATACATCGTTAGGACGACCGCGACCCAGGTTCTGGACATGCGTTCGGCATTCGATCCACCATTATCGGCTTTCGCCAACATCCTGCTCCCAACCCGCCTCATCTGCGGTGAGCGTAGCCCGCAAGCGTTGCAGCGAAGCGCGGAAATCCTGACCCGTGCGTTGGCGAACGCGTCGCTATGCACGATAGCGGGCGCAACCCACTTTATGCCGGGCACGCACGCTGCGGAAGTAGCCCAGCGCATTGGTGACCATGTGTCTACGACCGAAGCGCTTGCTTGGGACAGCCTGTCCATCGCCTCTCCGTTCAGTTCACGATCGCTCGGCCATGCGGTCTAGATCACCATCTGCTTCCGCAGCGCCCTCGCCGGCTGCCTCGGTCATCGCAGGCGCGGAGCCAGCGCCCCGCGGCGCAATTTCGCGGGCGAACTGGTTGAGTGAAAGCAAGGTGGAACGCGCATGAGAGACTTGATTGGACAGACCGCATTCGTGACTGGCGCTGCCTCGGGCATCGGACTGGGGATCGCGACCGTGCTGTCGCGGGCGGGCGTGAGGGTCATGCTCTGCGATATCGAGGAGGAGGCGCTGAAAAAAGTGGTCGCGGACCTGAAGACACGAACCAAAGCCGATGTCGATGGCGTGAAAGCGGACGTTTCGCTCAAGGGCGAACTTCAGGCGGCAGCGGACGCGACCGTCGCGCGGTACGGCAGAATCCACATATTGGTCAACAATGCGGGCGTGGGTGGCGGCGGCACCTTTGGTGAGTGGACTGATTCAGGCTGGAACTGGGTCCTCGGCGTCAATCTGATGTCGGTGATCTGGGGCTTCGAGATATTCGGTCCGCTGATCGAAGCGCACGGCGAAGGAGGGCAGGTTGTTTCCACGGCGTCCGTCTCCGGACTGATTACGGGACCAAGTCCGGCATACGATGTAAGCAAATATGGAGTGGTGGCGCTCTCCGAGGGGATGCGTAACGTGCTCGCGCCGAGGAAGATTGGGGTCTCCGTTCTGTGTCCGGGCTTTATCCGCACGCAGATCATGAACTCTCGGCGCAACGTGCCGCACCGATTTGCCGGGGCTGTCGGCAACCCTCCGCCGACAGAAGGACCACGCGCGGAGATCATCAAGGCATTGCATGAACGGATCAACAACGGCGTTGATCCGCTCTACGTAGGCGAGCTGGTTCGCGAGGCCATCGAAAACGACTGGCCCTACATTTTCACCGATACTGAGCACGAACCATTCATCGAGCAGCGCTTCGCAGCGATCAAGCAAGGATTCGACCGGATACGCGGACGAACGCCGCGACGCTAGCTCTCGCATCCATACATTTTGAGTACACGCGCCAGCTCGACGCGTGTTTTGCCCGACGTGTCAACTGCATGGCGGCTGCAAATGTTGTCTCCAGGCCGCTCGAAAGATCCCTTATCGATCAAGGGGCCCGCTACTGTGCATGGGGTTGTTTTCGACGTTTTGGTTTTGAGTCCCGATGCACGTGACGGGAGATCGCCGCATCAATCGCTGTCCCACCCGCTGCCCTTGATCCCCGGGTTCGCATAGACGATGCCGCCATCCACCGCGATGGTCGCTCCCACCACGTAATCGCCGGCGCGGGAGGCGAGGTAGATCGCAGCGCCCGCCATGTCCTCGTCGGTGCCGATGCGGCCCACGGGGACGCGCGTTGCGACCTCGTCGGCGTGGTCGCGCGCGGCGCGGTTCATGTCTGACTTGAACGGGCCCGGCGCGATTGCGGTGACCACGATGTGGTCCGGGATGAGCTTCACCGCCATGCGCCGCGTCAGATGAATCAGCCCGGCCTTGCTCGCGGCATAGGAATAGGTCTCGCCGGGATTGACGAAGATGCCGTCGATCGAGGCGATGTTGATCACCTTCGCCGGCCGTTCCGCGCTCGCTGACGTGCGCAGCGTCGGCGCCAACGCCTTGGTCAGGAAGAACGGCGCCTTGACGTTGAGGTTCATCACCTTGTCCCAGCCGTTCTCCGGAAATTCGTCGAACTCCGCGCCCCAGGCGGCGCCCGCATTGTTGACGAGGATGTCGAGCCGGGACTCGCGTTTCCCGAACTCGCTGGCCAGCAGCTCGGCGCCGGCAACGGTCGAGATGTCGATCGGCAGCGCGATGCATTCCCCGTCATATTGCGCGCTGAGCTCCTTCGCGGTGGCCTCGCACGGTCCGGCCTTGCGCGCGGTGATGTAGACCTTTGCCGCGCCGGCGCTGAGAAATCCCGCCGCGATCATCTTGCCGATGCCGCGCGAGCCGCCGGTTACCAGCGCGATGCGGCCCTTGAGCGAGAACAGATCGTTGAACATGCGTTCCTCCCTTGGTTGCCGCCGGTTGTGGGCGGAGCGGGGAGGGGTGTCAAGGAAGGCACGCTTGTCCTCGACCAGTGCAGATTGAGGCCTACGCCGCCGCGATGCGGCGGAAGCCGTTCCACATCGCGGTCGCGGCGCCCGAGGTCAGCACCGGCAGGATCCGCGCGTCCTGATAATTGCCATTGAGCGAGACGCGGGGCAGCGCGGTCATGTGGTCGGCGTTCTCGGCGAACAGCATGCCGGGCCGCGTCGTCACCGCGGTCTTGAAACCGGCGGATGCGGCAAGGGCGAATTCGCGCGCGCCCGCGGCGTCGCGGTCGCCATAGGGATAGGCGAGGTGCAGCACGGGGCGCTCCAGCGCCTGCTCGATCCGCGCGCGGCTCGCGGCCATCTCCTGGGCGGCGATGCCTTCCGTCTGCTTGGCAAGGTTGCAATGGCTGACGCTGTGCGCGCCGATCGTGACCAGCGGATCGGCGGCAAAGGACTTGAGCTCGGCCCAGGACAGGCAGAGGCCGCGGCACAGCGCTTCCATGTCGACGCCGTGAGTCCTGCACAGCGCCCCGATCTCGCGCGCAAGATCGTGCTCGCCCGGCAGCGCGCGCAGCCAGTCGTGCAGGCGGTCGAATGCCGCCTGCTTCGCCGCGACACTGGTCGCATCGAGCCGCAGGGCGGAATTGCCGATCTGAATGTCGATCTGCTCGGCCTTGGCGATCACGGCCTCCAGCGCCGTCCACCACAATCGCCCGGTGCCGTCGGCAAAATCGCTCGTGACATAGACTGCCAGCGGCGCGTCAAATTCGCGCAGCACCGGCAGCGCGTAATCCAGATTGTCGCGGTAACCGTCGTCGAGGGTGAAGGCGGCGAAGCGACGGTCGAACCGGCCCTGCACCAGCCGCTCATGCAGCTCGTCCATGCTGACGATGTCGATGTCGCGCGAGCGCAAATGGCACAGCGTGGCGCGCAGGAAGTCGGGGGTGACCTCGAGATGCCGGTTCGGCTGGAACGCGGCCTCGCGCGCCGGCCGCACATGGTGCAGCATGAAAATGGCGCCGACGCCCGACAAGAGCGGGCGCAACAGGTGGTGCGCCCCGCTGAGATAGAGTGCTCCCAGCCCGGCGCGGATGACGTTGTTACGCAGTTGTTTCATGACCGGGTGGGGGACTTTGGCATTCCGGCCTCAACTTACGGAAGAACCCTTGAAGAAAAAGTTATTCCGATTGTCCCACCCGGGCCTTGGGACCAGGGCCATTTCCGGTTTGACAGCCTGCCAAGGGTTTGTTTTGTCTCCGTTTCCAGAGGTCGGGTCGTCGAATGCAGAAGCTTTTCTCGTGGGCCAGCAAATGGTGGCCGGGGTTGATCCCCCTTGCCGTCATGTGGGGATTTGCGGCCTGGAATAATACCTTACGGGTCGAGGCTGATCTGTCGGCCCGCAGCTCGGCTGCGCTCAAGGACACCGTTCTGGACAAGACCCGGATCGCGGTCGACGGCCGCGACGTCAGCCTGGCCGCGGACGCCTTCTCCGAGGAGGGGCGCCGCGACGCAGTGATGGCGGTCGAAACCGTGCCCGGCGTGCGGCTGGTCGACGACCGGACCCGCCTCGTTCCCGAGGCCAAGCCCTTCGTGTGGAATGCCGAGCGCGACGTGGTGCGGGTGACGCTGTCGGGCTCCGCGCCGCTGCCATCGATGAGGGCCCGGCTGACCGAGGCGGCCCGCAAGGAAGTCGGCGGCGTCGAGGTCGCCGACCAGATGGGACTGGCGCGCGGGGCGCCGCCTCGGTTCGAAGCCGCCGCGATGCTGCTGCTGGATCAGATCGGCAAGCTGAAGGACGGCAAGATCACGATCACCGACACCAAGGTCAATCTGTCGGGCATGGCGCGCGAGCTCGGCGGCCGTGAGGCGATCGCCGCTGCGCTGAAGAACCTGCCCGAGGGTTTTTCTATTGCGGCCAACGAGATCAAGGCGCCGCCCTACATCTTCCAGGCCTACAAGGATCCGGTGGCTGCGACAGTGACGCTGACCGGCTATGTTCCGGACAACAACGTCCACGCCGCGATCGGCACCAGCGCCTCGCGAAAGTTCTTCACCGAAAAGGTCGTCGACAATCTCAAGGCCAGCATCGGCGCCCCCGGCTCCTTCAGCACGGCTGTTATCGCTGCGCTCGGCGCGCTGTCGCGGCTGTCGACCGGCACGCTGGTCGTCTCCGACCGCGAGGTGAAGCTCTCGGGCGATGCGCTCTACGAGGGCGCCGCCAACGAGATCCGCGCAGGCCTCGGCAAGGACTTCCCGAAGAACTGGCAGTACAAGCCGGAGATTACGGTGAAGCCCGCCGCAGGCCCGGTCGACGGCACCGTGTGCCAGCAATTGTTCTCGGAGCTTCTGACCAAGGGCAAGATCCGTTTCGCGAACAGGCGCGCGGACATCGATCCTGACTCGGCCGGCATTCTCGATCGCCTCATCGAGACCGCGCTGCGCTGCCCCACCACCAATATCGAGGTCGTCGGACATACCGACGCCGATGGCGAGGATGTCTTCAACCAGGCCCTTTCGGAAAAGCGCGCGCAGGCGGTGATCGACTATCTGGTCAAGGCGGGCCTTCCTGCCAGCCGCTTCACCGCGGTCGGCCATGGCAGCACGCAGCCCGTCGCCGGCAACGACACCGATGAAGGCAGGGCGCAGAACCGCCGCATTGAATTTCTGGTGAGGTGACGATGCCCTATCTCGTCTCGTTCCATCTGGGCTGGCTGATCGGCTCGCTGCTGCTGGGCTTCTGCATGGGCTGGATCTCGGTGGTCCAGCGCGGCAACGGCACCTCGAAGGTGATTGCGCGGTGGCTCGCAGTGCTTGCCGCCGCCCTGGTCGCGGCCTCTCTCACCCATGTGGTCCCCGGTCGCTTCGGCTACTGGCTCGACCTCGGCCTGATCATGTTCGCCTGCTATCTCGTCGGCGGCACGATCGGAGCGTGGCTGCGCGATCGGGTGGTCTCGCGTACCGCGCCGCCAGCCGCTGTGTGATGTTGCTATGCACCCTCACGCGCGGGGCGGGGTGTGCTCCGCCGCGGCCTTTCGGCGCATTGGAAAACCGGGACCTGGCCGCTCCAGTCACCCCTCTTTCAACAGGCAGGCCGGCTCCATAGATTGACGTTGGCTTAAGGCGTGACGGAACATTGTGCGGCCGAAATCATCAAAACTTCATGGCCCCTGCGCAGGATCGCCTGGAGATTCGCGCCAAGCCTTGCCGACGAAAGCGCCAAATTCTGCACTGGGAGCTGCGACCCTGCCTAAAATATTGAAGGCACGTGTTTTTGTTCGAATTGGCGAATTCCACTTCGGCCGAAAACGCGCTAGTGGAGGGGCAGGGGGCATGCGCGATTCCGGCGCCGGCGGCGAGGGTTCGTTGAATGCCTGCGCGTCCGCCTGTCCGCCGGCCACCCTGGCCGCTGAAGCGTTGTTCGAGGTCTAGATGCTGGAAGCCATACGCAGGGCGACGACGTTTCTGCGCCAGAAGCAAGTCCTGCATAAGCTTGGAGTCGTGATCAGCATCGCGGTCATCGGCATCGCTTGCTACGTGCTCTACCACATGCTGCGCGGCATCGATTTCAACGAGGTCCTCGAAGCGATCAAGAGCACCGAGCCGAGCCAGATTGCGATGGCGGCGCTATTCGTCACTGCGGGCTATTTCACGCTGACCTTCTACGACCTCTTCGCCACGCGCGCGATCGGCCATGCCCACGTGCCCTATCGCATCAACGCGCTCGCGGCCTTCACCAGCTATTCGATCGGCCACAATGTCGGCGCCTCCGTCTTCACCGGCGGGGCGGTGCGCTACCGCATCTATTCGGCCTATGGGCTCAACGCGATCGACGTCGCAAAAATCTGCTTTCTCGCCGGCCTGACCTTCTGGCTGGGCAATGCCGCGGTGCTCGGCCTCGGCATCGCCTACCATCCGGAGGCGGCAGCCTCGATCGACCAGCTGCCGGTCTGGCTGAACCGGACACTGGCGCTGATGATCATCGTGGCGCTGATCGGTTACGTGATCTGGGTCTGGAGCCAGCCGCGGGTGGTCGGCCGCGGCCCTTGGACGGTGGTGCTGCCGGGCGGCCCGCTGACGCTGCTCCAGATCGCGATCGGCATCGTCGATCTCGGTTTCTGCGCGCTGGCGATGTATGTGCTGGTCCCCGACGAGCCCAATCTCGGCTTCGTAATGGTCGCGGTGATCTTCGTCTCGGCGACCCTGCTCGGCTTCGCCAGCCATTCGCCTGGAGGCCTGGGGGTGTTCGATGCCGCCATGCTGGTCGGGCTCTGGCAGATGGACCGCGAGGAGCTGCTGGGCGGCATGCTCCTGTTCCGCGTCCTCTATTATCTGTCTCCGTTCGTCTTATCTGTAATCTTGCTGACGTTTCGAGAGGTTATAATCGGCGCCCGATCGAAGCGCTTGCAACAGGCGGCGCTCAAGCTGGACCCCGGCCCGGCGCCTGAAGCCGCCTATGTGAGAGAGCGCAGCGACAGCGGCGCCTGACCGGTGTCAGGTCCTTAAGGACAGTCCCAGGAGAAGTCCGCCCCGATGGCGATCGACGCCCCCTCTTCTCCCTCCGCCCAGCCCTGGTCCGATCGGCTGCGGCACTCGACCATCATCCTGATCGCCGCGGCGCTGGCGCTGTCCGTCGTGGTCTCGCTCGGCGAATTGTCGGCGCTGCACGCTGCAATCGTGTTCCTCTGCATCGCGGCGGCTGCCTTGATCCCGTGGCGGCTGCACGATCCCGCCACCTCCCGCGACGACGTCAGACGCATCAACCCGGTCGAGAGCGCGGCGGTGGCCGCGGTGGTCGCCGGCATGCCGGACCCGGCGGTGCTGCTCGACCGGGCCGGCCGCGTCATCCACCTCAACGCCGCCGCCGCCCAGCTCGCGCCGGCGCTGCGCAAGAACGAGCTCGCCCAGTTCGCGCTGCGCTCGCCGGAGATCATCACCGCGCTGCGCGAGGCCATCGCAACCACCGAGCCGCGGCGCGCGACCTATCTCGATCATGTTCCGGTCGATCGCTGGATGGAGCTGATCATCACGCCGGTGCCGGTGCCGACCAGCTTCGGCGGCGCCGACAAATGCATGCTGATGACCTTCCACGACCAGACGCCGCTGCGCCGGGTCGAGGAGATGCGCGCCGACTTCGTCGCCAATGCCAGCCACGAGCTGCGCACGCCGCTGGCGGCGCTGTCGGGCTTCATCGATACGCTACAGGGCCAGGCCAAGGACGATCCCAAGGCGCGCGAGCGCTTTCTCGGCATCATGCACAACCAGGCCACGCGCATGGCGCGCCTGATCGACGATCTCTTGTCGCTGTCGCGGGTCGAGCTGTCGGCCCATGTCCGGCCCGACACCCTGGTCGATCTCGTCCCGATCATCCGCCAGGTCGCCGACGGGCTCGAGCCGCTGGCGCGCGAGCGTCAGGTCGAGGTGGACATCCACCTGCCGGAGCCGCCGGTGATGATCGCGGGGGACCGCGAGGAGCTGCTCCGCCTGTTCGAGAACCTGATCGAGAACGCGCTCAAATACGGCGCCTCCGGCGGGCGCGTCATCGTGTCGCTGACCTCGAGCGCCGCCGCTGACGGAACTCAGGAAATGCGGGTCATGGTCCGCGATTTCGGCCCGGGCATCGCGCCGGAGCACCTGCCGCGGCTGACCGAGCGCTTCTATCGGGTCGACGTCGGCGACAGCCGCTCGCAAGGCGGCACCGGGCTCGGGTTATCGTTGGTGAAACATATCCTTAACCGTCATCGCGGCCGCCTTTTGATCGAAAGCGTGCCCAGGCAGGGCGCCACCTTCACCGCCTGTTTTCCCCAGATCAAGACTCCGGCTTGATCGGAAACGCAAGCAATTTCAATTGCTTGGTGTCGTCATCCAACTGTCACGAAACCTTCGTAAAAGCACAGCCGACCGCCCCTAAAGCGGCGGCGCGGGGAGCGCGATCGGGCGCGGATGGCGCTTCGCTCCCCTGTATGGAGACCAGCATGAATTTCCTCAAAACCATGGTCGCTGCCGGCTTGGTCGCCGCATCGACGACGGTAGCCTTTGCGGCCGACATCACCGGTGCCGGCGCGACGTTCCCGTTCCCGATCTATTCGAAGTGGGCTGACGCCTACAAAAAGGAGACCGGCAACGGTCTGAACTACCAGTCGATCGGCTCGGGTGGTGGCATCAAGCAGATCCAGGCCAAGACCGTGACCTTCGGCGCCACCGACGCGCCGCTCAAGGCCGAGCAGCTCGAGAAGGACGGCCTCGTCCAGTGGCCGATGGTGATGGGTGCCATCGTCCCCGTCGTCAATATCGAGGGCGTGAAGCCGGGCGAGCTGGTTTTCGACGGCGAGACCCTGGCCAACATCTATCTCGGCAAGATCACCAAGTGGGACGATGCCGCGATCAAGAAGCTCAATCCCAACGCGAAGCTGCCGTCAGAGGCCATCACCGTGGTCCGTCGTTCGGACGGCTCGGGCACCACCTTCAACTTCACCAACTATCTCTCCAAGGCCAGCGCGGACTGGAAGAGCAAGGTCGGCGAGGGCACCGCGGTCGAGTGGCCGGTCGGCGTCGGCGCCAAGGGCAACGAAGGCGTGTCGGGCAACATCAGCCAGACCAAGAACTCGATCGGCTATGTCGAATACGCCTATGCCAAGCAGAACAAGCTCACCCACACCGGTCTCGTCAACAAGGCCGGCAAGCCGGTGCAGCCGACCGTCGAGGCCTTCCAGGCGGCCGCCTCCAACGCCGATTGGTCCAAGGCTCCCGGCTATTACGTCATCCTGACCGAGCAGCCCGGCGAGAAGTCCTGGCCGATCACGGCGGCGACCTTCATCCTGATGCACAAGTCCGCCACCGACAAGGCGGCCGCGCAGGAAGCGATCAAGTTCTTCCGCTGGGCCTTCAAGAACGGCGGCAAGATGGCCGAGGAGCTCGACTACATTCCGATGCCGGACAGCGTCGTCCAGCAGATCGAGAAGACCTGGGCTGCCGAGATCAAGAGCTAAGGCGCTATATGTGTCCCGGACACGGTTCCGGGACGCTGCAAGATCTCCGCTCCGGATCGGCCTCCTGCCGCATCCGGAGCGCGCCACCAACAACAAGCGTACATAAAACGAGTATAGGGGATCGGCGTGGCTGAGATGGCTGTTGAGAGCAATGTGATTGATGCTGCCGGTCCATATGATCGCGCCAAGGCCTTGAGCGCGTTCAAGCTCGGCGACGTCACCTTCTACTGGATCACGCGGTTGTCCGCGATCTCGGTGCTGCTGATCCTCGGCGGCATCATCATCTCGCTGATCGTCGGCGCCTTCCCGGCGATCCAGGAGTTCGGCATCTCCTTCCTGTGGACGCAGCGCTGGGCGCCCTCGGCCGATCCGCCGGTGCTCGGCGCGCTCGGGCCGATCTACGGCACGCTCGTCACCTCCTTCATCGCGATGCTGATCGCCATTCCCGTCGGTCTCGGCATTGCGATCTTCCTCACCGAGCTCTGCCCGCAATGGCTGCGGCGCCCGATCGGCATGGCGGTTGAGCTGCTCGCCGGCATCCCCTCGATCATCTACGGCATGTGGGGCTTCTTCGTGCTCGGCCCGTTCCTGGCCAACACCTTCCAGCCTTTCATGATCAGGGTGTTCGACGGCGTCCCCGTGCTGGGCGCGATCTTCGCAGGGCCCCCGTCCTATCTCAGCCTGTTCAACGCCGCGCTGATCCTCGCCATCATGGTGCTGCCCTTCATCACCTCGATTTCGGTCGACGTGTTCAAGACGGTGCCGCCGGTGCTGAAGGAAGCCGCCTACGGCGTCGGCTGCACCACCTGGGAGGTCGTCCGCAGCGTGGTGATCCCCTACACCCGCGTCGGCATCATCGGCGGCGTCATGCTGGCGCTGGGCCGGGCGCTCGGCGAGACCATGGCGGTGACCTTCATCATCGGCAACTCGTTCCGGATCTCCTCGTCGATCTTCGCGCCGGGCACGACGATTTCGGCGGCGATCGCCTCCGAATTTGCCGAGAGCGACGGCCTGCACCAGTCCGGCCTGATCCTGCTCGGCCTCCTGCTGTTCGTGCTGACGTTCTTCGTGCTCGCTGCCGCCCGTTTGATGCTGCTGCGCCTCGAAACCAAGGCCGGGAAGTGAAGCCATGAACCCGATCTATTCGCGCCGCCGCCGCTGGGACATCGTCATTCGCGGCCTCTGCATCGCAGCCGCCGCCTTCGGCGTCACCTGGCTCGCGCTGATCCTGGTCACGCTGCTCTACAACGGCCTGGCCGGGCTCAACCTCCAGGTCTTCACAGCTGACACGCCGCCGCCCGGATCGACCGAGGGCGGCCTGCGCAACGCCATCGTCGGCTCGTTGATCATGACCGTGATCGGCGTCGGCATCGGCGCGCCGCTCGGCCTGTTCGCCGGCACCTATCTCGCCGAGTACGGCCGCAACGACAAGCTGACCTCGGTGATCCGGTTCATCAACGACATTCTCCTGTCGGCACCCTCGATCATCATCGGCCTCTTCATCTATGGCGCGGTGGTGGTGCCGATGCGCGGCTTCTCGGCGATTGCGGGCGCGCTGGCGCTTGCCGTCATCGTGATCCCGGTCGTCGTGCGCACCACCGAAGACATGCTACTGCTGGTGCCGAATCCGTTGCGCGAAGCTGCCAGCGCGCTCGGCCTGCCGCGCTCGCTGGTGATCAAGCGTATCGCCTATCGTGCCGCGCGCTCCGGCCTCATCACCGGCGTGCTGCTGGCGACCGCCCGCGTCGCCGGCGAGACCGCGCCGCTGTTGTTCACGGCACTATCGAACCAGTTCTTCAGCCTCGGCCTGAACAAGACGATGGCGAACCTGCCTGTCACCATCAACAACTTCGTGCAGAGCCCCTACGAGTATTGGAAGCAACTCGCCTGGAGCGGCGCGCTGTTGATCACCCTGACCGTGCTTGCCCTTAACATTGGCGCGCGCATCCTTGGCGCCGAGAGGACTGCAAAATGAGTGAAATGTCTGTTTCCGTCAGCGCACCGACCGTTCATCCCGGCTCGCAGCCCCTGCCCGAGGCGCCCGCCAAGGTCACGGCGCGCAACCTCAACTTCTACTACGGCGACCACCACGCGCTGAAGAACATCAACCTGGCGCTCGGCACCAACCGCGTCACGGCGTTCATCGGCCCGTCCGGCTGCGGCAAGTCCACCCTGCTGCGCATCTTCAACCGGATGTACGACCTCTATCCGGGCCAGCGCGCCGACGGTCAGCTGTTGCTCGACCATACCAACATCCTCGACCCCAAGCTCGACCTCAACCTGCTCCGCGCCCGGGTCGGCATGGTGTTCCAGAAGCCGACGCCGTTCCCGATGACGATCTACGAGAACATCGCCTTCGGCATTCGTCTCTATGAGAAGATCTCCAAGTCCGAGATGGACGACCGCGTCGAGAAGGCGCTGCGCGGTGGCGCGCTGTGGAACGAGGTCAAGGACAAGCTCAATGCCTCCGGCCTGTCGCTCTCCGGCGGCCAGCAGCAGCGCCTCTGCATCGCCCGCACCGTCGCGGTGCGGCCCGAGGTGATCCTGTTTGACGAGCCCTGCTCGGCGCTCGACCCGATCTCGACCGCCAAGGTCGAGGAGCTGATCCAGGAATTGTCCGAGAACTACACGATCGCGATCGTCACCCACAACATGCAGCAGGCGGCGCGCGTTTCCGACAAGACCGCCTTCATGTATCTCGGCGAGTTGATTGAGTTCGACGACACCAGCAAGATCTTCACGTCGCCGAGCGATCGGCGCACGCAGGATTACATCACCGGCCGGTTCGGCTGAGGAGACGGAACATGGGTTCTGAACATACCGTAAAGGCTTTCGACAGCGACCTTCAGGAGCTCACCCGCCTGGTCGCCGAGATGGGCGGCATCGCCGAGCGCATGATCGTCGATTCCGTCGACGCGCTGATCCGCCGCGACGTCGCGCTCGGCCAGCGCGTCGTCGCCACCGACGTCGAGCTCGACGCGCTGCAGAAGCGCATCGAGGAGCGCGCCGTGCTCACCATCGCCCGCCGCCAGCCGATGGCCGTCGACCTGCGCGAGATCGTCGGCGCGATGCGCGTTGCGACCGATCTCGAGCGCATCGGCGATCTCGCCAAGAACATGGGCAAGCGCGTCGCGGCGCTGGAGACGGATTTCCATCCGCTCAAGCTGTTCCGCGGCCTGGAGCACATGACCGACCTCGTGCAGCAGCAGGTCAAGTCGGTGCTGGACGCCTATGCCGCGCACGACCTGCCGGCGGCGATGGCGGTGTGGAAGGGCGACGAAGAAGTCGACGCCATCTGCACCTCGCTGTTCCGCGAGCTCCTCACCTACATGATGGAGGATCCGCGCAACATCTCGTTCTGCATCCACCTGATGTTCTGTGCCAAGAACATCGAGCGGATCGGCGACCACGCCACCAACATCGCCGAGACCGTGTTCTACATGATCGAGGGCCAGGCGATCACCGACAAGCGGCCGAAGGGCGACATGACGACCTTCGCCACGACGGTGCCGAACACCTGACGACTTAAGGAGCTACGACCACATGGGCGCACGCATTATGGTGGTTGAGGACGAGGAAGCTCTCACCGAGCTTCTTCGCTACAACCTCGAAGGCGACGGCTATGACGTCGAGACGGTGATGCGCGGCGATGACGCCGACACCCGCCTCAAGGAGCACATTCCCGATCTGATCGTGCTCGACTGGATGCTGCCGGGCCTGTCAGGCATCGAGCTGTGCCGGCGGCTTCGGACCCGCCCCGAGACCAAGCAGCTGCCGATCATCATGCTCACCGCGCGCGGCGAGGAGAGCGAACGGGTGCGCGGGCTCGCGACCGGCGCGGATGATTATATCGTCAAGCCGTTCTCGGTGCCGGAGCTGCTTGCGCGCGTGAAGGGCCTGCTCAGGCGTGCGAGTCCCGAGCGCCTCGCCACCGTGCTCGCCTATGGCGATATCGAGCTCGACCGCGACAAGCGCCGCGTGGCGCGCTCGGGCCGGCCGATCGATCTCGGTCCGACCGAATATCGCCTGCTGGAGTTCTTCCTGGAGCATCCCGGCCGCGTGTTCTCGCGCGAGCAGCTGCTCGACAGCGTCTGGGGCCGCGACATCTACATCGACGAGCGCACCGTCGACGTCCATATCGGCCGCCTGCGCAAGCTGCTCAATCTTGGCCGCGAGCAGGACCCGATCCGCACCGTCCGCGGCGCCGGCTACGCGCTGGACGATCGCTTCGCGAAGGCTGAGCAGACGTAAGGCGCCAGCGACAGCTGGTTTGGCGAACTGCGGCGCCGATCTCGGCCGTCATCCCGGGGCGCGCGCAGCGTGAGCCCGGGATCTCAGCGCGAGCGCTTGCGCTCTTCGCGATTAGCCACAGGACGTGGTTTGGCGAAGACTCGGAGTGACCATCTCGCGCAACGATTGCGCCCCGCGGTTATGGATCCCGCATTCGCGGGGATGACACCGAGCGATTGGGAGCCGTCATCGTGTGACGGCTGCAGTCTTGGCGATCAAGCTTGGCGATCAAGCTTGGCGATCAAAGCTTGGCGATCAGGGAATTCCGCAAGCTCACCGCGTGCCCGGTTTCGGTGCTGCGCGACGGCGATCCGCTGCGGGCTGATAGGCCACGCGCGAATGCTGGGCACAATAGGGCAGGCCGGAGAGCGCCTTGCCGCCGCAGAAGAAGAAATCCGGGCTCGAGGGATCGCCGACCGGCCAGTGGCAGGTCGCCTCGTTCAATTCCAGCAGCGACAGCCGCTGGCTCATCGGCACCACGTTGTCGTAGGTAACCGGCTCGGCTTCCAACTCGACCTCGAAGGCCTGCGCCAACGCGGTGTTGCCGCGCGCGACGGGGCGGGTCACCCGCATCATATGCTGCGCGGGCCGTGCCTTGCGCGGCCGCGGCGCTGCCGATGAAGGGCTCTTGGCGCGGCCGGACAGGCCGAGCCGGTGCACCTTGCCGATCACGGCATTGCGGGTCACATTGCCGAGCTCCGCCGCGATCTGGCTGGCCGAAAGTCCGGCCTCCCAGAGCTTCTTCAGCTGCTCGACGCGATCATCGGACCAGGTCAAAACCGTCATTGCACCCTTTCCCTCGCTGCGCGCCTGCCATCCTGGGGCCTTCGCAGCGAATGCTTTAGCCTTGAAAAACCCGTGCCGTCAGAATCCCTTAAGGCTCGCCGGGCGCGCTCAAGACGCCCGAACGTTTACGCCGGTACATGAGGACTTCTGGGATCAGAACTGCTGCACGAGATGTCGTATCTGACAGTCCAAACGCTACAATATGGCGTGACTCCCGCGCAAGAGTCCGCCGACTCGCTTCCACATGTTCCGTGGTGAAAAACCCGCAAAATCGGCACCGCAAGACTACGGAATCAGCGTTTCGCGAGGCTTTCCGGGCGGCATTGACACCCGTCTTGCCAGGCATAAGATAGTGCCACGTGCCGCCCTTAAAAGGCGGCACGTTTCGTTTTCCGGGGCCGGTCGATGGTGCGTCGCGCAATGCATGCCTCACACCGTCCGCAACATTCAAGTGACGTCATGACTAACAGCGCAGCGCCGCATTTGCTCCCCGTTTTCGCCAGGGCCGACCTCGGTTTCGAGCGCGGCGAAGGCTGCTGGCTGATCGCGACCAACGGCGATCGCTATCTCGATTTCACCTCGGGTGTCGCGGTGAATGCGCTCGGCCATGTCCATCCCGCGCTGGTCAAGGCGTTGCAGGAGCAGGCGACCAAGCTCTGGCACATGTCGAACCTGTTCCAGAGCCCTGACGGCGAGAAGCTCGCAAGCCGCCTCTGCAATGAGAGCTTTGCGGACTTCGTGTTCTTCTGCAATTCCGGCGCCGAGGCGCTGGAAGGCGTGATCAAGCTGGTGCGCCACCATCACTTCTCCAAGGGGCATCCGGAACGTTACCGCATGATCACCTTCGAGGGTGCCTTCCATGGCCGCACGCTGGCGACGCTCGCCGCCACCGGCTCTGCGAAATATCTCGAGGGCTTCGGTCCGCCGATGGACGGCTTCGATCAGGTGCCGCACGGCGATCTCGACGCCGTGAAGAAGGCGATCGGTCCGCACACCGCCGGCATTCTCATCGAGCCGATCCAGGGCGAGGGTGGCGTTCGTTCTGCACCTCACGCCTTCCTGAGGGCGCTGCGCGAACTCTGTAACGAGCGCGGCCTGTTGCTCGCCTTCGACGAGGTGCAGACCGGCATGGGCCGCACTGGCGAGCTCTTTGCCTACAAGCGCACCGGCGTCACACCGGACGTGATGTCGCTCGCCAAGGCGCTCGGCGGCGGCTTTCCGATCGGCGCGGTGCTGGCGACCGCGGACGCGGCGGCCGGCATGGGGCCCGGCTCGCACGGCTCGACCTTCGGCGGCAATCCGCTCGCGATCTCGGCTGCCAATGCCATGCTCGACGTCATGCTCAAGCCCGGCTTCTTCGACCACGTGCAGAAGATGTCGCTGCTGCTCAAGCAGAAGCTCGCCTCCGTGATCGATCGTCATCCTGATGTCGTCAGCGAGGTGCGCGGCGAGGGCCTGCTGATCGGTATCAAGGCGGTGGTGCCCTCGGGCGATCTCGTCGCGGCGCTGCGCGCCGAAAAGCTGCTCACCGTCGGGGCCGGCGACAATGTCGTGCGCTTCCTGCCGCCCCTGATCGTCACGGAAGCGGAGATCGAGGACAGCGTCGGCCGGTTAGAGCGCGCCTGCGCTGCGATCTCCTCCAGCCAGACCAAGCGGGCGGCAAGCTGATGAGCACGACGCCCAACAAAGCTCCCAAGCACTTCCTGGACATCAACGAGCTGCCGCTCTCGGAGCTCAAGAGCATGCTCGCCGCCTCTTCGGCGATGAAGGCGAAGCAGAAGGCGCAGCAGCCGGTCAGGCCGCTCGAAGGCAAGACGCTGGCGATGATCTTCGAGCGTCCCTCGACCCGCACCCGCGTCTCGTTCGACGTCGGCATGCGCCAGCTCGGCGGCGAGGCGATCATGCTCACCGGCGCCGAGATGCAGCTCGGCCGCGGCGAGACCATCGCCGACACCGCGCGGGTTCTGTCGCGCTATGTCGACGCCATCATGATCCGCATCCTCAACCATGATGCGCTGCTGGAGCTTGCGGCCAACGCCACCGTGCCCGTCATCAACGGCCTGACGCGGCGTTCGCATCCCTGCCAGGTGATGGCCGACCTCATGACCTATGAGGAACATCGCGGCCCGATCGAGGGCAAGACGGTGGCCTGGACCGGCGACGACAACAACGTGCTGGCGTCCTGGGCCCATGCCGCCGAGCGCTTCAAATTCCAGCTCAATGTCGCAACGCCGCCGGAGCTCGCACCGAAAAAGGCCATGCGCGACTGGATCAAGGCGACGGGCGCGCCGATCGTGCTCGGCACCGATCCGGAAGCCGCCGTGCGCGGCGCCGATTGCGTCGTCACCGACACCTGGGTGTCGATGGGCGACAAGGAGGGCGAGCACCGCCACAACGTGCTCAAGCCCTACCAGGTCAATGCCAAGCTGATGTCGCTGGCGAAGCGAGATGCGCTGTTCATGCATTGCCTGCCGGCCCATCGCGGCGAGGAGGTCACCGACGAGGTGATCGACGGGCCGCAATCGGTCGTGTTCGATGAGGCCGAAAACCGCCTGCACGCGCAGAAGGGCATCTTGGCCTGGTGCTTCGACGCGGTGAAGTAGGCGCGCTGGAAGCCCGGCTGCGGCCTCACACGCAATTGTCGTCCCGGACAAGCGCGCCAAAAGCGCGCGCAGATCCGGGACCCATAACCACAGGAAGTCGTTTGGCGAAGACTCGGAGTTGCCATCTCGCTCGATGACGTGGTCCTGTGGTTATGGGTCCCGGGCTCGCGCGTTGCGCGCCCCGGGACGACACCGAGCTTGCTGTAGCGTTGTGCACCCTCATCGCAGCCGGAACGCGCCCCCTTCCATTTCCGCCCTCCGACCCCAGATAAAGCGCCATGGTTTCCCAGTCTCCTGACATGAACACCGGGCCTGAAGGCCCGGTTCGCGCGCCATCATCGGTTCCGATCGATGACGCCGTGCTGCCTTACGAGGTCGACGCGCTTGACGTGCGCGGGCGCCTGGTGCGGCTTGGCCCCGCGCTCGACGACATCCTCACCAAGCACGATTATCCCGCAGCCGTGGGCAAGCTGCTCGGCGAGGCCATCGTGCTGACGACGCTGCTCGGCTCGACGCTGAAATTCGAGGGCCGCTTCATTCTTCAGGCCCAGACCGACGGTCCGGTGTCGTTCCTGGTGGTCGACTACAAGGCCCCGGACCGCCTGCGCGCCTATGCGCGCTTTGACGCCTCGCGCCTGGGCACGGCCAAGGATTCCGGCACGCTGCTCGGCCGCGGCCATCTCGCCATGACCATCGACCAGGGCCCCGACATGAGCCGTTACCAGGGCCTGGTTGCGCTCGACGGCGGCAGCCTGGAAGACGCCGCCCACGAATATTTCCTGCGCTCCGAGCAGATCCCGACGCGCGTGCGCCTCGCGGTCGGCGAGGAGTGGCGCTCGAGCGACGGCGGCAAGCATCGCTGGCGCGCCGGCGGCATGCTGATGCAATTTCTGCCGAAGGCGCCGGAGCGCGCGCGGCAGGCGGACTTGCATCCCGGCGATGCGCCCGACGGCACCGAGGTGCACAGCGTCGCGGAAGACGATGCCTGGGTCGAGGCACGCTCGCTGATCGAGACGGTCGAAGACGTCGAGCTGATCGATCCCGAGCTCTCCGGCGAGCGGTTGCTCTACCGCCTCTTCCACGAGCGCGGTGTGCGCGTGTTCAATCCGCAGGTGCTCGAGGCGCGGTGCTCCTGCTCGCGCGATGCGGTCGCCGCGATGCTCAAGAGCTTCTCGCACGACGACCGCGCCGCCATGGTCAAGGACGACAAGGTCGTCGTCACCTGCGAGTTCTGCTCGTCGGTGTATCAGTTCACGCCGCACGAGGCGGGCGTCGAGGACGCCTGAGCCTACCCGCGTCGCTGCACTCGCAATGTCGAGTGGAGCAGTGCCACACGCGCGGTGTCATCGCCCGACTTGATCGGGCGATCCAGTACTCCGAGACGATGCTGATCGAAACGAGAGGCCGCGGCGTACTGGATGCCCGGTCCCGTCTCCGCCAAGGCTACGCCGCGGCCACGCGGGTGCTCGGCCCGCCGGAGCTTTAGCGAAGGCGGCAAGCCGGGGCATGACAGTTGTGAGTGTTACGGCGAACTCGCCTCTCTAATTCAACACGCGCTTGTTGTCGGGGCTGTCCAGCGAAAACGTCGGCACATCGATCTCGAAGCGTTCGCCGGTCTCGCTGACCATCTGGTAGCGGCCGGTCATGAAGCCCGAGGCGGTCGAGAGCGGCACGCCGGAGGTGTATTCGAAGCGCTCGCCGGGGGCGAGGATCGGCTGCTCGCCGACCACGCCTTCGCCCTTCACCTCCTGCTGGCGGCCGGAGGCATCGGTGATGATCCAGTGCCGCGTCTTGAGCTGCACGGTCTCCTCGCCCGAATTGGTGATGACGATGGTGTAGGACCAGAAGTAGCGCGAGCGGTCGGCCGACGATTGCTCCGGAACAAAGTTCGGCTCGACGGTCACTTCGATCTGGCGGGTCACGGCGCGGTACATGGCTGTCATCATACCGAAATCCGCCCCGGGAACCAAACCCCCGCGGGCGCCTTGGCGACATCGTCCCGCCAGAATTGGCGGGAAAGCACACCATCGAGGGAGACACCCTGATGTGATCCGGACGCTTTGCGAGACGACAGCCGGACCATTACACTGCTTCAACGTCGCGATTTGCGGAAGGGTTTCCAGGCCCCGATGACCATTGCCGACCAAGTGACGGGATCGACCATCGCAGGAACCGCGGGCGCCAAGCCCGCAGGGACCAAGGCGCGCGCCGCAGCGCCGGCCATCACGCTGCCCGCCATCGGCGAGCGCGAGCTCCGGCTCGATCTGTTCCGCGGCCTCGCGCTGTGGCTGATCTTCATCGACCATCTGCCGCCCAGTCTGCTGACCTGGTTCACGATCCGCAATTACGGCCTCAGCGACGCCACCGAGATCTTCATCTTCATCTCCGGCTACACCGCGGCCTTCGTCTATGGCCGGGCCATGCTGGAGAGCGGCGTTCTCATCGCCACCGCGCGCATCCTGCGCCGGGTCTGGCAGATCTACGTCGCCCACGTCTTCCTGTTCACGATCTTCCTCGCCGAGATCTCCTATGTCGCGACCAGGTTCGAGAACCCGCTCTACACCGAAGAGATGGGCATCATGGACTTCCTCAAGCAGCCCGACGTCGTCATCGTGCAGGCGCTGCTGCTGCGCTTCCGTCCCGTCAACATGGACGTGCTGCCGCTCTACATCGTGCTGATGCTGGCGCTGCCTCTGATCCTGTGGTCGATGAAATGGCGGCCGGACGTCACGCTCGGGCTGTCGGTCCTGCTCTACGCGGTGACCTGGGAGTACGACCTTTACCTGTCGGCCTATCCGAACGGCTTCTGGGCCTTCAATCCGTTCGCCTGGCAATTGCTGTTCGTGTTTGGTGCCTGGTGCGCGCTCGGAGGTGCGCGTCGCATGTCGGGCATCCTGGCCTCGCCCGTGACGATGTGGATCTCGATCGCCTATCTCATCGCGGCGTTCTACGTGACCTTGACCTGGTACGTGCCCCAGCTCTCCCAGTTCATGCCGAAGCAGATCGAACAATGGATGTATCCGATTGACAAGACCGACCTCGACGTGCTGCGCTTCGCGCACTTCCTGGCGCTGGCGGCGCTGACCGTACGCTTCCTGCCCCGCGATTGGCCGGGCTTGAAATCGCGCTGGCTACGACCATTGATTCTATGTGGTCAGCATTCGCTCGAGATCTTCTGCCTCGGCGTCTTCCTGGCCTTTGCCGGCCATTTCGTCCTCGCCGAAATCTCCGGCGGGCCGGTCATGCATGCGTTGATTAGCCTCTCCGGAGTCCTGATCATGTGGGGGGTGGCCTGGGTCATTTCGTGGTACAAGCGTGTGGCTGACAAGAGCGGTGCGAAAACCAAAAACGCCGTCGGCAACGCCGATCTGGCGGGAGGGGGCTGATGAAGGCGAAGGTTCTCCTGAGCCTGGTCCTGCTATGCGGTAACCTCGCCGCGCCCACGGCGCGCGCGGGCGATGCCGCGTCTGCCGCATCCCCTATGCCTGCGGCCTGCGAACTGCCGTCCTATCTGTTGACCAGCGAAAGCCAGCTGCCCAAGGTCGCCGAGGCGATCAAGGCCGGCAAACCGCTCGACATCCTGGTGATCGGCAGCCGCTCGACCACGATTCCCTCGTCGGAGAGCAGCTCCTATCCGGCGCGCATGGAGGCGATCCTCAAGGAGAAACTGCCGCCCTCCGAGCCGGTGCACGTCTCCGTAGAAATACAGAGCAAGAAAACGGCAGAGGAGACCGCGTCCACCTTCGTTAAGCTGATGGAAGCAAAAACGCCTACTTTGGTCATCTGGCAGACCGGGACCGTGGATGCTATCCGATCCATCGATCCCGACGAATTTCGTAGCGCGGTGACCGACGGGGTTGTTGCGTTGCAAAAGGCAGGGGCGGACGTCGTCTTGATGAATTTGCAATATAGCCCGCGCACCGAGACCATGATCTCGGCGCAGCCTTTTCTCGATAATATGCGCGTCGTGGCACAGGAGCACGACATCCCGCTGTTCGATCGTTTCGCGATCATGCGGCAGTGGAATGAACAGGGTCAGTTCGACCTGTTCAACCCGTCCCGCGGGCCTGAGCTGGCGAAGCAGGTCCATGATTGCCTTGGCCGGGCGTTGGCACAGTTCGTGATTGACGCTGCCCATCTGGAGCCGGCCCAGCAGCAAAATTGAGGTGTAGCGTTAATGAGTTCTCTCCGCCCTTTTTGCCTGACGTCATGGCTGGCCGTGCCTGCAACAGCAGTGCTGTTGTTGCTGACGCCCGCCGCGCATGCGCAGACGCCGGCCGCTCAGCCGGCGACCCCCGCACCCTCCCAGTCGCCTGATCCCGCGCCCGCTGCGCCGTCCCAGACCACCGTCGCCGCGAGGTCGCCCGAGCAGCGCGGCGTCACCTCGCGCGCCATCGACAAGGTGAAGGAGGTCGCGAAGTCCGCCGCCGACATCTTCAGCCGGGTGCCCTGCCTGCCGCCGAAGGGCGGCTCCAAGGCGATGGGCTCGCTGCCGCATGTCGCGAGCAAGCTGGCCGCCGGCCAGCCCGTCGTCATCGTCGCGTTCGGCTCCTCGTCGACTCAAGGGTTCGGCGCGAGCTCGCCGGAGTTCAATTACCCCAATCGTCTCGCCGCGCAGCTGCGCCGGCACTATCCGACTGCCGACATCAGCGTCATCAATGCCGGCGTCGGCGGCGAGGACGCCCCCGAGATGATGAAGCGTCTGCAGACGCAGGTGATCGACAGGCATCCGGATCTCGTGATCTGGCAGGTCGGCACCAACGCGGTGCTGCGCAATCTCGATCCTGCCGATACGGCCAAGCTGGTCGAGGACGGCATCAGCCGCATTCAGGCCGCCGGCGGCACCGACATCGTGCTGGTCGATCCGCAATATTCGCCGGCCGTCAACCAGCGCAAGGAGAGCGCCGGCAAGATGATCAAGCTGCTCGGCAACGTCGCCGAGCTCCGCAAGGTCGGCATTTTCCCGCGCTTCGAGGTGATGCGCGACTGGCACGAGAACCAGTCGATCCCGGTCGAGGGCTTCGTCATCGCCGACGGCCTGCACATGAACGATTGGGGCTATGCCTGCTTCGCCCAGTTGCTCGGCGACGACATCATCCGCTCCGTCGGCCAGATCAAGCTCGGTGTGAGCGTGCCCGCCGATGTGAGAACGTACCGGCCGATGTGAGAGGGTGCGTAGGGTGGGTTAGGCGAAGCCGTAACCCACCACTGTCTATCTCCGCGGATGCAGCAGAGGTGGATTACGCCTTCGGCTAATCCACCCTACGAGACCTCGCTTCCCTCACGCCTTCTCCAGCGCCGCGGTGAGATCCTCGATCAGGTCATCCGCGTGCTCCAGCCCTGCCGAGAAGCGGATGAAGCCCTCGCTGATGCCGAGCGCGGCGCGGTCTTCCGGCTTGAGGCGCTGATGCGTCGTGGTCGCCGGATGCGTGACGAGGCTTTTGGCGTCGCCGAGATTGTTGGAGATCTTGGCGAGCTTCAATTCGTTGAGCACACGGAAGGCCGCCGCCTTGCCGCCCTTCACCTCGAAGCCGACCAGCGTCGAGCCGCCGCGCATCTGCTTCTTCACCAGCGCCGCCTGCGGATGATCGGCGCGGCCGGGATAAACCAGCCGCGAGATCTTGGGATGGCTGGCCAGCACCTCGGCGACGCGCGCGGCATTGTCGGTCTGCGCGCGCACGCGCACGCCCAGCGTCTCCAGGCCCTTGAGCAGGACCCAGGCATTGAACGGCGAAATCGACGGGCCGGTCTGGCGCATGAAATTGTGGATGTGCTCGGCGATGAAGGCTTCCGAGGACAGGATGATGCCGCCGAGACAGCGGCCCTGGCCGTCGATGTGCTTGGTCGCAGAGTAGACGACGACGTCGGCGCCGAGCGCGAGCGGGCTCTGCCAGATCGGGGTTGCAAACACGTTGTCGACGACGAGCCGCGCGCCGCCCTTGTGCGCGATCTCGGCAATCGAGGGAATGTCGAGCACGTCCAGCGTCGGGTTGGTCGGGCTCTCCAGGAAGAACGTCTTGGTGTTGGGCCTCAGCGCGCGTTGCCACTGGTCGAGATCGAGCCCGTCGACCAGCGTGGCCTCGATGCCGTAGCGCGGCAACAGGTCCTGGATGACGTAGAGGCAGGAGCCGAACAGCGCACGGGAGGCGACCACGTGATCGCCGGCCTTGAGCGGCGCCAGGATCGCAGTCGTCACCGCCGCCATGCCGGTTGCCGCCGAGCGCGCGGCCTCGGCGCCTTCGAGCTCGATCATGCGGCGCTCGAACATTGCAATCGTCGGGTTGGAATAGCGCGAATAGATGAAGCCGGGATCTTCGCCCTTGAAGCGCGCCTCGCACTCCTCCGCGCTGGCGTAGACATAGCCTTGCGTCAGGAACAGCGCCTCCGAGGTCTCGCCATATTGCGAGCGCAGGGTGCCGGAATGGACCAGGCGGGTTTCGGGGCGATAAGTGGCAGACGACTTCGACATAGGACCCTCTCCGACATGACCGTCGAGGCGAAAACGGTCACAAAAAAACCGGCCTGGATATCTCCACGGGCCGGGATCACAGAGGTCCCCGGCCTGTTTAGCGACTTATTTAACGTGGCTGCAAGCCGGCCGGCTCAAATCACCACGGGATAAGTGATGCTCATATTCCGCAATGCCCTTTCCGTCAAGGCGTCCATCGGATAGCCGTAAAAGACTTGTATTTCCGGCATGTCCGGATGCACTCGACCCCTGATGAGGACCCCCGGTTGACGTTCACGGTCGCCGCCGACGCCAATGGTATCCTGCCCGACCGCATGATCGCGGCGATGGCGGAAGAAGGTCTCATCCTGCCCACCTACGACTTCGTCGAGAGCCAGATCCAGCCGGCGAGCCTCGATCTGCGCCTCGGCGACATCGCCTATCGGGTCCGCGCCAGCTTCCTCCCCGGGCCCGGTGCCACCGTGGCAGAGCGCATCGACGAGCTGAAGCTGCACGAGTTTAGCCTCGCCGACGGCGCGGTGCTCGAGACCAACTGCGTCTACATCGTGCCGCTGCTCGAGAGCCTCGCGCTGCCGCCGGAGATCGTCGCTGCCGCCAATCCGAAGAGCTCGACCGGCCGGCTCGACGTCTTCACCCGCGTCATCGCCGACGGCACCCGCCGCTTCGATATGATCGGCGCCGGCTATCACGGCCCGCTCTATGCCGAGATCAGCCCGAAGACGTTTCCGGTGCTGGTGCGCGAGGGCTCGCGTCTCAGCCAGGTGCGCTTCCGCACCGGCGATGCCATCCTCAATGCCGACGAGCTCGATGCGCTGCACGCCAGCGAGCGTCTCGTCGACATCGACGATGCCGATCTCTCGGGCGGCGTTGCCGTCTCGGTCGATCTCTCCGGCGAGAAGGCGAGCGGCTTCGTCGGCTATCGCGCCAAGCGCCACACCGGCGTCGTCGATGTCGACCGCCGCGCCGGCTACGCGGTGGAGGATTTCTGGGAGCCGATCTCGGCGCGCCCCGACGGCAGCCTGATCCTCGACCCCGGCGAGTTCTATATCCTCGCCTCCAAGGAAGCGGTGCAGGTGCCGCCCGACTACGCCGCTGAGATGGTGCCGTTCGACCCCCTGGTCGGCGAATTCCGCGTGCACTATGCCGGCTTTTTCGATCCCGGCTTCGGCTATGCCGGCGCTGGCGGGCTGGGATCGCGCGCCGTGCTGGAGGTGCGCTCGCGCGAGGTGCCGTTCATCCTCGAGCACGGCCAGATCGTCGGCCGCCTCGTCTACGAGAAGATGCTGGCCCGCCCCGACGCGATGTACGGCCAGCGCATCGGCTCGAATTACCAGGCGCAAGGCCTGAAGCTCAGCAAGCATTTCAGGGTGTAGTGCCAACCTCACCCACCGCTGTCATTCCCCGCGGAGGCGGGGAATCCAGTACGCCGCGGCCTCTCGATTCAAGCATGACCATCTCGGAGTACTGGATCGCCCGCCTTCGCGGGCGATAACACCGAGAGCGCGTCCGGTTGCGTCACCCGATCCGCGATGACACACTCCCGCAAAACAACAAGCCGGGAGCGAACATGACTATCGCACCAGACCTCGCGCAGCACGCGCAATGGAAGCGCTGGCGCGCCGTCGCCGATCTCTATCACGCTTACTTCACCGGGCTGATCCTCACCGTCGTCACGCGCCGCGGCACGGCGGATGCCGCAGAATTCGTCTTCCGCGTGTTTCGTCGCCAGCAGCAGGAGCGTTTCCTGCCGGGGCTCAGCAAGCTCGGGATCGACCATCTGCCGCCGGCGGTCGCGGCTGCGCAATACCACTATCTCTCCAACTGGATCGGCGGCGTTCATGTCGAATACATGTACGAGAGCGACACCAAGGCTTGGATCCGCTATCCGCCGCCGCGCTGGATCTGGAAGGGCACTGCGATCTGTGGCGTGCCGGGCGAAGTCTCACGCGCCATGCTGCGCGGCTGGCACGCCAACAATGGCGCAGCCCTCGGCGATCTCAGGCTCGGCTTCGTCTGCACCAAGCAGAGCGTCGACGGCCAGGACGGGCTCGAAGGCTATTATCATCAATACGACCATCCGCTCGAGCTCGACCAGCGCCTCGTATTCGCGCGGCACCTGGAAGCGCCTTTGTTCGATGCGAAGACGGCGCCCGCCTTGCCGGTCGCGAGCTGGCCAAGACCGCGGCTGGAAAAGGCCTATCGCAATTACGCGATGGAATATGTCCGCACCGCCGCGCCCGTGATGGTGCAGCTGTTCGGCCCGGAGGATGCCGGCTATCTGCTGCACCTCACCGGCAAGCTGATCGGCATGCAATATTTCGACGAGGTCGCCGCGGCGCTGGCGACGACCCGCGGCGGCGCGCGAGAATTCGCATCGTTCCTGAGCGCGTTGCTCGCCGCGCAGGATGATGCAGCCGAGACGGCTCAATCGGAAGACACCTTCGAGATCCGGCAGCAGAGCTGGAAGCTGATGGACGACGTCGCCGACACTCACCGCGCCTGCGCCAAGCTGCTGGAGGGATTGTTCGAGGGTCTCGCTGCAGGTTGCGGCCGGCATATCGGCGTGCAGATGCGCGCCGCTCCGGGCGGCCGTCCGCCGCTGGTCTGGACGATCGGTTAGGCGACGGCCGCAGCGGGCTTCACCTCGCCCCGCTTGCAGGGAGAGGTCGGATTGCATCGAAGATGCAATCCGGGGTGAGGGGGAGTCTCCGCGAGTCCAACTCTCGCCGTCTTCGCGGATAGAGCCCCTCACCCCGACGCTCTCAGCGCGAGCAAAGCTCGTCGCGGCCCCGTAAGAACGGAGAGAGGGAGAAGAACGAATTCCACCGCTTGAAATGCGCTGCCGCAGGGCACGCCTGCATCGGGCGCAGGCAGAATCGGAGCAAGCCGTGCTAACACGCCTCAGCCGCGCCATTCGCGCGAACGACGCCATTGGCACACCAAGTGATTGCTGCGCTGCAAACGGCGCCTGCGCCCGGGAGAGGACATGTCCGACATCGCCGAAATCCCGGTCGATGAGCAAGAGCGCCCGCTGCCGCCGCCTCCGGCGCCGATCAGAAGCGCTCTGACGGATGGGCCGATCCTGCGGACGCTGCTCTCGCTCGCTTGGCCGAACGCGATCGGTCTGTCGGCCGGCATTTGCGTGGTGATCGCCGAGACCTCCTATGTCGGCCGGCTCGGCGTCGAGGCGCTGGCGGCGATGGCGCTGGTGTTTCCGACGATCATTCTGACCATGACGATGTCCGGCGGCGCCATGGGCGGCGCGGTGGCCTCGGCCATCGCGCGTGCGCTCGGCGCCGGCAATCGCGAGCGCGCCGGCACATTGGCCGTGCACGCGATGCTCATCGGCATCAGCTTCGGATTCGTCTTCATGCTGGGCATGTTGATCTTCGGGCCGAGGCTGCTCGAGATGCTCGGCGGCCGCGGCGATGTGTTGACGCATGCGATCGCCTACACGCAGGTGTTCTTCGGCGGCGCCGTGCTGCCCTGGCTGCTTAACACCATGGCGGGCATCTTGCGCGGTACCGGCAACATGAAGCTGCCGTCGTTCCTGATCCTCAACTCCGCGGCCTGGCAGATCGTGCTCGGCGGCACGCTCGGTCTCGGGCTCGGGCCAGTGCCGCAGTTCGGCATGCGCGGCGTCGCCGCTGGCGCGCTGATCGCCTACACTATGAACATCTGCATCATGAGCTGGTACCTGTTCTCCGGCCGCGCGCGGATCACGCTGAAGCTGCGCGGCCTGCGCATCCAATGGGCGATGTTCTTCGACATCCTCAAGGTCGGCGCCATCGCCTGCTTCTCGCCGCTGCAATCGGTGCTGACGATCTCGATCTTCACGCACATGCTGGCGCAGTTCGGCACTGCGATCCTCGCCGGCTACGGCGTCGGCGCGCGGCTCGAATTCCTGCTGACCTCGATCGCATTCTCGTTCGGCATCGCCTGCGTGCCGATGGTCGGGATGGCGATCGGCGCCGGCCGCATCGCGCGGGCCCGGCGCATCGCCTGGACCGCCAGCGTTGCTGCTTTCGTGGCGGTCGGCGTGCCGGCGTGCCTCGTTGCGATCTTCCCCGATCTCTGGGTCAACATGTTCACCGACAGTGTGGCGGTGCGCGCGGCGAGCCATCAATATCTTTCGACGGTCGGGCCGTTCTACGCCTTCTTCGGCCTGGCAACGACGATGTATTTCTCCTCGCAAGGCGCGGCCAAGGTGATCGGGCCCGTGCTGGCGCAGACCGCGCGGCTGATCTACATCGCCGGAATCGGCTGGTGGCTGTCGAGGCACGGCGCCAGCGCGCAGAGCTTCTTCTGGCTCGCCGCGAGCTCGATGGTCGTGCTCGGCCTCTTGTCGTGCTCCAGCGTCGTGCTGACACGCTGGGGACCGCGCGAGACGAAGCCTGCGATCAAGCCGGCGCTTTCGGCTGCGGACTAGCGACGCTTGTGGCGGCGATGGCCGCCGCCGGTATTGGCGAGACGCATCAATTGCGGGATCATCGCCATCATGTTGCTGCCACCGGTGCCGCCGAGCATGCCCATGATGTCGCCGCCGCCCATGCTGCCGATCCCGACCGGCATGGTGCCGCCGCCCATCGGGGTGTAGCCGCCATAGCTCGGTGCACCGAATCCGCCGCCGAAATTGCCGCCGCCCATCAAGCCGCCGAGCCCGCCGCCGTTCTCCATCATGCGGCTCATCATCGGGCCCATGGTCTGCATCAGCATGGCGAAGCGGCGCTTGCCCATCTTCGCCTTCATCATCTCCAGCATCGGCGCCATCTGGGTCATCATGTCCTCGCCGCCGGCTCCTCCGCCGCCGAGGAATTGCGCCTTTGCCGGCACGCTCGAGATTGAAAACAGCAGCAGCACCGCGGCCGCCTGGCAGATCACCTTGTCCGCACCTCTCATTGCATGCTCCTCGCGTGCGTGGCGCCGCCGGGAGAGCGGAGCCGACCGGACGCACGAGGGCATGGTTAGGGCGGTCGAGGACGGGCTTCTGTGAGACAACTCACAGTGAATGATCAGGCCGAAGCGGGCGGAAACGCCTTGTGCATGGCGGCCACCGCCTCCTTGGTTTGCCCCTGAACGTAAGGCGCGAGCTCGTTCGGCAGCATGTCGATGATCCAGACGAGGCGGCAGCTCGCCTCGCCCTCGGCGATGACCTGAACCGAGGCGCTGTAATGCCTCAGCCGCTCGTTGCTGATGGCATAGACCAGGCGCCGCCGCGCATCGTCGCAATCGATCAGCACCTCGCGCGCCACCGAGCCGTTTGCGAAGGTGACGATGCGCGCATCACCGTCGAGCGTGCACGCCGTGACGAAGCCCGGCACCAGCCGCCGATGCAGCGCGCCGAAATCGCGCACGGCGTCCCAGACGTCGCGCGCGGAGGCGGGGAGGGAGACGTCGTTGTGGATGGAGGCCATGATCTCTCCTGGAATGCGTAGGGTGGGCAAAGGCGCGCTCTTCGCGCGCCGTGCCCACCATTCATCGGGCGTTGTCGCGAGCAATTGGTGGGCACGGTACGCTTTGCCCACCCTACGCGATCTCGCAATGACGGAGCGAGTGGCTAGCGCTCACGCGCAAACCGCCTCGACATTGTTACCATCAGGATCGATCAGGAACGCCGCGTAATAGGTCGGGCTGTAATCCCTGCGCGGGCCGGCGCCGCCATTGTCGCGGCCGCCGCTCCTGAGGCCTTCGCTGTGAAATGCCTTGACCGCATCATGATCCCCGGCGCGGAAGGCGATGTGGACGCCATCTGCCTTGCGGCCCTTGTTCAGGTGCAGCCACAGCGCCGGCTCGCCCTTCGGCCCGAAACCGGCATAACCGTCGCCGCTCGAGCACAGGACAAAACCGAGCGGCGCCAGCACCGCGCTGTAGAAGCGCGTGGCGGCGTCGAGGTCGGCAACGCGCAATCCGATGTGGTCGTACATGTTCGTCTCCATTGCGAAGAAGCGTGCCGCGAAGGGCACGCGCCGGAGACGACCCTAGTCAGTTGAGGGCAAGCTGCTCTTGGAGAATCTTGCGCTCCCCCTTCGACGCCTGCCGGAACTTGGTCGGCGACACGCCGGCGGCGCGATGGAAGGTGCGGACGAAATTGGAGAGATCGCCGAAGCCGACGTCATAGGCGATATCGGTGACGGCGATGTCCTCGTCAGCGAGCAGCCGTGCCGCGTGGCGCAGCCGGGAGCGCACCAGATATTGATGCGGGGTGACACCGAGCACGGCCGAGAACAGCCGCAGGAAATGAAACGGGCTCAATCCCGCCTGCTTGGCTGCTTGCTCGAGGTCGAGCTCGGCATGCGAGTTATCGTCGATCCACAGCGCCGCCTCCACCGCGCGGCGGCGGTCGCGTGCGGTGGGAGTGGCCGGCTTGCGCGCTTTGCCCGAGACGGCGTCGACAAAACGGCCGGCCAGGATCTGGCCGATCTCGTCGAGGCCGAGATCGCTGTTGCCTTCTGCTGCCGTCTGGGCCAGCTCGCCCAGCACCATCAGCTCGGGCAGCGGCGGCGTTGCGCCGATCTGCCAGACCTCGCGCCGCCCGCCGAGGGCGTCGACCAGGTCCTCGCTGAAGAAGAAGCCGAGGCAGACGTCGCCGGACACGTGCTCATGCGTGCAGGTGTATTCCTCGGCGGGGGCGCCGATCAGCATCGAGCCCGCCACCAGCTCGAAGAAGCCGGCGCGGCAATGGCAGCCGAAGCTGCCGGAGCGCACATAGGCGATGGAATGGCCGGTGCGGCATTCCGCAAACGGCCTGTCGTCCGGTCCCGCATCGCAGCGAAACTCGGAAGCCGTGATCGAGGGCGTCGTCAGCAACGTGGTGGCGTGCATGCCGCCTATTTAGGTAGGGGCACGGGGCGGAGCAACCGGCAGCAGCACTTCGAACAAGGTCTTGCTGGCGACGGGATGGGCGCCTTCAAGCGCCAGCAGCCGCCGCTTCGAGATCACGCCGCCGTAAGGCGAGAGCCGGTCGGTGTAATTGCCAGCCTCCAGCACCCTGTGGCAGGGCACGATCAGCATGAAGGGATTCTTCGCGATCGCCTGCGCCACGGAATAGGACGCGTCGGAGGCGCCGAGCGCTCGGGCGACCTCGTGATAGGTGCGTGTCTCCCCGCGCGGAATGCTGCAGGTGTACTCGTAGACGCGCCGGTTGAAGCCGGGCACCCCGCCGGCGTCCAGGCTGACCTCGGAAAAATCGGGATCGTGACCCTGCAGCAGGCCCGTGATGCCCTCGATCGCAAGCTCGGCATTCTCGGACGGGCGCTGCTCCCGCGCCTCGGGATGGACCTGGAAAATCTGGCGGCGGGTGTCGATCTCCCGCGCCTCCGGCAATTGCACGGCGACCACGCCGGTGCCGCTCCAGATGATGCCGCAACGGCCGATGGCCGTATCGAATATCGCGTAAGCCCGCCCCACCATGCACACGCCCCACTCAGTGCACGTTTCTCCCCGGAGAAGCGATCATAACACCGCCACAATCCGGCGCACCTGGAATCTTATCAGGACGTTAACAACCGCCCCGCTGGTCGCGCCAAACCGCTTGGCGGCAGGCGCCGTCTCGGCTAATCAAGAGGGGCGCAAAGCGCGCATCGCGGGCGTAGTTCAATGGTAGAACGGCAGCTTCCCAAGCTGCATACGAGGGTTCGATTCCCTTCGCCCGCTCCAGCCCTTAGTTAGGCAGGCTTCTCAGAAACTGGACGATCGCCGCGTTCACCTCCGCCGGCCGCTCCTGCTGCGTCCAATGTCCGCAGCCGGGCAGCATCTTGATGTCGCGCAGCTGCGGCACCCATTGCTTCATGTTGGCGAGATGTTCGGCGGCACCGGGGAAGGCGATGACCATGTCATGGTCGCCGGCGATGAAGAGCGAGGGCACCACCACCTGCATGCCCTCGAATGCTGCCATCAGCTCCCAATTGCGATCGATGTTTCGGTAGTAATTGAGCGGCCCGCGAAAGCCGCTGCGCGCAAATTCGGCAGCGTAGTGGTCGAGCTCGGCGGCACTCAGCCACGACGGAAGCGGCACCGGCACCTTCGGCAGCATGCCGTCCTTTCGGGAGACCATGCCGGCGGCGACCGTCCGCCCTTGACGCTCGGCATTGGCGCGGATCGCGGTCGCCCCTTCGCCGGAGCCGCCGAAGAGCATGGCGCCGAGCGTTGCGCGAGGATCCCGCTCGAACTCCGCTTCGGCGATACCTGGCTCCTGGAAGTACAGCTGATAGAACTGCGCATCCGCCGTCTGCGGCATGACGCTCGTCGGCCGCACGGGACTGCGCGGCCGATACGGTACGCTGAGGATCGCGGCGGCCCGGAAGCGATCGGGCCGCAGGCGCGCCGTGTGCCAAGCGATTGTCGCGCCCCAGTCATGTCCAACGATGACGGCGTCCTTTGCCTCGAACGCGTCGAGCACGCCGACGAGATCGCCGACCATATGGAGGATCGTGTATTGATCGATCGCTCCGGGCCGGTCGCTCTTTCCGTAGCCGCGCATATCCGGTGCGACCGCGTGGTAGCCAGCCGCCGCCAGCGCCTCGAGTTGATGCCGCCAGGAGTACCAGCCTTCCGGAAAGCCATGGCAGAGCAGCACCATAGGCCCGTCGCCCTGCTCGGCGACATTGAGGCTGATGCCGTTGGCTTTGATCCTCCGCTGCGTCGGGCCATCCATTCGTCGCCTCCGATTTTTTGTGGTTGGGGCGCATCCTAATCGGGCGTACGGCCTGCGCAAAATTTCTAATATATTGGACTGCCGCTCCCGGCGTGTGCCTCCGCGCGCGCTAAGCTTCTCTCACCCCGGGGGATGCGGTCCTCGTATCGGGCGATGTTCGGATGAAACCCATGGACCAGCAAAAACTCGATCGCGCCATCGGTCGGCGCCTGAAGACGCTGCGGACGCAGGCCGGAATGACGTTGAACGAGCTTGCAGGCCGCTCCGGCGTCAGCCGGGCCATGATCGGGCGGGTGGAGCGGGCACAGAGCAGTGCGACGGCGGCGCTGCTCAACAAGCTCTGCGCGGCGCTCGACGTCACGCTCAGCGATGTCGTCGCGCTCACCGAGAAGCCGCCGGAGCGCCTGGTGCGGCTGGCGGACCAGCCGCTCTGGCGCGACCCCGACAGCGGCTATCGCCGGCGGCACGCCTCGCCGCCGGATGCGGCCAGCGGCATCGAGATCATCGTGGTCGACCTTCCCGCCGGCGCGCGCGTCTCC
This sequence comes from Bradyrhizobium sp. NBAIM01, assembly GCF_020194115.1. Lineage (NCBI taxonomy): Bacteria > Pseudomonadati > Pseudomonadota > Alphaproteobacteria > Hyphomicrobiales > Nitrobacteraceae > Bradyrhizobium > Bradyrhizobium sp. NBAIM01. Next base: position 804,651 of record NZ_JADYVU010000002.1, on the reverse strand, counting down.
TACAGCCCCTGGGGCCGCAACGCCTTCACCCAGCAGCTCCTGATGCTGGAGGGCGCCATCGCCGTGCATATCGACGCCAAGGCGGTGCGGCTGCGCGAGGGCGATTGTCTGGATTTCGACGTGATGCGCGCGGTGATCTTCGAGAACGAAACCAAGCAGGACGCGCGCTACGTCATCATCGTCAGGCGCGGCGCGTCCTACGGCAAGATGTGAGGGCAAAGCGTGGAGGCGAGCACGATGCAGATCCGGACCGGCGACACCTATGATCCGCGCGTCGTCGCGCTGCTCGATCACCACGTTGCTGCTGCGCGGGCGCAGACGGCGCCGGGCAGTGCCCATGCGCTCGATCTCGCGGGCCTGCGTGCACCCGACGTCGCATTCTGGACCGGCTGGGACGGCGAGACGCTGGTCGCGACCGGCGCGCTGAAGACGCTTTCGGCTGGCCATGGCGAGGTCAAGTCGATGCACACGCTGCAGACCGCGCGCCGGCGCGGCTATGGCGGCCAGATGCTGCGCCACATCATCGCGGAAGCCCGCGCGCGCGACATGACGCGGCTCAGCCTCGAGACCGGCTCGTGGGACTATTTCAAGCCGGCACACGCACTCTATCTGGCGCACGGTTTCGTCGCATGCGGCCCGTTCGAAGGTTATGTCGAGGATCCCAACAGCCTGTACCTGACGCTCGACTTGTCGGCGCCAGAGCGCGAATAGCTCAAGAGCGCGTCTCCTCGATCTTGTCGAGCACGCGCTCGGGGGCGATGTCCCGGGCCGCCTCCTGCAGGTCGCGCTCCGCGTCCGGCTTGACGTCGAGCCGCTCGGCGACCTGAGTGAGCAGGCGGGCCACCTTGGTCAGCTCGTGCTCGGCGAGCAGGCTGATCTGGAGATCGAGATCGGCGCGCTTGTCGGCCGCCGCGGTCATGCGGTTCTGCGAGATCAGCACGAAGGTGGAGAGGAAGATCGCCTCCACCGAGGCGATCATCGCCAGCATGACGAAGCTCTCGTCCCAGGCCGGAATTCCCGGAATCCAATGCAGGTTGGCGATGATCCAGAACCCGAACAAGGCGAGGTGCAGGTAGACGAAGATCATGCTGCCGGTGAAGGCCGTGATCGCGTCCGCGACCTTGTCCTGCCCGCTTGCCGCCTGCTGCTCGCGGCGGCGCCGCGCCACCAGCGCCTGGATGTTGCGCTCGAGCGTCGGGCTCAGCCCCTCGCCGGAATCATGGGTGATGTCGTTATGCACGCCCCGGCAACGGTCCGCTCGCGGAGCCGTTCCTGTAAGGGGAAGCAAAAAGACCGATCCCCTCATCAAATGAGTTGCGTACCTCAAAACACCTCTGCTAGCCTTCAGCCATGGCCGAGACCTTGACCCCGACTGTGCTGACGCTGAAGGACATCGCCCGCGAGGCCGGTGTCAGCCTCGCCACGGTCGATCGCGTGCTGCACAACCGGCCGGGGGTCCGCCCGGATACGATCCGGCGCGTCAAGGACGCCATCGCCCGCAATTCGTTCCAGCCGCATGTGGCGGCCGCCGAGCTCGCGCGCGGCCGGGCCCGCCGCTTCGCCTTCGTGATGCCGTCGGGCTCGAACCCGTTCATGCAGCAGATCGAGGCCTATCTCGGCGAGATGGCGGGCTGGCTGTCGGCCCGCCGCCTCAATGTCGAGATGATCGCAACCGACGTGTTCGAGCCCGCCGCGCTCGCGGCCTCGCTCGAGGCGCTGTCCGGCGACTATGACGGCGTCGCCGTGGTGGCGCTGGACCATCCGAGCGTCCGCGCCGCCATCAATGACCTCGTCGATGCCGGCGCCAAGGTCGTGACGCTGGTCTCGGATGTGCCGTCCTCGCGCCGCCACCATTATGTCGGCATCGACAACATCGCCGCGGGCCGCACCGCCGGCGCGCTGGTCGGGCGCCTGGTCGGCCAGAGGTCCGGCAAGGTCGCGATCATCGCGGGCTCGCAGGGCCTGCGCGACCATGCCGAGCGCATCTTCGGCTTCAACCAGGTGATGGCGACGGAATTCCCCGATCTCAGCGTGCTGCCGGTGCTGGAAGGGCGCGATGAAGATGATCGTTCGGAGCAGCTGCTGGCGCGGCTGCTCGGCAAGCATGGCGACATCGTCGGTCTCTACAACGTCGGCGCCGGCACGCAGGGCGTCGCCAAAGCGCTGAACAGCAAGGCGTTGAACGACAAGGCCTCTGGCGCGGCCGGGCGTGACAAGCAGGTGGTGTTCGTCGGACACGACGTCACCGCGCTGACGCGCCGCTTGCTACTGCAGGGCGTGATGGATGCCGCGATCTCGCAGAACCCCGGACATGAAGCGCGCGCGGCCGTCCGCGTGCTGCTCGCGCTCGCCCGCAGCGAGCCGATCTTGAGTGAACAGGAGAAGATCCGGATCGACATCGTGATGCGGGACAATCTGCCCTAGCGGCAGGTGAACTTGGAAACGGGACCGCCAGCGGGGAAAAGCGACGCAAGATCGCTCTCCCGCGGCAGGCGAAAGGGAGGACGATTTGTATCTCGGGATCGACATCGGCACATCCGGTGTGAAAGCGGTGCTCGTGAGCGAAGCCGGCGCGGTGACCGCGACGGCGGCGCGCGAGCTTGCGCTGTCGCACCCGGCGCCGCTGTGGTCCGAGCAGGATCCCGACGCCTGGGTCGATGCGGCCGTCGGCGCCGTCGACGATCTCGCCGCGCGCCATCCGCGCGAGGTTGCGCAGGTGCGCGGCATCGGGCTGTCGGGTCAGATGCACGGCGCGACGCTGCTTGGCGAGGACGGCCGGCCGCTGCGTCCGGCCATCCTCTGGAACGACGGCCGCTCGCAGGCCGAATGCGCCGCGCTGGAGCGGCGCTGTCCCTCGCTGCACGCGATTGCCGGCAATCTCGCGATGCCCGGCTTCACCGCGCCGAAGCTGCTCTGGGTGGCACGGCACGAGCCGAAGATCTTCGACGGCGTGGCAAAGGTGCTGCTGCCGAAAGCCTATGTCCGCTATCGCCTCACCGGCGAGATGGTCGAGGACATGTCGGACGCGTCAGGCACGCTGTGGCTCGACGTCGGCCTGCGCCGCTGGTCCGCGCTGCTGCTGCATGCCACCGGGCTCGATCTGCACCACATGCCGCGCCTCGTCGAGGGCAGTGCGGTGAGCGCGGTGCTCGCGCCTGAATACGCGCAGCGCTGGGGCATGGCGAAAAATGTCGTGATCGCGGGCGGCGCCGGCGACAATGCGGCCAGCGCGATCGGGCTCGGCGCCATCGCGCCCGGCGATGCCTTCCTGTCGCTGGGAACGTCGGGCGTCCTGTTCCGCGTCACCGATCGCTTCGCTCCGGCGCCGGCTTCGGCCGTGCATGCCTTCTGCCACGCGCTGCCCGGCCTCTGGCACCAGATGGGCGTGATGCTGTCGGCCGCAGCCTCGCTCGCCTGGCTCGCCGGGGTGATGGAGACACCCGCCGCAGCGCTCCTGGCGCCGCTCGGCGAGCGCGTCGATGCACCTGGCACGGTCCAGTTCCTGCCTTATCTCGACGGCGAGCGCACGCCGCACAACGATGCCGCCGCCAGCGGCGCCTTCGTCGGCCTGCGCGGCGCGATCGGACGTTCCCAGATCGTGCAGGCCGTGCTCGAAGGCGTCGCCTTTGCCGCGCGCGACAATCTGGCGGCGCTGAGCACAGCCAGCGGGCCGATCGCCGAGGTCGATCTCGTCGGCGGCGGCTCGCGCTCGCCGCTATGGGCGCAGATCTGCGCCGACGTGCTCGGCATGCCCGTCCACCGCGTCGAGGAAGGCGAGGTCGGCGCCGCGCTCGGCGCTGCGCGGCTCGGCCGGCTCGCCGCGACCGGCGAGAACCCCGCGGACGTCTGCACGCGCCCGCGCAGGCTCGCAAGCTTCACACCCCGCCCGTCCGTCGCTGCGGCCTATGACGAGGCCTATCGGCGATGGCGCGCGCTTTATCCCGCATTGAAGGAGCCTTAAGTGAACGCGCCAGCCGAATTCTTCGATGCAAGTGCACCCGTCGCCTTCGGCGGCAAGGAGGCCGAAGGCGCGCCCGCCTTCCGCTGGTACGACAAGGACCGCCTGGTGCATGGCCGCCGGCTCGAGGATCACTTGCGCTTTGCGGTTTGCTATTGGCATTCGTTCTGCTGGCCGGGCGGCGATCCCTTCGGCGGCGAGACCTTCCTGCGGCCTTGGCACCACGGCACCGACGCGATGGCGATGGCGCGCGCCAAGGCCGATGCCGCCTTCGAGCTGTTCCGCCTGCTGGACGTCCCCTTCTTCACCTTCCACGACGTCGATGCGGCGCCGGAGGGCGCTTCGCTCGCCGAGTCCGTCGCCAACCTCAACGCCATCGCCGATCTGTTCGAGCAGAAGATGGCATCGAGCAAGGTCCGCCTGCTCTGGGGCACTGCGAACCTGTTCACGCACCGCCGCTACATGGCGGGCGCCGCGACCAATCCGGATCCCGACATCTTCACCTATGCCGCCGGCCAGGTCCGTGCCGCACTGGAGGTGACGCACCGGCTCGGTGGGCAGAACTACGTGCTGTGGGGCGGACGCGAGGGCTACGAGACGCTGCTCAACACCGATCTCAAGCGCGAGCTCGACCAGCTCGGCCGCTTCGTCTCGCTCGTCGTCGAGCACAAGCACAAGATAGGCTTCAAGGGCCCGCTGCTGATCGAGCCGAAGCCGAAGGAGCCGACCAAGCACCAATATGATTTCGACGTCGCCACCTGCTACGGCTTCCTCGAACGCTACGACCTGCTCAAGGACGTCAAGCTCAACATCGAGCAGAACCACGCCATCCTCGCCGGTCACTCCTTCCATCACGAGGTCGCGCTGGCCGAGGCGCTCGGCGTGTTCGGCTCGCTCGACATCAACCGGGGCGACGATCTGCTCGGCTGGGACACCGACCAGTTCGCGATGAACGTGCCGGAGCTGGCGCTGGTGTTCCACGAGATCCTGAACCGTGGCGGCTTCACCACGGGTGGACTCAATTTCGATGCCAAGATCCGCCGCCAGTCGATCGATCCCGATGATCTCATCCATGCCCATGTCGGCTCGATGGATGCCTGTGCGCGGGCCTTCCTCGCCGCCGCCGACATGCTCGACGCCGGCACGCTGAGTGCGCCGCTCGCAAAGCGCTACGAGGGCTGGGCCAGCCCGGAGGGCCGCGCCATTCTCGGCGGCCAGCGTTCGCTCGCCGATCTCGCCGACCGTGCGATGTGTCCCGGCTTCGATCCGCAGCCGCGCTCGGGCCGGCAGGAATATCTGGAATCCCTGGTCAACCGCTATGTCTGAGGAAACGCCGCTGATGACGAAGACTGACGCGACGCCGGTGCTCGAGCTCACCGGCATCGGCAAGGAGTTCGGCGCGATCCGCGCGCTGCACGACGTCGATATGCAGGTCTGGCCCGGCGAGGTGGTCGGCCTGATGGGCGACAACGGCGCCGGCAAGTCGACGCTGGTGAAGATCATCGCCGGCAATTTCCGTCCCACGCATGGCGAGATGCGCTTTGCCGGCAGCGCGGTGCATTTCAACCGGCCGGTCGATGCCCGCGCCGTAGGCATCGAGGTCGTCTACCAGGACCTCGCGCTGGCGGATAATCTCACGGCCGCCGCCAACGTCTTCCTCGGCCGCGAGTTGAAGCGCAGGTTCGGACCGATTGCCTTGCTCGACCACAAGGCGATGGCATCGCGCGCGCTGGAGCTGTTCGGCGAGCTGCGTTCGGAGACGCGCCCGGACGATCTCGTCAGACAGATGTCGGGCGGCCAGCGCCAGGCGGTCGCGATCGCGCGTACCCGGCTCTCCAATGCGCGGCTGGTAATGATGGATGAGCCGACCGCCGCGATCTCGGTGCGCCAGGTCGAGCAGGTGCTCGGCCTGATCCACCGGCTCAAGGAGCAGGGCGTCGCCGTGATGCTGATCTCGCACCGCATGCCCGACGTGTTCGCCGTATGCGACCGCGTCGTCGTCATGCGACGCGGCGAGAAGCGCGCCGACAAGTCGATTCACCAGACCTCCCCCGAGGAGGTCACCGCCCTCATCACCGGTGCGAAGGAGGCGGCGTGATGGCCATGCCCTTGGAATCCCCGATCAGCTTCACCAATGTCGGCAAGATCAGGTGGTGGCAGCGCGGCATCTTCGCCTCGCAGACCGGCTACGTCCTGCTCGCGCTGGCGGTGCTGCTGGTGATCATGCATTTCGCCAGCCCCTACTTCTTCACCCAGGGCAACATGCAGAACGTGGCGAAGAACTTTTCCTTCATCGCCATCGCGACGCTCGGCGTCACCTTCGTGATCATCACCGGCGGCATCGACCTGTCGGTGGGATCGATGATGTGCTTTTCCGCCATGATCACATCGATGGTGATGACCGAGCTGTCGGCGCCCGGATCGCCGCTGGTGCACATGGCGGCCGACGGCAAGACCGTGCTCGCCAATGTTCCGGGGCTGATCCTGCTCATCTCGATCCTCGCCGGCCTCGGCGCCGCGCTGATTGCCGGCCTCGTCAACGGCTTCTGCATCGCCGTGCTCGGCCTGTCACCCTTCGTCACCACGCTCGGCATGCTCTCGATCGTGCGCGGGCTCGGCTATGTCGTCTCCAACGGACGCGGCAGCTTCCCGGGTGGGCCCGACGCCGATTATTTCTATGCGCTCACGTCCGGTGACGTGCTCGGCGTGCCGGCGCCGTTCATCTATCTCGTGATCCTGGCGCTGACCATGGCGGTGGTGCTGCACCACACCTCGTTCGGCCGCCACGTCTTTGCGCTCGGCGGCAACGAGAAGGCGGCCGAGCTCACCGGCATTCCGGTGGTGCGGGTGAAGATCGAGGTCTACGTGATCTGCGCGCTCGCCGCCGGCCTGCAGGGCATCATCATCTCCGGCTGGCTCGGATCGGCGCCGGCCAACATGGCGATGTCCTACGAGCTCAACGTGATCGCGGCGGCCGTGATCGGCGGTGCCAATCTCGCCGGCGGCATCGGCGGTCCGCTCGGGGCCATCGTCGGCTGCGTGCTGCTGGAGGTGATCCGCAACGGCCTCGTGCTGGCCCAGGTCAGCTCGTACTGGCAGCAGACGTTGGTCGGCGTGATCATCATTCTGGCTGTGCTGGTCGACCGCGTCCGCTCGCGGATGACCTGAAATGACGACATCTCGGGAAGGCAAGGAAAACGTCGCCTATCCGCTTCCCGGGGGCTTTCGAGGGGATAGGCACCAACAAGAGTGGAGGAGACAATGAGGAAACTGCTTCTTGCCGGTATCGCGGTTGCGATGATGGCGACGCCGGCATTTGCTGCGAACTACCGCTTCGTCATCGTGCCGAAGGCGATGAACAATCCGTTCTTCGATTTTTCGCGCGACGGCTGCCTGAAGCGCGCCAAGGAGCTCGGCAACATCGAGTGCATCTACAAGGGGCCGGTCGAGCATGAGCCGGCGAACCAGGCCCAGATCATCCAGGACTTCATCACGCAGAAGGTCGACGGTCTCGCCATCTCGGTCGCGGACGTCGCGGCCATGACCAAGTCGATCGAGGCGGCGACCGCCGCCGGCATTCCGGTCATCACCTTCGATGCCGACGCGCCGGGCTCCAAGCGCATCGCCTATATCGGCACCAACAACAAGGAGTTCGGCCTGGCCCTCGGCAAGGAATTGCTGAAATTGCGGCCTGACGGCGGCAAATACGCGATGGTCTCCGGCGGTCCCGGCGCAAAGAACCTGGCCGAGCGTGTCGACGGCGTGCGCGAGGCGCTGAAGGGCTCGAAATGGACCGAGGTCGCGGGTTCGCCGAGCTTCTGCAACGACGATCCCGCGCTCGCGGTCCAGCAGATGACGGACATGCGCACCGCAACGCCGGATCTCGCCGCCATCGTTCCGATCGGCGGCTGGCCGATGTTCGCGCCCGAAGGTTTCAAGGCCTTCGCCAGCAGGAACAAGAAGGACATCGATTCCGGCAAGTTCACGCTGGTCGTCGCCGATACGCTGAAGATGCAGCTCGAGCTGCTGCGTGACGGCTATGCCAATGCGCTGGTCGGCCAGCGTCCGTTCGAGATGGGCGAGAAGGCGATGGACACGCTGCTCGCCATCAAGAAGGGCGAGAAGGTGCCGGAGATCGTCTACACCGGCCTCGATCTCGTCACCAAGGACAACGTCGCGAAGATGTTGAAGTAGGAGCGCTGCCCAGCCCCGCGCTTCTGCATGCCTCTCCCGCTTGCGGTTTCCGCAAGCGGGAGAGATGATTTGGAATGGACGACGACTGCTGGAAGGCGATGGGAATGAAAAGGTCGCGGCTCGGCGCTCTCGATGTCACCTCGATCGGCCTCGGTTCAGCCCCGCTCGGCGGATTGTTCTCGCCCGTCAGCGATGCCGATGCGCAAGCGACGATTGAACGCGCCTGGTCGCTCGGTGTCCGATTCTTCGACACCGCCCCGCTTTACGGCTTCGGCCTCGCGGAGCGGCGGCTGGGCGCCTTCCTGCGGCAACAGAGGCGCGATTCCTACGCCATCTCGACCAAGGTCGGCCGCCTGCTGCGCGCACCGGACAATGCTGCGCCGGAGGACGAGCACTACAAGGGCACGCCGCGCGAGCGGCCGGTGTTCGATTTCAGCTATGACGGCGTGATGCGGTCGGTGGAGGAGAGCCTGCAGCGCCTCGGCCTCGACCGCGTCGACGTCCTGCTCGTGCATGATCCCGACGATCACTATGACGATGCCGTCACCGGCGCCTTCCGCGCGCTCCAGCGCCTGCGCGAGGACGGCACGGTGAAGGCGATCGGCGCCGGCATGAACCAGTCGGGGATGCTGGCTCGCTTCGCCGAGGCCGTGCCGGTCGACTGCTTCTTGCTCGCCGGCCGTTACACGCTGCTCGACCAGGGCGCACTGGATGCGCTGTTGCCGCTGTGCCAGGCCAGCAATATCGGCATCTTGCTCGGCGGCATCTACAACAGCGGCATCCTGGCCAATCCGCGGGCCAGCGCGAAATTCAACTATCAGGATGCTGATGCTGCGCTCGTGGCACGCGCGCTGGAGCTCGACGAACTTTGCCGCGGGCACGGCACCGAGCTGAAAGCCGCCGCGCTGCAATTCTGCATGGCCCATCCGGCGGTGACGGTCGCCGTGATGGGCGCGCGCAATGCCGCCGAGGTCGCCGACAACATCGCGATGTCCGAGAAGGCGGTGCCGCCGGCATTCTGGCAGGAGCTGCGGGCACGAAAGCTGGTCGATACGCGCGCGCCGCTTCCTGGCGGAGGTTGAGGCATGATCGTCGATGCACACCAGCATTTCTGGGATCCGGCGCGCGCCGATTATCCCTGGATGGAAGGGGACGAGCTGGCGCCGATCCGCCGTGCCTTCGGCCCGGCCGATCTCGCGCCGCTGCTACAGGCGAACGGCATCGAGGCCAGTATCGTGGTGCAATGCCGCTCCGCGCTGGAGGAGACCGAGGAGTTTCTGCGTATCGCGGCTGCGACGCCCTCGGTGGTCGGCGTGGTCGGCTGGGCCGATCTCACCGATGCGGCGCTCGGCGAGACGCTCGACCGGCTGCGCGCTCTGCCTGGTGGCGACAAGCTGGTCGGCATCCGCCACCAGGTCCACGACGAGCTCGATGCGGATTGGCTGCTGCGCGACGACGTCCAGCGCGGACTCACGGCCGTGTTCGCCCACGATCTCGCTTACGATTTCCTTGTCCGCAGCCGCGAGCTGCCCGCGGCGGTCGCAACCGCGCAGGCCTTTCCGCACGCGCGTTTCGTGCTGGATCACGCCGCCAAGCCGCCGATTGCCGCCGGCGGGAGCGCGGAATGGACCGAGCGCATCGCAGCGCTGGCTGCCTGCGGCAATGTCTGGTGCAAGATCTCGGGATTGGCGACCGAGGCGGTCTGGGACGACTGGAATGCAGAACGGCTGTTTCCGTTCGTGGAGCACGCCGCGAAATGTTTCGGCGAAGACCGGCTGATCTTCGGATCGGATTGGCCCGTATGCCTGCTCGCGGGAAGCTACGGCGAGATCAAGACCGCGCTGGAGACCTGCCTGGCGAGGCTCGGCCCGCGCGTGCGGGGCAAGGCTTTCGGCGTGAATGCCAAGGCTGTGTATCGCTTGGGTTAATCTGCAGTGGATGTGCGCTCTTACCCTCTCCCCTTGTGGGAGAGGGTGGCTCGCCGCGAAGCGGCGAGACGGGTGAGGGGTCTCTCTCCGCGAGCTCGCGTGTGGATAGATACCCCTCATCCGGCGCTTCGCGCCACCTTCTCCCACAAGGGGAGAAGGAAAAGGCGACGGGGCCCGCCTCGCTACTCCGACATCGGCTTGTCGGAGATGTCCCAGTCTTTCCCGGTGAAGGTGGAGATGAACAGCGTCTTCATCGGTGTGTAGTCCTCGGGCGTGTAGCTGTAGGTGACGCCATCGAGGAAATACGGCGAGTGGAAACCTTGCAGGTTCGATGCCTGCTTCAGCACGTTGGCGCGGGTGAGCTCGTTGCCGCAGCGGCGCAGGATCTCGGCCATCGTGGCGGCCTGCCCGTAGCCGGCGAAAGCGATGGTGTTGTCGGGATCGATCGCCGGCGTGTACTTCTTGCGCAGCTCCTCGAACGCCGTCACGTCCGGGTCCTTCTCCCATTTGGGCAGGCCGACCTCCTTGTTGTAGCGGATCGCGACGATGCCGGTGGCGTTCTCGAGCCCCGCGGCATTGAGGATCGAGCGGCCGGTGGAGCCGGCGGACAGGAGGTGCAGCGGCTTCCAGCCGAGCTCGGCCACTTTCCGGATCGACTGCGACGAGGCCTTGCCGGTCGAGATGTTGTAGAAGACGTCGGCTCCGGACTTCGAGAGATTGATGAGCTGGGAATCGACGGTCGGCTCGGTGAGATCGTAGGTCTGCTCCATGATCACTTGCGCGGTGCCGCCGGAGTCCGCCAGTACTTTCTTGAACGGACCGAGGAAGTCGCGGCCGAAATCGTCGTTCTGGTAGAGGATGCCGATCTTCGCGTTCGGCTTCACGCTGACGACGTGCCGCGCGAGGATGCGCGCCTCGGTCGGATAGAGCGGCAGGCCCGCCATCGTCCACTTGAACTCTTTCGGATTATTCCACTTCGACGCGCCGGTGTTGAGCAGGAGCTGCGGCACGCCCTTGGAGTTCAGGTATTTGTGCACGGCGGTCTGCGGCGCGGTGCCGAGCGAGCCGTACAATGCGAGCACTTCCTCCTGCTCGACCAGCCGGCGCGTGGCCTCGACGCATTTCGGCGCGCTGTAGGCGTCGTCCATGGTGAGGAACTTGACCTTGCGCCCGTTGATGCCGCCCTTCTCGTTCAGCATCTGGAAATAGGCTTCGCCGACGCGGCCGAGCACGCCGTAGAGCGAGCCGGGGCCGGAATGCGGCACGGTCTGACCGATCTTGATCTCGGTGTCGCTGGCACCCGCATCGTATTTCTTCTCCGCGGCCCAGACGTAGGGCGCGGGCAATGTCGATGCGGCGATGGTGGCGAGCGCGCCGGCGCTGAAATCGCGCCGCGATGGATTCTTGGTCATTGTTGTTTTCTCCCTGATGCGCGCATTGTGCTGACATCGCAGCTCGGCTCGCAAGTGGGAAGTCGCAGCTTTGCGACGCAATGACGCTCAAATCATGAGACGTTAGCGCCTAGACTCAAGTTTTCTCGGCGACGACGACGAGGCCACGCACCGGCTCATTGTTCTCGTTGCGCGGCGAGGCCGGCTCCAGAGTCAGCAGCTTCATCCCCGCCTTCGCGATGGCGCTGCGCACATATTCCGCGGAATGGGCATAACGCAGGCCATCGCCGAGCACGATGCCGTCGCTCGCATGCGTCTCCACCGTGAAGGCGAGCACGCCGCCTGAGACGAGCACGCGCCTTACTTCGCTCAGCACCGGCGCGAGATCGGAGAGATAGACGAACGCATCCGCGGCCACGACGAGGTTCGCGCTCGCGTCGGCCTTGCCGCGCAGGCCCTCGATCATGTCGGCGACTTCGAGTTCGGCATAGAGGTTCGTCGCCCGCGCCTCCTTGATCATGCCGGATGACAAATCGATGCCGGTGAAATGGTCGACCTGCTTGGCGAAGGCAGCGGCCGCGAGCCCGGTGCCGCAGCCGAGATCGATGGCGCGCTTGAAGTAGGCGGGCTTCTTGGCGGCGACGCGCGCCGCCAGCACCGCCTTGAAGATCAGCGCGGGGGCGCGATAGCCGAGATCGTTGATCAATGTGTGCTCGAACCGCGGGGCGTATTGGTCGAACAGCGCCTGCACGTAGGCCTTGGGCATCTCCGCCATCTCGGTATCGCCGAGCCGCATCAGGCGCAGGCCGGCGCCGTGCTGATCCCCGGGGTCGCATCGCCGCGCTTCACGAAAGGCCGCGATGGCCTTGTCGCGCTCGCCGAGCTGCTGACGAATCTCGCCGAGCGTGAACCAGGCCGAGGTGAAATCAGGTGCAAGCTCGATCGCCTGCTCCAGGAGGTCGGCCGCGGCGGGAAGGTCGCCCTTGAGCTGGAGATCGCGCGCGAACTCGAAACGGCGGTCGGCCATGAGATCGCCGGAGGTCAGGAACAGGCGGAGCGGCATTGAGGAACCAGGAAACGAAATGGGTAAGTGACTCGAAGATGTGATGGCTCGACTTATATAACAGGCATGCGTCCGCAAGACATCCTGCTGCCAAATGCTGCCGGCCTGTGCTGCAAGCCCGGCGGCTTCCATATCGACCCCGTCCGCCCCGTGGAGCGGGCCGTGATCACCCACGGCCATTCCGACCATGCCCGTGCGGGCCATGGCGCGGTGCTGGCGACGCAGGAAACGCTGGACATGATGCGGCTGCGTTACGGCGAGAACTTCGCCGGTTCGACCCAGGCCATCCGCTATGGCGAGGAGATCCGGCTCGGCGACGTCAAGATCAAGTTTCACCCGGCCGGCCACGTGCTGGGCTCCGCGCAGATCGCCGTCTCGTGCAAGGACACCTGCATCGTCGCCTCCGGCGACTACAAGGACGCGCCGGACCCGACCTGCGCGCCGTTCGAGCTGGTGCCCTGCGACGTCTTCATCACCGAGGCGACGTTCGGCCTGCCGGTCTTCAGGCATGGCGATGCGAGCGACGAGGTCAAGAAGCTGCTCGCTTCCGTCGCACTGTTTCCGGAGCGCGCGCATCTCGTCGGCGCCTATTCGCTCGGCAAGGCGCAGCGCGTGATCAAGCTGCTGCGTCAGGCCGGCTATGATGCGCCGATTTACCTGCATGGCGCGATGGAGACGATCACGCATTACTATCAGAGCCGCGGGATCGACCTCGGCGAGCTCAAGCCAGTAAAGGGCATGAAGAAGGCGGCGCTCGCCGGCACCATCACGCTGGCACCGCCCTCAGCCACCTCCGATCTCTGGACGCGGCGCTTTCCCGATCCGGTCACCGCCTTCGCCTCCGGCTGGATGCGCGTGCGCGCCCGGGCGCGGCAGCGCGGCGTCGAGCTGCCGCTGGTGATCTCCGATCACGCCGATTGGGATGGCCTCACCGCGACCATCGCGGCGACCGGCGCCGGAGAGATCTGGGTCACTCACGGCCAGGAAGATGCGCTGGTGCATTGGTGCCGGAGCAAAGGCCTGAAGGCACGGCCGCTCGACCTCGTCGGCTATGGCGACGAGGAGGAGAGCGAGACGCCGATTCAAGCCGAGGCCGAAGCATGAACCGCTTCGCCGAGCTGCTCGACCGCCTCGCCTATGAGCCCGGCCGCAACAACAAGCTGCGGCTGATCACCGGTTATTTCCGCGAGGTCGGCGATCCCGACCGCGGCTATGCGCTGGCTGCGCTGACCGGCGCGCTCAGCTTCAAGCACGCCAAGCCGGCGCTGATCCGCGACCTCATCGCGGCACGCACCGATGAGGTGCTGTTCGGGCTGAGCTACGACTATGTCGGCGATCTCTCGGAGACGGTTGCGCTGATGTGGCCGAAAGCCGCGCTCGCCGCCCACAACAACCCGCCGCCACCGAGCCTCACCGAGGTCGTCACCACGCTGCGCACGCTGGGCAAGACCGAGCTGCCCAAGCAGCTCGAGCGCTGGCTCGACGAGTTAGATGAGACCGGGCGCTGGGCGCTGCTGAAGCTCGTCACCGGGAGCTTGCGCATCGGCATCTCCGCGCGTCTTGCCAAGACTGCGGCGGCAGCGCTCGGCGACAAGGACCCGCACGAGATCGAGCTGATCTGGCCGGGGCTCGTCCCGCCCTATCTCGACCTGTTCGCCTGGCTGGAAGGCCGCGGCGACAAGCCCGTCAACCGCGATCCCGCGCCGTTCCGGCCGGTGATGCTGGCGCATGCGATCGAGGACAACGATTTCGCCGCGCTCGATCCCGCCGACTACATCGCCGAATGGAAATGGGACGGCATCCGCGTGCAGGCGGTGGCGGGGCGCGACGAGCGCGGCCATATCACCGCGCGGCTCTATTCGCGCACCGGCGAGGACATCACGGGAAGCTTTCCGGATCTCGTGCCGTCGCTGCGCCTGCCGGGCGCGATCGACGGCGAGCTCTTGATCCTGCGCGAGGGCCGGGTGCAGAGCTTCAACGTGTTGCAGCAGCGCCTCAACCGCAAGGTCGTCTCGCCGAAGCTGATTAAGGAGTTTCCGATTCACTTGCGTGCCTACGATCTGCTCGGCGACGACGAGAACGATCTGCGCGAGCTGCCTTTTGCCGAGCGGCGCGAGCGGCTGGAGCGATTCATCGTCAAGCTCGACGATCCCCGCATCGATCTCTCCCCCACCGTGCCCTTCGATAGCTGGGAGGCACTCACCGCCGCGCGGGCCGATCCCGCCAGCGCCGGCGCCGGCGAGGATGCGGACGCCGTCGAAGGCGTCATGCTGAAGCGGCGCGATGCGCCTTATCTGCCGGGCCGGCCGAAGGGGCAATGGTGGAAGTGGAAGCGCGATCCGCACATCATCGATGCCGTGTTGATGTATGCGCAGCGCGGCCACGGCAAGCGCTCGTCCTATTATTCCGACTACACCTTCGGCGTCTGGACCCAGACCGAGAATGGCGAGGAGCTGGTGCCGGTCGGAAAGGCCTATTTCGGCTTCACCGACGAGGAGCTCTTGCAGATCGACCGCTTCGTCCGCCGCAACACCACGGAAAAATTCGGCCCCGTCCGCCACGTCGTGCACGAAGCGGACAAGGGGCTGGTGCTGGAGGTCGCTTTCGAAGGATTGCAGCGCTCGCCCCGGCACAAATCCGGCGTCGCCATGCGTTTCCCCCGCATCAGCCGCCTGCGCTGGGACAAGCCGCCGCGAGAGGCCGACCGGCTGGAGACGCTGGAGAAGATGTTGAAAGCCGAGGCGGCGGAGATCGAGGTGTGAGGCATCTTCCCGGTGGTTCACCCGAATTAAACTCCCGTAACCCGATTGACGGCCCCTTGCGGGTTCCCCATGTCCCCCGCCGTGCCCTATAATGGGTTCGAATCCGCTTCAGGAGTTTGCGATGGTCCAAGACGTCAGAGATTTGCCGGCCGGCCGCAGCGACGGCCTGCACCGCTTTCTCGGCGGCTCGCCGCTGGCGGTCGCGTTCCGCCTGGTGCTGCTCTCGATCCTGGTCGGCGTCGTGCTGGCGACGATCGGCTTCGATCCCTGGAACATCATCCACAGCATTCGCCTGTTGTTCCAGCGGCTGTGGGACCTCGGCTTCGATGCGGTGAACTGGCTGTGGCGCTACTTCCTGCTCGGTGCGGTCATCGTGATTCCGATCTGGCTGCTGTCGCGCGTGTTCGGCGCGCCGCGCGGCAGGTAAGGATCGGATTGAGGGAGTGCGCAGCCGATGCAATTGCGATTCGTCGGCTGCGGTGATGCTTTCGGCTCCGGCGGCAGGCTCAACACCTGCTTCCACGTCTCGGGGCGCAAAGCGAACTTCCTGATCGACTGCGGTGCGTCGGCGCTGCCGGCGCTGAAGCGGCTCGAGATCGATCGGGGCGACATCGACCTGATCCTGATCACGCATTTCCATGGTGACCATTTTGCCGGCCTGCCGTTCTTTCTGCTCGACGCGCAATTTTCCCGGCGAACGCGGCCGCTGACGATCGCGGGCCCGCAAGGCATCGAGAGGCGGCTGCGCGAGGTGATGGAGGCGCTGTTCGAGCATTCCTCGAACACCAAGCAGCGCTTCGAGCTGAACGTGGTCGAGCTCGCGCCCGGGCAAAGCCAAAGCTTCGGTGCGGTGAATGTGACGCCCTATCCGGTCGTGCACGGCGAATCAGGCGGACCGTTCCTGGCCTATCGCGTCGCGGCCGAGGGCCGCACGCTCGCCTACAGCGCCGATACCGAATGGACGGAGACGCTCATTCCGCTGGCGCATGGCGCGGACCTTTTCATCGCCGAAGCCTATATGTACGAGAAGGTGGTCAAGAACCATCTCAGCCTGAAGACCTTGGAACAGCATCTGCCCGACATCGGCGCCAAGCGGCTCGTCCTCACCCATATGAGCGACGACATGCTGTCGCGCCTGGGCGAGGTCGAGCACCTCGCCGCCGAAGACGGCATGGTGCTCGTGTTCTGAACGATGCACGCACCCGTCCATCACCGCGTCGGTAGCCGGCAGGTCTTCGCCATTGCAGGTCCCGCGATGGTCGCGAACCTCACGACGCCGCTGATCGGCGTGGTCTCGACCACCGCGATCGGGCGGCTCGACGATGCCGCGCTGCTCGGCGGCGTCGCGATGGCCTCCGTCATCTTCGACTGCCTGTTCTGGTTGTTCGGCTTCCTGCGCATGAGCACGCTCGC
Organism: Bradyrhizobium sp. NBAIM01; assembly: GCF_020194115.1. NCBI lineage: Bacteria > Pseudomonadati > Pseudomonadota > Alphaproteobacteria > Hyphomicrobiales > Nitrobacteraceae > Bradyrhizobium > Bradyrhizobium sp. NBAIM01. The sequence goes on along the minus strand of NZ_JADYVU010000002.1, from coordinate 787,942 downwards.
CTTCACCGCGCAGGCGCTCGGCGCGGGCGAGACGCGCGAGCAGACCGTGATCCTGGTGCGCGGTTTCATCGTCGCCGGCCTGATCGGTGCGGCGCTGATCGTGCTGCAGCTGCCGCTGGCAGGCGCACTGTTCGACCTGATGGGCGGCAGCGAGGGCGTGACGCAGGCCGCAAAGACCTATTTCATGATCAGGATCTGGTCCTCGCCCTTCGCCTTCGCCAATTACGTCATCCTGGGCTGGCTGGTCGGGCAGGCCCGCGCCAATCCGGCCCTTGCGCTCCAGGTCGTCATCAACCTCATCAACATGGTGGCGACGATCCTGCTGGTGCTGGTCTACGACACCGGCATTGCCGGCGCGGCGATCGCCGCGCTTCTGTCCGAGACGATCGGCTTCATGCTCGGCGTGATCGTGTGCAGGCGCCATGCGCTCGGCGGTTTTGCCATACCTCGCGCAACGCTGTTCGATCGCGACAAGCTGATGCGGCTCCTGGTGGTGAATACCGACATCCTGATCCGCACCGCGGCGCTGATCGCCGTGTTCCTGTTCTTCACCGCCAAGGGCGCGCGGGCCGGCGACGTCACGCTGGCCGCGAACTCCGTGCTCAACAATTTCCTCCTGGTCAGCGCCTTCTTCCTCGACGGCCTTGCCAATGCGGCCCAGCAGCTTTGCGGCCGCGCCTTTGGCGGCCGCGACGCCAAGGGATTTGCGGATTCGACCAGGCTGGTGCTGCTCTGGGGGGTCGGCTTCGCAATTGTCGTCGCCGTGCTGTTCGCCGCGTTCGGCCCTCACATTATCGACGTCATGACGGCGAGCGAGGACGTCCGCCGCGCGGCGCGCGAGTTCCTGCCCTTCATCGTGCTGGCGCCGCTCCCCGGCGTGTTCGCCTTCGGTTTCGACGGCATCTATGTCGGCGCGACCTGGGCGCGGGAGATGCGCAATCTGATGCTGCTCTCGCTCGCGATCTTCTTCGCCGCCTGGCTGGCGCTGCAATCGTTCGGCAATACCGGCCTGTGGAGTGCGCTGATCGCGTTCTACGTCGCGCGCGGCGGCTTGCAGGGCGCGAGGTATCCGGCGCTGTATCGCGCGACGTTCGTGAAGCCGTAGAAGAACCGTAGCCCGGATGGGGCGCAGCGTAATCCGGGGGCTTTGTCCATGCCGATAGCTTCCCGGATTGCGCTGCGCTCCATCCGGGCTACGAAGTCTGCGCAGGCGGGGAGAGGCGAAGAGCTACATCCCCGGCCAGTCTTCCGCCGTCAGCGTCGCCGCATCGGCGCCGACGATCTCCGACAGCGAATCCCGCCCTGTCCGCAGCAATGTCGAGGTCAGGTCGCGCTTGATCTCGTCGACGAGGCCGAGGCCCTTGTAGACCAGCGAGGAATAGAGCTGGATCAAACTGGCTCCGGCGCGGATCTTGGTCAGCGCGGCGCCGCCCGAATCCACGCCGCCGACGCCGATCAGCGGGAATGCGCCCTCGACGCGCACATAGGTTTCCGCGACCATGCGCGTCGACAGGCGGAACAGCGGCCGGCCGGACAGGCCGCCTTGCTCCTTCGCCCGCGTCTCTTCACGCAACGTGCTCGGCCGCGCGACCGTGGTGTTCGACACGATCATGCCGTCGACCCGGCGCGAGCGCGCGACCTGCACGACGTCGTCGAGCTGGGCGAGGCTTAAATCCGGCGCGATCTTGAGCAGCACCGGCGTGTCGCCGGCCTTCTGCCTGACACGCTCGCGGGCCTCGATCACGCGCGCGAGCAGATCGTCGAGCAGCGCGCCTTCCTGAAGGTTGCGCAGGCCCGGCGTGTTCGGCGAGGAGACGTTGACGGTGAAATAGCTCGCCACCGGCGCGAAGGTCTCGATCAGCTTGACGTAGTCGCCGACGCGGTCCGGCGAATCCTTGTTGGCGCCGACATTGACGCCGACGATGCCGCCGTGCTGCGCGCGCGCGGCAAGCCGGCGCAGAGCCGCCTCCGCGCCGTCATTGTTGAAGCCCATGCGGTTGATGATCGCCTCGTCGCGCTCGAGACGGAAGAGCCGCGGCCGCGGATTGCCGGCTTGCGGCTTCGGTGTCACCGAGCCGATCTCGACGAAACCGAAGCCGAGCCGCAGCAGCGCGTCCGGCACCTCGGCGCTCTTGTCGAAGCCCGCAGCCATGCCGATCGGATTGGTAAAGTTCAGCCCGAAGGCGCGCACCGCGAGCTTGGGATCATCGACGCGCGGCTTGACCGGCGGCAGGAAGCGCAGGCCCTGGATCGCGAGGCGATGCGCGTCCTCGGGATCGAGCCAGCGCAGCACCGGCAGCGAAAAGGCGTCGAACGCGCGGATCACGGCAACAGCTCCGGAACATCGTGACTGCCGTCGGAGCGCATGTTGAGATTCATCACCGCAAGGACCGCGCCGAGATCGAGCTCACCATAGAGATGCGGGAAGAGCTCGTCATTGCGCGAGCGTTCCCAGCGCAACTCGCTGCCGAGCGCGTCGCCGTCGACCTCGACCAGGAACAGCGCGCGCTGCCCGAAATAGTGCTTGCGCAGGGTCTCGGGAACCTGGGCCGCGGTCGAGAAATGGATGAACCCGTCGCGCGCGTCATCTGCGCTGCCCCGGTAGACACCCTGCCGTTCCGCCTCGCGCCAGGCCGAGGCCGGACAGATTTTGTAGATCTTGACCACCGCTACCGCAGCCTTGTTTGTTCTTTGAGTCTCTTGAGTTTTTTCGCTTTTCGCGGGTCCTCGAAACCCGGGCGCGACCGTAAAGGCCGCCCCTTCCGAACTCAAGGCTTAGAGCCTTTTCCGCGCCGATGAAATCGGCACGGGGCTCAAGATTCCCGTTTTGCGCGCTTTCCTGACGCGAACGGCTGCCCGTTTCGTTGGCGAACGCCGCCTCGGTCGCCTCTTGCGCGAAAAACGGAAAACCGGTTGATTTGAGGACAGTTTTCCTGAGTTGCGACGGGCTGGACCTTCCATGGTCAGACAGGCCAAAGCGCAGAGGATGCTGACTCACGACCAGATCTGGGCCGCGCTGGACCGGCTGGCGGCGCGCGCCGGATTGTCGCCGTCCGGCCTTGCCAAGCGTGCCGGGCTCGACCCTACCACCTTCAACAGGTCCAAGCGCGTCACCGCCGACGGCCGCGAGCGCTGGCCCTCGACCGAATCGATCGCAAAAGCGCTGGCGGCGGCCGACGCCTCGATCGACAGCTTTGCGAAGCTGATTGATGACGACGGTGGAAGCGGCCGCGGCTCGGTGCCGCTGCTCGGCTTTGCACAGGCCGGAATGAGCGGCGCCTTCGATGAGGCCGGTCTTCCAACCGGCAGGGGCTGGACCGAGATCGCGCTTCCGATCGGAGAGGACGGTCAAGTCTTTGCGCTGGAGATTTCCGGCGCTGCGCTACTGCCTGCCTATCGCGACGGTGACATCATCCTGGTCTCGCCTGCGGCGCCGATCCGCAAGGGTGATCGCGTGGTGGTCAAGATCAAGACGGACGAGATCACGATTGCGACCCTGAAGCGCCGCACGGCAAAGACCCTGGAGTTGGCGCCCCTCGATGCGTCACAGGCGGCGCGAACGGTCGCGGCGAGCGATGTCGCCTGGGTTGCGCGCATCATCTGGGCGAGCCAGTGATGGCGTCGCTCACGCACTCCTCGCCAGCGCGCCGTCGATCATGTTGACCGCGTTCTGCACGCCGTAGACCGCGACGAAGGAGCCGAAGCGCGGGCCCTTCTCCTGGCCGAGCAGGACCTGGTAGAGCATGTTGAACCAGTCCAGCGTGACGCCGGGGCGGCCGTCCTTGCCCTTCTTGACCTGGTCGAGGAACGGCTCGCGGCGGCCGATCTCGTAGACGACGTTCTGGATGTCCTCGGCGGATGCGTCCTGCGCAAGCTGCGACAGCGCATCGCGCAAATCCTGCAGCGCGGCGCGCTCGCTGTCCGTGGGTACGCGGAACTGCTTCGTCGGCGCGACGAAGTCGCGATAATAGTTGATGGCATAGCCCACCATCGCATCCAGCTTCGGATGGGTCTGCGGGCTCACGCCGGGCCGGTAGCGGCCGATGAAGCCCCACAGCGTCTCGTCGTTCTCCGCGTTCGACGATGACACCAGCGTCAGGAGCAGCTGGAAGGTGACGGGCATGTCGCCCGTCGGCGGCTTGCCGTTGTGGATGTGCCAGACCGGATTGCCGAGCTGCTGCTTGCCGTCCTGCTTCGGAAAGCCGTCGAGGAATTGCTGGTAGTCGTCGACATTGCGCGGGATGACGTCGAAATACAGCCGCTTGGCCGCCTTCGGCTCGCGGTACATGAACAACGAGAGCGATTCCGGTGAGGCGTAGCGCAGCCATTCGTCGATGGTCAGGCCGTTGCCCTTCGACTTCGAGATCTTCTGGCCCTTCTCGTCGAGGAAGAGCTCGTAGTTGAAGCCTTCGGGCGGCGTGCTGCCGAGCGCTCTGGCGATCGCGCCGGACAGCTTCACGGAATCGATCAGGTCCTTGCCCGCCATCTCGTAGTCGACGCCGAGCGCGACCCAGCGCATCGCCCAGTCGGCCTTCCACTGGCACTTGACGTTGCCGCCGGTGACGGGCGTTTCAACTTCCTGGTTGGTATCGGGATCGACATAGGTCACCGTGCCCGCCGCGACGTCGCGGCGGATCATCGGCACCTGCAGCACGACGCCCGTGGTCTTGCTGATGGGCAGGAACGGCGAATAGGTCGCGCGGCGATCCGGGCCCAGCGTCGGCAGGATGATCGCCATGATCTTGTCGTAAGCGGCGAGCATCTTCAGCAGCGTCGCGTCGAAGCGGCCCGACGTGTAGTAGTCGGTCGAGCTCGCGAACTCGTAGTCGAAGCCGAAATGATCCAGAAACGCGCGCAAGCGCGCGTTATTGTGCGCGCCGAACGACGGATATTCGTTCGAAAACGGATCCGGCACCCGCGTCAGCGGCTTGCCGATATGAGCGGCCAGCATCTCCTTGTTCGGAACGTTGTCGGGCACCTTGCGGAAGCCGTCCATATCGTCGGAGAACGCCAAAAGGCGCGTCTTGACCTTGTCCTGGGTGAGCACGCGGAAGGCGTGGCGCACCATCGAGGTGCGCGCCACCTCGCCGAACGTGCCGATATGCGGCAGGCCGGACGGACCATAGCCGGTCTCGAACAGCACCTCGTCCTTCGGGCTTTTCTTCAGCCGCGCGACAATGGCCTTCGCCTGCTCGAACGGCCAGGCGTTGGATTGTTCGGCGAGCGCACGCAACTCGCTCGGGTTTGCGGCTAGATCAATAACGGACATCAGGGGCCTCCGGGCCGCGGAAAATAGCGATTTCCCGGCAGAATGCAAAAGCTGCGAGCTAATACCCCCAGCCGTCTCCCGGTTGCGCAGGGCTATCGCATTTGGGAGCTTTTTCCTGCGGCCATCCTTCGAGACGCCCGCTTTGGGCGGGCTCCTCAGGATGAGGGCGGAGTGCGCGGCAGCGGTTTCAACGAGCACTGATGCTGATTAGCCTCATCCTGAGGAGGCGCGTTAGCGCCGTCTCGAAGGACGAGGCGTGCGCGCAGCCCGCTGCCACAAGTCATATGCGCTAGCCATGCGCTTGCGGGGGAGGGTTGGGAGTGTCTCCGCGTCGGATCGAATGCGATGCGGCTCAATGCGCCGCTGAGGCCGAGCGTTTCGTCGCCACTTGCTTGGGGGCCGGCTTCGCGCTGGCCTGCGGTGCGCTGTCCCAGCCGCCGTTCGGGGTCGCAACGTTGACGGCATCGTCGGGCTGCGGCTCGGCGCTGAAGGTCTGGATCGCGAGCTTGGCGGCCGCCAGCGATTGCGGGTCGAGGCGCTTGGCGACATCGTCGCGCTTGCCGGCGGCATCCGCATCGCCCTGGGCGGCAGCTAAGCTGAACCATTTGTAGGATTCGGCGAGGTTCTGCTCGACGCCGATGCCGCGGGCATAGAGGATGCCGAGGTTGAACTGGCTGTCGGCGACGCCGCGATCGGCCGCTTTCCGGAACCACTGCGCCGCGCTCTTGTAATTGGCGCCGCGACCGCCGCCGTCGGCATCGAGCACGGCGAGATTGTGCATCGCCTTGGCGTTGCCGCGCTCGGCGGCCTGGGTGTAGTAGCGGCGCGCGATGTCCGCGTCCTTCTTCACCCCTAGGCCCTTTTCGTAGAGCGTGCCGAGGCGGAAGATTGCAGGGACGACCCCGGCCTGCGCCGCGCGGTCGTACCACTTCGCCGCTTCGTCGTAATTCGTGGCGACGCCCTTGCCTTCGGCAAAGCGCACGCCGATCTCGTAGGCCGCGGTCGCATCGCCCTTCATCGCGGCGCTGCGCAAGGCTGGGCCGCCGATGCCGTCAGGCAGCTTCTCGCTCGGCGGCACCTGGACGACGCCGAGCTTGGCGCGACTCGTGCCCGACAGCGCGCCGGTGACGTCGCTTGAGGCCGGCGGCATCGCCGCGGCAGGCGCTTGCGGGATTTCAACCGAGGCCGAGCTGCCGGAACCGGGAAGAGGCGCCGGCGCGGCATTGTTCTGCGATTGCCGTCCGATCGGTGTCGGCGACGTCATCGACGGGGTGATCTGCTCGGGCGCGGCTGGCTTGGTCTCGACCGGCGGCGGCGCCGGCTGCGGCGCCGGCTCGCTCGGGATGTTTTGCATCGCCTGCGGCGTCGGTGACGAGCTGCCGCCTTCGAGCAGGTTCATCGCCATCTTGAAGGTGCCGAGCACGATCACGACCACGCTCGCGCCGACCAGCAGCGAGCGGATTTTTGAGGTGATGGTCGAGCCGCCTTCCTGGCCCTTCTCCTTGGCGCGGGCGATCGCGGCCTTGGCGCCGCGGGCCGGCTTCTCGGGCGGCTGTGCGGCGGCAGCTTGCGCCGCGCGGCGGGCGGCCGCGATGAAGCTCGACGACGACACCGGCTCCTTGGGTGCGGCGGCAATTCCGCTGATCGCGCTTTCGGAGGCGGCGATGCGCTCCGACGGCGTGGCGACGCGCCCGCCCGGCCGTGTGCCCGGCTCGAGCGGGTGATCCGGCGGCAGTTCCGGCGCGAGTGCAGCGCGCGCCGTGTGCGGCTCCAGGATCTCGCTGACCGCGCGCGGCGGGACCGGCGGCGCCGCCGGCACGGGCGGCGGCGCGGCGGGGGTGGCGGCGTGGAACTCGCGCGGTGCGGCGACGAAGGCAGCCGGCGGCGCCTGCGCGGCAGCCGGATTGGGCAGCTCGGGCTTCGGATCGTATTTCGGCGGCTGTGCTGGCGGTTGCGGCCGCGGCTCGCGCGCCATCGGCGCCGGCTCCATCGCCGCCGCCATCGGCGTCGACATCGGCTGTGGGGCGGGGGGAGGCGGCGCGGTGCGCACCGCGCGCAGATCGCCCTCGATCATCGAGAGGCGATCGACGACGTGACCGAGCGCGCTGTGGACGGCCTCGAGCGAGTCCTGGGTGTGCCGGTTGGTCTCGGCCTGACTGAAGCGGATGTCGGAGAGCTCGCGCTTGACGAGGTCGACCATACCGGAATCGGGCGGCGGAGCGGAGCTGCGGCTCTCGGCGAGGGCCGCATAGGTCGCCTGCTGCCGTTCCAGGTGCCTGAGGATGTCGTGCAGTCCGTCCTCGACGCGGCTCAAATTGCCGTTGCGCGGATCGGCGGCGGCCTCGATCCGCTCCAGGAGATAGGAAACGCGCTGCTCGAGATGGGCGAAGGTCGAGGCGGAATCGTTGCCGACCTGCATGCGGTCGAAACGGTCCGACAGCGCGCGGATCGCAGCTTCGAGATGCTCGGTGCTCTCGGACGGCTGCGGCCGCTCGCGCGTTTCCAGCGCCGCCGTGAGCGCCGCGATGCGCTGCTCCAGCGCCGCAAAGCTGTCGCCGTGGCCGGAGGCGCGGGTGATCTGGTCGACCTTGGACGACAGCAGCTGCACGTCTTCGGATAGCCGTGCCAGCGCCTCGTTGGAGGCCACGTTGGAGACGATGGCGCGCAGCGCGGAGATCGCGCCTTCGAGCTGCTGCACGGTCGAGGGATCGTCATTGGCGCGCAGGATCAGGTCGAGCTTGGCGCCGAGATTGCGGATCGCCTCGTCGTAGCCGGTGAGCTGCTCGGCCGGCGTCAGCGTGCGCAGTACCTGCTTGATGTCGGACAGTGCGCGCTCGATGCCGGCAAGAACCTGCCCGTCGGTGCCGTTGGAGCGGGTCTCGTCGATCCGGCGGTGCAGCGAGCGGATCTCGTTCTCGATCGATTCGATCGCGCGCCGCGGCATCGCCTCGGTGATGGCGGCGCGGATTTCGGCCAGCTCGCTGCGGAAGGCGGCGATCGCCTGCTCGGTATTGTCGGGCCGCTGCAGCGATTCGATCTGGCTCGTGATCTTGAGCAGATGGCGCTCGAGCGCGGAGAAATCCGGCCCCGGCGGCGGTGGCGGCGCATAGGCAGGGGTGTCCGGTGCCATCGGCGGCGCGTTAGGAGCCGTTGGCGCAAGCGGCGGGGCGGCACGCGGCGGCATTTGCCGCGGCGTAAAGCCGTCGAGCTCGCTCTGGCGCGCAGTGATCTCGGCGACCGCGACGTCGAACGAAGCCGGGCTCAGGGGTGGCGAGCCGCGATAGACCTGCGCGGCGGCGCGCTCGACGGCATCGGCCTGGCGCTGGCGCGTCTCGGCCGGGGTGGGGCGAGGGGCCTGCGGCTGCGGCGGTTGCCGCTGTGGGCGGGAGATCTGCGACAGGCGCGCGTCGAGCCGCGAGATCGCATCGTTGAGCTGGCGCGCGACGCCCTGCTCGCGCGAGACGTCTGGTCTTGAGGCGTCTTGTCTTGAGGCTTCTTGGCGCGGGGCGGGTTTTGATATCCGCTCGATCTGCTGGGTGATCGCGTCGAGCCGCTGGTGGATGTCGGCGACTTCGCGGCTCTCCTGACTCGGTCCTTGGCTCGGCACGTGCTGCGGACGCTGATCGTAGGATCCGCGGAAATTAGGCGGGGCAGTTTCGCCGAGCGTGGAGTTCAGCCAATCGTTGAGCGACATGCCGGCACGGCGCGCAGCAGCCTCGGCCCGCTCCCGGACGGATGGATCGATGCCGTCGACACTCCACGATACGCGCGAATTCATGACTCTGTCCGGTTCCGACTTCGGCACCCCACCCCGGCGCCTCCAGCTTCCCCACGCGTGCCGGTTGCAAAGACAATCGAATTTGGCGCGGGTCGTCTGCCTCGAAAACCGACTTTTTCCTGTTACGGTAAATAACGAGTTAAGGAATGCGGCGTGGCTGTCTTAAAGTTGGGCGGCGGGAACTGGGGGCGGTGTTGTGTCGCGCATCCGGTCCCGAAACAAACCGGTGTCATGCCCCGCGAAGGCGGGGCATCCAGTACGCCGCGGCTCCTCGGCTCTAGCCGCGCCGTCTCTGGAATACTGGATCGCCAGCCTTCGCGGGCGATGACAGCGAGGAGGCGGAAAGGGCTCGCGTAACGTCGGCGCCCTCAGCCCTTCTCGCGCTTGCCATCCTCCAGCGGTACCACCGTCGCCTTGCCGCTCATCGCCGACAGCGCTTCCAGCGCCTCCTCGCAGAAGTCGGCCACCATCTGCTCGTGGCGGGCGCCGAGCTGGAGCAGCAGCAGATTGCCGAGATCGAGCCGGCCTTCCGCCGTGCCGTCGGGAAAGCGCTTTTTCAGGATGCGCTCGTAATTGGCGTGGCGGTCGCGGTGGTGCTCCAGGCGGGCCATCAGGTCGGTGCGCATGGGCTCGATGTCGATGCTGTCGAGCGCATGCAGCCGCACCAGGAGGTCGTCCTTGATCGAGGGCGGCGTGCTTGGCCGCGCGGCCCAGTGCCGCAGTGCTGTTCGGCCCTCGGGAGTCAGCGTATAGATCAGTTTATTGGGCTTGCCCGACTGCACGACCTCGCGGCCCTGGATGTAGCCGCGGTCCCGCAGCTTGGAGAGCTCGCGGTAGATCTGCTGATGGTCGGCCTTCCAGAAGAAGCCGATCGAGGAATCGAACGTCTTGGCGAGTTCGTAGCCCGTCATCGGGCGTTCCGTCAGGCATGCGAGGATTGCGTCGCCCAGTGCCATGACTGGCCCCCTTCTTTAGGTTTGACCAAGCTGCTTGACTTTATGCGCATCGGCGCATATGCGTCAATGTGCATATGAGGCAGCGTGCAGGCGGGCCACAGGCCCGACTGAATAATCAAGTGAAAATCAATCTCCTCGCTACTGTGCATGGGGTTGTTTTCGCACTTTTTGCCCTGGCCTTGAGGGAGGCACCCGACAATGACCGGCCTCGATTCCTGGTACGCCTACATGAAGTCTCACGACCGCGCCGCGCTCTGGGACCTCCTGCATCCCGACGCCGTGTTCGAAAGCCCGGTCGTGCATACGCCGCAACGCGGCCGCGACATCACCTTCAAATACCTCTCCAGCGCCGAGAAGGTGCTCGGCGGCCCCGGCTTCACCTATGTCGGCGAGTGGCGCAGCGACAACGGCGCGGTGCTCGAATTCAAGAATGTCATCGACGGCATCGAGATCAACGGCGTCGACATCATCAGCTTCGATAGCGAGGGGCGCATCACCCACTTCAAGGTGATGGTGCGTCCGCTCAAGGCGATCAACATGCTGCACCGCCTGATGGCGGAGCAGCTTGCCGCCGCCCAATCATAAGCCCAACATCCTCCTCAAGCCCCATGCCGGGAGACCACTATGCCGATCTATAAAGCCCCCGTCGAAGACGTGAACTTCCTGCTCAACGACGTCTTCCAGATCGATCGCTACGACAATCTCGCGGGCTTCTCCGATGCGTCGAGCGACGTGCGCGAGGCCATCCTCGGCGAAGCCGCCAAGCTCGCCGAAGAGGTGCTGCAGCCGCTCAACCGCGTCGGCGATCTCGAAGGCTGCAAGCGTGCGGATGACGGCAGCGTCACCACGCCGAAGGGGTTCAAGGAGGCGTTCAAGCAGGTCGCCGAGGGCGGCTGGCTCGGCCTGTCGGCGCCGACCGAATATGGCGGGCAGGGCCTGCCGGTGACCCTGAGCCAGGCGGTCAATGAATTCCAGATCTCCGCCAACATGGCGTTCTCGATGTATGGCGGCCTCACCATGGGCGCGACCGCGGCGCTCTTGGTGCACGGCACGCCCGAGCAGAAGAAGACCTACGTTCCGAAGATGGTGGCCGGCGAATGGACCGGCACCATGAACCTCACCGAGCCGCATTGCGGCACCGATCTCGGCATGCTCCGCACCAAGGCAGTGCGGCAGGCGGACGGCAGCTTCAAGATCACGGGCACTAAGATCTTCATCTCGGCCGGTGAGCACGACTTGGCCTCCAACATCATCCATCTCGTGCTCGCCCGCATCGAGGGCGCGCCGGCCGGCATCAAGGGCGTGTCGCTGTTCGTGGTGCCGAAGTTCCTGGTCAATGCCGACGGTTCGGTGGGCGCGCGCAACGGCGTCGTCTGTGGCTCGATCGAGCACAAGATGGGCATCCACGGCAATTCGACCTGCGTGATGAACTACGACAACGCCACCGGCTGGCTGATCGGCGAAGAGAACAAGGGCATGCAGGGCATGTTCGTGATGATGAACGAGGCCCGGCTCGGCGTCGCCGTGCAGGGCCTCGCGCAGTCCGAGGTCGCCTACCAGAACGCGGTCGCCTATGCCCGCGAGCGCATCCAGGGCCGCGCGCTGTCAGGCGTCAAGGCGCCGGACAAGCCGGCCGACCCGATCATCGTGCATCCCGACGTGCGCCGCACGCTGCTCTCGATCCGCGCGTTCAACGAGGCCGCGCGAGCCTTCGTGATGTGGACCGCGCTGAAGAGCGACGTCGCCCACCGCTCCGAAGACCCCAAGGACCGCCAGGCCGCCGACGACCACATGGGTCTGATGACGCCGGTGTTGAAGGGCTTCCTCACTGACTATGGTTTCGCCAACGCGGTGCAGGCGCAGCAGATGTATGGCGGCCACGGCTACATCGCCGAGCAGGGCATGGAGCAGTTCGTGCGCGATGCGCGCATCGCCATGATCTATGAAGGCGCCAACGGCATCCAGGCGCTCGACCTCGTCGGCCGCAAGCTGCCGCGCGACGGCGGCCGCGCCATCATGGCCTTCTTCGGCGAGGTCATGGCGTTCGCCAAGGAGAACGGCGGCGACGAGGCGCTGAAGCCCTTCATCACGCCGCTCTCGACCTCGCTCGGCCATCTGCAGCAGGCGACGACTTGGCTGATGCAGAACGCGATGGCAAAGCCCGACAATGCCGGTGCCGCCGCAACCGATTACCTGCATCTCTTCGGCTTCGTCGCGCTCGGCTACATGTGGGCGCGGATGGCCAAGGTGACGAATGCCAAGATTGCCGAGAGCGGGGCGACGCCCTATCTCTCCACAAAACTCGTCACCGGCCGCTTCTTCATGGAGCGGATGCTGCCGGAGACCGCCGCCAATCTCGCGCGCATCCAGGCCGGCTGCGCCACCATCATGGAACTGCCGGCGGAAGCTTTCTGAGCCTGCTTCCGCTGCCTGCTCCCAATCGTACCGAACATCACATCAGGAGGGCGTCATGCCTGAGGCATTCATCTACGACCACGTTCGCACCCCGCGCGGCCGCGGCAAGCCGGACGGCGCGCTGCACGAAGTCACCGCGCTCGCGCTTGCGACCGTGCCGCTGAAGGCGCTGAAGGACCGCAACAACCTGCCCGAGGATTCGGTCGATGACGTCGTGCTCGGCGTGGTCGATCCGGTTGGCGAAGCCGGCTCCGACATCGCGCGCTTCGCGGCGCTGAAGGCCGGCCTCGGCGAGGCCGTCCCGGGCGTGCAGATCAGCCGCTTCTGCGCCTCCGGCCTCGATGCCGTGAACTTCGCCGCAGCGCAGATCATGAGCGGCCAGCATGAGCTCGTGATCGGCGGCGGCGCCGAATCCATGAGCCGCGTCGGCATCGGCGCCTCCGGCGGGGCCTGGCCAATGGATCCCTCGATGGCGGTGCCTGCCTACTTCATGCCGCAGGGCGTGTCGGCCGACCTGATCGCCACCAAGTACGGCTTCTCGCGCGACGACGTCGACGCCTACGCCGTGCAGAGCCAGCAGCGCGCCGGCAAGGCCTGGGACGAAGGCCGCTTCAACAAATCCGTGGTGCCGGTGAAGGACATCAACGGCCTCACCATCCTCGCCAAGGACGAGCACATGCGCCCCTCGACGACGATGCAGTCGCTGGCGCAGCTGCAGCCGTCGTTCACGATGATGGCGCAGATGGGCGGCTTCGACGGCGTCGCGGTGCAGTCGCATCCGGAGATCGAGCGCGTCAATTACGTGCACCATGCCGGCAATTCCTCGGGCATCGTCGACGGCGCCGGCGCCGTGCTGCTCGGCAGCAAGGAAGCTGGCAGCAAGTACGGCCTGAAGCCGCGCGCCAAGATCCGCGCATTCGCCAACATCGGCTCGGAGCCGGCGATGATGCTGACCGGTCCGGTCGACGTCACCGAGAAGCTGTTCGCGCGCTCCGGCATGAAGAAGTCGGACATCGACCTGTTCGAGCTCAACGAGGCTTTCGCCTCGGTCGTGCTGCGCTACATCCAGGCCTTCGACATCGACAATGCCAAGATCAACGTCAATGGCGGCGCGATCGCGCTCGGTCACCCGCTGGGGGCCACCGGCGCAATGATCCTCGGCACCGTGCTCGACGAGCTCGAGCGCACCAACAAGTCCACCGCCCTGGTCACGCTGTGCATTGGCGGCGGCATGGGCACCGCGACCATCATCGAGCGCGTCTAAGGGTTGAGGAGCAACCAACATGTCGTACAAGAACTTTAAGGTTGAGACCGATTCCGACGGTATTGCGCTCGTCACCTGGGACATCCCAGGCCGCTCCATGAACGTGCTCGACGAGACCTCGACCAACGAGCTCGAGGCGATCGTCAAGGCGACCACGGCGGATGCCGCGGTGAAGGGCGTCGTCATCACCTCGGCCAAGGAAGCGTTCTGCGCCGGCGCCGACCTGTCCATGCTCGAAGGCATGAACCAGGCCTATGCGAAGGTTTTCAAGGAGCAGGGCGAGACCGCGGCGAACCAGATGCTGTTCGACCAGAGCCGGCGCTTCTCGCAGGTGCTGCGCGGAATCGAAACCTCAGGCAAGCCGTGGGCGGCGGCGATCAACGGGCTCGCGCTCGGCGGCGGCTTCGAGATCACGCTGTGCTGCCATTATCGCGTCGCGGCGGAGAATCCCAAGACGCGCCTCGGCCTGCCCGAGGTCAAGGTCGGCCTATTCCCCGGCGCCGGCGGCACGCAGCGCGTGCCGCGCCTGGCGCCGCCGCAGGACGCCATGACCATCCTGCTCAAGGGCGACCCCGTCACGGTCGACAAGGCCAAGGCGCTGAACCTGATCCACGCCATCGTTCCCGCCGCCGACCTCATCAAGGCGGCGAAGGACTGGATCAAGGGCGGCGGCAAGGCCGTCGCGCCGTGGGACGAGAAGGGCTTCAAGCTGCCCGGCGGTCCGGTGTTCTCCAAGGCCGGCATGATGATGTTCCCGGCCGGCAACGCGATCTATCGCCGCGAAACCTACGACAATTACCCGGCCGCGCGGGCGATCATGAGCTGCGTCTATGAAGGCCTGCAGCTGCCGATCGATGCGGCGCTGCGCGTGGAGTCGCGCTACTTCACCTCGGTGCTGCGCTCGAAGGAAGCGGCTGCGATGATCCGCAGCCTGTTCCTGTCGATGCAGGAGCTCAACAAGGGCGCGCGTCGTCCGAAGGATGTGCCCGCCACCAAGGTGAAGAAGATCGCCGTGATCGGCGCCGGCTTCATGGGCGCGAGCGTCGGCTATGTCTCGGCCCGCGCCGGCCTCGACGTCGTCCTGATCGATCGCGACCAGGAGAGCGCGGACAAGGGCAAGGCGCATGCCCAGAAGGTGATCGAGGAGCAGATCAAGAAGGGCCGCGCCAAGCCTGCGGACGCCGAAGCGCTGCTCGCGCGCATCACGCCGACCGCGGACTACGCCGCGCTGAAGGACGTCGACCTCGTCATCGAGGCCGTGTTCGAGGACCGCAAGGTCAAGGCGGAGACCTTTGCCAAGGCGCAGCAATATCTGAAGCCTGATGTGATCTTCGCCTCCAACACTTCGACGCTGCCGATCACCTCGCTGGCCGAGAGTTTTAAGGATCAGGGGAAGTTCATCGGCATTCACTTCTTCTCGCCGGTCGAGAAGATGATGCTGGTCGAGATCATCCTCGGCAAGAACACCGGCGACGTCGCGCTCGCGACCGCGCTCGACTACGTCCGCCAGATCGGCAAGACGCCGATCGTGGTCAACGACTCCAGAGGCTTCTTCGCCAATCGCTGCGTCGGCCGCTACGTCGCCGAAGGCAACGAGATGTTCCTGGAGGGCGTGCCGCCCGCGATGATCGAGAACTGCGCCAAGATGGCCGGCATGCCGGTCGGCCCGCTCTCGCTCTCGGACGAGGTCGCGCTCGATCTCGGTCTCAAGATCATGAAGGCGACCGAAGCCGATCTCGGCCCCAACGCGATCAATCCCGAGCAGAAGAAGCTGATGGTGGAGATGGTCGAGAAGCAGGGCCGGCTCGGCCGCAAGAACAGCAAGGGCTTCTACGACTATCCCGAGAAGGGCAAGGGCCAGAAGAGCCTGTGGCCGGGCCTCTCGGCCTTGCAGCCGAAGCAGCTCGATCCCGATACGCTCGATATCGAGGAGCTGAAGCAGCGCTTCCTGGTGGTGCAGGCGGTGGAAGCTGCGCGCACCGTTGAGGACCACGTCATCACCGATCCGCGCGAGGCCGATGTCGGCTCGATACTCGGCTTCGGCTTCGCGCCGTTCACCGGCGGCACGCTGTCTTACATCGACTTCATGGGCACGAAGAAGTTCGTCGAGCTCTGCCACAAGCTGGAGGCGAAGTACGGCTCGCGCTTCAGCCCGCCCAAGCTGCTGGAGGAGATGGCGGCGAAAGGCGAGACCTTCTACGGCCGCTTCGCGCCGAAGAAGGCGGCGGCCTGACGGAAGAGGTTACGCAGAGACAAAGGCCGGATCGTCGATCCGGCCTTTTTCATTTTCCGTCGCCGAACGGCGAGAAGGCGCGCCCTCCGACGACATCGTCGTCGAGACGGGCCTTCCAGCTGCCTTCGTCGCCGCGGCCGATGCGCACCTCGAAACGCCAGCCATTCTGGTTGGTGAAGGCGACGTCCGCGCCGCTCTTCGTCCTGGCGTAGCGGCAGGGATATTCGGTCGGCCGGTTCGGAAAGACGATCTTTCCTTCTCTGCTCTCGAACACGGCCGAGGTGATCTGCGGAGGGATCGTGAAGATGCAATTGCGTTCCGGCGCGACCGGCGTCGAGAGCCCGAGCATCGCCAGCGGCGCGCCCGCGGCGGTCATGAGGACGATCATGTTCATGGAGGCAATTGTCTCCTGGAGATGCTCCTTCGACGTCGCCGCGGATCAGATGGTTCACAAAAGGAAGGGCTGGATCATCGCTTGGGCGCTCTGCCTTGAGCCTTGTCACATCGATTGATGCGCTTTCGTCTCACCCCAGCACCCAATCCCTCCACCCCGGCCACGCTCGCTTCGCCCTGGCACCGCTCTTGCTGATGATCCACCGGATGGCCCATCGACATTGAAGGTGTCCCGCAATGATCCCCACGGTGTCTCAAGACAGCGCAGCCGGCGTTGCGGTAAGATACGCCCCCTTGTTGCTGCTGGATCGGCCGTGGCGCCGCCGCAGGCTCCTCCGGTGGCGCAGAAAAATTCCTTCGTGGTTTGGCCTGGTCTTACTCGTCCTCGTCTTTGATGTTGCGCTGGCCGTGCTTGCCTGGTTCGCCGTCGATCTCGTCCTGCACTGAAAGCTCACCTCTGTGCACGTAGAACGTCGCCGCCAAATAGGCGACCTGGCCGGCAATCAGGCAGCCGACGACGATTGGAACGCCCGTCCAGAATCCAAAGCCCGAGGTCTGAAGCACCGTCGCGGCAAGGATCGCAGTCGCCGGCGAGACCAGCAATAGAGTCCAGACCCGGAAGAATAGACCCGTCGCCAAGCCGGTGATTGCGCTCGCGAGCAGGAGGAGGATTACAGTCGTCACAATAGCTTTCCGGTCCGACGGTTAGCGTCCTGTCCCGCGCTGAAGTTGAGGCACAGGAGGATTGCTCTCACAAGGATGGCGACGTCCGCGGAGCGCAAAAGGCGGAGTTATTGTTAACCCGGACAATGCTCGTAAAATCCCCGTCAGCGCATCGCGAATCATCGGATTAGCGAATGACGCAAGCAAAGAGCCGAATCATCGGTCCGGCTCTTCGTCGACCCCGCCCGTTACGCTTCGCGAACGGCGGACCAGAGCTGATCGGCGATCATCTGGACAATCACTTGGCCTTCCGTCACGATCTGATTGCCGTCGAGGCCCAGCGCAGGGACTTGGCCCGAAGGAGGCCCCAACTTCAGATAATCCTCACCATTTCGGGCTTCTTTGCGCCGCTATCGACCTCGACCAGGCCACAGAGCGGGCTGGCCTCCAGGAGCACGAGGCGGGGACGGCGGGCACACACCGGGGAAACCATCCGGTTTCGAGGAATTTCCTTCCCCTGACGCTTGGCTCGGCCGAAAGAACGACTACATGCACCTGCTTGAAATAGTCAAGATTGATGCAGGTGCATCGAATGGAGTAAGAGACGGGCGACGAGCTTGAGCGGGACCATGAAACGCAAACCATCGACCGAGGCAACCGCCGCCTGGATCCGCCTGATGCGGGTGCAGAGCCGCGTGCTCGATTGCGTCGAGCAGGACTTGAAGAAGGCCGGCTTCCCACCGCTGGCCTGGTATGACGCGCTGCTCGAACTGTCGCGGGCGCCCTCGGGCGAGCTGCGGCCGGTCGAGCTCGAGCGGCAGATGCTGATCCCGCAATATTCGACCTCGCGCCTGATCGATCGCCTGGTCGACGAGGGCCTCGCCTCGCGGCGCGAATGCAAGATCGACAAGCGCGGCCAGTTCGTCGAGATCACCGAAGCCGGCCGCGAGCTGCAGAAGCGGATGTGGGGCGCCTATTCGGCCGCGATCGAGAAATATGTCGGTTCGAAACTGTCGGACGCCGACGCCGTCAAGCTCAGCAATCTGCTCGATCGCCTGGGCTGCTCGTGCGGCGAGATGAAACTGCCGCCCGCGGCCGCCAACGAAACCATGCCGTCGCGATGATCGCGCGGCAATCCCGCTCGCCCGTGCAACCGGTGGGTTCGCGGGCCGTCCCTGTCACCCGCGCGCGTTCGGTCGAAGCGCTTTTGATTAGAGTTTGATATGGCGCGAGACCAGATCGACATGACGCCGCTGCAATCACGCGACGAGCTCGTCGCGTGGTTCGAGGCAGGCTGCAAGGACCCGTCCGAGTTCCGCATGGGCACCGAGCACGAGAAAACGCCGTTCACGCTCGACGACCATCGTCCGGTGCCTTACGAGGGCGCGCGCGGCATCGGCGCGCTGCTCGAAGGCATGAAGCTCCTGCTCGGCTGGGAGCCGATCATGGAGCAGGGCAACATCATCGGCCTCTACGACGTCACCGGCGGCGGCGCCATCTCGCTCGAGCCCGGCGGACAGTTCGAGCTGTCCGGCGCGCCGGTCGAGAACGTGCACCAGACCCAGAGCGAGCTGATGGCGCACTTGGCGCAGGTGCGCGAGATCGCAACGCCGCTCGGCATCGGCTTCCTCGGCCTCGGCATGACGCCGTCCTGGTCGCGCGCCGATATCCCGGTGATGCCCAAGGGCCGCTACAAGATCATGACCAATTACATGCCGAAGGTCGGTCAATACGGCCTCGACATGATGTACCGGACCTGCACGGTGCAGACCAATCTCGACTTCTCCTCCGAAGCCGACATGGTCAAGAAGCTGCGCGTCTCGCTCGCGCTTCAGCCGGTCGCGACCGCGCTGTTCGCCAATTCGCCGTTCACCGAGGGCAAGCCGAACGGCTTCCTGTCATTCCGGTCCGAAATCTGGCGCGACACCGACAATGCCCGTTCGGGCATGATGCCGTGGGCGTTCGAGGACGGCATGGGGTTCGAGCGCTATGTCGATTATGCGCTGGACGTGCCCATGTATTTCGTCAAGCGCGGCGAGGAGTACATTGACGTCTCGGGCTCCTCGTTCCGCGCCTTCTTCGACGGCCGCAACAACAACCTTCCCGGCGAGCGTCCGACCTTGTCGGACTGGGCCAACCACCTCTCGACGATCTTCCCGGAAGTGCGGCTCAAGCGCTATCTCGAGATGCGCGGCTCGGACGGCGGCCCGTGGGGCCGCTTGCCGGCGCTGCCGGCGTTCTGGGTCGGGCTGCTCTACGACGATGCCTCGCTCGATGCCGCCTGGGAGATCGTCAAGCACTGGAGCGCGCATGAACGCCAGGCCCTGCGCGACGACGTGCCGCGCATGGGCTTCAAGGCGCGGATCAAGGACCGCTATCTGTTCGAGATCGCCAAGGAATGCCTCGTTCTTGCCCATGCCGGCCTGCGCCGGCGCGGCCGGATCGACCAGCTCGGCCGCGACGAAACCCGGCATCTCGAGCCGCTCGATCGCATCATCGATTCCGGCCGGACGCCGGCCGAGGAGATGCTGGATAAATTCAACGGACCCTGGAAGGGTTCGGTGGAACCGGCCTACGCGGAATACGCATTCTAGACCTCTGAAGCCGGGCACCCAGGATTCAGTCGTTCATCGCCCATACAGGTTTGCGGCGATCAAATGACCGGCTGAAAAACCTGAGCGTCATCAATAACTCGAAAGCTGTTCCGATGTGGAAGGGCCGCCTGTCCGGGGCCATCATGGCCAGCGCCGCGGCATGTGTCACGCTGCTTTCGCTTGCGTTTGCGAGCGCGCCGGCGCTTGCCCAGACGGCGTTCGACCGGCCCGGCGGCGACTATTTCAGTACGCCCGTCACCTCCGGCGATCCCGAGGATTGCGCGCTGCTGTGCGAGCGCGATCGCCGTTGCCGCTCCTGGAGCTTCAACTATCCCGATGTCGAAGGCGGCTCGGCCGTGTGCTGGCTGAAGAACACCGTGCCGGCCCGCGTGCCGGGTAGCTGCTGTATCTCCGGGGTGCGCGGCGCCGGCGTGATCGAGCCGCGCGTCGAAGGCGTCGAGACGTCGATCGACCGTCCCGGCGGCGACTTGCGCAATTTCGAGCTCAAGGACGGCGAAAGCGTCGAGGCCTGCAAGGCCGCCTGCACCGCCGACAACAAATGCCGCGCCTTCACCTATGCCCGCCCCGGCTACACCGGGCGCGAGGCGCGCTGCTTCCTGAAGAAGGAAATCAAGCCGCCGCGAAGGAAGGCGGGGTTCACGTCGGGCGTGGTGCGGTAGCATCCATACTCGTGCCCCGGACGCCATCAGCGCGTTTACGCGCGTCTTCGACGCGCTATGGCGGCGCTTCTTCAGCGCCGCACTGCAGAGACGGGACACGTGAGGCACCTCACTCCGCCGCGATCACCGTGATCTCCGGCCACAGCGCTTTCCAGCGCTTAGCCTTCGCTTCGTAGTTCGCCGCGGAAAAATTCGGTCCTGGATTTGGCCGCGCGATCAGTGCCGCAATGTCGTCAAACCCGCGCGGTGCGTAGACTTCGTGGCCATCGCTTGCGCGCCTGACGCCGACCTGCGTGTTCTGCGTGAGGAAGCGGTCGATGCCTTCCCTCGAGCTTCTCAGCGGCGGATACGGCAGGCCGTGCTTGGCCGGGTACCACATGTGCACGCGGGCCTGGTTGCGGACCTCGATCTTGGCGCCGAGATGCGCGAGGCGCGCATGGAGGGTGCGGATCACCGCGTCCTCGGCCTCCCACGATGTGTCGGCGCCGAAATAGAACACGTCGTAATCGGCGATGCCGTGGTCGATCGGGCGCCCCGTGAGCACGTTCCATACCGTCTGCACCAGGCATCCCGACACCAGCCATGCATCCGGTAATGCAAGTCGATGCAGCTCGTCGGCGATCGCGGCGTTGACCGGATTGCGTAAGGCGAGCGCGAGGAATTCGTCCTTGCTCACCTGCGACCGGTCAGTGCACGGCGGTGAAGAACCGCGACAGCCTGAATCCGGACAGCCAGGTCCATACCGGCTGGCTGCGCATGCCGAGGTCCCAGGAGCCGACCACGGCGTCCGCACGGCCGATCAGATTGTCGATCGGCAGCAGGCCGACGCCGCCGGAGCGCAGCGGCACGCGGCTATCGGCGGAATTGTCGCGGTTGTCGCCGAGCACGAACAGATGCCCGGCCGGGACCGTCACCTCGGGCGTGTTGTCGAGCGGACCGCTGTCGCGCATTTTGAAGATCAGATGCGAGACGCCGTTCGGCAGCGTCTCGACATAGCGATAGGCGGGCTCGCTGCCGCCACGGTCGTTCTCGGCGGCACCGATGCCGTCGGGCTTCAGCTCGGCCGGACGGTCGTTGATGAAGAGCTGGCCCTGCCGCATCTGGATGCGGTCGCCGGGCAGACCCACGACACGCTTGACCCAGGCCTGCGAGCGATCGCCGGGCCAGCGGAAGACGACGACGTCGCCGAGCTTCGGCGTCTCCGCGAACACGCGGCCGCTCTCCGGCAGGCTGATCTGGATCGGCAGCGACGAGGTGCCGTAGCCATAGGGGAATTTCGAGGCGAGCAGCGCATCACCGATCAGGAGCGTCGGCTCCATCGAGCCCGAAGGCACGTAGAACGGCTCGGCGAGCGCGCCCTTGGCGATGAAGACCGCGGCGACGATGCCGGCGAGCTGAGCGATCTGTCCGCCCCAGCCGCTGCTTTTGCGCTTGGGGCTGACCGTGACCTTGTCTTCAACGCTCATGCGCCGGTTCCACCCACGGTGATGCGTTCCATCAGCAGCGACGGCTGGCCGACGCCGACAGGCACGCCCTGGCCGTTCTTGCCGCAGGTGCCGATGCCGGTGTCGAGCGCGAGGTCGTTGCCGATCATGCGGATGCGATGCAGGTCGGTCGGTCCGTTGCCGATCAGCATGGCGCCTTTCAGGGGCGCCCCGATCTTGCCGTTCTCGATCTTGTAGGCCTCGGTGCACTGGAACACGTATTTGCCCGAGGTGATGTCGACCTGTCCGCCGCCGAAATTCGCGGCGAACACGCCGTTCTTAACCGAGGCGATGATCTCGGCCGGATCGCGGTCGCCGGCGAGCATGTAGGTGTTGGTCATGCGCGGCATCGGCACATGGGCATAACCCTGGCGACGGCCGTTGCCGGTCGGCTTCATGTTCATCAGCCGTGCGTTCTGGCGGTCCTGCATGTAGCCGACCAGGATGCCGTCCTCGATCAGCACGGTGCGATTGGTCGGCGTGCCCTCGTCGTCGATCGACAGCGAGCCGCGGCGCGAGGCGATGGTGCCGTCGTCGACCACGGTGACGCCCTTGGCCGCGACCTGCTGGCCCATCAGGCCCGCAAAAGCAGATGTCTTCTTGCGATTGAAGTCGCCCTCGAGGCCGTGGCCGACCGCTTCATGCAGCATCACGCCGGGCCAGCCGGCGCCGAGCACGACGTCCATCTCGCCGGCGGGCGCCGGAATCGACTCCAGATTGACCAGCGCCTCGCGCAGCGCGCCGTCGGCGGCCTCGCGCCAATTCCTGCTCTCGATGAACTCGGCATAGCCGGCGCGGCCGCCATAGCCCTTGCTGCCGCTCTCCTGGCGGTCGCCCTGGCCGGCGACGACGGAGATGTTGACGCGCACCAGCGGACGGATGTCGCGATAGCTCTCACCGTCGGGCCGCAGGATCTCGACGACCTGCCAGGTCGCGCCGAGACTGACGCTGACCTGCCGCACCCGTGGATCCTTGTCGCGCAGGTAAGCGTCGATCTCGGCGAGCAGTTTTACTTTTGTCTCGAAGCCTGGGGCATCCAGGGGATTGTCGTCGCCATAGAGGCGGACATTGGTATGCGGCGGCGGCGCCGAGAAGCTGCCGGAGTAGCCGCCGCGCACGGCGGCAACCGCATCGGCAGCGCGGATCAGCGCCGGCAGCGAGACGTCGGAGGAATGCGCGTAGCCGACCGCATCGTCCTTGACGGCGCGCAGGCCAAAACCCTGCGAGGTGTCGTAGGTCGCCTGCTTCAGCCGCCCATTGTCGAACATCAGCGCTTCGGTCTGGCTGTATTCCAGGAACAGCTCGCCGTCGTCGGCGCCGGAAAGCCCACGCGCGACCTCGCTGCGAACCTGGTCGCGGTCGAGATTGGCACGGTCGAGCAGGGAGGTCGTGGCAGGATTGGTCATGCGTCCGTCCATTAGCCGGGGATGTGGGGCAAGATAATGGTTTCGGATCGGTTCCGCGAGAGCGCGAAGCCTCACATTACGGAAACAAAAGGATTGTCAAGGTTAGCCGCTGCTACGGCAGCTTGTCATAGCCCTCACCCAGTCCGTTCAGGCTGAGCGGGAAGCCGATGCCTTCTTCCGGCGTCTCGAAGATGATGAAGGTCGCGGTCTTGGCGCTGCGGAGCTGGCCGAGCAGCTTGTCTTCCAGCACGACCTCGGCGACGCAGCCATTGGGCAGGCAGCGGACGAAGCCGGCGCGGCCGACGTCCTGGTTGTCGAGCTTGAGCCCGAGGCCGGAGGGCAAGAGGACCCCGAGCGGAGCGACCACGCGCATCAGCCGGCTCTTCTGGTCGGCGGTCTTGAGCACGATCACGGTCAGGCCGGCATTGGAGCGGTCTTCGGCCACCACGCTCTGGATCAGGGCGCATTGCTCGGTCTGGGCGCCGGGCGGGGTGTCGCAGCGGATCTGCCAGTCGCCATGGACGGAGCGCACCGCGCCCTGCGCATGGGCGAGCCCCGGCAGCGCCAGCAGGACCATCGCAGCCACGAGGCCGGCGAGCGCCGGGAGGCCGTTCGCCGGCCTTGCCATCGATCTCGAAAGCCCCATCGGGTCGGTCCCTCTGCTCGCCTGGGTTGCTCGCGCTTGGCGGACTGATCTGGCGGACTGATACGGAATGACGGCGTCTTGACGGCGATTCCCAAGCAAATTCCGCGCCGCCCACACCGCCATTGCCCGCACGAATCAGGCTGCCGCGTGGCAGTCTTCCAGTGCCTACCGCGGGCAATTCCGCTGTCAAGCCGCAGCGTCCCGGGAAACGGTATTTTTGTCTGATCTTGCTGGGAAATATCTTGCCGGTGATGGCTGGCAGGCGGGGCTCAAGACTGCATTGCGATAGATCAAGAATTATGGTTTGAGAGGCTTGATTTCGCGTTCTAGCGATCTGGCCCCAATTCCTCTTAGAGGTATTCTTGCGTGGCGGTTTGTCGGACTGGCGGATCGAATAAGCGTTTCCCGCAAGCAGGGGAATGCACGTGGGGTGATCTCGGAAGGGGAGCGCGAACGACATGAGGATGTCGATGGGTCGGGTGGGCCGGCAATTGCTGGGATTGGCCACCATCGCCTTGGTGGCGACTGGAGTCACGCTGGCGACGGGTGGTGCGGCCTTGGCCGAGCTCGGGCAGCCGGCGCCGTGGGAGTGGACGCTTCAGCAGTCCGGTTCCCCGGTGATGGACAACATCGTCTGGTTCCATAACTTCCTCTTCGTGCTGATCACTCTGATCACGCTGTTCGTCCTGGCGCTGCTCGTGATCGTGGTCGTCAAGTTCAACGCGAAGGCCAATCCGGTGCCGTCGCGGACCACCCACAACACGCTGATCGAGGTGGCTTGGACGCTCGTCCCGGTGCTGATCCTGGTCGGCATTTCGGTGCCGTCGTTCCGGCTGCTGTTCCTGGAGCTCGACATTCCGAAAGCGGACTTGACCGTGAAGGCGACCGGCAAGCAGTGGTACTGGTCCTATGCCTATCCGGATAACGGCAAGTTCGAATTCGATTCGCTGATGGCGCAGGACAAGCAGCCCCGTCTGCTCGGCGTCGACAACGAGATGGTGGTGCCGGTCAACAAGGTGATTCGCGTCCAGACCACGGGTGCGGACGTCATCCATGCGTTCGCGCTGCCGGCTTTCGGCGTCAAGATCGACGCCATTCCCGGCCGTCTGAACGAGACCTGGTTCAAGGCTACCAAGACCGGCATGTACTACGGTCAGTGCTCGGAACTGTGCGGCAAGGATCACGCCTTCATGCCGATTGCGATCCGCGTGGTGAGCGACCAGGAGTTCGCCTCCTGGGTCGAGACGGCGAAGAAGAAATTTGCGAGCGGCGGCACCAGCACCTACGCCTCCGCGGCCGGCCCGACGCAGTAAGCGCCGGGGGCGGCCTGAGGGACTGAAAGCGATAAGGGTGGGACCTCCAAAGGTCCGAATGGGACGCAAGGCAGGATTTGAAAATGGCAACGAGCGCAGCGGCACAGGGCGATCACGCGCATCATGACGAGCATGCCCATCCGACCGGATGGCGGCGCTACGTCTATTCGACCAATCACAAGGACATCGGCACGATGTACCTGATCTTCGCGGTCGTCGCCGGCATCATCGGTGCGGCGATGTCGATCGCGATCCGGGCCGAGTTGATGTATCCGGGCGTGCAGGTCTTCCACGAGGCCCATACCTACAACGTGTTCGTGACCTCGCATGGCTTGATCATGATCTTCTTCATGGTCATGCCCGCGATGATCGGCGGCTTCGGCAACTGGTTCGTGCCGCTGATGATCGGCGCGCCAGACATGGCGTTCCCGCGCATGAACAACATCTCGTTCTGGCTGCTGCCGGCATCGTTCGCGCTGCTCTTGATGTCGACCTTCGTCGAGGGCGAGCCGGGCTCCAACGGCGTCGGGGCGGGTTGGACCATCTACGCGCCGCTGTCGACCTCGGGCCATCCCGGCCCGGCGGTTGACTTCGCGATCCTGTCGCTGCACCTCGCCGGTGCTTCCTCGATCCTGGGCGCGATCAACTTCATCACCACCATCTTCAACATGCGCGCGCCGGGCATGACCCTGCACAAGATGCCGCTGTTCGTGTGGTCGATCCTGGTGACGGTGTTCCTGCTGCTGTTGTCACTGCCGGTGCTCGCCGGTGCGATCACCATGCTGCTCACCGACCGCAATTTCGGCACGACGTTCTTCGCCCCCGACGGCGGCGGCGACCCCGTGCTGTTCCAGCATCTGTTCTGGTTCTTCGGTCACCCCGAGGTCTACATCCTGATCCTGCCCGGCTTCGGCATGATCAGCCAGATCGTCTCGACCTTCTCGCGCAAGCCCGTGTTCGGCTATCTCGGCATGGCCTATGCCATGGTCGCGATCGGCGGCATCGGCTTCGTGGTGTGGGCGCACCACATGTACACGGTCGGCATGTCCTCGGCGACGCAGGCCTATTTCGTCGCCGCCACGATGGTCATCGCGGTTCCGACCGGCGTGAAGATCTTCTCCTGGATAGCCACGATGTGGGGCGGCTCGATCGAATTCCGCGCGCCGATGATCTGGGCGGTGGGCTTCATCTTCCTGTTCACGGTCGGCGGCGTGACCGGCGTCGTGCTGGCGAACGCGGGTGTCGATCGGGTGCTCCAGGAGACGTACTACGTCGTCGCCCACTTCCACTACGTGCTGTCGCTCGGCGCGGTATTCGCAATCTTCGCCGGCTGGTACTACTGGTTCCCGAAGATGTCGGGCTACATGTACAATGAGGGCCTTGCCAAGCTGCACTTCTGGGTCACCTTCGTCGGCGTCAACCTGGTGTTCTTCCCGCAGCACTTCCTCGGCCTGTCCGGCATGCCGCGCCGCTACATCGACTATCCCGATGCGTTCGCGGGCTGGAACCTGGTCTCGTCGGTCGGCTCATACATCTCCGGCTTCGGCGTGCTGATCTTCCTCTACTGCGTGCTGGACGCCTTCATGAAGAGGGTGCCGGCAGGCGACAATCCCTGGGGTGCCGGCGCGACCACGCTGGAGTGGACGCTGTCCTCGCCGCCGCCCTTCCACCAGTTCGAAGTGCTGCCCCGCGTGCAGTAACCAATCCCCCGCGGCGCCCGTGACGGGCGCCGCGGCGCTGTAACGAAGCGAGTAGATCTAAGTGTCCGTCCTCGACCACAACGCCATCGACATCAATCCCCACATCTCCGAAGCGGAGGTTGGCGATTATCTCGCATTGCTCAAGCCGCGGGTGATGTCGTTGGTGATCTTCACTGCGCTGGTCGGGATGGCGATGGCCCCGGGGCATTTCCACCCGGTGCTGGCGATCACCTCGCTGCTCTGCATTGCCGTCGGCGCCGGTGCCTCCGGGGCGCTCAACATGGCGCTCGAAGGCGACATCGACGCCAAGATGTCGCGCACGGCGAACCGGCCGATCCCGCGCGGCCGCATCACCCGCCCCGAGGCGATGGCGTTCGGCATGACGCTCGCCTTCTTCTCGGTGATGACGCTCGGCATCCTCGTCAACTGGATCGCGGGTGCGCTGCTCGCCTTCACCATCTTCTTCTACGTCGTGATCTACACGATGTGGCTGAAGCGCTGGACCGCGCAGAACATCGTGATCGGCGGCGCCGCCGGTGCGCTGCCGCCGGTGGTGGCCTGGGCCTCGGTGACGGGCACGGTCGATGTCGAGCCGCTGCTGCTGTTCGCCATCATCTTCTTCTGGACCCCGCCGCATTTCTGGGCGCTGGCGCTGTTCCGCTCCGACGACTACGCGCGCGCCGGCATTCCGATGCTGCCGAACGTCGCCGGTCCCGACGCCACGCGTCTGCAGATCCTGCTCTACACCATCGTGCTGATCGCGGTCGCCGCCGCGCCCTGGGCGCTCGGCTATTTCGATGCCGTCTACGGCGTGGTCTCGCTGATTCTCGGTGCCGGCATGCTGGTGCTCGCCATCAACGTCTATCTGCGCCGCGAGCGCAGCCAGTCGCTGCGCGCGACCCGCAAGCTGTTTGCCTTCTCGATCCTGTACCTGTTCGCGCTGTTTGCGACCCTGCTGGCCGAGGTCGTGTACCGGGCGCTTGCTCCGATGGTTGGGGGCGCATGATCACCGCGATGGCCGACAAACCCGAGCCGGAAGGAATCGTCCTCACCGAGGCGCAGCGGAAGAGCCGTCGTCAGCGCTCCATCGCGATCGCTTTGGCGCTCGGCGTGCTCGTGGTGCTGTTCTTCGCCGTCACCATGGTCAAGGGGCCGGCCGTGCTCGTGCGGCCGATGTAGGAAATATGGATCACGAGCCCACCATATCGCAGGACGTCAGCGCCAAGCCGGGCCATCGCAACGTGGGCAAGGGCCGCGGGCTGGGGCGCGATGTGGTGGTCGCGTCCATCTGCGGCGGCGTGGTCGCGCTGATGGTCGGCGCCTCCTACGCGGCGGTGCCGTTCTACAATTGGTTCTGCCGCGCCACCGGATTCAACGGCACGACGCAGGTGGCGACCTCTGCGCCGGCCACGGGCCCGATCGCGCGGAAGATCTCGGTGCGCTTCGATTCCAACGTCGCGCCCGGCCTGCCCTGGAAGTTCGAGCCGGAGCAGAGCGAGATCGAGGTCAATATCGGCCAGGTCGTGACCGTCTTCTACACCGTGACCAACCAGGCGGCGCGCGCCACCGCGGGCCAGGCCGCCTATAACGTCGCGCCCCTGACGGTCGGCGCCTATTTCCAGAAGATCAACTGCTTCTGCTTCACCGAGCAGACCATGGCACCCGGTGAGAAGCGCGAGATGCCGGTCGTGTTCTACGTCGACCCGTCGATCGCCGCCGACCACGAGAACGACGGGCTGAGCACGATCACGCTGTCCTACACGTTCTATCCGGTGCGCGATCCCGTGGTGAAACCGCTGGCATCGGGCGAAGCCGACAAGCGCAAGGGAAATCTTTGACCGCAGGGCTCACGCGCAGGCGGTTGGACGCAAGGGGATAAGTGCCGGACAGGCACGGGATTGAGGAGAGAGACGGAAATGGCCACGGCGCACACCAAGCATCACGACTATCACCTGGTCGATCCCTCTCCCTGGCCGGCGGTCGGCTCGCTCTCGGCCTTCATCATGGCGGTCGGCGCGGTCGCCTGGATGCACCACATGTTCTCGGCGGCGCCGATCGTATTCGGCGTCGGCACCGTGGGCGTGCTCTACACCATGGCGAGCTGGTGGGCCGACGTGATCAAGGAGGCCCAGTACAAGGGCGATCACACCCGGGTCGTGCAGCTGCATCACCGCTACGGCATGATCCTGTTCATCGCCTCCGAGGTGATGTTCTTCGTCGCCTGGTTCTGGGCCTATTTCAACGCGGCGCTGTTTCCGGCCGATGCCGTCCACGCCACCCGCGATGCGGTGTTCGGTTGCGGCCTCGGCACGCAGCCCGGCGCCTGCGCGGTCCCGGGCACCTGGCCGCCGAAGGGCATCGAGACCTTCGATCCCTGGCATCTGCCGCTGCTGAACACGCTGATCCTGCTCACGTCAGGCACCACCGTCACCTGGGCGCACCATGCGCTGCTCGAGAACGACCGCCAGGGCCTGAAGTATGGCCTGATCCTCACCGTCGTGCTCGGCGCGCTCTTCACCTGCGTGCAGGCCTATGAGTACGCCCACGCGGCGTTCTCCTTCGGCGGCAACGTCTATGGCGCGACGTTCTTCATGGCGACCGGATTCCACGGCTTCCATGTGCTGGTCGGCACCATCTTCCTGCTGGTGTGCCTGTTCCGCGCCTATGCCGGCCACTTCACGCCGAAGCAGCATCTCGGCTTCGAGTTCGCGGCCTGGTACTGGCACTTCGTCGACGTGGTCTGGCTGTTCCTGTTCCTCTGCATCTACGTCTGGGGACGCGGCGCCGAGACCATGGCCAGCGCCGCGCACTGAGCCCGATCGAACCGATCAGGAAGGGCGGCCGCAGGGCCGCCCTTTCGCTTTCCGGCCGCCCGAAGTTTCGTCGGAAACTGTGATAGAGTCCGCCATCATGAACGACAGTGCCGGCACACCCCCGTCCGAAACCACCGTCCTGCAAAGCGCGCTGCGTGGGCTTGCCTGCAAATGCCCGCGCTGCGGCCAAGGCAAGCTTTATGCGGGCTTTCTGACGCTCGCGCCCGCATGCGACCGTTGCGGGCTCGACTATGCCTTCATCGATACCGGCGACGGCCCGGCGATCTTCATCATCATGCTGGCCGGCGGCATCGTCGTCGCGTGCGCCCTCATCGTCGAAGTCAAATACCAGCCGCCATATTGGCTGCATGCGGTGCTCTGGCTGCCGCTCATCCTCGCCACCACGCTGTTGCCGCTGCGCTCGATGAAGTCGTTGCTGATCGCGCTGCAATTCCACCACAAGGCGGCGCCGGGCCGGTTGGTCGATCGCGCGAAATGAACGAGCCTGCGTCGCGCAAGGCCCCCGTGGCCGGCTTCGCGCTGTTCACGCTGTTCCTCACGGCTGTGTTCGTGGCGCTCGGTGTCTGGCAGCTGCAGCGCCGCACCGCCAAGCACGAGTTGATTGCGGCGCTCACCGAGCGGCTTGCGGCCGCGCCGGTTGCGCTGCCGCCGTCCGCGCAATGGGCCGCGCTCAATCCCGCCCGCGACGAATTCCGCCGCGTCAGCTTCACCGCGACCTACGCAGCCCTCCCCGATGCAATGGTCTATTCCTCCGGCTCGGCGGTGCGCAAGGACGCCTCCGGCCCCGGCACCTGGGCGTTCCTGCCGGCGCGGCTTCCCGGCGGCGAGATGGTCGTGATCGACGCGGGTTTCGTCGAGAACACGATGCAGGACCGCGGCGTCGAGGATCGCGCGGTGAACAAGCTCGTCACGGGCCAACCGGTTGAGCTCACCGGCTATCTGCGCTTTCCCGAGGCGCCAAGCTGGCTGACTCCGGCGGAGAATCGCGGCAAGCGGCTCTGGTTCGTGCGCGATCATCTGGCAATCGCAAGCGTGCTGGGCTGGGGCACGGTTGCGCCGTTCTATATCGATCTCGAACGGCCCGCGCCGGCGAACGGCATCCCGCGTCCGGGACCGCTCCAGGTGAATCTCAAGGACGACCATCTGCAATATGCAATCACCTGGTTCACGCTTGCAGGCGCCGTGCTCATCGCCTTCGGCGTGTGGGCAGGAGGCCGGCGGCAGAGCTGAGCTCATTGGCAGGTCCATCGAGGGAACCCGGTATCGCCCGGGGTTTATTATTCAGCGCATATTCACGAGGGTGGTTCTAAGCCGCCAATATTGTCCGCGGCAGATTGGGTGCGGCGTGAGTGATTTCGACCAGATGGGAATTATCGTCGACTGGGTGGATGCCTGCCGTAAGGGCGACCTCACAGCCCTGCTCGACCTCTATGCCGACGACGCGCAGCTCGAATGCACCTGCGACGGCGCGCGGCGCTTTCGTGGCCGGAGCGAGATCGAGGCCTATTGGCAGCCGCGGCTCAGCGCCTTCTCCTCGGCGGGGTTCGGGCTGGAAGAGATCAATCCCGCGCCCCACGGCGTCCACCTCGAATATTCCGTCGCCGGCGCGCTGCGCATTCAGGCCTCGTTCCGCTTCAGCCCGGATGGCAAGATCCGCAGCACGCTGTGCGAACCGGCGCGACAGAATGCGCATGATGGTTGCGCCTGCTGAATTAGCCTGGTGACGGAACGTCCCGCATCGTCTCCGCCGGAAGGCGGCAGCGCACGTAGGTTCGGTCATCCACGCGCAACAGCGATAGCGATCCGCTGAGCGCGCGCACGCGCTCATGCATGCCGGTCAGGCCCCGGCCGAAGACGTTGTCCGCAGGGAAACCGCCGCCATCGTCGGAGATCTCGACGACGAGCGTCTTGTCGGCAACCGTCGCCTGCACATGTGCGTTGCCCGCGTTGGCATGTCGCAGCACGTTGGTCAGTGCCTCCTGGATCACTCGATAGACGGTCTGCGCCAGCGGTCCGCCGATTGCGCTGAGATCGCGATCGATCGCATCCGTCAGCACGATATGAGGTGCCTGCTTGCGAAAATTCCGGAGCAGCGTTTGCACGCTGCTCGAAAGGCCGAGCTCTTCGATATAGAGCGGCCGCAGCCGGTCCAGGATGCGGCGGTTGGTCTGCTGCAGGGCCTCGACCGATTGCAGCAGGTCCTGTGCCGAATTGCCGAGATGTCCCGTTGGCTCGGAGGCATCGGTCAGCGCGATCGTGCCGGCGCGGATGCTGAAGAGGAGGGGCCCGAGCTCGTCGTGCAGTTCGCGGGCGAGATCGCGCCGCTCGTCATCCTGCAGCGACACCAGGCGGTGCATCAGATCGCGATTGTCCTGGCTGAGTTGCGCCAGTGTCGCTGCCAGCGCATTGGCTTCCTCGCAGCTCTGCCGAATCTCCGGCGGTCCTCCGACCGGGATCGGCCTTGCGTAGTCGCCGCGCCGAATCCGCGTAAGACCGTCGCCGAGATGTTGCAGGGGGCGCAGGGCCGAACCGGCGAAGACATAGGCGACGGTGCCGGTGAGCACCATCAGGACAGCGACCAGGCTGGTCAGCGCAAGGAAGCCGATCCACTTCTCGAACAAGTCGGCCGATATGTCCGGGAAGAACACGATATCGCCGACATGTCTGCCGTCTATGACGATCGGAAACGCCGCTTCCATCTCTGGTATGGTGATGAGGTTGACGAACCATTGCGGAACCTTCTTCAGGTTGCGCAAGTCTTTCGGAGAAGGCGGGGGACCTCCGTCCATGCGGCGGAATTGAATATCCGTGGAGGCGTCCAAGGACTGAACAAATGCATCGAGGGTCTTTTGCGGATTGTCCGATGCGCGCAGGGTGCTGTTGAGCGCGGCGGCGATGGTCTGGATCGAGCGTCGAGCCGGCTCGTGTTCATCAGCTACCTGACCTGGTGCAAATATCTGCAGTAATATGCCGCCCAGGATCAGGGCTGCGAGAAGGCTCGCGCCGAGCGGGAGAAACAATTGCGTTCGGAACGAAAGTCGTCGCCACATTAGGTCAATTCTAACGCGTATCGGCCGGATTTGCTCTTTCCATTTATTCCCGGCGGGCTATGAGTCGAAAAACAAGAGAGTGCGCGATGCAAGATACCGCCAAGCTGGCGACGAGGGTCCTGATCGTCGACGACCATCCCGTGGTGCTGTCCGGCTGCCGCACCCTGTTCGCATCCGACCATTCAATCCGCATTGAC
Organism: Bradyrhizobium sp. NBAIM01; assembly: GCF_020194115.1. Taxonomy (NCBI): domain Bacteria; kingdom Pseudomonadati; phylum Pseudomonadota; class Alphaproteobacteria; order Hyphomicrobiales; family Nitrobacteraceae; genus Bradyrhizobium; species Bradyrhizobium sp. NBAIM01. Next base: position 755,067 of record NZ_JADYVU010000002.1, on the reverse strand, counting down.
GAGGCGAGTGATGCCAAATCCGGGCATCGCGCCTATGTCAGCAAGCGGCCCGACGTCACCGTGATTGACATCAGCCTGCCCGACGTCTCCGGGTTCGAGCTGATGCGGCGCATCCGCAAGGACGACCCCGACGCCAAGATCATCATGTTCAGCATGAACGACGATCCGGCGTTCGTCGTGCGGGCCGTCGAGCTCGGGGCGCAGGGCTATGTCTCCAAAGGCGACGATCCCAGGATCCTGCTCAAAGCGGTGCGCAAGGTGGTCGCGGGTGACAACTTCATCTCGCCGCAGCTTGCGGAAGCCGTGACGTTTTCCGGCGCGGCGATCAAGGCCAACCCCGCGTCACAGATGACGCCGCGGGAGCTCGAAATTCTTCGCTTGCTCGGACGCGGCGACAAGATCGTCGAGGTCGCCGAGGCGCTCGGCATCTCCTACAAGACGGTCGCCAACACCACGTCCCTGCTCAAGCAGAAGCTTGGCGCCAAGAACCATTCCGACCTGATCCGGATCGCAGTGGAAATCGGAATGAACTGACTTTCGCCATCGACCGAACCGGCTGCTCCGGGATGCAGCGGTTCGGCCGACGGATCGACGCCGCCGTTGGCCGGGCAATGCATTGGACAACGGGCTGACACCCATCCGCCGACACAATGGGCCGAGGCTGTATTCGTTCCCGCGACTGATTCGGGAAAAAGCGGAATTCAGGGTCAGGATCACGGCCGGGACTTGGCTGCAACTGCCAAAAGCGAACCAGAGCCGGATCGGGAAGAATAGGAACATTTTCGATACGCGCGGGGTTTTGGACTTGACGATTTCGTGACAGGCGACGAAAGCTTGCCGGAACAGTTTTGAGGGTTCGGCGACCCCGACGAGGCAACTGGTCTGCACACAACGACAGGCCTTCCAAGAGAAGGGCTGCGGCAATGCCGCAGCCCTTTTTCATTGGGCGAGGGGGTACGCCGGAAGCGGTTTCCCGATGCCGCAAAACACTCTATGGTGGTTCAAAGCCACCGGCTGTTGACAAGTAATTACGTAAAATCAAAGGCTTAAGGGTCGAGCTCCGGCCCGGCCGCCTTTGGAGGGCAGTTTGACTCGCTATATCTCGACCCGGGGCGAAGCCCCCGAACTCGGCTTTTGTGACGTGATGCTGACCGGGCTTGCCCGCGACGGCGGCCTGTATGTGCCGGCGGTGTGGCCACAGTTTCCGAGCGAGACGATCGCCGGCTTCTTCGGCCGCCCCTATTGGGAGGTCGCGGTCGACGTGATTCGTCCCTTCGCCGGTGGCGAGATTTCCGACGCCGAGCTCGGGCGGATGGCGAACGAGGCCTATGCCACCTTCCGCCATCCTGCGGTGGTGCCGCTGCGCCAGATGTCCCCGCACCAGTTCGTGCTGGAGCTGTTCCACGGTCCGACGCTCGCCTTCAAGGACGTAGCGATGCAGCTGATCTCGCGGCTGATGGACCATGTGCTCGAAAAGCGCGGCCAGCGCACCACCATCGTGGTCGCGACGTCAGGCGATACCGGCGGCGCCGCGGTCGAAGCCTTTGCGGGCCTCGAGAACGTCGATCTCGTCGTGCTGTTTCCGCACGGCCGCATCTCCGAGGTGCAGCGGCGGATGATGACCACGACGGGCGCGGCCAACGTCCATGCGCTCGCCATCGAAGGCACCTTCGACGACTGCCAGGCGCTCGTGAAGGGGATGTTCAACAACCATCGCTTCCGCGATGCGACCTCGCTCTCCGGCGTCAATTCCATCAACTGGGCGCGCATCGTCGCGCAGGTGGTCTACTATTTCACCTCTGCCGTCGCGGTCGGTGCTCCGGCGCGCGCGGTCGATTTCGTCGTTCCGACGGGCAATTTCGGCGACATCTTCGCCGGCTACGTCGCCAAGCGCATGGGGCTGCCGGTGCGCACCCTGCGCATCGCCGCCAACGTCAACGACATCCTGGCGCGCACGCTGAAGACCGGCATCTACGAGGTGCGTGAGGTGCACGCGACGGCATCGCCGTCGATGGACATCCAGATCTCCTCGAACTTCGAACGGCTGCTGTTCGAGGCCGGCCGGCGCGATGGCGCCGGCGTGCGTCGCCTGATGGAACAGCTGAAGCAGTCCGGCCGCTTCGTGCTACCCGATGCGACACTCGCCGCGATCCGCGAGGAGTTCGATGCCGGGCGCGCTGACGAGACCGAGACTGCGGCTGCGATCCGCGCCGCCTGGCGCGAAGCAGGCGAGCTGGTCGATCCTCATACCGCCGTGGCGCTCGCCGTCGCGGACCGCGACACCACCGATACGAAGGTGCCGAGCATCGTGCTCTCCACCGCCCATCCGGCCAAGTTCCCAGACGCCGTCGAGGCGGCTTGCGGCCAGCGGCCGCAACTGCCGGCCTGGCTCGACGGCCTGATGACCAAATCCGAACACATGAGGGTGATGAAGAACGATCAGGTCGAGCTCGAGCGGTTCGTGCTGTCCGCCAGCCGCGCCGCAAAGCAGGGAGTTGCCGGATGAGCGTCGAGATGTCCAAGCTTGCCTCCGGCCTCACCGTCGTCACCGACGAGATGCCCCACCTCGAGACGGCGGCGCTCGGTGTCTGGGCCGGCGTCGGCGGACGCGACGAGAAGCCGAACGAGCACGGCATCTCGCATCTGTTGGAACACATGGCGTTCAAGGGCACGACCAGGCGCTCCTCGCGCGAGATCGTCGAGGAGATCGAGGCGGTCGGCGGCGACCTCAATGCCGGCACCTCGACCGAGACCACGTCCTATTACGCGCGGGTGCTGAAGGCCGACGTGCCGCTCGCGCTCGACGTGCTCGCCGACATCCTTGCCAATCCCGCCTTCGAGCCCGACGAGCTGGAGCGCGAGAAGAACGTCATCGTGCAGGAGATCGGTGCCGCGCAGGACACGCCCGATGACGTCGTGTTCGAGCATCTGAACGAGCTCTGCTATCCCGACCAGCCGATGGGCCGTTCGCTGCTCGGCACCGCCAAGACGCTGCGCGCCTTCAACCGCGACATGCTGCGTGGCTATCTGTCGACGCATTATCGCGGGCCCGACATGGTGGTGGCCGCGGCCGGGGCGGTCGACCACGGTCAGGTCGTCGCCGAGGTCGAAAAGCGTTTTGCGAGCTTCGAGGGGACGCCCGGGCCGAAGCCGCAGGCCGCTCGGTTCGGCCAGGGCGGCGCCAAGGTGGTGCATCGCGAGCTCGAGCAGGCGCATCTGACGCTGGCGCTCGAGGGGGTGCCGCAGACCGATCCTTCGCTGTTCTCGCTGCAGGTCTTCACCAATGTCCTTGGCGGCGGAATGTCGTCGCGCCTGTTCCAGGAGGTGCGCGAGAAGCGCGGCCTCTGCTACTCCATCTACACCTTCCACGCCCCCTACACCGATACCGGCTTTTTCGGCCTCTATACCGGCACCGATCCCGCCGATGCGCCGGAGATGATGGAGGTCGTGGTCGACATCATGAACGAATCGGTGGAGACGCTGACTGAGGCCGAGATCGCCCGAGCCAAGGCACAGATGAAGGCGGGGTTGCTGATGGCGCTGGAGAGCTGCTCCTCCCGCGCCGAGCAGCTCGCCCGGCATGTGCTGGCCTACGGGCGGCCGCAGACAGTGCAGGAACTGGTTGCCCGGATCGACGCCGTCAGCATCGAATCGACGCGGGACGCGGCCCGTGCGCTCCTGTCGCGCAGCCGGCCTGCGGTCGTCGCATTGGGCAGCGGCAGGGGTCTGGACACGGCGGTGTCTTTTGCGGAAGGATTGACACGGGCGCGCGCCAAGGCGCGGCTGCATTAGGAGCCGCGCGCGGGCCTCGCCCCGGGAAGCATCACATGGCCCTCTTTCGCCTGCCATCCAGTGGACCCGCCGCCCTGGCGCCGCGCGGCAACGGGCTGCTCCTGCGCGCGCCGCAAATGTCCGACTTCCTGCAATGGGCTCATTTGCGCGAGACCAGCCGCGACTATCTGACGCCTTGGGAGCCGATCTGGCCGTCCGACGATCTCACCCGCTCCGGCTTCCGCCGCCGCCTGCGCCGCTATGCCGAGGACATTGCCGCGGACCGCTCCTATCCCTTTCTGATCTTCCGCGAGCTCGACGGTGCCCTGGTCGGCGGCATCACGCTCGCCAATGTCCGGCGCGGCATCGTGCAGGCCGGCACCATCGGCTATTGGGTCGGCCAGCCTTATGCCCATCGCGGCTACATGACGGCCGCACTCCGGGTGCTGCTGCCGACGCTGTTCGGCGAGCTCAATCTGCACCGGGTCGAGGCCGCCTGCATCCCGACCAATGCGCCGTCGATCCGGGTGCTGGAGAAGTGCGGCTTCTCGCGCGAGGGCCTGGCGCGCCGCTATCTCTGCATCAACGGGGTCTGGCAGGATCACCTGCTGTTCGGCCTGCTGCACGAGGACTTCCGCGGCTGAGCAGCCTGATGGATGCGGCCAAATCCCTTCTTGCCGCCTTGGGTTCGCCGATATTGGCGATATAACCCGGCCGGAACATTGTCATGGAGTACGGGTGTTGATGGTGCAGGAGCTTCGGTCATCGCGGACGAGGTTGCGGCGGGGCGCAGCGGTCGTGCTGGCATTATCGGTCGGGCTCGCCTCCGTCTCGCCGGTGGCGGCACAGTCGTTGACCGACCGCTTCAAGAGCCTGTTCGGCGGCAAGTCCGACGAGCCGGCGGAGCCGAAGCCGGCGCCTGCGCCCGGGCAGCCGGCCGAAGACGACCTCGATTGCCCGCAGGTCACGGTGCGCGCGGGCGCCTCGACCTACGCGGTCGGCGCCAGCGGCAAGCCGGCGGTCGGCAATGACATCCGCTTCCAGGCCTCGATCACCAAGATGGCGCGCGAATGCTTGCGCAGCAGTGCCGGCATCACCGCCCGGATCGGCATCCAGGGCCGCGTCATCGCCGGCCCCGCCGGGGCGCCTGCCTCCGTCGAGGTGCCGCTGCGCATCGCCGTCGTGCAGGGCGGCGTCGGCGAGAAGGTGATCGCCTCGAAGGCCTACCGGACCACGGTGGCCATGTCGGAAGGCGGCAGCGTGCCCTTCACCTTCGTCGCCGAGGATCTGGCCTATCCGGTGCCGGCGCCCGCGGTCGCCGATACCTACATCTTCTATGTCGGCTTCGACCCGCAGGCGCTCTCGCCGGAGCCGAGAGGGAAGAAGAAGAAGTAGGGGAGATCTTGCGGCAATGTCAGCTGTCATTGCCCGCGAAGGCGGGCAATCCAGTATTCCAGAGGCCGCGGTGCTTGAACTGAGAAGCCTCGGCGCACTGGATCACCCGCCCCAGTGCGCAAGTGCGCACAAGGTGGGTGATGATACCGCACTTGTGGATGCTGTTACCCGACAGACAAAAAAGCCGGCGCTCGTCGCGCCGGCTTTTTGATTGGGTAAGGCAAATCCCTCAGTTCAGCTTCTGCCTGACTTCGTTGATGCCCTTGGCGAGCAGGTTGTCGGCGATCTGGCCCTTGACTGACTGCGACAGGATCGTGGAGGCAGCCTGCACGGCGGCTTCCGCGGCGGCTGCCCGGACGTCCGCGAGAGCCTGAGCCTCGGCGAGTGCGATCTTGCCCTCGGCGGTCTTGGTGCGGCGGGTGACGAAATCTTCCAATTTCGCCTTGGCCTCTGCTGCGATGCGCTCCGCTTCGGCGTTCGCGTTGGCGATGATGTCGGCGGCCTCGCGCTCGGCACCGGCAGTGCGCGCCTTGTAGTCGGCGAGCACCTTGGTGGCCTCCTGCTTGAGGCGCGCCGCCTCGTCCAGCTCGGCCTTGATACGAGCGGCGCGATGATCGAGCGCCGACATCGCCGTCTTGAACACCCCCACATAGGCGAAGATCACCATCAGGATCACGAAGGCGACGGCGACCCAAAACTCAGGTGTGAAGAACATCGAGACTAACCCTTCAAGGTCGCATCAACGGCGGCATTGACCGACGCTGCATCCGGAACGACGCCCGTGAGCTGCTGAACGATGGTGCCGGCTGCATCGGCCGCGATGCCGCGGACGTTGCTCATGGCGGTCGCGCGGGTCGAGGCAATGGTCTTCTCCGCCTCGGCGAGCTTGGCGGACAGTTGCTCTTCCAGCGCCTTGCGTTCGGCTTCCGCCTGCGCATTCGCCTTCTCGCGGGATTCGTTGCCGATCGCCTGTGCGCGTGCGCGCGCCGACGCGAGCTCGCCTTCATAGGCCTTGAGCGCCGCCTCGGACTGGTCCTTCAGCTTCTGCGCTTCGGCGAGATCGCCCTCGATCTTGTTCTGACGCGCCTCGATCGCACCCCCGACACGCGGCAGCGCGAACCGGGAGACGATCAGATACAGCGCGACGAAGGCGATCGCGAGCGACACCAGTTGCGAAGCAAAGGTGCTGCTCTCGAAAGGCGGAAAGCCACCGCCGTGGTGACCGCCATCGGCCTCCGTGTGAGCGCCGGTACCTTTGGCGCCGCCATGACTTTCAGCCATGGAGTTCTCCTGTTGCTGTCAGACGCGCCGCCTCCCACCTGGAAGCGGCGCGAAACGCGTTCAGAGCGGGACGAACAGCAGCAGCAGAGCGATCAGCAGCGAGAAGATGCCGAGCGCTTCGGTCACGGCGAAGCCGAAGATCAGGTTGCCGAACTGACCCTGAGCAGCTGCCGGGTTGCGCATGGCTGCGGACAGATAATTGCCGAAGATGAAGGCCACGCCGATGCCGGCGCCGCCCATGCCGATGCACGCGATGCCCGCGCCGAGAAACTTAGCTGCTTGCGGATCCATTTTTGACTCCTTGGAAGAAAGACAGGTGTGGGTGGAAAAGCACCCGGATCACTCAGTGTCCAGGGTGAATGGCGTCGTTGAGGTAGATACAGGTCAAGATCGCAAACACATAGGCTTGCAGGAACGCGACCAGCAGTTCGAGCGCGGTGAGCGCGACGGCGAGCGCCAGCGGCATGACACCGCCGATCCAGCCGACCACGCCAAGAGACGCGCCGAGCATGGCAACGAAGCCGGCGAACACCTTCAGCGCGATGTGGCCCGCGAGCATGTTCGCGAACAGTCGAACGCTGTGCGAGACCGGCCGCAGGAAGAACGACAGCACCTCGATCGCCATGACCAGCGGCAGGATGTAGCCGGGAACGCCCGAGGGCACGAACACTTTCAGGAACTTCAGGCCGTTCTTGTAGAGGCCGTAGATCAGGACCGTGAAGAACACCAGCAGCGCCAGCGCCGCAGTGACGATGAGATGGCTCGTCACGGTGAACGTGTACGGAACGATGCCTACGAGGTTCGAGACGCAGATGAACATGAACAGCGAGAAGATCAGCGGGAAGAACCGCATGCCATCCGCTCCGGCAGTGCTGCGGATCATGCTGGCCACGAACTCATAGGAGAGCTCGGCCACCGACTGCAGACGCCCCGGAACCAGCTGCTTGCCGCTGGTGAGCAGAAGCAGCGCGATGATCCCCACCGCGACGAACATGTAGAGAGAGGCATTGGTGAAGGCGATCGTGTGATCGCCGATACGGCCGATCGTGAAGAGCGGTTCGACGTTGAACTGATGGATCGGGTCGATTTTCATCCGCGCGGCATCTCTCGTCTGCTGGACAAGCCGACCAGTGAAGATTGGTCGGCCGGCTGTGCCGGCGAGCGGCACGACAGTTAACCCGGCTAGGCCAATTACGAACCACCGCGCCTGTTCGGACCCGCGCCTGCCGTTCTCACCACATTCACCACGCCGGCGATGAAGCCCAGCAGCAGGAACGCGATGAATCCGAAAGGCGACGTCGACAGCAAGTGGTCGAACCCCCAGCCAATCCCCGCTCCGACAGCGACGCCGGCGATCAACTCCGAGGATAGTCGGAAACCAAGCGCCATCGCCGAGGCTCTGGCCGCTTTGTCTCCATCGTCACCTGCGGGTTGCTCGGTCTTGGCCCGGCGGTCGCGAAATTCGGACAACCGCTGATCAAGATTTCCGAGCCGATCGGAAAGCGCGGCTTCCTCGGGCGATCTATCGCGATCTCCATCCTCGCCGTGTCCCGTGCCCTGTGTCATGCAACGAAGACCCGAAACGCTGCGGCTGAATGGAAATTGCGCCCGTCACCCTCAAAAGCCGCGCGGACCATACTGATGGCCTATAATCAAGTCAAGCCAAGTCACGATTGCGTCGCTTCCGATTATGTATTTGATTTACTTGATGATATTGACGCGCACGGCAGCGCTGCACACAGCGTGACGCCGCACCGCAGCAGGTCTGCTTGCGAACGGCGGACGCAGCCGTGCTTTCGCCGCGCTCGCGGGATCAAAGAAGCCGCCGCGTTCGTTGATTTCGGGGGCGGCTTTTTGGCGGCGGATTGCCGGCTGGGGGTGTAGAATTGCAACCGCAGCCGCAGCAGTGCCGGGCGGAGACAATGATGAGACCTGCGACGTCATCCACGACATCATGGCTCGCGGCGGCGGCCGCGGTGATGGTAGTCAGCGGCGGCCTCGCGGCCGCGCAATCTACGCCCGACGGCGAAAATGGCCGCTACAGCATGACGCCCATCCCCGAGGGCGTGCTGCGGCTCGACACGCGCACCGGCACGGTGTCGACCTGCACCAGGAACGGCGCCGGTTGGGCCTGCTACGCGGTGCCCGACGAGCGGACCGCACTCGACGCCGAGATCGGCAGGCTCCAGGCCGAGGTCGAGCGGCTGAAGGCACAGCTCGCGGCGGGGCCAACGGTATCGGGCAAGATCGACGAGGCGCTGCCGAAATCCGATCCACTCAGGAAGCCCGAGCCCAAGGTCGCCGAGGGCGAGCGCAAGATCGAGATCCCGCTGCCGAGCGAGCAGGACGTCGACCGCATGATGTCGTTCCTGGAAAAGGCCTGGCGGCGGCTGATCGACATGGCCAACCGCGTGCAGAAAGACGTGTCGGGGAAGATCTGATGCGGGCCCCTCCATGACATCAGCCAGATCCGTCACCCGCTCCGCACCATCGTCCGTACAGGCCACGACCGTCACATCGGCACTGCTCACCGTGCAGACGCCTGGCCGCGGCTTCACCGATCTGACCAGCGAGGCCGCGAGATTCATCGCCGAGGCGCACCCGGGTGAGGGCGCGTTGACGCTGTTCATCCGCCACACCTCGGCCTCGCTGACGATCCAGGAGAACGCCGATCCCTCCGTGCTGGTCGATCTTACGACGGCGCTGTCACGGCTCGCGCCGGAGAACGCGGGGTGGACCCATGATACCGAGGGGCCGGACGACATGCCGGCCCATATCAAGACCATGCTGACGCAGACTTCGCTTCAGGTCCCGGTCCTGAGCGGCAAGCTCGCGCTCGGCACCTGGCAGGCGATCTACCTGATCGAGCATCGCAGCCGCCCGCACCGCCGTGAGATCGTGCTGCAATTCATCGGCAGCGATCGATAACCACACAAAGCAAAACCGGCCGCGGAGACCGCGGCCGGTTGGTGTCGTCGATTGTTCTGCGATCAGGTCGCCTTGATGTCGACGTCCTTGGTTTCCGGCAGGAACAGGAAGCCGATCACCACGGTAATCGAGGCGAAGATGATCGGGTACCACAGACCGGCATAGATGTCGCCTGTCGAGGCCACGATGGCGAAGGCGGTGGCAGGCAGGAGGCCGCCGAACCAGCCGTTGCCGATGTGGTAGGGCAGCGACATCGAGGTGTAGCGGATGCGGGTTGGGAACAATTCGACCAGCATCGCCGCGATCGGGCCGTACACCATGGTCACGAACAGGACCAGGACGAACAGCAGGCCGATGATCGCCGCCGGCTGCGGACGGAAGACGTCGAACGGATGCGACATCTTCACGATGCCGGTGTCACCCGCCTTGGGATAGCCGGCCGCCTGCACCGCGGCGAGAACCGCCGGGTTGCTGTCCTTGGCGTTGGCGTAGGGCACGTCCTTGCCGTTGACCACGACCTTCACGTCCGAGCCGGCCGGACCTGGCGTCGTCGTGTACCTGACCGACGATTGCGACAGGTAGGCGCGCGCGGTGTCGCAAGGCGCGGTGAAGACGCGGGTGCCGACCGGGTTGAACAGATCGCCGCACTTGGCGGGATCGGCCACCACCTCGACCTTGACCGTCTCGATGGCCTTTTCCAGCGCCGGGTTGGCGTTGGAGGTGATCATCTTGAAGATCGGGAAGAAGGTCAGCGCCGCGATCAGGCAGCCGCCGAGGATGATCGGCTTGCGGCCGATCTTGTCGGAGAGCATGCCGAACACGATGAAGAAGCCGGTGCCGAGCAGCAGCGACCATGCAATCAGCAGGTTGGCGGTATAGCCATCGACCTTCAGGATCGATTGCAGGAAGAACAGCGCGTAGAACTGGCCGGTGTACCAGACCACGCCCTGGCCCATCACACCACCGAGCAGGGCGAGCAGCACGAGCTTGCCGTTCTGCCAGTTGCCGAAGGCCTCCGTCAGCGGCGCCTTCGAACCCTTCCCCTCTTCCTTCATCTTCTGGAAGATCGGCGATTCGTTCAGGCGAAGCCGGATCCAGACCGAGATGCCGAGCAGCAGCACCGAGACCAGGAACGGAATGCGCCAGCCCCACGCTGCGAAATCGGCCTCACCGAGCGCGGTGCGGGTGAACAGAATCACCAGCAGCGACAGGAACAGGCCGAGGGTTGCCGTGGTCTGGATGAAGGAGGTGTAGAAGCCGCGCTTGCCGTTCGGCGCATGCTCCGCGACGTAGGTCGCCGCACCGCCATATTCGCCGCCGAGCGCCAGACCTTGGGCGAGGCGCAGCACGATCAGGATGATCGGGGCCGCGATGCCGATGGTCGCCGCGTTGGGCAACAGGCCGACGATGAAGGTCGACAGACCCATGATCAGGATGGTGACGAGGAAGGTGTATTTGCGGCCGACGATGTCGCCGACACGGCCGAACACAATCGCGCCGAACGGACGCACCAGGAAGCCCGCGGCAAACGCCAGCAGCGCGAAGATATCGCGGGTTGCCGGCGGATAGGCCGAGAAGAACTGCGCGCCGATGATGCCGGCCAGCGAGCCGTAGAGATAGAAGTCGTACCACTCGAAGACGGTACCGAGCGAGGAGGCGAGAATGACGAACCGTTCGTCCTTCGTCATCCCCTGCGCGCTCGATTGAGACACAGCCATTGTCGACATGTTTGAGTCGCTCCCCGAAAATCGTTTCCTCTCGCCCCCAGAATGTCCGGACGTGCCGGATCAGCCCAGGTCTTGGCCACAAGGTAACATCGGCGTGAAACCCTCCCCAATACGACTTTCGGCCTTGCGCACTGGTGCTGCGGTATCCAGCGCCGGTGTGCAAATGCCAAGCCGGGGGGATTAACCCCTTTGCAGCAAAGGGATAATGTCCACTTGCATGCCACGGCCGCTCGGGGAAGAATTGACGCACCCGGGATCTGTTCGCCGATCCGCCGCGAACGACAGCTAGAGAACGATGAACGCTCCTTCGACCCATCTCGTCATCGCCGACGATCATCCCCTGTTCCGCGATGCGCTGCGGCAGGCGGTGGCGGGCGTTCTCCCCTCGGCCCGGATCGACGAGGCCGGAACCTTCGAGGATTTGACCAAGCTCCTGGAGCAGACCTCCGAGGTCGATCTGGTCATGCTCGACCTCTCCATGCCCGGGATCTCCGGCTTTTCCGGCCTTATCTATCTGCGCGCGCAATACCCGGCGATTCCGGTCGTGATCGTCTCGGCATCCGACGACAGCGCCACGATCCGCCGCTCGCTCGATTTCGGCGCGTCCGGCTTCATCCCGAAGCGGTTCGGGGTCGAAACCTTGCGCGATGCCATCCTCAAGGTGATGGAGGGCGACGTCTGGGTCCCCGCCGATACCGACCTCTCCGCCGCCGCCGATCCCGACATGACCCGCCTGCGCGACCGCCTGGTGACGCTGACGCCGCAGCAGGTCCGGGTCCTGATGATGCTGTCGGAAGGCCTTCTCAACAAGCAGATCGCCTACGAGCTCGGTGTCTCAGAGGCCACCATCAAGGCGCATGTCTCGGCGATCCTGCAAAAGCTCGGCGTCGAGAGCCGGACGCAAGCGGTGATTGCCGCGGCGAAGATCGCCGGCAGCCAGTGGAAGCAGGGCACGCCGACGGGGTAGCGTTTGCGCGTCAACTGGCGGATGTCCGGGCTCGCGGCAGAGCGCAATCATTCGTCGCGATGAGAGCTTCGGCGGTTTTGACCCGTGTGGGCATGTCGATCGATGGATTAGCTGGACCGCTAAACCGTCGTTTGGAATAGACCGCCAGTAGCTGACGCGGCTAAGTTGGGGTCAAACCCCGGAGGATGAAGATGCCGTACTTCACAGCCAACCAGACCCAATCCGATCGCACGTCTAAGGTGCTTGCAGATGTCTTCTGTGCGCTTTTACTAGGGACCTTTTCCATCGTCTTTTTCGGCCTGGTTGGCGGCCTTATTGCTTTAGTTCTGCTGGAAGCTTGCTTGCTCGCCCTCGATTGGGTGATGCCGAGCGACGATGATGCCGCTGGGGTTGTCCGCTAGGAGATCAAGGGCCAACGAATGAGCAAGCCCGTAAAATCTGAAAGCGAACTCGTCGCCATGGCGAGAGCCGAGTTGAAGGTCCACGCCGACTGTCCCGATGGAATGACGATTTCCATCCTCCGCGACGGGAAATCCTGGGAATTTCGGGCCAGCGCTGATCAGGCGACCTCTGATCGGCCGGGCTATCCTGAATGCGTTGCCATGCTGGTCCAGATTGGGGATCACCTCTGCAGGCAGTACGACGTCGAGGGTTAGGCGCGCCTCGACAGCCGACACCGGTCAGAAGATGCGGTCGATCACCATCGTCAGGCCAGCTGAGAAGGCCATGATGATCACCAGGGGGACTCCTGTCTCAAAGAATGGCAGCTCCATCCACCGATGTGACTGCCCGTTGCGAGGCAGGAAGACCCAGAGGAGAGCGATCGACAAGACGACCAGGAATGCGCCGATCACGAAATCCTCCTCTGGAGCAGTGATATCTCGCTGGAGGTTGTCCTCCGCCGGTCGCGTCGCCGGTAAGCCCCGAAGGTCAACCCAATTAAGCCTAGTGACGCTAACTTAGACATTGCTGCGGCAAACTGTCCATTTTCCTGTTGACCGGGAATTGGCCGACGGTAAAGGTGGCCCTGCTTCACGCGGCGGCTGAGACCTGAACGTGTCTTGCCGAAAACCGACAGCAAGAACGGGCGGAAGCATCAGGAGGGGTCAACTAGCTCCCGCGCAGACGTGGCAGGCAGCTGATGCAGCGCCATGGTCCTGCTCGCCTGGGGGATAGTACTCAGCGAGCGGGGACAAGGCATCGATGCGCCCATTGTTGGCGATGAGTACGGCTATCGACTGGCTGAACGAAAAGGTCGGCAACGTCTGCAATATTCTGGTGCTCGCGGCCTGCGTCGTGAGTGCTGTCAATGCGATGATCCGCTACGCCTTCAGCTACAGCTCGAACAGCTGGCTAGAGACACAGTGGTATATGTTCGCCGTCATCGTGATGTTCGGCGCGTCCTACACCTTTAAGCGCAACGAGCACGTCCGCGTCGAGATCCTTTATCTCATGCTCACCGAACGCGGCCAGCTGTGGCTGGACCTGATCGGGACATTGGTCTTCCTCGTCCCTGCCTGCCTGCTCCTCAGCTACCTCTCTTGGGGGATGTTCTACAATTCGTTCGTCATCGGCGAAATGTCCAACAATGCAGGCGGCCTTCTGCGGTGGCCGATCAAGTTCGTCCTGCCGGCCGGCTTCTTCATGGTGGCTTTGCAGGGTATCTCGGAGGTCATCAAGCGCGCCGCCGCCTTACGCGGTGAAGTCACCATCGATGCGAAATACGAGCGGCCGACCCAATGATCACGATCGAGATGATGCCGCCGCTGATGTTCGGCGGACTTGTGCTGGCGATGCTCATCGGCTTTCCGGTCGCCTTCACGCTGGCCGCCCTCGGGCTCTCGTTCGGATTTCTCGCGATCCATTTGGGATTTTTCGAGTTCAGCTTCCTCCAGGCGATCCCGGAGCGCATCTACGGCAGCGTTCTGTCCAACGAGCTGCTGCTGGCCATCCCATTCTTCACGTTCATGGGCGCGATCCTCGAACGATGTGGCCTCGCAGAGGACATGCTGGATTCGATGGGACAGCTGTTTGGCCCCGTTCGCGGCGGTCTCGGCTATTCCGTGATCATCGTCGGCTTCATCCTTGGGGCCATCACAGGCACAGTGGCGGCGCAGGTCATCGCCATGGCGCTGATCTCGATGCCGGTCATGATCCGCTACGGCTACAACGTGCGCTACATCACCGGCGTGCTCGCAGCCTCCGGCACGATAACCCAGCTGGTGCCTCCCTCGCTGGTTTTGATCGTGCTCGCGGACCAACTCGGAAAGTCGGTGGGTGACATGTATCTGGGCGCCTGGGGGCCATCGATACTCCAGATCGCGCTGTTCGCGGGCTACACCTTCGTTCTGAGCATCGTCAAACCGGGCCATGTTCCGGCGGTGCCGAAGGAAGCGAGGACGCTCAAGGGCTGGGCACTCTGGCGCAAATGCCTTCTGGGCATCATTCCGTCCGCCGTTCTGATCTTCGTGGTGCTCGGCACGATGATGCTGGGGCTCGCCACGCCGACCGAAGCGGGTGCCATGGGCGCCGTCGGCGCGATCGTCCTCGCCGTCATCCATCACAAGGATTTCAGCTCGGCCGGTCACAAGGTCTTGCTCGTGGGCGTGGCCGCGGCCGGCGTGGGCACCATCATCGGCATCTACTTCACGCCTAATCTGCCGTTCAAAATGGCGTTCGCGATTGCCTATCTGGCGGTGGCCTGGGCGTGTCTCGAGGTAATCAGGATTCCCGACCTGCGCTTGCTGGTAAAGCAGGGTTATGAGACCACCATGCGCATCACCTGCATGGTGACTTTTATCCTCATTGGATCGACCTGTTTCTCGATTGTCTTTCTCGGCTGCAACGGGGGCGTCTGGCTGGAACACATGCTGACATCGTTGCCGGGCGGTGTATGGGGCTTCTTAATCTTCATCAATCTGTTCATCTTCTTTGTCGCCTTCTTCCTCGACTTCTTCGAGATTGCCTTCATTATCGTTCCCATGATCGCGCCGACCGCCCTCAAGCTCCTCACGCCTGTCGTCGGCGCGGATGCCGCCTTGATCTGGTTTGGGATCATGCTGTGCGTGAACATGCAGACCTCCTTCCTGCATCCCCCCTTCGGCTTCGCACTGTTCTATTTGCGCGGCGTGGCGCCGAGGGAAGTCAAGAGTTCAGACATCTATTGGGGCGCGGTGCCGTGGATCGGTCTGCAGGCGATCATGGTTGCGGTCGTGATCGCATTCCCGATCACTGTGACCGGGTTGCTGGACGCCCCGATCAAGGTGGATCTGGATAAGATCAAGATCGAGATTCCGGACATCGAGTTGCCGCCACCGCTGGTCGATTTCGGGCAGCCCAAGAACTAAGGGACGTCCGCCGAAGCACTTCCGCTTTTCGTCCAACCCGGGCGGTTGACGCTCTCCGCTTTTCGCGCTGCTGCTGGAGACGACGGGACATCATGTGCGCGTTCTTCGAAACATGATTTGCAGGGACGTGACCGAGCCACCCCTAGGGGTTGGGCCGTCGTCGCGCAAAACAGCAACGGCTGGGTCAACCGATCGGCGGCCATATATTCTGCTTTACAGAAATTCGGATTCAACGTAAATGTCGCCCACCCTGATCCGGCGAAAGGGGCGGTCGTACGTCGTCACGAGCCGCGGATCGGGCTGCGGTGGACGCATTTGCGCCGTCGCGGATGTGAGACGCAGGGCGGGGTGATGGATTGAGCCGAGCCCCGTGAGCGCCTCGCAAGCCGCGTTGTACGAACGGCGCTGGTTGCGTAACGGCAAAACCGTGTGGTCCTGGCCGTCGTTGCTACGGTCAAGCGCTTGCGGATGCGGCATCTGCGCCAACCGGCGCGGTGCCGGTGACTTTCGTGAGGGCGAGGGAGGCCAGAGGGAACTCGGCTCCCGGGAGAGCACGGCATAAGCCGTCCGACCATCGCGCAGGGAAGGCCGTGTGTTCGGCTCCACCTGTATGCTGCTGTGCGGTTCTTCCTGCGTGTGCATTTCGCGCAGCGGACCGCGGGTGCGATGTCAGCACCCGGCCTTCCCTGCGCCCTTTCTCCAGGAGGGCGTGACGCGAAGCGCAAAACTCGGGCGAAACGCGCCGCGAGAAGGCGAAGCCATGTCTGCGAGTCGAGACGCTGGTTTGAGGTCGATAACGGTTCACCTTGCGCCGTCATTGCGAGGAGCGCAGCGACGAAGCAGGGTACGCCGACGGGGTGATCCGCTACAGCGTGGTCAGAAGCACGCTGGCCGCTTTGATATCCGCCGTATCGGCGCCCTCGGCAAAGCCCTCGAGCGCCGATTGGAGCCATCGCTTCGCCTCGTCGCGCTGCCCGCGTCCGGCAAACAGCCCGGCGAGATCGATCGCAGCGCGCAGCTCCCAGGCCGCGGCGCCTTGCCGGCGGCTGAGATCCAGGGATTGCATGAAGTGGGCTTCTGCCTGCTCGGCGTCGGGCTCCGGCAGCGACAACAGAACTCTGCCTTTCATCCGCAGCAACTCGGGCATGTAGAGATGATCGCCGCTCTGATCGACGAGGCGGATCGCATCGTCGATCAGGCGCGCACTCTGCTCGACCTGTCCAAGCGCCAACAAGCCTTGAACCAGTGCGATGTTGAAGGTCGTGGTGAGCAGTTCGTAGCCGGCCTCGTGGAGCTCGCGTAGACAAGCCATGATCGTATCGACGCCTTGCGCGGCGTCTCCCCGACGGATCGCCAGTT
This sequence comes from Bradyrhizobium sp. NBAIM01, assembly GCF_020194115.1. NCBI lineage: Bacteria > Pseudomonadati > Pseudomonadota > Alphaproteobacteria > Hyphomicrobiales > Nitrobacteraceae > Bradyrhizobium > Bradyrhizobium sp. NBAIM01. Next base: position 738,292 of record NZ_JADYVU010000002.1, on the reverse strand, counting down.
CGCCCTTCACGCCGCGGCCCACCACGAGATAGGGACCCATCGAGCGAGATTCGGCATGCGCGATGAATTGGTCGATGCTCTGCTCGGCGCCGTCGAGATCGCCGTCCCAGAGCGAGATCGAGACCGCCCAGATCAGGGCGATGCAGAGCGTGATCGGATGCTCCATCTGCGCGGCTTCAGTCACCGTCTGTTGCGCCAGCTGCCGCGCGTCCGCGGGACGGCCCTGCAACCAGAGTTCGCGCGCCAGCGTGATGCCGGCCCGGTTGCGATGATCGAAGCCATGGATGGTGCTGATTCGTTCGGCGCCCGGCCCTTGCCATGCGACCTCCAGCATCTTGAGCGCGTCGCGGTGCTCGCCGGCCAGATGCAGCGAAACCCCGAGCAGCGAATGGGCGAGGACGATCGAGCCGGGATCGCCGAGCGCCTGCGCGACCGCAAGGCTCTGCTGCGCATAGCCAAGCGCGGCATGGAACTGCCCCATCCGTTCGTGAAAGATATGCATGCGGCCGAGCAGCTGGAGCTGGTTCGGCGCGTCGCCGCGCGCCTCCGCGATCGCAAGGCTCCTGCTCAAGGCCACGCGCGCCGCCTCGCTGCCGCCGCGCGTGAACATCAGGGTCAGCCCGAGGGCAGCCTGGATGTGCATTTCATCGGCGCTGCCGCGCGAGGACGGGGTCATCGCAAGCAGTGCCCGTTCCGACCAGCGCCGGCATTCGATCAAGAGGGACATCGCGAGGAAGATCGGCGCTGCCGCGGCGGCGAGCGCAATGCCGGCGGTGGCGTCGCCGCCTGCGCCAAAGCACCAGTCCAGCGCGGCACGCACATTGTGGAGCGCGGAGAAGTGGATCGCCCGTTCGTCGGCGTTCGGCGTTGCCGCCCATGTGCTGCCGGCCTGCTCCAGCCATCGCCGGTAGTAGGTCGCGTGGCGGGCGGCGAGCGCGGCGTCGTTCGGCTCGATCTCGAGCAGATAGGCGCGCGTGGTATCGAGCAGACGGTAGCGCATCATGGCGCCGACCGGCCGTGGCGCGACCATCGATTTGGCGACGAGACTGTCGATGGCATCGAACAAATGGGAGCGGTCGGCACGTTCATCCGGGACGACCTCGAGGGCGGCGTCGATGGTGAAGTGACCTGCGAAGACCGCCAGCCTGCGGAGGACGAGGCGCTCGATGTCGGACAGCAGCCCGTAGCTCCAGTCCAGCGTCGCCCGCAACGTCTTCTGTCGCGGGGGCGCGGTGCGCTGGCCCTGCCAGAGCAGATTGAGACGCTCATCGAGCAGCGCGGCCGTCTGCTCCAGGCCGTAAGCTTCGACCCGGCCGGCGGCGAGCTCGATCGCCAGGGCCATGCCGTCGAGCTTGCGGCAGATCCTCGCGATAGTCGCGGCGTTGGTATCGTCGAGCGCGATCTGCGCGCCGCCAGCGGTCGCCCGTTCGATGAAGAGCTGAAGCGCGGGATAGGTCTGTGCAGCCGCCGCACTCAGCCCGGCACTATCAGGCGGTACGGCGAGCGGCGCCAGTCGATAGACCTGCTCGCCCTCGACGCGCAGGGCTTCGCGGCTGGTGGCGAGGATGTGGACATCAGGCGCAGCGTGGAAGATCGCCGAAGCCAGCGGTGCCGCCGCGGCGATGACATGCTCGCAATTGTCGAGGATGAGCAGCAACCGCTTGTCCCTGACATGCGCGAGCAGCGCGGGCAGGGGATCGTCGGTCTCGGCCGGCAAGCCGAGCATCAACAGGATCGAGGTGATCACGAGATTGGGATCGCTGAGCGCGGCAAGGTCGACGAAATGCGCGGCGTCGGAGAACGTCGCGAGCAGGTCGTGGGCGATCGCCACCGCGACGGCAGTCTTGCCCACGCCGCCCGGACCGACGATCGTGACGAAGCGCGAGGTGAGAAGCTTGTCGGAGATGGTGGCGACGGCCTGGTCGCGTCCGACCATCCGTTGCAGCCGATTCGGCAGCTTGACCGGCGGCAATTCCATCGGCGGGGACGAGCGCCGCGCCGCCGGAGGCTCCGTGTGCGAGATCGGCGCCACGAAGCAATAGCCGCGCCCGGAAAGCGTCGTGATGTAGCGTGCGCCGTCCTTGCCGTCGCCGAGCGCCTTGCGGAGAGCGGCGATGTGAAAGCGCAGATTGGCCTCTTCGACGGTGATGCCGGGCCACACCAGCGCCATCAGATCCCATTTGCTGACGACCTCGTTCGGCCGCGACATCAGTGCGATCAGCGCGTCGAAGGCCTTCGCACCCAGCGGCACCGCGAGGCCGTCGCGCGTCACGAGCCTTTCATGTGGCGCCACGGTGAATGGTCCGAACGAGAGTCTTGGCCCGGTCGGCGTGGTCATCGCGAAATCTTGCTCATTTGCGAACCGGATAGCCAGAGGGCAGCCATCCCGCAAGGCCTGCGTTGCATCGGCCTCAGACCGTGTTTGCAAGCCTCCCATAAGCTTCTGCGCCGGCCTCACAACTTCTCACAAGTCCAAACGGGTCTCCGGGGCGCGTCGCTGCTAGTCAGTTTGCGCGACGGCAAGGAGCTCTTCATGACGCAAACGGCAAAACTGCTCTACACGGCCCGGACCCACACCAGCGGAGGCCGGCACGACGGCATATCGCGCAGTTCCGACGGTCGCCTCGACGTCAAGCTGTCGCCGCCGGGCGGGGCCGGCATCGGCACAAATCCCGAGCAATTGTTTGCGGCCGGCTGGTCGGCCTGCTTCGAAGGCGCCATGGAACTCGCCGCGCGCAAGCAGAAGGTGACCCTTCCCAGGAAAAGCGCGATCGATGCGGAGATCGATCTGGTGCTCGACGAGGGCGCCTACGCGCTGAGGGCGCGCCTCAATGTCAGCCTGCCGGGACTCGACCCCGAGATCGCACGCGGCATCATCGATGAAGCGCATCAAACCTGCCCCTACTCCAAGGCCGTCCGCGGCAACATCGACGTCACGGTCGCGCTGATCTGACGCACCATCATCAACCACGACGAGGTAACACCATCATGAAGCAGCTCATCGATCAGCACCGCCGCCAGTTTCTCGGCATCGCCACCGGAGCCGCCGCCGCGGGCATCTGCGTGATCGCGTTCGCTCGTGCCGAGACGGAACCGCAGCGATCCCAAGCATCGAATGCGTCCTTCGGCGCGATCAAGCAGATCGATGCCGGCGTTCTCAACGTCGGCTATGCCGAGGCGGGTCCCTCGAACGGTCCGGTGGCGATCCTGCTGCACGGCTGGCCCTACGACATTCACGCCTTCGTCGAGGTCGCGCCGCTCCTGGCCAAGGCCGGCTATCGCGTGATCATCCCATACCTGCGTGGCTACGGCACGACGCACTTCCTCTCCAGCGAGACGCCGCGCAACGGCGAGCCTGTGGCCATGGCCGCGGACATCATCGCGCTGATGGACAAGCTCGAGATCAAGAAGGCCGTCGTCGCCGGCTTCGACTGGGGCGCGCGTACCGCCGACATCATCGCCGCGCTGTGGCCGGAGCGGTGCCGCGCGCTGGTGTCTGTCAGCGGCTATCTGATCTCCAGCCAGGCTGCGGGCAATATGCCGCTGCCGCCGTCGGCCGAGCTGCAATGGTGGTACCAGTTCTACTTCGCGACCGAGCGCGGCCGGGCCGGATACGAGAAGTACACGCACGATTTCGCCAAGCTGATCTGGAAGCTGGCCTCGCCGCAGTGGAAGTTCGACGACGCCACCTTCAACAGGAGCGCGGCGGCGCTCGACAACAGGGATCATGTCGCGATCACGATCCACAATTACCGCTGGCGGCTCGGGCTCGCCCAGGGCGAGGCAAAATACGAGCATCTCGAAAAGAAGCTGGCCGCGGCTCCGCAGATCGAGGTGCCGACGATCACGATGGAGGGCGACGCCAACGGAGCGCCGCATCCCGAGCCGAGCGCCTATGCCAAGAAGTTCTCAGGCCGATACGAGTTTCGCCTGATCACAGGCGGCGTCGGCCACAATCTGCCGCAGGAAGCGCCACAAGCCTTCGCCAAGGCCGTCATCGACGCCGACGGCGCCTAGGCATTCGTCGGCACCTCCGTCCAGCCTCATTGATCGAGCCCGATGAAACATCATGACGATAGCCGAACCCGAAAAGAAGAAATCTCTCCACACCACGATGATCGTACTGACCGTGGTCCTCCTCGTCGTGCTCCTGACCTGCATGCCCTACCTCGTCACGATCGCCTTCGCGGAAGGACCAGCGGAACAGAGCGCGGCGGACGCCTCGCCGATCTTCGGCGTCACAATTCCAGCCGGCTATAAGCGGTGGGAGCTGATCGCGCCGGCCGAAGAGGCGGCGCCGCTCGACGAGCTGCGCGCTGTTGTCGGCAACCAGACTGCAATCGATGCCTATCAGGCCGGAAAACTGCCGTTCCCGGACGGCACCATTCTGGTCAAGCGCGCCTGGAAGCGGAAACAGTCACCCGAGTTTGCGTCCGCGACGATTCCCGGCGCCGCCACCACGGTCCAGGTGATGGTGAAGGATTCCAGGAAATACGCGGCTACCGGCGGCTGGGGCTTTGGCCGCTTCGTCAACGGCAAGCCGGTGGACGAGGCGCAGCACCGCACCTGCTTCGCCTGCCACGAAGCCCGCGCCAAGAGCCGCGACTATGTCTTCACGCGGCTCGCGCCTTGAGGCACGAAGGCCTGGCGTCGCTTTGCTGCGACGCTACTCCGCCGCCACCATCTGCTGCGTGCGCCACTGCCCGAGCAGGGCACGCAGCGAAGCCGGCTTCACCGGCTTGTTGAGCACTGCGATCTTCTCGTCGCGCGCGGCGACCTGCACGGCGGGGCTGCGGTCGGCCGTGATCAGGATCGCAGGGATGGTATCGCCGAAGCGACGGCGGATCTCGCGGATGGCGGCAATGCCGTTGCCGCGATCGAGGTGATAATCGACCAAAAGGCCGGTGACGCGGCGGCCGGCGGTTTCGATCGCAGCGATCGCGCCTTCGGGATCGGCGACCGCGATCACCTCGGCGTCCCAGGCCTTGAGCAGCGTGCGCATGCCGTCGAGGATCGCCGCATCGTTCTCGATGCAGACGATCAGCGCGCCCGAGATCGGTGTGCGCGCCAGCGGCGTCGCGCTGGTCACGGCCGCAGTGTGGGTGACCGCCTTCGCTGTCGGCACGGTCACCGAGAACACCGAGCCGCCGCTTCGATTGCCGTCGATGGCGATGCCGTGCTTGAGCACGCGGGCCAGGCGTTCCACGATCGAGAGGCCGAGGCCCAGACCGCGCGCGATCCGCGCCCCCTGCTCCAGGCGATGGAATTCCTTGAAGATCTCGCCGCGCTTGACCGCGGGGATACCGACGCCGGTGTCGTAGACGCAGATCTTGAGCGAGGCGCCGCGGCGGCGGCAGCCGACCAGCACGCGGCCGCGCGGGGTATATTTGATCGCGTTCGAGATCAGGTTCTGGAGCAGGCGCCGCAGCAGGAGCCGGTCCGACTCGACCGGCAGCGAGCAGGGCACGAAGGCGAGCTCCAGGCCCTTGGCGCGCGCGATCGGCGCGAACTCGATTTCCAGCGAGCGCATCAGATCGGCCATCTTGAAGCTCGAGATCGAGGTCGCCATCGCGCCGGCGTCGAGCCTGGAGATGTCGAGCAGAGCGCCGAGGATTTCCTCGATCGCCTGCAAGGATTCGTCGATGTTCTCGACCAGCCGCGTCTCCTCGCCATTGTGCTGGCGCTCGACGAGGCTTGTGACGTAGAGCCGCGCCGCATTCAGCGGCTGCAGGATGTCGTGGCTGGCGGCGGCGAGAAAACGCGTCTTGGAGATGCTGGCGTCCTCCGCCGCGCTCTTGGCGATGGCCAGCTCGGAGTTCAGCCGCGTCAGCTCCTCGGTGCGGTCGCGCACGCGCTTTTCCAGCGTCGCATTGGCGCGTTCCAGCGCTTCGGCGGCTTCGAAGGTCGGCGTGACGTCGGTGAAGGTGATGACGAAGCCCCCGCCGGGCATGCGGTTGGTGAGCACTTCGATCACCATGTGGCGTTCCGGCAGCCGCTCGAGATAAGGCTCGCTGTCGGTGGTGTAGGCCGCAAGGCGCCGTTCCAGCAGGGCCTCGCGCTCGAGCGGATCGTTCGGATCGCCGAGGCCGATGAACTCCAGGATCTCGCGCAAGGGCGTGCCGAACTGGATCAGATGCAGCGGCACATTGAGGAGGTCGCCGAACTGCCGGTTGGAGCAGATCAGTTGCAGATCGGCGTCGAACACGGCGATGCCCTGGCGCACATGGTTGAGCGCGGTCTGCAGGATCTCGCGGTTGAAATGCAGCGCGGCGTGCGAATCGTCGAGCAGCTTCAGCGCGGCCTTGGCGGAGACCGTCCGCTTGCGCAGCAGCAGCGACATCACGAGGCGGGAGGAGGCCGCGCCGATCGAGGAGGCAATCAGATGCTCGGCGTGTTGCAGCAGCTCGAAATCGGCGGGCGCACCGGGCTCCAGCCGCACGTTGCGCCGCGCCGAGAAGGCCTCGAAGGAATGTCGCGCGCGGTCGGGCCCGAGATATTGCGCCACCGTGGTCTGGATGTCCTGCACGGTGACGGTGCTGCGCCAGCGGCGGAAGCTCGGGGAGATCGGTGCGAGCGTATTGGGCACGAACAGATCGGCTTGCAGCAGCTCGATGGAGGATGGCCGGCGTGCCAGCGACAGCAGCACATAGGTCAGGATGTTGAGGGACAGCGACCAGATCACGCCGTGCATCAGGGGCGGCAGGTCGGCGCCGAACAGTGCCTGCGGCCGCAGCGCCTCGATGCCGAACGGGCCGTGCTGCAGCAGCAGGATGCCTGACGTCGAGGAATCCATGAAGCTCGGCATGAACAGCGTGTAGAGCCATACCGCAAACCCGACCAGCATGCCGCCGATCGCCCCGCGCGCGGTCGCGCGCCGCCAGAGCAGGCCGCCGAAGAAGCTCGGGGCGAGCTGGGCGATGGCGGCAAAGGAGAGCAGGCCGATCGCCGCGAGCTGGGTGCTGCCGAGCGCGCGATAGTAGAAATAGGCCATCACCATGATGGCGAAGATCGCGAGCCGGCGCGAGCGCAGCAGGAAGTTGCTGAAATCGGCCCCGCCGGCCCGCCCCTCCGGCCGACGTTTCAGCACCAGCGGCACCACGAGGTCGTTCGAGACCATGATGGAGAGCGCGACGCATTCGACGATCACCATGGCGGTCGCCGCCGACAGCCCGCCGACGAAGACGGCGACGCTGAGCAGGTTCGCGCCGCTCTCGATCGGCAGGGCCAGCACGTACATATCAGGGTCGGCCGTGCCGAACGGGAAGGTCACGAGGCCGGCGAGCGCGATCGGGATCACGAACAGGTTGATGGCGACGAGGTAGAGCGGAAACAGCCAGCGCGCGCGGCCGACCTCGGCATCCGAGGAATTCTCCACCACGCTGACGTGAAACTGGCGCGGCAGCAGCATGATCGCGCACAGCGACAGCAATGTCATGGTCAGGAAGTTGCCGATCGACGGCGAATAATTGATGGCGCGCACCGCTTCCGGCGTCCTCATCGCGCGCTCGATCAATTCATGCGGCGAGAACATCCAGAAGGTGACGAAGATGCCGGCGGCGAGGAAGGCGACCAGTTTGATGATGGACTCGGTCGCGATCGCCAGCATCAGGCCGTGCTGGTGCTCGGTCGCGTCGGTCTGTCGCGTGCCGAACAGCACAGCGAAGGCCGCCATCGTCAGCGTCACCATCAGCGCCATGTCGCCGAGGATCGGGATGTGCGAGAAGGCCTGGTCTTCGCTCAGGATTGTGCCCAGCGAAGAAGCCACCGCCTTGAGCTGGAGCGCGATATAGGGCACCGAGCCGATGATCGCGATTGCGGCGACGGTCGCCGCCACCGCCTGGCTCTTGCCGTAGCGGGCCCCGATGAAGTCGGCGATCGAGGTGATGTTGTGGGCTTTCGCCAGCTGGATCACGCGTCGGAGCACCCCGGCCCCCAACCCGATCATCAGGATCGGGCCGACATAGATCGCGAGGAAATCGGTCGAGGTGCGGGTCGCGAAGCCGACCGACCCGAAGAAGGTCCAGGACGTGCAGTAGATCGCCAGCGACAGCGGATAGATCAGTCCGGAGGCGCGGCCGCGACCGGCCGGCGAGCGGCGGTCGCCGTGGCTCGCCACCAGGAACAGGAAGCCGATATAGCCGAAGGCGGCGGCGATCACGCCCCAATCGTGCAGCATGGGTCGGGGGCTCTCTCCCTGGGCGCCGGCGGCGCCCGAGCTCATTTTCCTTGCAAACCTAGCGCGTTGAGCGAGTGCAGGCGACAGCGAAATGCCGTGCGGCGGTAGGAACTGCCGGCGTCGTTAAGCGGTGGGGCGAGCTGTCCGCCCGCTCTTGCCCTCCAGGGGAGGGTAAAAGAGGCCTATTCCGCGGCCAGCGACTTCGCGCGCAGCGGCAGGCCGAGGCGGTCCCACACTTGCAGCAGCGCTTCGGCGAGCTGATCGATCAGGCCGTCGTCGTGATAGGGCGAGGGCGTGATGCGCAGGCGCTCGGTGCCCTTGGCGACGGTCGGATAGTTAATCGGCTGGATGTAGATCCCGTGCTGTTCGAGCAGCAGGTCGGAAGCCTGCTTGCACTTCTCGGGATCGCCGACGAACAGCGGTACGATGTGTGTGTCGCTCGACATCACCGGCAGGCCGGCGGCATTGAGGATCGCCTTGACGCGGGCGGCACGGTCCTGGTGGCGCTCGCGCTCCCAGCTCGACGTCTTCAGGTGCCTGATCGCGGCGGTCGCGGCCGAGCAGACCGCCGGCGGCAGCGCGGTGGTGAAGATGAAGCCCGGCGCATAGGAGCGCACGGCGTCGATGATCTGGCCGTTGGCGGCGATGTAGCCGCCGAGACAGCCGAACGCCTTGGCCAGCGTGCCCTCGAGAATGTCGATGCGATGCATCACGCCGTCGCGCTCGGCGATGCCGCCGCCGCGCGGGCCGTACATGCCGACGGCGTGGACTTCGTCGACATAGGTCATCGCGCCATATTTCTCGGCGAGATCGCAGATCCTGGCGAGCGGCGCGACATCGCCGTCCATGGAATAGAGACTCTCGCAGACGATCAGCTTCGGCCGATCGGGACCGGCGGCTTTCAACAGCTCTTCGAGATGCGCAACGTCGTTGTGGCGGAACACGATCCGCTCGCAGCCGGACTGGCGGATGCCCTCGATCATCGAATTGTGGTTGAGCTCGTCCGACAGGATCAGGCAGTTCGGAATGAGCTTTGCGATGGTCGGGATGCCAGTCTGGTTCGAGACATAGCCCGAGGTGAACAGCAGCGCGGCTTCCTTGCCGTGGAGATCGGCGAGCTCGGCTTCGAGCTGCACCAGCGGATGATGCGTGCCGGCGATGTTGCGGGTGCCGCCGGCGCCGGTGCCGACGCGCGTGGCAGTCTCGACCATGGCGCCGACCACCTTCGGATGCTGGCCCATGCCGAGATAGTCGTTGGAGCACCAGATCACGACGTCGCGCTTGCCCTTGGGCGAGTGCCAGACCGCATGCGGGAACCGGCCGGCCGTGCGTTCGAGATCGGCGAACACGCGATAACGCCGCTCAGTGTGGAGACGATCGAGGGCGGAATCGAAGAATTGGGCGTAATCCATCGGCAAACCTGCAACGGAACCTGACCAAGGGGACGCGTCTACTTAGAGCTTTTCCAGCTCCAATGTCTATGCGCTATCCCACATTTGGATCTGTGGGCATTTGGGCAAAATGCCCTATCCGGCGCGTCTCAGTTTGATCCCGATCAATCCTGCGCGACATATAATGCTGCTCTGCACCATCTGCCGGGGCGACCCAGCCTATGGTCTTCCGTCGCGGCCCGGCGCGCGCTTTCCTTGCTCAACCAAGCTCTCGAAAGGACCCTTCCATGAAGCGCGTGATGATCCTCAACGGTCCCAACCTCAACATGCTCGGCATCCGCGAGCCGCACATCTACGGCACGACGACGCTCGCGGAGGTCAACGCGAGCTGCGAGGACGCAGCCGCCAGGCTCGGCCTCAAGCTCGCCTTCCACCAGTCCAACCACGAGGGCGTGCTGGTTGATCTGATCCAGTCGGCGCGGCAGGACGCCGAGGCCATCGTCATCAATCCGGCCGGCCTCTCCTTCACCTCGGTCTCGATCATGGACGCGATCAAGACGTTCGAGGGCCCGGTGCTGGAGGTGCACATCTCCAACATCCACGCCCGTGACGAATATCACCGGCATTCCAAGATCTCGTTCGTGGCGACCGGCGTGATCTGCGGGCTCGGGCCGTTCGGCTACATCGCGGCGCTGCACGCGATCGCGAATATGAAGTGAGGCGCCAGCCGCGCCGGAGGTCTGCTCCCTCGCCCCGTTCTTACGGGGAGAGGGTTGGGGTGAGGGGCTGTTTCGGCAATGATGGTGAGAGTTGGACTCGCGGAGACTCCCCCTCACCCGCCACGCTTCGCGTGTCGGCCTCTCCCCGCAGGCGGGGAGAGGCGAATAACTCACGTCGTCCGAAACTGCAGCACGCCGTCCTGCATCTCGGGCGTGAGGCGGCCCTCGACGATCATGTAGTTGACGTGGGCGACGAGCTCGCCGGCGGCAAAGCCCATCTGGTGCTCGTCCAGCACGTGCTTGTTGAACACCACGGGCACCAGAGCGCGCGAGGTTTGCGGCACCTCACGGCAGGCTTCCGCGATCAATCGGCAGCGCTCTTCGTGGTGGTCGGCGAGCTGCTTGATGCGGGTCTTCAATCCGTAGAATGGCACGCCATGGCCGGGCAGCACCAGCACGTCATAGGGCAGCGTCGTGGTCAGGCTGGCGAGCGAGGCCAGATATTCGCCGAGCGAGTTCTGGTCGGGCTCGACCGCCCAGACGCTGACATTCGGCGAGATCTTGCTCAGCACCTGGTCGGCGGAGAGGAACAGCTTGTCGTCGGCGCAATACAGCATCACCTGGTCGAGGGCGTGGCCGCCGCCGGTGATGACCTTGAAGCGGCGCGTGCCGATCACGACGTCGTCGCCATGCGAGATGCGGCGGTAGGACGGCGGCAGCACCGAGACGCGCTTCAGATAGTCCTGGCCGCGGCCGAGCAGCTTTTCGGTGAGCGACTCGTCCATGCCATGGCGGCGGAAGAACAGCCGCTGCGCCTCGCGCCGCTCCTCGGTGCCGCGGTTCTGGTGATAGACCGATTGCAGATATTCGACCTGCGACATCACCAGCGGGCAGCCGAACCGCTCGACGATCCAACCGGCTAGACCGACATGATCCGGGTGGGAGTGGGTGACGATCAGGCGCGTGATGTTGACGCCTTTCAGCGGTCCGTCGAACAGCTTCGTCCAGGCCTCGATCGTCTCCTCGTTGCCGAAGCCGGCATCGATCATCGCATAGCCGTCGCCATCGGCGAGCAGGTAGATGTTCACGTGGTTGAGGCGGAACGGCAGCTTCAGCCGCGCCCACAACACGCCGGGCCGCACCTCGACCACCTGTTCGGGGCCGGGATGCTGTTCCCAGGGGTAGCGCAGGGCCTCGGCCGAGGACTGCGGGGTGTCGGTTTTCGAGCTCATGCTATCGGCTTAAACCCAGCGCGCGCGGGGCGCCAGCCGAAAAAGGATGCTGGGCGGCGACAGCATGGCGGTCATACCGAGGCAGTTTTCCGTAGCCCGGATTGCGCTACGCTCCATCCAGGCTACAGGACAGGGCCTTACGCCGCCCGCATGTCGTTGAGGAAGGCGTCGATCTCCCCGCGCAGCATATCGGCCTCGCGGCGCAGCGCGTCCGAGGCGCCCAGCACCTCGGTGGCCGCAGCGCCGGCTTCGGCGGACGCGGTGGAGACGCCGACGATGTTGCTGGAGACCTCGCTGGTGCCGCCGGCGGCATGCTGGATGTTGCGGGCGATTTCGCGCGTCGCGGCGCCCTGCTCCTCGACCGCTGCTGCGATCGTGGTGGTGACGTCGTTGATCTCGCCGATGATCCGGCCGATGCCCTGGATGGCGCCGACCGCGGAGGTCGTGACTGACTGCATGCTGGCGATCTGGGTGCGGATCTCGTCGGTCGCCTTGGCGGTCTGGCTCGCCAGGCTCTTCACCTCGGAGGCAACCACCGCGAAGCCGCGGCCGGCCTCGCCGGCGCGTGCCGCCTCGATGGTGGCGTTGAGCGCGAGCAGATTGGTCTGCGAGGCGATGGTCTGGATCAGGTCGACGACGACGCTGATGCGGCTCGCGCTGTCGGCAAGGCTCTGCACCGTGGCGTCGGTCGCTCCCGCTTCGTCGACCGCCTTTTTGGCGATCTCGGCGGAGGTCACGACCTGACGGCTGATCTCCTGGATCGAGGAGGACAGCTGCTCGGTGCCGGCCGAGACGGTCTGCACGTTGACCGACGTCTCTTCCGCCGCGGAGGCGACCGCGTTGACCAGCGCGTTGGACTGGTCGGCGGTGTTCGACATGCTCTGCGCGGTCGATTGCATCGAATTGGCCGATTGGGCCAGATTATCGAGCGCGGAGCGCACCGTGCTTTCGAACTGGGCGATCTTCGCCTCCATGCGCGCGGCGCGCTCGGCCTTGGCGATACGGTCCTTGTCCTGCTCGCTCGTCAGCGCGCGGGTCTCGATCATGCTCTCCCGGAACACCTGCAGCGTGTTCGCCATCACCGAGATTTCGTCGTTGTGATTCTTCGAGCGGTAGATCTCGGTTTCGAGATCCCCGTTCGCGAGCAGCTGCATCGACTGCTGCAAGGCGCCGATCCGGCGCAGGATGTTACGGCCGACATAGAGCCAGACGAACAGCGCCGAGCCGACCAGCATCAGCGCGCCCAAGCCCAGCATGACCGACGTCGCGAGCGAAATCTCCTGCCGCGCCTGGAAGGTCGAGGTGTTGGTCTCTTTCTGCACGCCGTCGACGAGCTGCTGCACGCTGATGCCGAGCCCGACATTGAGCTTGCGGGTCTCGTCCAGGATGGTCTGGCCGTAGTCGATGGAGTCGAGCTCTTTCTCGCGCAGATTGAACACGCCGGTCTTGCCGGTGCCGAGCGCGAGCAGCTTTTCCGCCGTCTCGCGCAGCATCTTGTTGCCCTGGTTGTCCGGCAACAGATCGAGGTTCGACCGCAGGCGCCCCTGCGCCGTCTTGAATTCCTTCTGGATGTCATCGAGCTTGTCGCTGGTGTTCGCCGACAGCGCCGCGCTCATGTTGGCGGCGGCGAGATTACCGCTGGCGACGACGTTGCCGAGCTGACCGACGGTCTGCGCGGCGTCGGTCGCGTCTGCGGCTGACAGGTCGGCTGAACCGAGAATGGCATTGACGCGGGTCTGCGCGTCCAGCATCGCCGGACTCGCTGCGCCGACGAAGGCGCCCTGCGCGGCGCGAAGCGCGTCATATTGCTTGTCGTGCAGCGCCGCGATGTCGAGCCGTTCGCGGGCGGCTTTCGTCAGGCTCTGAGCCGCCTCGTTGATGCTCTTCATCGTCTCGCTGAGCCCGGAGACGACGCTCTTGTCGCCGCCGAGCTCGATGATCTCGTTGAGCTTCTGCTGCGTCTGCTCCTGTAATTCCCTGAGCTTCTTGGTACGTTCGGTCAAGGCGTCCTCGCTCTGCGCCGCAAGCAGGGCCGGTCCCTGCGCCGCGAGGCTCGCACTCAGCGCCGACAATTGCAGGCTGGCGGAAAGGCGCGGAATGTCCCGTCCGCTCAGTTCAGTCATGCGTCCGCCGAGATTCTGCAGCGCAAGGCCGGCGCCGGCCGCGATCACGAGGCCCATGCCCGCGATGACCGCAAACGCCGCGAACAGGCTGCCGCGCACGCCCCATTTGGGCATTTTGAAACGCGGACGGAAACTGCCAAGGAAGCGGCCAAGGCCCAAACGGATCGGCATCGAAAATTCCCCCAATGTTCTTCTATTTGTGGCTGCAGTATCGGCAGCACCGGTTAAGGAATCGCAATGAGCCCAATCGGTTGACGTTGTTCCGCAGAGCGAAAAAAGAGGGGCCGGCAACGAGGCCGGCCCCTTCATCTTGATAAGGTCCTGGTAACCGATCAGTAGCGCGCCATGGCCGGGCTCGCCCAGTTGAAGCGGTAGTTGACGCCCGCCTTGAAGGTATGGTCGTCGGTGGTGAAGGCGCCGGTGCCGGCGAGCGGACCGGCGGTGAAGCTGGCGTCGCCGAAATTGTAGTACTGGTACTCGGCCTTGGCCGACCAGTTCGGGGCGAACATGTATTCGAGGCCGGCGCCGACGGTGTAGCCGTTGCGGTGATCGCCGGTGATGACGAAGGCGGCCGGCACGCCGCCGACGGTGACCCTCTCGTTGTTGTCCGAATAGGCGTAGCCGCCCTTCACATAGACCAGGCCGGGACCCCAGGTGTAGCCGACGCGGCCCGTGATCGAGCCGAGGCCGCGCTGGTCGTTGGTGTAGGCGATGCCGCCCGGGAACACGGCGCCGACGCTGCCGGAGAGCCAGGAATACTGGCCTTCGACGCCGACCACGAAGTTCGGGTGGAACTGCCAGTCCGCACCGACCTGCACGCCGCCGAGGAAGCGGCCGTTGCCGTTGTTGCCGGTGGAGAGGCCGTTGAAATTGTTGTCGCTGGAGAACGCGCCGCCGACATGGGCGCCGAGATAGAAGCCCGTCCAATTGTAGATCGGCGCGGCGTAGGCCGGCGCGGGCGTCTTGTAATAATTGCGGTTGCCGAGATCGGCACCGACGGCCGGCGCAGCTGCGCCCAACACGAGCAGCGCCACGGTCGCAAACAGAATCTTCTTCATCGTCTTGAACTCCAACACGTAAGGTCCCCGGCAGGCGCGTTTTCCGCGCCGCATTGGTTTTGCAGATAGCTCGCTTTTGACGAAAATGCTGTCACATCCGTGGCACAGCGACAGCCAACGTAACTTGTTGGGCCGTAAACGATTTTCGTGCTTAATGGCGACTTAAGAAGTGGTGAAGGAAGGCTTAACGGCGCGCTCCGTCGGTAACTTGCGCGCGCCTTGCGTTAACCAAGACGCCGCCGTGCCTCATCGCGCATCTGCGCGCGAAAGGCGGCGCGCTTTGCCGGCCTGTCTTCCTCACGAACGTCGTGTCGATCGAAGATGTCGAACTTCTCCAGGATCGGATAGCGCTCGCTCGCCATCGCGAGCACGCGCAGTATCCTGGTCCCCTCCGGCGTCGGGCCGCTGACCTCCCACCGCCGGATGGTGTCGGCGCCGCCTCTTTCCGGCAGTCCGCAAAGCTTGGCCATGTCGGCCGCGCTGAGCTTGCGCTCGAGGGCATCGGAGAGGTCGTTGCGAAGCTGCTTCAGTTCGGCGCCGGTCATGCTTGCGTCCAGGGAAGTCACTGAAAGCAATGCACTAGCGCTGATTCGGGTCCATCCGAAGACGGTGTGAGTCCGCCGCGCTCCGGCACCTTCGTCCGCACACGGAGTTATGAAGGGAGAACCCATGGAAATTTGCCGATGCATGAACACTTGGCATATCGGGGCGCGCAACGGGTGAAGGGATCAGCCATGAAAACCATCAGACTCGCCATTTCCGCGCTGATCACGACGGGACTGCTTGCCGCACCATTCGCAGCTGAGGCGAAAAAGGTCCGGTCCAGCCGGCAATACAGCACTGGTGTGGTGGCTCCGACCTATGGCGGAGCCGGAGCGCCGGCCGCGCAACCGAGGGCGGCCTACGGATCGTCGGGACAGTCGGTTGGCACTGTCACCGCGCCGTCGATCGGATCATACAATTGGCCCTCGGTCGGCGTGACCAACTCGGCTCCCACCTGGAGCAACACCACGAGATAGAGGGCTCCGGCAAGGTGGAGGCCACTGGCGGATCAACGCATGCCGCTCGCCGATCCCGAGAGCAGATAAAGCGCGATGAGCAATGTCGCGACCGACAGCATCGTCGTGATCGAGACCGTGGCCGCAACCAGCTTCTCCTCGACCTTGTGTTCATGTGCCAGGACGTAGACGGTTTTCGCCGTCGGCACGGCCGCGCAGATGACCGCCGCAACCGTGTAGAGAGGGGTGAGGCCGATCACGACGCAAAGCCCGTAGACGATGAGCGGCATGACCACCAGTTTCACCGCGGCGAGCGCAAACGACGCTTTCAGGTTGGACCGCAAGCCCTCGATGGACAGGCCGAGCCCGATGGCGAACAGCGCGCACGGCGTGAGCGCGGCAGCGATCATGTTGAGATAGGCCGCGACCGGTGCCGGAATCGGCAATCCCGTCACCGCCCAGGTGAGGCCGATGAACGTCGACAGCACCATGGGATTGAGCAGGATCTGCTTTGCCAGTCCCATAGAGCGCACGGAGGCCCCGCGTGCATCGCGCTTTTCCAGCAGGATCACCGTGATCGGAAACATCACCGCGGCCACGAACACCGTCGCGACGGCCGCGGGCAGGACGGCGGGTTGGCCGTAGATCGCATGCAGGATCGGCAGCGCAACGAACCCGGTGTTGGTCATCGCCGCCGCCATCCCGTGAATGGTGCTGCTTGCGAGGTCGTGTTTGCCGCCTGCGCGGACCGGCACGAACACGAGCGCGAAGCAGATCAGCGAGCCGCCGCCGAAGGCGAGCAGAAAACGCCATTCCAGGAGATTGCGCGCCGGCTCCTGGGCGATCGTGACAATCAACAGCGCCGGCATCGCCACGTTGTAGGCGAAATGCACCAGGGCATCGGCCAGCGCCCGCGAGAGATAGCCGAGCTCGCCGGCGAGCCAGCCGGTGACGATGATCGCGAATACGGGAAGAACGAGGCTGGCGACCTCCATCCGGCTTCCCCCTCATTTTCGAACAGGGAGGGTAGACCGGCAATGGACTGGCGTCACTCCGTGATTTGTGGGTCGCCTTGATTTGTCGGAGGAGAATCCGCCTCGCTAGATTCCCCGGCGCCCCTGGTCTCCGATCACGCAGCGCCAGGCCGCCAGGCGCTCGGCCGGATGCTGGTTCATCCATTCGGCAAGCTGCGGCGCGCCCATCAGGCAGGCCTGCACCGAGATTTGCGCAAAGTCCGACGTGGTGACGATCTGCTCGTGACAATTGGAGGGAGAGGCGAGGCTGCAAAGCACGGCGATGATCTTGATCACGATACGTTACCTCCGTCGCGGCCGATGAACGGGCGACGGATCGCCGGCCTTCCCTGGCCCTCGTCCGTCGGATCGACCGGCGGGAAGATGCTGTCGTAGATCGCCCGCGCTTCCTGGATGAGGCGCGTTCGCTCGCGCTCGGACTTCGAGACAAATCGAATAACTTCGCCCATGTTGGCTCCGAATAACAGTGTGAGTCCGTCATGAGATGACGTCGATCATTCAAACGTCATCTATGGTCATGCCCTTAAGCTTTGAAGCGGCCGGTCCGGTCACGACCGGATAAAAAGCGCGTGACCAGGCTGCGCAGTTCCCAGCATCCCGGTGCGTCTTGCTTGCTGGGTTGTTGAGCTGCCCATCACATCACGTTCGTTGTACGACGCCAGCCGCGACGAGCGACTATGGCGTCAAGTCACCCCTTGCCGACATGAGCAAGGATGATCTCACGAAAGCAAATGCCGCTGAATCGAATATGTTTCGCCTCGCTCGGCGTGCAAGTTTTTGGAACCATCACGGAAATCAATGAACGAGGACGAGCCGCCTCAGGCCGCCGGCGCGTGCTCCTTCCGTCCGGGCACGGCTGCGAGCAATTCGCGCGTATAGGCGTGCTCGGGCGCGGCGAAGAGTTGCGCCGTCGGCTTCAGCTCGACGATGGCGCCGCGCTGCATCACCGCGATACGGTCGCAGATCTGGGCCGCGACGCGCAGATCGTGGGTGATGAACAGCATCGACAGGCCAAGGCGCGCCTTGAGATCTTCCAGCAGCTTCAACACCTGCGCCTGCACCGAGACGTCGAGCGCGGAGACGGCCTCGTCCGCGACGATGATCTCCGGCTCGAGCGCAAGCGCGCGGGCGATGCCGATGCGCTGGCGCTGGCCGCCCGAGAATTCATGCGGATAGCGCTCGAGCGCGCCGGCGTCCAGGCCCACCATCTTGAGGAGATCGCGGGCGCGGTCGAACGCCACCTTCGGATCGGTCCCGGCTGCGATCGGCCCGTCGGCGATGATGTGGCCGATCTTGCGGCGCGGATTGAGCGAGGCGAACGGATCCTGGAAGATCATCTGGATGCGATGGCGCTCGCCGCGCAGCGCCTTGCCGGAAAGCGAGGTCAGGTCGGTCTCGCCGATCCGCACCGTGCCGCGGTCGGCTTCGATCAGTCGCATCACCAGGCGCGCTACCGACGACTTGCCCGAGCCGGATTCACCGACGAGGCCGAGCGTCTCGCCCTTGAGGATGTTGAAGTTGACCGCGCGCGCCGCATCGACGCGGCGGGCCTGGCGGAACCAGCCGCCCGACGTGACGTAGGTCTTGTCCAGCCCGATCACCTCGACGGCCTTGGCCCGATCGTCCAATGGCTCTCGCGGCGGCGGATCCATCGAGGGCACGGCGGCAAGCAATGCCTTGGTGTAGTCGTGCTGCGGCTCGTTGAAGATGGCCGCGGCCGAACCTTCCTCCACGACCTTGCCGTGGCGGAGCACCACGACCTGGTCGGCGATGTCGGCGACCACGCCGAAATCATGGGTGATGAACATCACCGCCATGTTGCGGCTCCGCTGGAGGTTGCGGATCAGCTTCAGGATCTGGGCCTGCGTGGTGACGTCGAGCGCGGTGGTCGGCTCGTCCGCGACCAGCACCGCGGGCTCGAGCGCGAGCGCCATCGCGATCATGGCGCGCTGGCGTTGGCCGCCGGAGAGCTGGTGCGGATAGGCGCGCACGATACGCTCAGGGTCGGGCAGGCCGACTTCGCTTGCCAGCGCCAGCGCCTTGGCCCGCCGCTCCTTCGGCGTGAGCAGGCCGTGCGCCTCGAACATCTCCGCCATCTGGTCGCCGATCCGCATCAACGGATTGAGCGCGGTCATCGGCTCCTGGAAGATCATCGCCAGCCGACGGCCGCGCAGATCGCGCCAGCCGTCGTCAGCGAGCTTGAGCAGGTCCCGGCCCTCGAACTGGATTTCACCGGAGGTGACCGAGACCGTATCCGGCAAAAGGCCCATCAGCGCATGCGCGCACATCGACTTGCCGGAGCCGGACTCGCCGACGACGCAGACGATCTTGCCGGGCTGCAGATCGAGCGAGACACCGTCGACCGCGAAGGGGCGCTCGGCGCCCTTGGGCAGCGCGATCCGCAAGTTCCTGATGGAGACGGCGGGCGAGGCGGTCATCGTCAGCGGCCCTCCCGCGACAGGCGCGGATTGAGCGCATCGTTGAGGCCTTCGCCGATCAGGTTCAGCCCGAGCACCGAGATCAGGATGGCGATGCCGGGAAACACGGTGATCCACCAGGCCTGTCGGATCACGGTGCGGCCGGCGCCGACCATGTAGCCCCAGGAGATCAGATTGGGATCGCCGAGGCCGAGGAAGGACAGCGA
This sequence comes from Bradyrhizobium sp. NBAIM01, assembly GCF_020194115.1. NCBI lineage: Bacteria > Pseudomonadati > Pseudomonadota > Alphaproteobacteria > Hyphomicrobiales > Nitrobacteraceae > Bradyrhizobium > Bradyrhizobium sp. NBAIM01. The sequence continues at coordinate 718,917 of NZ_JADYVU010000002.1, read as the reverse complement.
GGATTCAAGCAGGATCGCGGTGGCCACCATCAACGAGGCCAGCACGATCACGGGCGACAACGCGTTGGGCAGGATCTCGCGCAGGATGATCCAGCTGTTGCTTTGGCCGGTGACCACGGCGGCCTGGACATATTCGCGGGTGCGCAGCGACAGCACCTCGCCGCGCACGAGGCGAGCGACCGGCGGCCAGCTCACCACCGCGATCGAGGCGACGATCGAATAGATCGAGGGCTGCAGGATGGCGACCAGCACGATCGCGAGCGCGAAGCTCGGAATGGTCTGGAAGAACTCGGTGAAGCGCATCAGGGCGTCGTCGACCTTGCCGCCGAAATAACCGGCCATGGCCCCGATCGGCACGCCCACGATCAGCGCCGCCAGCGTGGAGACGAGACCGACCAGAAGCGAGACGCGGGCGCCGAAGATCATGCCGGCGAAGATGTCGCGGCCGAGCGCGTCGGTGCCGAGCGGCACGGCCCCGAGCGTGAACGGCGGCAGGAACGGCCGCTGCACCATGCGCCAGGGCGAGTTCGGGAACAGCATCGGTCCGAACACCGCGACAGAGATTGCAACCAGGAGGATGACGAGCCCGATGACGCCGCTCGGGCTCTTCAGCATCGATTTCCAGAACTGCTTCATGCGGCGTATTCGATCCGCGGATCGACCAGGCGATAGACGAGGTCGGTGATGAGGTTGAAGGTGAGGACCATGGCGGAGCAGATCACGAACACGCCGAGCAGCAGATTGTAGTCCCGCTGCAGCAGCGCGTCGTACATCAGCCGCCCGATGCCGGGCCAGGCGAACACGGTCTCGGTGATGACGGCGCCGCCGATCAGCGTGCCGGAATGCACGCCGGCGAGCGTCACCACCGGCAGCAGCGCGTTGCGCAGCACGTGGCGGCGCTGGATCACGGCGTCGGAGAGCCCCTTGGCGCGCGCCGTCTTGACGAAGTCGAGGCGTTTCACCTCCAGCATCGAGGCGCGCGTCATGCGGGTGTAGGTCGCCATGAAGAACAGGCCGAGTGTCATCGCCGGCATGATCAGGTGCTTTGCGACGTCGACCGCATGGGCAAGGCCGGTGAGGTTGGCCCCGACCGTCTCGTAACCGAAGCTCGGCAGCCAATCCATCGTGACCGAGAACAGGAGGATGCCCATCAGCGCCACCCAGAAGATCGGCATGGCGTAGAAGATCAGAGCGAACACGGTGATGGCGGTGTCGAAAAAGGTTCCGGCAAAGCGCGCGGCGAAGGTGCCGAACAGGATGCCGAGCGCGAGCGAGATCGCGAAGGCGGTCAGCGTCAACAACAGCGTCGCCGGCAGCCGCTCGCCGATCAGTTTTGCGACCGGAGCCTGCTGGCGGAAGGAAAAGCCGAGGTCGAGGCTGACGACGCCCTTGACGTAGATGAAGAGCTGCTCGGGCAGCGGCTTGTCGAGCCCGAACTTCTCCCGGAGCTGCTTGACGAAGACCTGATCGCTGGCCCCGGCCTCGCCCGCCATCACGATCGCGGGATCGCCGGGCGCCAGGCGGATCAGGAAGAAATTGAGAACGACGATCGCGAGCAGGACGATCACGCCCTTCAGGACGCGCTGAGCAACGAAGGAGAACATCTAGTGAGTCATATTGGTGATGTGACCTGGCGCCACGGAGACGGAATGACTCCCTCGCCCCGCTTGCGGGGAGAGGGTTGGGGTGAGGGGGATTCTCGGCGAGCGTATCAGCAGTTGGTCTCGTGGAGACTCCCCCTCACCCGAATGTGCGCTATGCGCACATTCGATCTCTCCCCGCAGGGGAGAGAGGTAAGAGGCTTCACTTGTCGAGCCATGCGTCCTTGAAGCCGTCATTGACCCCGATTCCCGTGGTGATCAGGTTCTTGACCTTGCAGCGCATGATGGTCGGAAATTGCAGCTCGAGCATCCAGGCCACCGGGACGTCCTCGACCAGGATCTTCTGCGCCTTCTCGTAGATCTCCTTGCGCTTGGAATCCGGCGTTGCAACCGCGCCCTCGGCGAACAGCTTGTCGATATCCGGGTTGGAGTAACCCTCGACGTTGTTGAACATCTGGCCCTTGGCGATGTTGCTGGAGATGTAGTTGCGTCCCACTCCGAGCGCGGGGTCGCCGTACTGGTAGAGATAGGTAAAGGCGATGTCGTAATCCCACTCGGCGATCTTCTGGTTGCCGCCGGCGACGTCGGTGGCGATCGTCTCGATGGTCATGCCGACATCCTGGAGGTTCTGCTTGACGGCTTCGCCCCAGCGCTGCCAGGTCTCGCCATAGGCGAGCGGCAGCAGGCGGATCTTTTCGCCCTTGTAGCCGGCTTCCTTCAGCAGTGCCTTGGCCTTGGCCGGATCGTAGGGGTATTTCTTCACGTCATCGGTATAGAACTTGATGGTCGAGGCCGACGGGCCGGTGGCGACCTTGCCGAGCCCGTTCCAGATCACGTCCTTGGCGAAGTCGCGGTCGACCGCATACATGATCGCCTGCCGCACCCGCTTGTCGGCGAGCGGACCCTGGCGGTTGTTCAGCCACAGCCAGGCCAGCGGCGAGAAGAATTCCCAGCCCGCGCCGGTGACGCAGGTGTCCTTCAGCTTGGACAGCCGCGGCACGTCGAAATTCTCGACCGAGCCGCCGGGCAGCACGTCGACCTTGCCGGTCTCGTAAGCCACCGAGCGCGCGGCGGCGTCCGGGATGATCTGCCAGTAGATCTCATCGAGATGGGGCTTGCCCTTTTCGTGGTAGTTCGGATTCTTGACCAGGCGGATGAACGAGCCCTTCTGCCATTCCTTGAACATGAATGGGCCGGTGCCGATGGGTGCGTTGTTGTAGGGGTTGGTCTTCCAGTCGGTACCTGCATAGAGATGCTTCGGCACCATCGGCATCGAGCCGACCTCGAAGATGCCGAGGAACGGGCCGAACGGCTGCTTCAGCGTGAAGACCACCGTATGATCGTCCGGCGTCTCGACCTTGTCGACCTGCGCCAAATTGGTGCGGGCGCGCGCATGGGTCTGCTTCAGCATCTCGATCGAGAACAGCACGTCGGCGGCGGTGAAGGGCTTGCCGTCGTGCCAGGTCACGCCCTTCTTCAGCTTGAAGATGTAGGTCTTGGCGTCCTCGCTGACGCTCCAGCTCTCGGCGAGCTCCGGCAGGGGATCGAGCTTGGGGCTGTAGCGCAAGAGGCCTTCGAAGATGTTGCCCGAGACCATCTGGGTCGGGCCGTTCTGGACCTGTGCAAGCATCAGGCCGGGCGGCTCGGGCTGAATCACGGCATTGATCACACCCCCCGTCTTCGGCTCTTGCGCCAGCGCAGGGGCCGCAAGGCCGCAAGCCAGGAGGAGACCAAGCAACACTCGTTTTGGCATGTCGTAATCTTTCTCAAGCGAGACCAGCCGGAAACGCTTCGCACGCGCCCTCGCGCGCAAAGCGACGGTCGGTCCATCCCAGTCCCCATCCGCCATCGAGGCTCACACAGTCCCGTTCGGCGCGGCAAGATGAAAGTCGCGACAGTGCTCGCACAAAAAATGTACAGCTCGTCCTGTTTCTCCGCCTGTGCGACGGCACGGTAGATCGGCCAGCTCCGAGGGATCAGGCGGCCTTCAGAAGTGATGAGAGCATGCCGGGGCAGTGCACAAGTCCGCGCCTGCGACCAAAAGCATCAGCCCGTCATTTTGCGCCGAGCGCCCGCCGCAATTCGTCGAGCGCCTCTGCAAGCTGCTCGCGGTGCGCGATGTCGTCCTTGGGCAGCGCGGCGACGCTGCCGGCGAGCTCCCGCAGGATTCCGGCCAGAAGGCCGAAGTTGATGTGCAGATGCACCGATTTGCGTTCATCGGCCGCACCAGGATGTTGCAGCACCAGCGCAATGCCGCTGCCGTCGAGCTTCGCCTCGAAGCGGGACGAATGCTCGAAGGTGCCGACATAGAATTTGTCGGGATATTCGAGTGCGACCTCTGCCTTGTCGGGAACCGGCTTGGACATGCGAACCCTCATCTATGCCCGCGCATTCTGGCCGGGAATGAGCCGGCCCGCCTTGCGCCAGGTCAGAGGCGGTCGACGCCGAATTTGATCCGGATCAAAGCCGGCCCGCCGCTTTTGCGATCGAATGGCAAGTAGCGGGACGCGGCTACGCATCCCGTTTGCTTGAGCCGTGAGACGATGGATGGACATTCAGGCCACGACTATCCCTGCGGATGACGACGGCGGACCCGATATCGCCGGTCTTGAGCCGTCGCCGGATGCGGGCGTGCAGCACTGCCTGCAATTGCTCGGCAATGCCGGCTTGCGCCCGACACGCCAGCGCGTGGCGCTGGGCCGACTGCTGTTCCTGGGCGGCCATCGTCACGTCACCGCAGAAAGTCTCTACGCAGAAGCGATGGCTGCGAACGCATACCTGTCGCTCGCCACCGTCTACAACACGCTGAACCAGTTCACCGAAGCGGGCCTCTTGCGCCGGATCGCGGCCGACGGCATCAAGTCGTTCTTCGACACCGACACGTCCCTGCATCCGCACTTCTATCTCGAAGGCGAGGACGTGCTGGTCGACGTGGCCGAGGGCCTCGCCTTCACCAAGATGCCCGAGGCGCTTCCCGGCCACGAGATCGCGCGGCTCGACGTCGTCGTCCATTTACGCCGGAAGCGAACCTAGCGCTTGCCCTGCAGGGAGGGTAAGACGCCTCACTGCAACCCTGCGCGGCGGAATCCCTCCAGATAGTGTTCGCGATCTCGCTCACTGGCCCACGGCAGCTGCGTCGCGATCCAGTGCAGCGAGATGCCCGGCTGGGTGCGGCGGAGCTCTCCGAGTGCCATTTCCGCAAGCGTGCCATCGCCGGTCATGCCGGCGGAGACGGCGAGCACGCGGTATGCGCCGGTAAGATCGCCGCGGTGGCGGATCGCCTCGCGCGCCAGCGCGATGGCCTCGCCATAGTGCCGTTCGGTGAAGCGCGCATAGGCGGCGATACCGTGATAGATCGCCAATGACGGATCGCGCGGCGACAGCCGGATCGCCTTTTGCGCAGCCTCGAACGAGTCCTTCGACCGTCCGGCGTAGGACAGTGCCAGCGCGTAGTAGCCCTGCGCCAGCGAGAAGTTCGGATTGAGCGCGAGCGCCTGCTCGAACTCGGATAGCGCGTCGGTGAGCCTGCGGGTCGAGAAGCAGACGCTGCCGAGCGCGGCATGTGCCCAGGCATCCTCATGGTCGCAGCGCACCGCTTTGAGCGCGGCGGCTTCCGCGGACGGCGCAACCGCGGCCAGCTCGGTCCAGCCGAGATGCACGCCGAACATGTCGTTCACGGCCAGCACCGACAACGCCTGGCCGTAATCCGGATCGATCGCGATCGCGCGCGCGAGCAGCGCCTTCGCGGCCGCGTGGTCCTGCCGGGTCACGCGCCAATAATGCGACAGCGCGCGCATCAACAGGTCCCAGGCGTCGAGGCTCGCCGGCGGCTTACGACGGCTGCGGAAATTCTCGGCGGCGTGGATCTGCGGCTCGATCGCGGCGGCGATCGCGTTGGTGATCTCGTCCTGCACGGCGAAGACGTCGACGAGCTCGCGGTCATAGCGCTCGGCCCAGAGATGACCGCCCGACACGGCGTCGTTGAGCTGCGCGGTGATGCGCACCCGGTTGTCCGTCTTGCGCACGCTGCCTTCGACGATGTAGCGGACGCCGAGCTCCTCGGCGATTTGCCTGATATGGACCGCGCGTCCCTTGTAGGTGAAGGAGGAGTTACGGGCGATCACCATGAACCAGCGCTGCTTCGACAGCGCGGTGAGGATGTCCTCGCTGATCCCGTCGCCGAAATAGTCCTGCTCGGGATCCCCGCTCTTGTTCTCGAAGGCGAGCACCGCGACCGCCGGGCGGTCCGCCATGCGCGGGGGAGCGAGCCTGGCTTCGGTCCGCGCGGGCGATGCCGCCACCTCTTCCCGGACCTCGCCGACGAACCGAAAGCCCTTGCGCGGAATGGTCTTGATCAGGCGCTGGCTCGCGCCGTCGTCGCCGAGCGCCTTGCGCGCGGCGTTGATCCGGCTGTTGAGGGCGGAATCCGAGACGATGCGGTCGTTCCAGACCTGGCTGATCAGGTCACCCTTGCTGACCACACGCGCCCGTTGCGTGACCAGATAAAGCAGCAGATCGAACACCTGCGGCTGCAACGGGACGGGTTTTCCGTCGCAATTGAGCTCCCGGAGGTCGCCGTCCAGCACGTTGTTTTCAAAGCGAAATCGCACGTTCTCGTCGTCTCAAGCAAAAATCAAAGTCGTCTCAGGCGAAAATCAATCGTCCGCGAAAGCCGCGGGACGTCCGATCCGGCATGGTGCGAAGACCAAACCGTATCGATGCCTCGGCACAACGGAGTGTTTCATGACCCAAATTGATCATCAGGTTCATTCTCTCGGCCCGGACGTTACGGGCTCTCGTATTTTCAGGTTCATCGCCTTTCTGTACGGAATTGCGGCGTATCTCGTGTTTTTCGTCGCCATTCTCTACGCGATCGGCTTCGTCATGGGGGTGATGGTGCCCAAGACCATCGATACCGGAGCCGAAGCGCCCGTCGTTCGCGCGGTCGTCATCAATTTGCTGCTGATGTCGCTGTTCGCGGTTCAACACAGCGTGATGGCGCGCCGGCAATTCAAGGCATGGTGGACGCAGTTCGTCCCTAAGCCGGTCGAGCGCTCGACCTACGTGCTGTTCGCGAGCCTGTCATTGCTCCTGCTGTTCTGGCAGTGGCGTCCGCTACCCGCGGTCATATGGGAGGTCGAGAACCCCGATCTTGCCGTGACACTGGTCACATTGTCCTTCGCTGGCTGGGTGCTGGTGTTCACCTCGACCTTCATCATCAACCATTTCGAACTGTTCGGCCTGCATCAGGTGACGAATCATCTCGTCGGCAAGGAAATGCAGCCGCCGCGTTTCAAGACGCCGCTGCTCTACAAGTTCGTCCGCCATCCGATCTATCTCGGTTTCATCATCGCGTTCTGGGCGGCGCCGATCATGACCGCGGGTCATCTGCTGTTTGCGGCCGTGACCACGCTCTACATCTTCGTCGGCATCGCGCTGGAGGAGAGCGATCTCGTCGAGCTCTTCGGCGACGAGTACCGGCAGTACAAGCAACGCGTCTCCATGCTTATTCCCTGGCGCCGGTCAGTATAGTCTAGGCCAAGCCCCGCGCCTCCAACCGAAACAAGGCGCGCGGGCGCCGACGCGCGATAACGATCCATCAGAAAAAGGGAGACGTCCAAATGAAACATGTCGGAAACTGCTTCTGCGGCGCGGTCACGGTCGAGGTCACGGGCGCGCCGGAGGCGATGGGCTATTGCCATTGCCGCTCCTGCCGCTCGTGGTCGGGCGGTCCGGTCAACGCCTTCAGCCTGTGGAAGCCGGAAGCCGTGCGCATCACCGAAGGCGCTCAGAATGTCGAGACCTTCGTCAAGACGCCGCTCAGCCAGCGCAAATATTGCAGGAAGTGCGGTGGCCATCTCATGACCAACCATCCGCCGCTCGGTCTGGTCGACGTTTTCGCCGCCACCATCCCCACCCTCGCGTTCACGCCCGGCGTCCACGTCAACTATGCCGAGACCGTGCTGCCGATGCGCGATGGCCTGCCCAAGCTGAAGGATTTTCCCGCCGAGTTCGGCGGAAGCGGCGAAATGATGCAGGAATAGCGGCGCGCCTTTGGCATTTTTTCGAGAGGGCGGCAGAGCGCTGCCCTCTCTGGCTTCTTCCAAGAGAGAAGGATGAACGACTAGCCTCCGCGCGATTCGACCACCTTGCGGCAGGAATCGGACAGCTTCGACTTGTTCTCGCGCAGGCAGGCGTTCATCTGCGGCGGCTTGCCGATATGCTCGGCGCAGAATTTGCTGGCGTCGCCGCGGCAGGCCATTTGCTCCTGGACAGATGGACCGGACTGTGCGGCAGCAGGCAGGGCGGCAGCTGCGAGCAGCAGCGCGGCAAGAACCGAAATCTTCATAGAGCACCTCTTTGGAATTCTCGTTGGTCCCGACCGGGATCAATCGGGCCGGACCATTCCGCAAAGGCCGGGCGCCGGTCCATGCCATGTTCATGGCAGCGGCCAATCCTCCCGCCCGCGGTACCTCCATCTTCATGGCATGTATCCGCGCGCCGACTTTTGTCATTCAGGCTGCACCTCGGCTGCGAGACCCGGTGATTGCGTCGGGACGCCGAACGGAACCAGGAGAGCAAGATGTCGAAGAGAGCTGGAGCGCTGGGCGCAGGGCTGACGGTCATGGTGCTGGCGGGCGCGGCGATGGTGTCGCTGGGCACGAGCCCGGCGCAGGCCGTGGTCTATTGCAAGACCGTTGGCGTGCCCAAGGGCTGCGTGGTGCGGCCGACTGGCGCCGTGGTGGTGGGAGCGCCGGTCGCGCGGGCTGCCGTCGCGACCCCCGGTGTCGGCGCGCCCGGTGTCGGTGTGCGTGCCGGCACGCCGATGAATCGGGGCGGCCCGGTCAATCGCGTCGGCGTGCGCTGATATTTCCGCTTCATTGAATTGATGCATCGCTTCGGGCCAAGGGGCCCGCGGACGAACACCCCCCGTCCTCCGCGGACAATTTTACCCGGCCCGTCCCCTCTCTCCGTGCGCCCCACACGTTCGGGGAGGGGGCCCTTTCAGCCCGCGGCCATGTCGCTGTCGGGAAAACGTTGCGGCAATTTCAGCCGCACGCGCGTGCCGGAGGAATCAGACGTCAGGTCGAGCACCGCGCCGCAGCGCGCGGCGCGGCTTTTCATGTTGCGCAGGCCGCGCGCGGTCTGGCCGGCCCCCGCGGCCTCGCCATTGCCGGCCAGCGCAAAGCCGCCTCCGTCGTCAGTCACGCTGATCACGCCATACGGCCCCTGGCCCGCGTCGAACGTGTCGATGGTCACCGCGATGCGGCGGGCCTGCGCGTGCTTGACCGCATTGGTCACGGCTTCGTCGAGGATGCGCACGATCTGGACGACGTGCCATGGCCTGAGCTCGGGATGCAGCGGCAGACCCTGCGGCGTCGCCACGCGCCAGTCGAGCGTGATGTCGTGCGGGCGCAATTGGGCCGTGGCGCGCTCGCGCCAGGAGCCGAGCGCCAGCATCAGGTCGCCGCCGATGTCGTCCATGGAATCGATCACGAGACGGAGATCCTTCAGCGCCGCGCGGGCGGCATCCGTGATGCTCGCGCCCGTGCTGCCGCGTTCGGACAGCGCGACGATGCTCACCAGCTGGCCGCCGAGGCCGTCGTGCAGGTCTCGCATCAGGCGCGTGCGCTCGTTGGCGAGCGCCGCCGCGCGGGCGCGCTCCTCCTCGCGGGCAAAGCTCGCCTTCAGCCGCTCCTCGGCCTCCCGCACCCGCGTCACCAACTGGCCGGCAAAGCTGTCGACCTGGTTCAAGGCGCGGGCGAAGCGCCAGGTCAGCCCGGCGCCGATCGCGACCAGCATCGCCGAATAGGACAGCCGCGAGACGAAGATGCGATCGTTGCTCACGATATCGAGCACCGTGAGCATGTCCTGGACCCAGCAGACCAGCACGATGGTCACCGCGCAGCCGATCGTGAAGCTCGCCGCGTCCTGCCGCCGCACCACCGCGGTTGCGGTGACGCAGGCCATCAGGAACAGGCAGAGCCCGACGGTGGGAATGCCGAGCACCAGGAACAGGATGCGCGGCAGCGGTGGGCCTCCGATCAGCCCGACCACGAACACGAGGACGCCGGGCACGAACAGCAGCGTGCCGTAGCGCGGCCAGCGCCAGCCGAAGAACAGCACGCCGAACACGACGATCAGCGCGCTCTCAATCGGTGCGGAGGCCAGCAGCACCGCGGCCAGGTGCGATACCGTAGCCGGCGGCACCGGCGGCGGCGCGAATGCCTGCACCACGCCGAGCACCATCGCCGTCGCCAGTACGCCATAGACCGGCTCGTGACGCCGCATCAGCCACATGATCGCGAGGATGACGGCCAGGATCGCCTGCCAGGCGGAAAACACCACAGGCAGTGTGACGAACAGCAGCGTGCGTGTCTCATAAGCCGGGCGCAAGGCGGCATCCGGCCCGACATAGACGGTGTCGAGGAAGCCCTTGAGCGGGCCCCATACGAACAGCCGCACCGTGATCTCGTTTCCGCCCTCGCGCAGCAGCGACGCGGGGATGGCTGCGATCTGCGGCGTGTTGCGGTCGGGCCGGTTGGCGTTGGTGTCGCGTCGGGAGTCGAGCACGACGACGCCGTTGACGGCGACCTCCACCGCGTTGCTGAAGCGCGGCAGGAACACCGACCAGCCCGAGGCCGCATCGCCGCTCCGGAACGTGAAGGTGCCGGCGTAGATCGGCGGGTCGGCCAGCGAATAGCGCGACGAGGTGAAATGCGGCAGCGTCACCGGGCGCGTCAGACCGTCCTCCCGCGCCGAGAAATCGTCCACCGCGTAGTCGTCGGGATCGCTCGGCTGCAGCAACCGAATCCCCAGGATCGTGACGATCACGATCAGCGCCTGAAGCAGCAGATAGGGCACGAGGCGCGAGGCGATTAGCCGGCGCCGCGGGCGTGTCGGTGCCTTCGTAGGTGCTTTGGCCGCGATCTCGCTCACAGCTTGATCAGGCCCTGCTGCACCGCCTCGAACACCGCCTCGCTGCGCGTATGCACCTCGAGCTTGCGATAGATGTTCTTGATATGCCCAGGCACGGTCTGCTTGGACAGGCCGAGATGGCTCGCGATCTCGGCATAGCTGAAGCCTTTGGCGATGCCCCACAGGATGTCGATCTCGCGCGGGGTGAGCCTTGCCGTGTTGAGCGCGGGGCCGGGCGGCGGCTCCGCCGAATTCTGCGCGGCACCTTGCGTCCTGCGCACGATGAAGCGGGCGATCGAGGCCGAGATCGGCGAATGTCCCGCGACCAGATCGCGCACCGTGGTGGCGATGTCGGTGGGGAAGGCGTCCTTGAGCAGGTAGCCGGTGGCGCCGACCGTGATCGCGGAGATCACGCTTTCCTCGTCGCCCAGCGCGGAAATCACCATGATTTCGGTGTCGGGGAAGCGCTGCCGCATCTTGCGGATCAGCTCGACGCCGTGGCCGTCGGGCAGTCGCAGGTCGGTCAGCAGCACGCGCGGCGCGCCGGCGGCGAGGGCTTGCCGCGCCTCTGCGAGCGTACCGGCGCTGCGCACCTCGTAACCGGCCTTGACCAGCGCATCCTGGAGCCGCCAGCAGGTCGGCGCATCGTCCTCGACGAGGAGGATGGTGATGGCTTCACCCGTCTCGCCTTGTTCGGTCATGATCATGGTCCCGCGATCCGCGTGTCCCCCGCGGCGCGAGGCAAGTCTAACCGTAGCCCGAAGGCCGTGACACCCATAATCATGGGGGCGGGAAAGTCACGGGACTGCCATGTGCCGACCCAACGTTGCCGCGCGACGGAGTGCCGCCGCCAATCCAGCTTACGAAAGATCAACCCGCGGCGGCGGATATCGCCGCGCCAGGACCGATAGCGACAGCGGCCGTTCGTCTTCCGGCAGCTCCAGATAGGCCAGCACGAGCGGCCGCTTCCAATCGCCGACGCCGAAATCCATCGCCGTCCATTTCTGCGGCTCGGGCCCTTCGAGCCCCCGGACCCAGACGAAATAGCGGGGAAGGTCGTCCGTGTCCGTCGTGCGTCTCCTGGCCATCGAAGCGGTCCGCTGCGTCAAGATCGTTGCCGCACGATATAGGGAATATCTGGGGGAAGTCGAACGCCCCGGGACGATCGGGGAAGCTTGCCGCCCGCGCCGGTGCCGGTTGGCGACAAAAGCGCTGTCGTTGCCCGTTAAGGTTCGATCCGTTCGAGAAATGATCGCGTCAGCGCGACAACCTCATCGAGGTTGGTTTCGAGCAGCCAATGGCCGCCATCCAGGAGATGCAGTTCGGCATCCGGCAGGTCCCGGAGATAGGCCCGCCCTGACTCCTCAGGCATGTAATGGTCCTGCGGCCCCCACAGGATCAATGTTGGCGGCTTGTGCTGCTGAAGATATCGGCGGTGCTCGGGAAACCATTGGCGGTTCGCCTTGAGGCCAAACAGAACGTCTGCGGCGGCGTCTTTCCGCCGCTCGGTCATCAGCGACCAGTGCAATCGCCAAAGGTCCGGCGCGATCAGTCCAGCCATGTCCGCACGCACATCATTCAGGAACTCGTCCCGGAAATTCTCTTCAGTGATAGCTTCCCTCATCGCCGCACGCATCTCCTGATCGGGCAGTGACCAGGACTTCTCGATGTCAGCGTATGCCGGGCCAAGCGCATCTTCGTAAGGTATGTCGCCGTTTTGAATGATCTGGGCCACCACCCTCTCAGGCCGCATGATCGCCAGCCTCGCTCCGATCGGTGAGCCAAAATCATGAAGGTAGATCACGAAGCGTTCGATCTTCAGCTGCTTCACGAACTGGTCGAGCCACGCGGCATAGCCGTCGAAGCTGTAGTCGAAGTCATCAGGTGTCCCGCTATAGCCGAACCCGGGATAGTCGGGAGCAATCAGCCGCCAATTATCGGCCAGTCGCGGCATCAGATTGCGGAATTCGTAGGATGAACAGGGATAGCCGTGCGGCAGCAGAACGACGGGCGCGCGTTCAGGACCGGCTTCTCGGTAGAAGGTATCCACGGATCCGATCCGGACCCTGCAATGTCTGACGCGTGTGTCCATGTCTTGCTTCCTTTGTAGATAAAGCAACTTCGGGGCGGGGTTCCCGGCATCTGCTTCGTGGTGGGTAGAACCGCAGGCGGCTCTGCGGAACAACGACCGGAAGCTCACCGTTACGAAGCAACACCGGAACGGGAGGTCGTTGTGATCCATCATGTCTCCGTCGGTACGAATGATGTTCAGCGTGCGAAGCGCTTCTACGATGCGGTCTTGCCGGTCGTCGGGATCACGCCGATGGCCGAGGACGAGGGTGGACTGGGCTACGGAAGCGGGACGTTTCACTTCAGCGTTCAAGTTCCGATCGATGGAAAACCCGCGACCGTGGGTAACGGCAGTCATATCGCCTTTGCCGTCGAGAACCGCGCGATGGTCGATCGCTTCTACGCAGCAGCATTAGAGCATGGTGGCAGCGACGCTGGCGCTCCCGGGCTGCGGCCGAGTTACGACCTCAACTATTATGGGGCGTTTGTCCGCGATCCAGACGGTCACAAGATCGAGGCCGTGACCTACTCGGCACAATAGTCGCGAGCGGGAAGGCGCCATGCCGACCATGCCCTATGCAATTATCGAAGCTCCTTCGACGCTCGGCCTTGCGACCGACGGCGTGGAGCGCTTGCCCGAACAGCTGCTGAAGCTTGGACTTGCGGAGCGCATCGGCGCACGCCGCGCCGGGCGGCTGGTGGTGCCTTCGAAAGATCCGGTGCCGGATCCCGAGACCGGCATCTTGAACGCCGGCGCAATAGCGGCGTGGTCGCCCCAGCTCGCCGACGCGGTGGAAGCGGTGCTTGTCGAGGGCAAGTTTCCGCTTGTGCTGGGCGGCGATTGCACGATCTTGCTGGGCTCGATGCTCGCGCTTCGACGGCGCGGCCGCTACGGCCTGTTGTTCATCGACGGCCACGCCGATTTCTTCCAGCCCGAGGCGGAGCCCAATGGTGAGGGCGCCTCGATGGACCTTGCCCTCGTTTCCGGCTACGGCCCGTCCCTCCTGGCCGACATCGAAGGTCGCGGTCCTTTGGTCCGCCCTGAGGACATTGTGGCGTTTGGATATCGCGATCACCAGGATCAGGCGGAATATGGAAGCCAGCCGCTTCCCGAAGAGCTCAAGGTGCTTGATCTTCCTGCTGTGCGGGCGCGGGGCATCGAGGCCGCTGCACGCGAAGCCGTCGATTACCTCACGCGAGCCGAGCTGGACGGCTTCTTCATCCATCTCGACGCCGATTGTCTCGACGATGCCATCATGCCGGCTGTCGATTTTCGCGTGCCGGGTGGGTTGTCGTGGGACGAGCTATCGACCGTGCTCCGGGTTGGCTTGGCGAGTGGCAAGGCGGTCGGCCTGGAGATCACCATTTACAATCCGGGCCTGGATGAAGACGGCAGCGCCGGGCGTGGCCTGGCCGATGTGCTCGCAGCAACGCTCGGGTCGTAGCTCGAGTTTGCTGAACCAGTTCGACTTCGCCAAGAGGCTTCGCCGGACACGCTTCGCCCTTCGAGCCCCGCCACGCGAAGCCCGAAGGGCGAAGCGTGGTGCCCCTGGCCGGAATCGAACCAGCACTCCTTGCGGAACTCGATTTTGAGTCGAGCGCGTCTACCAGTTCCGCCACAGGGGCCCTCGGTCGGCCCCATAGGCGGCGTCGCGAAGCCGGCGGACTATAGCCATGGACGGGACGGGGTCAACCCGCGCCAAAGTGATCCCGGCCGTTCTCGACAGCCGCATGGGCCGGGGCTAGAGGCTTAGGGCGCGCGAGAGATACGAAAGAGGCTGCCGTGACCACCCAGAGTGCCGCCATACCTGCGTTCAAGCCGGGCGCCACGAGCCCCGCGCTGACCGCCGCGGCCTTGGTCACGCTGATCGGCGCAGCCACGATTGCGGGCGCCTGGTTCTTCCAGCTCGTCCTGGAGATACTGCCCTGCCCGTTGTGCCTGGAGCAGCGCTACGCCTATTACCTTGCGATACCGCTCGGTGTGTTGACGGCGCTGGCGGCGCGAAGCGGCGCGCCGCGGCCGCTGCTGCTGGCGGGGCTGGCGATCCTCACCCTGGCCACGCTCGCCAATGCCGGCCTCGGCGCCTACCATTCCGGGGTCGAATGGGGGTTCTGGAAGGGGCCGACTGATTGCTCCGGTCCGGTCGTCAACCTCGGCAGCGCCGCCGATCTCTTGTCGAAGCTCGACACTGTGAAGGTGGTGCGCTGCGACGAGGTGCAATGGCGCTTCCTCGGCCTCTCGCTCGCCGGCTACAACGTGCTGATCTCGCTCGTGATGGCCGCCATCGCCGCGTGGGGATTCGTACGGACGGCGAAGCGCTAAAGCTCAATCATCCACGTCGTCCTGCGTGCGCCCGAACAGGTGCACGATGCCCGGCGTTGCGATCGTCACGAAGACGAAACGCGACAGGTGGTGGGCGCCGACGAAGATCGGGTCGATGTGCAGCGTCAAGGCCAGCGCCAGCATAGCGTCCATCGCGCCCGGCGCGAAGGCGACGACGACGTCGGAGAATTTCACCGGGGTGGTCAGCGCCACGATGCCAACGAAGATGGCGGAGACGGCGATGGCCACGGCAAACGAGCCCAGCGCAGCGCGGAGGTGGCCGGCGAGCGTCTTGATCCGCATCCGCGCGAAACGGCTGCCGATCAGTGCGCCGATCCCGATCAGCGCAACGCCACGCACCCAGTCCGGCAGGCCGCCCTCGACCCATCCGGCACCATGCAGCACGCTGGAGGCGATCATCGCGCCGAACATCCAGCTCGCGGGAAACCTGATCAGCCGCAACACGAGCGCTGCGGCCAGCGACGCGGCGGCTAGCTCGAGCAGGTCGAGCGGCGAGGCGATGGTCGTTGTCAGCGACTGTGCAGCCGAGGGCGTGACGCCTGCAATCGCCAGCACCATCGGCAGCGCGGCGGTCAGGATCATGACGCGCATGGTCTGCACCACCGCAATGCCCGGCAGGTCGGCGCCGCGCTCGACCGCCAGGATCGTGATCTGCGACAGCGCGCCGGGACTGCCGGCCAGGAAAGCGGAGGTGCGGTCCCAGCCATGCATGCGCTGGAGGTAATAGCTCGACCCGAACGTGGAGCAGAACGTGGCGAGCGCAAGCAGGCCGATGGTGACGGGGTAGGCGCTGACCTGCTGAAGCAAATGGCGCGAGACGACCGAGCCCAGCGAGATGCCGAGCAGCACCAGCACGGTCTGGGTCAAAATCGGCGGCAAGGTCAGCTGGCGGCCGGCGATCGCGGCGATCCCGACCGCGATCATCGAGCCGGAGATCAGCCCGCCGGGAAGGCCGGCGAGCAGAAACACAAGGCCGCCGGCGGTGCCGATGACGAGCGTCTCCACCGTGCTCAGGATCGTGGCACGGCTCGGCCATTCGAACGACAGGGAGGCGGTGATGTGCTTCACGCCACCTTATCGCAAATCAGCGCGAGGCGCACAATTGCAGGCTCATCATGCCGCAATGCGCGAGGCCTTCCGCGGAGGCTCGGAAGGAATCGTGACGGGGTTATTTCTTGTCGGCTGCGGGAGCGGCGGCTGCGCTGCCGGCCTTCGCCTCCTTTTTGCATTCGCGACGGAATTTCTTGCGCTCCTTCCCCTTCAATCCCTTGGCGTCTGCCTGCCTGGAGCATTCCAGCGATTCCGCCGATCGCTCCTTCGTTGCCCTCTTGTCGTCGACGGTGGCGGCAGTGTCGGTCTTGGCGGCCGGCGCGGCGGTCTGCGCGAAAGCGGTGCCGGTGACGAGCAGGGAGGCGAGAGCAACGGCGGCGAGGCGGGACGTGAAGGTCATGTGGTGCACTCTGCTTGCGAGAATTGCGAAGGGCTGAAACGTTGGCTCGCGTTGCTGAACGCGACATGAATGAAGTCGAGCGGCAGGATCACTATATTTTGCCGGCGCAACTCATCGCATCCTTGTCGCAAGCGGCTAACACGCTAGGATAGCAATCCGCAATTCACTTCCGTCGGGGAAGATCAAGCAGGAGACCCAGGGATGACCATTCAGACGAAATTGTTGTATGCGATCGCAGCGTCCGGTGTCGCGGCATTGCTGACGAGCGCGCCGGCACAGGCACTGACAGCGCAGGAGTGCAGCGCGAAGTACCAGGCCGCCAAGAAGGACGGCTCGCTCGGCACCATGAAGTGGAATGACTTCCGCAAGGCCCAATGCGGTGCCGATGCGACGCCCGCCGCTGCGCCGACAGGGGCTGCGCCCACAGCTCCCGCGGAGCCGAAGCAGGCCAAGAAGGAAGAGGCACCCGCCGCCGCGCCGGCCCTGCCGGCCGGTCCTGCGGTCTACCCAAACGCGGTCGATCCGAAATATGCCAAGGAGACGCCCGGCAAGGCGCGCCTGCACACCTGCGTCGACCAGTACAATGCCAACAAGACCACCAACGGCAACGGCGGCTTGAAATGGATTCAAAAAGGCGGCGGCTATTACAGCGAATGCACCAAGAAGCTGAAGGGCGCCGCCTGAGCTTCGCATTGCTGCGAAGGCCGGAGCGACGCTCCGGCCGATTCGCCTGAAGTGTCGCGCATGATCTTGTCAGAACACCTGCGCTCACCCGGCCCTTGCGGTCCGGATCATGCTCAGTCGAGCAGCTTCTCGGCAGATTTCGCCACGAGCTGCGACCGCTTGCGCGGACCGCTCTCGACGAACAACAGGCTCTGGCCGAAGATGAAGCAGTAGAACAGAAAGGCCTGCGCGTCGGCCTCCTCGGCCGCAAGACCGGTTGCGCGATAGAGGTCGCCGACGTGCCTGAGCCGCGCCGCGTCGACG
This sequence comes from Bradyrhizobium sp. NBAIM01, assembly GCF_020194115.1. Lineage (NCBI taxonomy): Bacteria > Pseudomonadati > Pseudomonadota > Alphaproteobacteria > Hyphomicrobiales > Nitrobacteraceae > Bradyrhizobium > Bradyrhizobium sp. NBAIM01. The sequence continues at coordinate 701,546 of NZ_JADYVU010000002.1, read as the reverse complement.
CTCGCCACCGCCGCCGCGGCGTTGTCCTCCGATCGGGCCCATTGCCGGATCGCGAGCTCGATCGCCATCCCTTCTGGATTGAGCCGCTCGGAATAAAGCTGGATCACCGCCTTCAGCCGCTCGCGGGGCGCTTGTCCGTCGAGGCTCGTCTGCTGCGCGATCGCGGCGATGCGGCCCTTGCGCCAGGCTTCGAGCATGGCCTCGAGCAGTGCGGCGCGGTCGGCGAAGCGCCGGTAGAAGCCGCCCTTGGTGACGCCGAGATTCTTGGCGAGCACCTCGACCCGCACGCCCTCCACCCCCGCGCGGGCGAGCTCGGCAAACCCAGCCTCGACCCAGACGTCGCCCTTGCCGTCGCTCATGGAGAAAGCCTCACCCGGTCTTGATACGGTGCCGTATTGCTAACGTGACACGGGTTTGATACGCTACCGTATCAACGAGCAATGACGAAATTGCGGGAGGAAATGCGATGGAGCAGGAGGCGACCTATCGCGGCACGGTCTATCCGTGGCAATGCGACCATGTCGGGCACATGAACATCATGTGGTATGTCGGCAAGTTCGACGAGGCCAATTGGAATCTGTTTGCTCGTCTCGGCCTGACGCCGAGCTATTTGCGCATCTCCGGCCGCGGCATGGCCGCGGTGCAGCAGAACATCGCCTACAAGCGCGAGCTGCTCGCCGGCGACATCGTCGAGATCCGCAGCCATCTGCTCGAGATCAGGGACAAGTCGATCCGCTTCCGGCACGACATGACGAATGCGGAGACCGGCGAGCTCGCGGCGACGTGCGAGGTCACCGGCGTGCACATGGACCGCCAGCTCCGCAAGTCCGCCCCGTTCGCCGATTGCATTCGCGAAGCGGCCTTGAAGCAACTTGCCGAACCAGCCGAGGTGTGAGCCATGACTGCCTTCGAGCCGAAAAACCCGGGCTATCGCGCGGCGGCCATCGCCATGTTCGATGCCCAACCGGCCATGCGCACGCTCGGCATCGTGATCGTCCGTCTCGCGCCGGGCGAGGTCGAGCTGGCGATGCTGCATGCGCCGGCTCTCACACAGCAGAACGGTTTCATCCATGCCGGCATCATCACGGCCGGGCTCGACAACGCCTGCGGCGTTGCGGCCTTCAGCTTGATGCCGGCGGAGGCCGGTATCCTCACCGTCGAATTCAAGACCACGCTGCTCGCGCCTGCCCGCGGCGAGCGTTTCGTCTTCAAGGCCGAAGTGGTCAAGCCCGGCCGCACGCTGACCTTCTGCGAGGCAAAGGCCTACGCCGAGCATGACGGCAAGACCACGCTGATCGCCATGATGAGCGGGACCTTGATGGCGATGCTGCCGGCGGCTTAGTCGAGCCGGACGCGATTCGCGTGGCAATCGCGCCCGCGGCATTCTATATGACCCGTAACAATGACCGGTGCGCGGCCGTATATCCGCAAGACGGGACCGGAACGGGACGATATGACTGGATTTGGGAATAATGGCCTTGGGCCGAGCCGGCGCGCAGCCTTGACGCTGATCGGAGCGGGCGCTCTCGCCGTGGGTGGGATCGTTTCGGCGCGCGCCGCCACCGGCGATGACGAGGTGCTGACCGAAGCCAAGGTGCTGCGCGATCCCGACACGCCGGTCGCAGGCAATCCCGACGGCAACATCACCATCGTCGAATGGTCCGACTACAATTGTCCCTATTGCCGCAAGCTCGAGCCCGAGCTGCGCCAGGTGGTCCAGGACGACGGCAAGGCGCGGCTGGTCATGAAGGACTGGCCGATCCTCGGGCCGGTTTCGGTCACCGCGGCGCGGAGCGCGCTGGCGGCCAAGTTCCAGGGCAAGTATCACCAGGCCCATGACGCCCTGATCGGCGTCAGCTCGCGCCTGACCGAGCCGCGCATCAACGAGCTGCTCGCGGCTGCCGGGGTCGACATGGACCGCTTGAAGCGCGATCTCATCGGCCACGCCAAGGACATCGACGCCATCCTCAAGCGCAACAACGAGCAGGCTGAAGCTTTCGGCTTCCAGGGCACCCCGTCCTTCATCGTCGGCAAGTATCGCGTGCCCGGCGTGCTCAGCATGACCGAGTTCGAGCAGGTCATCGCCGACGCCCGCAAGGCCAAGATGAACTGAGCCGGCGATATTTCAGGACGCAATACAAAGGCGCCGTCGCGGGTCTGCGACGGCGCCTCGTTCATGTCGATCGGACGAAATTACTTCGACGAGATCCGGACCCAGTCCTTGTGCGCGCGATCGCGCAGCGCATCCCAATCGGCCTTGGCGACGTCCCAGTTCACGATCGTTCGGTTGGTGGTCGCGATGTCGCCTTTGGCGACTGACGACGTCTGCATGGAATCATAGACGTAGACGCCGCCCGCAAGCAGCAACGCGCCCAGGATCATTCCGAAAAAAGTCTGCATGGCGAACCTCCGGTGACGGGCGATAACGTCGGCCCGGAGTGATGGTTCCGCGACTATGCGGCGCATCCAAGTGAGGTTGTTCATTCTCCATTCAGCCACTCCATCAGCTCCGCATTGATCTCGCGCGGATAGGTGTGGCTGAGGTCGTCGATCTCTCGATAGGTGACTTGGGCACCGGCGGCGGACAGCGCCGCCTGCGTCTGCCGTGCGGTCTGCACCGGAAACATCCAGTCGAGCTTGCCGTGAGTGATGAAGACCGGCAAGCCTTGCAGGCGCGTTGCGTCGGCCATCTCCGCCATCAGCGGATGGAAGGTCGCCGCAACCGGGGCGAGATGCGTGAGGGGCGAGGCGCCGTCGAGGCCGGTGACGTAGCAGAAGGTGCCGCCGTCGCTCATGCCGGTCAGCAGCATGCGCGAGGGGTCGATGCGCCAGCGGCCGCGTACAGTATCGATGATGCGCATGAGGTTCGGTGTGTCGGTGTCGTCGCCCATCAGCGCCCAGGTCGGGCCGGTCGCGGTCGGCGCCACCAGGATCGACCCGAGAGTGCGGGCGTCGCGGAGCCAGCTCCACAGAAAGCCGCGTCCGTTGCCGCTGCCGCCATGCAGCGCCATCACCAGCGGCATGGCACGCTCGGGCGCATAATATTCGGGGACATAGACCGAGAAGCCGCCGCGGCTGCCAGGCTCGTTGCGGTCGTGGAAGATGCCGGTATCTTGGCTCGCGCTGGCTTGGAGCCGCAGCAACAAATCCGCATTGTCGCGATTGGCAGCGTTGAGGAAGAAGCTGCTCACCGGCGGAAACTGCGCCGCCAGCGGATAAAGCGCCTCCTGCGCGCGCGGGACATGGCGCAGCGCGCGGAACACCGCGACGAGATCGCCATGGCCACGCTCGACCTCACGAATGCCGGCAAAGGCAGCGAGCGTCTCGCCGCAGGCGCGATCGAGCCGGTCGCGCAAGCCTCCGAACTGCTCCGGCCATTCCCCGATTGCGTCGTGCGCCGTCTGCAGCGCCTCGTCCGGCGTGCCGATCGCATCCATCACCGAGGCGAAGGCCGGTGGATGCAGATGCCGCTGGAAGAAACCGAGCGCTTCCAGCGCATTGAGCAGCGGCGGCAGCACGGCCACGATGTCGTCCACCACGGCCTCGGTCATCGCCCGCTTCCTCAAAGCCTTTTGGATCAGTGCAGCTTCGGCGCCTTCAGGAGCTTGAAGCGATCGGTCGACGTCACGGTGACGTCGAAGGTGACGCCTTCGTGATGAACGGTGAGCGGCACGTCGACGCCGGCGGCGCCGAGCGCCCACATCTTCTTGTAGAAGGCGGTCTGGCTCGTCACCCTGTCACCGTTCACGGCGAGAATGACGTCGCCGGTCTTGAGCTCGGCGCGGGCGGCCGGGCCATTGGCGGAGATCCCGATCACCACCACGCGGTTGTCGATCTCGGTCGAATAGAGTCCGAGCCAGGGTCGTGCCGGCTTGTTGACACGGCCGAACTTGCGCAAGTCCTCCAGGACCGGCTTCAGGAGGTCGATCGGCACGATCATGTTGACGTGCTCGGCCTCGCCGTCACGTTCGCGATCGAGCTGGAGCGAGCCGATGCCGATCAGCTCGCCGCGTTCGTTGAGCAGCGCCGTACCGCCCCAGTTCGGATGTGCGGGAGCGGTGAAGATGGCCTCGTCCAGCAGATATTCCCAGTAACCGGCGAATTCCTGCTTGGCCACGACCTGGCTCGCGACCGAGCGCGTGCGTCCGCCGGCGCCGCCGACCACGACGCGGTCGCCGATCCGTGTCGCCGCCGACGAGCCGAGCGGCAGCGGCGCAATGTCGAGCTGGCCGAGCGCCTGCACCAGCCCGAACCCGGTCTCGGAATCGAAGCCGAGCGCATGGCCCTCCACCACTCGTCCGTCGGCGCGGTGCAGCCAGACCGACTCTGCCTCAGTGATGAGATAACCTATCGTGAGCACCAGGCCGTCATCGATCACGACGCCGTTGCCGGCGCGTTCGGTGCCCAGCGTCTCGGCACTGAAGGCGTCCGGAGGGATGATGGCGTGCAGGCCGACGACGGAGCCGAGTGCGCGGTCGAGATCGAAACCATAGTCGCTCGCCCGCGGCTGGTTAGCCGGCGGCACTCTCCATTCGGTCAGAGCGCTCATGGAGTTCTCCTGGCTGAGAGCATCGCTCCGGCAAGGCTGGCGGAGCGACGCGCGAAGCACGCCTAATTTAGGCCGGAGCAGGCCGTCTTGAAAGCCTCGTTCCCAACTATTCGGGAGAACGCCGCGTGAAATCTTGGAAAGGCCTGGAAACACATCGTCATCTGATCCGGCAGCATGGCTGCTGTCCGGCGCGGTGCTAGGCGCCGTGCAGTGAAGCTGCTAACCATTGCCGCCTCGTTTGACCAAGGGATCACGGACGACAAGCATGGACAACCGCAGCGACATCTGGCGTGGCATCGACACGATCAAGGCACGCTTCATCGACCTCAGCGACAGGGTCTGGGGCATGCCTGAGGTCTGCTACACCGAGGCGCGGTCCGCCGCCGAGCATCTCGCCGAGCTCCGTCATCAGGGCTTCCGCATCACCGAGAACGTCGCCGACATCCCGACTGCGCTGATCGGCGAGTGGGGCGAGGGCGGTCCGGTCATTGCCTTCATGGGCGAGTACGATGCGCTGCCGGGCCTCAGCCAGGAGGCGGGTGTCGCCGAGCATCGCCCGATCGAGACCGGCGGCCATGGCCATGGCTGCGGTCACAACCTGCTCGGTTCCGCAGCGCTGCTCGCCGCGACCGCGGTGAAGGACTGGCTGGCCGAGAACAAGGTGCCCGGCCGCGTGCGCTATTACGGCTGTCCGGCGGAGGAAGGCGGCGCGGCCAAGGCCTTCATGGTGCGCTCCGGCGCGTTCGAGGACGCCGACATCGCCATCACCTGGCACCCGCACAGCTTCTGGGAGGTGGCGGTAACGCCCTCGCTTGCGAATACGCGCGCGGATTTCATCTTCACCGGCCGCACTTCGCATGCGGCGGCCTCGCCGCATCTCGGCCGTTCGGCGCTCGATGCGGTGGAATTGATGAATGTCGGCGTGAACTACATGCGCGAGCACATGCCGAGCGACGCGCGCGTGCACTATGCCCTGCTCGACACCGGCGGCATCGCGCCGAACGTGGTGCAGGCCCATGCCCGCGTGCGCTATTCGATCCGCGCGCGCGATCTTCCCGGCATGGACGAGTTGGTCGAGCGTGTGTCCAAGATCGCGCAAGGCGCGGCGTTGATGACCGAGACCAAGGTCGAGATGAAGATCATCTCCGCGGTCTCCAACATCCTGCCCAACACGCCGCTGGAGCAGGCGCTGCATCAGGTCATGGAAGAGCTCGGACCGCCGCATTTCGACGATGCGGACAAGAGCTTTGCCGGCCAGATCCGTGCGACCTTGAGCGACAAGGATATCGCCTCGGTCTATTACGCGATCGGCATGGAGCCGACCGATCGGCCGCTGGCCGACTTCCTGGTGCCGCTCGATGCCAAGCGCAATCCGCTGGTCGGCTCCACCGATGTGGGCGACGTGAGCTGGGTGGTGCCGACCGTGCAGGTGCACGCACCGACGGTTGCAATCGGCACGCCCTTCCACACCTGGCAGGTGGTGGCGCAGGGCAAGAGCCCGCACGCGCACAAGGCCATGGTGCAGGCCGCCAAGGCGATGGCAGGTCTCGGCATCAAGGCGTTGACGGAACCGGAGCTGATCAAGGTTGCCAAGGCGGATCTCCAGAAGCGGACGGCCCGCACTCCTTACGTCTGTCCGTTGCCGGATCACGTCGCGCCGCCGCTCGACATGTCCGTGGCGTAGGAATTCGCCTCGATACTTCGTCTGATCCAGCGAACAAATTTTCCGCAGTGCAGCGCGCTATCCAGCAGATTTTGATGCTGGATTGCCGAACGGATGGGCTGCGGAGCGCAATTTTGCCCAACGGACAGCCAATAGACCGTTTGCATACACACGGTCCCAGTTGACGTGCACCCCATTCGGTGTGCCATCTACCGCCAGCCAAACCCGGCGGTCGCGAGCGGCCGCCTGCATCCATGTCGGAACCAGACGGGGGACAACCATGCTGGACAAAGAGCTGCGTTCGATGATCGGTCAGGTGAAGGACGGGCGGATGGACCGCCGCGCCTTCGTCAAGCGCCTCGCCGCGGTCGGTCTCACCGCTCCCCTCGCCAACCAGCTCCTCGCGCTCGGCGGCGTTGCCATGGCGCAGAGCCCCGCGGTCTACAAGCCGACCAAGCGCGGGGGCGGCGGCCCTCTCAAGGTGCTGTGGTGGCAGGGGCCGACGCTGCTCAATCCTCATTTCGCCACCGGCACCAAGGACCAGGACGGATCGCGGCTTTTCTACGAACCGCTCGCCAGCTGGGACGCCGACGGCAATCTCAACCCGATCCTCGCGGCAGAGATTCCCTCGCTTGCAAACGGCGGTCTCGCCGCCGATGCCAAATCGGTGGTCTGGAAAATCAAGCCGGGAGTCAAATGGCACGATGGCAAGCCGCTGACTGCCGACGACTTCGTGTTCACCTGGCAATACGCCAGCGATCCCGCCACGGCTGCCGTCAGCATCAGCACCTATGGTGACATCACGGTCGAGAAGGTCAGCGATCTTTCGATTCGCATCCTGTTCAAGACCCCGACGCCGTTCTGGGCCAACGCGTTCGTCGGCGCTTATGGATGCGTTCTCCCCAAGCATCTGTTTGCCGACTACAAAGGCTCGAAGTCCCGCGAGGCGCCGAACAATCTTGCCCCGGTGGGCACCGGTCCCTACAAGTTCGTCGAGTTCAAGCCGGGCGATGTGGTCCGCGGCGAGTTCAATCCCGACTATCACATGCCCAACCGTCCGCATTTCGACACGATCGAGATGAAGGGCGGCGGCGATGCCGTCTCGGCGGCGCGCGCGGTGATCCAGACCGGCGAATTCGATTTCGCCTGGAACATGCAGGTCGAAGACGACGTGCTGCTGCGTCTGGAGAAGGGCGGGAAGGGCAAGACCGTCTATGCCACCGGCGGCGACATCGAGTTCATCGCGATCAACTTCACCGATCCGAACACTGAGATCGACGGCGAACGGTCCTCGATGAAGACCAAGCACCCGATCTTCTCCGATCCGAACGTGCGCAAGGCGCTCGCCCTGCTCGTCGACCGCGACTCCGTCAAGAAGGCGATCTATGGTCGGGCCGGCCGCACCACGGCCAACTACCTCAACGGCCCCGAGAAGTTCGTCTCCAAGAACACCTCGTGGGAGTTCAACATCGAGAAGGCGTCGAAGATGCTCGATGACGCCGGCTGGAAGGTCGGCGCCGACGGCATCCGCGAGAAGGACGGCAAGAAATTCAAGCTTCTGTACCAGACCTCGACCAACGGTCCGCGCCAGAAGACCCAGGCCATCGTCAAGCAGGCCTGTCAGAAGGCCGGCATCGACGTGGAGCTGAAATCGGTCGTCGCCTCGGTCTTCTTCTCGTCTGACGTCGCCAACCCGGACACCTATCCGAAGTTCTATGCCGACATCGAGGAGTTCCAGATCCCGATGACGCAGCCCGATCCGGCCCTGCACATGCGGCGCTACATCTCCGCCAATGTGGCCACCAAGGAGAACAAATGGCAGGGGCAGAACTTCCCGCGCTACGTCAACAAGGAGTATGATGACGCCATTGCTGCGGCTGAGACCGAGACCGATCCAGTCAAGCGCGCCGCGCTCTACATCAAGTGCAACGACCTGTTGTGGCAGGACACCGTGTTCATTCCGGTGATGCATCGCCTGCTGGTGGATGCCTGCTCCAACACGTTGCGGCCGGCGCTCTCGGGCTGGGCCAATCGGACCGATAACCTTCAGGACTGGTACCGGGAGGCATGAGCGCAGGCTAGACGGGATTCTTCCCTATGAGTCAGTATGTCCTGCGTCGCCTCCTGATCGCCGTTCCGAGCCTGCTGGCGATTTCGCTGGTGCTGTTCGTCGTGCTTGCGCTCGCGCCCGGCGATCCGTTCTCCGAACTGGCCACCAATCCGAACGTGCCGCCCGAAGTGCAGGCGGCACTCCGGGCCAAGTTCGGTCTCGACGACCCGATCTACCTCCGCTACCTGCACTGGCTCAACGCCATGCTGCACGGCGACTGGGGCTTCTCCTTCGTCAGCCGGATGAACGTCGACACGCTGATCCTCCAGCGCCTGCCCGCCACGCTCTACGTGATCGGCTCGGCGCAGATCCTGGCGCTGCTGATCGCGATTCCGGTCGGCGTCTATGCCGCGACCAGGCCGTATTCGCTGTTCGACCAGATCGCGAATACGCTCGCCTTCGTCGGCTTCTCGCTGCCGACCTTCTTCACCGGCATCCTGTTCATCCTGATCTTCTCGGTCACGCTGGACTGGCTGCCTTTCGTCTACACCACCGACATCAAGGCCACCGGCATCCGCTGGGTGCTGGAGATGATCCGTCAGGCGATCATGCCGGTGGCGGTACTCGGCCTGTTCCAAGCGGCGTCGATGACGCGCTTCGTGCGCTCGGCGATGCTCGACGTCATCCGGCTCGACTACGTCACCACGGCGCGGGCCAAGGGCCTCGGCCAGACCACGGTGATCATCAAGCACGTGATGCGCAACGCCATGATTCCCGTGGTCACGCTGATCGCGTTGCAGATGCCCGCGGTGTTCGGCGGCGCCATCGTCACCGAGCAGATCTTCCGCATTCCCGGCATCGGCTCGCTGCTGATCTCCTCCATCCTTTCCAACGACACGCCGGTGGTGATGGCCGTCACCTTCGTCTTCGCGTGCCTCGTGGTGCTGTTCAATCTCATCGCGGACGTGCTTTATGGCTGGCTTGACCCTCGCATCTCCCTCCGCTGAGCGGCGCGCCTATTCGCCCTGGCGCGAAGCATGGCGGCGTTACAGCCGCCACCGGCTCGCGGTGGTCAGCGCTGTCCTGCTCCTCATCCTGGTGCTCGCCGTCGTGCTTGGGCCGTTCGTGTGGCGTGTGAAGATCAACGAGATCGACATCGTCGCGGGCCTGCAGGGTCCGTCGCTCGCCCATCCCTTCGGCACCGACGATCTCGGCCAGGACATTCTGGCGCGCATGATCTATGGCGGCCGCATCTCGCTCGCGGTCGGGCTCGCCGCGATGCTGGTCGCTGTCATCATCGGCACAGTGATCGGCGCGCTCGCCGGTATGTCGCGCGGCGCGCTCGGACACGGATTGATGTGGCTCACTGACCTGTTCCTGTCGCTGCCGCAGCTGCCGCTGCTGCTGCTGCTGATCTATCTGTTCCGCGACGGGCTGAAGCAGGTGTTCGGGCCCGAAGGCGGCATCTTCATCTTGATCGTGCTCGTGATCGGAGGTCTGCGCTGGATGCCGGTGGCCCGGCTGGTGCGTGCCCAGTTCTTGTCGCTCCGCGAAAAGGAGTTCGTCGAAGCCGCCCGTGCGCTCGGTGCCAGTCCGGTGCGACAGGTGGTACGGCACATCCTGCCCAATGCGGTCGGCCCGGTGATCATCGCCGGCACCATCGACGTCGCCGCCGCGATCATCGCGGAATCGACGCTGTCCTTCCTCGGCCTCGGCTTCCCGCCGGATACCCCGACCTGGGGCCGGCTGCTGTTTGACGCCAAGGATTTTCTCGACATCGGCCCGCACTGGGCGCTGTTTCCGGGCGGCGCGATCTTCGTCGCGGTGGTGGCCATCAACTTCATCGGCGACGGTCTGCGCGACGCGCTCGATGCGCGACGGGTGATCTGATGGCGCCGCTGCTCGAGATCAAGGGCCTGAAAACCCACTTCTCCACGGATGACGGCATCCTCCAGGCCGTCGACGGTGTCGACATCTCCATCAACAAGGGCGAGACGCTCTGCGTCGTCGGCGAATCCGGCTGCGGCAAGACCGTGACCGCGATGTCGATCCTGAAGCTGATCGCGATGCCGCCGGGCCGGATCGCGGCGGGCCAGATCATCTTCGAGGGGCGCGATCTGGTGCCGCTGACCAGCAACCAACTCGACGAGATCAGGGCGAAGGAGATCGGCTTCATCTTCCAGGAGCCGATGACCTCGCTCAATCCGGTGCTCACCATCGGCGAGCAGATCGCAGAGAGCCTGCGGCGGCACGAAGCGGTGACCAGGAAACAGGCGCTCGAGCGCACCATCGAGATGCTGAAACTGGTGCAGATCCCGAACGCCGAAGGCCGCGTGCACAATTATCCGCATCAGTTTTCCGGCGGCATGCGCCAGCGCGTGATGATCGCGATGGCGCTCGCCTGCAAGCCGAAGCTGATCATCGCCGACGAACCCACCACCGCGCTCGACGTCACCATCCAGGCGCAGATCCTCGACCTCTTGCAGGACATGAAGGACCGCTTCGGCATGGCGGTGATGCTGATCACCCATGCCATGGGCGTCGTCGCCGAGACCGCGCAGCGCGTCGTCGTGATGTATGCCGGCAAGGTGGTGGAGGAGGCGCCCGTCGACGATCTCTTCGGCGATCCCCGTCACCCCTATACGCAAGGCCTGATCCGCTCGATCCCGCGCATCGATCTCGACAGCGAGCACAAGACGCGGCTCGAGGCGATCGGCGGCTCTGTGCCGATCCTGATCAACCCGCCGGCCGGCTGCCGCTTCGCGCCGCGCTGCAAGTTCGCCATGAATGTCTGCACCGAGAAGGAGCCGCTGCTGCGCGAGATCGCGCCCGGTCACCGCATGGCCTGTCATCTCGGAGATACCAGCGTGGGAGCCGCGTCATGAGCGAGCCCTTGCTCCGCGTTAGCGGCCTGAAGAAACATTTCCCGGTGCTCGGCGGCCTCTTGTCGCGCCAGGTCGGCACCGTCTATGCGGTCGACGGCGTGTCGTTCTCGGTCAACCGCGGCGAGACGCTCGGCCTCGTCGGCGAATCCGGTTGCGGCAAGTCGACGACCGGGCGCTGCGTGCTGCGCCTGATCGAGCCGACCGACGGCGAGGTCACCTTCGACGGCCAGAACGTACGCAAGCTCGGCGGCAACGATCTGCGCGCGATGCGGCGGAACATGCAGCTGGTGTTCCAGGATCCGTTCGCCTCGCTCAATCCGCGCATGACGGTCGGGGCCATTCTCGGCGAGGCCTTTACCATCCACAATCTCGCCTCCTCCTCGAAAGAGCGCGAGGAGCGCGTTGCGGGGCTTCTGGTCAAGGTCGGGCTCAAGGCCGAGCACATGCGGCGCTATCCGCATGAATTCTCCGGCGGCCAGCGCCAGCGCATCGTGATCGCGCGCGCGCTCGCGGTCGAGCCGAAGCTGATCGTCTGCGACGAGCCGGTCTCCGCGCTCGACGTGTCGATCCAGGCCCAGGTCATCAACCTGCTGGAGGACCTTCAGGCCGAGCTGAACCTGACCTATCTGTTCGTCGCGCACGATCTCTCGGTGGTCGAGCACATCTCCGACCGCGTCGCGGTGATGTATCTCGGCCGCATCGTCGAGCTCGCGAAAGCCAGCGACCTCTACCGCAACCCGCAGCATCCCTACACCAGGGCGCTACTGTCGGCGGTGCCGGTGCCAGATCCAAAACTCAAGCGCGAGCGCATCCGCCTCAAGGGCGACGTGCCGAGCCCGATGAAGCCGCCCTCCGGCTGTCACTTCCACACCCGCTGCCCGATCGCCCAGCCACGCTGCGCGGAAAGCGCGCCGCCGCTGAAGGAGGGCGCGGGCGGCCATTTCGTGGCGTGCCATCTGGCGTAGTGCTATGAATCCGTAGACGGCCGATCAGCTCACGCGCTTTTCGCGGGCCATGCTATCACCTGGCCCGACATCACCAGCCGGTCTCGGCCGCTCTCCTTGGCGACGTAGAGCGCACGGTCGGCGGCGGCGACCAGCGTACTAGAGTCCATCGCGGTCTGGGACGGAAGAGCCGCGGCGCCGCCGATGCTCGCAGTCACCAGCCGCGAAGGCGGATTTTGCGCGTGCAGCATGGCGAGATCGAGCAGCGCCTGGCGAATCGCTTCGCCGACCTCGGCGCAGCCTTCAGGACCGGTGTTCGGCAGCAGCACGGCGAATTCCTCGCCGCCATAGCGCGCCGCGAGGTCGGCCGGACGCCTGGCCTGGGCGGATAAAATCCGGGCCAGCGCGCGCAGGCAGGCGTCGCCCGCCAGATGCCCATAGAGATCGTTGAATTTCTTGAAATGATCGACATCGATCAGTAGCAGCGAGAGCTGGGTTCCGTCGCGCCGAGCCCGCGCCCATTCGTCGGCAAGGTGGTCGTCGAAGGCGCGACGGTTGGCGAGGCCGGTGAGACCGTCAGTGATTGCCAGCGAGGCGAGCCTGTCCTGAAGATCCTTCTGCTCGGTCATGTCGCGCACGACCGCGACGACGCCGTCGATCACGCCGCTGTCGGACGCCACGGTGACGTGTAGCGCCGCCTCGGCCCAGATCTCGCCTTTGTCGCGATGACGCTGCCGATAGACGAACCGCGCTTCCTCCGCCTCGCCATTCTTCAGCGCGGCGATGGCCTGCTCAACTCGTTCCATGTCGTCGGCGTGAATCCCGGCCAGGGCCGAGGTGCCCATCAGTTCTTCGGCCGACCAACCGGTGATGCGCGCGCAGGCGGGAGAGACGTAGAGCAACCGGTTATCCAGCCCGATGCGGGTCACCATGTCGCTGGATTGCTCGGCCAGCAGGCGGAAATTGGCTTCCTTGGCGACCAGGGCCTGTGCCGTGCGCTGCCGCTGCAGCAACTGACGGACCAGATAGTAGCCGATCACCGCGATCAAGAGGACGAGTCCGAGGACGAAGCTCATGCGTGCTGCTGCCGCGCGTCGCCAGGGGGCGAGCAGGTCGGCCTGCGACTTGCTCGCCAGCACCATCAGGGGATAGCGGCTGCTGCGCTGGTAGTAGCTCAGCCGCTCCGCGCCATCGAGCGGCGATTTGAAGTAATAGACCGCTGCGGCGGGGCGGCTTTTCCAGCTTCTGAACAAGGGCGCATCGGACAGGTCGCGTCCGACGAAGGCGCCGCTCTCGTCACGGCTGCGCGCCAGCATGATGCCGCTGTCGTTGAGCAGAGATGCCGAGCCGTTCGGCCCGATGTCGAACCGCTCGTAGAATTTGACGAAATAGCTGACGTCGATCGTGAGCAGGGCGACGCCGGCGAAGCCGCCGTCGGAATCGTTGATCCGGCGGGATGCGGTGACGATCCACTGACCGCCGGAGCGGCTCTTGACGGGTCGCCCGATCAGCGTGCCCGTGTCCGTAGAATCGCGATGGCGTTGGAAATATTCACGGTCGCTGTTGTTGAGCTTGGAGAAATCGAGGTGCTCCGTCGTGGCGAGCCAGCGGCCGGTCGCATCATAGATGAAGATGCCGCGGATGCGTTCCGATGATTTGCGGGTGGGCAGATAGGCCTGGAGCTTCATGATCGTGTCCGGGCCCATCCCGTCGATCTCGAGCCGGTGGACCAGCCCGACGAGAATCGTATCGGCAAGCTCGAACGTGTCGTCCGCGTGCTGGATCAGCGACTGAGCGAGGTTGGTGACGTCGATTTCGGCGTTCCTCAGATCGGCGTTGCGCGCCTCCCATTCGCGCCAGGTGCTCAGGGCGAGGATGGCAACGCAAGTCAACACGACGAACCCGGCCGCCCAGAGCGGAAGGCGCGTCTTGCCGAGTTCGCGGCTTGTGACCATCAGGCTTGCTCCAAATCGGAGCAAACCTCTCACTTTCACCTTAACGGCCTGTTGCAATATCCGCGATGATTGTGCGGGGTCCGTACTGGACCGGGAACATGGCCGACATCGAGTTCCACTCTCGTCGGCCCGCGTTCATCATGGTGCCGCGGCGCGATGGGCGGCCTGACGTCTCATCCTTCCAACGTGAAGCCGACGCGCAGCGTCACCTGAAAATGACGCACGGCGCCGTTCTCGACATGGCCGCGCGTTTGCACGACCTCGAACCATCTTATTTCGCGAACGGTCTTGGAGGCGCGGCTGATAGCGTTCTTGATCGCATCCTCGATCGAGGTCTCGGATGATCCGACGAGGTCCAGGATCTTGTAGACGTGATCGTGCTCGGCTGTGGGCATGGCCTTCCCTCATTTGGTATCTTGCCATCCGAAAAAATGCGTATGGCGGAACGTGCGCAGGCGAGCGTGCCTGGCCCACGGTCTGAACGGTCGTGGAAGCTTCGGGTTCCTTGCTCCGCGATGGCCCGCATGCACCAGGCGAGGTGGAGCGGCCGGCGCCGGCCTGCTAAGCGCTGGGTATGGACACGGCGCGACGCGACAGGACGATCGGCTCTCTCTGCCTGTGCGTAACGGCGTTCGGCTGGGCTTTGAACTGGCCGCTGATGAAGCTGCTGCTGCAGCAATGGCCGCCTTTGTTCGCGCGCGGCCTTGCGGGTGTTTGCGCCTCGCTCATTCTCGGCACCCTGGTGCTGATCCGGAAGGAATCCTTCGCCGTCCCGCGCGAGGCGGTGCCGCGCCTCTTGTTTGCGACCTTCACCAACGTCTTGGCCTGGATGGGTCTCGGCACGGTCGCGATGAAATATGTGAGCGTGAGTGAGGGCGCGCTGCTCGCCTATACGATGCCGATCTGGGCGATGCTGTTCGCCTGGCCGGTGCTGCACACGCGGCCGGCGCGACGAGATGTTCTCGGGCTTGTCCTCGGCATTGCCGGCGTCACGCTGCTCCTGAGCGGCGACGGTCTTGCGTTCAGCACCGACAAGCTGGTCGGCATTGCGCTCGCACTGCTCTGCGCCATCCTGTTCGCGCTCGGCAATGTGCTCAACCGCAAGCCGCTGCCGATGCCGCCGCTGGTCGTCGTCGCCTGGCAGGTCGGGCTGGGCTGCGCCACGATGCTGGTCCTCGGCGTGCTGTTCGAGCGCCCTGACGTCACCGCCATCACTCCGCTGGGGCTCGGCTGCTTCGTCTACATGACGCTGGTGCCGATGGGCCTCTGCTACGTCACCTGGTTCGAGACGCTGCGCCGTCTGCCCCCAACCACGGCGTCGACCGGCATGCTGATCGTGCCCGTGATCGGCGTCGTCTCAGCGGCGATCATTCTCGGCGAGCCGCTCGGCTATCGCGAATGGACGGCGATGGCGCTCACGCTCGGCGGCGTGACGCTGGCGTTGCAGCGGGGGTAGCAGAGCGCGCTGGCTCGCACCTACGGATCCAGCTCCGTATCCCAGTACAGATAGTCCAGCCAGCTGTCGTGCAGATAGTTCGGCGGAAACAGCCGGCCGTTGCGGTGGAGCTGGTGCACGGTGGGCGCGAACGCGGTCTGGCGCGGAAACATTTTGGACTGCGCCGGTGTGAGATTGCCCTTGCGCAAATTACACGGCGAGCACGCCGCGACCACGTTCTCCCAGGTGGTCTGGCCGCCTTTGCTGCGCGGGATGATGTGATCGAAGGTGAGGTCTTCGGGCGAGCCGCAATATTGGCAGGCGAAACGATCGCGCAGGAAGACGTTGAAGCGGGTGAAGGCGGGGTGGGTGGTCGGCTTGACGAAGGATTTGAGCGAGACGACGCTGGGCAGCTGCATTTCCAGCGTGGGACTTCGAACCGCCTGATCGTAATGTGCGACGATGTTGACGCGGTCGAGGAACACCGCCTTGATCGCGTCTTGCCACGACCACAACGACAGTGGGTAGTAACTCAGCGGCCGGAAGTCCGCATTCAGCACCAACACCGGCCAACTGCCTTGCGAGACATGTGCGTTCAAGTAACGCTCCCGGCCTCCAATATACGCTGCGAAGCAGCATGTAGTGACATACTACATGCAGCGTGACGGGATTGTGAAGCCCGTTGAGCGACTTATTCAAGCGCAAGCAATGCGGCGGCGGGGTGGCAAACGTGCTCAAAAAGCCGCGATCCAGGGGGCGCGCGGAACCGCCCCAGCATGGGCTGCCGTTGCCATGGCAGCTACTCCCGTACCCGCTCCAGCTTCTGCAGGCAGCGCGTCGCGCGCACCGCGGCCGGCATCTCCTCGTCCGGAAAGCTGGTCTCCCAATTGGTGACGCCGACCTCGCCGACATAGATATCGCCCTTCGAGTCCAGCGCGATGCCGTGCGGCGCCAGGAATTTGCCGCTGGCGACGCCCGGCCCCTCCTCGCCGCCGAGCCGCGCGATGCGATTTCCCTTGGTGTCCACGATCGACAGCCGCGGGCCGAGATTGGGTACATTGCGGTTGATGGCGAGGCCGGGGCCGAGCTCGCCGATCACGAAGGTCGGGCTCTTGGCCCCGCCGCAACAGCACAGCGCGCAGGGTCGGTGCAGATTGTTCCACTGCGTCTCGTATTTGCCCTCGCCGTCGAACACCTGGACGCGGTGGTTCTCGCGATCGGCGACATAGACCCAGCCGTCGGCATCGGTGGCGATATTGTGCACGATGTTGAACTGACCGGGATCAGTGCCCGGCTCGCCCCAGCTCTTGATCAGCTTGCCGTCGGGCGTGAATTTGTGCACGCGCGCATTGCCATAGCCGTCGGAGACGTAGATCTCGCCCTTCGGCGACAGCGCGGTGTGGGTGCAGCGGTGGAACGGCTCGCCGCTCATGAACGGCGCCGGCTTTGCCGGAATGCCGATCGTCAGCAGCACCTTGCCGTCGGCGGTGCATTTGCGCACGGTATGGTCGCCGTCGTCGGTGCAATAGAGATTGTCGTCGGCGTCGATATGTAGGCCGTGCGCGCGCGAGAACAGGCCTTCGCCAAAACTGCGCAGGAAATTGCCCTCGCGGTCCAGCACCACCATCGGGTGGGCGCCGCGGTTGAAGACGTAGACGCGGTCCTTGCTGTCGACCGCCACCGAGGCGACGTCGGTGAGCTGCCAGCCGTCCGGCAATTTCGCGAAGTTGTCGACGACGCGGTAGCGGTGCTCGCCGGTGCCGAGAATGGCTGGCATTGATCTCTCCTCTTGTCATTCCGGGGCGCGCGAAGCGTGACCTATGATGCGCAATTGCGCATCTGAGAATCCATTGGGCAGCATACTCTGTGGTTAGATGGATTCCGGGTTCGCGCTTCGCGCGCCCCGGAATGACGGCTGTAGCTATATTCGTGCCAAAATCCCTTCCTCGATCGCCTTGATCTGCAGCGCCAGATATTTCGAGTTGATCCGGCATTGCGCCAGGCTCCCGGCGATGAACCAGAGGCCGGGCTGCCTGGTGCGCGCATACATGTTGCGCAGCTCGAAGCCTTCGCCAAAACCCCAGATCGGCCCGACGCGGTCGGCGATGCCGTCGCCGAACAGCTTGCGCACCAGATATTCCTGCTGCTTGTAGCCGGTCGAGAGCACGACCAGGTCGGCGGTAATGATCGAGCCGTCCTTCATCCGCGCGCCCTCAGCGTTGAAGCTTTCGATGTCGGAGAACTGCCTGAGGCTGATCTTGCCCTCGACGATCAGGTTGGAGCAGCCGACGTTGAAGTAATAGCCGCCGCCGCGGGTGAGGTATTTGAACTGCCAGCCGGTGCCGGCTTCGCCGAAATCGAGCTTGAAGCCGACGCGCGCGAGGCCGTCGAGTAGCTCCTTGTCGAGCTGCTTGGATTGCTCGGTCAGCATCACATGCGTCTTCTTCGCGAGCGGCGTCGGCATCGACGCTGCGATCAGGTCGTTGTCCTCGAGCGTGCCCTCGTTGTAGGTCGCGTAGGCCAGCTGCGCCGACGGCTCGATGTTGGTGACCAGCGTCGGCGAGCGCTGCACCAGCGTCACCTCGGCGCCGCTGGAATGAAGATCCTGCGCGATGTCGTGACCGCTGTTGCCGGTGCCGATGACGATGGCGCGCTTGCCGGTCCAGTTCTCGCCGTCCTCGTAGCCGCTGGAATGCACCAGCGTCCCCTTGAAATTGTCGAGGGTCGGAATGTCGGGAATGTTGGCGATGCCGCTGACGCCGGTCGCCATGATCACATGGCGCGGATGCATGGTGCGCTTGCTGCCGTCGGCGCGCCGCAGCGTGACGGTCCAGTGGCCCTTGGCCTCGTCATAGGCGCCGCCCTCGAACTCGGTGCCGGTCCAGAAGTTCAGCTCCATCGCATCGACATAAGCCTCGAACCAGTTGGCGAGCTTGTCCTTGGGGATATAGACCGGCCAGTTCGCCGGAAACGGCATATAGGGCAGGTGATTCACCTGCACCTGGTTGTGCAGGGTCAGCGCGTGATAGCGCTTGCGCCAATTGTCGCCGATCCGCGTCTCGCGATCGACGATCAGGGTGTCGACCTTCAGCTGCTTCAGCCGCGCGGCAATCGCGAGCCCGGCCTGGCCACCGCCGACCACCAGCACGGCCGGATCGTGATCGGCATAGGCGCGCGCAGCGTTGCGCTGGTCGAGCCAGTTCGGCCCGCGGAAGTCGCGCGAATAGGCCTGGCCGCGCGGGCGCGAGGTGCCGAGCTGTTCCTCGAAGCCCTTGAGTTCGTCGAGCGCGGTCAGCAGCGTCCAGGCCTTCAGGCGGTCGCCGTCGGCAGTATCAGGCACGAGCCGTACGATGCCGTTGCCGCGACCGAGCGCGGTCTCGAAGTTGAAAATCGCCTCGATGCAGTTGGTGCCGGCCCGCGTCACCCAGCGCGGCGGGGCCCGGTTCGGAGCGATCTTGAAACTGATCGGCTCTGCCTTGGACGCGAGCGCGGCCAGCGCTTGCGCAATCGTCTCGCGCCCGGCGAGCGTTTGCAGGTTCCAGCTCAGCGCCAGCACGTCGCGCCAGAAGCCGTCGGCGAGGAAGAGCGGGCCCAGCGTCGCGGGATCAGGTCTGCTTAAGGTGCGCTCGAAGTCGTCGAGCCAGGCCTGTGCGGCGATGGAAATATCCTGCGTCCGGTCCAGCATGCGCGACCTCATGGCCGTCTTCGCGGCGTTTCCTCAGAGATCGAACGCTATACGGTTTCGCCGCCCGCCAAAAGCCGCGGACCTGAGCGAGGCCGGCATGCGGCCCTGCCCGGACGGAATATGGCCCGGAATTCCGCACGTGCGGACGCGGCCGGAGAACGACTTAAGCGCCGCCCGGCCTCCGGTCTGCCCAATAGGGGTCGCGCAGCTTGCGCTTGAAGATCTTTCCGGTTGCCTCGCGGGGCAGCGCATCCAGGAACTTGACCTCCTTCGGCACCTTGAAGTTGGCCAGACGCTCGCGCAGATAAGCCTGCACCGCGGCGGCGGAGAGCTGCTCGGCCCTGTCGGGCTCGATGCAGGCGCACAGCCGCTCGCCATATTCCGCGTCCGGAATGCCGAACACGGCGCAATCGCGCACGCCGGGCATCGCGATCAACACGTTCTCGATCTCGGCGGGATAGATGTTGACGCCGCCCGAGATCACCATGTCGCGCTTGCGGTCGCACAGGAACAGATAGCCATCCTCATCGAGATAGCCGACGTCGCCGACGCTGACGAGACCGTCGCGCCCGGCCTCGGCGCGCGCCTGCGCCTTGCCGTGATAGTCGAAATCCGGCACCGCGGTCTGGCGCATGTAGATCTCGCCGACCTCACCAGCATCGCAGAGGCTGCCGTCGTCGCGAAAGATCTTGACGATGCCACCTTCGATGGCGCGGCCGACCGTGCCGGGCTTCTTCAGCGCCTCTTCGGCCGAGTGCCAGACCGGGATGCCGGTCTCGGTCGAGCCGAAATATTCGTTGATGACCGGTCCCCACCACTCGATCATGGCCCGCTTCACCTCGGGCGGGCAGGGCGCCGCGCCGTGCACAACGAAGCGCAGCGACGACAGGTCGTAGCGCTGCCTGACCGCTTCGGGCAGGCGCAACAGGCGCACGAACATGGTCGGCACCATGTGGATATGCGTCACACGGTGGCGCTCGATCAGCGCCAGCAGCTCCTCGGCGTCGAACCGCGGCTGAAGCACGATGGTGCAGCCGTTGCGGAAGGCCATCATGCCGTAGGAATGCGGCGCCGAGTGATACATCGGACCGTTGATCAGCACGACCTGGTCCTCGCGCGGCTTGATGCCGTAGGCGATCGCGCCGACGCGCTCCGAGGCGGCGGCCTGCTCCGGCGGCATCGGCATGCGGCGTACGCCCTTCGGCATGCCTGTGGTCCCCGACGTGTAGATCATCGCCGCGGCCCGGCGCGGCGGCTCCTCTGTTTCCGTGTGCCCGTCGCGCCAGCGGTCCCAATCGGTCAGGCCGGAAGAGACCTCGGTCAGCTCACGGGGAATGGCGAAGGTCGCCGCCAGCTCGGGCGGCGTTGCGACCACGAGCAGGCGGACATCCTCCGGAATGCCGCCGCGGATTTGCGGCAGCAGATCGGCGTGGCAGATCAGGATCTTCGCGCCGCTGTCGGTCAGGATGTAGCGGACCTCCTCGGCCTTCAGGTGCCAATTGATTGGCACCACGGGGCTGCCCAGTGCGGCCGAGGCCGCGACCACCTCGAACAAGGCGAAGTCGTTGCGCAGCATCATGGCAACCGGTGCGCCCTCGGCAAGGTCGAGGGCGCGCAGCCCGCTCGCCGCGCGTCTGATGCGCGCCTGGATCTCGTCATGGCCGATCCGGCGTTCGCCGCTGATGATCATGGTCATTCCCATTCCGTTGGAGTCAGCGATCGTCCAGCACGTCGCCGAAGCCGACCCAGCTCTTGCCGTTGAAGCGCCGCAGCTGCAGCTGCTGGAACGGCAGATAGTCGTCGGCGGCGGTGCTGACGGATATGCCGGGCAGCAGCAGCGGCAGCTTCACCTCTTTCAGCGAGGCGGACTGGCGCATGATGTTGTCGCGGCTGAAATCGTCCTTGCACGCCTTCAGTACCGTCATCAGGAGCGTCGCGTAATGGTAGCCGGCCGCATAGTTGGAGTTGGAGAGGTCCGCGTTCGGCATGTACTGCTTCATGAAGGCGAAATACTCCTTCACGCCGGGATCGCTGGCCCATTGCGGGTCCATCGTGTCCTTCTGGTTGCTCGACGAGATCAGGCCGACGGCGTTGTCGAGCCCGGCCGGCTCCAGGAACGAGATCGACGAGGCCGAGGTCGGCACGAAGAACAGCTCGGGCTTCCAGCCGAGCTCGGCGACGCCCTTGATCATCTGCGAGGTGAACTTGCCGAGCACGACGCCGAACAGCACGTCGGCGCCCGATGCCTTCAGGGTCGAGAGCTGCGAGCTGATCGTCGGCGCGCTGGTCTCGTAGGTCGCTTCCGCAACGATCATGCCGGCAGCCTTGTCGCCGAGCGTGCGCTTGAAGCCGGCGACGTAGTCGCGGCCGAAATCGTCGTTCTGGGAGAGGATGGCGATCTTGGCGCCCGGCTTGGTGCGCAGCACGTGCTTGGCATAGACCACGCCTTCGGATTCATAGGCGGCCATGCCGGGCATGGTCCATGGATATTTCTGCGGATCGGCCCATTTGGTCGCGCCGGAAAGCACGAACAGCTGCGGCACCTTCTTGCCGTTGAGGTAGCGATGCACGGCGCTGTTGGTGGCGGTGCCGAGCGAGCCGAACAGCATCAGCACTTCGTCCTGCTCCACCAGCTTGCGGGTCTGCTCGACCGTCTTCGGCGGCGAGTAGGCATCGTCCAGCGTGATGAACTTGACCTTGCGGCCGTTGATGCCGCCTTCGGCATTGATCTTCTCGAAGAACGCCTCCTGCGTGCGGCCGATCGCGCCGAAGCCGGAGGCCGGGCCGCTATAGGGCAGGGTCTGTCCGATCCGGATCTCCGTGCCTTCGGCGTGGGTGCTGTCCGTGGCGAGCGCCAACAGGGACAGACCGATCAGTGCGGCTGCCAGCTTCATGATATCCTCCCGTTTGTCTTGTCAGTTGGAGACGTCAGGCGCTGACGCGCATCAGGAAATCCTGCCTCGCCTGATCGAATTCACGCTTCATGCGGTCGACGAGCTCCGCAACGGGCGGGGCATCAGTAATCTGGCCGATGCCCTGGCCCGATCCCCAGATGTCGCGCCACGCCTTGGATTTCATGTTGCCGCCGGAGCCGAAATTCATCTTCGATTTGTCGGCGGCGGGGAGGTTGTCCGGATCGAGGCCGGCGGCAGCGATCGACGGACCGAGATAATTGCCGTGCACGCCGGTGAACAGGTTGGTGTAGACGATGTCGTGCGCGGCGTGCTGCGTCAGCGCCGATTTGTAGGCTTGGTCGGCATTGGCTTCCTGCGTCGCGATGAAGCGCGTGCCCATATAGGCGAGGTCGGCGCCCAGCGTCAGCGCCGAGGCGATGCCATAGCCGTCGCTGATCGCGCCCGACAGCAGGACGGCGCCGTCAAACCATTGCTTGACCTCGCGCACCAGCGCAAAGGGCGACAGCGTGCCGGCGTGTCCGCCCGCACCGGCGCAGACCAGGATCAGGCCGTCGACGCCCTGCTCGGCCGCTTTGCGCGCGTGCTTGACGTTGATGACGTCGTGGAACACCAGTCCGCCATAGGAATGCGCGGCCTCGACGATCTCCGCCGGCGGCCGCAGCGAGGTGATGATGATCGGCGCCTTGTGCTTGACGCAGGTCTCCATGTCCTTCATCAGCCGGTCGTTGGAGGCATGGCAGATCTGGTTGACGGCGTAGGGCGCGACCTTCTTGCCGGGATTGCGCGATTTGTACTCGCCGAGCTCGTCCTCGATCCGGCTCAGCCATTCGCCGAGCTTCTCGACCGGGCGGGCATTGAGCGCGGGAAAGGAGCCGACGACGCCCGCCTTGCACTGGGCGATCACCAGTTCCGGGCCGGAGACGATGAACAGCGGGGAGCCGACCACGGGCAGCTCGAGCGAATCCTTCAAGAGATTGGGCAGTGCCATCATGTCCTCCCGAAACGCGGCCCCGCCGGCGGGCGGATCACGAGGCGTTTCCGTTTTGATTGTCGCGCGGGCGGATGGGCCGCCCGTGGCCGCGGATTTGATCCCATTATAAGGTTGGACGGCGCCGCCCGGACCGTTCAATAATGAACGGACGATCATTC
Organism: Bradyrhizobium sp. NBAIM01; assembly: GCF_020194115.1. Lineage (NCBI taxonomy): Bacteria > Pseudomonadati > Pseudomonadota > Alphaproteobacteria > Hyphomicrobiales > Nitrobacteraceae > Bradyrhizobium > Bradyrhizobium sp. NBAIM01. Next base: position 678,316 of record NZ_JADYVU010000002.1, on the reverse strand, counting down.
AGGTATGAACAGGGCCGCCGATGGATTGGGACCTTTGCAAGACCTTCGTCGCGGTCGCCGATACCGGCAGCTTCACCGCCGCCGCCCGCCGCCTGCACACCAGCCATCCCACCGTCAGCCGCAAGATCGCGGCGCTGGAAGCCCAGCTCGGCACCAGATTGGTGGCGCGGGCTGCCGATGGCCTGGCGCTGACCGCGGATGGACGGACCTTGCGCGAGCACGCCGAGGCCATGGCGGCCGCAGCGCTGCGGGCCGAAACCGCAGTGGCGGCGGGTGGACACAAGGCGCGCGGCATCGTCAAGCTGTCGATCGGCGCGACGCTGGCCTCGCACTGGCTGATGCCGCGCTTGCCAGCCTTCCTGCGCGCGCACGATCATATCCAGCTCGAGATCATCACCCATCCATTTCCGGCGAGCGTGCGCCGGCGTGAGGCGGACGTGGTGCTGCGGCCCTTCGATACCGGGGAGGAGAACCTGGTCGGCCGCAAGATCGGCCGTCTCGGCACCGGCTTCTATGCCTCGCGCGATTATGCCGCCGGTCGGTCCCTGCCGGAACGGCGCGGCGACTGGAAGGAGCACAGCGTCATCGGCTTCGCCGACCAGACCTCCAATGCGCAGCTTGCGCGCTGGAGCGACGTCGTCACGCGGCAAGCAAGGGTGGTGATGCGCTGCTCGTCCCAGGGCGACATGCTGGCGGCGGCCCGAGCCGGAATCGGAATCTCCGCGCTGTCGTGCTTCGTCGCGGAAAGCTATTCCGATCTCGTGCGCGTCGCTCCGCAGAAGCTTGCCAGCGTCGCGGATCTCTGGCTGCTGGCCCATCCCGACCTCGTCGAGCTGCCGGCGGTGCGCGCCGTGATCGAATTCGTCGCCGAATGCGCCCGGACCGACCGCGCGCGGCTGCGCGGTTAGCCCGATCCTGCTAGGACGCCCTCACGCTTCTTCACCGCGCGGTAATAGCTCCACCACAGATGCGCCGCCGCACCGCGCAGCGGACGCCAGGGCTCGGCGATCGGCGCCATCTGCTTCTCCGTCGGCCGCGCCTTGAGGCCGAGGCCGATACGGATGCCTTCCTGCACGGCGAGGTCGCCGGCCGGCCAGGCATCGCCGTGGCCGAGGCAGAACAGCAGGTAGAGGTCGGCCGTCCAGGGGCCGATGCCGGGCAGCGCGATTAGCGTGTGATGCGCCGCATCGGCATCCTCCTCGGCGAGCACGTCGAGATTCAGCCGCTGCGCGGCGATCTCGCGGGCGAGATGCTTGAGCGTCTTGATCTTGGCGGCGGAGAGGCCGAGCCGCCCCAGCCGGTCGGCGCGGGCGCGGCGCACGGCGTCATGGTCGAGCGGATCGAATGCGGCCGACAGCCGCCCCCAGATCGCCGCGGCGCTCGCGGTGGAGAGCTGCTGCCCGCAGACGATGTGCGCGAGCCCCGTAAACCCGGGCTCGCGCCGCCGCAACGCCGGCATGCCCGCGATCTCGAGCACGGGCTTGAGGCGCGGATCGCGCTTGATCAGCGCGTGAACGGCCTCTTCGAGATCGGACTGGGTTTCGAGGTGGATGGTCATGGCGGGCGGGTTCTCTCCAGCGTCATGGCGGGCTTGTCCCGGCCATCCACGTCTTTCTCACCGCGAGGCACTGTGTAGCATGAGCGGTGATCGTGGTGTTTGTTCGTGACGTTGACACCATCGGTCTGTGGTACCGAAGAACGTGGATGGCCGGGACAAGCCCGGCCATGACGAGATTCATGTGATGGCACCACCCGTTTTCCGATTCGCCCCGAGCCCGAACGGCTTCCTGCATCTCGGCCACGCCTATTCCGCGCTGCTCAACTTCGATCGTGCGCGAAAGACGGGCGGGCGGTTGTTGCTGCGGATCGAGGACATCGACGTGACGCGGTGCCGGCCGGAGTTCGAGACGGCGATCTACGAGGATCTCGCCTGGCTCGGGATTGCCTGGGAGACGCCGGTGCGGCGGCAGTCGGAGCATCTCGCCGATTATCGCGCTGCGCTGGACAAGATGTCTGCGCTCAGTCTCGTCTATCCCGCCTTCGAAAGTCGGGCCGAGATCGCAAGGCTGGTCGCGGCGCGCGAGGCCGACGGGCCGTGGCCGCGCGATCCCGACGGCGCGCCGCTTTATCCGGGCGAGGCCAAATCGCTGTCGGTTGACGAGCGCTCGCGGCTGATCGCCTCGGGCGCGCCCTATGCGCTGCGGCTCGACATGGCGGCCGCCTGCCGTCACGCCCCAGGCGTGAGCTGGAACGAGCTCGGCGAGGGGCCGGACGGCGCGCGCGGCGTGGTGCCGGCGCGGCCGGAGGCCTGGGGCGATGTCATCCTGGCCCGCAAGGAGACGCCGACCAGCTACCATCTCTCGGTGGTCGTCGACGACGCGCTCCAGGGCGCCAGCGAGATCGTGCGGGGGCAGGACCTGTTTTACGCCACCGCGGTGCACCGCCTGCTCCAGGTTCTGCTCGGCCTGCCCGAGCCGGCCTATCGCCATCACCGGCTGATTCGCGATGAGGCGGGTCGGAAGCTGTCGAAATCGGGCCGCTCGACCGGTCTGCGCGAATTGCGCGCGGCCGGCCTCACGCCTGCCGCGATCCGCCGGCTAGTGGGATTAGGTTAAGTTTCTCTGGGGGTTAGCGAAACGTCGCCGTGACTCCGGGCGTTCCTCCGTGCCATGCTTGGCCAGCGCGGGGTTCGAAGAGGGTACTTCGAAGGGGATTCATGGCGGCGAAGACGCGTCCAGTGCGCACCACCCGGACGTCCAAGCGGCGGCCGCTTCGGAAGCGGCCCAAGGCGGGCGGTCAGCTGCGCAAGCGCAGCACCAAGGCGGTTGCGCCGGATGTCGTCCAAGCGGCGCTGGCCGCGTTTGCCCATGAGGTCCGCACCCCCCTGACCGGCATTCTCGCGATCAGCGACCTGCTCGCGACCTCCGACCTAGGCGAGCGGGAGCGGCGCTGGGCCGACACCATCAAAGCCGGCGCCGAGCATCTGGCGAGCCTCGCCACGCTGTTCGTGGATGCTGCCAGAACGGGGAAGGGCGGCAGCACGCCGCGCCAGGACCTGTTCGATCTCAAGGCGCTCGCCCGCACCGCCGGCGATTCGCTGGCCGGCCGTGCCGCGGCCAAAGGTCTCCAGGCCAAGGTCGAGATCGCCGAAAAGATCCCAGGGCTCGTGGTCGGTGATTCCGTCCGCCTGCGCGCCGCGCTCGAGAACCTGATCGACAACGCCGTGAAATTCACCGATCAGGGCGGAGTGGCCCTCGCCGTCGAGCCGTGGCGTCCCGCCAAAGGCAAAGCAAAGGGCAGAGTCGGCGTCGCCTTTGCGGTGTCCGACAGCGGCATCGGCCTGACCATGGCCGAGATCAAGCGGCTGTTCCGCCCCTTCACCCAGGCCAATGTCACCATTGCCTCACGCTTCGGCGGCGCCGGCTTGGGTCTCTCCTCGGTCAAGCAATTGGCGCGGGCGATGGGCGGCGACATCAATGTCGCTCCGCGCCGCGGTGGCGGCGCCACCTTCACATTGACGGTGTCGCTGGACTTGGCGGGACCGGGCACCGCCCGCAAGGCAAAGGACGGCAGCGAGCCCGAGGCGGTCGCTGCGCTTCGCGTTCTCAGCGTCGAGGACAATCCGTTCGGCCGCGTCGTGCTCAACACCATCCTGACCGAGCTCGGCCATCACGCCGAGTTCATCGGGCGCGGTGAGGACACCGTGAACCGGCTGGAGCAGGGCGCATTCGACGCGGTGCTGATGGACATGGTGCTGCCGGGCATCGACGGCATCGAGGCCATCCGGCGGATCCGCAGGCTGCCAACGCCGCTGGCTCGGATCCCGATCATCGGCGTGTCCGGCCGCGGCGAGGACGAGGCCGCCTCGCGCGAAGCCGGGGCCGACGCCTTCCTGGTCAAGCCTGTGTCTCCGCGGGCTTTAGCGACTGCGCTGCTTGAAGCGACACGCCGTGAGGAAGCCGCGACTTGATGATCGCAGCGTTCAGCTCGCCGCCGTAAACGAAGATCGCGGCGATGAAGTACAGAAACACCAGCGCGATGATCACCGAGGCGAGCCCCGCATACATCGTCACGTAATTGTTTGCGAAGCGGGCCAGGTATTGGCCGAACACGATGCTCGAGATCAACGACGCCACGATGGTGAAGACGATGCCGGGCAATATCTGCAGGAAGCTGCGCCGTCCCGCCGGCAGCCAGGCATGTAGGATGATCAGCGCCACCACCAGCGCGCCGATGGAGATGCCGTAGCGCACCCAGGTGAGGATGCTCTCGTTGGATTCGACGAACAGCGGAATGTGGCGCCGCGCCGCCTCGATGATGAGCGGACCGAGCACGATCAGGAACGCCATGGCGAGCGCCGTGAAGGCCGCAATGATCGTATAGGCAATTGATTCCAGCCGGAGCCAGTACCAGCTTCGCATCTCCACCACCGCATAGGCGCGGTTGAGCGCGACCCGCAGCGCCTCGACGCCGTTCGAGGCGAAGTAGACCGACAGCGCCGCGCCGATGGTCAAAAGGCCGGTCCGGGTGGTGGTTAGCACGTCATGAACCTCGCCCGAGATCGAATCGGCGACTTGCTTGGGCCAGACCTGGAGCATCAGGCTGGCGGCCTGGTCGGCGAGTTCCTTGGAGCCGAAGAAGCCGGCGAGCGCGGTCAGCACGATCAGGAACGGGAACAGCGCCATCAGCGTCGACAGCGCGATGTGGCTCGCGATCGCCCAGCCGTCATCGGCGAGGAACGTGTAAAACGCGTCCTCCAGCACGCAGTAAATGTAGCGGATGGCTTTCACTTGGCACCTACACCGCTGCTCTCTCCCTCTGCACGTAGGGAGAGGCCAGGAGAACGAGCAATGGGCGCAAATCGAAAAATCATCGCGCTACCATCTGATATTCTTGGCCCAAAAGCCAGTTCGCGAAGCCCCCCTTTGTCATTCCGGGGCGCGCGCAGCGCGAGGCCGGAATCCATCTAGCCGCGGCGCAAGTGGCGCGATGGATTCCGGGCTCGACGCGCCGGGTCTCGCTGCGCTCGATCCCGCCGCGTCGCCCCGGAATGACGAGCTGGGGAGATGGCGGACCGGCACACACGGTGTTATCTACCCTCAAATGGCATCTTTTCTGAGTACTTTCATCCTGCCGGCCGCAGCCGGCGCCGTGGCACTGGTGCTGCTGCTCGGGCTCATCAACATGATGCGCGGCGGCTCGCCCAACACCTCGCAGAAGCTGATGCGCTGGCGCGTGCTGCTTCAGTTCGTGGCGATCATCGTCGCGATGCTCGCGGTCTGGGCGATGGGACGCTGATCATGGTCGTACTCAATCGCATCTACACGAAGACCGGTGACGACGGCACGACGGCGCTGGGAACCGGCGAGCGGCGGCCGAAATACGATCTGCGCATCGAGGCCTATGGCACGGTCGACGAGACCAATGCCGCGATCGGCCTGGTCAGGCTCCACACCGCGGAGATGCCCGAGCTCGATGCGATGCTCGGCCGCATCCAGAACGATCTGTTCGATCTTGGTGCCGATCTCGCCGTGCCGGAGCGGGAAGGCAAGGACAAGGGCAAGGCCGAGCGGCTGCGCGTGGTGGCGAGCCAGGTCGAGCGGCTCGAGCGCGACATCGACGCGCTCAACGACAAGCTCGCGCCGCTGACTTCCTTCGTGCTTCCCGGCGGCACGCCGGCCGCGGCCTATCTGCATGTGGCGCGCACGATATGCCGCAGGGCGGAACGCGTGATCGTGGAACTGGCGGCCCAGCCGGACGAGCCGGTCAGCGCGGCTGGCATCCATTATATGAACCGTCTGTCCGACTTTCTGTTCGTGGCCAGCCGGGCCGTGAACGGCAATGGCGCCGGCGACGTGCTCTGGGTTCCCGGCCAGAACCGCTGACCCATCGCGCTCGGCGCATTTCAGAAGGCCAAAATTAGACCCGTTCGCGCGTTGACCGGGGCAGATCAGGCCTTTAGGTTCCGCGCCAGTTGATAACCCCCCTCCCAAATTGAGTGAAAGAGGATCGATGAAGGTCTTAGTGCCGGTAAAGCGGGTGGTCGATTACAACGTCAAGGTCCGCGTCAAGGGCGATGGATCGGGCGTTGAACTCGCCAACGTCAAGATGTCCATGAACCCCTTCGACGAAATCGCTGTCGAGGAAGCGCTGCGCCTGAAGGAAGCCGGCAAGGCCACCGAGGTCGTGGTGGTCTCGATTGGACCTGCGCAGGCGTCCGAGACGATCCGCACCGGTCTTGCCATGGGCGCCGATCGCGGCATCCTGGTGAAGGCGGACGGCACCGTCGAGCCGCTCGCCGTCGCCAAGATCCTGAAGAAGGTTGCGGACGAAGAGCAGCCGGGCCTGATCATTCTCGGCAAGCAGGCGATCGACGATGACTCGAACCAGACCGGCCAGATGCTGGCCGCGCTGCTCGGCTGGTCGCAGGCGACCTTCGCCTCCAAGCTCGAGGTCGAAGGTACCGACTTCAAGGTGACGCGTGAAGTCGATGGCGGTCTGCAGACCGTGAAGCTGAAGGGACCGGCGATCGTCACCACCGATCTCCGCCTCAACGAGCCGCGCTACGCCTCGCTGCCCAACATCATGAAGGCGAAGAAGAAGCCGATCGCGGAGAAGACGGTCGCCGATTACGGCGTCGACATCGCCGCGCGCCTCGAAGTTCTGAAGACGGCTGAGCCCGCGGGCCGCAAGGCCGGCGTCAAGGTCAAGGACGTCGCCGAGCTGGTGTCGAAACTCAAGAACGAAGCCGGGGTGCTCTGATGACGACGCTTCTGATTGCCGAACACGACAATGCGTCGCTCAAGGACGCCACCAACAAGGCCCTGACCGCAGCTGCCGCGCTTGGCGCGGATGTCGAGGTGCTGGTCGCCGGCCAGAACGCCAAGGCCGCGGCGGATGCCGCTGCCAAGCTCGCTGGCGTGAAGAAGGTGCTGCTCGCCGATGGCGACCTCTACGCGCACGATCTCGCCGAGCCGCTGGCTGCGCTGGTGGTGTCGCTGGCGTCCGGCTATGACGCCATCGTCGCGCCGGCGACCTCGCGCTTCAAGAACGTGATGCCCCGCATCGCCGCTCTGCTCGACGTCATGCAGGTCTCGGAGATCACCAAGGTGGTCGCGCCCGATACCTATGAGCGCCCGATCTACGCCGGCAACGCCATCCAGACGGTGAAGTCGAAGGATGCCAAGAAGGTCATCACGGTCCGCACCTCGACCTTCGCCGCAGCAGGCGAGGGCGGCAGCGCCCCGATCGAGACCGTGGCGGCGGCGGCCGATCCGGGCCTGTCGACTTTCGTCGGTGAGGAAGTCGCCAAGAGCGATCGCCCCGAACTGACCTCGGCCAAGATCATCGTCTCCGGTGGCCGCGCCATGCAGAGCCGCGAGAACTTTGCCAAGTACATCGAGCCGCTCGCGGACAAGCTTGGGGCCGGTGTCGGTGCCTCGCGCGCCGCGGTCGATGCCGGCTATGCGCCGAACGACTGGCAGGTCGGCCAGACCGGCAAGGTGGTGGCCCCCGAGCTCTATGTCGCGGTCGGCATTTCCGGCGCGATCCAGCATCTGGCCGGCATGAAGGACTCCAAGGTGATCGTTGCGATCAACAAGGACGAGGACGCGCCGATCTTCCAGGTCGCCGACTACGGCCTGGTCGCCGATCTCTACCAGGCGGTTCCGGAGCTGACCGCCGAACTCGGCAAGCTCGGCAAGTAAAAGGCATCGAAAACACCGGCCGGAGGTATAAACTCCGGCCGGTGTTGCGTTTCTGAGGCGTTTTCTTTGGCGTGGGGCGCGCCTTGGAGGCGATCCAATCTAGGTTTCGAGCCAAGGTTCTGATTAAATCGGACCTCCCGGCTCGAGGGGAAAAGGCAGGGCGCGCCCCCCGCGCGCCGTTCCGGTGGATGACAATATGGCGGCAGTGATCAAGAAGGTCGGCGTGATCGGCGCGGGTCAGATGGGCAATGGCATCGCGCATGTCGCGGCGCTCGCTGGCTTCGACGTGGTGCTCAACGACGTTTCGGCCGACCGCCTCAAGTCGGGCATGGCCACCATCAACGGCAATCTGGCGCGCCAGGTCTCCAAGAAGGCCGTCACCGAGGACGACAGGGCCAAGGCGATTGCGCGTATCAAGCTAGCCGAGAAGCTGGACGATCTCGCCGATTGCGACCTCGTCATCGAGACCGCGGTCGAGAAGGAAGAGGTCAAGCGCAAGATCTTCCACGAGCTCTGCGCCGTATTGAAGCCGGAGGCGATCGTCGCCTCCGATACGTCCTCGATCTCGATCACGCGCCTCGCCGCCGCCACCGACCGCCCGGAGCGCTTCATCGGCATTCACTTCATGAATCCAGTGCCGTTGATGGAACTGGTCGAGCTGATCCGCGGCATCGCCACCGACGACGCCACCTTCGAGACCGCCAAGGACTTCGTCGGCAAGCTCGGCAAGCAGGTCGCGGTCTCCGAGGATTTCCCGGCCTTCATCGTCAACCGCATCCTGCTGCCGATGATCAACGAGGCGATCTACACGCTGTATGAAGGCGTCGGCAACGTCGAGGCGATCGACGCGGCGATGAAACTGGGCGCCCACCATCCCATGGGTCCGCTCGAGCTTGCCGATTTCATCGGGCTCGACACCTGCCTCTCCATCATGCAGGTGCTGCACGAGGGGCTAGCCGACTCCAAGTACCGCCCGTGCCCGCTGCTGGTCAAATACGTCGAGGCCGGCTGGCTCGGCCGCAAGACCCAGCGCGGCTTCTACGACTACCGCGGCGCCAAGCCGGTGCCGACGCGGTAAGGTGGCCTTGTGCCCCGGACGCAGCGCGGAGCGCTGCAGAGCCGAGGCCCAGGAGCCGCGCGCTGAAGGCTAGGTCCCGGCTCTGCGGTGCGTCACTTGCGTGCCGCCCCTTGTCCGGGACACGATTGCCCGTACTGCTCCATGACAATTCATGTCGCGTTAACCTCTCGCGCCTAGGTTACGGCCGGCACGAGGGTTCGCGTAATGGACATGATGGCAATGGTCAGCAGCATGCTGGCCGCACAGCAAGGCGCGCTGCAGTCGAATATCGCGGCGACGCTGACCAAGCAGAACGCGGATATGGAGAAATCCACCGTCCTGACGCTGCTCGGCACCGGCCAGCCCTCGCTCGCCAATGTCGCCCCCGGCGTCGGCGGCAATCTCAATGTGACGGCCTAAACCCTTAAAGCGCCGCGGCGGCCTTGCCGGTTGCCGCGCGGATCAGCTTGAGCGCGTCCTCACTCGCCCATTCCGCCGGCCCCGCGATCGTCGCGATTTCACACCCCTGCGGGTCGACCAGCACGGAGGTGGGCATGCCCAGTGCCCGTCCCACGGCCTTAAGATCCTGGAACACCTTGGCTTTCTGGTCGCTGAAATAGGCGAGCCGGGTCAGGTTGGCCTCTTTCAGGAAGGTTTTCGGCTTCTCCAGGTCGCGGGTGTCGATGTTGATCGCCACCACCTCGAAATTCGGGCCCGATAGCTTGCCCTGGAGCTCGTCCAGCGCCGGCATCTCCTTGCGGCAGGGCACGCACCAGGTGGCCCAGAGGTTCACCAGCAGGGTCTTGCCGCGGAAGTCGGACAGCTTCTTCGGCTTGCCCTCGGCATCCTCGAAGGTGAGGTCGGGCAGCTTCAGCGGGGCGCTTGCCATGGTCAGCGCCGCCACCTCGCCATGGGCGAGCGGGGCGATCTTCTGCGCCGTCGCCACCGCCGCCTTGCAGGTCGGATCGCCCAAGGGCGCCCGGCTCGGGCCGAGCCCGTACAGCGCGGCGAAGCCGGCCAGCCCGACGATCGCCACGGCGGCGATGACGAAGGGGATGCGGCGCGTGGCGGAGGGCTTCTGGTCGAGCATATCGTTTGTCATCCGGTCGCAGATATGGCTATCAGGGGCCTCTTAATACGGCTGGCCGCGGCCAGCAAACGTGCGGCAAATCAGGCGTGAGCAGGGGATCATGAGCAACAAGATGTGGGGCGGCCGGTTCTCGGAACGCCCCGACGAGATCATGGAAGAGATCAACGTCTCCATCGACGTCGATCGTCACCTCTTCGCCCAGGACATTGCCGCGTCCAAGGCCCACGCCGCGATGTTGGCCAATCAGGGCATCATCACGGCTTCTGATGCGAAAAATATCGGCAAGGGTCTAGACACAATCCTGTCAGAGATCGGCAAGGGCGGCTTCGAATTCAAGCGCGCGCTCGAGGACATCCATATGAATGTCGAGAGCCGCCTGTCGGAGCTGATCGGCCCGGCCGCCGGAAGGCTGCACACCGCGCGTTCGCGCAACGACCAGGTCGCCACCGACTTCCGTCTGTTCGTCCGCGACGTCATTGACGAGACCGATGCCGCGCTCGCCGCGTTCCAGCAGGCCCTGGTGGACCGCGCGCTGGAGCACGCCGCAACCGTGATGCCCGGCTTCACGCATCTGCAAACGGCGCAGCCCGTCACGTTCGGCCATCACCTGCTGGCTTATGTCGAGATGGCGGCGCGCGACCGCGGCCGCTTCCAGGACGCCCGCAAGCGCCTGAACGAATCGCCGCTGGGCGCGGCTGCGCTCGCCGGCACCTCGTTCCCGATCGACCGCCATGCCACCGCGAAGGCGCTCCTGTTCGACCGCCCGATGGCGAACTCGCTCGATGCCGTCTCCGACCGCGATTTCGTGCTGGAGACGCTGTCGGCCGCCGCGATCTGCGCCGTGCACATGTCGCGCTTTGCCGAGGAGATCGTGATCTGGACCTCGCCGCTGGTCGGCATGATCCGGCTCAGCGACAAGTTCACCACGGGATCCTCGATCATGCCGCAGAAGCGCAACCCGGATGCCGCCGAGCTGGTGCGCGCCAAGACCGGCCGCGTCATCGGCGCGCTCAACGGCCTCCTGATCGTCATGAAGGGCCTGCCGCTCGCCTATCAAAAGGACATGCAGGAGGACAAGCAGGGCGCCATGGAGGGTTTTGCCGCGCTGTCGCTGGCAATCCGCGCCATGACCGGCATGGTCCGTGATCTCGTTCCGGACGAAGCCAAGATGAAGGCGGCCGCGGGCGAGGGCTATGCCACGGCGACCGACCTCGCCGACTGGCTGGTGCGGACGCTGAGGATGCCGTTCCGCGAGGCGCACCACGTCACGGGCCGCATCGTCGCCAAGGCCGCCGAGGGGGGCGTCGCGCTGCACGAGCTGCCGCTCAAGGAAATGCAGGCGATCGAGCCCAAAATCACCAAGGACGTGCTCGGTGTGCTCTCGGTCGAATCGTCGGTGAAGAGCCGCACCAGCTTTGGCGGCACCGCGCCGAAGAACGTGGCGTCCCAGGCCAAGGCCTGGGCGAAGCGGCTGGAAAAAGAGCGAAAATTGGGCTGAGGGCAAAATTTCGCTTATGTTTCATGGTCATCCGGCTCTCGCCAGAACGCGCCAATCTCTGTATGGTGCGCCGCGCGTAGTGGGGATTTTCGTCGTGACGTCAAAGTTTCGCCCGGCCGGCTCGGGGTGGGCCATCATTGTCTTGAGCCTGACGGCGCTCGCGCTTGCAGGTTGCGGCCGCAAGGGCCCGCTGGATCTGCCGCCGACCGCCTCCAACGCCCCCGCAGCCACCGGCGCCGCACCCGTCGAGCCCGAGACCGCGGCCCAGAAGGCGCCGAGCCTGTTCGAACCCACGGCCAGCGCGGATGCTGCGCCCGCGGCGGCCAAGGGCCGGAAGAAATCGTTTATTCTCGACCCGCTCCTGGACGAACCTCCCGGCAAGAAATAAGCCGGGACAACCGAGCCTGCGCCATGAACCATTTCGACTATCGCAACGGCGTGCTGCACGCCGAGGCGGTGAACCTGTCCGAGCTGGCCGCCACCGTCGGCACGCCGTTCTACTGCTATTCGACCGCAACGCTGGAGCGGCATTACCGCGTCTTCACCGAGGCCTTTGCCGGCGAGAAGGTGCTGGTCTGCTACGCCATGAAGGCGAACTCCAACCAGTCGGTGCTGCGGACGCTGGCCAAGCTCGGCGCCGGCGCCGACGTGGTTTCGGGCGGCGAGCTGAAGCGCGCTTTGGCCGCCGGCATTCCCGCCAGCAAGATCGTCTTCTCCGGCGTCGGCAAGACCGAGGCAGAGCTGCGCGCGGCGCTCGCCGCCGACATCCTCTGCCTCAACGTCGAATCCGAGCCGGAGCTCGAGCTGCTGTCGCGACTCGCGACCGAGATGGGCAAGACCGCGCGCATCTCGCTCCGCGTCAATCCCGACGTCGATGCCGGCACGCACGCAAAGATCTCCACCGGCAAGTCCGAGAACAAGTTCGGCATCCCGATCGTGCATGCCCGCGAGGTCTATGCGCGCGCGGCGAAGCTGCCCGGAATCAAGGTGACCGGCACCGACGTGCATATCGGCAGCCAGATCACCGACCTGTCCGGCATGGAGACCGCGTTCCGCATCCTCTCCGAATTCGTACAGGAGCTGCGCGGCGACGGCCACGACATCAGCCACGTCGATTTCGGCGGCGGTCTCGGCATTCCCTATTACATGGATCGCGAGGCGCCGCCGGCGCCGGCCGCCTATGCCGCCATGGTCAAGCGCGTCAGCCACAATCTCGGCTGCACGCTGATGTTCGAGCCGGGCCGCATGATCGTCGGCAATGCCGGCATTCTGGTCGCCAAGGTGATCTATGTGAAGCACGGCGACGGCAAGAATTTCGTCATCATCGACGCGGCCATGAACGACCTGATCCGCCCGACACTGTACGAGGCGCATCACGACATCCTGGCGGTGAAGCAGCCCGCCAAGGGCGCCGCCACCATCAAGGCCGATGTCGTCGGCCCGGTCTGCGAGACCGGCGATTATCTCGCCCTCGACCGCACGCTGCCGACGCCCGCGCCCGGCGATCTCCTCGCCATCATGACCGCCGGTGCCTATGGCGCCGTGCAGGCCGGCACCTACAACACCCGGCCCTTGGTGCCGGAGGTGCTGGTGAAGGGCGATCAATATGCCGTGGTGCGCCCGCGCGTGGAGGTCGAGCAGCTCATTGCGATGGACACGCCGGCGCCGTGGCTGTGAGGCCGCTACCAAAACCTGCAAAACAACCCCATGCACAGTAGACCGGGGCTTTCGCGATGATGCGTGGTCGTCGGGCAAAACCGCTTGAACTGTCAGATAAATTCAGCACGACCGCGCAATTTCGCTGAACGTCAGTTTTTTCCACCTACGATCACACCCGCTTTCTTCTCGATCGGCTTGATGGCCGCGGTGAAATCGGACTCGGCGCCTTCTGCGCGGATCACGGTCTCCCACAGCCGCCCGACCGCGTCGGCGACCTCCATCGACAGGCCGAGCTGCGTCATCTCCTCCAGTGCCAGCCGCACGTCCTTCACCATCAATCCCGTGGCGAAGCCGAAGTCGAAGGTGCGCGGCAGCACCGCGCGCGGAAACTTGTCGCGGCTCGCGGTGTTCATGCCCGAGCCCGCATTGATGACGTCGATCATCACGGCGGGATCGAGCCCGGCCTTCACGCCCATCACCACGGCTTCCGACGTCGCCACGATCGCGGTGGCCGACAGGAAATTGTTGGCGAGCTTCATGGTCTGCGCCGCGCCCGGCTTCTCGCCGATGAAGAACACCTTTCCGATCACCTCGAGCGCAGGCTTGAGCAGCGCGAACTCGGCTTTCGGGCCTGACACCATCACGGCAAGCGTGCCCTTCTCGGCGCCGCCAACGCCGCCGGAGACGGGACAGTCGATCTGCACGATGCCGCGCTCTTTGAGCAGCCCGTGAATCTTCGCGGCCATCGCCGAGCCGACGGTTGAGAGATCGACGAAACGTTTGGCACGCGTGCCCTCGATCACGCCGCCAGCGCCGGTGGCAACGTCCAGGGAAGCCTGCAGCGAGGGCAGGCTCGCCATCACGGTCTCGACCTGGTCAGCGACGTCCTTCGGCGACGACGCGGCAGTGGCACCGCGCGCGACTAGCTTGTCCATGACCTCCTTGCGCGTGTCGAATACGACGAGCCTGTGCCCCGCCTCGATCAACCGCCGCGCCATCGGGAAACCCATGTTTCCGAGCCCGATGAATCCGATGTCCATGGTGTTTCCCTTTGGTTGTTGTTGAAAACGCGCACACCGATGTCGTCCCGGACAAGCGCGCCCTAAAGCGCGCGCCGGTCCGGGACCCATAACCACAACAAGGAGGAATCGTCCCGCAAAGGCGCCGCTCCGAGTCGTCGTAGCAACATCGTCCTGTGGCTATGGGTCCCGGGCTCGCGCTTCGCGCGCCCCGGGACGACAGTTGAGATTGGCGCTGGGTCTCACGCCTTCCCGTCGATCTCTGCGAACACCTCGCGCGCGATGCGGAAGCTGTCGACCGCGGCGGGCATGCCGCCATAGATCGCGACCTGCATCAGGATCTCGCGGATCTCCTCGCGGGTGACGCCGTTGGTCAGCGCGCCCTTCAGGTGCGCGCGAAACTCGTGCTGACGGTTGAGGATCGCGATCATGGCGATGTTGAGCATGCTGCGGGTCTTGCGCGGCAGCTCCTCGCGGCCCCACACCGTGCCCCAGCAATATTCGTTGAGCATCTCCTGGAACGGGCGGTTGAAATCGTCGACGTTCTTCAGGGCGTTGTTGACATAGGCCTCGCCCAGCACAGCTTTGCGGACTTCCAGGCCCTTGTCGTGCATCTTCTTGTCCATGGCGTTTCCTTCGTTTCCCTCGAGATTGGCGCGCGGAAATTACGGGGTTGCACCCGGCCAGTCACGTCCTCGTGTTATGCGGGAAAAGGAGGCGCTCCCGTACGGGAACGGATGCCTCAGTGCTGCCGTTGTGATAGGCTCTGCTCTACCGGGCAACCTGGAGAGTTGATTGAACGGCGTCCCCCCCGAGCCGTCAGACCCGATCCGCAACGGCGATGCGCTGTCGCGGCTGAAGCTGGCGCAGGCCCTTGATCGGGCAACTTATGCCATCGCGTGGGAGCGTGCCTGGCCCAATGCGGCGCGCCTTCTGACCGTCGTCGGCCTGTTCCTGGTGGTGTCCTGGGCCGGCCTCTGGCTGGCGCTGCCGTTCACGGCCAGGGCCGTCGGTCTCGCCCTCTTCGCCGCGATCGCGGCGGCCGCCCTGTTCCCGCTGATTCGCTTCCGCTGGCCGAGCCGCGAGGAAGCGCTGGCTCGGCTCGACCGTGGCTCCGGCATCCGGCACCGCCCGGCCACCGCGCTCACGGACACGCTGACCTCACAGGACCCGGTCGCGCAGGCGCTGTGGCAGGCGCAGCTCGAGCGCACGCTCGCCTCCATCAAGCGCATCCGCGCCGGTGTGCCGCAGCCCCGGCTCGCGCTTCACGACCCCTGGGCGCTGCGTGCCCTCGTGATGGTGATGCTGGTCGCGACCTTCTTTGCCGCGGGTGACGAGCGTGCGATGCGCCTTGGCGCCGCCTTCGACTGGAACGGGGTGCTGGCGCCGGCCAATGTTCGCGTCGATGCCTGGGTCACGCCGCCGCTCTACACCGGCAGGCCGCCGGTCATCCTGTCGGCCGCCAACAAGGAAGCCGCGGCGCTGCCCGCCAGCGGCCCGCTTGCCGTTCCCGCCGGCTCGACCCTGATCGTGCGCTCCTCCGGCGGCAATTTGGATGTCGCCGTCTCCGGCGGCCTCAAGGAGGTCGCCCCGGCCGAAGCCAGCCCCAAGGGGACCAACGAAAGGCATTTCGCGATTTCCGGCGACGGCACCGCGCATGTCCGGGCGCCCTCCGGCCAGCCGCAATGGGCCTTCGCCGCCACGCCGGATCGTCCGCCGACGATCGCGCTCGCGAAGGACCCGGAGCGCCAGGCGCGCGGCGCGCTCCAGCTCTCCTACAAGATCGAGGACGATTACGGCGTCACCGGCGCCGAGGCGAAATTCGCCCCGCGGCCGACCGACGCCAAAGATGGTGCCAAGGATGGCCCCAAGGATGGTCCGAAGGCCGCCGCCGGTGATGGCGACAGCAGGACGGCGCCGCGGCCGCTGTTCCAGCCGCCGAAATTCCCGCTCGCCCTGCCGAATGCGCGCACCCGCAACGGCGTCGGGCAATCCGTGAAGGATCTCAGCGAGGATCCCTATGCCGGCGCCGAGGTCACGCTGACGCTCACGGCCAAGGACGAGGCCGGCAACGAGGCCGCCAGCGAGCCGTTCAACATGCGCCTGCCCGAGCGGCTCTTCACCAAGCCGCTGGCCCGTGCATTGATCGAGCAGCGCCGCATCCTCGCGCTCGACGCCAACAAGAATTCGGACGTCTATGCCGCGCTCGACGGGCTGATGATCGCGCCCGAGATGTTCACGCCGGAGCCGGGACAATATCTCGGCCTGCACAGCGTGGCCCGGCAGCTCGAAGCGGCGCGTACCGACGATGCCTTGCGCGAGGTCGTGGCGAGCCTGTGGGCGCTTGCGGTGACGATCGAGGACGGCAAGATCTCCGACGTCGAGAAGGCGTTGCGCGCGGCCCAGGAGGCGCTGAAGCAGGCGCTGGAGCGCGGTGCAAGCGACGAGGAGATCAAGAAGCTCACGCAGGATCTGCGTCAGGCGCTGAACGATTTCATGCGCCAGCTCGCCGAGCAGTTCCGCAACAACAATGACCCGCAGCAGCTGGCGCGGCCGCTCGATCCGAACACCAAGGTCCTGCGTCAGCAGGATCTGCAGAACATGATCGATCGGATGGAGCGCCTGTCGCGCTCCGGCGACAAGGATGCGGCCAAGCAGTTGCTCGACCAGCTCCAGCAGATGCTGGAAGGCCTGCAGATGGCGCAGCCGGGGCAGTCCGGCGAGAGTGACATGGAGCAGGCGCTCAATGAGCTCGGCGACATGATCCGCAAGCAGCAGCAATTGCGCGACAAGACGTTCAAGCAGGGCCAGGATTCCCGACGCGACCGCTCGCGCGGCAAGCAGCAGCAGGGCGATCAGTCCATGTCGGAGCTGCAGCAGGACCAGCAGGGACTGCGCGACCGCCTGAAGAAGCTGCAGGACGAGCTTGCCAAGCGCGGCCTCACTCAGAAGGGGCAGAAGGGTCAGCAGGGCCAGCAGGCAAAGGGCCAGAAGGGTCAGCAAGGCGAGCAGGGCCAGCCCGGCCAGAACGGCGATCAGGATGGCGACCAGGGCGATGACGGCAGCCTGGATGCAGCCGACGGTGCCATGGGCGATGCCGGATCAAAGCTCGGCGAGGGTAATGCCGACGGCGCCGTGGACTCGCAGGGCAAGGCACTCGACGCCATGCGCAAGGGTGCGCAGAAGATGGCCGAGGCGATGCAGCAGGGCGATGGCGACGGCCAGGGCGACGGCCCCGGCCAGCGTGCCGGCCGGCAGCAGAGCGGCGGCAACCAGACCGATCCGCTCGGCCGGCCGCTGCATGGGCGCGAATATGGCGACGATTATACGGTCAAGATTCCCGGCGAGATCGACACGCAGCGTGTCCGCCGCATTCTCGAAGAGCTCCGCCGCCGTCTCGGCGATCCCTCGCGGCCGCAGATCGAGCTCGATTATCTCGAGCGGCTGCTGAAGGAGTTTTAACTCCACACTCGGTGTCATCGCCCGGCTTGGCCGGGCGATCCAGTACGCCGAGACCGCAGTGATTGAATCGAGAAGCAGCGGCGTACTGGATGCCCCGCCCCCCGTGCGCAATTGCGCACTAGGCGGGGCATGACAGCGGCATGTGTGGCGAATGCCGACGCTAGCCCTTCTTCGCCGCCAGCGCATCGGCGACCGCCGTGCGGATATCGGCGACCGAGAACGGCTTGGTCACGACGTCATGCACCAGCGCGTTCAGGTTCGAGGCGCGCTCGCGCTGGTCGGCAAAGCCGGTCATCAGCAGGATGGTCAGGTCGGGAAAATCGCGCGCCGCGGAGAGCGCCAGCGCGATGCCGTCCATCACCGGCATCTGGATGTCGGTGAGCAACAGGTCGAAGGCGCCATCCTCGCGGGTCAGGATCTCCAGCGCCTCTGCGCCGTCCTGGGCGGTGACGGTCTCGTGGCCGTCCATGGCGATGGCGCGCGCCACCAGCGCGCGCATCGAATCCTCGTCGTCGGCGATCAAGATCTTCGGCATGAGACGAACCTTGGTATCAACCTCCCCTGGGGGCGATTATACGCTGCCGCCGGCAATGTCGCGCCGGTTGAAGAAACGAACGTCGATGTTGCGGCCCTCCGGCGGCGGTGAGGCCAGGCGCGAGCGGAAGAAGGCGCGCTCACCTGGCCGCAGCACAGTCTGCTCCAGCACCGTGTTCCAGGCATAGATCTCCGCGCCTTGGGCGTCGCGCACGGCAAAGCGCAGCCGCGGAATGTCGAGCGGCTTCTTGCCGTCGCCGACGATGACGCCCTCGATCACCAACACCTGTTTACCGTCCACGGTCTCGCTGGAGAGCTTGACGTCCTTGAAGGCGAGACCCCGCAAGTTCACCTCGAGCCCGACCATCTTGTAGAAGGCTGCCGTCTGCGGCAGCAGCCGCACCACATCGCCGCGCCAGAGCACCAGTGCCAGCACCAGCGCGCCCATCGCGGCGCAGGCGGTCGGCAGGCCAAGATAGGATTTGCGCGGAGCCGTGGTGGCGACCGGGCGGCTCACCCGCGCGCCGCGGCGAGGGAACAGGCTGCGGAACCAGGACTGGTGCTGCGCGCCGACGGCCTCCTCTTCGGCCTGCCGGGCCGCTGCCGACCATTCGTCCTCGGTTTCGCGGGCCTGCTCGTCCGGCCAGTCGCTGGCGATCGATGGGCTATCGACGATGGGCGCATCAGTGGCGCCGTCGTCCTTGGCATAGGAGTTCCATTGTTCGGCGAGGTCGGACTGATCGTCGGCTCGGCTGGCCGCGACCATGGCCGGAACGGACGCCTCCTCGATGGCATCCTCGGCGTGGGCGATCCAGGTCTCCTTGCAGCGGGAGCAGCGGACCGCCCGCCCGTTCGCCCCAAGGCTCGCGAGCTTGATGGCGTAGGATGTCATACAATGGGGGCAGACGATATGCATGGACGAGCCTTGATGCATGAACGAAGGTCTTGAACGGAGGTCTTGGACGGGTCTTGACGATGCCACGGTCGCGGAGACCGGGCGCCCCTTATGCTACTGGGCGACCGTTAACGAACCGGAAACCATAACGGCGGCAAAACCCATTGATCGCGTATGGCGGACCGCCGCAATGCGGCCCGCGCCCCCTCTCGAACGGAGCTGAGCTTGGTTCGGTTCGAAAATGTCGGATTGCGTTACGGTCTAGGGCCGGAGATTTTGCGCGACCTCACCTTCCAGATCCCAGCGCATTCCTTCCAGTTTCTCACCGGGCCGTCAGGTGCCGGCAAGACGTCCCTGCTGCGCCTGTTGTTCCTGTCGCATCGACCGACGCGGGGCCTCGTCAACCTGTTCGGCCACGACATCTCGCAGCTCGGCAAGGACGAGATCGCAGACCTGCGCAAGCGCATCGGCATCGTGCTCCAGGATTTCCGCCTGCTCGATCACATGACGACCTATGAGAACGTCGCGCTGCCGTTCCGCGTCATGGGCCGCAGCGAGTCGAGCTACCGCAAGGAGGTGATCGATCTGTTGCGCTGGGTCGGCCTCGGCGACCGCATGGACGCGCTGCCGCCGATCCTGTCAGGCGGCGAGAAGCAGCGCGCCGCGATCGCGCGCGCCGTGATCTCGCGGCCGCAGCTGCTGCTCGCGGACGAGCCGACCGGCAGCGTCGATCCGACGCTCGGCCGCCGCCTGCTGCGACTCTTCATCGAGCTCAACAAATCAGGCACCGCCGTCATCATCGCCACCCACGACATCGGGCTGATGGACCAGTACGAAGCACGGCGGCTGGTGCTGCACCAGGGACGGTTGCACGTCTATGAGTAGGCTGGACGAGCGCGGCGTGCTGGTCGATCTCGGACAGGAGCGTCCGCAGCTTCCGGCCAAGGCACGCAACATGTCACCGATCGTGCCGCGCGCCTCGATCCACGGCAGAGCGCTGCTTGCGGTGGTCGCCATCATGACCTTCCTCGCCTCGATGGCCACGGGCACGGTGCTGCTGGTGAGTGCCTCCGCCGCCGAATGGCAGTCAGACGTCGCGAGCGAAATCACCATCCAGGTTCGCCCGCAGGCCGGCCGCGATCTCGAGCGCGACACCGCAGCCGTGGCGGAAGCGATGCGCACGCAAGCCGGCATAGTCGAGGTCAAGCCGTTCACCAGGGACGAGAGCGGCAAGCTGCTCGAGCCCTGGCTCGGCACCGGCCTGTCGATGGACGATCTGCCGGTGCCGCGCATGATCATCGCGCGCGTGCAGCCGGGCACGCCGCTCGATCTCGGCGCCTTGCGCGCGCGCGTGGCGCAGGTCGCCCCTAGCGCCAGCGTCGACGATCACCGCGCCTGGATCGAGCGCATGCGCCTGATGACGAACGCCACCGTGCTGGCCGGCCTCGGCATCCTCGCGCTCGTCATCGTCGCAACCATCATCTCGGTGTCGTTCGCGACGCGCGGCGCAATGGCGGCGAACCGTCCGATCGTCGAGGTCCTGCATTTCGTTGGCGCCGGCGACCGCTACATCGCCAACCACTTCCTGCGTCATTTCCTCAGGCTGGGCCTGGAGGGCGGCGTGATCGGCGGCGGTGCCGCCATGCTGATGTTCGGCTTCTCCGAGTCCATCGCAGGCTGGTTTTCCGGGACTCCCGTCGGCGACCAGTTCGCCGCGCTGCTCGGCACCTTCTCGCTGCGCCCCTCCGGCTACATCGTGCTCGCGGTTCAGGCCGTCCTGATCGGCGCCATTACCGCAGTCGCCTCGCGCCAAACGCTGTTCGCGACATTGAACGATGTTGATTGAGTTTCTTTTCTTCCCTTCTCCCCTTGTGGGAGAAGGTGGCGCGAAGCGCCGGAGGAGGGGTTCTGTCCACGCGTACAGATGTCGAGGTGAATGCGCGGAGAGAACCCCTCACCCGTCTCGCCGCTTTCGCCATAGCCGATGCAAAGCATCGGCATTCTTAAGAACGGCGGCCGGCGGCCGCCTATGCGACCCTCTCCCACAAGGGGAGAGGGTGAAGAAACCGGACTCCACTTCGCCTCAAAACGTCATAAAATCAGATCGGGAAGGGATCACCGACATCGCATGAGCTCGCCGACCGACGATCGATCGCCGAAACTGCCGCGCGGCTGGCTGCGCGCGGCAATCGTGTCGACGATCGCGCTCGCCTTCGTCGGCGCGGCGGCGGGCTTCATTGCGTTCCTGGCGCAATTGCGCGGGGCCGAGAAAGTACCCGATCGCAAGGCGGACGGCATCGTGGTCCTGACCGGCGGCTCCTCGCGGGTATCGGACGCGATGGAGCTGCTGGCTGCCGGCTACGGCAGGCGGCTCCTGATTTCCGGCGTGCATCCGACCTCGACGGCGAACGACATCTCCCGCACCTTGCCGGAGAATCAGTCCTTCATGACCTGCTGCGTCGACCTCGACCGCACCGCGCTCTCGACCCGCGGCAACGCCGCGGAGGCGCGGCGCTGGGCCGAGGGGCGCCGGTTTACGTCTCTGATCGTGGTCACCTCGAACTATCACATGCCGCGCGCGCTGGTGGAATTCTCGCATGCGATGCCGCGGACGACGCTGATCCCGTTCGCGGTGGTCGGCGAAAAATGGCGCGAGGAGCCGTGGTGGATCTCAGGCTCGACGCTGCGGCTGCTCCTGTCCGAATACGTCAAGTACCTTGCGGCCGAGCTCAGGGTGCGGCTGGAGGATTTCGGGATTGACCTTTGGCCTGAGATGTCGGAGCAGCCTGCAGGTCAGCAACCGAAGCGGCCCGCCACCGCGCAGGCCAATTGATCGGACCATCGATGTTCCTGATTTTCCTGCGATCGCTCGTATTCAACGTGCTGTTCTACGCCGTGCTGGTCTGTCTGGCGATCGTTGCGCTGCCGACCTTTGCACTGCCGCCGCGCGCCATGCTGACGTTGGCGCAATGGTGGGCCAACGCCACGCTGGTCCTGATGCGCCTGGTCTGCAACATCAAGGTGGAATTCCGCGGGGTGGAGAAGATCCCGACAGGACCGCTGCTGATCGTGGCCAAGCATCAGTCGTTCTGGGAGACCTTCGTGCTGCCGGGTTTCTTCAACCGGCCGATCTTCATCCTCAAGCGCCAGCTGATGCAGATCCCGGTGTTCGGCCAGTTCCTGGTCAAGACCGGGATGATCGCGATCGACCGCAATGCCGGCGTGAAGGCGCTGCTCGAGATGACGCGGCGCGCGCGCGAGGCGGTGCGCAGTGGAAAGCAGCTCGTGATCTTTCCGGAAGGCACGCGCCGTGCGCCGGGCGCGCCGCCCGATTACAAGACCGGCTTTGCGCAGATCTATTCCTCCTGCGGCGTGCCGTGCCTGCCGATCGCGCTCAATTCCGGCCTGTTCTGGCCGCGCCGCACCTTCATGCGCTATCCGGGCACGCTGGTGGTCGAGTTTCTCGAACCGTTGCCGCCGGGCCTGCCGAAGGACGAGTTTCTCGCACGCGTGCAAGCGGCGATCGAGGACGCGACCGCCCGGCTCGTCGAAGCAGGGCGGAAGGAGCAGGAGCAGTTGATCGGCTCGGCGCCGAGCTACGCGCCGACCGGCTAAAGCGCGATGAGATTGGGATGAATCTTCATCGCGCTTTGGGTTGTTGTTTACGCATGATCTTTCCGGAAAACCGCTTCGCACTTTTCCGGATCATGCTTTAGCGGCTTTCCCGATCCTGGTCCCGAGCCGTCGTGTGCAGGGAATGCGCATCACCATGCAGCATCAATGCAAGCTGATGCAGCTGCGTGTCGCGAAAGCCTTCGGCCTCGATCGCCTTCACCGTCGCGGTGACGTAGTCGCGGTTGGCGCCGGACTGGCCGTGGCCCTGGACGACATGGCGGTGCTGCTCGGCGAGCGAGAGGCGGCCGGCATATTGCACATGACCGCGGTCGACGACGTAGGCGAGCGCGGCGACGCGCTGGCGTGCATCGTTCTCCAGCCACACCGAGCGCATCACCTCGCGATAGACCGAGGTGACCTGCTCGCGTGCGCGCAAATAGGCGACCACTTCCGCACGGTTCTTCTCGGCGACGCGGAAGGCGATGCCGCGGCAGGCGCCGCCGCGGTCGAGTCCGAGCACCAAGCCCGGCTTCTCCGGCGTGCCGCGATGCACGAAGGAATAGACGCAGAGCGCGCGATGCTCGCCGACCAGCCGCGCCGGGACGCGCTCCTCGAAATCGAAGCCCGGCCGCCACATCAGCGAGCCGTAGCCGAACACCCAGAGGTCGCCCTTGGCTGTGGTGACGGAGGGGAGGGTGATTTCGGACATTTCGGGGACGGCTACCAGAACCCTGCGCCCAAGCGAAGCGATTTCTGCGCCTTTCGTCGCAGGCCCGCCCCGCTTACATTTGCCTGAATCTGGCGTCAAAGGGTCGCCGCATGTCCAATATGACCGTTGCCACTGGCCGCCGCTCCCGCTGGGGCCTTTTCATCGCCCCCGTTCTCGTCCTGGTCCTCGCCGTCGGCTGGACCTGCTTCTGGTTCTATGCGGCGTGGCAGGCCGAAATCGTCGCCGACGCCTGGCGAGCGCAGGAGGCCAAGGCCGGCCGCATCTATGATTGTGCCAAGCGCTCGATCGCCGGCTTCCCGTTCCGCTTCGAGGTCCAGTGCTCCGGCGCCAGCGTCGCCCTGGTCTCGCAGAACGCGAGCAAGACGCCGTTCACGGCCAAGCTCGACAACATCCTGGTCGTGGCCCAGGTCTACGACCCCAAGCGCATCATCGCCGAATTCGCAGCGCCCGCCACGCTGATCGACGGCATTACGCAAAACACCTTCACCGTGAATTGGAGCAAGGGCCGCGCCAGTGTGGCGGGTCTGCCGGCTGTGCCGGATCGCGCTTCCATCGTGTTCGACGACCCCAGCCTCAACCGTCTCGATGGCAGCGTGCAGGTGCCGCTTGCGCGCGCCAAGCAGGTTGAGCTGCACGGGCGCCTTGCCGATGGCTCGCCGGCCGATCATCCGGTGATCGAGACCGTGCTCCATGTCGCGCAGGGCAGCATCCAGGGCGTGCATCCGCTGCTCGCCGAGCCGTTCGAGGCGGACACCCGCGCCAAGATCACCGGCCTCTCCGACCTCACGCCCAAACCGTGGCCGCAGCGCTTCCGCGAGATCCAGGCCGCCGGCGGTCACATCGAGATCGTGCAGTCGCGCATTCAACAGGGCGAGATGATCGCGGTCGCGGCCGGCACGCTCGGCCTGTCGCCCAACGGCCGGCTCGACGGCGAATTGCAGATGACGGTGACCGGCCTCGAGCGCGTGATCCCGGCGCTCGGCATCGAGAAGATGCTGGAGGAGGGCGTACCGCAGGCAACGCTCGATCGCCTCGCGCCCGGCGTGAAGTCGCAGGACCTGAATAATCTGTTCGGCGCGCTCGACCGCGCCGTGCCGGGCCTCGGCAAGGTCATCAAGCAGAACGCCAATGCCGGCGTTGCCGCCGGCATCAATTCGATCGGTACCGAGAGCACGCTGGAAGGCAAGAAAGCGCGGAGCTTCCCGCTGAAATTCGTCGACGGTGCCGTGCTGCTCGGCCCGGTCAAGGTCGGTCAGATCCCGCCGCTGTATTAGTTGGCTCCCGTAGCCCGGATGGAGCGCAGCGCAATCCGGGGTTCTTGATCACAGCTGGCACTGTCCCGGATTACGCTTGTGCTCCATCCGGGCTACGCAGCTTTGTCCGGGCTACAGGCTCACGGCTTCTTCAGCGCCGCATGCGGCCGTCCGAAATCGGGCGCGGCGGAATCCTGGCCGATCTCGACGATGCCGCGGCGGATGGCGCGGGTGCGGGTGAAGTGGTCGAACAGCGCCTCCCCGTCGCCGCGGCGGATCGCGCGGGTGAGCTTTGCCAGATCCTCGGTGAAGGTGCCGAGCATCTCCAGCACGGCCTCCTTGTTGGCGAGGAAGACGTCGCGCCACATCGTCGGATCGGACGCCGCAATGCGGGTGAAATCGCGAAAACCGCCGGCGGAGAATTTGATCACCTCGGATTCCGTCACCTGCGCCAATTCGTCGGCGGTGCCGACGATGGTGTAGGCGATCAGATGCGGCAGGTGGCTGGTGATGGCGAGCACGAGGTCGTGATGATCCGGCGTCATCACCTCGACCTTGGCGCCCATCGCCGCCCAGAACGCGCGCAGGTGATCGGTCGCCGCTGCGTCGCTGCCATCAGGCGGGGTCAGGATGCACCAGCGGTTGATGAAGAGCTCGGCAAAGCCCGAATCCGGGCCGGAATGCTCGGTGCCCGCCACCGGATGCGCCGGCACGAAATGAATGCCGCCCGGCAGATGCGGGGCCATGTCGCGGACCACAGCGCCCTTGACCGAGCCGACGTCGGAGACGATCGCACCCGGCTTGAGATGCGGCGCGATCTCCTGCGCTACGGGTCCGCAGGCGCCGACGGGAATGCAGAGGATGACGAGATCGGCATCCCTCACGGCCTCCGCATTGGTCGCCACCACCTGATCGACGATGCCGAGCTCGGCGACACGCGCGCGTGTCTTCTCCGAGCGTGCGGTGGTGACGATTTCACCGGCAAGCCCCTGGAGCTTCGCAGCGCGGGCGATCGAGCCGCCGATCAGGCCGAAGCCGATCAGCGCCACGCGCTGGAAGTGCGCCTGCGCGCTCATTTGCCGCCCATGAAGTCGCGCAAGCCTTCGACGACGAGGCGGTTGGCCTCCTCGGTGCCGATGGTCATGCGTAGCGCATGCGGCAGGCCGTAATTCTTCAAGCCGCGCAGCACGAGCCCCCGCCTGGTCAGGAAGGCATCGGCGTCATCGGCGGTCCTGCCCTTATCGGTCGGGAAGTGGATCAGCACGAAATTGGCGACGCTCGGCGTCACCTTCAGCCCGAGCTTGCCGATCTCCTCGGTGAGCCAGTTGCGCCAGGTCTCGGTGAACTGCTTCGACATCGCCTGATGCGCGGTATCCTCGATCGCGGCGACCGCGGCATACATCGCCGGCGTCGACACGTTGAAGGGACCGCGGATGCGATTGACCGCGTCGATGACGTGCTCGGGCCCGAACATCCAGCCGATGCGCAGCGCGGCAAGACCGTGGATCTTGGAGAAGGTGTGCGTCACCACCGTGTTCTCGGTGGTGGCGACGAGCTCGATTCCCATCTCATAGTCGTTGCGCGAGACGTAGTCGCAATAGGCGGCGTCCAGCACCAGCAGCACGTGCGAGGGCAGGCCGGCGCGCAGCCGCTTGACCTCGTCGAACGGAAGATAGGTGCCGGTCGGGTTGTTGGGGTTGGCGAGCCAGACCAGCTTCGTCTTCGGCGTCACGGCCTTCAGGATGGCGTCGACGTCGGCGGTGAGGTTGGTCTCCTGGGCGATGACGTTCCTGGCGCCGACCGCCATCGTCGCGATCGGGTAGACAAGGAAGCCGTGCGTGGTCGAGATCGCCTCGTCGCCCTGGCTGAGATAGGTGTGCGCGAGCAGATTGAGGATCTCGTCCGAGCCGGCGCCGCAGATGATGCGGTTGGGATCGAGCCCGAACGAGCGGCCGATCGCCTCGCGCAGCACGCGCGAGGTGCCTTCCGGATAGTCCTCCAGATGATCTGCCACGCGCTTGAAGGCTTCGATCGCCTTGGGCGAGGGCCCGAACGGCGTCTCGTTGGCCGAGAGCTTGAACACCTTGCGGCCCGGCTCCGGCACCGGGCTCTTGCCGGGCGTGTAGGGCGCAATATCGAGAATGCCGGGATTCGGCACGGGGCGGGA
The DNA here is from genome assembly GCF_020194115.1 of Bradyrhizobium sp. NBAIM01. Lineage (NCBI taxonomy): Bacteria > Pseudomonadati > Pseudomonadota > Alphaproteobacteria > Hyphomicrobiales > Nitrobacteraceae > Bradyrhizobium > Bradyrhizobium sp. NBAIM01. The sequence continues at coordinate 651,631 of NZ_JADYVU010000002.1, read as the reverse complement.
CATCTTGGACTCCGGATAGGCTGGGCTGCTCGCGATTTTACGATTTCGGCCCGGTCGGGGGCACCGTATAGCGCGTTGCGTGGCTGCCGACGAGGGCCACGGAGCGCACCGAGGCCCCCGCCTCGATCAGGGCAGCCCTGATCTTGTCGATGCTGGTCGCGCCGGTGACCGAGACCAGCAGCGCCGCGCCGTCGAAGGCGGTATCGGGCACGGCCACGATCTCGGCGAGCGGCGACAGCGCGCGGGCGACCTCGGCGTTCCATCCGGAGACGCGCACGCTGAACGTCTCGACCTCCGTCACCAGGGCGCTGTCCGCAACGCGCGAGATCGCGAACACCGGCAAGGCGGCCGGATGGTCGGCGCGCTCGATGAAAGGCATCCGTGCGATGATCTTCGGTGCGCCGTCCGCTTCCAGCTCCAGCCACCATGGCGTGCGGCTCGAGGTCGCCGAGACCATTGCCAGATCACCCTTGGATTTCGCTACCGCCTCGACCGCGGCCTGTGCGCTGAAATGCGCGACGTAAGGCACTGTGAAGCCGAAATTGAAGCGCACGGAATCGCGCATCGCCGCCTCGCTGGCCGAGATGTCGGCATGCACCGAGAACGGCGCCTGTACGTAAGTGAAGGTCGAGATGATGACGCGCCAGATGCTCTCGACCGTGTCGAGCGGCAGGATGCCGCGATGACGCTGCACGATCTCGCGCATCATGGCAGCCTCGCGCGCGGGACGGAACGCCGAGCCGACCTCCTGGGTCTGCTTCACCTGGATCAGGCGATCGATGATCTCGCCGCGCTGCATGAGGAGGCGATGCATGCCCTCGTCGATCGCGTCGATCTCCTTGCGCAGTTCCTGCAGCGATGGTGGCGCGGGCGGACGTTGGGACATGTCTGGTCGTCGATCGTTCCGGTGGGGGATATCCTGATTAGGCAGTCGGGGCGGCGAAAGCAAAGAGAAATGACGTGCTTTGCGGGCGTCGCGGCAGAGGCGAATTGGGCCGATCCGGGCCGCGACTTGACGAAAACCGCCCAAGACGGTAGCTTTTGCCCGTTCCGTGGTCATTTGAGCCGGCCGGCTTGCAGCCACGTTAAAAAACTCGCTAAACAGGCCGGGGACGCTTCCGATCCCGGCCGAACCTATCGTTCAGGCCGGGTTTTTCATGGCCTGATGTCAGCGGCGCGGTCGAGCAGCCAGTCGCAAACGAGGTCGATGTCCGAGATGGGTAGCGTCAAGTCGATACCGAGTCCTGCGATCAGCGCCGATGAGCGATCGCACGAGGTGGATCATCCAAGCTCGCTGGTTGCGCATTTCGGCACCGAGCAGCCGCTGCGGCTCGATTGCGGCGTCGATCTCACCCCGTTCCAGATCGCCTACCAGACCTATGGCGAGCTCAATGCCGATCGCTCCAATGCGGTGCTGATCTGCCATGCGCTGACCGGCGACCAGCATGTCGCCAACGTACATCCCGTCACCGGCAAGCCGGGCTGGTGGGAGACGCTGGTCGGTCCCGGCCGACCCATCGATCCCAAGCACTACTTCATCATCTGCTCCAACGTGATCGGCGGCTGTATGGGCTCGACCGGGCCGGCGTCGATCAATCCCGCCACCGGCAAGGTCTGGGGCCTGGACTTCCCCGTCATCACCATTCCGGACATGGTGCGCGCGCAGGCGATGCTGATCGACCGGCTCGGCATCGACACGCTGTTTGCGGTCGTCGGCGGCTCGATGGGCGGCATGCAGGTGCTGCAATGGACCGCCGCCTATCCGGAGCGCGTGTACTCTGCGCTGGCGATCGCCTGCGCGACGCGGCACTCGGCGCAGAACATCGCCTTCCACGAGCTCGGCCGCCAGGCCGTGATGGCCGACCCCGACTGGCACGGTGGCGGCTATGCCGATCGCGGCATCCATCCGCATCGCGGGCTCGCGGTGGCGCGGATGGCGGCGCATATCACCTATCTCTCGGATGCGGCGCTGCACCGCAAGTTCGGCCGGCGTATGCAGGACCGCGAGCTGCCGACCTTCTCGTTCGACGCCGATTTCCAGGTCGAATCCTATCTGCGTTACCAGGGCTCGTCCTTCGTCGAGCGCTTCGACGCCAATTCCTATCTCTACCTGACGCGGGCGATGGACTATTTCGACATCGCCGCCGACCATGGCGGCGTGCTGGCCAAGGCCTTCGCCGACATCAAGACGCGCTTCTGCGTGGTCTCCTTCACCAGCGACTGGCTGTTCCCGACCTCGGAATCGCGCGCGCTGGTGCACGCGCTGAACGCTTCGAGCGCGCGGGTGTCGTTCGCCGAGATCGAGACCGATCGCGGCCACGACGCCTTCCTGCTCGACGTGCCCGAATTCTTCGACATCTCCCGGGCCTTCCTGCAATCGGCAGGCAAGGCCCGCGGGCTCAACCTCGAGGACCGTTAGCGATGTCCGTGCAGGAAGTGTTGCCGCTGGACGGCGTTGCCGCCAGGCCATCCGGTGATTATCGCGCCGATCATCGGCTGGTCGCCGAAATGGTCAAGCCGGGCTCGAAAGTGCTCGACGTCGGCTGCGGCGACGGCGATCTGCTTCAGCTGCTGGAGACCCGCGGCATCGACGGCCGCGGCATCGAATTGTCGCGCGAGGGCGTCAACCGCTGCGTCGCCAAGGGGCTCGCGGTGGTGCAGGGCGATGCCGACACCGATCTCGTCAATTATCCCGACGATGCCTTCGACTACGTGATCCTGTCGCAGACGCTGCAGGCGACGCGGCAGCCGAAGGTCGTGCTGGAGAACCTGCTGCGCATCGGCCGCCGCGCCATCGTCTCGTTCCCGAATTTCGGCTTCTGGAAGATGCGGCTCCAGCTCCTGATCGGCGGCCACATGCCGCGCACGGAGAATCTGCCGGCGACCTGGTACGACACCGCCAACATCCATTTCTGCACCATCAAGGATTTCGTGCAGCTCTGCGACGAGATCAACGTCAAGATGGAGCGCTCGGTCGCGCTCGATCTCTACGGCCGCCCGGTGCCGCTGAACCTGCCCTGGTGGGTGTGGAACATGTTCGGCGAGCAGGCGGTGTTCTTGCTGAGCCGCGGCGGGGGGAAGTAGTTTCTTTCCGTCATTCCGGGGCGATGCGAAGCATCGAGCCCGGAATCCATCGTCCAACAGCGCCTGCAGCCCGATGGATTCCGGGCCTGCGCCTTCGGCGCATCCCGGAATGACAGCTAGTGGGAAACCAGCGACCGCGGGTCCCGCACCGGCCAACGTCCTGCTTCCACCAGCGTCACGAACCGCTCGACACTCTCGTTGAACAGCGCGGGCTCCTCGAGGTTCAGCACGTGGCCGGACTTCGGAAACATCGCGAGCCCCGCCGCGGGCAGGTGCTTCTTCAGGAACAGGCTGGCGCCCACGCAGGGCTCGTCCTCGTCGCCGCAGATGATCAGCGCGGGTGTTGCCGCGCCTCTGATCGCGTCCGTCATCGTGTAGATCGAGGGACGGCCGCCCTGGAATCCGCGCATGGTGCGCGCCGATCCCTTGGCATCGTGCCGCGCCAGTGCGGCGTAGAAATCGGCATGCCCGCGTGGATCCTTCACCAGGAACGGAATCCGGCTCGGCGCCTCGCGCGTGACTTTCGCGACCTCCACCGATCCCAGCGTCTCGAACTGCTCGGCATTGGCGCGGCACTGCGTGCGCCAGGTCTCCAGGTTCTCGAGCTCCGAGCCGGAGCCGACGCCGGCCAGCGTCATCGACAGTGCGCGCTGCGGCGCGTTCAACCCGATCTGCAACGAGGAATAGGCGCCCATCGAAAGACCGACGAGATGCGCGCGCTCGATGCCGAGATGATCGAGCACCGCAAGCGCATCGGTGTAGAAATGCGTGTAGGTGTAGACCTCGCCGTCAGGCACGTCCGACGGCGTGTAGCCGCGCGCCGAATAGGTGATGCAGCGATGGCCACGCGAGAAGTAGCGCATCTGCGGCTCCCAATTGGTGTAGTCGGCCGCGAACTCGTGCAGAAAAAGTATCGGCGTTCCCTGGCCCGCCTCCTCGAAATAGATGCGGACGCCGTCCCTGGTCGTGGCGTGGGGCATTAACCGTTTCCCTCTGTTTCAAGCCGTGTTCGAGGATCGCAGTTAATTCTGTTGTCGGCAATGCGGCAGCAGCGCCGAGCACAAACACAAAATCATTGCAGCCATTCGCGGGCGTTGCGTCTTTTTCTCGCCACATCGGGCGGCTTAACGGCCAAACGGATGTCGGCCATTGCACGGGCCGGCGGGAAGTGGGGGTGTCAAGAAGGATGAAGAATGTTCGAGTTGTTTGCGTCTCGCCTGTCGCGTTGTGTTGTCGCGCTGGCGCTGTTCTTCGCGGCGTTCGCCGTGTTCGTTTCTCCGGCCTCGGCACGGCCGTATCATCGTCATAGCGCAGAGCGGCACGGTTACGTGCATCACGCCAGACATCATCACCACCGTCACTATCGCCATCATGCCCGCAGTTCGCGCTTCGAGCGCAGCGCGGCGCAATTGCAGGCAAGCGGCTTCGCCGACACCCAGGCGAGCTATGATCCGAATGCCAATGCCAGCGGTGCCGGCATGAACGGAGGCTTCAGCGGAGGATCGGGTCTCGTCTCCGAGGCGCGCCGCCATATCGGCGGCAATCCGACCGGGCGCGGCCGCCTGTGGTGCGCGCGCTTCATGAACATGGTGCTGGAGCATACCGGCCATCGGGGCACCGGCTCCGACATGGCGAGCTCGTTCGCGCGCTACGGCACGCGCATCTCCGGACCGCAGGTCGGTGCCATCGCCGTGATGTCGCGCGGCCGCCGCGGCGGTCATGTCGGCATCATCACCGGCATCGACGCGCAGGGTAATCCGATCATGATCTCCGGCAACAACGGCAACCGAGTCCGCGAAGCCCCGGTCTCGCGCGGCAAGATCTATGCGTATGTGATGCCGAACTGAGCCTCGTCATTGCGAGGAGCGCTTGCGACGAAGCAATCCAGACTGTTTCCGCAGATGCATTCCTGGATTGCTTCGCTGCGCTCGCAATGACGGAGTATGTTGAGACGGCGTTGGCTCACAGCAGCTTCGGCTCTTCCACCGCCACCACATCGCCGACGCCGACGTCACCGTCGGCGATCACCTCGGCATAGATGCCGCAGTCCATATGGCCGAGATGGCGCGAGAGCGTGGGCGGGATTTCGAGATCGCGCTTGGCGGTCTCGGGGTCGACATTGGTGGCCGGGCAGCGGACGATGCGCTTGATCACGTTCAGTCTGGCCTGCCCGATCGCGAGCGTCTGGCCGACGAGGTCGAGCTCCGACCAGGCCGGCCAGCCTTTCACGTAGAGATTGGCGCGGAAGCGCAGCGGATGCACGGCGACGCCGCCGAGCATGGTCTCGATGGCGCGGACGCTGTCGAGATTGATGATGGAGACGACCTTGCGGGCGACGTCGGAGAAGCTGTGGTCGCGGCCGGAGAGAATTTTGGGCGGGCCCTTCAACTCGGGCTGAAAGTTCTCCGTGAAATAGGCCTCGATGGCGGCGCGCCCGGCGGCGGTCTCGAGATCGCCGCTGGCGACGATCTGGCCGTCCTTGCGGATGGTCAGCACGTTGGTTTCGTCGTCGAACCGGCTGTCGAGCTCGGCCAGCCGCTCATTGCGCGCCAGCATCAGGAACTGGATTTTCGGCTTCCATTCGGGCGCCTCGGGGTCGAACCCGCTCGGGCCGTTCTCGATGGCGTAGCGGCGGTCGGCCGGCAGGGTCTGGCCGACCCGCAAAGGAACGTGCGACAGGCGCTCCGGCGTCAGGCCCTTGATCGGGTAGCGGTAGAGGCCGGTGATCTCGGCGGTATGGCTGACTGTCATGCCGCTACTTAAGGGATTCGGCCCGCCACCGCCAAGCCCGCCCGTCCGCGCACGAAATTGTGAAGTAGCCTCTTTCGCATCCGCAACCTGCTTCCCACATCTGGCCCAGGCCGGCGGCAACGCCGGCAAAAGACGACCGTTACCGGTTGAGAAACGTCAATGCGGTAATTGGAAACCCAATGAAGATGCCGTTTGGGGTGCCTTAGAGGGCCCCGAGGGCAGGCCGAGGGACAGAAAAGATGAATATCGAGAAGTATACCGAACGCTCCAGGGGCTTCATCCAGTCCGCGCAGTCGCTCGCCATGCGCGAGGGGCACCAGCAGTTCTCAACCCTGCATGTGCTGAAGGTCCTCTTGGACGACAATGAGGGGCTCGCCGCCGGTCTGATCGACCGCGCTGGCGGCAATTCCCGCGCAATCCTGAAGGCGACCGAGGACGCCCTCAACAAGGTGCCGAAGGTCTCCGGCGGCGGTGCCGGGCAGATCTATCTCGCGCCCGAGCTGGCCCGCACTTTCGATGCGGCCGAAAAGGCCGGCGAGAAGGCCGGCGACAGCTTCGTCACGGTCGAACGGCTTTTGCTCGGGCTCACGCTGGAGAAGACCAGCGAGGCCGGCACCATCCTGAGCAAAGGCGGCGTCACGCCGCAAAACCTCAACGCGGCGATCGAGGCGCTGCGCAAGGGCCGCACGGCCGACAGCGCGACCGCTGAGAACGCTTATGATGCCCTGAAGAAGTATGCCCGCGACCTCACCCAGGCTGCGCGCGACGGCAAGCTCGATCCGGTCATCGGCCGCGACGAGGAGATCCGCCGCACGATTCAAGTGCTCTCGCGCAGGACCAAGAACAATCCCGTCCTGATCGGCGAGCCCGGCGTCGGCAAGACCGCCATCGCCGAAGGCCTCGCGCTGCGCATCGTCAACGGCGACGTGCCGGAGAGCCTCAAGGACAAGAAGCTGCTCTCGCTCGACCTCGGCGCACTGATCGCAGGCGCGAAATACCGCGGCGAGTTCGAGGAGCGGCTGAAGGCCGTGCTGCAGGAAGTGACCGGCAGCGAGGGCACATTCATCCTGTTCATCGACGAGATGCACACGCTGATCGGCGCCGGCAAGGGCGACGGCGCGATGGACGCCTCCAACCTGCTCAAGCCGGCGCTCGCGCGCGGCGAGCTGCACTGCATTGGCGCGACCACGCTCGACGAGTACCAGAAGCATGTCGAGAAGGACGCCGCGCTGGCGCGGCGATTCCAGCCGATCTTCGTCAGCGAGCCCTCGGTCGAGGACACCATCTCGATCCTGCGCGGCTTGAAGGACAAGTATGAGCAGCATCACGGCGTGCGGATCACCGATTCCGCGCTTGTTGCGGCGACGACGCTGTCCAACCGCTACATCACCGACCGCTTCCTGCCCGACAAGGCGATCGACCTCATGGACGAGGCCGCGGCGCGGCTGAAGATGCAGGTCGATTCCAAGCCGGAAGAGCTGGATTCGCTCGACCGCGAGATCATCCGGCTCAAGATCGAGCAGGAGGCGCTGAAGAAGGAAAGCGATGTCGGCTCCAAGTCGCGGCTCCAGACCCTGGAGAAGGACCTGGCCGAGCTCGAGGAGAAGTCGGCGGCGCTGACGGCGCGCTGGAGCGCGGAGAAGAACAAGCTCTCCGACGCCCAGAAGCTGAAGGCCGAGCTCGACGGCTTGCGTGTCGAGCTCGCCAATGCGCAGCGGCGCGGCGAATTCCAGAAGGCCGGCGAGCTGGCCTATGGACGGATCCCGCAGCTCGAGAAGCAGCTCGCGGACATCGAGGCTAAAGAGAATTCCGGCGAGATGATGGAGGAGGCTGTTACCGCCAACCACATCGCGCAGGTGGTCTCGCGCTGGACCGGCGTGCCCGTCGACAAGATGCTGGAGGGAGAGAAAGAGAAGCTCCTGAAGATGGAGGAGCAGCTCGGCAAGCGCGTCGTCGGCCAGGCCGAGGCCGTGCGTGCGGTCGCAACCGCCGTGCGCCGCTCGCGTGCGGGCTTGCAGGACCCGAACCGCCCCACCGGCTCGTTCATGTTCTTAGGTCCCACCGGCGTCGGCAAGACCGAGCTGACCAAGGCTCTCGCGGAGTACCTGTTCAACGACGAGACGGCGATGGTCCGCCTCGACATGTCCGAATATATGGAGAAGCACTCGGTCTCGCGGCTGATCGGCGCGCCTCCGGGCTATGTCGGCTATGACGAGGGCGGCGCGCTCACCGAGGCGGTGCGGCGCCGACCCTACCAGGTGGTGCTGTTCGACGAGATCGAGAAGGCGCATCCTGATGTCTTCAACGTGCTGTTGCAGGTGCTCGACGACGGCCGCCTGACCGACGGCCAGGGCCGCACCGTCGACTTCCGCAACACGCTGATCATCATGACCTCGAACCTTGGTTCGGAATATCTGGTGAACCAGCCGGAGGGCGAGGACACCTCGGCCGTGCGCGAGCAGGTGATGGGAATGGTGCGGGCGCACTTCCGCCCCGAATTCCTAAACCGCGTCGACGAGATCATCCTGTTCCACCGCCTGCAGCGGAGCGAGATGGGCCGGATCGTCGAGATCCAGTTCGCGCGCCTGCAGAAGCTCCTGACCGATCGCAAGATCGTGCTGAGCCTCGATGCCGCCGGCCGCGACTGGCTGGCTGCCAAGGGCTGGGATCCCGCCTACGGCGCACGGCCCTTGAAGCGGGTGATCCAGCGCTACCTCCAGGACCCGCTCGCCGAGATGATCCTCGCCGGCGACGTCAGGGACGGCGACAATGTCGCGATCTCGTCCGAAGGCAACGTGCTGACCTTCAACGGCAAGGCGCCGCAGACCGCCGAGATCACCCAGTTCGAGGCGCCGGTGGCGAAGCGGAAGCTGAACTGATGAAATACACGCCCTCCGCGCCAAACTCGCGGAGGGCGTTTTCAATCCGCTAAGAACGCGTCCACCACTGCCTGATCGCGGTCGTAGACCCAGCATTCGCTCAGCAGGCCTTCACGCACGGCATAGACCAGCAACCGTTCCAGTTCAGCCGTGCGACCGTCCCGGCTGAATGATTCCCGTGCGAGAATGGCGCCGCGCCGCGGCCCGGCCATCACGTCATCTATGGCGAGAAGTTTTCGGTTGGAGCGGCGTGCGACCTCGGCCAGAGTGGCAAGCGCGGCCGCCTTGCCGCGGTGAGTGCCGGCGAGCGGATTATGGCCGGCATAGTGCAGCATGAATTCATCGTGGTAGCTGGCGGCGATCGCGGCGCGGTCACCGGCCTGCCAGGCGGTCGCGTAGCGCGTGACGGCGGCGCGGATCGCGGCGATTTGTGCGGCGTCATCTACCAGAACTCTGTCCATCGATATGATCTCCCGGGTCATCGGCAGCGCTGTGCCGGTGCGCTATGATGAGGCATGACCTCGCCTTCCGGCTTTCAGGAACTGGCTATCAGCACGCCGCCCAGCGGCGGACCAAAGAGGGCGCGGATGCTCGATTGGGACGCGCGGGTGCTCTATCTCGGTCCAGCCTTCGGGCTGACGCCCCACCGCAATGCCACCGGCGTGCTGGCCGTCGCGCTTGACGGGGCGATAGGCGTAGCTAACGATCCGAGGGCGCGCTCACCGTCTTATCGCGAGACCCGCAGCGTGCTGATCATGCCCAACAGTCTGCACCATCTCCGCACCGATGCTGGACGGATGGCCTTCCTCTATGTCGATCCCCTCGGCCGCGATATCGAGGCGCTTCGCTCACGAATGAAGGAGGTCGAATCGAGGGCCGCGTTCGACATGATCGACGAGAGGTCGGTCGTCGCGCTGTTCGGCGCCATCGCGGAGCGACGCCTCGCATCTGAGGACGCGCAGCAAGCAGCCCGCGATATGCTTGGGATCGGATCAAGTCCGCAGCCAGATGCAAGAATTGCCGCCGCCATCGAGCGGATGCGCGAGCAGCCCAGCGGTTCGCACACCCTTGCTGAACTCGGCCGCAGGGCCGGACTTTCTCCCTCGCGCTTCCTGCATCTTTTCAAGGACGTCACGGGTGTGCCGCTCCGCCGCTACCGGATCTGGTCCCGGATCGGCGCTGCCGCGCGGGCGGTCGCACAAGGCCAATCGCTGACCGAGGCCGCGCATGACGCGGGCTTTTCCAGCTCCGCGCATTTCAGCACGGCCTTCCGCGACATGTTCGGTATGATGCCGTCGGAATTGTTCGCACGGGTGCGTGCGGGTTAACGTCTTCAACGTGCTGTTGCAGGCGCTCGGCGACGGCCCGCTGGCCGAGGGCCAGGGCCGTACCGTCGATTCCGCGACATGCTGATCATCATGGCCTCGAACCTCGGTCCGAGTATCTCGTGAACCAGCCGGAGGGTGAGGATCTGAAATGAAATCCGCCCCGGAGGTCACCTCTCCGGGGCGTCTTGTTTTGCTGTCTCGCCAAATTTAGTTGCCGGCCGCCGGGGCGGAGCGCGGCTCGACGCCGTCCTCCTCCTCCTCCTCCTCCAGCTCCGACAAAATATCCACCAGCTCGCGCACCCGGCCCTGCGCCAGCGGGCGCAAATCGTTGATCATCGGCTCGTCGTTGGCGAGCCAGGCCTGGGCCTCAGCAAGCTCCTCGGCGGTCGCGCCGGTTCCGATAATCTGGGCAATGGTGACATCGTCGGCGCGGTCCACGGCTTTGACGACATCGTCGCGTGAGAGGCGCGTCATGGGCGATCCTCCTGCTGGCTTCCGGTCAGCGTCTAAACGGCGAACCGGCGCGCCGGTTCCCGGGGTCGAGCCCGTGCACGCCACTGCTATTTCTTCACCACCTTGTAGATCGCATTCTCGACATCCGAGCTGACGTAGATCGCGCCCGTCGCGCCGACTGCGACGCCGGTGGGGATATGCGTCGGCAAGCCGCCGGGGGCGCCGGTCAGGCCGATCGGGAGATTGGCTGCGATCTCGGTGACCTTGCCGGATTCCGGCACGATCTCGATCAGCCGCTTGGCGCCGACTTCGGCGACGATCAGCTTACCGTCGCCGGTGCGCGCGATGCCTTCTGGCATCTTCAGATCCTTGGCGATCACGGTCTTTTCGCCGGTGCTGTTGATTTTGGAGATGATGCCAGCAAAAGCCTCGGTGACGTAAACCTCGTCGCCGGCCCCGCGGACGAGACCCATCGGACCCTCGAGCGCGCCGATCAGCGTGGTGCGATCCTTGCCGTGCTCGCCGCTCACCTTGACCAGCGACTTGGTGCCGAGCTCGGCTACCAGGATGCTGCCGTCCGCGAGCACGACCGCGTCATGCGGCGCCTTGAAGTCGTGCAGCATGTCGCGCGTCGCGCCGGTCTTGCCGTCGATCACCTGCACGGTGCCGGTGAACCAGCTCGACAGGACCACGTCGTTGCCCTTCGCCGTCGCGCTCATCGGATATTCGAGCGTCGTGCCAGCGGCGTGCATGCGCGCCTTTTCGGTGACCTCGCCGGTCACGCCGTCCACCGTGCGATAGGCGAACAGGTCTGCGACGTGGATCGTGTCCTTGCCGTTCTCCGAGGTGACGCCGATGCCGCCGGGCAAAGCGAGCTTGCCGATGATGATCTGCTTGGCATGACCGGTCGCGGGATCGACCTCCTGGATGCCGTTGTCGGCCATGTTGGAGACGTAGATGCGGTCTTTGTCGTCGATGGCGAGATTGTCCAGCGACGGCTTCAGCTGCGCGACCATGGTCTTGGCGCCCGATTTGGGATCGACCCGGACGAGCTGGCCGAGCGCGGTGTCGATCACGACGAGATTGCCCTTGGAATCGAAGTTCACGGCGGCCGGGATCTTGAAGCCGTCGGTGACGACACTCAGCTCGGCCTTGTCGACGTCGACCCTTGCGACCTGGCCCTTGAACCAGAGCGGACCATAGAGCTTGTCGTCGGGACCGAACTCGAAGCCATTGAGGCCGCCCATCTTCTCCATGATCTGGCGGGGCGGTTTGACGCCCTCGACGTCGATCTCGTAGAGCGCATCGCCGAGGAAAACGGTGGTGGCGTAGAGCCTGCCGTCCTTGCGGAAGGCGAGCGAGTTGATGCCGGGCAGCCCGGACGCGAGCTCCTTGATCGGTCCGTCGCCCTTGCGCGCATAGAGATCGCCGGCGAGGAAGCCGGTCCAGGCCATGGTGCCGTCGGGCGCGAATGCAATGTCGTCGGCCATCCCCACCGGTGCCGGGATTGCAACCTTGGCGCTGCCGCCGGCAATGTCGACCTCGTAGAGCGCAGCGCCCGCGACGCTGCCGGCAAACAAATGGCCGGCCTTGTCGACACCGAGCCCGTGCACGCCGTGGAATGCCGAGCCCGGCACGAGTCTCGTGACCTCCCAGCCGTCGGCCGATGCGCTCGTTGTGGAGAACAGCGCAGCAATCAGGGCTGCGCAGGCGAGCCTGTTTCTCATGGCGTGACCTCCCATTTTTTGGAAAGTATTCGCCCGTCCTGCGGCTTTGGCAAACGAAACTTGACGTTGTGACGCCGCGAAGCGGCCTCGCTGCGCAGCGTACTTGCTTGAAATCCTGTTTGAAAACGCCGGCCGATATCGGCGCGTTGCCGGCTTACCGGTTGGTGACCTGCAGCGGCCCGCCGGTGGCGTCCGACATGCGGGCGATGGCGCCGCCGCGGCCGCTCATCATGCCGTCGAGCCGGTCGCGCTCCTTCTCGAAGCTTGCCAGCATCGGGCCCTCCAGCGAACGGCCACGCGGCAGCTTCACGCGCATCGGGTCGACGAAGCGGCCGTTGACCAGGATCTCGTAATGGACGTGCGGGCCGGTCGACAGGCCGGAGGAGCCGACGAAGCCGATCACCTGGCCCTGCCGCACCTTCTTGCCGGGCTCCATGCCCTTGGCGAAGGCCGACATGTGGCCGTAGGCAGTCTCGTAGCCGTTGGCGTGCTTGATGCGGATGTACTTGCCATAGCCGCCCTCGGGGCCGGCCTTCTCGATCATGCCGTTGCCGGAGGCGAAGATCGGCGTGCCGTAGGAGGTGGACCAGTCGACGCCGGTATGCATCTTCACGTAGCCGAGGATCGGGTGGCGGCGGCCGCCGAAGCCGGAGCGCATGATGGCGTTGTTGACGGGCTTTCTGACCAGGAACTTCTTCGCGCTCTTGCCGGTCTCGTCGTAATAGTCGACGAGGCCGTCGTCGGGGCTCTGGTAGCGGTAGTATTTCTTGGTCTCGCCGCCGACGGTGAGCGAGGCGAACAGCACCTCGTTCTTCTCGGTCGCGGTCACGCCCTCGTCCTCGCCCGCGTAAAACACGTCGAAGGAATCTCCGGGCTGCACCTTGCGCTGGAAATCGACGTCGTAGGAGTAGATCTTGATCATGTCCTCGATGACGGGCATCGGGACCTTGTTGCGCATCGCGGTCTCGTAGATGCTCTGGTAGAGCCGCACGCCGGAGCCGTCATCGTCATCCTCGTCGTCGCTGCTGGCGTTGGCCGCAGTATCGGCGACGGTATTCATGCTGGAGACGTCGACGGCGACGTATTTGCCGAGATCGGACAGCGCCGCGATCGCTTCCACCATCGTGTCGTTTGCAACCACGACGCGATAGGGCTGCAGGCGGGCGCCGGGACTTGCGGGCGCCATCAGGATGCGGAGCTTCTCGCCTTCCTTCAGGCCGCCGTCGCGGCCGCGCGGTCCGAGCGTCGCGGTGATCGCCTTGATCTCGTCGGCATTGGCGCCGAGATCGCGCAGCACGCCGGCGACGCTGTCGCCCTTCTTGACCATGTGGACGCGTTCACCGTTGGGATTGCCGCCGGTGATCTGCTCCTTGGTCTTGGGCAGCAGCGTGACGTTCTCCGGCACCACGCGCGTCTCGAAGCCGGCATAGGGATCGGACGGCGAGGCCTCGGCGGCGTAGGCGGTTCTGATGTCGGAAGGGCCGGTCGCGCCGGAGATGTCGGCAGCCGTGTTGGCGAGCGAGGCGTAGCGCACCCCGCCATTGCCGCGCCAATTGGCGGCATCGCGCACCCGCATCAGGATGTCGTCGAGTGCCACCACCGCGGAAATCTTGGCCTTCGGCAGCACCGGCGACAGGTCCTTGGTGACGAAGGACACTTCCGCGTCGGGCTCGACGGCTTCGGGATTGTTGGGATCGTCGGACGCCGTCTTCGGGTCGGAGCCGACATCGGTCAGCAGGCGCTGGGCGTTGAACGGCGGGATCTTCGCCGACAGATCGCTCGTCGTCATCGACAGATTGCCGGCGATCCGCACGAACGGACGCACCCGCATCACGTCACGGTTGCCGACGCGGGCAACCGTCGAAACGCGCATCACGTTGCGCGAGGCGGTGGATTCGCTCGGCGGCGGCAGGCGATCGCTCTTGTGCAGCGTGGCGGCACGATCGGCGGCGCCGAATGCTCCGCGCAGCGCGCCTTCGACCCGCTCCGGCACCTTGGCGAAGGTCATCTCGCCGTCGAGCGAAGCGAAAACGGCGCCGCCGATCAGGGCTGCGCCGCAGAGTCCGGTCAAAATTGTCCCGCTGAACCATTGCACCGAGACGCGGCGGCGGTCGATCACCGCGGCTTCAGAACCATCGACGGACAGCGGCGGCTCGTGGCCGAGATCGATGATCCCGGTCTCACGCCCGAAAGTGCCGCGTGACGTCCTGTGGTTCAACCCAAGTCCCCCAACTCAACGACCCAAGATGCCCGGTTTCGAACCTGTCCCAGGCTGCCCTCTTGAACGGGGATCGCCGGAGCAGGCAAGCCGCACAACTGTCCGCGCCCAGAAAGCCCCTTGATGGGGCCGGCCGAAATTACGAACAGCTGGACGGGTAAAGCTCTCTCGATGTCTTTCGAATGCCGAAGGAAGGTCGCGTCATTTGCAACATCGCCTTCCTCTGACCCCATGAAAATCGCCGGCAGCCCCCACAGGCGTCCCCGCGATTCAAGCTTGTCTCTTATCAGAACGCCGCGGGATTGTGGCTCAAGTACGGCGCCAAATATGGAAAAAGTTTCCTAAATGCCGGGCCGTAAAGGCCCCCGTCAGATCACGGGCTGAGCTCGGGCGGGGTGGTTCTAGCGGGCGAGGCGGGCGTCCTGGGGGCCGACAGCCCTTGGGACGGCGCGCCCCCAGGGTGGCGGGGGTGCGGAGGAGAGGCCCCCGGGGGAGGCCGCCAGGGAGGGCTCCAAGGCGCCCTCCGGAGCCCGCCGGCGGGCAAACTTTTTTTCAGATTTTTTGCCGGGCGGGCTCGTTCGATGTGCCCGGCGGCTTTCTAAATGGCTGGAATCGTGGGTGTTTTCTCGCTGGTCCGCTGTGCGACGATTTGTTGACGATTGGCGTTGACAGGCCGGAAGGTGGGGCCTATAACCCCAACCACTGAGCGCGGCGCCGCCGGGTCACTGACCAAGGCGAGCGAACGCGCCACTGATGCTCCTCACCTTGTTGAGTGACACAACAGCCGACACCAGTCGGTTGGAGTTCATCCATCGTCGGTAAGGGTGTCGGAACCCTTCCTCTCAGGAAGGTTGAGACCTCCACGGTCTCGGGCTGTTTGACAAGTGAAGATGAAGAAAGAGAAACGTGGACGGCGGAGTCCTTGCGGGTCTCGCTTCCGAGAAGCTTCGGCTTTTCTGATCGAGACCGGACGAAAGACTTCGGCGGTACACGTTTTAAAGGAAACACCATCGTTGCCAGCGATGTGAATCGCGGGCAGCACATCGACTTCGGTCGATAATGGTGGGACCTCGTCAAACGTTGTGATCAGCCGGTTCAAAGTTCAAGTCCAACTTGAGAGTTTGATCCTGGCTCAGAGCGAACGCTGGCGGCAGGCTTAACACATGCAAGTCGAGCGGGCGTAGCAATACGTCAGCGGCAGACGGGTGAGTAACGCGTGGGAACGTACCTTTTGGTTCGGAACAACACAGGGAAACTTGTGCTAATACCGGATAAGCCCTTACGGGGAAAGATTTATCGCCGAAAGATCGGCCCGCGTCTGATTAGCTAGTTGGTGAGGTAATGGCTCACCAAGGCGACGATCAGTAGCTGGTCTGAGAGGATGATCAGCCACATTGGGACTGAGACACGGCCCAAACTCCTACGGGAGGCAGCAGTGGGGAATATTGGACAATGGGGGCAACCCTGATCCAGCCATGCCGCGTGAGTGATGAAGGCCCTAGGGTTGTAAAGCTCTTTTGTGCGGGAAGATAATGACGGTACCGCAAGAATAAGCCCCGGCTAACTTCGTGCCAGCAGCCGCGGTAATACGAAGGGGGCTAGCGTTGCTCGGAATCACTGGGCGTAAAGGGTGCGTAGGCGGGTCTTTAAGTCAGGGGTGAAATCCTGGAGCTCAACTCCAGAACTGCCTTTGATACTGAAGATCTTGAGTCCGGGAGAGGTGAGTGGAACTGCGAGTGTAGAGGTGAAATTCGTAGATATTCGCAAGAACACCAGTGGCGAAGGCGGCTCACTGGCCCGGTACTGACGCTGAGGCACGAAAGCGTGGGGAGCAAACAGGATTAGATACCCTGGTAGTCCACGCCGTAAACGATGAATGCCAGCCGTTAGTGGGTTTACTCACTAGTGGCGCAGCTAACGCTTTAAGCATTCCGCCTGGGGAGTACGGTCGCAAGATTAAAACTCAAAGGAATTGACGGGGGCCCGCACAAGCGGTGGAGCATGTGGTTTAATTCGACGCAACGCGCAGAACCTTACCAGCCCTTGACATGTCCAGGACCGGTCGCAGAGATGTGACCCTCTCTTCGGAGCCTGGAGCACAGGTGCTGCATGGCTGTCGTCAGCTCGTGTCGTGAGATGTTGGGTTAAGTCCCGCAACGAGCGCAACCCCCGTCCTTAGTTGCTACCATTC
>NZ_JADYVU010000002.1:0-630000 GCF_020194115.1 Bradyrhizobium sp. NBAIM01 | reverse complement strand
GATCCAGGCCGACAAGAAGATGCCGGCGAAGGACAAGAAGGAAGCCCTCGACGAGCTCAACCAGGCGCTGAAGACGCCTGCGCTCCAGGTCGAGCACAAGAGCAACATCGATCTCGTCGCCAGGTATTACGACAAGCTGATCGCAGCGCTCGGGGATGAGGAGAATTGAGGATGCTTGTGGCGCGTTGCTCGCGCCGCGCATTCGCTTCTCGTAGGGTGGGCAAAGGCGCGCGATGCGCGCCGTGCCCACGTCTTCTCAGCTTCCACGTGGGCACGCTTCGCTTTGCCCACCCTACGAGAGCCGTTCAACGGCAAAAAGCCCCGGAGACATCTCCGGGGCTTTTCGTCGTTTCAAGCGCTGCGAACCGTCGTCGCCTTAAGTCCGCGTCCGCATCCGCATCATGAAGGTATCGAAGCTGAGCTCGGCCACCTGCATCCAGGCGAGCGACTCGCTGCGGAAGGCGGTCAGGCTCGCATACATCTTGCCGAAATGCGGGTTGTTCTTGGCGAGATCGGCGTAGATCTCGTTGGCTGCGCCGTAGCAGGCCTCGAGCACCTCCTGCGGGAACGGCTTCAGGATTGCGCCGGACGCCAGCAGCCGTTTCAGCGCGGGCGGGTTCACCGAATCGTACTTGCCGGTCACCCAGGTGAAGGTGTCCATCGATGCCGTGCTGATGGCGGCCTGGTAGTGCTTCGGCAGCCCATTCCACTTTTCGAGGTTCATGATGTTGTGGCCCTGGCCGGTGCCTTCCCACCAACCGGGATAGTAGTAGTACTTCGCCACCTTGACGAAGCCGAGCTTCTCGTCGTCATACGGACCGACCCACTCGGCAGCGTCGATCGTCCCTTTCTCCAGCGCGGGATAGATGTCGCCGGCCGCGATCTGTTGCGGCACGCCCCCGACCTTTGCGACAATGGTGCCGGCGAAGCCGCCAACCCGGAATTTCAGGCCCTTGAGATCATCGACGGTCTTGATCTCCTTGCGGAACCAGCCGCCCATCTGAGCCCCGGTCGAGCCGGTCGGCACGCCGATCGCGTTGTGCTCTTTCAAGAGATCATTGAGCATGTCCTGACCGCCGCCCCATATCAGCCAGGAAATGTGCTGACGCGTATTGAGGCCGAACGGCAGCGAGGTGCCGAAGGTGAATGCCGGATTCTTGCCCCAATAATAGTAGAGCGCGGTGTTGCCCATTTCGACGGTGCCGTTGGACACGGCATCGAGCACTTGCAGGCCCCCGACGATTTCGCCGGCCGCGAAGGGTTGGATCTGGAATCTGTTGTCGGTGATCTCCGCGACCCGCTTGCAGAAATACTCGCAGCCGCCGTAGAGCGTATCCAGTGATTTCGGCCAGCTCGCCGCCAGCCGCCATTTCACCTCGGGCATTGATTGTGCGACAGCCGGCGCTGCAATTGCGCTTGCGGCAAGGCCCAGTCCGCCTGCCTTCAGAAATTTACGACGTTCCATGCGTTTCCCTCCTGCGGTGTCGTGTCCTCGACGAGGGATCGCGGTCTTGACGCCGCTTCATCTTTCGCCGGTGGCCGACGTTTCTTGGTGTCCGAAATTCAATGTTCCCGGATCGCAGGCAGCATGACCAAAGGGGAACAGCAAATCAAGCTCGCTTTGGTTGTGCGCCTGCCAAGCCGATCAATGCTGCGGCGCGAACGCGGCTTCCATGGCCTTGCGCGCCTTCACCGTTTCGTTGCCCGGGTCGAATTCGACATCGCTCCAGCGTACCAACGTGCCATGGGCGACGTCGTGCTTAAGCTTGAGGCGATGTGCGAGCCCGATCGGCAGGGCCCCAGCCCTGAGGCTCGCGGCCGCCGGTATCAGCTTGCCCCATACCGTGTAGCCGCCTTCGCCGTCGAGCATCTCCCCGGCACGCAAGTTACGTTTGGCCACGGCGGCGACGTCGCCGCGAAAGCCGTAAGGCTGCCCGGTGGGCTCGCCCCGCAGCGCGGCCGACAGCACCGAGATGTTCAGCTCGAGCCCGATCAGATGGTAGGGCTTGTACATCGCGGCATAGCGTCCGCTCCCATCGGTCTTGAGGCCGTATTGCCTGAAGCAATCGGCGGCATAGTCGTTGGGCGCCTCCAGTACCACATAGACGCCCCAGCGCAGGTCGCGAAACACCGGCCGGCCGTCGCGCTCGAGCGAGGAGACGACTTCGACGACACCGGATCGCTCCAGCACACCGCCGCGCGAGCGCGGCCGCATGATGTGCGGCAGATCATCGACGCCGCACGGCGGAAACGCCAGGCCGTCCGCGGGCACGTCGAGGCCGCAGGCATTGGCGATCGCGGCCATCTCGATCGCCGATTTGGTGCCGTCGAGGAACGAGTTGAACATCTGCGGATTCATGCCGGCCGACTGCGCTTCGCCCGCGGTCAGGCCGTAATGCTGCCAGACACCGTCGGGCGTCACGTCGTGATAGGCCGGCAGGTACTTCGTGCCCTTGCCGGCGGCAATGACGTGAAATCCAGTGGCGCGGGCCCAATCGACCATCTCCGCCGTCAGCGCCGGCTGGTCGCCATAGGCGAGCGAATAGACCACGCCGGCTTTGCGCGCTTCGTCGGCGAGCAGCGGGCCCGCCAGCACGTCGGCTTCGACATTGACCATCACGATATGCTTGCCCGCTGCGATCGCGGCGCGCGCGTGGGCAATGCCGACGGCGGGATTGCCGGTCGCCTCTACCACCACGTCCATGGCGCCGCCGGCAATGGCGCGCGCGCCGTCATCGGTGAACACGGTCGCGGCGATGCGTTCGGCATCCCAGCCGACGGTCCGGCAGGCCTCGCGGGCCCGGTCGCGGTCGATGTCGACGATGATGGGCACCTCCAGCCCCGGCGTGTGCGGCACCTGTGCGAGGAACATCGAGCCGAACTTGCCGGCGCCGATCAGCGCGACACGGATGGGCTTGCCGGCGGATGCGCGGGCTTGCAGGAGGCGGAAGAGGTTCATGGGGGGTCCGAGATCGCTATGGCTGTCAGGTGACACTGTCAAACTTCGTCATTCCGGGGCGCGCGAAGCGCGAGCCCGGAATCCATTTGTCCACAAGCACTGCGGCCCGATGGATTCCGGGCTCGACGCTCCGCGTCGCCCCGGAATGACAGGTTACTCCGCCGCCTGCCGTGGTGCCCGCGCCAACCGCAGCAGCGCATCGTCGTCCACCGTCTTGATCGGCGTGAAATCGCGATGCGCGATGTAGTCCGGCCGGGTCGGTGTGCGGATATGGTTCGAGACCGCATTCAGCGTCAGGTACACGATCTTGCGCGGATAGGGCGTGATGTTGCCGCTGGAGCCGTGCACGAGATTGCCGTGGAACATCAGCATGCCGCCGGGCTTGCCGGTGGGCGCGACGATGCCGCCCTGCTTGACGAGGCGCGTGACCGTATCCTCGTCCAGCGTCCATAGCGGATAAGAGGTGGTGGCAAGATCGTGCGAAGCCTCGAGATCGCCGGCGTTCTGGCTGCGCGGCACCAGCATCAGGGGGCCGTTGATCGGCATCACCTCGTCGAGGAAGATCGCGATGTTCATCGCCCGCGGCTCCGGCATGCCGTCATCGCGCTTCCAGGTGCCGTAATCCTGGTGCCATTGCCAGACGTCGCCGGTGAAGGCCGACTTGGCGTTGATCTTGAACTGGTGCATGTAGACGGGCTCGCCGAACAATTGCTCGACCGGCTCGATCATGCGCGGATGCGCGCCGAGGATCGCGAACGCCTCGTTGTAGAGATGCGCGGCAAAGGCCGTGCGCGGCGCTCCGCTCTTCTCGCGCCAGACCTCCGGCCGGTTGGCCTCATAGATGGCGACCGCCTCGCGCGCGAGCAGGTCGACCTCCTCTTGGGCGAACAGCTCGGGCAGGAACAGCCAGCCCTCGCGGTGGAAGAACTCCAATTGCTCCTGAGACAGTTTCATGGGTCGTCCTCCTGTTTGCTTTGTTTTGTCATTCCGGGGCACGCGAAGCGTGAGCCCGGAATCCATTCCTCCGCAGTCTCTGCCGCCCGATGGATTCCGGGCTCGACGCTCCCGGGCCGCGCTTCGAGCGGTCCCGTCGCGTCGCCCCGGAATGACGGCGTGCTACGCCGCCGCCTCTTCCGTCGCCCGCAATCTCTCCTCGGTCATCCGTCCCGCCGTCTGCGCATGCGCGAGCGCGGCGCGTTCGGCCGCTTTCGCGTTGCCGCTGAAAATGTGCGCGGCAATATCGGCATGCTCCGCCCAGGCGCTGGCGCGATAATCGAGCTCGGAGAGCACCGTCGCCATCGAGCGACGCATGTGCGGCCATTGCGGCGCCATGGTCTCCTCGATCACGGGATTGCCGGCGAGCTGATAGATCGCGCGGTGAAAATCGACATCGAGGGTGATGAGCTCGGATAGCGTGGTGTTGCGGTCGCTGCGGCGCCCGGCGGCGAGCGCTGCCTCCAGTCGCGCGCGTCCCGCTGCGTCGCTGGCCGCGCGCTGAGCGGCAAGCCCGGCCGCCAGCGCGTCGATGGCGCCGCGCACCTCGTAGAGCTGGCGGATGCGCGCGGGATCGAGCTGCGTCACTTCAAAGCCGCGGCGGCCGCTCTCTGCGACCAGGCCCTGCCGGTGCAACAGATGCAGCGCATGCGACACCGGCTGGCGCGACACGCCGAGCCGGTCGGCGAGCTCGTTCTGCCGGATGCGCTGGCCGGGCTGAAGCGTGCGGTCGGAGATCGCCTCCAGGATTCGCGCATAGACCTGGTCGATCAGGTTCGGGAGCGGGTCGAGAGGGATCACGCCGGCAGCTCCAAGCCATCTCGGAATACGGAATTCCGTATTCGAACTTACGCTCGGCGAGGTGGAGCGTCAAGCCGTATCTCGGGCGATCCCAAGGGCTTCACGTCACCCGGGTAAGCTGTTGAATTTCCTGAGTCCGTCTACTGTGCATGGGGTTGTTTTCGCGACAACGGGTCCGGATCTGACCCATCCAGCACCTCCACCTCCATCGTGGCGATGTCGTCCGCATCGGCCACCGCCTCGATCGCCCCGATCCGCTCGCCCACGAACGTCACGCGCAGGGCAATGCGCAGCTGTCCGCCGAGGATGACGGCAGCACCCAACTCACCATCGACCAGCGCCGTGCGCGCCGTCCGGGCGCGGCCCTTGTAGAGCTGCGCGACAGCCTCGGCGCCGCGCACCTCCGCCAGCGAGCCGAGCCGCACCGCGGCCTGATCGGCGCGGAAGACGACCTCGGGATCCAGCACCGCGAGCAGCCCTTCGAAATTGCCCTCGCGCGAGGCTTTAAGAAATGCATCGACGATCCTTCGCTGCTGCGTCAGATCCGTCTCGGGCACCGGTGCGCCCTGCACGCGCCGCCGGGCGCGGCTCGCCAGCTGCCGCGAGGCATCGACCGAACGGCCGACGATCGGCGCGATCTCCTCGAACGGAACGGCGAACATGTCGTGCAGCACGAAGGCGAGCCGCTCCGCGGGCTGCAGCGTTTCCAGCACGACCAGCAGTGCCGCGCCGACGGAATCGGCCATCTCCGCCTCTCGCTCGCTTGTATCGTCGACCGGCTCGGGTACGTGCGGACCCATCGGATCCTCGCGACGCGATTTCCGGGCGCGCAGCATGTCGAGGCAGATGCGCGCCACGACCGTGGTCAGCCAGCCGCGCAAATTCGCGATGTCGGACAGGTCGTAGCGGCTGACCCGCAGCCAAGCCTCCTGCACGGCATCGTCGACCTCGGCGCGCGAGCCCAGCATGCGGTAGGCGACCGCACGCAAATGGTCCCTGCTCGCCTCGAACTGTTCAGTCAGAAAATTTTCTCCGGTCATCGGTCACATTCCCTCGTCGCGATCCGTCATGCCCATGACGAAGCCAATCCGGCCGATGTGACCGGAACCTTCGAAATTCGACAGATGGAGACGCAACATGATGCACGCACGCATGAAACACCCTGTCATGGTCCTGCCGGAGGCCATGAATGTCCTTCAGTCCCTCGGCAACCTGACAAAGCAGGGTCTGCCGGAAAGGCTCCTCGAACTGGTGCACCTGCGCGCCAGCCAGATCAATGGTTGCAGCGTGTGCGTCGATATGCACCCGAAGGTCGCCCGCAGACTGGGCGAAACCGACGAGCGCTTGTT
This sequence comes from Bradyrhizobium sp. NBAIM01, assembly GCF_020194115.1. Lineage (NCBI taxonomy): Bacteria > Pseudomonadati > Pseudomonadota > Alphaproteobacteria > Hyphomicrobiales > Nitrobacteraceae > Bradyrhizobium > Bradyrhizobium sp. NBAIM01. The sequence continues at coordinate 623,898 of NZ_JADYVU010000002.1, read as the reverse complement.
CGCCGTATCCGCCTGGCGCGAGGCACCCTACTTCACCGACGCGGAGCGCGCCGCGCTGGCCCTGACCGAAGCCGTCACGCGCCTCGCCGATCGCGAGGATCCGGTGCCCGATGCGATCTGGAACGAAGCCGCCAAGCACTTCGACGAGCGCGAGCTCGCCACCCTGATCCTCGCGATCGCGACGATCAACGTGTGGAACCGCCTGAACGCGACGATCAAGATGCCGATCGGCGTGTGGAAGGTGTGACCTACTTCGCCAAGAACCTGCTCACCACCTCGCCGAACTCGAGCGGCGCCTGCTCGAACATCCAGTGGCCGGCGTTCGCGATCACCGCCGTCTCGGCGCCCGCGATGTGCGCGGCCAGTACGCGCCACATCACCGACAGGCTGCCGGTGGTGGCGCCGCCGCCGATCAGCAGCGTCGGCGTCCTGATTGCCTGCGCATCGCCGAGCGTGTAGGGCCGGCGCTGCTCGTTGATCTGGCCGAGGAAGGTGAGCGCGTTGTCGCGGAGCTGTTGCTTCGCCGCGGCCGGCACGCGCCGCCAGGAGCCGTCGCCCTCGATGCCTTCGTAGAAATTCCGCACCGCGCCCTCGAGGTCGCCGCCGCGGATCATCTCGACGGAGCGCGCCGTGCGGGCCGCCAGCGACGGATGCGCGGGCGTGCCTTCGGGCACAGGCAGGGATGGGTCGAGATCGCCGCCGGGCTCGGCCAGCACCAGCTTGTGCAACAGATCAGGCCGCGCCTGCGCCACGCGGAAGGCGATGTGGCCGCCGCGCGAATGGCCCATCAGGTCGACGGGGCCGGGCCTGACCTGCTCGATGAAGGCAATCGTATCGGCGACGTGCTGCGCCATCTTGTAGTCGTCGCCGACGGCGTCCCAATGCTCGGGAAAGAAGTGCCGCAGGCTGACCGCGATCACGCGATGGGATTTCGACAGCGGACCGAGCACCGAATACCAGGTGCGGAAATCACCGAGTGTGCCGTGCACACAGACCAGTGGCGGGCCCTCACCGACCTCGAGATAGGCCATGTCGTAACCGTTGACGCGGAAGCTTTGCATGGTCAGCTCGCCAGAAAATCCAAAACCACTTCGGAGAATTTCTGCGGCGCCTGCTCGAACATCGGATGCGTCGCGTTCGGGATGATCGCCGTCTTGGAATAGGGCACATGCGCGGCCAGCGCATGCAGCACTTTCGGCAAGAGGCCCTTGGTCCGCGCGCCCAGGATGAACAGCGTCGGCATCTTGATCGCCTCTGCATCCGCCTTTGAGAACGGCGGGCGGCTGTCGCGGACCTGGCCGATCAGCGTAAAGGCATTGTCGCGCAGGTTCTGCTTCACCATCGCGGGCAATCGCGGCCAGGTGCCGGGGCCTTCCAGCGTGTCGACGAAGACGGCGAGCCCGCCGTCGACATCGCCGGCCGCGATCTTCTCGGCCGAGGCCGTGAAGCGCGCCAGCAGCGGCGAGGGGCCGCCGACGTAGTCCGGATCAAGGCTCGCATCGAGCTCGCCCCCGGGCTCGGCCAGGATCAGCCGGCGTAAGAGATCGGGCCGCTGCTGCGCCACGCGGAAGCAGATATGCCCGCCGCGGGAATGGCCCATCAAATCGACCGGTCCCACATCGAGCTTGTCGATGAAGGCGATGACGTCCTCGACATGCTGGGCGATCGAATAGGTGTCACCGACGCCGTCCCAGCGCTCCGGGAAGAAGTGCCGCAGGCTGACGGCGATCACCCGGTGCCGCTGCGTCAGCGGCCCCAGCACGCAGCCCCAGACGCGGAAGTCATTCAGCGATCCATGCACGCAGACCAGAGGCGGACGGCCCCTGTCTTCGCCCACATCGAGATAGGGCATGTCGTAACCGTTGACGTGGAGGCTCTGCATGATGGACTCGGGAGAGGATTGGAACGCCTGTGCAAGATTCCCGGAAACCGGGTGGATCGCAACTATTTCCAAGCCTAGATTTGGCACGACATCAAAGTGGGGGCCTGCAACGGAAGCAAGCCAGGAACCTAGACATGACCGACCAGCATTTTGCCCTGTTCGACACAAGGATCGGCCTGTGCGCCATCGCCTGGGGCCCGCGGGGCATCAACGGCACGCAATTGCCGATGGGCGGCGAGCAGAAGATCCGCACCCGCATCAGCCAGCGTCATGCCGACGCCGTTGAGACCGAGCCGACCGCCGAGGTGCAACAGGCGATCGATCGCATGACAAAACTGCTCGCCGGCGAGCCGGATGATCTCACCGACATTCCGCTCGACCTCGACGGCGTGCCCGAATTCAACCGCGGCGTCTACGACATCGCCCGCGCGATTCCGCCCGGCAAGACCGTCACCTATGGCGACATCGCCAAGCAGCTCGGCGGCGTCCAGCTGTCTCGCGACGTCGGCCAGGCGCTCGGCCGCAACCCGTGCCCGATCGTCGTGCCCTGCCATCGCGTGCTCGCCGCGGGCAACAAGCCCGGCGGCTTCTCGGCGAATGGCGGCGTGGTCACGAAGCTGAAGATGCTGGAGATCGAAGGCGCGCTGGTGAACCACACGCCGAGCTTGTTCGATTGAAGATACCAAAGCTTGCTCGGCGTCATGGCCGGGCTTGACCCGGGCATCCACGTGTTCCTTTGCGGTACAAAGAACGTGGATGCCCGGGACAAGCCCGGGCATGACGGTGTTGAGAGCGGCCGCTCGCCCTAAATCTTCGTCGCCGTCTTCGGCCAATACCGATCACGCAAATGCCGCTTCACCAGCTTGCCGGTCGGCGTGCGCGGCAGCTCGGCTTCGAAATCGACCGAGCGCGGGCACTTGATGGCGGAGAGGCGGCTCTTGCAATAGGCGATCAAATCGGCCTCCAGCGCCTTGCCGGCGCGGCCCATGTCGTGCGGCTGCACCACCGCCTTGACCTCTTCGCCCATCTCCTCGTTCGGCACGCCGAACACCGCGACGTCGGCGACCTCAGGGTGCGTGATCAGCACGTCCTCTGTCTCCTGCGGGTAGATGTTCACGCCGCCGGAGATGATCATGTAGGACTTGCGGTCGGTGAGATAGAGGAAGCCGTCCTTGTCGAGATAGCCGACATCGCCGAGCGTCGACCAGCCCTTGGCATTGTAGGCCTTCTTCGTCTTCTCGGGATCGTTGTGGTAGGTGAAGGCGGGCGCATCGGCGAAGTAAACGGTGCCGATCTCGCCCGTCGGCTGCTCCTCGTCGTTCTCGTCGAGAATCTTGATTTTGCCGACCACGGCGCGGCCGACGCTGCCGCGGTGCTCGAGCCATTGCTGCGAGTTGCAGACGGTGACGCCGTTGCCTTCCGAGCCGGCGTAATACTCGATCAGGATCGGACCCCACCATTCGATCATCTTGGCTTTGACGTCGATCGGGCAGGGCGCGGCGGCGTGGATCGCACCCTTCAGTGTGGACACGTCGTATTTGGTGCGTACCTCGTCCGGCAGCTTCAGCATGCGCACGAACATGGTCGGCACAAGCTGCGATTGCGTCACCTTGTACTTCTCGACCAGCTTCAGGAACTCTTCGGCATCGAAGTGCTCCATGATGATGGAGGTGCCGCCGAGCACGACTGCCATCATGTTGAAGCGCAAGGGTGCTGCGTGATAGAGCGGCGCCGGCGAGAGGTACGTGCTCTCCGCGTTCATGCCGCACATGTCGGCGCAGAGCACGCGCAGGAAGGCGTTCGGCACGTCGATCCTGTTGCCTTCGAAAGCCTTCTTGATTCCCTTCGGCCGACCGGTGGTGCCCGACGAATACAGCATGTCGTAGCCGGCGACCTCGTCGGCAATCGGCGTGGTCGGCTGCGCGGCGGCTTCCTTGTCGTAGGAGCGGAAGCCGGGCAGCGGCTCGTCCATCATGTAGAAGATCGGCTCGCCGGCCGTGCCCTTGATCAGGCCCTTGATCTGGTCGGCGCATTTCGGCGTCGTGATCACGACCTTGGCGCCGCAATCCTTGACGATGTAGTCGATCTCGTCCTGCTTCAGGTAGCGGCTGATGGCGGTGTAATAGAGCCCGCTGCGCTGCGCGGCCCAGCAGATCTCCATGAAGGCGAGGCGGTTCTCCATCAGCAGCGCGATATGGTCGCCGGCTTTGAGGCCAAGCGAGCGGAATAGATGCGCGCCCTGGTTCGAGAGCTCGTCGAGCTCGCGATAGGTGATCGCCTTGCCGGTCCCGGCCATCTGGTAGGCGATCTTGTCGGGCGTCGTCTTGGCGTGGATACAGGGGTGGGTCATGGCGTTTCCTCAAAACGTGAAATGGCGAGTAGCGAGTGGCGAATAGGGAAGAAGGGCAAACCGCTCTTCGCCTACTCACCATTCGCTACTCGCCACTCGCTACTCGCTTTTGTTTTTCTTACAGCCGCTCCACGATCGTCACGTTGGCCATGCCGCCGCCCTCGCACATGGTCTGCAGGCCGTAGCGCTTGCCACGCTGGTGCAGGGCGTGGACCAACGTCGTCATCAGCTTGGTGCCGGAGCCGCCGAGCGGATGGCCGAGCGCGATGGCGCCGCCGTTGACGTTGAGGCGCTCAGGATCGGCGCCGGTGGTCTTCAGCCAGGCGGTCGGCACCGAGGCAAAGGCCTCGTTGACTTCGAACAGGTCGATGTCGCCGATCTTCATGCCGGCCTTCTCCAGCGCGCGCTTGGTGGCGTGCAAGGGAGCATCGAGCATGATCACGGGATCGCCGCCGGTCATGGTCATGTGGTGGATGCGCGCCAGCGGCTTGACGCCGAGCTGCTTCAGGCCCTTTTCGTTCACGACCATCACGCCGGAGGCGCCGTCGCAGATCTGGCTGGCGCTCGCCGCGGAGAGCTTGCCGTTCTCGGCGATCAGCTTGACGCCCTTGATGCCGTCGAGCGTGACGTCGAAGCGGATGCCTTCGTCGATATGGTGGGTGTCCTTGCTGCCGTCGGCACGGGTGATCTCGAGCGGCACGATCTCCTTCTTGAAGTGGCCTGCTTGCGTCGCCGCGATCGCGCGCTGATGGCTGTCGTAGGAGTACTTATCGAGCTCCTCCTTGGAGAGGCCGTACTTCTCCGCCATCATCTCCGCGCCGGTGAACTGGCTGAACACGATGTTCGGATATTTCTTCTCGATGCCCGGGCTCTTGTAGTTGCCGAAGCCGTTCTTGGCCGGCAGCTGCGAGGACAGGCCCATCGGAACCCGCGTCATCGACTCCACGCCGGCCGCGATCACGACGTCCATCGCACCGGACATCACGGCCTGAGCGGCGAAGTGCAGTGCCTGCTGGGAGGAGCCGCACTGGCGGTCGATCGAGGTGCCCGGCACGCTTTCCGGCAGCTTCGAGGCCATGATCGCGTTGCGCGCGACATTGTTGGACTGCTCGCCGACCTGCATCACGCAGCCCATGATTACGTCCTCGACCAGGGCGGGGTCGACCTTGGTGCGGTCGACCAGCTCGTCCAGCACCTTCGCGGCGAGATCGGCCGGATGCCAGCCGGCGAGGCGGCCCCCCTTGCGCCCGCCCGCGGTGCGCGCAGCGGCGACGATGTAAGCCTCGGCCATGTCGGTCTCTCCCTGAATTCTTTATTGGGTGGGTTGTCGGGCGGATTTAAGGGTCGGACCATCGTTTAGTCAATCGATCAATTAACTCTTGTGATGAGGCGCTGCTTGCGCTTATCTGCGCCCCGCTTCCAGCGGCCAAACAGGGATCTCCGTGGCGACCAGCGTACCGAACAGGCTCCCCAGCGGGAAAAATTCCACGGCAGAGAAATTGCTGGTGGCCGCGAGCGAGCTGATGATCGAACGCTCCTCGATCGAGATCTCGCTGTCCGATATTGCGCAGAAGTCGGGCGCCAACGCGGCCCTGGTCAAATATCACTTCGGCAACAAGGACGGCCTGCTGCTGGCGCTGCTGGCGCGGGATGCCGCGACCGAGATGACCAATCTCGAATATCTGCTGGCACAGCCGATCACGTCGACAGCGAAGCTGAAGCTGCACATCGCCGGCATCATCCGTGCCTATCACCGGTTCCCCTACATGAACCGGCTGATCCACTATCTCTTGCACGAAACCAGCGCGAGCTCTGCCGACGAAGTCTCGAAATTCTTCGTTGCCCCGCTGCTGGACTTCCACCGCCGCCTGCTGGCGGAAGGCGTCAGCCGCGGCGAATTCCGCCCGACTGATCCGGTACTGTTCTACACCAGCCTGATCGGTGCCTGCGATCACCTGTTCTTCGGCCGGCACGCGATGTCCCGCGCCACCGGCGTCGGCCCGGTCACTGACGATGTCTGCCGGCAATACATCAAGCACATGGAAACGCTGATCTGCGGCGGCATCCTCACGCAAGCCGGGGAAGCCGCTGCGGCCGGATAGTCCGGCCGACACGTGACAAGTCTAGAGAAGAAACGCTCAAGGAAGGGTACAAGCGATGCAATTAAAAGACGTAGCCGTTCTCATCACCGGCGGTGGCTCCGGCCTGGGTGCCGCGACCGCCCGCGCCATGGCGGCCAAGGGCGCCAAGATCGGCGTGATCGACCAGAGCAAGGAAAACGCCGAGAAGGTCGCCGCGGAGGTGAAGGGCGTCGCGCTTCACGCCGACGTCACCAGCGAGGAGCAGATCAAGGCGGCGATTGCCAAGGCGGAAGCCGCACACGGCGTCGCCCGCGTGCTCATGAACTGCGCCGGCATCGGCGGCTCGCAGCGCATCGTCGGCCGCGACGGCGTCTACCCGCTCGAAAAGTTCGCGCGCATCATCAACGTCAACCTGATCGGCACCTTCAACTGCCTGAGGCTGTTCGCCGAACGTCTCGTCACTGCGGAGCCCGTCGGCGAGGAGCGCGGCGTCATCATCAACACCGCCTCGGTTGCCGCCTACGAAGGCCAGATCGGCCAGATCGCTTATTCGGCCTCGAAGGGTGGCGTCGTCGGCCTGACGCTGCCGGCCGCGCGCGATCTCGCCAGCCAGAAGATCCGCGTCAACACCATTGCGCCCGGCCTGTTCTTCACGCCGCTGCTGATGGGCCTGAACGAAGAGGCCCGCAAGAGCCTGGGCGCCCAGGTGCCGCATCCCTCGCGTCTCGGCGATGCCAACGAATACGGCATGCTCGCGGTGCACATCGTCGAGAACCCGATGCTGAACGGCGAGACCATCCGCCTCGACGGTGCGATCCGCATGGCGCCGCGATAGGCGGTTCGTTCTTCCTTCTCCCCTTGTGGGAGAAGGTGGCATAGGCGGCCTTAGGCCGCCGTTCTTAAGAACGCCGAAGCGAAGCTTCGGCTACGGCGCCGGATGAGGGGTTGTCTCCACAATCTCATTTGTGGAGGCAGACCCCTCACACAAGCGATTGTGCGGCTAGCGATTTACATGCCCTCTCCCGCAAGGGGAGAGGGCGCAGCAATCGGCGCCGCGACTCGCGGCAAGTGCGAGGCCCCCATGTCCCAACCGCTGCTGATCGAGCATGACGATGGCGTCGACCGGGTGACGCTCAATCGGCCCGAGCACCTCAACGCGCTCGATCCCGCGCTGATCGATGCGCTCAACGATTATTTCCAGGGCCTGCAACGCAATCGCGACACCCGCGTCGTCGTGCTCAGGGGCGCCGGCAAGAATTTCTGCGCCGGCCTCGATCTCAAAGCTGCGATGGCGCGCCGGGCCGGGCAGCAGGAGCCACCCGGTGTCACGGAGTCGCTGGATTCGCAGCGGCGCATCGCCGACATCGTGATGCTGATGCGGCGCTGTCCGCAGCCGATCCTGGCGCTGGTGCAGGGCGCGGCTGCCGGCGGCGGCTTCGCGCTGGCGCTGGCCTCCGACATCCGCATCGCGACGAGATCGGCGCGGATGAATTGCGCTTTCATCAAGCTCGGGCTCGGCGGCTGCGATATCGGCACCAGCTATTTTCTGCCGCGCCTCGTCGGCGTCTCCGTCGCATCCGAGCTGATCCTCACCGGGCGCTTCATCGGAGCGGAGCGCGCGCTCGCGGTCGGCCTCGTCTCGGAGGTCGTGGACGAGGACAAGCTCGATGACGCGGCCGCGCCTTATGTCGAGGCGATGATGACGGCCTCGCCCGTGGGCCTGCGGCTATCCAAGGAATGCCTCAACATGAGCGTCGATGCCGGCTCGCTGGAAGCTGTGATCGCGATGGAGGATCGCAACCAGGTCCTGTGCAGCCGCTCGGAAGAGTTTTCGGAAGGCATCAGGGCCTTCCTTGAGAAGCGAAAGCCTGTCTATATCAGGCGCTGAACGATGAAGATCCGCAAAGGACAGTAATTCCGGGAGACGCAAAATGAGTGGAAGCGCGGCGGCAGTGATGACGAAGCCCGCCTTTCGCAAGGTCCAGTGGCTCGCGCGCGACATCGACGTCGAGCGTCGCGGCGACGGCACGGTGGTGCTGAAGTCGCGCATTCCGCTGCAGCCTCATGAGAAGCACATCCCGGCCTCGCTGGCGAAATGGGCCAAGGAAGCACCCGAGCGCATCTGGCTGGCGCAGCGCGGCGGCCCGAACCGCGAATGGCGCAAGGTGTCCTATGGCGAAGCCAAGCGCATCGTGGACGCGCTGACGCAAGGCCTGCTCAATCTCGAGCTCAAGGGCCGGCCCGTCACGATCCTCTCCGGCAATTCGATCGAGCATGCGCTGATGACGCAGGCCGCGATGCAGGCGCGCGTTCCGGCAGCGCCGGTATCGCCGGCCTACTCGTTGATGAGCCACGACCACGTCAAGCTCAAGTACCTGTTCGACCTGATCAAGCCGGCCGTACTGATGGTGCAGGACGGACCGATCTTCGAGAAGGCGCTGAAGGCGCTCGACCTCAGCGGCGTCACCGTGGTTCACGTCGCGCGGCCCTGCGAGGGCATCAAGAGCGTCAGCTTTGCCGAGCTCGCAGCAACGCGTGTCACGGCCGATGTCGAGGCCTCGATCGCGAAGATCACGCCGCAGACCATCGGCAAGCTGCTGTTCACATCAGGCTCGACCGGCATGCCCAAAGCCGTCATCAACACGCAGGAGATGATGTGCGCCAATGCAGCGATGATGATGCAAGTGCGGCCGCGCGATCCGAACGGACCGATCTCGACCATGCTGGACTGGATGCCCTGGAACCACACCATGGGCGGCAATGCCGCGTTCCACCCGATCCTGGTCGACGGCGGCACGCTCTATATCGACGACGGCCGCCCGATGCCGGGGCAGTTCGAGGAGACGCTGCGCAATCTGCGCGAGATCTCGCCGACCTATTATGCCAACGTGCCGGCCGGCTATGCCGCGCTCGCAGCCGCCATGGAGAAGGACGACGCGCTTTGCCGCTCGTTCTTCAAGAACCTCTCGATCATGGCCTATGGCGGCGCGCGGCTGCCTGACGATCTCTACGAGCGCATGCAAGCGCTGGCGGTAAAGACCACCGGCGAGCGCATCGTGTTCTACACCGGCTGGGGCTCGACCGAGACGGCGCCGACCTCGACCGGCACCTATTGGGACACCGAGCGCGTCGGCCTGATCGGCCTGCCGTTCCCCGGCGTCGAGTTGAAGATGGTGCCGTGCGGCTCGAAATACGAATTGCGCCTGCGCGGCGTCAACGTCACGCCCGGCTATTTCGGCCAGCCGGAGCTGACCAAGAAGATGTTCGACGAGGAAGGATTCTACTGCATCGGCGATGCCGGCATCTTCGTCGACGATGCCGATCCGGTGCAAGGCATCATCTTTGCCGGCCGCGTGGTCGAAGACTTCAAGCTCACCACGGGCACATTCGTACATGTCGGCTCGCTGCGGACCGATGCGATCGCGGCCGCAACGCCAATCGTGCACGACGCGCTGGTCGCGGGGCAGGACCGTCCCTTCATCGGCCTCTTGGCCTGGCCGAACCTGCACGCCTGCCGCCAGCTTGTCGGCAATCCCGATCTCAGCTTTGCCGATGCGGTGAAGCATCCTGAGGTGATCGCTTGCTTCAGGCGCGGCCTGGAAGCCCACAACCGTGAATGCGAAGGGGCCAGCAGCCGTATCATCGCGCGCGCGATGCTGATGGTCGAGCCGCCTTCGATCGACGGCAACGAGCTCACCGACAAGGGCTACATCAACCAGCGCGCCGGCCTGGAACGCCGCGCCGCGCTGGTGGAGCGGCTCTATGCGGACAAGCCGGATGAAGATGTGATCGTGCTGAAATGAGCGCACATCTCTCTCTCCTCGTCATTCCGGGATGGCCCGAAGGGCCAGGCCCGGAATCCATAACCCCGGTTCGTGGTTATGGATTCCGGGCTCGCGCCAAGGGGCGCGCCCCGGAATGACGGTGCCAATAATTGACAACGAATAAACAAAGGTAAGCCCGCCATGAACTTCGACTTCTCCGACGATCAAAAGCAGCTCCGCGACCAGGCGCGCAAGTTCCTCGCCGAGAAATGCTCGCCCAAGGCGGTGCGTGTCGTGCTCGACGGCAAGGCGCCTTACGACAAGGAGCTGTGGAAAGGCCTCGCCGAGATGGGCTTCCTCGGCGTCGCGATTCCCGAGGAGTTCGGCGGCGCCGGCGCCGGTCATCTCGAGCTGTGCGTAATCGCGGAAGAAATGGGCCGGGCCAACGCGCCGGTGCCGTTTTCCTCGACCGTGTACCTCGCCGCCGAAGCGCTGCTGATCGCCGGCAGTGACGCGCAGAAGAAGAAATGGCTGCCGGCGATTGCTTCCGGCGAGGCCATTGGCACGCTGGCGCTGTTCGAGGGCAAGGGCAACCCGTCGCCGAAGAACGTCAAGCTGACGGCTGCGAACGGCGTGCTCAACGGCGTCAAGAAGCCGGTCGCCGACGGTGCGATTGCCGATTTTGCGGTGGTCGCCGCGCGCACGGGATCGAGTGGGCGCGACAATGACATCTCGCTGTTCCTGGTCGATCTCAAAGCCGGCGGCGTCGATGTGAAGAGCCTCACCAACCTCGATCCGACCCGCGGACAGGCCGAGATCACCTTCAAGGACGCCAAAGCCGAGCCGCTCGGAGCTGCGGGCGACGGCTGGAGCATCCTCACCCAGGTGCTCGACCGCGCCGCGGTGCTGTGCGCGTTCGAGCAGGTCGGCGGCGCCGATCGCGCGCTGGAGATGGGCCGCGACTACGCGCTGGACCGCATCGCCTTCGGCCGGCAGATCGGCTCATTCCAGGCGGTCAAGCACATGCTCGCCGACATGTACGTCTCGGCGACGCTGGCGCGCTCCAACAGCTATTACGGCGCCTGGGCGCTCTCGACCAATGCGGCCGAACTGCCGGAAGCCGCCGCCGCCGCGCGCATCAGCGCGACGCAGGCGTTCCAGCACTGCGCCAAGAACAACATCCAGGTCCATGGCGGCATGGGCTTCACCTGGGAATTCGACTGCCACATGTACTATCGCCGCGCCAACGCGATGGCGCTCGGGCTCGGCAGCCTCACTTATTGGGAAGATCAGCTGATCGATCGGATGCGGAAGAAGAACGCAGCGTAACGACAGGTGCGTAGGGTGGGTTAGCCGAAGGCGTAACCCACCACCGACCGGCAGTGCTCGACAGAATTGGTGGATTACGCCTCCGGCTAATCCACCCTACGGACAGCAGAGAACCAAGATGAACTTCGACGACACCCCGCAGGAAGCCGAGTTCCGCGCCACCGCGCGCGCCTGGATCAGCGCGAACGCGCCCAGGCAATATGAGGAGGAGCTGCGCAAATCCTCGCTCGGCCGCACCGTGCTCAAGAACGCTGACATCCTCCAAGTCGCAAAAGCCTGGCAGAAGAAAAAGGCCGACGCCGGGTGGGCCTGCCTGCATTGGCCGAAGGAATATGGCGGCCGTGGCGCCTCGCCGATCGAGCGCGTGATCTGGCAGCAGGAGGAGGGGCCGTTCGGCCAGCTCTCCCGCATGTTCATCATCGGCCACGGCATGTGCGGGCCGACCATGATGGCGTTCGCGCGCGAGGAGCATAAGCGGACCTATCTGCCGCCGCTCGCCTCCGGCGAGAAGGTCTGGTGCCAGCTGTTCTCCGAGCCCGCCGGCGGCTCGGATGTCGCGGGCCTGCGCACGCGCGCCGAGAAGGACGGCGACGACTGGATCATCAACGGCCAGAAGATCTGGACCTCGGGTGCACATTATTCAGACTACGGCATCCTGCTCACGCGCACCGATCCGACCGTGCCCAAGCACAAGGGCCTCACCATGTTCTTCCTGGACATGAAGAGCCCCGGCGTCGAGGTGCGGCCGATCAAGCAGGCGAGCGGTGCCTCGGATTTCAACGAGGTCTATTTCACCAATGTCCGCATCCCCGACCATCAGCGCCTCGGCGAGGTCGGTGACGGCTGGAACGTCTCGCTGACCACGCTGATGAACGAGCGCAGTGCGATCGGCGCGGCCGTATCGACCGGTTTCCCCGAATTGTTCGAGTACTGCTCCAGCTTGATGCTCGACGACGGCCCGGCGATCGAGGATCGCGCGGTGCGATCCAAGCTGGCGAACTGGGCGGTGAAGGCAAGCGGACTGAAATACACCAGCATGCGCGCGATCTCGGCGCTGTCGAGGGGCGAACGCCCGGGACCGGAGAACTCCATCGGCAAGCTGGTGGCCGGCTCCATGATCCAGGACGTTGCGACCTACGCACTGGATCTGCAGGGCGCGTCCGGAATCGTCAGCGGCGAGGATGGCGAGCTGGCCGGCCGTTTCCAGGCCATGCTGCTGCGTGCGCCGGGTACACGCGTCGAGGGCGGCACCGACGAGATCATGCGCAACATCATCGCCGAACGGGTGCTGGGCCTGCCCGGCGACATCCGCGTCGACAAGGACGTGCCGTTCAACAAGATCCCGACGAAGGGAAGAGCATAGAACCGTAGGGTGGGTTAGCCGAAGGCGTAACCCACCTCTTTCGTCTCCGCTCAGCAGAAGTGGTGGGTTACGCTGCGCTAACCCACCCTACGAAGATAGAGGTCCACATGAATTTCGACGACACACCGCAGGAAGCCGCATTCCGCCAGACCGCGCGCCAATGGATCGAGGCCAATGCGCCGAAGGAGCTGCATGCCGAGCTGTCGAAGTCCTCGCTGGGCCGCATCCGGCTCGCCAATCAGGACATCGTCGATGTCGGCAAGGCCTGGCAGAAGAAGAAGTTCGAGGGCAATTGGGCCTGCCTGCACTGGCCCAGGGAGTATGGCGGCCGCGGCGCGACGCCGATCGAAAAGGTGATCTGGCAGCAGGAGGAGGGCGTCTACGGCAAGCTGACGCAGCCGTTCCAGATCGGCGAAGGCATGTGCGGCCCGACCGTGATGGCGTTCGGCAGCGAGGAGGCCAAGCGCCGCTACTTGCCGAAGCTCGCATCGGGTGAGGAGATCTGGTGCCAACTGTTCTCCGAGCCGTCTGCCGGCTCCGACGTGGCGGGCCTGCGTACCCGCGCCGAAAAGAAGGGTGACAATTGGGTCGTCAACGGCCAGAAGATCTGGACCTCGGGCGCGCATTATTCCGACTATGGTCTCTTGATCGCGCGCACCGATCCGAACGTGCCCAAGCACAAGGGCCTCACCATGTTCTTCCTGGACATGAAGAGCCCCGGCGTCGAGGTGCGGCCGATCAAGCAGGCCAACGGCATGCAGGAGTTCAACGAGGTCTATTTCACCGATGTCGTGATCCCCGACAGCCAGCGGCTGGGTGCCGTCGGCGACGGCTGGAACGTCTCGCTGACCACGCTGATGAACGAGCGCATGTCGATCGGCGCGCGGCTCGCGACCGGCGTGCCCGAAATGTTCGAGCTATGCTCGAACCTGATGCTGGAGGATGGCCTCGCCATCGACGATCCCGCCGTACGCTCGAAGCTCGCGAGTTGGGCGGCGAAGTCGAACGGACTGAAATACACCAGCTACCGCACGATCTCGGCGCTATCGAAAGGCGAGCGACCGGGCCCGGAGAATTCGATCGGCAAGCTGGTCTCGGGCATGATGCTGCAGGACATCGCGACTTACGCCATGGATCTGCAGGGCGCGGCCGGTGTTCTCACCGGAAATGACGAGGAAACGGCCCAGGGCCAATTCCAGCAGATGCTGCTGTCCTCGCCCTCGATGCGCATCGCCGGCGGCACCGATGAGATCCTGCGCAACATCATCGCCGAGCGCGTGCTCGGCCTGCCGGGCGACATCCGCGTCGACAAGGACGTGCCGTACAACAAGATCCCGACCAAGGGGCGGTGATCGCGCGCGCTGAGCATGCACCAAGGGTGGGCAAAGGCGCAAAGCGCCGTGCCCACCCTTGCGTGTTGCTCACTCCACCCCGATCGTCGTCAGATCCTGGAACCAGTGCTGCGCCTGCACGAACTGCTTGATCTTCGGTGACAGCGCGTGCGGATTGGTATCGTGGACGACCCACACCAGCGTGGCATCGTCCACAATCAGCGCGTGCGCCTGCGCCAGCAATTGGTCCTGCTTGGTACTATCGAAAGTCTGCTTGGCCTCGTCGATCAGCGCGTCGACCTTCGGGTTCTTGTAGCCGCCCCAATTGACGCCCACCGGCGCGATCTGGCCGGAATGGAAGAAGCGGACGATGGCGTAGAGCGGATCCGAGGTGACGTAGGCGATGTTGTTGGAGGTGATGCCGGCGTTCATCTCGTCGGCGGCGCCCTTGCGCCAATGCGTATAGAGCGTCTCCAGCTCGACCACCTTGAAGTCGATCTCGATGCCGATCTCCTTGAAGCTCTGCTGCAGGAATTCGTTCATCGGCAACGACAGCATCTGGCCGGTGCCGCCTTGCGCGATGATGAAGGTGGTCTTCAGCGGCTTTGCTTTCGAATAGCCCGCTTCCTCCACCAGCTTCTTGGCGGCGGCGAGATCATATTTCAGCTCGAAGCTGGGCTTGCCGAACCACGGGCTCGACGGGTCGACCTGGCCCTTGGCGGGCTTGGCGAGGCCGTTCATCAGGCCGACGACTTCGTCGCGGTTGATCGCAAGATTCAGCGCCTTGCGCAGGCGGATGTCGGTCCAGGGCGAGCCCGGCAGCACGCTGAGGTGATAATTCCACACATGCGGCGTGACGTTGTCGACCAGCTTCATGCCCGCCGCCTTCAGCTGCGGCACGGCATCCGGGGCCGGCGTCTCGATCAGGTCGACCTGGCCGGCGAGCAGTGCATTGGTGCGCGTCAGCGCTTCCGGCATCGGCACCAGCACGATCTTGTCGGCCTTGGGAATGCGCTTCTTGTTCCAGTAGTCCGGATTTTTGCTGAGCTCGGCGAGCTCGCGCGGCACCAGCTTCGTCAGCTTGAACGGGCCGGTTCCGGAGGGCTGGCTGGCGAACTTGTCCCAGTCCTTGCCGAGTTTTTCATATTGCGCCGGGCTCGAGACCAGGAACCACAGCATCTGATAGGGGAAGAAGGAATCCACCGTCTTGGTGGTGATCTCCACCGTGAAGTCGTCGATCTTGGCGTAGCTGGCGACGGAGGGGAGGCGGGTCTTCACCTGCGCGCTCTGCCGCTTGTCGAATTGCGGCGCCTTGTCGTTGAGCACCTTGTCGAGATTCCAGATTACCGCATCGGCGTTGAAATCGCTGCCGTCGTGAAACTTCACGCCCTTGCGCAGGGTGAAGCGCCACTTCGTCTTGTCGGCGTCGTCCACCTTCCATTCGGTGGCGAGGCCCGGCACCAGCTTGCCGGGGCGGTCGGCGACGTCCATCTCCCAGGCCACCAGCGGATCGTAGATCGTGTAGGCCGTGAACTGATAGGCGCCGGCGCCACGATCTGGCTGGCCAGTGGTGAGTGGAATATCCGCCATCGAGATGCCGTAACGCACCACCGTTTCGGCGCGCGCCGTGATTGCGGACACCGCCAGTGCAAGCACGGCGAGACAGGTCGATAGACGAATACGCATGGCCCAAAGCTCCAGGGGGATCTGGGGCCAAACCTGCAATCTTGATGCCAGAATAGGCAGCGCGCCGATTTCGCCCGTGCGTCATCACAAGGACTTGTCGTCGCAGGGGCAATTCGCAGAAAAAGTTTTCCCTTGGCATAGCCATTGCATACGATTGCATCAAAATTAATCATCGGAAGCCGGAAAGGGACTGAGGCGATGTTTATCAAGAACAACAACACACGGGCGGCGCTGATCGCGCTGTTGGCGCTTGGCAGCGCAGCTGCATGGCCGCGGGTGGCGGCTGCCGAAACTGTGCTGCGCATCGGCATGACTGCTGCCGATATTCCGCGCACGCTCGGCCAGCCCGATCAAGGTTTCGAGGGCAACCGCTTCACCGGCCTCACCATGTACGATGCGCTGACCAGCTGGGACCTGTCCTCTGCCGACAAGGCGAGCGTGGTGATCCCCGGCCTTGCCACCGAGTGGAAGGTCGACGATGCCGACAAGACCAAATGGGTCTTCAAGCTGCGCCCCGGCGTCACCTTCCATGACGGCTCGCCGTTCAACGCCGACGCGGTGGTGTGGAACGTCGAGAAGGTGCTGAAGCAGGATGCGCCGCAATTCGACGCCAGCCAGGTCGGCGTCACGGCCTCGCGCATGCCGACGCTGGCCTCCGCGAAGAAGATCGACGACATGACCGTCGAGCTCACCACCAAGGAGCCCGACAGCTTCCTGCCGATCAATCTCACCAATCTGTTCATGGCAAGCCCGGCGAAGTGGCAGTCCTTCTACGACAAGGCCGAAGGCGCCGACGCTAAGGCGAAGTCACAGGCCGCATGGACCGCCTTCGCCAGGAGCGCCTCGGGCACCGGCCCGTGGAAGATGGCGAGCTTCACCCCGCGCGAGCGGCTCGAGCTGGTCAAGAACGCGAGCTACTGGAACAAGGATCGCGTGCCCAAGGTCGACAAGATGGTGCTGCTGCCGATGCCGGAAGCCAACGCGCGCACCGCGGCGCTGCTGTCCGGCCAGGTCGATTGGGTCGAGGCGCCGGCACCGGACGCGCTGCCCGAACTCAAGCAGCGCGGCTTCAAGCTCTACTCCAACGAGCAGCCGCACGTCTGGCCGTGGCAGTTCTCGCGCGTCGAGGGCTCGCCCTGGAACGACATCCGAGTGCGCAAGGCCGCGAACCTCTGCGTCGACCGCGAAGGCCTCAGGGACGGTCTGCTCGCGGGGCTGATGGTGCCGGCGTCCGGCACCTTCGAGCCCGGCCACCCCTGGCGCGGCAATCCCACCTTCCAGATCAAGTACGACAAGGCGGCTGCGCAAAAGCTGATGCAGGAGGCCGGCTACGGTCCCAACAAGAAGCTGACCGTGAAGACGCAGACCTCGGCGTCCGGCTCCGGCCAGATGCAGCCCTTGCCGATGAACGAGTATCTCCAGCAGGCGCTGGCCGAATGCTATTTCGATGTGCAGCTCGACGTCATCGAATGGAATACGCTGTTCACCAACTGGCGCCGCGGCGCCAAGGATCCCAGCGCCAACGGCTCGCACGCGACCAACGTCACCTACGCGGCGATGGACCCGTTCTTCGCGCTGGTGCGCTTCCTGCAGTCGGGCATGGCGCCGCCGGTCTCGAACAATTGGGGCTTCATCAACAACCCCAAATTCGACGAGCTGGTGAAGAAGGCGCGCCAGACCTTCGATCCCGCCGCGCGCGACGCCGCACTCGCCGAATTGCACGCAGCCTCCGTCGACGACGCCGCTTTCCTCTACGTCGCCCACGACGTCGGCCCGCGCGCCATGAGCCCGAAGGTGACAGGCGTCGTGCAACCGAAGAGCTGGTTCATCGACTTCTCGCCGGTGTCGATCGCGCAGTAGCTCTGTCGATTTGCTCGGTGCACCCTCTCCCCTTGTGGGAGAGGGTGGCTTCGCTTTAGCGAAGCCGGGTGAGGGGTCTCTCTCCGCGGATGCGGACCCTTCGATTGGAAAAGTTGCGTCCGCGGACCGAACCCCTCATCCGGCGCTTGCGCGCCACCTTCTCCCGCAAGGGGAGAAGGAAGAAAGAAGACCAGTGCTCGCCTATACCGCCAGACGCATTGTCTACGTCGTCCCGATCGTCATCAGCGTGGCGCTGGTGTGCTTCCTGCTCGTGCACATCACGCCGGGCGATCCGCTGGTCGCCGTGCTGCCGGCCGATGCGTCGCAGGAGCTCGCCGCGCAGCTGCGCGCCGCCTATGGCTTCGACCGGCCGCTGCCGGTGCAGTTCGGCCTGTGGCTGCTGCGTGCCCTTCATGGCGATCTCGGCAATTCCATCGCGACGGGGCGTCCGGTGCTGGCCGAGGTCATGCGCGCGGTCGGCAACACCGTCACGCTCGCGATTGCCGCCGCCATCATCGGCTTCACCATGGGCGTCCTGCTTGGCCTGATCGCCGGCTATTTCCGCGAGACCTGGATCGACAAGGTCGCGACCTCCTTTGCCATCGCCGGCGTCTCGGTGCCGCATTACTGGCTCGGCATGCTGCTCGTCATCATTTTCTCGGTCCAGCTGAACTGGCTGCCGGCGGTCGGCGCCGGCCCCAGCGGCTCCAACTCCTGGGCCTGGGATTGGGCGCACCTCAAATATCTCGTGCTGCCCGCGATCACGACGTCGGTGATCCCGATGGGCATCGTCACCCGCACGGTCCGCGCGCTCACTGGCGACATTCTCTCGCAGGACTTCGTCGAGGCTTTGCGTGCAAAGGGCCTGCGCGAAACCGGCGTGTTCCGCCACGTCATCAAGAATGCCGCGCCCACCGCGCTCGCGGTGATGGGGCTTCAGCTCGGCTACATGCTCGGCGGCTCGATCCTGATCGAGACCGTGTTCTCCTGGCCTGGCTCGGGCTTCCTGCTCAACTCGGCGATCTTCCAGCGTGACCTGCCGCTGCTGCAGGGCACGATCCTGATCCTGGCGCTGTTCTTCGTCTTCCTCAATCTCCTGGTCGACATCGCCCAAGCCGCGATCGACCCGCGCATCAAGCGGGGCTAGCCGATGAGCGAGCTCCCGTTGTCCGCCACCGCCGATGCCGCGCTGCAGGCCGCGCCCGCGACCAAGGCGCGTGGTTATTGGGCGACCGTCGGCCGGCGCATCATGCGCGACAAGGTCAGCATGGCCTGCGCGCTGGTGCTGCTGCTGATCTTCCTCTCCGCGATCCTCGCGCCGTGGCTCGGTCTCGAAGACCCCTACAAGGGTTCGATGATCCGGCGCCTCCGCCACATCGGCACGACAGGCTATCCGCTCGGCACCGACGAGCTCGGCCGCGACATGCTGGCGCGGCTGATCTATGGCGGGCGCCTGTCGCTGGTCATCGGCATCCTGCCCGTGATCCTGGCCTTCTGCATCGGTACCTCGCTCGGCATCATTGCCGGCTATGTCGGCGGCAAGCTCAACACCGCGATCATGCGCACGGTGGACGTGTTCTACGCCTTCCCGTCGGTGCTGCTGGCGATCGCGATCTCCGGCGCGCTCGGCGCCGGCATCCTCAACTCCATCGTGGCGCTGACCATCGTGTTCGTGCCGCAGATCACCCGCGTCGCCGAGAGCGTCACCACCGGCGTGCGCAACATGGACTTCGTCGAGGCCGCCCGTGCCTCCGGCGCGGGCGCCTTCACCATCATGCGCGTCCACATCCTCGGCAACGTGCTCGGCGCGATCTTCGTCTATGCCACCAGTCTGATCTCGGTCTCGATGATCCTGGCGGCCGGTCTGTCCTTCCTCGGCCTCGGCACCAAGCCGCCGGAGCCGGAATGGGGCCTGATGCTGAACACGCTGCGCACCGCGATCTACGTCAATCCCTGGGTCGCAGCCTTGCCGGGCGCAATGATCTTCGCGGTCTCGATCTGCTTCAATCTGCTCTCGGACGGCCTGCGTAGCGCCATGGACATCAGGAACTAGGCCATGAGCGAAACCAACACCTCCGTCGAAATGCTGGAGCCGGTCGAGGACCGCGGTGGGCTCGCGCAGCCGCTGCTGCAGGTCAACGGCCTGACCAAGCATTTTCCGGTGCGCGGCGGCCTGTTCGCCGCCAAGCGCACGGTGCGTGCCGTCGACAACGTCTCCTTCTCCGTCGCCAAGGGCGAGACCGTCGGCATCGTCGGCGAGTCCGGCTGCGGCAAGTCGACCACGGCGCGGCTGCTGATGCACCTGATGCCGCGCGATGTCGGCGACATCATCTATGACGGCATGACCGTCGGCCAGTCGCTGAGCTTGCGCGAGCTGCGCCGCGGCATGCAGATGGTGTTCCAGGATTCCTACGCCTCGCTCAACCCGCGCCTGACGATCGAGGAATCCGTCGCCTTCGGTCCAAAGGTCCATGGCATGGCCGATGGCGCGGCGCGCAACCTGGCGCGAGAGCTGCTCGGCAAGGTCGGCCTGCGCCCGGAAAACTTCGCCAACCGCTATCCGCACGAGATTTCCGGCGGCCAGCGCCAGCGTGTCAACATCGCGCGGGCGCTGGCGCTGTCGCCGCGGCTGGTGATCCTGGACGAAGCCGTCTCGGCGCTCGACAAATCCGTCGAGGCGCAGGTGCTCAACCTGCTCGCCGATCTCAAGCGCGAATTCGGCCTCACCTATCTCTTCATCAGCCACGACCTCAACGTGGTGCGCTACATCTCGGACCGCGTGCTGGTGATGTATCTCGGCGAGGTCGTCGAGCTCGGCCCGGTCGACCAGGTCTGGGACAGCCCGGCGCATCCCTACACCCGGGCGCTGCTCGCCGCGATGCCGTCTTCGGACCCCGACAGGCGCACCGAGACGCCGCCGATCACGGGCGACCCGCCCAATCCGATCGATCCGCCGCCGGGCTGCCGTTTCCACACCCGTTGCCCGTTTGCGGAGCCGCTCTGCGCAAATGCGACACCAAAGCTCACTGCGCTGGATAATATGGGCCACGAGGCCGCGTGCTACATGGCGATACCGGGTTCAGGCCACAGCCGCGCCCCCAGGGGAGAAACCGCATGACGAGACCGACACCGAAAGAGATCAAGCCGATCGCGCATATCGCCGGCGTCCCCGTGGACGACGAGATCGCAACCCGCATCTCCAATGCCATCGGCCCCGCCTTCGAAGGCTTCGCCGCGATCGCCGGCACGCTGCCGTTCGATCTGGAGCCCGCAACTTACGTGCTCGCGCAGACGCAGAAGGTGTCCAAATGAGCCGTGAGCCCGCTCTGATGACGCTCACCGAGGTCGCGCGCGCGATCGCGATGAAGCAGGTGTCCTCGCACGAGGCGACGCGTGCGCTGCTGCAGCGCATCGCGCAGTGGCAGCCGCATCTCAACGCCTTCATGTCGATCGAGGCCGAGGCTGCATTGAAAGCGGCGGATGCCGCCGATGCCGAGCTCGCCAAGGGCAATGTCCGCGGTCCCCTGCATGGCGTCCCGCTCGCGCACAAGGACATGTACTACGATGCCGGCCACGTCTCGACCTGCGGCTCGCTGATCCGCCGCGACTTCGTGCCGAACGTCACGTCCACCGCCTTGCAGCGGCTCAAGGACGCCGGCCAGGTCCGGCTCGGCACGCTGCATCTCGCCGAGTTCGCCTATGGCCCGACCGGGCACAACGCTCATTACGGTCCGGTGCGCAATCCCTGGAACGTCGCCCATATCACCGGCGGCTCCTCATCCGGCTCCGGCTCGGCGGTGGCCGCGCGCCTGACCTATGCGGCGCTTGGCTCCGACACCGGCGGCTCGATCCGCATGCCCGCGCATTTCTGTGGCGTCACGGGACTCAAGACCACGGTGGGCCGCGTCAGCCGCGCCGGCGCAATGCCGCTGTCGCAATCGCTCGATACCGTCGGCCCGCTGGCCCGCACCGCCGAGGATTGCGCGCTCTTGCTGGCGCTGATGGCCGGGCCCGATCCCGCCGATTCGACCTGCAGCCACGAGCCGCTCGCGGACTACGTCGCAGCCACCAAGGCTTCGCTGAGGGGTCTCAAGATCGGCGTGCCCGCCTCGTTCTATGTCGACGATCTCGACAGCGAGGTCGCGCGCGTGCTGGACGAGACCATCGCGGTGCTCAAGCGCGAGGGCGCCGACATCGTCCGCGTCGAGCTGCCCGACCAGCGGCAATTGTCGTCGGCAAGCCAGCTCGTGCTCGCGGCGGAAGCCGCCGCCTTCCACAAGCGCTGGATGATCGAACGTCCGCAGGACTATGGCCCGCAGGTCTTGATGCGGCTTCAGAACGGCCTCGCCGTTCCCGCCATCACCTATCTCGAGGCGATGCGTTGGCGCGGGCCGGGGCTCGCGGCCCACAATGCCGCGGCGGCAGGCGTCGATGCGGTGATCGCGCCGGCGTCCCCGGTGCCGGCGCCGACGATCGAGGAGAGCGACGTCGGCGGCGGCCCGAACGCGCCGGCGCTGTTGCAGCGGCTGACGCTGTTCACCCGCCCGGTGAATTTCCTGGGCTTGCCGTCACTGACCATTCCTTCGGGCTTCACCACGACCGGCCTGCCGGTCGGCATGCAGCTGATCGGCCGCTCCTTCGACGAAGCCACCCTGCTGACCATCGGCGCCGCGTTCCAGCGCGTCACCGACTATCACGACCGATTGCCGAAGCTGCCGTCATGACAAACCTCGTCGAGATCTCAGGCCTCAACATCCGCTTCACCGGCGAGCGCACGGTCTATGCCGTGAACGATCTCAGTCTCTCGCTGGGGAACAGCGAGGTGCTGGGCCTGCTCGGCGAATCCGGTTCGGGCAAGAGCGTGACCTTGCGTGCCTTGATGCGGCTGCTGCCGAAGAAGCGCACGCAGATTTCGGGCACGGTCAACGTCATGGGACAGGACGTGCTGGCCATGAACGACGAGCAGCTGTCGTCGTTCCGCGGCCAGACCGTCTCGATGATCTTCCAGGAGCCGGCGCTTGCGCTCGATCCGGTCTACACGATCGGCGCGCAGATCGCCGAAAGCGTGGTGCGCCACGAAGGCAAGAGCTTTGCAGAAGGGCGCGCACGGGCGCTGGAGATGCTCGAGGTCGTGCGCATTCCCTCGGCCAAGCGCCGGCTGGATGCCTATCCGCACGAAATGTCCGGCGGCATGCGCCAGCGCGCGATGATCGCGCTTGCGCTCGCCTGCCGGCCGAAAATCCTGCTCGCGGACGAGCCGACCACGGCGCTCGATGCGACCGTGCAGATCCAGATCCTGCTGCTGCTGCGCGAGCTGCAGCGCGAGTTCGGCATGTCCGTCATCTTCGTCACCCACGACATCGGCGTCGCCATCGAGATCTGCGATCGCGTCGCGGTGATGTATGCCGGTCAGATCGTGGAGCAGGGGACCTTGCGCGACATCGTCCGCTCGCCGGTGCATCCTTATGCCAAGGGCCTGCTCGCCTCCACCATCCACGGCGCCAAGCGCGGGCAGCGGCTGGAGACCATCCCCGGCACGCCGCCGTCGCTGGCCGAGAAGCCGCACAATTGCTCCTTCGCTCCCCGCTGCAAACTCGCCGAGCCGCGCTGCCTGGAGCAATTGCCCGGGAATGTCGCGGTCGGGCCGGGTCGGGCGGCCAGATGCGTCCTGGCGGAGCCGGCCACCGTGCTGTCATAGGTTGGATGAATTGAGCCGGGCTGAGCGAGCCTCCAGCATTCACACCCCATTCATTCCGGTTCCCGTTCCATGGCGCCGTTCACGGAGAGGAACCTCACGGATGTACATTTCCAACGAAGGCCTGCTCGTCATCCTGTTCGTCGGTCTCGTCGCTGGTTGGCTCGCCGGCAAGATCGTGCGGGGCGCCGGGTTCGGCCTTATCGGCGACATCGTGATCGGCATCTGCGGTGCGCTGGTGGCGAGCCTGCTGTTTCCAAAGCTCGGCATCCGCCTCGGCAGCGGCTTGATCTCCCAGATTGTCTATTCTGCCATCGGCGCGGTCATCCTGCTGCTGGTGGTACGCCTTGTGCGCGGCGGGGGCCGGCTCTAGCCTCTGCATTCGGCTGAGCGGAACTTGAGCCGCGCTTTTCGCGGAAGCGGCTGAAAGCCTGCAAGAAAAAGCCGCAAGCCTGTGGAATTCCGGACTTGCGCGGAAGGCTATCGGGGGTAGATGTGGCCCATGAGGCCTCGGATTAAATTCGACCGCGTCGGACGGCCGGAAAACAGATGTTAATCCAAGGCGAGTACTCCTTGAATCGCCTTTGAAATCAGGGCTTTGCCCGTTAGCCGAAAGAGATCAGACTGATGGCAGCCATCCCTGGCGTCCGCCGTTCGGAGCTCGGTGACGCCTTGCGCGCTTGTCGCACGGCCTTCATCGGCGTCGGCCTGATGAGCTGCATGATCAACCTGCTCTATCTGACCGGGTCGATCTTCATGCTGGAGGTCTATGACCGGGTGCTGCCGAGCCGCAGCATCCCCACCCTGGTCGGCCTGATCATCCTCGCCAGCTTCCTCTACATGGCGCAGGGCGTGCTGGACATGATCCGCAACCGCATCCTGGGGCGGATCGGCACCGCGCTCGACGAGGCCCTCAATAAGCGCGTGTTCGACACCATCGTGCGCCTGCCGCTGCTGGTCGGCAGCCGCAACGAGGGCCTGCAGCCTCTGCGCGATCTCGACAATGTCCGCTCCTTCCTCGGCAGCATGGGCCCCAGCGCATTCTTCGACCTGCCCTGGCTGCCGCTCTATCTCGCCATCTGCTTCGCCTTCCATGTCCTGATCGGCGTCACCGCGCTGGTCGGTGCCATCATCCTGGTCGGGCTGACGCTGGTCACCGAGTTCATGTCCCGCCAGCCGGCGAAGGAAGCGATGGGCCTCGCCGCCCAGCGCAACGATCTCGCCCAGGCCAGCCGCCGCAACGCCGAAGTGATGGTGTCGATGGGGATGGCCGGCCGGATGAACCAGCGCTGGAGCGAGGCCAACGAAAAATACCTCGCCGGCAATCAGCGGGCGAGCGACGTCGCCGGTGGTCTCGGCGCGGTCGCAAAGGTGCTGCGGATGATGCTGCAATCGGCCGTGCTCGCGGTCGGCGCCTATCTCGTCATCCACCAGGAGGCGACGGCCGGCATCATCATCGCCGGCTCGATCCTGTCCGCCCGCGCGCTCGCGCCGGTCGATCTCGCCATCGCGCATTGGAAATCCTTCGTCGCGGCGCGCCAGAGCTGGCAGCGTCTGACGCGCCTGTTGGAGCAGATGCCGGCGCAGGCGATGCCGACCCAGCTGCAGGCGCCGACCAGCCGGCTCTCGGTCGAAGGCGTCGCCATGGTGCCGCCCGGCGATCAGCGTCTCGTGGTGCAGGATGTCACCTTCGCGCTCGCCGCCGGCAACGGCCTTGGCGTGATCGGCCCGAGCGGTTCCGGCAAGTCGTCGCTGATCCGCGCGCTGGTCGGGGTCTGGCAGCCGGTGCGCGGCAAGGTGCGGCTCGACGGCGCGGCGCTCGATCAATGGACGAGCGACGCGCTCGGCCGCCATATCGGCTATCTGCCGCAGGACGTCGAATTGTTCGGCGGCACCATCGCGCAGAACATCAGCCGGTTCGATCCCGAGGCCACCTCCGAGGCGATCATCGCCGCAGCCAAGGAGGCCGGCGTGCACGAGATGATCATCAAGATGCGCGAGGGCTACAACACCCAAGTCGGCGAGCAGGGCGCCGCGCTTTCCGCAGGCCAGGCCCAGCGCGTGGCGCTGGCGCGCGCGCTCTACGGCAACCCCTTCCTGATCGTGCTCGACGAGCCCAATTCCAATCTCGACACCGAAGGCGACGAGGCGCTGACCCGCGCCGTCCGCTCGGCGCGCGAGCGCGGTGCCATCGTCGTCGTGGTGGCGCACCGCCCGATCGGCGTCGAGGCGGTCGACCAGATCCTGGTGCTGCGCGACGGTCGCATGCAGGCCTTTGGGCCGAAGGAGCAGGTGCTCGCCCAGGTGCTGCAGCCGCGCGTGACGCCGCCGGCGCCGATCAAGATCGTCAGCGAAGGCGGAGTGGCCAAACCATGAGCACGAAGCCATGAGCACGTTGGCCATCGGCGGCACCAAGGCGGCCGCGAAGACCGTCCGCGACTCCATCAGGTTCCACCTGATGCTCGGCCTTGTGATCGTGCTGGTCCTGGTCGTCGGCCTCGGCGGCTGGGCCTCGACCGTCCTGATCTCGGGCGCGCTGATTGCGCCGGGCCAGATCGTGGTCGAATCCAACGTCAAGAAGGTGCAGCATCCGACCGGCGGCGTGGTCGGCGAGGTGCGCGCCCGCGACGGCGACCTGGTCAAGTCCGGCGACATCGTGGTGCGGCTCGACGACACCGTCACCAAGGCCAATCTTGCCATCGTCACCAAGAACCTCGATGCGGCGCAGGTGCGTGCGGCGCGATTGCAGGCCGAGCAGCGCGGCCTCGACCGAATCGAGTTCCCGCAAGGCCTCATCGAGCGGGCGGGCGATCCCGACGTCAAGGCGCTGCTTGCGGCCGAGACCAAGCTGTTCGAGGTCCGCGTCAATGGCCGCACCGGGCAGAAGGCGCAGCTCCGCGAACGCATCACGCAGCTCAACGAGGAGATCGCCGGTCTCAGCGCCCAGGAAAAAGCCAAGGACCAGGAGATCGCGCTGGTGCTGAACGAGCTCACCGGCGTGCGTGAGCTCTACGAGAAGCGTCTTGTGCAGATCTCGCGCCTGACCCAGCTCGAGCGCGACTCGGCCCGCCTCAACGGCGAGCGCGCGCAGTACATCGCCGCGCGCGCCCAGGCCAAGGGCAAGATCACCGAGACCGAGCTCCAGATCATCCAGATCGACAAGGACGTGGTCAGCGAGGTCTCCAAGGACCTGCGCGAAACCAACGACAAGATCGGCGAGCTGATCGAGCGCAAGGTCGCGGCCGAAGACCAGCTCCGCCGCGTCGACATCCGCGCGCCGCAGGATGGCATGGTGCTGCAATCGACGGTGCACACGATCGGCGGCGTCGTCACGGCCGGCGATACCTTGATGCTGATCGTGCCGCAGACCGACGATCTCCAGGTCGAGGCCAAGGTCAATCCGGTCGACATCGACAAGCTCCAGATCGGCCAGAAGACGCTGCTGCGCCTGTCCGCGTTCAACCAGCGCACCACGCCCGAGCTCAACGGTGTCGTCAGCCGCGTCTCGCCCGACGTCACCACCGACCAGCGCACCGGCCAAGGCTACTACACCATCCGTGTCTCGATGCCGCCGGAAGAGATCGCCAGGCTCGGCGACGTCAAGATGATCCCCGGCATGCCGGTGGAAGCCTTCGTCCAGACCGGCGACCGCACGATGCTGTCCTATCTGATGAAGCCGCTTCACGACCAGCTGATGCGCGCCTTCCGCGAGAAGTGACGCACGACAGCGCGTCGTGGTCTCGTAGGGTGGGTTAGGCGAAGCCGTAACCCACCGCTTCTCTAACCGAGGATGCGGAAGTGGTGGGTTACGCTGCGCTAACCCACCCTACAACACCGCCTTCTTTGCTATAGTTCGACTTAGGCCCAATCACCCGGCGGTCGAACCATGCAATCTCCTCCCTCCATCCCCACCGCATCCTTCTCCGACGCGTCCCTCGCCGTTGCCCGCCTCGAGGAAATCTACGAGCGCAACACGAAATTCCTGCGCGACCGGTTCGAAGCCTATGTCGGCGGGGAAGCGATCACGATGCGGGTTCGCGCCTATTATCCCTTCGTCCGTATCACCACTGCGACGCATGCGCGGCTGGATTCGCGCCTTGCTTACGGCTTCGTCGCCGGACCCGGCGTGCATGAAACCAGCGTGACGCGGCCGGATCTGTTCCGCAGCTATTTCACCGAGCAGATCGGCCTCTTGATCCAGAACCACGGCGTGCCCGTCGAGATCGGCGAGTCCGCCGAGCCGATCCCGATCCACTTCGCCTATCGGCGCGACATCAATATCGAAGCCGCGATCACCACCAGCGAGAATTCGCCCGTGACACGCTCGCTGCGCGATGCGTTCGACGTGCCCGTTCTCGCGACCATGGACGATTCGATCGCCGACGGCACTTTCGAGCTCCAGCCTGATACGCCGGAGCCGCTGTCCCTGTTCCGCGCCGCCCGCGTCGATTACTCGTTGCGCCGGCTTTATCACTACACCGGCACCGATCCCGAATATTTCCAGAACTTCGTGATCTTCACCAACTACCAGTTCTATGTCGATGCCTTCGCGCAAGCGTGCCAGCAGCGGCTGCAGTCCGGCGAAGCCGGGCTCGAAGCTTTCGTCGCGCCCGGCAACGTGATCACGAACAGCGGCGGCGCGATCAGCGGCACCGCGCCGGCTCGCGCACCGCAGATGCCGGCCTTCCATCTGGTCGCACCTGGCTATCGCGGCATCACGTTGATCAACATCGGCACCGGTCCGTCCAATGCGCGCAACGTCACCGACCACGTCGCGGTGCTGCGGCCGCATGCCTGGCTGATGCTCGGCCATTGCGCCGGCCTGCGCAACACGCAGCGGCTCGGCGATTACGTGCTCGCGCACGGCTATGTGCGCGAGGATCACGTGCTCGATCGCGAGCTGCCGCTGTGGGTGCCGATCCCAGCGCTGGCCGAGATGCAGGTCGCGCTCGAGGAGGCGGTCGAGGACGTCACCGGGCTCGAAGGCTTCGAGCTCAAGCGCCTGATGCGCACCGGCACGGTCGCGAGCGTCGACAACCGCAATTGGGAAATTTCCGGGCCTGAGGTGATCCGCCGGCTGTCGCAATCGCGCGCGGTCGCGCTCGACATGGAATCGGCCGCCATCGCCGCCAATGGCTACCGCTTCCGCGTTCCCTACGGCACGCTGCTGTGTGTCTCCGACAAGCCGCTGCATGGCGAGATCAAGCTCGCGGGCATGGCCAGCGAGTTCTACCGCCGCCGCGTCGGCCAGCACCTTGAGATCGGCCTGAAGGCGCTGGAGCGGCTCAAGCAGCAGGAATCGGAACGGCTGCATTCGCGCAAGCTCCGCAGCTTTGCCGAAGTGGCGTTCCAGTAGGGCCGAAGCCGCACTTTGCTGCTGACAAGCGCAGCGATTTTCAGCATTGTCCGACGCGGGGCTCGACCGGGACGACTTGATGCCGCTCATGCGCCACAAGATCATTGGCCATGATCTGGAACGGCTGGCCTTTCGCTTCACCATGTTGAACGACGGCGAGGTCGTGCAGTGCCAGATCAGCGACGCCGCGATGGACGAGCTCGCGGGCATGCAGGGCACCGAAAGCAGCGCACGGCAGGCGCAATTCCTGTCGCTGCGCGAGACCATCGAGCGGATCGCGTCGGACCTCTACGACGAGGCACCGCGATTCCCGGGCTATGTGGTGCGCATTTTCATGCGGCATTTGGCAAAATAAGCCAGCCTGCATGCGATCTGCCAGGCGGTGAAAGGGCTGCGAAAGGATTCGTTAACGGCAGCCTGTAGTTGCAATGGATGGCGCCGACCCCGGCGTGCGATGATGTCTCGCGGTATTTCACGCCAACATTCTCGCATGACCAGAAGATCACTCCTGCTGCTCGTCGCCGTCGCCCTGCTGGCCGGAAATCTGGCATATGCCAGCCTCTCCGGGCCCAGCGGGTTTGCACGCGATTTCGATCAGAACCTCGCGCGATTCCCACTGGCGGCGTCTATCGCCCGCAGCGATCCCGCCCTCCGGGAGGTCTTGCTCCGAAAGACCGAGGCGGCGTTCAATGAAGGCGGATGGCCCGCCGCGAATGGCGTGCTCAACATCATTCTGGCGAACGAGATGGAAGCCTATGCCGATGACGAACACATCAATGCGGTGGACCGGGCAGAGCTGACAGCCCTTCTGAAGCTGATGAGCGACCCATTGGCATGCAAGTCCTTCCTCATGGCGGGTTCCCAGCGCGGCGAGTTTTCGGACGCAGCACAAGAGCTTGCAGAGCTCGGGGCGGCTCACGGGGCGGCGATCGCGAACGGTTTCGAACGCAAGACAAAGGGTGTCGCCCGGGTGCAGGCTGGTGACGAGGAGCTCGGAGCGATCGAGATGCAATTGCGTCGGGGGCCTTTCGCGGAGCTCACCCGGCAGGAGCTCGGGGCAGAGTCGAGATACCTCGGCGGCAACCCCGCTTTGATGTGCAGCGCGGCCATCAAGAAGCAGCTCAATCTGCTGTCAGTAGACAGAGTTTACTCGGCTTACGCCTCGCGCCTGCGGCGAGCCAGGGATAACAAGATCGATGTCGTCGAGGTCCGCGCGAAGCTGTGCCGCGAACCCGGTAATAGCTTGTCTTGCCCCTGAGCGGGGGTATCGATGGTGAGATGAGCGTGGGCTCCGCTCATCCCTCAAGCTTTCTCAACAACAGCTTCAGCGCCGTCGCAGCGAATACCTGCATGTTGCCGAACCGGTCGTTGCTTCCCGTCTCCAGCGTCATCACCTCTGACGCGGGCCCTGCAACCGCCATGCAGCTATGGCCCGCCGAATCGCCGTAGCGGTTGCCGGTGGGGCCGGCGGCGCCGGTCTCGGACAGGCCCCAGTCGCTGTCGAAGCGCGTTCGCATCTGCTCGGCCAGCAATTGCGCGTAGGGCTCCGACGACGACCGAAAGCCCTTCATTCCTTCGTCCGAAATATCCATCAGCACGCGCCTGGCATCGCGCGTATAGACCACCGCGCCGCCGAGGAAATAGGCGGATGCGCCGGGCACCGCGAGCAGGCTGGCCGCGATCAGGCCGCCGGCGGAGGATTCGGCAACCGCAATGGTCTGTTTGCGCGCGATCAGTTTGGCGGCGACCTGTTCCGCAATGCCGACGAGCTCTTTCATGTCGTAACCCCTCATTCCTTCGCAACCGAGCTCAGCCTTCCTAGCATATGACAGGACGCTTGGCCGAGTTGCGGGCGGCGGGCAGGCCTGCTTGAATGGCGGGGACAAGAAGAGACATGCGAGGAAACGTGAGAAGGGAGACGTGATGGCGTCCCTGATCGCCGGCGGCATCGACTGCGACGTGCATCCGGCCGTGCCGCATCTGACCAGCCTGCTGCCGTACCTGAACGATTATTGGCGCGATCAGGTCACGACGCGCGGCATGGTCGACCTTATCTCGCAATCCTATCCGCAGAACTCGCCGATTACCGCGCGGCCGGACTGGCGCCCCGAGACCGGCAAGCCCGGCGAGAGTCTGGCGGCCATGCAGCGTCACGTGCTCGATGCTTTCAAGCTCGAATACGCCATCTGCAATCCGCTCTACGGCGTGCAGATGGTGTTTTCGGAAGACATGCAGGCCGCCTTCTGCCGCGCGCTGAATGATTGGCTGGCAAAGGAATGGCTCGATCGCGACTCGCGGCTGCGCGGCTCCATCGTGATCCCCACGCAAAGCGTCGAGAAAGCCGTTGCCGAGATCGAGCGCTGTGCACCGGACGAGCGCTTCGTGCAGGTGCTGATGCTGGTCATGGGCGATACGCCGCTCGGCAAGCGCGCGCTGTGGCCGATCTACGAGGCCGCGGAACGTCTGGAACTCCCGGTCGGCATCCACGCCGGTTCCGCCTATCACAATCCGCCGACCGCCGTGGGTTGGGGGTCCTATCACATCGAGGATTATGTTGGGCAGGCCCAGGCGTTCCAGACCCAGCTCACCAGCCTGATCGTCGAGGGCGTGTTCGCCAAATATCCGCGGCTGAAAATGGTGATGCTGGAGTCCGGCGTGTCCTGGATCGCGCCCTATCTGTGGCGCCTGCACAAGTTCTGGCGCGGGGTACGGATGGAGACGCCGTGGGTCGATCGCGCGCCGCTGGAGATTGTGCGCAGCAACATCCGCTTCTCGTTACAGCCATTTGATGCGCCGCCGGAACCTCAGACATTAATTCGCCTGTTTGATCATATGCAGTCCGACGAATTGGTCCTATTCTCCACGGACTATCCGCACTGGCAGTTCGACGGCCAGGACGCGCTGCCCGAAGGTCTGTCCCCCGATCTCGTGCGCAAGATCATGATCGACAATCCGCATGCAACCTATCCCCGCCTGAAATGAGCCCGCTGCCAAAGGAGGCAAGGCGATGAATATCCAGTTCCGCGAGAACCAAGAAGCCGCTTCCCCACTGAACGTCAAAACCGCAATCGCGGACTGCGACATCCATCCGGCGCGTACGACCCAGACCGAGCTCTACCCCTACCTCGCCAAACGCTGGCAGCACCATCTCGAGGTTTACGGCGTCCATGCCTATCAGGGCATGATGGAAGGCCCGCCCTATCCGAAGGCCCAGCCCAACGCCTCGCGCCGCGATGCCTATCCGCCGGAAGGCGGCCCGCAGGGCTCCTCGCTCGCCTTCATGCAGAAGCAATTGCTCGATCCCAACAACGTGCAGCTGGGCGTGCTCAATCCACTCAACACCGGGCAGGGCATCCGCAATCACGAGCTCTCAGCCGCTCTGTGCTCGGCGATCAACGATTGGCAGATCGACAAATGGACCAGCAAGGACAAGCGGCTGAAGGCCTCCATCGTCGTGGGCAATGAGGATGGGCTGTCGGCTGCGGCCGAGATCCGCGAGCGCGCCGGGGACAAGAATTTCGTGCAGGTGCTGCTGCTCAGCCGCAATGTCGAGCCGCTCGGCCAGCGCCGCTATTGGCCGATCTACCAGGCTGCGGAAGAGGCCGGCCTTCCCGTCGGCGTCCACGCCTTCGGCTTCGGTGGCAACCCGATCACACCCTCAGGCTGGCCGTCCTATTACATCGAGGAGATGGTCGGGCATTCGCAGTGCCAGCAATCGGCGCTTGCGAGCCTGGTTTTGGAGGGCGTGTTCGAGCGCTTCCCGAAATTGAAGATGGTGATGATCGAGGCCGGCTTCGGCTGGGCGCCGTCGCTGGCGTGGCGGCTGGACAAGGCCTGGCAGCGGCTCAGGAGCGAGGTGCCGCATGTAAAACGGCCGCCGTCGGAATATATCCGCGAGCAGGTGTGGTGGACGACGCAGCCGATGGAAGATCCTGAAAGGCGCGAGGATCTGTTCGATGTCATCAAATGGATCGGCTGGGACCGTCTCTTGTTCGCCACCGATTATCCGCATTGGGACTATGACGAGCCGTCGCGCGTGCTGCCGGCGGGAGTCAGCGAGGACAATCGCGAGGCGTTCTATCTCGGCAACGCAAAGAAGCTGTACGGGATAACCGCATGATCCGAAAAAGCGTGAAGCGGTTTTTCGGTCAGATCATGCGGAAAACATAGCATGGCGCGGCATGTGATTGCCGCGGTCGACGAGCTTCCGCCCGGCACGCGAAAATTCCTGGAGATCGACGGGCGGCCGATCGCAGTCTTCAACATCAAGGGCGAATATTTCGGCCTGATGAACCGCTGCCCGCATCAGGGTGCGGCGCTGTGTGAGGGCCCGCTGATCGGTCTCGCACAGTCGAGCAATCCCGGCGAGATCGAATACACCAAGTTAGGTGAGATTATCCGCTGCCCCTGGCACGGCTGGGAGTTCGACATCCGCACCGGCCAATCCTATTGCGACCCCCGCCGTTTCCGCGTGAAGGCCTATCCCGCCCATGTCGAGCCGGGCGCCAGCGTGGTGAAGGGGCCCTATGTCGCCGAGACCATCCCGGTGAAAGTCGAGAGCGACTACGTGGTGGTCGAGCTGTAGGTCTCCGCCGTCATTCCGGGGCGGTCCGCAGGACCGAACCCGGAATCCATCGGGCAACAGATCCTGTGAGAAATGGATCCGGGCTCGCGCTACGCGCCCCGGAATGACAACCGAGGGAAGCCGCTGCATTTTCACGCCTTATTCTGCGCCGCCGCGAGCACCCATTGCCGGAACGCAGCCAGCTTTGGCGCCTCGCGATGGCCGTCCGGCGAGACCAGGTAAAAGCCGGCGTCCGCCGGCAGCGCGATCTTGAAGGGGACCACGAGCCGACCCTTGGCGATGTCGTCCTGCACGTAGGAGGTCCGTCCCATCGCCACGCCGATGCCGTCGATCGCCGCCTGGATGGTCATGAAGATCATGTCGAAGGTGATGCCAGGGTGTCTTGCGATATCGGCCGGCAGGCCCGCCGCGGTCAGCCACAGCCGCCAGTCGTCGCTGTTGGTGCTCGACGTGTGCAGCAGCGGATGGTTGCGCAGATCCTCGGGGCGGCGCAGCGGCTTGTCGCCGCGCAGCAGCGACGGGCTGCACACCGGAAACAGCTCGTCCGCCATCAGCCAGTCGGCGCGCAGGCCCGGCCATTGGCCGCGACCATAGCGGATCGCGGCATCGACATTGTCGCGCTGGAAGTCGACGAGGCTGGTCGAGGTGGTGATGCGCACATCGATGCCGGGGTGCTGCTCCTGGAAATCGGTCAGCCGCGGCAGCAGCCATTTGGCGGCGAGCGAGGCCAGCGTCGACACTGTCAGCACCTTGTCGTCGTCCTTGCGCAGGAGACGGTCCGTGGCGAGGCGCAAATCGTTGAAGGCGGCGCGGACGCCCGGCAAATAGTCGCGCGCCTCCGGCGTCAGCGCCAGCGCGCGGTTCTGCCGGATGAACAGGCGGATGCCGAGCTCCTCCTCCAGCCTGCGGATCTGATGGCTGATCGCGGTCTGGGTCACGTTCAGCTCGCTGGCTGCGAGCGTGAAGCTGAGATGGCGCGCGGCGGCCTCGAACGCCCGCAATCCGTTCAGGGAGGGCAATCTGGCAGTCATTTGGCAGCAGGATGCATGACGTTATTTCATGCGAAAAGGTACAAATTGTCGTTTGTCGCGGCGCAGCAGAAGGCAGATATTAGCGGTCAACTTAGCTCCAGGAGCTGAAAATGTCTACATTGACCGACAATTCGATGACAAATCATCATGCACAGGGCGTCCTCTACCAGATCGGCGAGGTCCTCCACGTCTGGCACGAGCGCTACCGGACCCGGCGCGAGCTGACCCACTGGACCGCCCGCGATCTCCAGGACGTCGGGCTGTCCTGGTCCGACATTGCCTACGAGGCCGACAAACCCTTCTGGCGGGCCTGATAGGTCGCCAGGCCGGCGCCGCCTGAGCACAGGGGCGCCGGCGGTCCCATTTCCGCTGGGCACGTGTCATGAGCACCCTTCGCCTCGAAGACCTCAAGCAATATTCGGACGTGCTGCGCACAAGGCACGGTGAGCGGCTCAATGTCCGCTTCGTCGAGCCGCGCGACACCGATGAGCTGCAGCACTATTTCCGCTCGCTCTCGACCCGCTCCCGCTACAACCGCTTCTTCGGCGCGATCAGCGAATTGCCCAAGGGCCTGCTGCACGATTTCCTCGAGGTCGGCGAGCGCGATCGCTTCACCATCGTGGCGACCATGATGGTCGACGGCTTCGAGACCATCGTCGCCGAAGCGCGCTATGCCTTCCATGCCGAGACCGCGACCCTCGAGTTCGGCCTCTCGGTCGATGACCGCTGGCAGGGCCACGGCATCGCTACCGCGCTCATGAAGAACCTGGAATGCCGCGCGGCCGCGCTCGGCGCCGAGCACATCTTCGGCGACACGCTGCGCTCTAACGAGACCATGGTCTCGCTCGCGCGCAAATCCGGCTTCACTTTCGTCAACCATCTGGACGATTGGAAGCTGGTGCGCTTCGACAAGGAGATCAACCTCGCTCCGAAAGACATTCCCTGTGCGAGCTGGCGGCTCGCCGCCCTTTCCCGTCAGGCCGACAGCCCCTCAGCCTCGGTCTGACATGACTGCAGCCCGGCCTGGCCAAGCCAGAGCCGGGCGTTTTTTCGCGCTCTATCTCCCCTCGTCATTCCGGGGCGCGCGTAGCGCGAACCCGGAATCCATTTCACCGCGCGTTTTGCGGCCCAATGGATTCCGGGTTCGATGCTGCGCATCGCCCCGGAATGACGGCGCTTGTGTCGGAGCTACTTCCCCGTG
The DNA here is from genome assembly GCF_020194115.1 of Bradyrhizobium sp. NBAIM01. NCBI lineage: Bacteria > Pseudomonadati > Pseudomonadota > Alphaproteobacteria > Hyphomicrobiales > Nitrobacteraceae > Bradyrhizobium > Bradyrhizobium sp. NBAIM01. The sequence continues at coordinate 588,384 of NZ_JADYVU010000002.1, read as the reverse complement.
AACACCGCCTTGCGCTTGTCGATGAAGGCCTGCACGGCCTCCTTGTGGTCGGCGGTCGTGGTGAGGCGGACCAGCCTTTCGGCCTCGTGGTCGCGCGCGGTTTCGAAGTCGAACAGCAGGGCCTCGTCGAGATTGTCCTTCATGTAGCGCAGCGCGAGGCGCGGGCCTTCGGCGAGCGATTTGGCCAGTGCGAAGGCCTCGGTCTGCAGTTTGTCGTCGGGCACGACGCGGTTGACGAGGCCGATCGCCTCGGCGCGCGCGGCATCGACGCGGTCGCCGGTGAACATCAATTCGCGCGCCCGCGCGGTGCCGACCAGCCGAGTGAGCAGCCAGGCGATGCCATAATCGCCGCTGAGCGCGATGCGGGCATAGCCGGTGGCAACGAAGGCCGATTGCGCGGCGATGCGGATGTCGCAGGCCATGGCGATGGCGAGCCCGGCGCCGACCGCGGGGCCGGGCAGCGCAGCGATCGTCGGCTTGCGCACAGACACCAGCGCGCCGGTGAGCAGCCGCTGCCGCTCCTGCAGGTCGGCGACCTTGTCGTCAAAGGACATGTCGAGCTTGGCCTTGTCGCGATGCGCACCCATGCCCTTGACGTTGCCGCCGGCGCAGAAGGCTTCGCCCGCGGCGGTCAGCAGCAGTGCGCCGACATCGGGATTCTCGCCGCAGCTCCGGATCATCGTGCGCAGCGCCGGCGTCAGCGCGTCCGACAGCGAATTGCGCGCCTCCGGCCGGTTCAGCGTGATCACAGCGACGCGGTCGCGGATCGTGCAGAGGAGCTCATTGGTGCCGGTGTCGATGGTGGTTTCCGTGGTCATGGTTTCTCCCTTCCTTCGTCATTGCGAGCGAAGCGAAGCAATCCAGAATCTTTCGGCGGAGACAGTCTGGATTGCTTCGTCGCTTCGCTCCTCGCAATGACGGGTATTGTTGTCAGCTTGCCCTCAAAACCTCTCCACCCAGGGCCGCAGCTCCAGCTCCCAGCTCCAGGCGCTGCGCGGCTGCTGCAGCACGTTCCAATAGCTCTGTGCGATCGCGTCGGGATCGAGCATCGAGTCCGGCTTGTCCGCCGGATCCGTCCGCGCGGCGCTCCTGATGCCGCCGTCGATGACGAAATGCGCGACATGGATGCCCTGCGGCGAGAGTTCGCGCGCCATGCTCTGGGCAAGGCCCCGCAGCGCGAACTTGCCCATCGCGAAGGGAGCGGACTGCGCATAGCCCTTGACGCTGGCGGAGGCGCCGGTGAACAGGATTGCGCCGTGCTGGTTCGGCAGCATGCGCTTAGCGGCCTGCTGCGCCACCAGGAAGCCGCCATAGGCGCTGACCGCAATCGCCTGCGCGACGTCGGCGGGCACGAGATCGACGAACGGCCCGCGCGTGCGGCCGGAGGCGTTGTAGACGACGAGGTCGGGCGTGCCGATCTCGCGCTCGACCAGACCGAACAGCCGCTCCACCTCGTCGGGCTCGGTGGCGTTGCAGGCATAGGCCTTGGCCCCGGTCTCGGTGCAGAGCGCGCCAAGCTTCTCGATCTTGCGTGCGGCGAGCGCGATGCGGATGCCCTGCGCCGCTAGCAGGCGCGCCAGCGATGCGCTGAGGCCTTCGCCGGCACCGACGATGAGGGCGATCTTGTACTTCGGGTGTTCCATGGCGTGATCTCTCGGAAGTAGGAGCCGCTGATCTATGCGTGGTCCGCGCAGACAACCAGCCGGCGCGATCACAATTCCGCAGCGCGAGTTGCTCCCTCGCGGCGATCATGCCGCCCTGACATTTTGCGGCTTTATCGCTGTCCGCGACTGGAGCATGATCGACATCATCCAAAGCGGCAAGCGCAAAGAATTGCCGTCGGACGGAAACGAAGAGGACGATCATGCCCGGACCGGTTAAAGCGCAGCCAAAAGATATCGCGGCCGCACCCTCCGGCCTGCTGGCGCCCGATACGTCGGGCATGAATTTCTACCGCGCCGATCCCGCGCTCACGGACCTGCTCCGCATCCATCTGCCGGAGAATCTGTTCCGACACATCGAGCCGCATCTCGACCGGCTCGGTGAGCTCGCCGGCGGCCATCTCGACGAATGCGCGCGGCTCGCCGACCGGCACACGCCCATCCTGCACCAGCGCGACAAGTTCGGCCGCGACGTGCAATGGATCGAATATCATCCGGCCTATCGCGAGCTGGAGAACGCTGCATTCGGCGAGTTCGGCATCCACGCGCTCTCCATCCGCAAGGGTGTCATGGGCTGGCCGGACAAATACCCTGTTGTCGCCAAGCACGCCTTCACCTTCCTGTTCAACCAGACCGAATTCGGCATGGGCTGCCCGATCAACGTCACCGATGGCTGCGCCAAGCTCTTGGCGAATTTCGGCAGCGAGGCGCTCAAGGCGAAATATCTTGATGGCCTGACCTCGACCGACATGAGCAAGCTGACCCAAGGCGGCCAGTTCATGACCGAGAAGGAAGGCGGCTCCGATGTCGGCACGCTGACCACGCGCGCCGTGCAGGAAGGCGACCATTGGCGCCTCTATGGTGAGAAATGGTTCTGCTCGAATGCCGACGCGAAAGTCGTGATGCTGCTGGCGCGGCCCGAAGGCGCCGGCCCCGGCACGCGCGGCGTCGGCCTGTTCCTGATGCCGCGTTTCCTCGACGACGGTTCGCAGAACCATTACCGGATCGTGCGCCTCAAGGACAAGCTCGGCACCCGCTCGATGGCCTCGGGCGAGATCAAGCTTGAAGGCGCGATCGCCTATGCCGTCGGCAAGCTCGACCGCGGCTTCGTGCAGATGGCCGAGATGGTGAACTCCTCGCGGCTCTCCAACGGCGTCAAGTCCACCGCACTGATGCGCCGCGCCTATCACGATGCGATGACGGTCGCGACCAACCGCGTCGTGTTCGGGCAGCGCATCATCGATCTACCGCTGGGACGGCGGCAGATGCTGAAGATCATGCTGCCGGTGGAGCAGGGCCTGTCGATGAGCTTCCTCACTGCTGATGCCCTCGACCGTGCCGAGGCCGGCAGCCAGGACGCCGCCGCGCTGCTGCGCATTCTCACCCCGACGCTGAAGTTCCGCGCCACGCGCGATGCGCGCAAGGTCTGCGGCGATGCGCTCGAGATGCGCGGCGGCATCGGCTATATCGAGGAGTTCGCCACCGCCCGCCTGCTGCGCGATGCGCATCTCGGCTCGGTCTGGGAAGGCACCGGTAACATCGTCGCGATCGATGCGCTGCGGCGGGCAGTCGGCCGCCACGGCGCGGAATCCGCGCTCGCAGCCGATCTGCACGCCCGGCTCGGCGACAGTGGCTCGGTACCGCAGGCCTGGCGCGATCATCTGCGTGGCCTCACCGACCGCGCCGTCGGCTTCGCACGGGAAGTCGCGGCCAAGTCCGAGAACGAAGCCGATGCACGCCGCGCCACCAGCGCGCTCTATCACGTCGCCAGCGCAGTCGCGCACGCCTGGGAAGCACACCGCATCCACGCCATGCGCGGCGATGCACGCCGGCTGCTGCTGTCGCGCCTCGTGATCGACCACCGCGTGACGCCGAGCCATCCGTTCCGGCTCACGGAAAATGCCGCGCAGGCGAAGATGGCCGAACTGCTGCTCGGCGATCGCGCAGCCGGCATGAGCGAGGTTGGCGAACTGGTTCTGGCAGCGTAGGCTGCGCGCTGCGATCAAACAAAAAGCGCGATAGGGAGTGTTCGATGAAGGCCGCCGTCCTCTATGAAGTCAATCAGCCGCTCGTCATCGAGGACATCAGCCTGCCGAAGCCGGGACCGCGCGAGGTGCTGATCCGGACCGCCGTCGCCGGCCTCTGCCACTCCGACCTGCATTTCATGGAAGGGCTCTATCCGCATCCGCTGCCGGCGGTGCTCGGGCACGAATCCGCCGGCGTGGTCGAGCAGGTCGGCTCCGATGTCACCTATGTGAAGCCCGGCGACCATGTCGTCACATGTCTCTCCGTCTTCTGCGGCACCTGCGACAATTGCACGACCGGCCGCACTGTGCTCTGCACCGACGCGACGGTGAAGATGCTGCCGGGCGTCTCGAACCGGATGCAGTGGTCGAAGCCGGAGAAGCTGCACCAATTCCTCAATCTCTCCTCCTTCGCCGAGCAGATGCTGGTGCACGAGAATGCCATCGTGAAGATCCGCAAGGACATGCCGCTCGATCTCGCCGCGCTGATCGGCTGCGGTGTCATCACCGGCTATGGCGCGGTGGTGAACACGGCGAAGGTGACGGCCGGCGAGACCGTGGCGGTGATCGGCTGCGGCGGCGTCGGCATGGCCGCGATCAACGGCGCGCAGATCGCCGGCGCCGGCCGTATCATCGCCATCGACACCAATCCCGCAAAACTCCAGCTCGCGACCAAGCTGGGCGCGACCGACATCATCAACCCGGCCGACGGCGATGTCGTGAAGCAGGTCCGCGACCTCACCAATGGCGGCGTGCACCATTCCTTCGAGGTGCTCGGCCGCAAGGAAACGGCCGAGCAGGCCTTCGCCATGCTCGCCTCCGGCGGCACCGCCACCATCGTCGGCATGATCCCGTTCGGGCAGAAGATCGAGCTGCACGGCTTCGACTTTCTGCGCGAGCGCAAGATCCAGGGCTCCTCGATGGGCTCGAACCATTTCCGCGTCGACATGCCGCGCCTGGTCGACTTCTATTTGCGCGGCCGGCTGCATCTGGAAGACTGGATCTCGGCCAAGCTGAAGCTGTCCGAGATCAACGAGGGCTTTGCCAACATGAAGGCAGGCAAGACGCTGCGCAGCGTGATCGTGTTCGATAGCTAGCGGCCGTTACGGTGTCATCGCCCGGTCAAGCCGGGCATGACAGTTCGTAGCCCGGATGGAGCGAAGCGCAATCCGGGATCTTTGTCGCGGATCGGCCATCCCGGATTTCGCTTCGCTCCATCCGGGCTACAGGACTTCGAAGCATCAATCATCGAACATCTTCGGCGGCACGAAGCCGCCGAACTCGCGCTCGATCAGCTCGGCGAGCTTGAGCGGCGTCCTGTCCTCGAGGAAGGGACCGACGATCTGCACACCGACAGGCAGACCGTCCTTCGACAGGCCGAGCGGAACGGCCGTCGCCGGCAGGCCCGGAAGCGTTGCGATGCCCGGACAGGCGAGCTGGTCGGAATAGGGGTAATCCTTGCCGTCGATGCTGATCGTTCGCAGGCGTTGTTCCGGCGAATGATCGTGCGGAAAGGCCGGCGTCGGCATGATCGGGCAGATCACCGCGTCGAAGCTCCCGAACAACGCCCGCCATTGCGCGCGCAGGACGGCGCGGCTACCCGCATCGAGCACCCAGGCGCGGTGGCTCGCGGTGATGCCGCGCAGCCGCTCCGCGCCGAGGCTCGTGTCCTCCGGCGAGAGCTGACTTGCCCGCGCCTGCGCATCCGCCAGCTCGTCGGGAGGTAGGAACGCGCCGAGGAAGCCCAGCAGCATGCGCATGTAAAGCCGCGACGTCTCCGCGAAGTCCGGGAGCAGCGCGCTCTCGCGTGCGACGGTGACGCCGGCCTTCGCAAGATCGGCTGCGAGCTTGTCGATCGCGCCCCGGACATCCCGGTCGCTCGGCAGCAGGGGATGGCTGTCGATCACCAACACACGAAAATCCCGCAGCGACTGATGCCGTGCGGCCGGCAAATCGAGCTTGTAGGCGATACCGGAATCGAGCGGATCGGGCCCCGCCATGACGTCGAGCAGCAAGGACAGATCCGCCGCATTGCGCGCCATCGGCCCGATGACGGCGAGGTCGCCCTCGCGCGGAATGGCTGGAAACGGCGGCGGGGTCTCGCCGCGCGCCGCGCAGAGATTGAGGGTCGGCTTGTGCGCGAACACGCCGCAATGAAAAGCCGGCACACGCAGGGAGCCGCCGATGTCCGAGCCGGTGGCGAGCGCGCAATAGCCTGCGGCGAGGGCTGCCGCCGATCCCCCGGACGAACCGCCCGGCGTGCGGCCGAGATCGTAGGGGTTGTTGGTGGTGCCGTAGATGTCGTTGTAGCTCTGCCAGTCGCCGAGGCCGACCGGCACGTTGGTCTTGCCGAGGATCACGCCGCCGGCCTGCTTGATGCGGGTCACCGCCAGCGCGTCTTCCACGGGCTTGAAGCCCTTCTGCGGCACGAATCCCCAGGTCGTCGGCAGGCCTGCGATGTTGAAGGATTCCTTGATCGTCGTGGGCAGGCCGAGCAGCGGCTTGTGCTCGCCGCGCGCCAGCGCCGCATCCGCCTCGCGCGCCGCAACGAGCGCGCGATCGAAATCGCGCACGCACACCGCGTTGATCCTGCCGTCGTGCCGTTCGATACGCGCCATCGCGTCATGCGTCAGCTCGACCGCCGAGACCTTCTTCGCGCGCAACGCGGCCGACAATTCGACCGCACTCCTGAAACTCCATTCCGATCCGGCCACGGCGCTTCTCCCGCTCTGATTGCTCGAAGATGATGCGCAGTCTGGCCGAATCTCGCAACGGCTGTTTGATGGAGATTGTGGTTCCCGGTCAAATCAGGCCACGCCCGCCTTGGCGAGGAAGTCGAGCAGCAACCTGCTCACCGCGGCCGGCTGCTCCTGCTGGACCCAATGGCCTGCGCCGTCGACGAGATGGCAGCCGAGCATCTTCGTGCACGCGCTGCGCTGCATTGTCTCGAAAGCGCCGGCCCGTTGATAGGTGCCCCAATCCTGCTTGCCCGAGATGAAGCAGGAGGGCACATCGATGCTGCGGCCGGCAAACAGCTGCATCTCGTTGTTGAGTGTGCCCGACGTGCCGTAGCGGTACCATTGCAGCCCGCCCTGAAATCCGGTGCGGCTGTATTCGGCGCTGTAATAGGCAAGGTCGCTATCCGGCAGCCATTGGTTCGCGGCGATCGCGGCCGGCGAGGGCATTTCCTTCGCGACCGTCTCGGCCATGGTCTCATGCAAGTCCATCACGTAATAGGTCGGCAGCTTCGCCAGCTCCTGCGCCGACCATGCTTGCAGCGGATAGGGCTTGTTGTCGATCCAGTCCGCGCTCTTGTGATGATAATAGGCGCGCAGGAAATCATGCACGCCCTGCGGTGCCTGCTGCATGTGGGCATTGGCTTCCCGTGTCGAATAATACCATTGATAGTGCTTGCGTGGCCGCGGCAGCGCGGCGAGCTCGCGATGCACCGGGTCTTCCACCGCGGGCTTTGCCGGATTGTCGACCGTGCCGAACGGCAGCGCCGGTGGACCGCCGAACGGCGCGCTCATCATCGTCACCGAACGAAACACGTCGGGCCGGATCAAGGCGCACCAGGCCGCGACCGGGCTTCCGAAATCATGCCCGACCACGTCGACCTGCCTGTAGCCGAACGCCGACACCAGGCCGAGCGCATCGCGCACGAGATTGAGGAGCGAGAACGGCGCGAGAGGGCCATCGTACTCCGCGGTCCATCCCGTGGTGCGCCCGTAGCCGCGCTGGTCCGGTGCGATCACGTGGTAGCCGGCCGCGCTGAGCGCCGGCATCACCTTGCGCCAGGAGAAGGCGAGCTCGGGAAAGCCGTGTAGCAGCAGGATGCAAGGCCGTCCTTTGGTCTCGAATCCGGCCTCCAGCACATGCATCCGCAAGCCGTTGATGCCCTCGACGTGACGCGAGCGGATGCCGGCGGGCAGGGGGATGTCGGGGAGCGCGGTCATCGTATTCTCCACACGGGCAGTATCGTAGGGTGGGTTAGCCCCGGGGATTGCGCGAAGCGCAAGCCGCGCGGCGTAACCCACGTCTTTATTCTCCGCGGAGGCAGAAGTGGTGGGTTACGCTCGGCGTCTGCGCTTCGCGCAGCCGCAGAGCTAACCCACCCTACGACAGCCAGACTAAACCGCCACACATTCGAACGCGTTGCCCTTGCGCCTGATCTTCCCGACCGACGGCGAGGGGAAATGCGCGGTGCAGCACAGCGTGTCGGTGTCGCAATAGCGTTCCAGGAAGCTGCGGCGCGTTTTCGCGGCTTCGGCCGAATCGACGTCGAACTTGATCGACAGCTCCGGATAGAGCGTCTGCAGCGGTGAGTGGATGAGATCGCCCGAGAACACCGCATCGTCCTTGCCGCGGCCCATCGTGATGGCGATATGGCCCGGCGTATGGCCAGGTGTCGGCAGGATGCGGACGTGGTCGCCGATCTCGTGGTCGTTGCCGACGAGCTCGTGCCTGTTGGCCTCGACCACCGGCAACACGCTGTCGACGAAGGGCGGGATCTCCGTCTTCTCGTTCTGCGCGGACCAGTGATCGAATTCCTGCTTGGCGAACAAATAGCGCGCCTTGGGGAAGGTCGGCACCCAGCGGCCGTTCTCCAACCGCGTATTCCAGCCGACAAGGTCGACATGCAGATGCGTGCACATCACAAAGTCGATGTCGTCGACCGAAAACCCCGCGGCGCCGAGGCCGCGCAAATAGGTGTCGTCGGTCTTCATGTTCCATTTCGGCCGCGGCCGCGGCTTGTCGTTGCCGATGCAGCTGTCGACCAGGATGGTGTGGTGCGGCGTCTTCACCACGTAGGACTGGAAGCACAGCAGCAGCACGTCCTCTTCGTCCAGCGCCTTCGCCTCGCGCATCCACGCCCGGTTCTCGGCCAGCACCTCGGCCGTCAGCCCCGGCAGCATCTCAAGCGCCGGGACGAACGAGGTCTCCTGCTCGATGACGCGATGGATGGTGAGATCGCCGACCGAGAATCTGAGGCTCATGAGAACTCCTGAACTCTATGCAGGTGGCGGCACCGAGATCTTCACCGAGGGCCGCTCCAGCATCTTCTGGTGGAAGGCGTCGAGCTTCGGATAGGCCTTGCGCCAGCCGCAATCGGCGAAGCGGAAGTCGGCATAGCCGAGCACGCAAACGAGGCCGATCTGCGAGATGTCGAACGGGCCGTTCAGCACGTCAGGCATGTTCTCGAAGCGCGCCATGCCGGTCCAGGCCCTGTTCCAGTGGTCGTCCGACCAAGCCTGCCATTGCAGGCCCTGCGGCCGCACCATCTTCTCGTAGCGGCACAGCAGCATGGAATCGAGCATGCCGTTGATCAGCGAGTGATTGGTCTTGGCTTTCCAGCGCCGCGGGCCGTAATCCGGGATCAGGCTGCCGCCGGCGATCTCGTTGAGATATTCGACGATGACATAGGAATCCAGGATCACGTCGCCGTCATTGGTGATCAGCACCGGCAGCTTCTTCAGCGGCGTGATCTTCGAATAATCCTCGTTGGCGGTGCCCGGCGTGACGCTCGCGGGCACGAGCTCGATCTTGTCGATCAGCCCGAGCTCGATCGCAGCGATGCGCACCTTGCGGGCAAAGGGCGAGGCGGGGGAGAAGGTGAGCTTCATGGAGAGTATCCCACAAATGAACGTTTTGTTTCGTCATTGCGAGGAGCGAAGCGACGAAGCAATCCAGAGTGTTGCCGCGGAGGGATTCTGGATTGCTTCGCTTCGCTCGCAATGACGGCGAGAGGGCGGAGGCTTACGCCGCCACGATCTCCTGGCGCTGCTCGCCGAGGCCTTCGATGCCGAGCGTGACGACGTCGCCGACATTGAGGAAGGTCGGCGGCTTCATGCCGAGGCCGACGCCGGGCGGCGTGCCCGTGGTGATGACGTCGCCGGGCAGCAGCGTCATGAACTGCGAGACATAGGAAATGCACTTGGCCATTGAGAAGATCATGGTCTTGGTCGAGCCGGTCTGGCGGCGCTGGCCGTTGACGTCGAGCCACATCGACAGGTTCTGCACGTCCTTGATCTCGTCCTTGGTGGCGAGCCACGGCCCGAGCGGGCCGAACGTGTCGTGCGACTTGCCCTTGGTCCATTGGCCCAGGCGCTCGATCTGGAAAGCGCGCTCGGAGACGTCGTTGCAGACGCAATAGCCGGCGACGTGGTTCAGCGCGTCGGCTTCCGAGACGTATTTGGCGCGGGTGCCGATGATGGCGGCGATCTCGACCTCCCAGTCGAGCTTGGTCGAGCCGCGCGGCTTCTCGACGGGATCATTCGGGCCCGACAGCGAGGTATTGGCCTTCATGAAGATGATCGGCTCGCTCGGGATCTCGGCGCCGGTCTCCTTGGCATGGTCGGAATAGTTGAGGCCGATCGCGACGAATTTCGAGATACCGGTGACGGGGGCGCCGAACCGGGGCTTGCCGGAGACGGCGGGCAGCGAGGCGGGATCGAGCGCGGCCAGCTTCTTCAGGGATTCAGGCGAATAGGCCTCGCCGGTGAGGTCCTTCAGATGCGCCGACAGGTCGCGCAACTGGCCGGATCTGTCGATCAGGCCGGGCTTTTCCGCACCCTTCTCGCCATAACGAACAAGCTTCATTCTCGTTTCTCCCTGGGAATGGACCGATCGGTTAACTGCTTCATGGAACAGGGCGGCGGGAAATTCAACCGCCCAAAACGGGCATCACCCCAGCGCCACGAACCTGAATGCGTCGCCGTCTCGCTTGATATGTCCGGCGGAGTAATGACCGCCGATCACCAGTGTGGGTGTGTCGGCAAAGCGCGAGAACACCGCATGCCGGCTTGCCGCCGAACGCGCGGGATCAGTATCCACAGTCGAGCACCAGTCGAGATGGGCCATCTGGCAGGGATGATGGGCAACGTCGCCGGTCAGAAGCGCCTGCTCGCCGTCGGACTCGATCAGGACGCTCATGTGCCCCGGGCTGTGACCGGGAGTTGGGATCATTTCGATCTCCTCGCAAAGCCGATGGTCACTCGGAACCAGATCGGCTTGGCCGGCATCGACCACTGGCTTCACGGAGTCGTTGAACACCGCGACCTTGTCCGGCTCGGCCGTGTAATCACGCCAATGATCATATTCGGTCCTGCCGAAAACATAGCGCGCCTTCGGGAACGTCGGCACCCATCGGCCGTCAACCAGCCGCGTATTCCAGCCGACATGGTCGACGTGAAGATGCGTGCACAGCACGGTGTCGATGCTGTCAGGCGGAAACCCCGCCGCGGTCATGGTCTCCAAGAACGGCGTGCTGCGGTTGTTCCAGGTGGGGACGCCGCGGCCTTGCTTGTCGTTGCCGAGGCCGGTGTCCACCACGATCCGGCGCGTCGGCGTCTCCACCACCAGCGAGTGGATCGACATTTTCAGCCGGCCTTCGTCGGTGGCGAAATGCGGGATCAGCCAGGGCAGCTTCTGGATCTCGTCATGGGTGGCTGCCGGCAGGATGAAGCGGGTCGAGCCGACCGTCTCCATTTCGACGAATTTCGTGATCCTGACCTTGCCGACCTTCCACTGCATCCGCCGCCTCCCATTTTCTTGCTCTTGCGCTGGAACATGCACGTTTTCTGCCATCGGGCGCAATGGATCATCTGAGGTGATGTGGCGTTATCGCGGGGAACTGGATGCTAGCCGAAGAGGACGCCATGCCAGAGCTTGCGATTTCCGCGGAAAAGGTCGCCTTTATCATCGAGAAGGCGCGCGAATTCGACGTCAAGGAGGGGGCTTCTGATCCGGACTCCGGCTCGAACGCGGCCGACGACGATATGATGGACGTCCTCGACGACGATGGCTCCGATCCTGTCGTCCAGGAGCTCGGAAGCTTCATGATCGCCCTGAACGAGGACGAGCAGCTCGACCTCGTCGCGCTGACCTGGCTCGGCCGCGGCGACGGCACGATCGATGACTGGGACGATCTGCGCGCCCGCGCGTCGGAGGCGCGCCGTGAATATGGCAGCCCACGCCGCGAAACGGTGCACTATCTGCTCGGCGAGCCCATGCTGGGCGATCTGCTCGCGAACGGGCTCGACGAATTCGGCATCGACTGGACCGATGAGCGCACCACCGCCGATTCCTCCGCTCCGAGCCAGCAGGATGAGGACGAGCCGACCAAGCAGCGGTGATGATTTTACCTCGCCCCGCTTGCGGGGAGAGGTCGGCGCGAAGCGCCGGGTGAGGGGGAGTCTCCGCGAGTCCGACTGTCACCGTGCTTTGCGGAGAGAGCCCCTCACCCCAACCCTCTCCCCGTAAGAACGGGGCGAGGGAGTACATCTGCAAACGCGACTACAGCGTCCCCGGGAACGCGCCACCATCCAGCAGAATGTTCTGTCCGGTGATGAAGCCGGCCTTGGCGCCGCACAGGAAGGCGCAGGCATAGCCGAATTCGTCGGGCTGACCGAAGCGCCCCGCGGGGTTGAGCTTGGCGCGCTCGGCCAGGATCTGCTGCGGTGTGACACCGCGCTTGTCGGCTTCGCCCTTCGCGGTGCTGGTCAGGCGATCGGTCTCGAACGGGCCCGGCAGAAGGCCGTTGATGGTGACGTTGTTGATGACGGTCTTGCGCGACAGGCCGGCGATGAAGCCGGTGAGGCCGGCGCGGGCTCCGTTGGAGAGGCCCAGGATATCGATCGGCGCCTTCACCGCGGCCGAGGTGATGTTGACGATGCGGCCGAACTTGCGCGCCATCATGCCGTCGACGGTCGCCTTGATCAGCTCGATCGGGGTCAGCATGTTGGCGTCGATCGCCTTGATCCAGTCGTCTCGGGTCCAGTTGCGGAAATCGCCGGGCGGCGGGCCGCCGGCATTGTTGATCAGGATGTCGGGCTCGGGGCAGGCCTTCAGCACCGCCTCGCGGCCCGCCGGCGTCGTGATGTCGCCGACGATCTCGGTGACCGTCACGTCGGGATAGGCCTTGCGGATCTCGTCGGCGGTCTTCTTCAGCGCATCAGCGCCGCGCGCGGTCAGCGTGACGTCAACGCCGGCCTCCGCCAGCGAGAAGGCGCAGGCGCGCCCGAGGCCCTTGCTGGATGCACAGACGATGGCGCGGCGACCTTTGATCCCAAGATCCACTGTTTCACTCCCGTAAATGTCAGGCAGGTTTTGGACGGCGGCTACATTAGCCAACTGTGATGCCGCTGATAAGGGATCGGCCCGCACCAAAATGCATGGCGTGCGCTGCGGCGATGCAAATGCGCGGGCATGATCTGGACTAGATCCGCCGCTCCTGCTTGAGGCGGTCGATTGCGGCGGCAGCCTCCGGCGGCAGCGACTTGAAGCCCATCTGGCCCGCGGTCGAGAACAGCGGCCGCAGATGCGAGCCGGCGAGGAAGGGCGGCTGGCGGTTCGTCGGCACGATCTGATCAAACACCAGCACCAAGGTAGTGGCGACGAGGCCGACCCTGACGGCGCCGAGCGCCGCGCCGCCGAGCCGGTCGCCGATGCCGGCCTCGCCGATCGTGTCGTTCAGCGCGATGCGGCCGATATGGCCGAACAGCATGCCGACGACCACGAAGATGGCGAAGAACCAGATCCAGTTCTGCAGCAGCGGCGAGTTCGGATTGCCGGCGATCTGCGGTGCGATCAGCGGCATCAGCGCCACCGCGATCGGGGCGGCGAGCAGATAGGCGAGGATGGTCATGGCGCTGCGTAGCAGCCCGGTCCTGAACCCCAAGCCGACCGCGACTGCCAGCGCGGCATAGACGGCGAGATCGAAACTGTTCATGCGCGAAAGCCCTGCCTCGACGGAACGAATGAACGCCGAGCCGATCATTCCGGTTTCAGATCGCTAAAATCGTCTGTATTGGTGGCTCCAAAGCTTAAAGGAACCGTCCAAGGAACGCGTCATGTCAGACCTATTCGACGTCAGTAAAGAAACCATCCTCGTCACGGGTGCGAGCCAGGGGCTCGGCCGGCAATTTGCCCGGGTGCTGGCGGCGCATGGTGCGGCCGTGGCGCTCGCTGCGCGGCAGACCGACAAATTGAAGGGCCTGGAAGAGGAGATCCGCGGCAAGGGTGGTCGCGCCGCTGCGGTCGCGCTCGACGTCACCGACACTGCCTCGATCGCCAAGGCGGTCGATGCCGCTGAGGCCGCGCTGGGCCCCGTCACCGTGCTGATCAACAATGCCGGCATCGCCATCGAGAAGCTCGCGACCGAGCAGACCGAGGCGGATTGGGACGCCGTGATCGGTGCCAATCTCAAAGGCGCCTATTTCCTCGCAACCGAAGTAGCGCGGCGCATGATCGCGCGCAAGCAGCCGGGCAACATCGTCAACATCGCCTCCGTGCTCGGCACCGGCGTCTTGAAGGCGCTCTCGCCTTACGCGATCTCCAAGGCCGGCATCATCCAGGCGACGAGAGCGATGGCGCTCGAGCTCGCGGGCCAGAACATCCGCATCAACGCGCTGGCGCCCGGCTATATCGACACCGAGATGAACCACGCCTTCTGGTCGACGCCGGCAGGCGAGCGCCTCGCCAAGCGCATCCCGCAACGCCGCGTCGGCGCCGAGTCCGATCTCGACGGCGCGATTCTGCTGCTGGCGTCGAATGCGTCGCGCTACATGACGGGGAGCGTGGTGACCGTGGACGGCGGGTTCCTGCTGAGTTGAACGTGTCTTCGCCTCTTCCCGCGTGCGGAGAGGCCGGAATTTGCGAAAGCAAATTCCGGGCGAGGGCGAGCCTCCGCGATTCGAGACGGCGAGTACACGCGTCGCTCTATCCGCGTCGTCATTGCGAGCGTAGCGAAGCAATCCAGAATCCCACCGCGGAAAGACTCTGGATTGCTTCGCTGCGCTCGCAATGACGGAAAACGAATTACCGCATCTCCCCCCGGATCATATCCGCCGCCTTCTCCCCGATCATGATGGTCGGCGCATTGGTGTTGCCGCCGATCAGCGTCGGCATGATCGAGGCGTCGACGACGCGCAATCCTGCCACGCCATGCACCTTCAACGCCGGATCGACCACGGCCATCGCGTCGGTGCCCATCTTACAGGTGCCGACGGGGTGATAGACGGTGTCGACACGCGCGCGCAGAATGGCGCGGATGTCCTCGTCCGTCTTCACGTCGGATGTGAACATGTCCTTCTTCTGCAGCGCCCGCATCGCAGGCGTCTCCATCAGTCGCCGCGTCGTCTTGAAGCCGGCGACCATCGCCTCGAGATCCTCCGCCTCGCCCAGAAAGTTCGGGTCGATCATCGGCGTTGCGAGCGGATCGGCGCTTTTCAGCCAAATGCTGCCGCGGCTCTTCGGCCTGAGCAGACAAAAATGGCATGAGAAGCCGGCCTCCTTGTGCTTCTTGCGGCCGTGGTCGTCGAGCATCGCGATGACGAAGTGGAGCTGGATATCAGGCACGTCGAGATCAGGCCGGGTTTTCAGGAAGCCGCCGCACTCGGCGAAATTGGTGGTCATCACGCCGCGCCGCTCGCGGCGATATCGCTGGATACCGCGCAGCAGGGATGGCAACCGACCGAGCGAGGCGTGAACGAAGTGCGGATAGTCGGAGGCGTAGACGAATACGAAATCCGGATGGTCCTGCAGATTGCGCCCGACCCCCGGCAGGTGATGCACGACGTCGATGCCGTGGGCGGCAAGCGCATCGCCATCGCCAATGCCCGACAGCATCAACAGCTGCGGCGACTGGAAGGCGCCGGCGGCGAGGATCACCTCGCGGCGGGCGCGCAGCTGCCTTGTCTGCCCGCCCTGCACATATTCGATGCCGACCGCGCGCCCAGCTTCGAACAGGATCTTCGTTGCCTGCGCTCCCGTCTCGACCCGCAGATTCGGCCGCTTGCCGAGATGAGGAGCCACATAAGCCCGCGCCGCGCTCCAGCGCTCGCCGCCCCGCTGGGTCACCTGGTAGCTGCCGAGCCCTTCGTGGTCCTCTTCATTGAAGTCCTCGCGGATGCGGAACTGCGCCTCGCGTGCGGCCTGATGGAAGACGTCGTGGATCGGATTGTCCGAGCGCAGCTTGTTGACATGCAGCGGGCCGCCCTTGCCGTGATATTCGCCGTCGAAATCGGCGTTGTCTTCCGAGCGCTTGAAGTAGGGCAGCACGTCCGCATACGACCAGCCGGAATTGCCGAGCGCGGCCCAATGGTCGTAATCCCATTTGTGGCCGCGGATATAGACCATGGCGTTGATCGCCGAGGACCCGCCGAGGCCCTTGCCGCGCGGCTGATAGCCGATGCGGCCGTTCAATCCCTTCTGCGGCACGGTATCGAAGGCCCAGTTGGCCGCGGCATAGGGCAACGCGAGCCCGAATGGCGTCGTGATCCGCCAGGTGTCGTTGCGTCCCCCTGCATCAAGCAGCGCGACGGATGTGCCCGCATCCTCCGACAGTCGCCCCGCAATTGTGCAGCCGCCCGAGCCCGCGCCCACGACGACGAAATCGAATGTGTCGGTCAATGTTGTTTCCCCCCCGTTTACCGTCATTCTGGGGCGCGCGAAGCGCGAACCCGGAATCTCGAGGTTCGCTTCGCCTCCCGGAACGGCACCCCGGCGTTTTCGGCCTTAATCTTGTTGCCGCAGGCTGGCCGTTTGTGGAACTTCTGGCAAGAGCGCGCGGAACGGCGCGGAAACTCGTCGATTCCCCTGTCACAAAGTCGAAAAAAACGTTCCCGCAGCCCTTTCCAAAGGCAGCCCGCCTTGATACATACCCCCCGCACCCGACGGGCATTGCCCCTCGGGTCGCCTTCCAAGGAAGCCTTTGGGACGGAAGTGGAAAGCCAGCGCGACCAGCGCCGGCCTCAACCGACCGTCCCCAGGATTTAACCGAAGGCACGCAAAGGTTTAACGCGGGGTGGAGCAGCCCGGTAGCTCGTCAGGCTCATAACCTGAAGGTCATAGGTTCAAATCCTATCCCCGCAACCAAATTCGGATTGACCGGATCCGAGACGAAAACGGCCCGCTCGAAGCGGGCCGTTTTTGTTTTGGGGGACCCAATGATTTGTGCCGTCCTGCTCAGGTCGTTCAGAATCGCTGCGACGAGCCGTGTCTAACTTGGCCGATTTCGTGAGTCGTGGTGGCAATTGCGGTCACCGTAATTCCAAGGCCGACGACGTTTATACTTTCTGGCGAGCCCGGTGAGACGAACCGTTCGGCGGCTCGCGGGCGGCTACGGCGCGCCGGTCGTCGTGACCTTTGCTGGGCATGTCGTCTTGCGCCGATTGCTGCAGGACAACATTTTCGGGGCGGACTCAGGACGCTCGTGGGCCAGATGCCTGAGACGGGCGGCCCAACCACGCAACATTCTCTATTCTCCCGTTTACTACTTCTAGATGTCTTCGTAGGATGCCGGTGATTTTTAGGCGCTCACGCATTTTTAGGCGCCCACGTAGGTGCATTTTTAATTTAGGAGACTGGGCATGTGGAGTTTTCTTTTAGCTGCAACCTTCGGCGCTACAGCGCAGGAGTTGCTCCATTGGTACGATCTTCGCGGAAAGCTTGCGTCGAAACGATTGCGCGCCCTTATTTATTCCAAAGAGTATTGGATCATCACAATCCTAGTGATCATGGTTTCGCCGCTGTGTTGTTGGTTCTTGTTTGGCGGAGGCGCCGTTAGCGATCAAACGGCATTTTTGGCTGGAGCTGCTTTTCCGTTAGTTTTCAAAAAGGGTGTTAGTGCTTTCGCAAGTAAAGACCAAGTCGTTTTAGGTGACGCGAGCATCAGAGATTATTTTTTACTTTTCACTCAACCCCGTGCCTAACCATGCATTCGCTCCGACGTTTGCGGACGATGGTGCTGATTACGTGCTTTGCCGCGGCTAGCCCATCACGCTCTGAAATCATCGCGGCCTATCCTAAAAATGCGGACCAGTACGAGAAAGTTTTTGGACATGAGCCCATGGGCAACGAACTTATCTCGGTCCAAGAGGCCGTTCATGCGGCAATGGCCCCAGTGTCTCGAATGGATTCTCTTGCGGAGTATTCCAAACTTGCGCGCGAAGGGAAAGGCTTATTGATTTTGGTCGGGCATAACGGTCAGGGACACTTTAAATTTAGCTCGGGGGAAAGTGCCAAAATAGAAGAACTGGATCGTATCGCGCGTGACGCAAACAGGATCGGTGTCTTCTTAACCTGTAATGGCGCTTGCTATACGAATTCTCCGGCTCCCCGGCTTAAGACTACGTTCAAAGATGCGTTTACTTTGGCGGGAGAGATAGAGAACCGGTTCGCAAATCTCGCGATGCCCGGTTTCTCTCCGGTTGCGCCCGGTTTCTCTCCGACGACGCCCGGTTTCTCTCCAGCGGCGCCGAGCGTCAAGAAGTTCTCTTCGGTATCACTCAGCGTTGATCAGTGTGCTGCCTTGTTTTCAAAGACTAGCTCTACCGCGGCTGGCGTTCCCGTTCGTTATCAAGAAATTTCAAAGGAAATTAAGCGGACCATCTTTCACGCGGAAGCTGCAAAGGTCGTGACTAGCGTTGCAAAGATCATCGCTGGACTGTCCGGTCCAGGATTCCTTTACGTTACTCTGGATAGCCGAGACTAGGAGCGTCAGTATGAATAGACACTGCGTTGCCATCGCGACATTTGGCCTGATTTTCGTATGTGGGTTACACGCGGGAGTACGAATCGCCGTAGCTGCATCATCCAAACCGCTAACTTGCAAAAGTCTGGTGGCGGCGCAAAGGGCGTCTCTCTCCCCAGGGAAAGTAGTAGAAAAAACTGAATCGGAGCTGTCAGCGATTTACGCTGAACGCACTTGTATCAAGAACTATCCTTGGCCGCCAAAATTGATGGTCGAGGCGGATAAGCTAGCGAAGGTCACATTGGAGGAGATGCGTTCAATCAAGAATCAGGTCGAAGCACTGGTCATCGAGTATCAAAAGGTCGGAAAGGCAGGGGCCAGACTTCACGGAGAAAAGGATTTCGTCGCCTATCGGTTTTATTCAGAGGGCGTG
The DNA here is from genome assembly GCF_020194115.1 of Bradyrhizobium sp. NBAIM01. NCBI lineage: Bacteria > Pseudomonadati > Pseudomonadota > Alphaproteobacteria > Hyphomicrobiales > Nitrobacteraceae > Bradyrhizobium > Bradyrhizobium sp. NBAIM01. The sequence continues at coordinate 569,793 of NZ_JADYVU010000002.1, read as the reverse complement.
GAACGACGGGATATGAAGCTCCTGCAAAAGTTCGGTTATATTCTATATAGTCATGTGCTTATCCGCGACGGTTTACTGGATGAAGCGAAGGCAATCCTTGATGAAGCTTTCGTAAAGTGGGCGATTTCCGTCAGAGATGCGCCTTGGGACAAGGGCGACCAAAGTACATACTTTAGCGACTCAACTCTCGATAAAATATTGCTCTTGAACAAGTATCGTGTGCTTGCGGAAAGTCCGGCCACTTCTCGCGAAGAGGCTTTAAAGGTCGCAGATGAGTATTTTCGAGCAAGGCCGTTTCTGGCGAATGAGATTGATATGTTTGGCGACCCTGGCGCAGATCTGCTTGACAACGCTGGCTGTCAGTAGATCTCGATGTTAAGTCAATACCGTTGGAATTTTAGTTGGAAAATTACTCTGGCGAACTGACCACACGTATTACGGTCCATATCGCTTGGCGCTGCTCCGGCTGACATCGGTCAGTTGAAGGGCGCCAAGTCCAAGTTGCCGTAATACTTCACTTCGATGGTTTCGGCCTTGCCCCAGGTGGTGGTGCTGGCGAGCGTGGCGACGACAAGAAAAATGAGGCGATATATGATCCTTCCGGCGGGCTATCGAGCGCCAAGCCGTACTCGTCGCGAATGATAGGCGCACCAAAGACGTCAGTCCGGTAAGCAGTAAAAAAGAAAGGATGAAGCCGGCGAAGGCAAATCCAAACCCTGCCTGAGGAAGGGGGTATGGTAGGTTCGAAATCGTCCCATGTTGCTTTTGTGAGCTGCGGATCATAATTGCGCGTCGGGCCGTCTTTGTTTTGGCGATGGGATCGCCGCGCTACCTCGCCGCGGTCTGCCAGGCGAGTAGCCGCTGCTCGACCAGTGACATCGCAATCGACGTCAAATATCCGGTCGCGCCGAGCAGGATGACGCCGGCGAAGAGGTCGGCGGACCGGAACGCGCGTGCCGAGAGCAGCACCCAGTGACCAAGGCCGTCGAGGCCGGCCAGGATCTCGCAGACCACCGAGAGGATCAGCGCGACGGTCAGGCTGAGCCGCATGCCCGCGAGGATATCCGGCAATGCCGAGGGCAGGGCGATCTTGGCGATGATTGCGGTGCGCGACATCTGCAGCGAGCGGGCGACCTCATAGAGCCGCGGCTCGACTGCGGCAAAGCCGTGAACGGTTGCGAGCATGATCGGCCAGATCGCGCCGAAGGCGATCACGAACAGCGCCATGCCTTGCGTCAGCCCGAGCATCGCGATTGCGACCGGGATGATCGCCGAGACCGGCAGGGGCCTTAAGAATTCCAGCGACGGCGCGACATAGGCGCGCATCATCCGGGACGAACCGATCAGCGCGCCAAGCGCAATGCCGGCGATCGAGGCGGCGAACCAGCCATAGGCCATGTGCTCCAGCGTGCCGATGAGCTTGCCCGCGAGATCGCCGCTGGAAAAGCCGCGCACCAAAGCGGCCCAGGCGCGGTCCGGACCGGGCAGGAACACCGGCGACACTAGCTTCAGATTGGCGACGAGTTGCCACGCCGCGATGAAGCCGGCTGCGACGAGGGCGCTTGCGACACGCCAGAGGATCGCGGTGCGCTTCATGGATTGTCTCCGGCGAGCGCGGCGCGGCCGAACAGACGGCGCTGGGCGGCGATCAACAGCATGTTCAGCGCGTAGCCGATCGCGCCGATCCAGACGAGATAGGCGAGCATCAGGTCGGCGCGCAGGGCCTGCTGTGCCAGCATGATGCCGGCACCCAAGCCGATCGGGTTGATGGCGATCTCGACGGTGACCGCGACGATCAGGGCGATCCCGGCCGACAGGCGGAAGGCGACAAAGATCCGCGGCAGTGCGGCCGGGATCACGATCTTCGCGATCCGTTGCGGCGCGCTCAGCCGCAAGGCCCGCGACACTTCCATCAATCGCGGCTCGATGCTGCGCACTGCGCTGCGCGTCATGATCAGCATCGGCCAGACGCAGGCGAACGCCACGATCACGATCTCCATGCGATAGCCAAAGCCGAGCGCGATCAACGCAATCGGCAGCAGCGCAATTGAGGGAATCGGGCGGATCGCCTCGACCGTCACCTCCATTAGCCGATCGAGAGGACGCGAAATGCCGAAGGCGATGCCGAGCGCAAGCCCGATGGCGCTGCCGATGGAAAGACCCGCAAAGGCGGCGAACAGCGTGTCGCGGGTCGCGACCGGGATCGAGAGATCGGCGAGCGCGGTGGCCAGCGCTGCGAGGATTGCGCTCGGCGGGGCCAGGCTGTCGCTTTGCAGATGGGTGAGGCGCGCCCAGAGCTCAAAGGCCAGCATCAGCGCCAGCGGCAGCAGCAAGGGCTTCGCGCGGTCGAGGCTCAATGTTCGGTCGCCTTGATGAAGTCGAACAATTGTCGGCGCAGCCGCAGGAATTCCGGATGCTCGCGGGTGGCAAGCTGGTCGCGCGGACGCGGCAGGTCGACGTCGAGCTCGATCCCGATCCGGCCCGGATGCGGCAAGAGGCCGATGACGCGGTCGCCGAGATAGATCGCCTCGTCGAGATCGTGGGTGACGAAGATCACGGTGGTCTCGCTCGCCTGCGTCAGCGACAGGACCTCGTCCTGCAGACCCTGCCGTGTCATTGCATCCAGCGCACCGAACGGCTCGTCCATCAAGAGCGTGGTCGGCTCCTGCGCAAGGCAGCGCGCGATCTGCAGGCGTTGCTGCATGCCCCCGGACATTTCCGTCGGATATTTGTCGGCATGGCCGGGCAATCCGACCTTGCGCAGCAGCGCCTCGATGCGCGCGCCGCGTTCGCGCGCCGGCACGCGCGAGGCTTCCAGCGCCAGCGAGATGTTTCCGGCCGCGGTCCGCCACGGCAACAGCGCCTTGCCGTAATCCTGGAACACGATCGCGACCTCGCGCCGCGGCTCGGTGATCTCTTCGCCCTCAAACGTCACCGCGCCGCTCGTGGGGCGATAGAGACCTGCGGCGAGCCGCAGCGCCGTGGTCTTGCCGCAGCCGGAGGCGCCGACGATGCAGAGGAATTCGCCCGGCCGCACCTGAAGATCGAGATTCTCGATGATGGTCTTGCCGCCGAGCCGCAGCGTCGCGGCATTGAACGCGATCAGCGGTTTCTGCCGCCGCGCGGCGCGCGCCTCAATGAGCCTTGCAACGACGCTCATGATTGTTCCCCGCTCACCTGCGGATAGACGAAATCGATGGTCGAGTGCAGATGCGCCGCCAGCATTTTTTGCGCGGCGGCCACGTCGCGGGCGAGCACGAGGTCGGCGAGCATCTGGTGACTGCGGATGAATCTCTCGCCGCTGTCGATGGCGCCCATCATCACGCGGCGGTAGCGGTAGGCCTGGTCGTAGAGGTCGGAGTGGGCGGCCAGCATGCGCCGCGAGCCGCAGGCGGCGAGCAGCGCGGTGTGGAAGCCCTTGTGCAGCCGGTCGAACTCCGCCGCGCCCTCGCGGAATTCGTTGCCGGTGCGTTCGATGTGTCGGCGCATCTGGTGCAGCGCGCTGATGATGCCGGCCTCCCAGGCAGCATCGCCATGGAGGATGGCGAGCCTGACCGCCTCGATCTCGACCGCCGTCCGCATGCAGGTGATGTCGGCGAGATCTTCGCGACTGACCTCGGCGACGCGGAAGCCGCGCTGGCCGATGCCGACGATGAGGCCGCGCGACATCAACCGCGAAAGGCCTTCGCGCAGGGGCGTGGCGCCGATATCGTAACGTTGCACGAGGTCGAGGATGCCCAGCCGCGATCCCGGTGCGAGATCTCCCGCCAGGATGTCCTGCTCGATGAGGTTTGCGGCACGCTCGCTCAAGGTGCCGGCTTCCGTCGGCAGGCGTTCGAGAGTGCGCTCGGGAGCTGGCATCGTCGATATCCCTTAGTTCAGCACCAGTTTCGCGGTGTCGAGCTTCGATTGCAGCATCTTCTGCGACGACATCACCTCGATCCACCAGCTGAGGTTTTGCGGCTTGAGGTTCGGCTCGGACTGGTTCGGCGGCGTTGCCTTGACGAGATCGAGCGGCTGCTTGGTGAACTTGGCGATCGAGGCCGAGGCCTTCTCGCGGTCGCTGTTGACGATCGCGGCGGCCTCCGCGACGGCCTCGCGAAACTTCTTCACGGTGGCCACATTCTTCTCCGCCCAGTCGCGCGATGCGGCATAGAAGATGATCGGATCGGTGCGGCCGAGCTCGGCGCCGTACCGCGCGCCAACCGAGCCGAGCCCCGCATTGCTCATGCGCGTGACGAACGGCTCGGCCGTGAGCACCGCATCGACGCCGCCTGATTTGATGATGTCGGCCATGGTCGGGAAGGTGACCTCGACGAAATTGACGCTTTTGGGATCGACGCCTTTCTCGACCAGCCATTTCACGAAGAGTACGTGCAGGAAGGCGTTCAGGCCGGGCGCGCCGACTTTCTTGCCGATGAAGTCCTTGGGATCCTTGATGGTGATGCCGTTGCGGACGAAGGCCGCGATCGCGGTGTTGGAGGTCGGGTTCATGACCGAGGCGCCGGCGATCGCGACGAGGTCGAGGCCCCCGTCGACGGCCTGGAGGAAGACGGTGGAGGTGGGGCCGCCGACCTGAATCGAGTTCGACAGGATCGCCGCCGGGATGTTGGAATTGATCGCGATCGGCGTCATCTCGACGTCCAGCCCATGCTTTTTGAAAATGCCTTCGTCGACCGCGACCATGGCCGAGGCGCAGTCGGAGGTCGCGGTGCAGCCGATTTGGATCTTGGCTTGCGCCAGCGCGGGTGCCGTCAGGCCAGCAGACATCCCGAGCACGAGGCCCGCCAACATCGTTCTGCTCGTTCGCCTCACTGCGCTCTCCCCGTTTTGTATTTTTCAGTCTTGTTTATCGATATTTTATCTGATCATATATTTGAAACGATGACAAGGGGTGCCCAAGGTGAAGCTCGCAACGTTCAGATCGGCCGGCCAGGAGAAGATCGGAGCCGTCCATAGCAATGACAGCCAGGTGCTTGACCTCGCCGCCGCGGCCGCACGGGACGGCGGGGTCGATCCGGCCTTCGGCTCAATGCTGGCGCTGATCGACGCCGGGCCCCGTGCGCTGGATCGGGCCCGGGCTCTGCTGGACAAGCATGGTCAGGACGCGACGCTGTCGGCGGCGGTCAGCGCCGTCGACATCCTCGCGCCGGTGCCGGAGCCGAGGCAAATGCGCGACGGCATGTCGTTTCCCCTGCACATCCTGCAGGCGCCGCGCGGGCAGCTAAAGCTCGCCGCGCGTGCCAAGGGCGACATGGCAGAGTTGGCGCGCATCGACGCCGAGCCGCTCGGCGAATTGCCCGAGGTCTATCGCAAGCAGCCGATCTTCTACATCACCAACCGCTTCAGCGTCCGCGGCACCAACACCACAGTGAAATGGCCGCGCTACAGCAAGGTGATGGACTACGAGCTCGAATTCGGGATCATCACCAAGAACAAGGGCGCGAACATTTCCGCCGCGAAAGCCAAGGATCACATCTTCGGCTACACCATCTTCAATGATTTCTCCGCGCGCGACGCCCAGCGCATCGAGATGGAGGGACGGCTCGGCCCTGCCAAGGGCAAGAGTTTTGACGGCGGCAACGTGATGGGGCCCTGGATCGTGACACCGGACGAGATCGGTGATCCCTACAAGCTGAAGATGGAAGCGCGCGTCAACGGCGAGACCCGCTCGAAAGGCGTGAGTGAGGGCATGCTGTTTTCGTTCGAGGAAATCATCGCTCACGTCTCCCAGGACGAGACGCTGATGCCCGGTGAATTCATCGGCTCCGGCACGGTCGGCAATGGCTGCGGCCTCGAGCTCGGCTGGTTTCTCGAGCATGGCGATACGATCGAGCTCGAGGTCGAGAAGATCGGCATTTTGAAGAATCGCGTCGAGCGGCAAGAAACCTGAAGGGGGCGTCTGAAGGCGCGCTTGAAGCGACGCCTGACTGCCGCCAACGAGAACAATCAACGAGGAAGCGCCATGACGAGCAAGCTGATCGACATCTCCGTCCCCCTCCAGAACGACGTGCCGGCCGACCCGCCTGGCAATCATCCGACGATCCAGTACATCAATCATCAGCAGGGCCTGCCGCGCATGCTGCAGTTCTTCGATGGACTGAAGGCCGAGGATCTGCCTGATGGCCAGGGCTGGGCGGTGGAGCAGGTCAGCCTCTCCACCCACAACGGCACGCATCTCGATGCGCCCTGGCATTTTCACCCGACCATGAATCGCGGCGAGCGGTCCTGGACCATCGACGAGGTGCCGTTGGAATGGTGCTTCCAGCCCGGCGTGAAGCTCGACTTCCGGCACTTGCCGGACGGCTATGTCGCGACGGCCAAGGACGTCGAGGCCGAGCTCAAGCGCATCGGCCACGAGCTGAGGCCGCTCGAGATCGTCGTGGTCAACACCAGCGCCGGCGCCAAATATGGCCGGCAGGACTACGTTACCTCGGGCTGCGGCATGGGCTATGAGGCAACCATGTACCTGCTCGAGCGCGGTGTGCGCCTGACCGGCATCGACGGCTGGAGCTGGGACGCGCCGTTCGTTCACACCGCGAAGAAATATGCCGAGACGAAAGACGCCAGCCTGATCTGGGAAGGCCACAAGGCCGGACGCCATATCGGCTATTGCCATCTCGAGAAGCTGCACAATCTCGAACAGCTGCCGCCAACCGGCTTCAAGGTGTCATGCTTCCCCGTGAAGATCGAGCGAGCCTCGGCGGGATGGACGCGAGCGGTCGCGATTTTGGAGGGGTAGCTTATTGTCCCGTTGGGCGCCCATGGCGTCAAAAGGTCGAGCCACCCCGCCCGTCGCTTGTTGTCTCTACCCTTGATGGAATCGAACCCGGTAGTCATGCGGCAGCACGTTCAGGCGGCGGCGGAACGCGCGGCGTAGATGCTCCTCGCTCTGAAAGCCTGCGCGCGCGGCGATTTCCTTGATAGGGGAGGCGGACTCTTCCAGCGCGCGCCGGGCAGCCTCGACGCGAAGCTCTTCGACCGCCTTGGCGGGCGTGCGGCCGGTCTTCTGGCGAAACACGCGCGCGAAGGTGCGCGGGCTCATGCCCGCTCGTTCGGCGAGACTTTCGACACGCAAATCGCGGCCGAGATTTTCTTGCATCCAGCTCGAAATTTTTTCGAGAGCCCGATCTTCCGAGGCCTGCATTGACAGCGGCACGCTGAATTGCGCCTGCCCGCCGGGCCGCTTGAGGAAAACGACGAGGCGCCGCGCGATGCGCATGGCCTCGCGATGGCCGAGATCATCTTCCAGCAGCGTGAGCGCCAGATCGATGCCGGCCGTCACGCCTGCCGATGTCCAGATGCCGCCGTCATGCACGAAGACCGGGTCGACCTGAACCGAAACGTCGGGATGTTTTGCGCGCAGCAGGTCACAGGAACCCCAATGGGTGACCGCGCGCCGCCCGCGCAGCAGCCCGGCTGCGGCGAGGATGAATGTGCCCGTGCAGACCGAGCAGACGCGCCTTGCCTTCGGCGCTGCCAGGCGAAACCAATCGACCAGCGCGGCTTCTGCAGCGGCGCGATGGACGCCGGGACCGCCACCCACCATGAGGGTGTCGATGTTCTTGTGGTCGCAGTCAGCGAGGGCGGTCGTCATCACCTCCAGACCGGACGAGGTTTTGACCGACCCGCCTTTCAACGAGCAGATCTGCCAGACATAGGGCGCGCGCCCCGCTTTCGACGTTTCGCAGGCCAGTTCGAAGGCCTGTAGCGGTCCGGCAAAGTCGAGCAGCAGACAGTCGTCGAAAAGGACGAAGACCACGCGGCGGGGGGCGGAACGGGCCATTGGCAGCCCCTTGAGCAGGGAAGGCTTGGCAGGAATTGCGTGTGTTATGACATTTCGGCAAAGGCCCTCCGCTGTCAACATGAGTTATCCAACGTTAGGAGGGCTCCATGTCCGGCAAGCGGATCGAAATCGGAATTCTGTACTATCCTGGGATGACGCAACTGGACGTCACCGGACCATTCGAAGTTTTTGCCCGTCTGCCGAACGTCCGCATGCACCTGCTGTGGAAGCGCATCGAGCCCGTCGTCAGCGACGTCGGTCTGCCGCTGCTGCCAACCACGACCTTTGCCGACTGCCCGGATCTGGACGTGTTCTGCATCGGCGGCGGTCCGGGACAAGTCGCCACCATGGACGATGACGAGGTGATTGCCTTCGTTCGCGACAAGGGTGGATCGGCGCGCTACATCACCTCAGTTTGCGCCGGCTGTCTGATCCTCGGCGCCGCGGGCCTCATCGATGGATACAGGTCAGCCTGCCATTGGCTGATGAGCGACCAGCTTGCTGCGTTTGGCGCCATCGCCGTCGACGAACGCGTCGTGGTCGACCGCAACCGCATTTCCGGCGGTGGGGTCACCGCCGGTATCGATTTCGGTTTTCAGGTTGCCGCCGAACTCTGCGGCGAAGACGTTGCAAAAAACCTCCAGCTGATGCTGGAATATCAGCCGCAGCCGCCGTTCGACATCACCGTGCAGAATGCGCCGCGTGAGCTGATTTCCCGCATGCGCCGCGAGGCCGAACCTTGGCTGCAAAAGCGCGCAGCCGCGGTGCAGAAGGCGGTTTCTAAACTCAAGGCGAGAGCAACGGCGGCTTAAGCTGTTCGAGACAGGGAGGAAAGGCACAAGCGCCCTTATTGGAAAGGTGTTCGCATGAACTGGCACGGCCGCATCGCTACGCTTCTCGTCGTTGGGACTTTCATCGCATCTTTTCTGCCCACCCACGCCGCCGAACTCTCCGGTCGCGTGGTCCGGATCGGCATCATCAATGACCAGACCGGGCCATTGTCCGACCTGTCGGGATCGGGCTCCGTGGCGGCAGCCAGGATGGCGGCGGAAGACTTTCAGAAACTGGTGCCGTCGATCAATGTCGAGATTTTGGCCGCCGATCACCAGAACAAGCCCGATATCGGCGTCGGCATTGTCCGCAAATGGTTCGACGTCGACGGCGTCGACATGGTCGCCGACGTCTCCAATTCGGCCGTGGGGCTGGCGATCCAGTCGCTGGCGCGTGACAAGAACAAGATTGCGGTCTACTCGGCGGTGGCGACCACCGAACTGACGGGCAAACAATGTTCGCGAAACGGCCTGGCGTGGCTGCACGATTCCTACAATCTGGTGTCGGGACCGATCCGCACCCTGGTCAGCCAGGGCTACGACACCTGGTTCTTCATCGCGGCCGATTACGCGTTCGGCAAGAACATGGTGTCGGAATCGCAGCGCGTGCTGGCGGCGGCGGGCGGCAAGTCGCTCGGCGCGGTGTATCACCCGATTGGCAACGCGGACTACAGCTCTTTCATCCTGCAGGCGAAGGCGTCCGGCGCCAAGGCGATCGCCTTCGCCAATGCCGGCGACCAGCTCGTCAACCTGATGAAGCAATGGAACGAGTTCGGCATGAACACGGGAAGCCAGAAGCCGGTGGCCGAACTGATGTTCGACACTGATGTTCATGCGATGGGCCCGAAAACCGCCAAGGGCCTGACCACGCTGACGGCATGGTACTGGGCGTTGGATGACGAGAGCAGGGCGTTCGGCCAGCGCTTCTTCAAGCTTCGCAGCGCCATGCCCACGGCACCGCAAGCCGCGGTCTATTCCGGCGTCAGCCACTATCTGAAAGCAGTCGCTGCCGCAGGCACGGATGCGACGGATCCAGTGCTGGAGAAGATGCGCTCGACGCCCGTCGACGATTTCTACGCACGCGGCGCGAGGTTGCGCGACGACGGCAAGCTCGTGCACGACTTCTATCTTGTGCAGGTGAAGGATCCGTCCGAGGTCAAGGCACCCTGGGAGTACTATAACGTGCTCGAGAAAATTCCAAGCGGCGAAGTCTACGCTTCGCTGGCTGACAGTGAATGCCCGCTGGTCAAGCGGGGCAATTGAGGTTGGAGTGCCAAACCCGCGATCTGATGGATAATCGTGATCGCGGGCTTGGTCGGCGCGCATTACGGTGACGGTGCTGGACCGCGCCACGGTGACAGTGCTGGACCGCGCCAACTCCGACTGTGCATCGGCCAACGTTGGAGAAAACAAAAAGGCCTGACGAGCCTCAACCGCGCAACTCGCTCGCCGAAAGGCGCCGCCACATCCCGGCCCGCCCGACCTCCTGCGATGATGCCACTATGCTCCTGTTTTGCCCGACGAAGCAAATCGCGAGAGACCCCATTCGGAATGGGCGGCAACGATCGCGGCCAATTCGCCTCGGCTCGCTTGGGCGAGCCGGACAGGCGAGTCACCACGATTCCTCGGCCTCTTGGCTCCTGAAAGCCTGCCCGACCCGCACCCAATCCGGCTCCACACCTAACCCATTGATCTTGCAGCCCCCGTCTACTGTGCATGGGGTTGTTTTCGCGAGTTTTGATCTGCCCCGTGCAATTTGACGTCGCTGACAGCGCCGACTACGTTCCGCGAAACACGAAAGCTCGCGAGCGTTGAGCCGAGCGAAATTCCACGGGGAAGAAATGACCGGCGACATTGCAGCCACCATCTCGAAAGCGCGCGAGCATTCCATCGGCGATCTTCTGCGCCGCTCCGCAGGCCGCGAGCCGAACAAGCTCGCGGTGAGCTGCGGCGATGTCAGCTGGAGCTTTGCCGAGATGGATGCGATCTGCAACCGGCTCGGCCGCGGCCTGCTCGGCCTCGGCGTTGGCAAGGGCGACCGCCTCGCCGTGCTCTCGCGCAACTCGCACGCCTTTGCGGCGCTGCGCTTCGCGGCCGCACGGATCGGCGCGGTGCTGGTGCCGATCAACTTCATGCTCAATCCGGACGAGATCAACTTCATCCTGAAGAGCTCCGGCGCAAAGCTGCTCGCGACCGGTCCCGATTTCGTCGAGCCGGCACGCGCGGCGAGCGCGAAGGATTGCGCGGTCGAGAAGATGATCTGGCTGCCGGGCGAGGATCCGGCCGCGGCGCCTGCCGACCTCACCACCTTCGATGATCTATTGCATCCCGACGGGTCGTTCCTGGACGCCTCGGTCGATAGCCGCGATCTCGCGCAGATCGTCTACACCTCGGGCACGGAATCGCTGCCCAAGGGCGCGATGCTGACCCATGAAGCCGTGATGTGGCAGTATGTCAGCTGCATCATCGATGGCGGCATGAGCGTGGACGACAAGTTCCTGCACGCTCTGCCGCTCTATCATTGTGCGCAGCTGGATGTGTTCCTGGGTCCGCAGGTCTATCTCGGCGCCTCCGGCGTGATCACGGGCAAGCCGACCGCCGACAACATCCTGGCGCTGATCCAGGCGCACAGGATCACCTCGTTCTTCGCGCCGCCGACGATCTGGATCGCGATGCTGCGCTCGCCGAACTTCGACAAGACTGATCTGTCGACGTTGCAGAAGGGGTATTACGGCGCCTCGATCATGCCGGTGGAGGTGCTGCTCGAATTGCAGCGCCGGCTGCCGGCCGTAAAGTTCTGGAATTTCTACGGCCAGACCGAGATCGCGCCGCTCGCGACCGTGCTGCGGCCGGAGGACCAGCTCCGCAAGGCAGGCTCCGCCGGCAAGCCCGTGCTCAATGTCGAGACGCGCGTCGTCAACACGGCGATGGAGGATGTCAAGGTCGGCGAAGTCGGCGAGATCGTGCATCGCTCGCCGCATCTGCTCTCCGGCTATTACAACGATCCGGTCAAGACCGCGGCGGCATTCACCGGCGGCTGGTTTCATTCCGGCGATCTCGCCACGGTCGACGAGGAAGGCCACATCACCGTGGTCGACCGCGTCAAGGACATGATCAAGACCGGCGGCGAGAACGTCGCCAGCCGCGAGGTCGAGGAGATGGTCTATCGCATCCCGGAGGTCTCCGAAGTCGCGGTCGTCGGCCTGCCCGATCCGCGTTGGATCGAGGCGGTGACCGCCATCGTCGTGGTCAAGACCGGGGCAAAGCTCGACGAAGAAACCGTCATCAGACATTGCGCCGGCCATATGGCCCATTTCAAGGTGCCCAAGCGCGTGATCTTCGTGGACGCCCTGCCGAAGAATCCGAGCGGCAAGCTGCTCAAGCGCGAGCTGCGCCAGCGCTTCGTCGGCGGCGAAACGCTCGACAAGGCGGTGCAGAAGAGCTTTGGGACGTAGCAGGCGCCGTTCCGGCACCGTCGCGGCGAACTCGCCTATTCGGCCTCGCCAGCCAGCTTCCTGACATCGTCGGGCGTCGCTCCGAAACGGCGGCGAAACGCGCGATGGAAGTAAGAGACGTCGTGAAATCCGGCGAGGTGCGCGATCTCGATGATCTTGCGGCTGCGCATCGCAGGATTTCGCAGCAGTCGTTCGGCGCGCAGCAATCGTTGCTCCAGCACGAAGCCGCTATAGGTGATGCCGGCCTTCTCGAACAGTAACTGGATCGTGCGCGCGCTGATGCGGTGCGTGGCTGCAAGGTCGGACAGCGACAATGCGGGGCTGTCCAGCTGCGCCAGGATGTCGGACTTGAGCGCTTCGAAGCGCGCCGCCGCAAGGCCGCGCAATTGAGCCTCTTCGGCGGCATCGCCGCGTGCGCCGAGCATCAGGACGGCGAGGTCGAACAGGTGCTGCGAGACCGCATCGAGCTCCGCCGGCGCGAGCTTGTCCGCGTGCGCATGCGCGAGATCGTAATATCGCAGGAACATCGATGTGATCGGGTTGGCGCCGGAGATCGACCCCGCGATCAGGTCCTCGGCATTCGGGCAGGCGCGCAGCAGGGCCTTTCGCGGCAGCAGCGCGGTCTGGAAATTACCATACGCCAGTTGCGTGATTTGGGCCCCCTTGATCGAGGGATCGCCGATCGTGATGTCGCCGGCGGCGACCTCCAGTGGCCGTTTCCCCATGGCCCCACGCAATGCCGAATTGGGCGACGTCGTGATCACCAACTCGTCGTTCGTTCCCAATGACACGAAGGACATCGGCGTGCCGAACGAGGCCGAGAGTCTGAGGCGGGGAAGAATGGCAGGCGCAATGGTTCGGTGAACGCGCCCTTCACCAACCGGCACGAAATCGACGTTCGCTACCTGACGGCAAAACTGCTCGCGCCATTGTTCATAGGCCGCACCGTTCGGGTCGCCATCGAATGAGAGCTGCGGCTGGGTCATCGATCGCCGGAACGCCAATTGCCGATTCATTGCGGTCCGCACTTTCGTCGGCGCGCCGGGGATGCGGCAACTGGAAAAGCGCCAGATTGCGCAAAAAACCACTCGCGCCTACGCGCTGAGCCAGCGACCAGGTGCCGCAGCCTGCTTATTGGGCAGATCGAAGGCGGGCACGTTGCGCCGCGACCGCCATACGGCGCTGTCGCTCAATACTTCTTCACCGCCGCACTGAAGGCCAGCCACAGCGCGATCGACGCCAGGCCAAAGCCGCCGAGCAGTAGGAAGGTCGGCCCATAGCCGATCCATTGCGTGATCCATCCGCCGAGAGCCGGGCTGAGGCTCGCGCCGACACCCTGCACGGTGATCACGGCGCCCTGGCCGAGATTGATGCGGCCGGTGCCGTTGAGCGCGCGCGCGACCATGCCGGGGACGGCGACCGTTTGCAGTCCGGTGCCGATGCCGTCGAGCACCTGCATCGGCACGACGCCCCACCATCCCGTGACGAAGAAGGCGAGCACGCCGCGGACCGGCAAGAACATGAAAGACACCAGGATCACCGGCCAGTAATTGCGCTTGCTCGCGGCCTTCATCGCGATCAGCGACGTGACGATCATCACGCCCTGTGCGATCACCACGGTGGTTGCGACGAAGCTCGGGCCGTTGGCCTGTCCCTCGGCGACCGCGGCAAGTCCGTACAGCGGCACGATCGCGGCATTGCCGAGGTGGAACAGCGCGAGGGCGAGAGCAAGCACGAGCAACGCCTTGTGCTTCAGCAGCATCGTCATCGCATCCGGAGGCGCTTTGGAATCGTCCTCCTTGCCGCCGCGCGCGGCGCGGTCGTCGATCGCCTTTGCTGGAATCATCATGACGCAGGCGATGGCGATGGCGCCGAACACGGCCGCCAGCGCGAACACGGCGACATAGCCGAACTTGTAGCCGAGATAGCCCGACAGCGCCGCGCCCACCATGTTGCCGGCGTGGTTGTACGCCTGGTTGCGGCCGTTGAGCGCATTGAAGCCCTTCTGCTTGGCGATGCCGAGCGTGATGCCCGTGACCGCCGGCACGATGGCGGCGCTCGCCAGCGATTGCGCCACTTGCGAGAACGTCACCGCCCAGAAGTTTTGCGAGATCAGGATGATTGCGGACGCCGAGACAACGCAGATGCCGGGAATGATCACCCACAGCCGCTTGTTGCGGCTGGAATCGATGAAGCCGCCGATCGGAGTCGTGACCAGCATGCCCGCGACGTTGCCGATCGTCATTGCCGTGCCGATCAGGCCGGTCGCCCAGCCGCGTTCCTGAAGGAAGACCCCGACGAACGGCCCGATGCCCGACTGCATGTCGGCCATGAAGAAATTGAGCGCGAACAGGGGCCAGATGTGAGACGTTGAAGGGCGAGATGTCATCGAGACGCTGAACTTGATGCTGCCGATCGAATCGGATCTCGCATGATGCGGACTCGGCGGGCGGGTGCCCGGGCGGACCAGAACTTAACCTGCTCTCAACCCGTTGGTTCCGGTTGCTCTTGCGATCCGGCGAGTGCGACGTCATGTCTTGCAAGGCTGGATCATGATGGATCAGCGCGATGCCCCTCTGGACCTGCGCAACCTGCGGCGCTCAATTCCCGGATAGCGGAAAACCCCCTGCGGCCTGTCCGATCTGCGAGGACGAGCGCCAGTTCGTCGGCTGGGATGGTCAAGCTTTCCTCACGCGCGAGGAGCTCGCGCGCAAGCACCGACTGGTGGGGCGCGACGATCTCGGCCTGACCGGGATCGGCATAGAGCCGAGCTTTGCCATCGGGCAGCGGGCGCTGCTGGTGCCTGATGGCGGCGGCTGCGTAATGTGGGACTGCATTCCACTCGCGAGCGACGAGGCCATCCATCACATCACAGCACTCGGCGGTCTCAAGGCCATCGCGATCTCGCATCCGCATTATTATGGCGCGGCCGCCGACTGGAGCGACAGGTTCGGCGGCGTGCCGGTCTATCTGCATGCCGACGATCGCGCCTTCGTCACGCGGCCTTATCCGGCGATCGTGCACTGGACCGGCGACAGCCATCGCCTCTCCGGCGACGTGCTGCTGCTGCGCACCGGAGGCCACTTCGCCGGCGCCACCGTGCTGCATTATGCGCGTGGTGCGGACGGCAAGGGCGCACTGCTCACGGGAGATATCGCGCAGGTGACGATGGACCGGCGCTTCGTCAGCTTCATGTATTCCTATCCGAACTACGTGCCGCTCAACGCCGCTGCGGTGCGGCGGATTGCATCGGCCGTCGAGCCGCTCGCCTTCGACCGGATCTATGGCGCCTGGTGGGGCCGCGTCATCGCCAGCGGTGCCAAGGCGGCGTTTGCTGCGTCGGTCGCGCGCTATCTCGCGGCCATCGCCTGAGCCGGGCTGCGGACCGGATTCATCTTGCCGGCGCCGAATAACTGTACTAATAGTACACTATAAGTAAAGCGACGCATCCGGCGAAAGCCGGCATGATCGATGCATCGCGGACGCCGAGAAGGCCTCCGTGAGCGGGAGCTGAGTGCATGACGGCGCAGCGCGACTACGACATCTTCGACGCTGGCGACGTCACGCTCCAATCCGGGTCCGTGTTTCCCGCGCTGAAGCTCGCCTACAAGACCTACGGCACGCTGAGCCCGGCCAAAGACAACGTCATCCTCTATCCGACCTCGTTCAGCGCCCAGCACACCGACATTGAATGGCTGATCGGGCCCGACGGCGTGCTCGATCCCACGCACTACTTCATCATCATCCCGAACCTGTTCGGCAACGGCCTGTCGTCGTCGCCCTCGAACACGCCCGCGTCTTTCCCGGAAGTGAGCTATCACGATGCCGTCGCGGTCCAGCACCGGCTGCTCACCGAGCGCTTTGGCATCTCGAAGCTTGCGCTGGTCTATGGCTGGTCGATGGGCGGCATGCAGGCCTATCACTGGTCGGCGCTGCATCCGGACATGGTCGAGCGCGCCGCGGTCGTCTGCGGCAGCGCCCGCTGCGCACCCTACAACTACGTCTTCCTTGAAAGCGTGAAGGCCGCGCTCACGGCCGATCCCGCCTTCCGCGATGGCCTTTTCCTCGAAAAACCCGTCGCCGGCTACCGCGCCATGGGACGCGTCTATGCCGGCTGGGCGATGTCGCACGGCTTCTACCGCGACGAGCTCTGGCGCGAGGCCGGCTTCACTTCACTCGAGGATTATCTCGTCCGCGCCTGGGATGCGACCTTCGCGCGGCGCGATGCCAACGATCTTCTGGCGCAGATCGGCATCTGGCAGCGTGGCGACATCAGTCGCTGTGCAGCATTCGCCGGCGATCTCGATCGCGCGCTGGCCGCGATCAAGGCCCACATGCTGCTGATGCCGGGCGCGACCGACCGTTATTTCGACGTGCACGACAACGAGGACGAGCTCGGCAAGCTCGTCAACGCGAGATCGGCGGTGCTGCATCCGATCCCGTCGCTGCATGGCCATCGCGCCGGCAATCCCATCAACAATCCCCGCGACCAGGCCTTCATCAAGGCCGAGATCGCCGAGCTTCTCCGCAAGTAGGGCACGCAACCGACCATGAGCGACGCAACCATTCCGGACGCCGGCCATCGCCTGAAGCCCCTGACGCCCACCACGCTGCGCGAATTGTCGGTTCGCTCCAACATCAGAGGTGCGGTGCAGAGCCTCGGCCATTACAGCGTGATTGTGCTGGTGGGCGTGCTGATCTGGACGGTTTCGTCGAGCTGGGGCGCGCTCTGGGCGCTGCCGCTGATGGTGGTGCAGGGCTATGTCGTTGCCTTCCTGTTCATGGCGGTGCACGAGACCGCGCACAAGACGGCATTCAGGAGCCGGGGCCTCAATCTCGGCGTCGGCTATCTCTCGGCGTTCATCATCGGGCTGCCTTACGAATATTACTGTCTGTTTCACTGGGACCATCATCGCTACACGCAGGACCCGGAAAGGGATCCCGAGCTGATCGTGGGCGTGAAGCCGACGTCCGACACCCAGCTTGCGCTCGCCTATAGCGGCCTGCTCCAGGTCGCCGGCCGTCTGCGGCTGATGCTCGGCCACGCGATCACCGGCAAGGTCGTCGTGCCATGGATTCCCGAGAGCAAGCGCAGCACCATCGTTGCCGAGGCGCGCGCCTATGTCGCGCTCTACGCCCTGCTGCTCGCGCTGTCGCTGTGGTTCTCTTCAGCGCTGCTGCTCTGGGTCTGGATCGTGCCGCTCGTGATCGGGCAGTTCTTCCTGCGGCCCTATCTCTACGCCGAGCATACCGGTTGCGACCGCACCCGCAGCGCCTTTCAGAACACCCGCACGACTTACACCGGTGCTATCGTCAAATGGTTCGCGTGGAACATGCCGTATCATGTCGAGCACCACGCTTATCCCTCGATCCCCTTTCACGCCCTGCCGAAGCTGAACGCGATCGTCGACGGCGAGATCGTCCATCGCGGCCGCGGCTACATCAGAACGACGCGCGAGACCTGGGCCTGGTTTCGCCGGCAGCGGCAGGCCGGCTAGCTCAACGCAAAACTCCGGCCGCGATGCGACCGGAGCTTTGTCGTGATATCGAGATATCAGTAGATCCTGTAGGCGCAGACGTTCACGACGCGCACGCGCAGGCCGTGACGGGTCCGGACCAGGCGCTCCTGATAGCAATTGCTGACGCCGGTGTTGAGGTAGATACCGCCAAAGCCCCAGCCGGGACCCCAGTGGTGATGACCATGATGGTGATGGAAGCCGCCGGCCGAGGCCGCGGTGGGGGCGAGAGCGGCAACGCCGAGCGAGCCGGCGGCGATCAGACCAAGTGCAAGCTTACGAAACATCTTCATTCTCCATTCGGCGCTAGGGCCATTGTTGCGTCCCTGCATTTCCGTCGAGACGAGACGCGATCGCGTTCATGGCAAGCGGGAAGAATCGTGTTTCAGGAATGTTTCGTCGGCTGCGGCAGAATGCGCCGCGATCAGGCTTTCTGCGCCGCGCGATAGCGCACGGCCATCGCCTGCGTCAGCTCGGCCATCTTGTCGCGGAGATCGGCCGGTTCAAGGACTTCGGCTTCCGGGCCGAGCCGCAGCAGTTCGGCCGCGGCATGCCACGATGTCTTTCCGACCGGCACGCGCGCAATGCGCCAGCCGTCTGCATCGGTTGTCTCCTCGAGCTGTGTGCGTGCCTTGACATAGGGCTGGCTGAGCGCGTCGAGCAGCTTCACGCCGAACGGCGACAGCCGGACGATCGCAACATTGGGGTGCATCTCGCCTTCGAGCCGCAGCGTCGCGGCCCGCCAATGGGCGGCGAGGTCGAAGCCGGCGGGACGATCGAAGTGGTCGCCGAGGGCTGTGCAGTCGAGCACGCGTGCGACGCGATAGGTGCGCACGCTGCCGTCGACTTGTCCTGCGAGATACCAGCTGCCGCCCTTCAGCACGAGGCCGAGCGGCGCGACGCGGCGCTGCTTCTCGGATCGCCAGCTCTGGTACCGAATCCTGATCAGCGTCCCGCGCAGCACGGCGCCAGCGATGGTGCGCAGGTGCTTCGGGTCTTCCGCTTCACCGAACCAGCCGGGCGCGTCCAGGTGGAAACGCTCCTGCATCCGCCCGGCATCCTCACGCAAATTCGGTGGCAGTGCCGCCATCAGCTTGTTTTGGGCGGCGATCATCGCAGCATCGAGCCCGAGTGCGGCGGCCGGGCCTGGCAATCCCGCCAGGAACAACGCGCCCGCCTCGCTCTGCGACAGCCCGTTCAGCCGCACGCGATAGCCGTCGAGCAGCCGATAGCCGCCTTCCGCGCCGCGGTCGGCATAAACGGGAACGCCGGACGCCGCGAGCGCGTCGATGTCCCGATAGATCGTGCGCACCGACACTTCGCAGGCCTGCGCGAGCTCCGGCGCGGTGACCTGTCCCCTGGCCTGGAGGGTGGTGAGGATCGACAGCATCCGGCTCGCGCGCATGATCCCTTAGACCATACCTGACACAAGATGTCAGGTATGGTCCGCTACAAGCGGCGCCATCGCCAGCCGGCCAGATGGAGACTGCCATGACCGATCCGAACCGCATCACCCTGTTCTATTCGCCGCAGACGCGCGCCACCGGCACGCGCGTGCTGCTCGAGGAGCTGGGGGCACCTTACGATCTCCATGTCCTCAACATGAAGGCCGGCGATCAGCGCAAGCCCGCCTATCTCGCCCTCAACCCGCTCGGCAAGGTGCCGGCGATTCGCCACGGCGAGGCGCTGGTGACCGAGCAGGTCGCGATCACCATCTATCTCGCCGACCTGTTCCCGCAAGCGGGGCTGACCCCCGCCCTGAACGATCCGCTGCGCGGGCCTTATCTGCGCTGGATCGCCTATTATGGGTCGTCGTTCGAGCCGGCCTTGATCGACAAGTTCATGCAGCGAGAGCCGGCGCCGATCACGCAATCGCCCTATGCCGATTACGATACGATGCTGGGTGCGCTCGAGGCCCAGCTGGCGAACGGGCCCTATCTGCTCGGCGAGCGCATGACGGCGGCCGACGTATTGTGGGGCGTCGCGTTCAGCTGGACCATGATGTTCGGCATCGTGCCGAAGAAGGATGTCTTCGTCCGCTATGCGGAGCGCATGACGGCGCGGCCGGCGTTCCAGCGCATCAATGCCGCAGATGCGGAGATGGCGGCGCAGCATGCCGCCGCGGCGTGTGGATGAGAGGGCGTCAAAATCGCGGTGCCCGCTTGTCGGCGAACGCCTTGATGCCTTCCTTGATCTCGTCGCCGCGCATGCTGTCGCGGTGGCGCCGGTCGGCGGCGCCTTCATCGAGCTCGCCGCGGGCGAACTCGTTGATCGCGCGCTTCATGCCGCGCATCGCTTGGGGGGCGTTGCCGGCGAGGATCGCAGCGAGCGTGTCGACCTCCTCGTCCAGGAATTCCAGCGGCACCATTGTGGTGAGATAGCCGATGCGCAGCATCTCCGGGGCGTCGATCTTCTGCGCGGTGAGGAACAGCTTCTTCGCATTGTCGACGCCGAGGCGGGTCACGTAGCGCTTGATGCCGCTCGGGTAGTAATGCAGCCCAAGGCGCGCCGCCGGCATGAACATTTCCGCGGTATCGACGCCGACGCGGAAATCGCAGGCGAGTGCGAGGTCGGTCGAGCCGCCATAGACGCCGCCATTGAGCCGGCAGATGGTCGGCACGCCGAGATCCTCGAGCCGGTTGACGACGGCCTCGAAGGCCGAGCCCGCGCTCTGCTGCTCGCCCGCGCTGACCGCGCGTTCCGCGACCGAATTGAGATCGTAGCCGGCGGAGAAGGCGCGCCCGGTTCCGGTCAGCACCAGCACGCGAATATCGGGATCGGCCTCGACCCGGTCGAACAGTCTCGTCAGCTCGTCGAGATCCTCCGCCTCCAGCCGGTTGAGATGTTTCGGCCGGTTGAGGCGGATGGTGGCGCGGGCGCCGATGATTTCGAGCAGGGGGCTAGATGCTGCGTCGGCTGTGTCCGACATTCTCGTCTCCGTTGTCGGCGCCAAAGTGCCCGCCCGGGCGGAGGCCGTCAACGACGGCGCCGGTCGTTTGCCGCGCCGCTGCAGCGGGCCTGCCGTCCACGCCGCCGTCCCTGGCGGGGTGCCTTACCTGAAATGTGGCGGCTCGTCGTAGCCGCGGCGGCTGCTGAAGAACAGCAGCACCATCAGCCCGACGCCGACAATGACGGAAAACCCCGCGCCCAGCGCCAGTGCCACATAGCCTTCCGTCGGGATCGGCTCACCTTCGACCGCCATTGCGGAATAGGCGAAGTAGCCGGCCGCCGCCAGCATTGCCAGAAGGAGGATGATGAGGAGTGCACGCATGCCGCGTTCTCCGGTTGCAACCGGAAACCAACGGTTGCGGGTGGGCAGGGTTCCAGACTGGCTGGCGATCGGACGGGTAGCCTCCGTCTCGTGCCCCGGACGCGGCGCAGCACGAAGTGATGCACCGCAGGACCGGTTCCTGGGTCCGGCTCAGCGCTGCGATGCCTTCGGCATTGCAGCTGTCCGGGACACGACAACGGTGGGGCGGCTGTCAGGCGCTCTGGGCGGTCTTCACCACCACGACATTGCTGTCGTCTGACGGAGCCGGGCCGGCATCGCGTACCGTCTTGTCGGCTTCGCCGGCATGACGTTTCAGATAGTCGCGGCGCATGCCGATCTCGTCACGGACGAATTCGTAGCCGAGCTTGAAGGTGTCGAGCCCGTCGGTACTGATGGTGCCGTCCCTGAGGCCGATGACGGCACCGCGCAAGATGGTCTCGAGCTCATCCTGGAGACATTCGAGCTGATCCAGCGAATGGGCGTGCTCGATCCGCTCGCCGATGTCGAGGATGGCGGTCGAGAGCTCGCTGGCCTTCTCCGGCGCGATGCGGGTGATCTTGGCGTAGATCGCGGCGAAGATCGAGCCGATGACGCTGAGCGCTGCGGCGGCCAGATACATCAAGTCGCTGTACTTATCCACGAACGACTTGGTATCGTCGTTGATGTAGTCGGCGGCGCCCCGATGTGCGACCACGAAGGCGTCCTTCTCGACCGAGGCCGGCTCGATCCTGGTGGCAAAGCCGTTGTCGAGCCCGAGCGCCGCCTTGTTCTCGTAGACGATGCGGGCGAGCTCGCCGGCCGTGCTTGGGGACATCCGGGATTGCGCGACCAGCAGCCATTCGAGACCGATCGTGTCGAGATCGTCGTCGGGAATCTGCGGGGATGTCGACACCGAACCGGCTGTCACAGTCTCGTCGGAAATGCCGGGAAATTTGCGCGCCAGCGTCTTGGCTTCTTCGATGGTGTTCAGTGTGAAGCCGCCGCGCTTGGCGGCTTGCTCATAGGATTTGTCCCGGACCGCCTTCGAGGCGTGGACGATCGCGAGCACCGCGCTGAAGCCGTTTGCCGGGGCGAACAGCTTGTCGAGTGTCGCGCCCTGCGGCGCCATCTGGATCTTCGCAGCCTCAGGGCCATCGGGGACGTCGAGGATGCTGCGGACGAAGGCGAGCGAGGTTTCGTTCTCGGCGACGACCGCGACCTTCTTCTTCTTCAATTCGGCCAGCGACTTGATCTTCTTGTTGCCGGGACCGAGCAGGAGCACGAGATCGTGCTCGAGGATCGCGAGCGTGCGCGCCCGCAGCGGCACCTTGGCGTCGGTGCGCAGCACGGCGAGGTCGGCCTGCCTGCGGTCGAACTGCGCGAGCGCCTTGGCATTGTCGGCGTTGTTGACGATGTTGATCCGCAAGCGCGAAGCGTTGTTCTTCAGGAGGGCGGCGAGCTTGGCCGCGAACAGCGCCTCATCGCTGTTGGGGCCGCCGACGGCAAAGGTCAGCGTCTCCGAATTGTGCACCAGCGTGCGGCCGGCCCAGACGGTGGCGAACGACAGCAGCAGGGTCAGCACGACGTAGAGGAGAACCTGCTGCTGGTTGGTCTTGATCACCTTGGGGCGCCGGGGCGGCGGCATGGTCGGCGATGCGATGGGGCCTTCGGTACTCATGGCGGCACTCTGGCCTTATCGTTTGGCTGGCGGCGGCGCGTGGCTTGGAAGCGCGGCGGGCCCGGTAATTCGTAAACGCCTGAAAAAAGAACGATATTCCCGATCGCCGATGATAGCGCGAAGGCAGCGGAATGCAAATTTCGAGCCGGAGGTAACCTTACTCGATATGTCCGCGGCGATTGGCCATCCTATCACCGGTTAGCCACACTTGGCGATTTTCCGGTTCCACCCGGCTGCATTCCGCCGCGGGAGATGTCATAAATTGCGCGTCCCGGCGATTTGACCGGTCCAAGAAGAAGTTGCGCTGAACGCTCCAATTCTTCTCGTCACGTCAATGAGGGCGTCAGCTTTGTCGTTTCCACCCATGTCATCGGCGATTCCGGTTGAAGCGCTCATTGGCTGGATGTTGCTGCTCACCTTCAAGCACGTCATCGCCGATTTCGTTCTTCAAACCGCCTGGATGGCGCACGGCAAGGATCAGAAGCATGGCTGGGCCCTGCCGCTCCTGGTGCACTGCCTGGTCCACCTTGCCGTCGCGCTGCCGCTGATCGTGATCGTGGCGCCGCGATTCTGGTTCGTGGCCTTCTTCGACTTCCTGATCCATATCACGATCGACCGCGCCAAGGGATACGTCTCCGCCAATTTCGGCGTCGACCTCGCCCATCCCTGGTTCTGGACCCTGATCGGCGTCGACCAGGCGCTGCACCACCTGACCGGCTTCGGCCTCGCGATCTTCATGGCGGCGAACTGAAGGTCGCCTTTGGGCCTTTCGGGGAGAGGCAATCGCCATCAGCACGAGGGATCATCATGCCCGGGCTTGTCCCGGGCCTCCACGTTCTTCGTGCCTCCTGGCTTTCCGTGAAGGGTCGGGACAAGCCCGGCCATGACGCCGCGGAAGACTTTGAAAACCCCACCAAGGCGTCCCACCGATTCGCGGCCGACGCGCAACCACCCCGGGTGACTACCGGGCAGCGTGGTTAACCTTTCGTTAGAGAATTGCGCTGCATCTTCCTTACACGAGGGAGAACTGCAATGTTTTCAAGCCGCGACGCCTTTGAAAGCGATTTCTGCCCGGTCCGCGACGAGCTCCTTGGCGAGATGTATCGCGCCAGCGAGAGTGGCCTGCCGAGGCTGGTTGAGAGTGTTTCCCCTGACGTGCGCGCCAGGCTGGCGCTGTTCTGCTACCGCCGTAGCCATTTGCACTCGCTGGCGGTCGCGATCGCAGCGAGCTGCAGCGAGCGCGACCTGATCGAGAATGGCGGCCGCGTCGGCTCGACGCTCTTCGCGCTGTCGCGCGAAGGCACCGCGAAAGCTTCGACGTCGCTGACGGGTGGGCGCAAGCCGATCACGCTGTCGACCAAGCCGCTCTCGGTGCTCGCACCGCTCGATGACGAGCTCGACGACGAGATCGGCGAAGCCGTCCCCGCCTAAGCGGCCTCGATAACGGGCAGGCCGAACTTCCGCCGCGCCATCGCGCATTCGGCGTCACCAGGCATGCAGGTGCGGCACACCTCCGGCCGCACGTCATAGATGCCGCAGGCCGTCATCCTTCCGATCTCGCCTTGCAATGCCGCGCAGCGATCGCCCTCGCAGCGCATGCCCGATTGCCGGTCGTTGACGAGCGCCTCCGGGATCAGCGCAAGCTCCTCGTCGCTCTCGATCGAGAAGCGCGGCCAGTTCTGCGAATAGCCGCAGCAGGCGCCGCAGCCCTGGCAACAGCTCGACAGCTCGGTCTCGTCCATCGTTCTCACGTGTCCTTCGGCGGACCCCAGACCAGGCTCTGCCGCCATCTCGCGCGCAGCACGTCGCGCCGTTCCGGATATTTCTCGTCGAGATAGGTCGCCTCGACCACGCGGTCGGTGCGGAAGCTGCGGAAGTCGCCGCGCAGCTCGCACCAGGCCGCCAGCAGCCGCACGGCTTCGAGATAGCCGACCGAGATCGGCCAGATCATGCGCTCGCTGGGGCGGCCCTGTTCGTCGCGATAGCGCAGCATGATCTTCTTGCCTTCGTGGATCTGGGTGCGGGTGCGCGCCATGTCCAGGCGGTCCGGTTCCCGGTTCCAGCTCGGACGCGCCCGGCTCGCCGGCTCCACTACGAAGGGGCGCAGGCGCTCCGGGACGGTATCGGCGATCTTGGCCATCAAGTCTTCGGCCGCGCGCGCCAGCGCGGAATCGGCGTGGCCTGCGACCCATTGCGCGCCCAGCACGGCCGCCTCGATCTCGTCCGGCGTCAGCATCAGGGGCGGCAGGTCGAAACCCTTTTCCAGGATGTAACCCATGCCGGCTTCGCCGCGGATCGGCACGCGCTGGCCGATCAGGGTTGCGATGTCGCGATAGATGGTGCGCTTCGAAGTCTCGAGCTCGGCCGCGATCGCGTCTGCCGTCAGCGGCTTACGCGTGCGCCTTAGCACCTGGATGATTTGAAACAGCCGGTCGGCGCGTCTCATGACAGTTCTCTTCTCGAACGACGGATCAGAAATCGGCGCGCGGCTGCTGACAGGATGTTGGCAGCAGGGGGGTTCTATACCGGGACAACACATCGACTGAAGAGGATTTGTCCATGATCATTCCAACCCATTTCGGCCAGGCCGGTCCACTGTGGCGGGCGCAGCTGTGGCACGGCCAAATGTTGCGGGCTTGGGCGTTTGGCCGCCTCGTTCCGCTCGATCTCATGGCCGTTGATCTCCGATTTGCGCTCGCAAGCGTGGTGACACGCTCGCTGAACCATGCCGCGGATGCGCTGGTCCGCCATCTGATGGGCCGCGCCTGGCGCGGGGCCCGCTTCGCAGAAGATATCACGGCTGCTGCCACCATGGTGGCAGCAGCCGGCCGCTAGGTTCCTTCCACTCGTTCGACAGGTTCAGGAGAGCTTGCATGATCACGCTTTACGGCTTTGGCGCCGGCTTCGGCCTGCCGGAAATCAGCCCCTTCGTCACCAAGACCGAGGTGCAGCTCAAGATGGCGGGACTGCCTTATCGGAAAGAGCGGGCGATGCCGCCGGCCTCGCCCAAGGGGCAGCTGCCCTTCATCGACGATGGCGGCGAGGCGGTGGCCGATTCCACCTTCATCCGGGCCCATATCGAGCGCCGCTACGGCTTCGATTTCGATGCCGGCCTCACCTTGGCCGAGCGTGCGCAGGCCTGGGCGTTCGAGCGCATGATCGAGCACCACGTCTATTGGGCGCTGGTGGGCGCGCGCTGGGTCGATCCGGTCAATTTCGCCAAGGGGCCCGCGCATTTCTTCGACGGTGCGCCGGAGCACAATCGCGAGAAGCTGCGCGAGGACGCTCAATTCCGCGTCGCCGAGAACTATCTGCTCTCTGGCCTCGGCCGCCATGCGCCGGATGACGACGTCGATCTTGCCGTGCGTTCGCTGTTCGCGCTGTCGGTGCAGCTCGGCGACAAAGCCTACCTGATGGGCAACAGGCCCTGCGGCGTCGATGCCACTGCGTTCGGCATGCTCGCCGGCGTTCTCTCGCCGTTCTTCGAATCCGCTTTGCGCGAGCGTGCCGAGGGATTTCCGAACCTCACCGCTTATGTCGACCGCATGATGGACGACTATTATCCCGAGTTCGCCTGGACGCCGCTGCGGCAGGCGGCGTAGCCGCGGTGCATCGGCTGACTCGGTGCAACCTCTCCCGCTTGCGGGAGAGGTCGGCGCGAAGCGCCGGGTGAGGGTTTTCTCCTCTAGGGGGTTTTCTCCGTAAGTCTCGGAGGGTCCCAACGCGGAGGCACCCTCTCCCCAACCCTCTCCCGCAAGCGGGAGAGGGGGCGCACCTGCGCCGGTGCCGCAGCTCACGCCATTGAACAAACAAAAGAGCCGGCCCATCGGGCCGGCTCTCGTTGTCTCGAATCTTGGCGACGCCTACTTCACCAGCGTGTACTTGCCGTCCTTCACCGTGAGCAGGATGCG
This sequence comes from Bradyrhizobium sp. NBAIM01, assembly GCF_020194115.1. Lineage (NCBI taxonomy): Bacteria > Pseudomonadati > Pseudomonadota > Alphaproteobacteria > Hyphomicrobiales > Nitrobacteraceae > Bradyrhizobium > Bradyrhizobium sp. NBAIM01. The sequence continues at coordinate 543,367 of NZ_JADYVU010000002.1, read as the reverse complement.
CGAGCGCTCGTCGAGGCCGTAGCGGTCCTTTTCGGTGAAGTTGTAGACGCCCTGGCTCGCCGCCAGCTCTTTCTCCGTCAGCAGCGCCTGGCGGATGGCTTCGCGGAATTCCGGCGTGCCGGGCTTGGCCGTCTTCAACGCCGCCGGAATGACGCGCTTGAGGATCTCGAACGCATCAAAGGAATGGCCGGCGAACTGGCTGCGGCTGTTGGGGCCGTACTTTGCCTCGTAGGCGGAGTTCAGCGCGAGGCCCGGCTTCTTGGTCAGCGCGCTGTCCGGCTGTTCCTCGGGGGCCATGACGGGACCCGAGGCCATCAGCACGCCTTCCGCTGCTTTGCCGGCAATGCGGATGAAGTCCATGCTGGCGGCGCCGTGGGTCTGGTAGATCAGGCCCTTGTAGCCGCGCTCGCGCAGCTCGGTCTGCGGCAGCGCGGCCGCGGTGCCGGAGGCGCCGACCAGGATGGCGTCCGGATTGGCGGCGACGAGCTTCAGCACCTGGCCGGTCACCGAAGTGTCGGGACGAGCGAACCGCTCCTCGTCGACGATGGTCATGCCCATCGGCACGGCCTGCGCCTTCAAATCGTTGAACCAGAGGTCGCCGTAGGAATCGGAATAGCCGATGTAGCCGAGCGTCTTCACGCCCTTGGCCTTCATGTGGTCGTACAGCACCTTGCCGACGATCGGAATCGGCTGCGGCATCGCCACCGACCACTTCATGCGCTCCGGCGTGATCGGGAAGGGCGCCAGACCGAAGTGCGGGATGCCGGCTTCATTGGCGACGTTGGAGACCGCGATGGTCGGCGGCGTCAGCGCCGAACCCATGATGATATCGGCCTTGGATTCGGTGACGAAGCGACGGGCGTTGGTGGTGGCGGTGGTGGGATCGCCGCCATCGTCGAGCACGATCACCTTCAGCGGCACGCCGCCGATCTCCTTCGGCACGAATTCCAGCGCGTTGCGCTCGGGAATGCCGAGTGCCGCACCCGGGCCGGTCGTGGTGGTGGTGATGCCGATGGTGACTTCGCTGGTCTGGGCCAGCGCGGGCAAGGCCGGCAGAGCCAGCGCGGCCGCAGTGATGGCAGCGGTCAAATAAAAGCGTTTCATCTATTCCTCCCTTGACGTGTTTATTTGAAAGCAGAAATCGGGGGGTAATTCAGCCCCCCTCTTTTGGTGATGCGGCGATTTAGCTTCCCGTGAACTTGGCTACCATTTCCGCCGGGAACGGTGCCGATTTCAATTTGTCTGGGTTAACGGGATCGCGGCCGACCAGGACGCGGGTCTCGAAACCCTCGATCGCGAGCGCCTCGCCCTTGTAGACGTTGTGCTTCACCTCGAAGCTCGAGCGCTTGATGCTCTCGATTCTGGTCTCGATAGTGATCCAGTCGCCATAGGTCGAGGGGATGTAGAACTTGGCCCGCGTGTCGACCATGGGGATGCCCACCAGGCCGTATTTGCGGACCAAGTCCTGCTTGGAGAAGCCGGCGGCTTCGAACAGGGTCGAGGTCGAATCGTCGAACATCGCGAAATAGCGCGGGTAGTAGACGATGTTTGCGGGGTCGCAATCGCCCCACTGGATCTGGACCTCGCGCCGGTTCACGAACATCTGGCTGGCCTTGCTCGACGAATCTACTTGGGCGCCATGCGCAGCGAACCGTCGAGGCGCACCACTTCGCCGTTCAGGTAGGCATTCTCGACCATGTGCAGCGCGAGCGCGGCGAACTCGTCGGCCTGGCCGAGCCGGCGCGGGAAGGGGATCGCGGCGGCGAGCGAGTCCTGGGCCTCCTGCGGCAGGTTCGCCAGCAGCGGCGTCAGGAACAGGCCGGGGGCGATCGTCAGCACGCGGACGCCGAACTGCGCGAGCTCGCGCGCGATCGGCAGCGTCATGCCGACGATGCCGCCCTTGGAGGCCGAATAGGCAGATTGGCCGATCTGGCCGTCATAGGCGGCAACGGAGGCGGTGTTGATGATGACGCCGCGCTCGCCGGTCGCCTGCGGCTCCAGCTTGGACATTTCGGTGGCGGCGAGGCGCAGCATGTTGAAGGTGCCGATCAGGTTGACCTTGATCACCTTGTCGAAATCCGAAAGCGCCATCGGGCCGTCGCGGCCGACCACGCGCTTGGCAACGCCGATGCCGGCACAATTGACCAGCACGCGCGCCGAGCCATGGGCCTTGGTCGCCTGCGCGATCGCGGCTTCAGCGGAGGCGGCATCGGAGACGTCGCAGGTGACGGCCACGCCCTTGATCTCTGCGGCGACCGTTTCGGCCAGCTTGGTGTTGAGGTCGCACACCGCGACCTTGGCGCCCTGTGCGGCCAGCTTTCGCGCGGTGGCCGCGCCCAGTCCCGATGCGCCGCCGGTGACGATGGCTGCCTGATCCTTCAACAACATGGCGTTCTCCTTTGGCGATATTTTTCTAAGCGACCGATATCACACGGTTCGACGGATTGGCAGCGTAGAGCTCCTCGATCAGCTCGCCGCGATGCTCCAGCACTGCGCGCTGGTTGATCGAGCCCTTGTCGGTGACTTCGCCCTTGTCGATCGAGAGTGGCGTGTCCATCAGGATTGCGCGCGTGATCCGTGTCGAGGATCCCGTGGCCTGGCCGAGGAAACGGGTCAGGCGCTCGCGGAAAGCCTCGCGCACCAGGCGGTCGCGCGTCGCGACGACGAGATCGTCGGGCGGCAGCGTCGGGTTGATCAGCCGGCAGCCGTCGAGATCGAGCACGACCAGCGCGGAGATCTCGTCGCGGTTGATGCCGGCGATGACGACGTCGCGCACCAGGGGCGCGCAGGCCGCGGTGAGGCGCGCGCGCAGGGGGCCGACGCTGACCCAGGTGCCGCTCGCGAGCTTGAAGTCCTCGCTGACGCGGCCGTCGAAATCGAAGCCGGCGTTGAAATCATCGGGATCGGCGGGCTTGAGCGCATCGCCCATCTTGTAAAATCCTTCCTCGTCGAAGGATTTTGCCGTGATGTCGGGTTGGCGCCAGTAGCCGGGCATCACGTTCGGCCCCTTGGCGCGCACTTCCAGCTTGCCGTTGTTCGGCACCAGCTTGGCGTCGTTGCCGGAGACGGGCAGGCCGACATGGCCGGAGCGGCTGGTGCGCGGATTGACCGACATGAAGAACGGCGCGGTCTCGGTCGCGCCGAGACCGGTCAGCATCGGCACGCGATAGCCCTTCTCCTTCGCCGCGAGCTCATCGAGGCTGTCCCAGACGAACGGCGACAGCGCCGCGCCCGAGAAGAACATCGCATGCAGCCGGTCGAAGAACTTGGCGCGCAAGCCCTGGTCGTCGCGCAGATAGGGCAGCAGCGATTCATAACCCTTGGGCACGTTGAAATAGACCGTCGGTGAAATTTCCCGGAGATTGCGCACGGTCTCCTCGATGCCCCCAGGCACCGGCTTGCCGGCGTCCAGATACATCGAGCCGCCGTTGTAGAGCGTCAGGCCGATATTGTGATTGCCACCGAAGGTGTGATTCCACGGCAGCCAATCGATGATGACCGGCGGCTCGTCCTTCAGGAAAGCGAGCGTCTCGCGCAGCATCACCTGATTGGCGCAGATCATGCGCTGGGTGTTGACGACGGCCTTGGGATTGCCGGTCGAGCCCGAGGTCAGCAGGAATTTTGCGATCGTGTCAGGGCCGATCCTGCCGTGAACGTCGTCGAGATCGCCACGGATCGGCGTCGCCATCAGGTCGGCGAGCAGGGTCACGTCGCGGCCCGGCACGTGCCCATAGGACGCGGCGATCTCGGTGCCGAGCGAGACGTTGGCGGCGAGCGCATCGGCGAACTTGTCGGCATCGTCAGCGAAGACGAGGCCCGGCGTCAGCAGCTTCATCAGATAGGACAGCTTGCCGTAATCCTTCGACACCAGCGAATAGGCCGGCGACACCGGGCAGAACGGAACGCCGGCATAGAACGCGCCGAACGCCAGGAGCGCGTGGTCGATCGAATTACCGGAGAGGATGACGACCGGCCGCTCGGCCGACAGGCCGCGCTGGATCAATGCGGAGGCGATGTGGCGGCTCGCGGTGAGCAGCTCGGCATAGGTGATCTTGCGCCAGCCGCGACCGCCTTCGCGCTCGGCCATGAAGACGCGGTCCGGCGTCGTCGTGGCCCAATGATGCAGGCGGTCGGTGATGCGGACCGGATAGTCGCCGAGCGGCTGCTTTGGCCGCAGGTAAATCGTGCCGTCGTCGCGCCGCTCGATGTTGACGACGGGATTGCCGAACGAGATGGGCCGCAGCGGGAAATTGCTCGCGCCGCGCTCCATGCCGGAAGAGGACGGCTGGGCGCTCATGACTTTACGCTCATGATTTGGGCTTCACCTTCGCGGTCTTGTGCTCGAGGAATTCGCGGATCCGCCGCTTGGCCTCCTTGTCGCTCTGCGCGACGGTGGCCATCAGCGACTCCATCAACAGGCCGGTCTGCGGATTGGCCTCTGCGATCATCGGCAGCGCCTGGAGCACGGCGAAATTCGTCAGCGGGGCGTTGGACGCCACCTTGGTCGCAAGCTCCAGCGCTTTGCCGAGCCCGTTGCCGGCCTCCGTCAGATATTGCGCAAAGCCGTAGGACGCGCCCTCGGTCGCGCTGTAGACGCGTCCCGTCAGCATCATGTCCATCATCCGGGCAACGCCGATCAGCCGCGGCAGCCGCACCGAGCCGCCGCCGCCGACGAAAATGCCGCGCTGTCCCTCCGGCAGCGCGAAATAGGTCGAGGGCTCGGCGACCCGAATATGCGCGGCGCAGGCAAGCTCCAGCCCGCCGCCGATCACGGCGCCCCGGAGCGCTGCGATCACGGGCACGCGGCTGTACTGGATGCGGTCGAACACCCGGTGCCACATCTGGGAGTGCAGCAGCCCGCCGGTGGCGTCGTGCTCGGTCAACTCGGAGAGGTCGAGGCCACTGGAGAAATGGTCGCCGATACCGTGGATGACGACCGCGCCGATATCCTCGGGCAGGTTCGCAAAACACTCGCCGATTTCCAGGATGATGCCGTCATTGAGCGCATTGCGCTTGGCCGGCCGGTTCAGACCCACGGTCAGAACCCGGTCCGCCCGCTCGATCCTCAACAGCCCGGAGGGACCCGCATTCGCGGTCTCGGCGTTTCCTTGTGTCATTTGCGTCCTTGTCAGAATAGTTATGTTGTATAACGAATTTTGGGGGAGTCAAGGTGGGGCAAGGCCAGGTGGCCGTGACCCCACCCTCCCGGGAGGCCGAGGCGAGCGCAGGGCTATCGCATTTGAGATTTCCCTGCGGCCATCCTTCGAGACGCCCGCTTGAGGCGGGCTCCTCAGGATGAGGTCGGAGTGCGCGGCAGCAGTTTCAACGGGCACTGACGCCGATTAGCCTCATCCTGAGGAGGCGCGTCAGCGCCGTCTCGAAGGACGAGGCGTGCGCGCAGACCGCCGCCACAAGTCATATGCGATAGCCCTGGGGGCGAGCGAGAGAGCGGTGCAGGCCTACTCTCGCGCCACAAACTTCGCGAACGCATCGGCGTAATCCGGATGCCAGCGCGACAATGGCGGGCGGTTCTCGACGATATCGCCGGCCGCCCAGAGCATGCGCTTCTCGTCGAGCGCGCGCGGCACGTCATTGTCCGGGCAGAGAATGTAGAAGTCGCCGGCCTCCAGCCGAGCCAGCATGAAATCGACCGTCTGCTCCGGCGTCCAGGCGCCGGCCGGCTTCTCGGTGCGTCCCTTTGCGGTCAGGCCGGTGAAGACGAAGCCCGGGATCAGCAGGTGCGCCGTGACGCGACAGTCATTCGTGTTGCGCAACTCGTGCTGGAGCGCCTCGGTGAAGGCCTTCACGCCGGCCTTGGAGACGTTGTAGGCGGGATCGCCGGGCGGCGTGGTGATGCCCTGCTTGGAACCGGTGTTGATGATGAGGCCGCGCCTGCCACGGGCGATCATGTTTGGCGCGAAGATGCGCGAGCCGTTGATGATGCCCCACATGTTGACGGCGATGATGCGTTGCCAATTATCCGGCGCGTCGAACAACGTGCTGCCGGGCTGAATGCCGGCATTGTTCATGAGGACATCGGTGCCGCCGAACCGCGCGTGGACGGCGCGCTCGAGTTCCGTCACGCTCTCGATCTTGCTGACATCGACGGCCGAGGTCATGACGTTTGCGGCCGATGTTACGGATGACAATTTTGTTGCAGCTTCTGCCAAGCGTGTCTCGTCGACGTCAGCGATACATACCTTCATTCCAGCGCGCGCAAATGCCGCGGCGGCGGCAAATCCGATGCCGGCTGCGCCACCCGTGATCACGGCAACATTGTCCTTGACGATGGCGGGATGTGACATCGAGCGTCTCCGTGGAAAGCCTTCAGCCGAGCTATAGCATGGCAGCGATGCGACCCTGCACAAGTCGGCATGGGAGGTCTTCGTTCCGCGCTGCCTTTACGCCTATCAGGCGCGGCTGTATCCTCGGCCGAACGATCCCGCCCAGATCGAACCAATCAATTCAACTGACAGGGAGTGCAGCCATGGCTGTGTCGCAGGCTATTCCGATCACGCGCCATCCGTTCGCCAACGGGTCCTACAAGCAGATGCTGATCGACGGCAAGTGGGTCGATGCAGCCTCGGGCAAGCGCTTCGAGACCCGCAATCCCGCCACCGGCGAGCTGCTCGCAACCGTCGCCGAAGGCGACAAGGAAGACATCGATCGTGCGGTCGCGGCCGCGCGTCGCGCTTTCGAAGGCCCGTGGAGTAAGGTCAAGCCGTTCGAGCGGCAGAACCTGCTCCTGAGGCTCGCCGATCTCGTCGAGAAGAATTTCGACGAATTGTCGCAGCTCGACACGCTCGACATGGGCGCGCCGCTGAGCCGCACCCGTGCCTACCGCCTGCGCGCCGTCGGCATGCTGCGCTATTACGCCGGCCAGACCACCGCGATCCACGGCGAGACCATCGAGAACTCGCTACCCGGCGAGATCTTCTCCTACACGCTGAAGGAGCCGATCGGCGTCGTCGGCGCCATCATTCCCTGGAACGGGCCGCTGACCGCGACGATCTGGAAGATCGGCCCGGCGATCGCGACCGGCTGCACCGTGGTGCTCAAGCCCGCCGAAGAAGCGCCGCTGACCTCGCTGCGCATCGCTGAGCTCGCAATGGAAGCGGGCGTGCCGCCCGGCGTCATCAACGTTGTCCCCGGCTATGGCGAGACCGCGGGGGCGGCGCTCGCCTCGCATCACGACGTCGACAAGGTCGCCTTCACCGGCTCGCATGTCACGGGCCAGTCGATCATCCGTGCGTCCGCCGGCAATCTCAAGCGCGTCTCGCTCGAGCTCGGCGGCAAGTCGCCGGACATCGTGTTCGCCGATGCCGATCTCGACGCCGCCGTGCCCGGCGCGGCGATGGCGGTGTTCGCCAATTCAGGGCAGATCTGCAGCGCCGGAACGCGCCTGTTTGTCGAGCACTCGATCTATGACGAATTCGTCGACCGCGTCGCCGAGTTCGGCAAGAAGCTGCAGGTCGGCAACGGCCTCGATCCCAACGTGCAGATCGGGCCGCTCGTCTCGGAGCAGCAGCTCGAGCGCGTCACCGGCTATCTCGACATCGGCCAGAAGGAGGGCGCGAGGGCGCTTGCCGGCGGCGGCCGTGTCACCGAAGGCGCGCTGTCGAAGGGCTTCTTCGTCTCGCCGACGGTGTTCGCGGGTGTCGAGGACAACATGCGCATCGCGCAGGAGGAGATTTTCGGCCCCGTCATCTCCGCAATCGCGTTCAAGGACATGGACGAGCTGGTCAAACGCGCCAACAACACCACGTTCGGCCTCGGCTCCGGTCTGTGGACGCGCGACGTCAGCAAGGCCCATGCGGTGGCGAAACGCTTGCGTGCCGGCTCGGTGTGGGTCAACTGCTACCAGGCGATGGATCCGGCCGTGCCGTTCGGCGGCTACAAGATGAGCGGCTACGGCCGCGAATCCGGCAAGCAGCACGTCGAGGAATATCTCAACGTGAAGGCCGTCTGGATCAAGACGGCGTAAGGCCGGCTCTCCTTCGCCTCTCCCCGCTTGCGGGGAGAGGCGGAATTCGCGCAACGCGCGGATTCCGGGTGAGGGGGACTCTCCGCGAGTCCACTCTCACCGCGATTGCCGAGGCAGCCCCTCACCCCAACCCTCTCCCCGTAAGAACGGGGAGAGGGAGAACAACCACCGCCTTCAGGCGGTCAGTCTCCCTCACAATCATCTGCATCCTTTCAAAGACATCCGGGGACCACATGAAATTCGAAGCCTTGTTCAAGCCGTTGCAGGTCGGTCCCTACCAGCTCGCGCATCGCGTCGCGATGGCGCCGCTAACGCGCATGCGGGCCGAGCGCGACACTTTCGCGCCGCGGCCACTGAACGCCGAATATTACGGCCAGCGTGCGACGAAGGGCGGCCTGATCATCGCCGAAGCCTCGCCGGTGCTCTCGCACGGCCGCGGCAATCCGGCGACACCCGGCATCTATTCGGAGGCGCAAGTCGCGGGCTGGCGCAAGGTGACGGATGCCGTGCACGCCAAGGGCGGCATCATCTTTCTCCAGCTCTGGCATGTCGGCCGCGTCTCTCATTCCTCCTTCCACGGCGGCGAGCTGCCGGTTTCGGCCTCGGCAATTCCGATCAAGGCCGAAGGCATGAAGGCGATGACGGCCGACGGAAAGATCGCCGACTACGAGACGCCGCGCGCGCTGGAGACTGATGAGGTGAAGGGCATCGTCGAGGCGTTCCGGCAGGGTGCCAAGAATGCGCTCGCCGCCGGCTTCGACGGTGTCGAGATCCACGGCGCCAACGGCTATCTGCTCGAGCAATTCCTGCAATCGCGCAGCAACCAGCGCACCGATCAATATGGCGGCGGAATCGAGAACCGCGCGCGCCTTCTGCTCGAGGTCACTCAGGCTGCGATCGACGTCTGGGGCTCGAACCGTGTCGCTGTGCGGCTGTCGCCCTACGGCATCGCCAATGATTCCGGCGAGCCCGATCCGATGCCGCTCTACACTTACGTGGTGAAGGCGCTCGACAAGCTCGGTCTCGCCTATCTGCATCTCATCGAGCCGCGCTCGAGCGGTGCGGGCCGCGCCGAGGTCAACTGGCAGAACGTGCCATCGGCGATGGTGCTGTTCCGTCCGCTCTACAGCGGCGTGCTGATGACCGCCGGCGGCTTCACCGGGGAGACCGCGAATGCGGCGATCGCCGACGGACATGCGGACATCATCGCCTTCGGCCGCATCTTCATCTCCAATCCTGATCTGCCGCGTCGTCTCGAGCACGGCTACCCGATCACGCCGTACAATCGCGCGACGTTCTACAGCGGCGAGGAGAAGGGGTACACGGATTATCCGGTGTATGACGAGCTGACGCCGGCTTGATCTGTCATTCCGGGGCGCGACGAAGTCGCGAACCCGGAATCCATCGGGCCGCATACCTGGACGTGGGATGGATTCCGGGCTCGATGCTTCGCATCGCCCCGGAATGACGAGCTTGCTTCGCTGCGCTAGCAATGACGACGGAGAGACGTCCATGGCCAAAGCCGCAGCCGCCGCAGGGATCGCCACCGGCCAATGCCTCTGCGGCAAGGTCGCCTTCGAGATCGACGTGCCCGCGCGCTGGGCCTGGCACGATCATTCCGCTGCCAGCCGCCGCGCCCATGGCGCGGCCTACGCCACCTATGTCGGAAGCTGGAAGAAGCGCTTCCGCATCACCTCGGGCAAGACCGCGCTGACCCGCTACGAGGACAAGGCGACGAAGACCGCGCGCAGCTTCTGCTCGCATTGCGGCACGCCGATCATGTACGAGCGCCCGCGCGGGCCGCACATGGTCAACATCTCCCGCGCCCTGTTCAACGAGCGCACCGGCCGCCAGCCGCTCTATCACATCGCCATCGAGGAGCTGCAGGAATGGGCCTATACCGGCGAGCCCCTGGTGCCGCTGAAGGGCTTTCCCGGCGTCGTCTGGCAGCGCTCGAAAAGGAAGAAGCGCGCTGGCGGGGACGACCCGTTCGAACTCGGGCGGGAGGAGATGTAGCGCCTCTCCCGCGCAACGCAGCCATGACCGCGCTTCCTTGCGCCTCTGCCAGCATCTCGGCCATCATGCTTTCGGTCCTTGCGGCAACGGTCCGCTCCTGGAGGAAACATGAAGAACAAGATCACCGGCCGCTCCGCCTTTCTCGCGCTGCTCAAGGACGAGGGCATCACGCATCTGTTCGGCAACCCTGGAACCACCGAACTGCCGATCATGCATGCGCTGAAGGACCATCCCGATCTCACTTATGTGATGGCAATGCAGGAGAGCCTGGTGGTCGCGATCGCCGACGGCTACAGCCGCGCTTCGGGCAAGCTCGTCGCCTGCAACGTTCACGTCGCGCCCGGCCTCGGCAACGCCATGGGCTCGCTCTACAACGCCCAGTTCACGGGCACGCCGATGATCCTGACGGCGGGCCAGCAGGAGCAGGGCCACGGTCTGATGGAGCCGGTGCTCTATGGTCCGCTGGTGCGCATGGCCGAGCCGCTGGTGAAATGGGCGGTCGAGGTGACACGGCTGGAGGACCTGCCGCGCATCGTGCGCCGTGCCGCCAAGGTGGCGATGACGCCGCCAACCGGGCCGGTGTTCATCTCGCTGCCCGGCGACATCCTCAACAGCGAAGCCGGGATCGATCTCGGCCGCTCCACCCGCATCGATGCGCGCACGAAACCGTCGGACGAGGCGCTGAAGGCCTTTGCCGCACGCCTGCTCAAGGCTGAGCGTCCCGTGATCGTCACCATGGACGAGGTGGTCAAGAGCGATGCTTTGACGGAGGCGGCTGAACTGGCCGAGCTGCTCGGCGCTGCGGCCTATCAGTCCTCGACGCCCTACGGCTCGCACTTTCTGTCCGAAAGCCCGAGCTTCGTCGGCACGCTCGCGCGCGTGCAGAAGGTCGCCCGCGATACGCTCGCGCCCTACGATCTGCTGATCGCGCTCGGCGGCGATCCCTTGCGGATGTCGGTCTATAGCGAGGTCGATGCGCTGCCTGAGGGCCTCGGCATCGTGCAGATCGGCCTCGTCGATTGGGAGATCGCCAAGAACTACGGGGCCGAGATCGCGCTGAAGGCGGATCTGAAGGAAACGCTGCGCGCGCTGATCCCGGTACTCAAGGAGATGGGCGGCGCAGCCCTCGCGAGCCGCGCCAAGCAGCGTCTCGCCGAGCTCGCGCCGAAGAACTGGACCGCGCGCCGCGCGGCGCTGGTCGAGCAGATCGGCAAGAGTGCAGGCCGCACACCGATCGATCCGGACTTCCTCGTGCTGCAAATGGTCGAGGCGATGCCTGACAACGCCATCCTGGTCGATGAAGGTCTCACCTCCAGCCGCCAGATCACGGCCCTGTATCCGCATCGCGACCGCTACGGCTATCACGGGCTCGCCTCCGGCGGCATCGGCTGGGGCCTGCCGGCCTCAGTCGGCGCCAGCATTGCCAATCCCGATCGCCCCGTGGTGTGCTTCTCCGGCGATGGCAGCGCGATGTACTCGATCCAGTCACTCTGGACCGCGGCGCATCACAAGCTGCCGCTCAACGTCGTCATCGCCAACAACGGCGGCTATCGCATCATCAAGCAGCGCCTGCTCGCCTTCCACGGCGATGACAATTACGTCGGCATGGATTTCGTCGATCCACCCGTGGATTTCGCCGGCGTCGCCAAGGCACTCGGCTGTGAGGCGATCAAGGTCAGCGATGTTAGCGAACTGAAGGCAACGCTGACGTCAGCGTTCAATCGGCCGGGAACCAAGCTGATCGAGGTGATGGTGGACGGGAAGGTGTAGCCCCGCAGTCGTCCCCGCGAAGGCGGGGACCCATACCGCGTGATCTATCGACTGCGGCTGGTAGGCGTATCGAGCTCCCGAGTCTTCGCCAAACTACTTCCTGTGGTTATGGGTCCCCGCCTTCGCGGGGACGACAGCCTGGCTGTGGCGCGATCTTCCGCCTACCCCTTCTTCCCCACGCGATACTCCGCCGCGGGATGCGGCGCGTCGAGGCGCGCGCGGCCCTCGCCGAACAGTTTTTCCCGCAACGTGCCCTTGGCGTACTCGCTCTTGTACCTCCCGCGCCGCGTCAGCTCGGGCACCAGCATGTCGGCGATATCCTCGAAATCGCCGGGCGAGATCGCGAACGCGACGTTGAGGCCGTCGACATCCGTCGCCTCGAACCATCCTTCGATCTTGTCTGCGACCATCTCGGGCGTGCCGACCACGACCGGGCCGGCGCCGCCGATGCCGACATGCTCGATGACGTCGCGCACGGTCCAGACACGGTCGGGGTCGGCGCGGGTGACGTTGTCCATGGCGCTGCGGCCGGCATCGTTCTGGACGTGGCGCACCTGCTGGTCGAGGTCGTAGCCGGAGAAGTCGACGCCGGTCCATCCCGACATCAGCGCCAGCGCGCCTTCGGGGCTGATGTGGCGGCGGTAGTCGGCGTATTTTTCCTTCGCCTCGGCTTCCGTCCGTCCGAGGATGATCGTCATCATCGAGAACATCAGGATCTCGGCCGGGTTGCGGCCGAGCGCGGCGGCCTCCTGCCGGATCGCGGAGACGCGCGGCGCGATCACCTTGGCCGACGGTCCCGACATGAACACGCACTCGGCATGCTTGGCCGCGAATTGCCGGCCGCGCGGCGAAGTGCCGGCCTGGTACAGCACCGGCGTCCGCTGCGGCGAGGGCTCGCTGAGGTGAATGGTGTTGTTGATGCGGTAGTTCGCGCCCGCATGATTGACGCGATGAACTTTTGCCGGGTCGGTGAAGATGCCGCGCTTGCGGTCGCGCAGCACGGCATCGTCTTCCCAGCTGCCTTCCCAGAGCTTGTAGACGACCTCCATATATTCGTCGGCGATGTCGTAGCGGTCGTCATGGCCGGTCTGCTTGTCCTTGCCGGCACCGCGCGCGGCGCTGTCGAGATAGCCGGTGACGACGTTCCACCCGATCCGCCCCTCGGTGAGGTGATCGAGCGTCGACATCCGCCGTGCGAACGGATAGGGCGGCTCGAACGACAGATTGCTGGTGACGCCGAAGCCGAGATTTTGCGTCACCGCCGCCATCGCCGACAGCAGCAGCAGCGGCTCGTTCGACGGCGTCTGCGCTGCATTGCGCAAGGCTGCGTCAGGGCTGTTGCCATACACGTCATAGACGCCGAGTACGTCGGCCAGGAACAGCCCGTCGAAACGGCCGCGCTCCAGCGTCTTGGCGAGATCGGTCCAGTAGGGCAGGCGGTTATAATCGGCGGTGCGGTCGCGCGGATGGGTCCACAGGCCCGGTGACTGGTGTGCGACGCAATTCATCGCAAAGGCGTTGAGCCTGATCTCTTTGGCCATGCTGGTCCCTCGGCGCCCTGTACTGAGCGCTCTTCGAATGATAGATGTGCGCCCCAACTTGGCGAAGTTCTTGCATATTCTTGGCCCTTGGCAAGGGCCAAGAATAGAAGGCTTGCGCTTGGCAAGGCCAAAGTCAGCGTCGCAGCTGCGCTTGGCAAGTCAGTCTCAAGGAAGCAAGAACGAAAATCCCAAGAGAGCTACAAGAGAACTACAAGAAACCATCCAAGTCCCCGCCACTTTCGAAGGCCAACCCGCCTCAGGTAAGGTCCTTCGTCTCACATCTCGAAAAGCAAGTATGACCAGAGCCGACGCCATCGCCCGCGCCCGTGAGGATTTCAACTCCGGCGCGTTCCTCGCTGAACTCGACCGCCGCGTCGCCTACAAGACCGAGAGCCAGAATCCGCAGCGCGGCCCCGAGCTGCGCGCCTATCTGGAGCAGGAGATGCAGCCGGCTTTCGCCGCGCTCGATTTTTCCAGCCGCATCGTCGAATCCCCGAGCGGCAAGGCGCCGTTCCTGTTCGCCGAGCATCACGAGAGCGCCTCGCTGCCGACCGTGCTGGTCTACGGCCATGGCGATGTCGTCGACGGCATGGAAGGCGAGTGGCGTGATGGCCGGGATCCCTGGCGCACCAATGCTTCCGGGACGCGCCTCTATGGCCGCGGCACCGCCGACAACAAGGGGCAGCACAGCATCAATATGGCCGCGCTGCGTGCGGTGCGCGAGGCGCGCGGCGGTAAGCTCGGCTTCAACGCCAAGTTCATCATCGAGATGGGCGAGGAGATCGGCTCGCCCGATCTCGGCAAGGTCTGCGATCTCCATCGCGACGCGCTCAAGGCCGACCTGTTCATGGCCTCCGACGGGCCGCGCCTCTCGGCCGATCGGCCGACGCTGTTTCTCGGCTGTCGTGGAGGCATCCGCATCCATCTCGACGTGAACTTGCGCGACGGCGGCCACCATTCCGGCAATTGGGGCGGCGTGCTCGCCAACCCCGCGACCATCCTGGTCAACGCGATCTCCACCCTGGTCGACGGCCGCGGCCGTCTCCAGCTCGATGCCTTGAAGCCGCCGCGGCTGACCAACCAGATCCGCTCCTATCTCGCCGACGTCGAGGTGGTGCCGACTGCGGACGAGCCGGCGCTGGCCGAAAATTGGGGCGAGGAGGGTCTATCGGCCGCTGAACGGCTCTACGCCTGGAACACGCTGGAAGTGCTGGCGATGTCCTCAGGCAATATCGAGAAGCCGGCCAACGCGATCCCCGGCCAGGCCAGTGCCGTGCTGCAACTGCGTTTCGTGGTTGGGACCAAGGTTGAAGGGCTGATCGACGCTGTCCGCGCACATCTGGTCGGACGCGGCTTTCCGATGGTCGAGGTGCGCGCGGCGCAGAGTTTTGCTGCATCGCGCACCGATTTCGACAGTCCGTGGATCAAATGGGCGGCGGATTCGGTGCGAGCGACCACCGGCAAGGCGCCGGCCGTCCTGCCGAATTTCGGCGGTTCGCTGCCCAATGACGTGTTCTCCGAGATCCTGGGACTGCCGACGATCTGGGTGCCGCACTCCTATCCCGGCTGCTCCCAGCATGCGCCCAATGAGCACATCCTGCTGCCATTGACCGAAGAGGCCTTGACGGTGATGGCCGGGCTGTTCTGGGATCTCGGAGAGTTGCCAAAGCCACTGACAGGCCCGTTAACCTGAGCCGACGATCCAGCCGAAAGTTACATTCTAATCCGGCCCGATTTGTGCTTGCATCCGGGCCGCATCATCCGAAAGGGGAAGAAAAACGTGAAACATTTCCGTCACATCGGGCTCGCGCTCGCCGCGACCCTCGTCGTCAGCCAAGCCGGGGCCCAGGAGCTGACCGGCACGCTGAAGAACATCAAGGACACCGGTGCCATCACGCTCGGCTTCCGCGATTCCTCGATCCCGTTCTCCTATCTTGACGACAACCAGAAGCCGGTCGGCTTCGCGATGGACATCTGCTACAAGATCGTCGACGCCGTGAAGAAGGAGCTCAAGCTCGACAAGCTCGAGGTCAAGCTCAACCCGGTGACCTCGGCGACCCGTATCCCGCTGATGGCCAACGGCACCATCGACCTCGAATGCGGCTCGACCACCAACAATGCCGAGCGCCAGAAGCAGGTCGCCTTCACCAACACCCACTACCTGACCGCCAGCCGCTATGTCTTCAAGAAGTCGAGCGGCCTGAAGTCGATCGATGACCTCAAGGGCAAGACCGTGGTCTCGACCGCCGGCACCACCAACATCAAGCAGCTCACCGAAGCCAACGCCGCCAAGGGCCTCGGCGCCAACATCATTCCGGCCAAGGATCACGCCGAAGCCTTCTTGATGGTCGAGACCGACCGCGCGGTCGCCTTCGTCATGGACGACATCTTGCTGGCGAGCCTCGTCGCCGGTTCGAAGAACCCAGGCGACTACGTTATCTCCAAGGATGCGTTCTCCAAGCCGGAGCCCTACGGCATCATGCTGCGCAAGGACGATCCTGCGTTCAAGAAGGTCGTCGATGCGGCCACGGCTGCGCTCTACACCTCCGGCGAGGCCGAGAAGATCTACGACAAGTGGTTCACCCAGAAGATCCCGCCGAAGGGCCTGAACCTCAACACGCCGATCTCGGCCGAGCTGAAGAACGAGTTCGCCAAGCCGACGGACTCGCCGAACCCGGACGACTACAAGTAAGATAAAACCTCGATCTTTCGATCGGAATCATGTCCGGCCACTCTTGACACCAGGGTGGCCGGACATTTGCATAGGCGCTCAAGACGTCCAATGACGGGCGCGTTCGCGCGGGGGACACGTGAACTACAACTGGAACTGGGGAATCTTCTTCCAGCCGAATCCGATGGGGACCGGCACCTACCTCGACATGCTGCTGTCGGGGCTGGCGCTGACCCTCAAGACCGCGGCGCTGGCCTGGGTGATCGCGCTGATCACGGGCTCGATCGTCGGCGTCATGCGCACGCTGCCGTCGAAGGGCGCCAATTGGTTCGGCTTCGCCTACGTCGAATTCTTCCGCAACATGCCGCTTCTGGTGCAGCTCTTCCTGTGGTTTTTCGTGCTGCCGGAAATTCTGCCGAGGGCGGCCGGGCTGTGGCTGAAGCAATTGCCGAACGCGCCGTTCTGGACGGCGGCGATCGGGGTCGGCTTCTTCATGTCGGCGCGCGTAGCCGTGCAGCTGCAGGCCGGCATCTCCTCGCTGCCGCGCGGGCAGAAGATGGCGGCGACTGCGCTCGGCCTGACCACCGTGCAGGGCTATCGCTACGTGCTGCTGCCGATGGCCTTCCGCATCATCCTGCCGCCGCTGACGTCTGAATTCCTCAACACCATCAAGAACACCGCCGTCGCCATCACCATCGGCCTGCTCGAGCTGACCGGACAGGCGCGCTCGATGCAGGAATTCTCTTTCCAGGTGTTCGAGGCCTTCACCGCCGCGACCATCCTCTATCTCCTCGTCAACGCCGTCGTCGTGACCGCGATGCGCTTCCTCGAGCGCTGGGTTGCGATCCCCGGCTACATCACGGGGAAATAAGCGATGCTCGGCAATCTCGATTTCGACGTCATCCGCCGCGCGCTGCCGTATCTGTTCTACGAGGGCATGACGTTCACGCTGACGCTGACCTTCCTCGCAGCTCTCGGCGGCCTAGTCTTCGGCACGGCGCTCGCCCTGATGCGCCTGTCCGGATTCAAGATTCTGGGCCGCATCGCCGGCATCTATGTCGACTTCATGCGCTCGCTGCCGCTGGTGCTGGTGATCTTCTGGTTCTACTTCCTGGTGCCCTATATCGGGCAGTGGGTGACAGGCGCCTCGCGTCCGATCAGCGTCGGCGCGTTCACGTCCTCGCTCGTCACTTTCATCATGTTCGAGGCGGCATATTTCTCCGAGATCATGCGCGCCGGCATCCAGTCGATCTCGCGCGGCCAGCCGGCCGCGGCGAGTGCGCTGGGGCTGACCTACGCCCAGAGCATGCGCTACGTCGTGCTGCCGCAGGCCTTCCGCAACATGCTGCCGGTGCTGATAACGCAAACCATCGTGCTGTTCCAGGACACCTCGCTGGTCTACGTCCTGTCGATCACCGACTTCCTGGGCGCGGCGAGCAAGGTGGCGCAGCGTGACGGCCGCCTGGTCGAAATGTATCTGTTCGCCGCCGTGGTCTACTTCACCATCTCCTGTATCGCGTCCTACGGCGTCCGCCGCCTCCAGGCGCGCATCGCCATCATTCGCTAGGGCTCCCCGCTCATGATCGAAATCAGCCACGTCAACAAATGGTACAGCCCCACCTTCCAGGTGCTGACCGACTGCACCACCAATGTCACCAAGGGCGAGGTCGTCGTGGTCTGCG
Organism: Bradyrhizobium sp. NBAIM01; assembly: GCF_020194115.1. Lineage (NCBI taxonomy): Bacteria > Pseudomonadati > Pseudomonadota > Alphaproteobacteria > Hyphomicrobiales > Nitrobacteraceae > Bradyrhizobium > Bradyrhizobium sp. NBAIM01. Next base: position 525,703 of record NZ_JADYVU010000002.1, on the reverse strand, counting down.
GCCCCTCCGGCTCGGGCAAGTCGACGCTGATCAAATGCGTCAATGCGCTGGAGCCGTTCCAGAGCGGCGACATCCTCGTTGACGGCACCAAGGTCAACGATCCCAAGACCGATCTGCCGAAGCTGCGCTCGCGCGTCGGCATGGTGTTCCAGCATTTCGAGCTGTTTCCGCACCTCAAGATCATCGACAATCTCTGCTTGGCGCAGGAGAAGGTGCTGGGCAGGGGGCATGACAAGGCGCAGGCCAAAGGCATGCAGCTGCTCGAGCGCGTCGGCTTGAAGGAGCAGGCGCAGAAATTCCCGGCGCAGCTCTCCGGCGGCCAGCAGCAGCGCGTCGCCATCGCTCGCGCGCTCGCGATGGATCCGATCGTGATGCTGTTCGACGAGCCGACCTCGGCGCTCGATCCGGAAATGGTCAGCGAGGTGCTCGACGTCATGGTCGATCTCGCCCGCGAGGGCATGACCATGATGGTCGTCACCCACGAGATGGGTTTTGCCCGCAAAGTCGCCAACCGCGTCATCTTCATGGACCGCGGCGAGATCGTCGAGGACGCAGCGAAGGACGATTTCTTCGGCAAACCCCGCAGCGACCGCGCGCAGAAGTTCTTGTCGAAGATTCTGTCGCATTAACCCGTCGTCATCCCGGGGCGCGCGTAGCGCGAGCCCGGGATCCATCAAGCGGGGCAGTACCGCGGTGAGATGGATTCCGGGCTCATTCGCCTTGCGAATGCCCCGGAATGACGGATCGTGGGTTTATCCAGCCCGCCAAATCTCCTATACCGGTGGCCAAATCCCTTCCCTCCCAGGAGACCTGCCTTGGACTCGATCGCCTACGTCAACGGCTCATTCGTCCCGCTCTCGGAAGCCAAGATCTCGGTGCTCGATCGCGGCTTCCTGTTCGCCGACGGCATCTACGAGGTCTCGGCCGTGCTCGACGGCAAGCTGGTCGACAATGCTTCGCATCTGGCGCGGCTGGAGCGGTCCGTCGGCGAGATCAAGTTGAAGCTGCCGGAGACCATCGAGCGCATCACCGAGCTGCAGAAGGAGCTGATCGCGCGCAACAAGCTCGTGAACGGCCTCGTCTATCTCCAGGTGACGCGCGGTGCCGACAAGGGGCGCGACTTCCCGTTCCCCAAGGCTGACGTCAGGTCGAGCCTGGTGATGTTCACGTCGGAGAAGGACATCATCAATGCCGCGGTGGCCAAGACCGGCATCAACGTCATCACGGTGCCCGACATCCGCTGGGAGCGCCGCGACATCAAGAGCGTGGCGCTGCTGGCGCAGGTGCTGGCAAAGCAGGCCGCGGCGGAAGCCGGCGCCGGCGAAGCCTGGATGCTGCAGGATGGCTATGTGACCGAAGGCGGCTCGTCCACGGCATTCATCCTGACCAAGGACGACGTGATCGTCACCCGCCAGAACTCCAACGCGATCCTGCCCGGCTGCACCCGCAAGGCCGTGATCGCGCTTGCCGAGGAGCGCCAGCTCCGCGTCGAGGAGCGTTCCTTCACGGTCGCCGAAGCGCTCGCCGCCAAGGAAGCCTTCATCACCAGCGCATCCTCCTTCGTGCAGCCGGTGGTCGCCATCGACGGCAAGACTATCGGCGACGGCAAGCCCGGCCCGATGGCGACGCGTCTGCGCGAGATCTACGTGGACTTCGCCAAGGCGACGGCGGTGTAAGCGGCATACGTAGCGGTCGTAGGGTGGGCAAAGGCGCGCTTGCGCCGTGCCCACGCCTTCTCCCGTTTTTGCTGAAGAATGGTGGGCACGCTTACGCTTTGCCCACCCTACGAGACCGTCCGTTGCCGTCGGTTTAAGCCACTGACGCCTTCACCTTCACCGGATGCACGGCGCGGAACGCGATCGCGATCCTGTTCCAGGCGTTGATGGCACCGATCAGCATGGTCAGGTTCACCGTCTCCTCTTCGGAGAACTGCGCGCGGACCTGTTCGTAAGTCTCGTCTGGCGCATGCGTCTCTGAGATCAGCGTCACCGCTTCGGTCCAGGCCAGCGCGGCGCGCTCACGGCCGGAATAGAGCGGGGATTCGCGCCAGGCGTTGAGCAGGTAGATGCGCTGCTCGGTCTCGCCGCGCTTGCGGGCGTCCTCGGTGTGCATGTTGATGCAGAAGGCGCAGCCGTTGATCTGCGAGGCCCGGATCTTGACCAGCTCGATCAGCGATTTCTCCAGGCCGGTCGACTGGATCTGCTGCTCAAGCGCCACCAGCGCTTTGATCGTATCGGGCGCGGCCTGGTAGTAGTTCATGCGGGGCTTCATGGTCGTTCTCCTTTTCTTTGGTTGGGTCAGTGGGCTCCGCCGGCCGAGACTTGGCCGGGCCTCTTCAGAAAGAATACGGCGATGAGAGCGACGATCAGCGCCATTCCGAGCAGGTAGAAAGTATCGCTGAAGGCGAAGATATAGGCCTGCTTCTGCACGGTATGGCCGATCGCGACATAGGCGCGATGCGCGGCGTCCGCACGGTCGATAACGCCGTGATTGACGAAATATTGCGTGAGCTGCTCGAGCCGCGTGCGCGTGGCCTCCTCGAACACAGAAACCGACTGCATCAGCACGTTGGAGTGATATTGCTCGCGCTTGGACAGCACGGTTTGCAGCAGCGCGATGCCGACGGCGCCGCCGAGATTGCGCATCATGTTGAACAGGCCGGAGGCCGAGCCCGCATTCTCCGCTTCGATGCCTGCGGTCGCGACCGCCGACAACGGCGCCATCACCAGCGCCTGGCCGATGGCGCGCACGATATTGGGCCACAGCAGCTGGTCGGCGGCATAGTCGTTGGTCATGTTGATGTTCATGAAGTTGGATGCTGCGAACAGAACGAAGCCGACGCCGATGATGATCCGCGCATCGAACTTCTGCATCAGGCGCGGCACCAGCGGGATCAGCACGAGTTGCGGCAGCCCGGTCCAGGCCAGCACCATGCCGATCTGCTCGGCATTGTAGCCCTGAATACGCGCCAGATATTGCGGCAGGATGAACACGGAGCCGTAGAGTGCAATGCCGAGCAGGAAGTTCGCGAGCATGCCGAAGCCGAAATTGCGACGCACGAGCAGACGCAGATTGAGCAGTGGCTTCTTCACCGTGAGCTCGATGATCAGGAATGCAGTCAGCGCAACAGCGGCGATGATCGAGAGCTTGAGGATGAACGGCGAGCCGAACCAGTCGTCCTTGTTGCCTTCCTCCAGCACGGTCTGGAGCGCGGACAGGCCGATCGCCATGGTGATGATGCCGGCCCAGTCGCCCTCGCGAAGCAGCGCCAGCTTCATCGGCTTGGGCTCGAGCGCATACCAGAGCATGCCGACCATGATCGCGCCGGGAACCAGGTTGACGTAGAAGATGTATTGCCAGCCGAAATTCTCGGTGAGATAGCCGCCGATGGTCGGGCCGATCGCCGGCGCGAAAGTCGCCGACAGCGCGAACAGCGCAAGGCCGACCGGCTGCTTGGCGCGCGGCAGCAGCATGATGATCAGCGTGAAGGCCATCGGGATCAGCACGCCGCCGGTGAAGCCTTGGATAGCGCGCAGCACGATCATCTGCGACAGATCCTGCGCCAGTGCGCAGGCCGCGGACAGAACCAGGAACAGGATCGCGTTGGTGAGCAGATAGATGCGGATCGAGAACACCTGCGCGAGCCAGCCCGACAGCGGGATGACCACGATCTCGGCGATCAAATAGGAGGTCGAGATCCAGCCGCCGTCGTCGATGCCGGCGCCGATCGCGCCCTGAATGTCCGCGAGCGAGGCGTTGACGATCTGGATGTTCAGCACCGCCATGAAGGCGCCGAGGGTGGCGCCGATCACCGCAATCCAGGTCTTTGTGGACACCGCCGTGGGCGCAGCAGCGGCGGGGAGATTGGCGGAGGTAGCGTTGAGGGCCGGTTGGAGCGTGCCCATGGCTTCAACCCCCATTCGCGCGGGACGTATTGTCGGCAAGGCGCTTGGCCGTCTCGCGCTCGGCCAGCACCGCCTGTTTGGTGTCGACGGTCGGCACCGCGGACATGCCAGGCCGCAGCAAGCCGGTGAGGCTGTGGTCGTCGAGGACGATCTTCACCGGAACGCGCTGCACGATCTTGGTGAAATTGCCGGTGGCGTTGTCGGGCGGCAGCAGCGCGAATTCGAGCCCGCTCGCCGGCGACAGGCTGTCGACATGGCCGCGCAGGCTGATGTTGCGGAAGCTGTCGACGTGCAGCTCGACCGGCTGGCCCGGCCGCACATGGGTGAGCTGGGTCTCCTTGAAATTGGCGACGACGTAGACGGCGTCGAGCGGCACCACCGCCATCAATTGCGTGCCGGCCTGCACGTATTGGCCGACACGCAAGCTGCGGGCGCCGACCGTGCCGTCCACCGGCGCGGTGATCTCGGTATAGGACAGGTTCAGCGCCGCCTGCTGCGCGACCGCGCGGGCGCGTTCGAGCTGGGCGGTGGCCTGGGCGCGCTGGGTGGTGAGCACGTCGACCTTGCGCTGCGCGGCGACGAGGCCGGACTTGGCATGCTGCAATTGCGCGCTGCTGGCGCGCAGCGCCGCGTCGGTCTGCTGCGCGCGCTGGATCGTGCCGGAGCCCGACTTCATGAGGTCGTCGTAGCGGGCGCGCTCCTCCTGCGCGAATTTCAGATTGGCTTCTGCAGCGGCGACGTCGGCGGTGCTCTGTTCAATGATCGGCTGCTGCAGTTCGAGCTGGGCGTCGATGTTGCGGACCGAGGCTTCGCCGGCAGCGACGTCGGCTTTCGCCTGGTCGAGCGCCGCCTTGAAATCGCGGTCGTCGATCTTGGCCAGCAGCTGGCCCGCCCGAACCTTCTCATTGTCGCCGACCAGCACCTTGGCGATGTAGCCGGAGACTTTCGGCGCGACGATCGTGGAGTCCGCCTTCACATAGGCGTCGTCGGTGGATTCGAGGTAGCGGCCGTTGGTCCAGTAATCGTGTCCGTAGTAGGCCATGGTCGCAGTGCCTGCGAGCAGCGCGAGCACCAAGGCCGCGCGCCGGACCCTGTTCCGGGCCGGCATAGCGGGCGGCGCCTTGGCGTAATCGCGCGTGATTTCAGTGGCTTGCTGGAAGGTCTCGGTGCGGGGCATTTCGGACATTGCAGTCTCCTGTCGGCTCGCTGAGACTATCGGTCTTGCTGGCCCGGATGATAATTGGCTAGATTTTGGAAGGATTATCCATTCAAGGTGGATAATCTGACCGGTCACCCTGGTTCGTGATGTCTACCGGGTCAGGCGAGCGGCTACGCAAGCGCGATTGCTGCTGAGGCGCACATCCCAGTCAAGGAAAGCCATGGATCGATTGACCAGCCTCGAAGTGTTCAGCCGGGTGGTCGAGACCGGCGGCTTCTCCGCAGCAGCCCGCAAGCTCAACATGTCGACCACCATGGTGAGCAATCACGTGCAGGCATTGGAAGACCGGCTCGGGGTGCGGCTGCTTCACCGCACCACGCGCAAGGTCAATCTGACCGAGATCGGGAAGGCCTATTACGACCGCTGCGTCCAGATTCTCGCCGATATCGAACAGGCCGACGACATCGCGAGCGAATTGCAGTCGGTGCCGCGCGGCACGCTGCGCATTCACGTCGCCACGCACATGGTGCCGTTCGTCGCGCCGATTGCGGCCAAACTGCTGTCGACCTATCCGGAGCTCAAGATCGATCTGCGCATGGGCGAGGCCGAGGTCGACCTCATCGAGGAAGGCTATGACGTTGCCCTGCGCATGACACAGCCACCGGATTCAAGCCTGATCGTGCGCAGCCTTGCCACCTGGCGCCACGTGCTGTGCTGCTCCCACGATTACATCGAGAAGCACGGCCGGGTGCAGAAGCTCGACGAGCTCACCGGGCACAATTGTGGTCGGCACTTGAACTATCCGTTCGGCGACGAATGGCGCTTCCTCGATCGCAAGGGCACGCCGGCCTCGGTGCGCGTCTCCGGCAGCTTCGTCACCAATAGCGGAGAAGCGCTGCGCGAGGTCGCGCTGGAGGGCGCCGCAATCTGCCTGATGGCGGGGTTCCTCATTCAGGATGATCTCGAAGCCGGCCGCCTCGTGCGCCTGTTGCCGGAATATCGGACGGTCGAGCTCTCCATGAACGCGGTCTATCCACATCGTCATCATCTGTCGGCGAAAGTGAGGACCTTCATCGACCTGCTCGTGCACCACAGCGCCGAGCAGCAGAAGCTGATCAACCCGTATTCATGAGACCTTTCACCGACGGCTCCACGTGCGGCAGAAAGCGTGTTGACAACGCCGAGTTGTCTGCAACAATACAACCTGAGATATGAATGATGTATTTGGGGCCGAGGCAATCGGTTCGATCCATTTTTTTTATTACGTTTCGTCCAGGCCAGGTTTCTAGCTTCTCCTCTTCCATCTGTTGCTCTTCCATGTGTGACGGATCGACCGGCGGCAAGCCGGTCAACGTTCGCTTGCGTGAGAGCTTCGCAAGGGATTGGCGGCATCATCCTGTGATGGAGCTGGATGGCTTGATCTGGCCCGACTGCCGCTCTAGGGAGGCTTCGATGACCATTGCCAGAGCAGGATGGATTGCGACTTTGCTGCTCGGCCTCGTGATGGCGGGGGGCGTGCAGCCTTCTCCTGCTGCGGCCGACGATGCGTGGCCGGTCAAGAACAAGCTGATCGGCAAGGACGGAGGCAAGTCGAAGGATGTCAGCGGCATCGCCTGCACGACCGCTGATGGGTTTCCCCGTTCGTGCCTCGTTATCGACGACAATCTCCAGGGCGCTCAATTCATCGAATTGACCGACGGCAAGCTCGTCGCCGGCAGCCCCGTGAAGTTGATCAACAACACGTTCAATGGCAAGGCGCTCGAACTTGATGGCGAGGGCGTCGCCTTCTCCAAACGGCAGTATTACGTCATCGGCTCGCATGGTCATCCGCGGGACAAGGACCACAAGCTCGACCCCAAGAAAGATGCCGATAAGATTCGGGCCAGGATTGCCGCAAGCAGCCAGATCGTTCGGTTCCGCACGACGGGGGCAGATGGCAATGCGTCGGGCATCGAGCGTACGGGGCAATTGCGAGAGGTCATCGCGGCCGAACCTGCGCTTCTCGAGTTCATGGATATCAGGCTGGAGAAGAACGGCTTGACCATCGAGGGCGTGGCGATCAAGGACGATCGGACGTTGCTCGCGGGATTCCGGGGGCCCGTCTTGAACGACAATCGCGCCGTCGTCCTGTCGGTAGAGATAGACGCGCTGTTCGGTGATCGAAAAAGCACGTCTCACCGGCTGTTCCGACTTCCGCTCGGTGACAACAGGGGTGTACGCGATCTCGCCGCGTTCGGCGATCGCACCCTCATCCTGGCCGGTCCTGGTGCGGACGGGCCGGGAGCCTACGCAATATATTCTTGGGACGGAGCGTCCGAGACCGTACGGCTATTGAAGGAACTCCCGTTCGATCCAAAGCGAAAGCCGGAGGGACTACTGCCGCTGGGCGCGACTTCCGCCGGATTGCGCGTCCTGATCATATTCGACAGCGATAAGGAAGGTACGCCCACCCCCATCGAAATACCACGATGAACGGGATCGGACCTCCCCTCGCCTTGTCCGGCCGGCCGAACGAACGAGGCGCCACCTTCCATCATTTCCGGAGGGAGTCCGTCAGCGAGCCGGTGGCGGCAAGCGGCCGAACGCAGCCTCGAGCGCCATGCCGATCGCGAGCAGGCGGGAATCGCTACCAGCGGGGCCATCGAGCTCAAGCCCGATCGGCAATCTGCTGCTGGCACCGAGCGCGATCGGGATCTGGATGCCGGGAATCCCGGCATTGCTGCCGGGGTCCGTGTTCTGAATGAACAGGCCGAAATTCTCGAGGCTGCTGGACTCCGGATTGGAGGGGATGGCGACGCGCGGCGTGGTCGGGAAGGCGATCGCATCGAGCCGGTTGTCGGCAAAGCTCCTGGTGTACAGCGCCTGCAGCGCGGGGCGCGCAATCTCGATCGCGGCGTCGTAGATCGGCTTGGCGTCGACCAGGGTGCCGTCGGGACCAGGCAGCTTGCGCGGGATCACCAAGCCGTCATAGGTGCCCTTCACATCGGCGCTGGCGATCTGCTCCGCCAATGCCGCGATGGAGAGGCCGGTGCCGGTGTGCCTGAGATAGGCGACCAGATCGTCATAGGCCTCGTACAGCGCGACGGGAAAGCTGACCTGGGCGTCGAGCTCTGCCAGTTGCGGCATCTCGATCCCGACGACCGTGACGCCTTGCACCTTCATTTTCGCGACGGCTTCCTGGAACGCGGCCTCGGTGTCGGCATCGAGATTGGCCAGCATCGATCTCGCGAGGCCGACGCGGACCTGCGTCAGATCCGCCGGCGCAAGCGCATCGCCACCGGCGATGACGCGGTCGAGCAGCGCGACATCCGCCATGGTCGCAGCCATCGGGCCTGCGGTATCGCGGGTGTGCGAGATCGGTGCGATGCCGTCTTGCGGGTAGCGGCCGACCGTCGGGCGCAGCGAGGCGCATCCGTTCAGGGCGGCAGGCACCCGCACCGATCCGCCGGTGTCCGTGCCGAGCCCGCCGGCGACGATCCGTGCGCCAATCGCCGCCCCCGTGCCTGACGAGGAGCCGCCGGCGATCAAAGTGCGATCATAGGCGTTGCGCACGCCATACTCGGCGCCGGTCTTGAACGCGGTGTTGTAGCCGGAGATGCCGAAGGCGAGCTCGTGCATGCTGGTCTTGCCGATGATGACCGCCCCGGCATCGCGCAGCTTTGTCACGACAGGCGCGTCGGCCTTCGGAATGTAATCCTTCAGCGCCGGTGTGCCGGCGCTGCAGGGCAGTCCCGCGACCTCGATATTGTCCTTGATCACGATAGGTACGCCGCCGAGCGGCTTTGTCTTGTCGCCTGCCGCGTCGAACGCGGCCGCGGCCTTCAAGGCGCCGGCTTCGTCCAGGGTGACAAAGGCATTGAGCTCGGCGTTGGCCTTGGCACGGGCCAGGGCTTCCCGGGTGAGTGCGGTGCTCGTGAATGTCCCGGCGGCGAGGCCGGCCGCGGCCTCCGTCAGTGTCAACTGGTCGAAATCCATGATGCATCACCCGATTGCAGGAGGCCATCAGAGCGCCCCTTAGAGGCTGAAGCGTCCGCGGCGCCGCGTCAACCGGTGGCGTGCATCCTTGCCGGCGATGGCGTGTCCAGTTCGGCGAGCAGCCGCTCGACTTCGGCCTTCACCTTCAAAATCGCGATGTCCTTCACCGGGCCATAGCCGCGGATATCCATCGGGCCTTTGGCGATCGCCACGAGATTTGGCAGATGCGCCGCATCGAGCTCGCCCAGCATCCGATCGACCAGGCCTTCATACCAGGCGATCAGTTCACGCTCGGCGCGCCGTTCCGCGGTGTAGCCGAACGGATCGAACGGCGTTCCACGCAGTGCTTTCAAGCGCGCGAGCATGGCCAGAGGCACCTGAATCCACTGGCCGAAGGCGCGTTTGCGCGGACGTCCCCGTGCATCGCGCCGCGACTTCAGAAACGGCGGGGCGAGGTGGTACTGGATGCTGAAGCCGTCCTCGAATTCACGCTTCAGCTCGTCGAGAAAGCCGCTTCGCATGTGCAGCCGCGCCACCTCGTACTCGTCCTTGTAGGCCATCAGCTTGAACAGGCCGCGAGAGACCGCCTCGGTCAGCGCCTGGCTGTTCAGCTTGGCCTCGGCATTGCGGACCTTTCCGACCATCGCCCGGTAGCGCGCCGCGTAGGCGTCGTCCTGATAGGTCGTGAGGAACTCGGCGCGCCGGGCAATGATCTGGTCGAGCGTCTCGGCTTCAGGTGCCTTGTCCGAGGTCGGCAGAAAATCCGGATCGGCAGCGGCGATCCGGCCCCAGGCAAAGGCCTGCTTGTTGCGCTCGACCGCGACGCCGTTGAGCTCGATCGCGCGGAGCAGCGCCTGCAGCGAAACAGGGACGAGACCGCGCTGCCAGGCAAAGCCCAGCATGATGATGTTGGCGTAGACGGCATCGCCGAGCAGGCGCTCGGCCAGCGCATTGGCATTGAACCTGTCGAGATTGTGCTCGCCGATGACCTGACCGATTGCGCGCAGGCGGCTTGGCGCAGCGAGATCGGCGTCGCGGAAGCGGACCACGTCGCCGGTCGGCATTTCCGCGGTGTTGACGGCGGCACGGGTGCCGCGGCGATATGTGCCTGATGCCTTGGGCGAGGAGCTGACGACGAGGTCGCAGCCGATCAGCGCATCGGCCGCGCCCTGGTCGATGCGAACCTGGTGCAGCGCCTCGGGGCTCGCGGCCAGGCGAATGTAGCTCAGCACAGGCCCGAATTTCTGCGCAAAGCCGGTGAAGTCGAGCACCGAAACGCCGCGGCGTTCCAGATGCGCGCCCATGCCGATCAGCGCGCCGACGGTGATCACGCCGGTGCCGCCGACGCCGGTCACCAAGAGATCGTAGGGCCGCTCGAGCGTTGCGGGCGCGGGCAGGGGTAGTGTGGCGGCGCGGTCGGCCGCGTCGATATGGCTCGCGCTCTTCTTCCGCCGCGTCGCGCCTTCGACCGTGACAAAGCTCGGGCAGAAGCCGTTGAGGCAGGAAAAATCCTTGTTGCAGGCCGACAGATTGATCTGCCGCTTGCGGCCGAACGGCGTCTCCTTCGGCTCGACGCTGAGGCAGTTGGATTCGACCGAGCAGTCGCCGCAGCCTTCGCAGACGAGGTCGTTGATGTAGGCGAAGCGCTTGGGATCGGCCATCTGCCCGCGCTTGCGCCGGCGCCGCTTCTCGGTGGCGCAGGTCTGCTGGTAGATCAGCACCGAGACGCCGGGAACCTGGCGCAGCTCGCGCTGCACTGCATCCATCTCCTCACGCGGATGGATGGTCACGCCGGATGGCAGGTCGGCCGGCCTGAATTGCGCGGGATCGTCCGACACCAGGGCGATGCGCTCGACACCTTCGGCGCGGACGCTGTGGGCGATGGCATGGACGCTGACGGGCCCGTCGACCGGCTGGCCGCCGGTCATGGCGACCGCGTCGTTGAACAGGACCTTATAGGTGATGTTGGCCTTGGCCGCGATCGCCTGCCGGATCGCCATCGAGCCGGAGTGATAATAGGTGCCTTCGCCGAGATTCTGGAACACGTGCTTGCGGCCGGTAAATCGCGATGAAGCAGCCCAGTTCACGCCCTCGCCGCCCATCTGGATCAGCGAGGAGGTCTCGCGGTCCATCCAGCTCGCCATGAAGTGACAGCCGATGCCGGCGAGCGCCTTCGATCCTTCCGGCACTTTGGTCGAGGTGTTGTGCGGACATCCCGAGCAGAAATAGGGCGTGCGCGTCGCGCCGCTGACATTGATCGTTCGCGCGGCTTCCGGCATCAAGGCGGCCGCGCGCGCGGCGAGATTGAGACCCGGAAACATCGGATCGAGCCGGCGCGCGAGCACGTTCGCGAGCGCGCGAGGCGACAATTCGCCGATCCAGGAGATCAGCCGTACGCCGGTTTCGTCGTGCTTGCCGACCATGCGCTCGGGCTTGCTGCCGGGATAGTCGTAAAAATACTCCTTGAACTGGCTCTCGATGATGCCGCGCTTCTCCTCGACCACCAGGATCTCGCGCTTGCCTCTCACGAACTCCATCGCGTCGTGCAGCGCCAGCGGCCAGACCATGCCGACCTTGTAGACGTCGATGCCGATGCGGCGACAGGCCGCTTCATCGAGGCCCATCAGCCGCAGCGCTTCCATCAGGTCGAGATGCGCCTTGCCGGTGGTGACGATGCCGTAGGTGGCGCTGGGGATATCGTAGATGTGCCGGTCGATCGGGTTGGCCTTGGCAAAGGCGTAGACCGCGTGCTTCTTCGCTTCCAGCCGTTCCTCGATCTGCGGGCCCGGCAAATCGGGCCAGCGATAGTGCAGGCCGCGCGGCGGCGGCGTGAAGTCTGGCGTGCGGAAGAGGCGCGGCGGGCGGAGCGCGACGGAGGCGCCCGATTCCACGATCTCGGAGATCGCCTTGAAGCCGACCCACATGCCGGAGAAGCGGCTCAGCGCGTAGCCATATTCGCCGAACGCCAGATATTCGCCGACGTCCGAGGGGTGCAACGTCGGCATGAACCAGCTCATGAAGGCGACGTCGGACTGGTGCGGCATCGAGGAGGAGACGCAGCCATGGTCGTCGCCGGCGACCACCAGCACGCCGCCATGCGGCGAGGAGCCATAAGCGTTGCCGTGCTTGAGCGCATCGCCGGACCGATCGACGCCCGGGCCCTTGCCGTACCAGAGCCCGAACACGCCATCGACCTCGCGGTCGCCTTGCGTCTCGACCTGTTGCGATCCCAGCACCGCGGTAGCCGCGAGGTCCTCGTTCACGGCGGGGAGGAATTCGATGCGGTCCCGCTTGAGCCGCTGCTGGATGCGCCAGAGCTCGAGATCGATGCCACCGAGCGGCGAGCCGCGATAGCCGGAGATGAAGCCGGCGGTGTTGAGCCCGGCCGCACGGTCTCGTCGCGCCTGATCGAGCGCGATGCGGACGATGGCCTGCGTGCCCGTGAGGAAGACGCGGCCCTCCTCGCGTTCATAGCGATCGGAGAGCTCGTACGTGTCGAGTGACGGAGTGGCGTCCATGGCGGACCTCGCGCGGCATCCTGCCCAGTGATGGAAGGCTATGCCCGGGCCGCTGGTAAGTCTTACCTATTTATCCCTTCTGCTATGGAAATTCGGTACAATTTTGCATGCAGGCGTCCAATCTGGTAGATCTGCTCGAACTGGAGCCTCCCATGATCGAAGAGCAGGACACCCGCATTCTCGCCCATCTCCAGCGAGATGGCCGCGCCACCAATCAGCAACTCGCCGACGGGGTCGGCATGTCCACCTCGGCCTGCTGGCGGCGGGTGCGGGCGCTGGAGGAGAGCGGCGTCATCCAGGGCTATGCGGCGCTGGTCGCGCGCGAACGGGCAGGCTTTGCGATGTCCGCCATCCTCCACGTCTCGCTGGAGCGGCACGATGCAAAGTTCGTCGATGAATTCGTGGCGAGGGTCACCAAGCGCCGCGAGGTGCTGGAGTGTTTTGCGACCACCGGGGACGCCGATTATCATTTGCGCGTCGTCGTGCAGGACATGGCGGCCTACAACCGCTTCCTCGACGAGTTCATGTTCCGCATCCCCGGCATCCGCTACGTCCGCAGCAACGTGGTGCTGAAGGAGATCAAGACCAGCGTGGCGCTGCCGTTTTGAAGGAGGTGCTACGGCACAGCGATATCAACCTCCCGTAAACCAACACAGGCTGCAAAGTGGTAACTGAACATGCCATTCGTAGGCGGTTCGGCGTCGCGGCGGTATTCCGGTCAGTTTTGTCGCGCTCGTTCGCAGCTCGTTCACTTTGATCGACGGTTTGCGCCGCGCAATAACGACCACTTAGGCGATCGCCGCGCATAAAGGTCCCGGGAAAAATAGGCAGAAATGCCTGGGAGCTGAGATCGTGCCGACGACACTCGCGCGCACCTTTGCGGCGTTGAGCGCCATCAATGAAGCGATCCTGTACGCGAGATCGCCGGAGGAGCTGTACCAGAAGGTCTGCGACGCCGGGTTTTCGAGCGGGGATTTTCTGGCCGTTGCCGTTTTCCTGGTCGAGCTGGACGGCCGAAGGCTGCGCTACGCGGCCGGTTGTGGCGATGACGTTGCGCGGCTCCGCTCGATCGTGATCACGACGGAAGCCGGGACGCCTGAAGGATCCGGCGTCGGCGGCGAGGCGTTTCGCGATCAGAAGCTGTGCGTCAGCAACGACTATCTGAACGATCCGCGCTCGCTGGCGTGGCGCGAAGGCGCCGCCAAGGCGCATATCGGTGCGGCCGCGGCGCTGCCGCTGCTCTGCAATGGCAAGAGCGTCGGCGTATTGTATGTGACGCGGGGCGAGGCCAACTCGCTGAACGAGCAGATGGTGTCACTGTTCGAGCGCATGTCGGCGAACATTTCCTACGCGCTGGACAATTTCGCCCGTGAGACCGCGCGGCAGACCAGCGAGCGGGCGACGCGGCGCCTCAACCGCATGTTCGGCGCCATCAGCGCCACCAACGAAGCTATCCTGCGCGCCAAGACCGAGCGGGAGCTATACCAGCTCGTGTGCGACGCTTCGGTCCACAGCGGCAAGTCGCTGGCGACCATCGTGCTACTTCGCGAGCCGGACTCGCACTGGATGAAGCCTGTCGCCGCCACCGGGCAGAACCTCGATCTCGTCACCCAGGCACGCTATTCGGTCGATCCGGACAATCCTTACGGCAAGGGTATCTCGGGCGAGGTGTTCCGGACGCAGAAAGCCATTGTCGAGGACGATCTCGCCAGCCGCACCAGGGGCACGCCGTGGGAGCAGGCCAACGTCAACACCGGCGTCGCCGCCTGCGTGGTCGCGCCGTTGATCAGGCACGGCGAGAGCGTCGGCGTGCTGCTGTTCTTCATCAGCCGGTCCTGGGCCAAAGACGAGGAGATCGTCGCGCTGCTGCTGCGCATGGCCGAGAACGTCTCCTTCGCGATCGAGAATTTCGGCCGCGAGGCCGAGAAAGCCCGGATCTCCGCCGAAGAAGAGTGCCTGGCGCGCATGTATGCAGCGCTCAGCGCCACCAACGAGGCGATCCTGCGGGCACGGTCGCGGGCTGAGCTGTTCGACCTCGTCTGCGAGGCGACCGCAACGGGAGCAAAGTTCACCTCAGCCACCGTCGCGCTGGTCGACGATCGGACCGGGCTGCTGCGCGTCGTCGCCTGCTACGGCCCGAATGCGGATCAGGTTCGCAACTTCACGTTCTCCACCTCCGACCAGGTGCCCGAAGGGCGCGGCTTGACCGGCACCGCGTTTCGCACGCGCCAGCCCGCCGTCAGCAACGACGTGCTCGCCGACGACCGCATTGCGCCCTGGCAGGCCAGCGCCCGCCGCACCGGCATCGCATCCTCCGCGGCCTTGCCGCTGTTCAACGGCGACCGGGTCGAGGGCGTCTTTCTGTTCAACTCCCCGGAGCGCGGCACCTTCACGCCGGAGCTCGTCGAGCTGCTGCGCAAGCTTCAGGCCAACGTCGCCTTCGCGCTCGAAAGCTTCGACCGTGCCGATGAGAAGGCGCGGGCGGACAAGCAGCGCAATCGTCTGAGCGGAATGTTCGAGGCGCTGAGCGCGACCAACGAAGCCATCATGCGCGCCAAGACGCGCGAGGAGTTGTTCGACGCGGCCTGCCAGGCGGCCGTGCTCGGCGATCTGTTCGCCTCGGCGACGATCGGCATCATCGACGAAGCACGCGAACTCGTCCGCGTCGTTGCCGTCAAGGGACGCTTGCAGGAGCGCATGAGCGGGCGTACCTGCACCATTTCCGCCGACCATCCCGAGGGCCAGGGCATCATCGGCACCTCGCTGCGGACGTGCCGGCCCAGTGTGATGAACGATTATCTGAACGAGCCGCGCTCCGCATATTGGCGCGGGCAGGCCATCGAGGATGGAACGCGGGCTGCGGCGAGCTTCCCGCTTCTGAGAGCGGGACGGGAACCGGTCGGCATTCTGCTCTTCCTCGCACCGGAAGAGAATACGTTCACGCCCGATCTGGTCGAGCTGCTCGGGCGGCTCGCGGAGAACGTCTCCTTCGCACTCGACAATTTCGAGCGCGCCGAGGAGAAGGCCCGCACCGAAGCGCAGAAGGAGCGCCTGACGCGCATGTTCGCGGCGCTGAGCGCGACCAACGAGGCGATCATGCGCGCGAAGTCGCGGGCCGAGCTGTTCGACCTCGTCTGCCTTGCGGCGTCGAACGGCGCCAAGTTCACTTCGACCACGATTGCCCTGGCCAGACCCGGCACGGACCAGCTCGAGATCGTCGCCGCCGCAGGTCCCTCCGCCGGCACCACGCGCAATGTCCGTCTTTCCGTCGATCCCGAACGGCCGGAAGGGCGCGGCATGAGCGGCACGGCGTTCCGCACGCGCCAGCCCTGCATCAGCAACGATTATCTCAACGACGACCGCGTCCGTGTCTTCCACCCCATCGTGCGCGCGGACGGCGCGCGGTCGGGCGCCGCGTTTCCGCTCATCGTGCACGACCAGGCGGTCGGCGTCATGATCTACATGTCGACCGAACCGGCGACCTTCACGCCCGAATTCGTCGAGCTGTTGCAGCGCCTCGCCGACAACGTCTCCTTCGCGATGGAGAACTTCGATCGCGCCGACGAGAAGAACAAGGCCGACGAGCGCATCGAATACCTCGCCTCGCACGACAGCCTGACCGATCTGCCGAACCGCGAGACCTTCAACGCCCTGCTGCGCGAGGCGATCGATGCGGCGCAACGCCACGATCACCGCTTTGCGGTGCTGTTCATCGACCTCGACCGCTTCAAGGTCATCAACGATTCGCTGGGTCACGAGGCGGGCGACCTGCTCCTGCTCGAGGTGGCGAACCGTCTGCGCGGCGCCCTGCGGGCGAGCGACGTGGTCGCGCGGCTCGGCGGCGACGAGTTCGTGGTGATCCTCGACCAGTGCGGCGAGATCGAGGACGTCCAGCGCATCGCCACTGGGCTGCTCGCCGCGCTCGCCGAGCCCATGCAGCTGGCCGGCCACGAGTGCCATTCCACCGCCTCGATCGGCATCGCGATGTATCCGGCCAACGGCTCCGACGCCCAGACGCTGACCAAGAACGCCGACATGGCGATGTACCTCGCCAAGGAGGACGGCAAGAACGGCTATCGCTTCTTCTCCAACGAGGTGAAGACGCAGTCGATCGAGCGGCTGTCGCTGGAGAGCGCACTGCGCCGCGCGCTGGAGCGCGAGCAGTTCTCGCTCAACTACCAGCCCAAGGTGGACATGGCGACGGGTCAGATCACGGGCGTCGAGGCGCTGCTGCGCTGGACGCATCCCGATCTCGGCAGCGTCTCGCCGGCACAGTTCATTCCGCTTGCGGAGGAAACCGGGCTGATCGTGCCGATCGGCCGCTGGGTGCTGAAAGAGGCCTGCGCGCAGGCCATGGCCTGGCAGCGCCGCGGCCTGCTGCCGCTGTCGATGGCGGTCAACCTGTCGCCGCGGCAGTTTGCCGACGAGCATCTGTTGCAGGACGTGGACGAGGCGCTGGCGGCCTCCGGCATGTCGCCCGTGCTGCTCCAGCTCGAGGTCACCGAGAGCATGATGATGCGCAATGTCGGCCGCGCGCTTAAGGTGCTCGACTCCATCCAGAGCCGCGGCATCCGTCTCGCCATCGACGATTTCGGCACCGGCTATTCGTCGATGTCGCTGATGAAGCACTTCCCGATCGACACGATCAAGATCGACCGTTCCTTCGTGCGCGACCTGCCGCAGGATTCGGAGGATCAGGCCATCGCGCAGGCGATCATCAGCATGGGCAAGGCCCTCGGCATGACCGTCGTCGCCGAAGGCGTCGAGAACGCCGAGCAGGAGGCATTCCTGCGCGCCCATGGCTGCGACGAGATGCAGGGCTTCCTGATCTCCAAGCCGCTGCCGGCGCGGCAGATGGGCGAGCTGCTGCGGCCCATGGCGCTGCCCGTCGCGCCGCCGCTCCAGCCGGAAGCGGCCGACGAAGACGCAGCCTCAGGGCTGAAACGCGCTGTCGTCTGACGGCTGCGGGTGCAGCTCGCGCACCTCGTGCTCTTCCCCCTCGGCCTTGCTCGGAAAGTCCTGGGGACCGGTCAGTGAAGTCTGCTCGGTGAACAGCGCGAGAATGGCGCGCGCGCCCTCGGCGAAGCTCGTCCCTTCGCTCACGTTCAACGCGCAGCAGCTTGTTGCGCTCATCGGCTCCTGGTCGTCGACCACGGCCATCGCGGGCCCCCACCACCAGGCGGGCGCGGGCGAACGCTCGTTCTCCGGCACCACATGCCAGCGGACGAACTCCTCCATCACGCGCTCGAATTCCAGGCGGGCAGCCTGATGCATGTGGTCGATGCTCCCGGAATCGCGTCCGACGACGGGTCGACACGCTGACTAGATCGTCACGTCGCTCGGAAAAATCGGCTCGTGCAAGCGAACCGAACCATGAAAGGCCGACATGGCCGTCGGCAATGCGGATCGCGCGGCTGTCGGCAATGTGCCGGCGCAGCCGCGACAAGTCATTCTAGCCGCTGCAGGGCACGGCAAGCAAGCGATCGGAGCCGCGATTGCCTAACGCGGCCTGAACGGATGCGCCTTCTGATGCCAGGCCCAGGCCGTGCGGACGATCGTCGGTAGGTCGGAGTGACGCGGAACGAAGTTCAGCACCTTTCTTGCAGCAGAGGGATCGGCGACCAGAAAGGTGGGATCGCCGGCGCGGCGCGGCTTGATCGTGTGCGGCACCTCGCGCCCGGTCTCCTGCCTGATGGCGTCGAGGATCTCGCGCACGGAAAAGCCGGAGCCGGTGCCGAGATTGAAGCTGCCGCCGGCATGGCCTTGCTCCAAGAGCCTCAAGGCCGCCACATGCGCCGCCGCAAGGTCCGTGACATGGATGTAGTCGCGGATCGCGGTGCCGTCGGGCGTGTCGTAATCGTCGCCGAACACCGCGAACTCGACATGGCCCTGAAGCGCCATCATCGCGCGGGGAATGAGGTGGGTTTCGTTGTCGCGCAGCTCGCCGATGCCACCGGCCGGATCGGCGCCGCTGGCGTTGAAATAGCGCAGGCAGAACGCGCCGAAGCCATAGGCCGTGCGGTAGTCGGCGAGCATGCGCTCGATCATCAATTTCGACGCGCCGTAAGGATTGATCGGCGCGCAAGGAAAGTCTTCCGGCAGCGCCTTGGAATCGGCGTTACCGTAGACGGCGCCGGTCGAGGAGAACACGATGCGATGGCAGCCCGCGTTGCGCATCGCCTGCAGCAGCGACAGCGTGCCCTGGACGTTGTTGATGTAATATTTCTGCGGGTCGGACATGGATTCCCCGACGAGGCTCGCCGCCGCGAAATGCATCACCGCCGTGATCTTGTGGTCGGCGAAGGCGCGCGCCAGCGCCGTGCCGTCGAGCAGATCGCCCGTCACCAGCGGGCCCGATACGAAGCTGCGATGACCTGTCGAGAGATTGTCATAAACGACGGGCTGATAGCCGGCGGCGGACAATGCACGGCAGGCATGCGAGCCAATATAGCCAGCGCCCCCGGTGACGAGGACGGTCGGTCGGTCGGTCATGTCGTATTCTGCTCTTCTCTTAACGGAGGGGCCGGTTGCGGCTGAAGAGAAGATAGAGCGCGCGGGGGTTGGTGGTCAAATAACGCCAGAGCAGACGGCGCGGCTCGAGCAAGGTGCGCCAGGCCCATTCGAGCCCGATCTTCTGCATCCATTGCGGCGCGCGGGAACGACTGCCTGACAAGAAGTTGAACAATCCGCCGGATGTCTTGATGACGCCAACATTGGTCAGATGCGGCGTGAATTCCTTCACGAATGCCTGTTCGTTGGGCACACCGAGCGCGACCCACAGATAGTCCGGTGCCAGGGCGTTGATCTCCTCGACCTTGGCACGCAGCGCCTCGCCGCGCAGATAGCCGTGGCTGTGCCCGACGATCTTGAGATGTGGATACATTTTCTGGACGTTCGCGACCGCCGCGGCGTTCTCGGCCTCGCTTGCGCCGAACATGTAGAAGGTGCGGCCGGCGGCTTCGGCCTTGCGCGCGACGACGTGGAACAGGTCCGTGGTTGCGACGCGCTCCGGCAGCGGGAACCAGGATTGCAGCTTTGAAGCGGCGACCAGCGGCTGTCCGTCGGCGTTGATCAAATCGGCGGCACGGAACAGCTGCTCGGTCTGCGGCTCGGTCGAGCAGCGCGCCAGCACCTCGCCATTGGCCGAGGTCAGGAACAGCGGACGGCCGATACGATGGTCGGGATTCGTCGCCTCGATCATGAAATCGGCGGTCTCTTCCAGGTCGATCGCGGCCATGCGAAGTCCGCCGACGGTGATTCTCGGCACCTCGGCAGTTGCTGCCCGTCCGTCGAGGTTGACGCGGCGCTCAAGCATATTGTCTGCCTCGCTGGCGCGTTTGCATTGCAGGGGTGAGCTCGTCGAGCACGACGCCGACGAGCTTGCGCTCGGCCGGGCCGAGCGCGGCTAGGATCTCTTCCAGGCTGTCGTTGATGTCGAGGCTGGTCGGCAGCACGGCCACCAGCGAGTCGACGTCCTCAAGCAGCTTGCGGCCGCCGGCCGCGAGCGGAATGGCCGGGCCGTCGAGGATCACGAGATCATAGCCGCCCGCGGAATGGGCCTGCACAATCGCCTTGTGGATGGCATCGGCGGCTTTGCCGGCGTCGCCGTCGGCGGCCGGCAGCACCGAGATGCCGTTGACCGTCTTGATCTCGCGCGCGTCCTTGCTGCCGATCGAGAGCCAGCCGAGCCTGCTCGGCTCGCTCTTGCCGGGACGGATGACCCTGTTCGTGAGCGAGCGCGCCTGATGGTCGGCATCGATCATCAGCACGCGGGCGCCGTCGCGTGCGGCCGCCAGCGCGAAGTTCAGCGCGGCCACGCTGCGGCCGCTGGTCTTGCCGGTGCCGACGAGCGCGACGACCGGCATCGCCTTGCCGCCGGCGCGCCGCGTCACCGCGGCGCGCATGTCGCGCCAGGCGTTGAGCAAGCTCGTCATGGGAAAGCCGGGGCGCAGCGTCGGCCAACCCAGCCGCGTGAGATCGACGCCGCCGCCGGTGGGAAGTATGGCGCCGAGCGTATGGATGACGTCGGCCTCCTGGAAGCGTGCGATCAGCGGCTTCTCGATCACGGGCTGCTCGACCATCGAAGGCTGCAGCGGGGGCGCGGCGAGTTCCGGCATCGACGGCGCAGCTTCAGGAGCGCGCGGGGCCTGGCGCGGCTGAGCAACCTCCGCAGCGCGCGGGAGCTCCGGTGCTCGGGACGCCTGCGGCGCCGACGAGCGCTCACGCCGAGCGGGTGTCGGCGTCGCGGGCGCGGCTGCACCGGCGAAAAGCAAATCTGCAACGACGAACCAGCTCGATGCTGCGATCGCCCCGAAGATGAAGCCGATCATGGCGAACAGGCTCATGGCCGGCGGGAACGAGCGCCGCTGCGGCACAGTCGCCTCGCCGATGACGCGGGCGGCCGAGGTGTTCAGGCTCTCCTGCTCCTCGGTCTCGCGGGAGCGCTTGAGAAAGGATTGATAGACGTCGCGGCTGGCATCGGCTTCGCGCTCGAGCTCGCGCAGGCGCACGGCGGCCTGGCTGAGCTGGACGCTCTGCCGCTTCTGCGCTTCCAGCGCGCGGTTGAGCGAGGCCTCGAAGTCGCGGGCGCGCGTCAGATCGTTCTTGGCGGACTGGGCGAAGCGGTCGATCTCCTCGTTGATGGTGCGCTTGAGGTCCTCGACCTGCTTCTCGGTCTGGCGCAGCGCCGGATGGCGCGGACCGAGCTCACCGGCCTGCTCCGCATATTTCTTCCGGGCGTCGGCATATTGCGCGCGCAAATTCGCAATGGTCGGCGATTGCAGCGCCTCCGGAATCGCGCCGGCATCGGCAGCGGTGCGGCGGCTCGCCTCGATCTGGTCGAGCCGCGCCTGCGCGTCCATCGTCGCCGCGCGGGCCGCGGAAAGCCGCTGGTTGCTGGCGGAGAGCTGCTGATCGCTGATCAGCGCATCCTGGGTGCCGACGAAATTGTTCTGGGCCTTGTAGGTCGCCAGCGCGGTCTCGGCGTTACGCAGCCGGTCGCGCAGCTCCTTCAGGCGGCTGGAGAGATCGTTGGTGGCGCGCCGTGCCGCCGAAGCCTGCGACTTGCGGGATTCGGAGAGATAGGCATTGGTCAGCGTGTTGGCGAGCATCGCCGCCTTGGCGGGATCCGTCGACCAGACCTCGATGTCGACGATGAAGCTCTTCTCGGTTTTGCGGATCGCGATGTGCTTGTTCAACGCATCGAGCGCCGCGAGCTCCACTTCCCTCTTCTCCGCAGCGGAGGGCGCGCGCGGTTGCAGGCCGATCAGGCCGAGCAGCGACGACATCAGGCTCCCAGCCTCGCCGCCTCCGAATTCCGGATCCTTGTCGAGGCCGGCCTGCTGGATCACCTGGAGCAGCACGCTGTTGGAGGTGATCAGGCGCGCCTGGCTCTCCACCACCATGGCCATGCCGGTGACGTCCTGGGCCCGGGGCGTGAGCTCGCGGTCGACGAGCTGAAGCTCGCGCGGGTCGACATAGAGCTGAGCGGTGGCGGTGTAGCGGGGCGTCACGCTCTTGCCGATCGTGACGGCAAGCGCCGCACCGAGCAGGGCGGCCGCGGCGATCGCGACCTTCCGCCGCCAGAGCAGATTGGCGAGCTCCAGCACGTTGAAGCCGGCCTGAGGCTTCCGTTGCGCGGCCTCCGGTCTGGCTCGATCGATCGGCTGGCTATAATCAAGCATGATCCCCAGCTTTCATTCCAAGTGCCGCGGGCTGAGGGGTTACTCTTCGCTTTACGCCACGCACCCGGGATATAGGTGCCCAATCAACGCAACAGGGAAAATTAACCATACTCATTGTGGGACTATTCACCGAAATGGCAAACAAAGCGTTTAAGCGCATGCCATCCCTCGGCGCCTTCCTGTGAACCTCGCGATACCCGCTCCTTAACGGTTCGTTACCGCGCGCAGCATGGCCGCGAGCCGTCGTTCGTCCGTTGATGGGCCGCGCACGTGCCATCGCCGTCAGATCCTCCGAAGGATGACGTGATAGTCGCCGCGGCGGACGTCGGTGCCGCGCGGCAGCACGGCGTTGAGCACCGCGGCCCCGGCGTCGACCAGGGCCGCAAACAGCGGCTTGCGCCGGCGCATCTCGGGATAGCGCGGACTCTCGACCTCACGACGATAGATCATCTCAAGGCCGTTGGCGGCCGCGAATGCTTCCAGCCGCGGCAACGTCACCAAGGGATGGAAGAACGTCGGGAACGGCGGCTCGCCCGGCAGGCCGGCGTCCTTGATGCCGCGGATGTGCCGGTAGAACCAGACGTGAAACCAGTGCGGCGAATATTTGGTGACGAACCCGGAGAGCGAGCGCGGATTCGGTGCGCCGATCAGGATCATCCCGCCGCGCCTCAGCGCATCGCGGAAGTTCAAGAGCGCGGCGTCGACATGGGGCAAGTGCTCGATCACGTTGTAGCAGATCACGAGATCGAAGGTCTCGCGGGCGAAGCTGTAGGTCTGGACGTCGCCGAGGATCGCCTCGTCGGCGTAGGTGTTGTTGCGGACCTGGTCCTCGTCGATGTCGACCACGGTGACCTTGCTGCGGCTCAGCAATTCCGGTGGCAGAACGCTGCACGAGCCGCCGCCCGCCTCATAGATCGCGAGGCGGCCCTGCGGCAGCTCGCGGCACAGCACGTCGTGGACGGCGAGCAGGCTGTCGCGGGCTTCGCCCGGAACGAGATCATGGAGCGCCTCGGCATATGGTGCAGCCGCGGGGAATTGGATCGCCGTGGCTGTCGCGAAATCGATCGGGGCTGGCTTGTTCATGGATTCTGACCGCGCTTGTTCTATTCAAATTTACAGGAAAAAATGCGCCTGCCCGAAGAGCAAATCCGATGCCGCACCGTCTCACCGGTCGCAGTGCTTACGGCCCGGTTAATGCGCATGCGCATTAACTACGGTATTGTTCATGTTGGAGCGTTGTCGGCGCATGGACCGCCAATTGCAGCACGACGCGCGGCGAACTTGGTGGCTATGTGCCGCGCGGCAGCCGTTCATTTTGAAACGCATCTGTCCCGCGGCGATGTGCCGTCGTGGGACGCGCGATCGAAGCAGGGATTCTTCAATACATCTCGGACATCTAGATCTCATGACATTGATCCCGACAGACCTGTCTGCGGCCCGGATCGCGGATGCCGTGCGCGATCCCAACCGGGAGATCGTGGCGAGCTCTCGCGTCATCGACCTGTCGGTCGGCATCGTCGTCTGCGTTCCATGCTTCCGTCGTCCGCAACACCTGCGCCTGACGCTGGAGTCGCTCGCGAACCAGCGCACCCCGCGTTCCTTTGCCGTCGTCATGGTCGAGAACGATGCGGTGCGGCGCGAAAGCGCGCCGGTTGCCGCGGAGTTCTTGGCCGATGGGAGGCTTCAGGGCGTCTGCCTGATCGAGAAGCGACAGGGAAATTGCCAGGCGATCAATGCTGCCTTCGAGACGGCGCAGCAGCTGTTTCCCGCCGCCACCCGTTTCCTGATGATCGACGACGACGAGATCGCATCAAGCGACTGGCTCGAACTGATGGTCCGCACCGCGGAGGCGACCGGCGCCGAAGTGGTTGGCGGGCCGGTGCTGCCGGTCTTCGACGACGACAGCAAGCCCTGGCTTTCGCGTCATCCCGCCTTCTGTCCCGCCTACGACTACAGCGGTGCGGTGCCGCTGATCTACGGCTGCGGCAATTGCCTGATCACGCGTGCCGCCTTCGAGCGGTTCGACCGGCCCGCGTTCGACCTGCGCTTCAATTTTCTCGGCGGCGGCGACTGTGATTTCTTCGTGCGGTGCCGTGACGCCGGTATGCTGTTCCACTGGACGGCGGAGGCCGTCATCACCGAGACCGTGCCGCGTAGCCGCACCAGCCTCGGCTGGATCGCAAAGCGCGGCTTGCGCATCGGCGCGATCAATTATCGTGTGCAGTACAAAGCCGCCCCGAGCGCAGCAGCGCGGGCGCGGGTGTTTGCGCAGATGCTGGGCCGCTTGCCGCTGTCGCTGCTTCGCGCCGCCGCCTTGTTGCCGTCGTCGAAAGCCGTCGTCGCGATGCATCCCGTGATGGTTGCGTTTGGCGCCGCCCTGGCGGCCCTCGGCCTCGAGCCGAAGCCTTACGAGGCCTCGAAGATCGCGTCCTGACGCGGCGAGGATTAGATACCGAAACGGGCGAGGGCGACCCGGATTGCCGAGCTTGGCAGCGATTTGAGCGACTGCCGGCCGATCATCGCGAGATAAGCGAACGCCTGGCGATACCTGCCGAAGCGGACCGCTTGCATCGCCGAGTAGGTGACGAGATGAATCTCGGCGGCAAGGCGCAGCCCGGCTGTCATGTGCTCGGGCAATCTCGCCAGGATCAATCCGTCATCGAACACCCGCGCGATGGCCGGGAAGAAGTCCTTCGGCGTCCGGACCGCGGCGTTCATGGTGTTGGTGGTGTGAAGACGATAATCGAGCAGCAGCTCTGGCGCGAACGCGAACTCCCCGATGGCAGCGAGGCGGCACCAGCAATGCCAGTCCTCGCAATATTTGAGGGACGTATCGAAGCCGCCGATGGCGCGGAAAGCTTCCGCGCGTGCGAGCGCGATGCCGCCATTGACGATGAAATTGCCGGCGGCGAGCCGCGTCAGGACGTCTCCGGACGGCTTCCGGCGCCCCTTCAAGAGGCCGCGCCGGCCGATCTGGCGGCCTTCGCTGTCGATGGTGTTGTAATCGCCATAGACGAGAACGGCGCGCGGCGCGCTACGCGCTGCAGCGAGCAGCGCCGCTACCGCGCCGGGGCGCAGGCGGTCGTCGGCATCGAGGAAGAGCAGCCACTCGCCGCTTGCCTGTCTTGCGCCGAGATTGCGTGCGGCCGATACGCCCGCGGAATCGTTGTGGAACAAGTGCAGCCGCGGGTCACGCATGCCGCGGACGATCGCAACGGTTTCGTCGTCCGAGCCGTCGTCCACGACGATCACCTCGGTGACCTCGCGCTGCGCCAGTGCGCTGGCAAGCGTTTCGCCGACATAGGCCGCAACGTTCTTGGCGGGAATGACGACCGATACCGATGCGCTCGATCCGACCTGAAGCGGCAAGCGTCCGGGCGCTGCCGCGCGGGAGGCGGCTGGCAGTTCGAGAACCTCTTCGGCGGTGATCAAGCTACGGCTCGCTTTTAATGATCCGTTAACCAGGACCCATGTGCCGCGCTGGTAACGCGCGCGATCTACAAGTCCAGCGTGCGCGCATGATACTCGCATTGCGCTCGAGCGGTTGCCGAGAAGGCTCGTGTGCCGCCGGTTTCGTAGAATAACGTTAAGCCGCTGGCATTAAGCCTGTGGCAAATTTGGAAGAGTGCGGCGGCCTGTCCCGTGCGAGAATACGCATCGGAATGCCGCGGATGGAATCCCGTGCCCGCAAACAGGTTCGAACACGCCCCCGATACGATGATCCTGAACCTCTTTTACGAGGACAAGGATGACCGCTGGTTTCCGGGCGACCGGCATCTGCGTCGCATCGCCCGCCGGTTGTTGCTCGGCGAGCCGCGCATGAGTGGCCAGCTGCGCGTGTTCCTCAATCTCTGTTCGGGGCTCGACCGGCTCGGCATCCGCTACCGCGTCAACGATTACGGTTACATCGCGGAACATCCCGACGAGCTTGCCTGTATCGTCGGGCGCACGTTCCTGCTCGACAAGTTCCTATGGAAGAACCCGATCCTGCTCGGCGCTGCCGCCCACAATCATCCGCTCGATGACCCTGACTTGTTCCAGCGCCTACCGGTGAAGAAGGTCGTGGTGCCCGGTCCCTGGTACGTCGATATGTACCGGCCATATTGGCCCGAGACCGAGGCCTGGCCTGTCGGCATCGACACGAATCTCTGGGCCCCGTCGGCTCGAGCGCAAAAGACCGTGGATGTCCTGATCTACGACAAGGTCCACTGGGACCGCGAGCGCTACGCGTCGGAGATGATCGAGCCCGTGCGCGCCCGGCTCGTTAAGGAAGGCCGCTCGTTCACGGAGCTGCGCTACGGCAGCTACAAGGAAGCCGATTTTCAGGCGGCGCTCGCGCGTTCGCGCGCGATGATCTTCCTGTGCCAAAGCGAGAGCCAGGGCATCGCCTATCAGCAGGCCTTGTCCTGCGGCGTGCCGGTGTTTGCCTGGGATCCGGGCGGGCCATGGCGCGACCCCGACTATTATCCGCATCGCGTGCAGTTCGCGCCGGTGTCGTCGGTGCCGTACTGGGACGAACGCTGCGGGGTCAAGTTCACCGACATCGCCGGCTTCGAGACGGGCTGGGACAATTTCTGGGCCGGGTGCACCGCGGGCGCGTTCGATCCGCGCGGCTACATCCTGGACAATCTCACGCTGGAGCAACGGGCGCTGCAATATTACGAGATCGCGCGGAGCATCATGCGGCAGCCCGCGATGTCGCAGACCTCCGCAAGACCCGTTGACGAAGCCTCGGAAGGGTTGAGCCGCGACCCCAAGCTTCACTGGCGTTACCGAATGTCTTGAGCCATGGACCGCAGTGCCGCCAACATGACCGACGTCGGGGCCCGATCGTTCGGCCATATCCTGCGTGATCGCCTCGCAGGGCTCGATGCCGTGCAGGTGGCGCGCTGCCTCGTCGCGGTCGGGGCGCTGCTGCTGGTGCTGGTGACACTCGATCCGTTCCCGGACCTGCGCAATCCCGACGTCACCATGATCGTCGGCGGACGAATGGCGCTGACCTATATCGCCTGGGGTCTGCTGGCTGCGGTCGCTATCCTGTGTGTCGCTGCCACCGATGCGCTCGCGCTGAAGAGCCTGGTGACACCGCTGCATCTCTGCCTGCTGGTCTGGCTTGTGATCAACATCGTGTTCTCGGAAAGCCGCGGCGTTTCGATGCAGCGATTCGTGCTCACGGTTAGCGTGACGTCGCTCGCCATCGTGTTGCCGTTGCTGCCGCCGACGCGGCGCAGCTTCAACCTTTGCCTGGGCGGCGCCGCGCTCGTGCTGCTCGCGCTGTGCTATCTCGGCGTCTTCCTCGCGCCGCAATATGCGGTCCACACGGCGCTCGACGTCACCGAGCCGCAGCTTGCCGGCGACTGGCGCGGCAGCTTCGGCCACAAGAATATCGCCTCCGCCGTGATGACCATCCTGGTCTATGTCGGCATCTACCTGTCCGCCGTCGGCTCGTTCGTGATGGGGCCTGTGATCGCCGTGCTGGCCGGCACCTTCCTGATCTTCACCGGCGGCAAGACGTCCTCGGTGCTGTGCCTTGCGATCTACGTGCTCGCTTCGCTGGTCTATGTCACGCCAAGCCTGTGGCTGAAGCGGCTCATCTGCTTCGTGCCGCTGATTGCGATGAACCTGTTGACCGTCGGCAGTGTCGTCAGTCCGGTGCTGGCGGCGATGACACGGCTGCTTCCGCTCGATCCCACCTTCACCGGACGCTCCGCGATCTGGGACTTCGCGCTCGCGGCCGTCGCCGAGAAGCCGATCATCGGCCACGGCTATTCTGCGTTCTGGGACGACGTGAGTGCGCGGGCCACCGCGGAAGGAGCCGAATGGGCGACATCGGCGGCGCACAGCCACAATAGCTACCTCGATCTCGCGGTCACGATCGGTCTGCCGGGGCTGCTGCTGGTCATCCTCATCTTCGTGCTCGCCCCGCTCCGCAATTTCCAGACGGCGCAGGCTCACAGCCGCAGTGGCGCACTGGCCAAGCTGTTCCTGACCGTGTGGCTGTTCGGCCTGTACTACGGTGCCACCGAGACCTTCCTGCTCGAACGACAGAATCCGATCTGGTTCATGTTCGCGCTGGCGGTGGCCGGCCTGCACTTCCTGGCGAGGTTCCAATGCATCGAGCAGACCGAGCCCCGCGCATGACCTTCCTCAGCGTTGATCAGCCCGACGATTTTGCGTCCAGCGCGTCGGCCATTGCGGTCGATTTCCTGCGTGACTGGCGGCACGCGGCCTCGCGCCTGAGCGCCGGGCACCGCACCGCCTTCCAGCATGCTGACTGGCTCGGCGCCTGGTACGAGTCGTTTCACGACGTCGCGCCACTGATCGCCGTGATCTCCGATGCTGCCACCGGCAAGGACATCGCAGTCGTGCCGATGATCAGCCATGTCAGGCGCGGCATCCGCATCGTCGAGTTCGCGGACCTCGGCGTCTCCGACAACAACGCACCGATCCTGGCGCTCGATGCCTCGTTGGACGCGGGAACGGCGGACGCGATCAACACGGCGCTGATCGGCGCGCTACGCGCTCTGCCCGACCGTTTCGATCTGCTCCGCCTGAAGAAGATGCCGGCGGAGGTCGGCGGCAAGCCGAACCCGCTGGTATCGCTCGGCCGGATCGGATCCTCCTCGCTCAACGGCAATCTCGTGTTGATGGGCGACGACTATGGCGGCTATCAGGCCGCGATCAAGCGCCTGCAGATGCCGCGCTGCTGGCGGGTCTTCAGCCGTCTTGCCGGTGCGCGGTTCGAGATCGCCGCCGATGTCGGGCGTGCGCACGAGCTGTTGGACGTGATGGATCTCCAGCAGCAGGGACGCATGCAAAAGCTCGGCTCGCGGTTCGTTCTCAACGACGAGACCCATGCGCGATTCTATCGCGAGGTCGTCCGCCGGGGCCTCGCGGGAGGTCATGCCATGGTCTCGGCACTGGTGTGCGAGGAAGGCATTGTCGCCACCGCGCTCGGCGTCAAGCATGGCGCGACCTATGTCCTGCTGCGCATCAGCCATGGCGGCGATCAATGGTCGAGCTGCTCGCCGGGTCTGCTCGTCACCGAGCGCACCCTGGCGGCGCTGCATGCGCAAGGCCTGCGCCGTTTCGACCTCAGCATCGGCAATCAGGACTACAAGCGGCGCCTCGGCGCCGAGAGGGTGCCGCTGACCGATGTCAGCGTCGCGCTGTCCTGGCGCGGTCTGCCCTTCGCCTGGCGCGATCACGCCGCGCAGGGCCTTCGGCGCTATCCTAAGCTCGCCTCCCTCGCGGCGAGGGCGATGGGCAAGGGAGCGCGCTGACGGGCGCCGTCTGTTTCGCCATCACCTCGGAAGGCCCGCCCGGAAAGCATCCAGCAACGCGCGTCCTTGCGGCCAGTCGCCGAGCCCGCTCGCGGCATTGATGTGGCCGAGCGCGCCCGGCACGATCAGGCCGGACTGCCAGTCCTGCGCCCGCCGCCGTGTCACCTCGAGCGCTCCATATGGATCATTCGTGCTCGAGATGATCAGCGCGGGAAAGCGCAACGCGCCGCCGGGGACCGGCTTGAACGCTGCGGCCTCCGCGGGAAAATGGCCGCCATCGGGATCGGGCACGGCGACCAGAAAGGCGCCCGCAATCGCGGAAGGGAAGCGCGCGGCCCAGTGCGCCACCAAAAGGCAGGCGAGGCTGTGTGCGACCAGGAGGGGCGGCCTGGCGCAGCGCGCGACCACGTGCTCCAGGGCTTGCTCCCAGTCGTCGAGCTCCGGCTGGTCCCAGCTCGCCGGCTGGAATCGCGTGAAGCGCGCGTCAGCGCGCTCCCATAGCGTCTGCCAGTGGGTATCTCCGGAGCCGCCGAGCCCGGGCAATGTGATGATGTCGTGCATGAACGTCCCGTGATATCTGAGTTGACCGCAGTGTGACCGATCGCGGTCCTGCATCACATGGCAAGTCATCGGCGAAATCGACCATCTGCCGATGATCTCAAGGTGGAACGGAGAATTGAGTTTGGATCGCTTCGGGAGCATCGATGCCAAGGATTTGAAGATCCTCGAGGCGCTGCAGGCCAATGCGCGCGTGCCGTTGTCCGAGCTCGGCCGTTCCGTCGGGCTGTCCCAGCCGGCCGTGTCCGAACGCGTCAAGCGGCTCGAGGAAGCCGGCATCATCGAGGGCTATGGCGCCCGCATCAACCCGCGCGCTCTCGGGCTCGGCCTGATGGCGCTGGTGCGCCTGCGCACCTCGCACGAGCACATCAAGACCTGCCTCAAGCGGTTCAGCGAAATCCCTCACATCATCGAAGTCCATCGCGTCACGGGCGATGACTGTTTCGTGCTCAAGGTGCTCGTTCCGGCGCCGGAGGATCTCGAGACCATCGTGGATCGCATCGCCGGTTTTGGCGCTGTGACGACCTCGCTGGTGCTACGGAGCGAACCCGTGCGGCCGATCGGCAAGGACCTCGTCAGGAAGAAAATGGAACGGAGTTGAGGCGTGGCTACGTCACGGCGCCGTCACAAAAGGCCGCGATTGCGCAAGCCTTCCGATGATCGTCCTCGTTGTGTTATCGTCGCTTCCATTCCGCGGAGGCGACATGGAAGACCGTTCGGCAAAATATCGTGCATTCTATGCGCAGTTGATTTGCGGTGCTGCGAAGGCTGCAGACCCTCGCCTCGAACAGGCCTTTCGGACCATCAGGCGCGAGCCGTTCGCCGGGCCCGGGCCGTGGTCGATCTGCCTCGGCGGCCATCCCTATGTGGTCACGCCTGACGATGATCCCGCCTTCCTCTATCAGAATGCGCTGTTGGCGCTGGACCCGGCGCGCGGTCTCAACATCGGCATGCCCGGCGCGCACGCCTACTGGCTCAGCGGCTGCGCGGTGAAGGAAGGCGAGACCGTGGTCCAGATCGGCGCCGGCAGCGGCTATTACACCGCAATTCTCGCGCATCTCGTCGGTCCCGGCGGCCGCGTTCACGCCTATGAGATCGATGAACGTCTGGCGGGACTTGCGCGCGACAATCTGAAGGACATCGCCCATGTGGACGTGCGCGGACGCTCGGGCATCGCGGCGGATCTGCCGGAGGCCGACGTGATCTATGTCTGCGCGGGCGCGGCGCAGCCGGCGGCGGAATGGCTCGATGCGCTGCGGCCCGGCGGGCGGCTGGTGTTTCCGCTCGCGCCCGAAGGCATGTACGGCGGCATGTTGATGATCACGCGGCCGGATGACGGTGAAATCTGGCCGGCGAAATTCCTCAGTCGCGCCCAATTCATCGGCTGCGCGGGATTGCAGGATGCCGAGGCCGGCCGGCGATTGGGCGAGGCGTTCACGAAAGGTTGGGAAGGGGTGCAGTCGTTGCGGAGAGAGGGCGTCCCCGACGAGACATGCTGGTTTGCCGGCGAGGGCTGGTGGCTTTCGACGGCGCCCGCACCTCTACCGACGGAGCCGGTTCGGCCTCACGCCGACATCACGCAGATTTAATGGTGACCGTATCCCGATCCCGGATTGGGGCGGCATTCCCGGCTGAGAATGCCGCCCAGGGTCGCATCATCCATGCAGCTTTTTGGCGGTCTCCGCGATCTGGCGGCCCTGATAGCGCGCGCCGGCGAGCTCGTTGGCGCTGGGCTGGCGGCTGCCGTCGCCGCCGGTGATCGTGGTGGCGCCATAGGGCGCACCGCCCGTGACCTCGTCGAGCTTCATCTGGCCGGCAAAGCCGTAGTTCATGCCGACCACGACCATGCCGAAATGCAGCAGGTTGGTGATGATCGAGAACAGCGTGGTCTCCTGGCCGCCGTGCTGGGTCGCGGTGGCCGTGAAGGCACCGCCGACCTTGCCGTGCAGCGCGCCCTTGGCCCAGAGCCCGCCGGCCTGGTCGAGGAAGTTCGCCATCTGCGAGGCCATGCGGCCGAAGCGGGTGCCGGTGCCGACGATGATCGCGTCGTAATTGGCGAGGTCCTCGATCTTGGCGACCGGCGCGGCCTGGTCGAGCTTGTAATAGGAGGCTTTCGCAACCTCGGCCGGCACCAGCTCGGGCACGCGCTTGATGTCAACGGTCGCGCCGGCCTCGCGCGCGCCTTCGGCGACGGCATTGGCCATCGCCTCGATATGGCCATAGGCGGAATAATAGAGGACGAGAACTTTTGTCATGGTGGTCTCCGTTGGGATTGGGTGAGGTGATTGGTTGCTTGTTCGTCACGCCGCGTCGACGAGCACGAGCTCGGAATCTTCGAGCGCCGTGATCTTCAGCTTGGCCTCGTCGCGGATCGCAGCGCCGTCGCGGGCATTGACGCGGACGCCGTTGATCTCGACGGCGCCTGCCGCCGGCACCAGGTAGAGATGCCGCGACGTCTGCGGCTCATACTCCGCGCTCTCGCCCGCCTTCAGCGTGGTGGCGAGCACCCGGGCATCGGCGCGGATCGGCAGTGCGTCCGTGTCGCCCGCAAAGCCGCTCGCGATGGTGACGAGCCTGCCGGAGCGGTCTGCCTTCGGAAACGGCTTCGAGCCCCAGGTCGGCTGTCCGCCGCGCATCGCCGGCTCGATCCAGATCTGGAAGATCCGCGTCCTGGTCGGCTCGAGATTGTACTCGGAGTGGCGGATGCCGCTGCCGGCGCTCATCACCTGCACGTCGCCCGCTTCGGTGCGGCCCTCGTTGCCGAGGCTGTCCTGATGGGTGATCGCGCCCTCGCGCACATAGGTGATGATCTCCATGTTGGCGTGGGGATGGGCGGGAAAGCCGGTGTTGGGCGCGATCTCGTCGTCATTCCACACCCGCAAGGCGCCGTGGCCCATGTTGTTCGGGTCGTAATGGCCAGCGAACGAGAAATGATGCTTGGCCTTGAGCCAGCCGTGATCGGCGCCGCCGAGCTTCGCGAAAGGTCTGAGTTCGATCATCTGTGCAATTCCTTGATGTCGGATTGACCTGTTGGATAAGCCTTCGCCTGTGGTATAGAAATAGAAACTGTCGAAACGCATTGTTTCCTTAAATGCCCCATCAGGACCGGCTGCCATGGCAAAGCTCCCAGACTTCGAAGCGCTCGCGATCTTCGCCAAAGTCGTGGAGCTGCGATCATTTGCGGGGGCCGCGAGCGAGCTTGGGATGTCCAAGGCCACGGTGTCCAAGGCGGTCACGCGATTGGAGGAGCGGCTCGGCGCGCGGCTGTTCAACCGCACCTCGCGCCGGCTCGCGCTTACCGATGCCGGCCACAAGCTGGCCGAACGCGCGACGCGCCTCTTGGCCGACGGCGAGGCCGCCGAGAACGAGGCGCTGGCGCAGTCGGTGGCGCCGCGCGGCCTGGTGCGGCTCGCCGTCCCCATGACGTTCGGCATCAAGGCGGTGGCGCCGCTGCTGCCCGAGTTCTTCCAGGCCTATCCGGAAGTCTCCGTCGATCTGCATTTGAGCGATGCGACCGTCGACCTGATCGGCGAAGGTTTCGACATGGCGGTTCGGATCGCGCGGCTGCCGGACTCTTCGCTGATCGCGCGGCGGCTCTTCACCATGCCGCGGTACACGGTCGCCGCGCCGTCCTATCTCAAGAAACACGGCCGGCCGACGCACCCGATGCATCTCGCCGCGCACAAATGCTTCAGCTACGCCTATCTCTCCACGCCCAATGCCTGGCACTACACCAATTCGGCCGGCGAGCAGGCCAGCGTGCGCCCGGGCGGTCAGCTTCGCGTCAACAACGGCGAAGCCGTGATGCCGGCGTTGATCGCGGGCCTCGGCATCGCCGATCTGCCGGAATTCATCGTCGGTGAGGCGATCTCGTCAGGCGAGGTCGAGGTCATCCTGAAGGACTGGAAGCAGGCCGAAGGCGCCGTGCACCTCGTGACCCCGCCAGGCGGCCCCCGCCCCGCGCGCGTCGAAGCGCTCGCCGATTTCCTGGCAGCGAAGCTGCCGGGCACATGCAAGCGGCGGCCGCGCGGGAAAAGCAAAGCGTCGTAGGAGCGCGCGCGGCTTCAACGCTCTCCGTCATTGCGAGCGCAGCGAAGCAATCCAGCATGTCTCCTCGGAGAGATTCTGGATTGCTTCGTCGCAAGAGCTCCTCGCAATGACGAACTACGACACCTTCACGCCATGGATCGCGACGACGCGCAGGCTTGGCTTCAGCGTCCCCTCCAATTGCGCCTTCAATTCGTGAACGCGTGGGTCGCTCGACCGCGCCGCACACACACCATATTGATGGACGGATCGCGCCAGCGCGCGCCGCGCTTCCGGCGTTCCCGTCAATTCGGGCGTCGAAAGCCGCAACACGATCGCTGCGAGATTCACCAGCATCTCGTCCAGCGCAACGTCGATAGTCGCCAGATTCCGCATCATCCACTCTCCCTGGGAAGGCAACAGCGGGCCCGGACATGCGTTCCTGAAGGAGCCCGATATGGCTAACGCTTCGTAAACGTCTTGTTCTTGCCGCCTGGCGCGTTAGCCTGGCAGCGAAACAAGAAAATCAGGCGAGGGCAAATCATGGATCGACGCGGTCTCTTGCGTGCGGCTGCGGCATTGCCGCTGACGGAGTTTTTGCCCAGGCAGTTTGCCAAGTTGAAGAAACGCTAGGGCCCTCGCGTTGCGGTCATGAACTTTGTTGTCTATACCCGCGCCGCGTTCTGTTTCCTGCTTCCCGTTTCTCAACAACCCGACGACCGCTACATGATGCTTCGTCTTATTTGCCTCTTCCTCTTCGCACTGTACCTGGCCGGCCCCGCGCAGGCGCAAACCAACCAGCCGGCGACGGTTGCCAAGCCGGCAAAGAACGCGCCTCCCAAGCCGGCACCTGCTTCGCAGTCCACGCCGCAAGCTGCAGGACCGTGCGTCGGCGTGATATCGCTGCTGGGCGATCGCTTCATCGTGAAGAAGATCGGCGTGACCGTGTTCGGCAACGAGAACAAGGAGGTTCCGGTCGACGGTTTCGGGCTCGATGACCTCGTTGTCGAACGTGTGAGGGCCGCGGTCGGCTCTGGTTTTGTCGTCCGCAGGATCGCTGCCGATAGATCCGCATTCAGTTCCTACGATCCCGGGCTTGGCATGTTCGTTCGCAGCGACAAGGCCGGCGCCATCGTCCGCCAAGTTGCCGGTCAGGCCGGATGCAAACGCTATGTCGTCGTGATCAAGGGAATACGCCAGGGTGGATTCTTCGGCATCGGTGTCATGAAGGTCAGCCCGCTGTACGACACCGCCGAC
Source organism: Bradyrhizobium sp. NBAIM01 (assembly GCF_020194115.1). Lineage (NCBI taxonomy): Bacteria > Pseudomonadati > Pseudomonadota > Alphaproteobacteria > Hyphomicrobiales > Nitrobacteraceae > Bradyrhizobium > Bradyrhizobium sp. NBAIM01. Next base: position 490,339 of record NZ_JADYVU010000002.1, on the reverse strand, counting down.
ATCTACGCGGTCATACGGATCTACGTTCATGACGGGCAAAGCTTCGATATTCTGAAGAGCGGCGAAGGCTCGATCAGCGGAAGCAACTTTATGACCGGGCCGCCGACCCTGCGTATCGATTGGGCGCAGTGGCCAGAACCGCCGGAAGCCGCCAACAATCCAGTGATGCGCGCGTCGACGCGGCAACTGCTCGGCAACGTCCTCGACAAGAGCCTGCCCACCCTGTTGCAGTCGCAGTAGTTGGGGAGATGCGGCCAACCGGCCGCCCCCTCCAGGCCCCGCCGGGGAGGGTGCAAGCGCACGGCTATCGCAACACAATCCATTCCGGTTAGGCTGCCTCCCAATCACGAAAACAATCGGGGAGGTACCCACCAATGAACCGCCGCGAACTTCTGAAGGCCGCTGCCGTGCTGCCCCTCGCACAGGCGGCTTGCTCTCGATCAAGCTTTGCCCAAGCTCTTTACCCCTCGCGCAACATCACCATGATCGTTCCGTTCCCGGCCGGCGGACAGGCCGATCTCGCTGCGCGACCGGTCGCGACGGCGTTGGAGCGAATTCTCGGCAAACCCGTGATCGTCGACAACCGGGCGGGAGGCGGCGGCGGATCGGTCGGCAATGCCGCGGCCGCGCGTGCCGAGCCCGACGGTTACACGCTGCTGATGACGCTGTCCTCGCTCGCGGTGCTCCCTGAGGCCGACCGGCTGTTCGACCGACCCGTCGCCTACGAGGTCTCGCAGTTCATGCCGATCGCGCGCGTGCTCGCCGATCCCACGCTGCTCGCGGTGCCGGCCTCGGCGCCCTGGAGAACCGCGCAGGATTTCGTCGAGGATGCGAAGAAGCGGCCGGGCCAGATCGCCTATGGCTCGTCCGGGCCGTACGGCACGCTGCATGTGGCCATGGAGATGTTCGCGAGCAGCGCCGGCATCAAGCTGCTGCACGTGCCGTTCCGCGGCGCAGGTCCTGCGCTGACTGCGATCCTCGGCGGCACCGTGCAGGCGATGGCCGCCGCACCCGGCACGCTGAAGCCGCAGGTCGACGACGGCAGGCTGCGCGTGCTCGGCAATTGCGGCGCGCAGCGCATCGCGAGCTTCCCTGACCTGCCAACGTTCCAGGAGCTCGGCTACAAGGATGTCGAGTTTTACATCTGGGCCGGGCTGTTCGCGCAGAGCGCTCTTCCTGCGCCGATCGCGACCCGCCTGCGCGACGCAATGGCACAGGTGATGACGAGTCCTGACGTGCTTAAGGCGTTCGAGACCTCGGGCAGCCTCGTCGCCTATCAGGACGCGCCGGCCTTCTCTGAGTTCGTCGCGACCGACAGCAAGCGGCTGATCGCGGCGGTGAAGAAGATCGGCAAGGTGGAGTAGGGCCGTTCAGAATTCGCTGCGGACCAGGCCGCGCAGCGTGTGACGGTCGTATCCCGGCGCGAACGCGCCCTCGTACGAGGCCTTGAACGATGTCGCGGTCGTCAGGTCCCACCGGATTTCGGCGCCGGCAAGCGCCACCGTGCGCGCGCGCTCGACGCCGGTGATCGCGAACGGAATGCCGGGTGCGCCTTCCAGCGCCGCCGTCGTGGTTGCCGCGCTGCCGGTAAACTCATGACGAACGGCAATGGTCGCGCCGAACTGTGCCGCGTGGCCATTCGGCATCATCATGCGGTGACTGCCGCGCAAGCCGACCGTGCCATAGCCGAGGTCGAAACTGCCGCCTCGCACCAGCTGATTGACCCCCGGCGCACCGGCCTCTGAAAGACTGCCCTGGTGTGTCGCGTACCAATCAGCCTTGGCAAAGGGCTCGGCGACAAGACCCCATCCTGTCTGGAACGGCCGCGAGATGCCCAGCGAAGCGGCAAAGGTGTTTGCGCGCGAGGCGGCAGTTGCCGTCTCGCCGAGGAACGCGATCGTGCGCGAGGAGTCGAGCGCCGCAAAGGAATAGCTGATCGCCGATGCGAGATTGAAGCCGCCGGCTTCGCCGCGCGCGTAGACGCCGGCATGCCCGGCATTGGCCTCGATACGGTCGGCGCGGCCGGTCATTCGCAGTTGGCCGGTCGATGCGCCGACCGCGAGGCCAGCCGTAAAGCCCGGCATGTGCCAGAGGTCGGCACCGAGCGCGGCGCCGGCGATGGTCGTGTTGGTTCCGAAGGCAATGTCGCTCGCGGCCACCTTGTCCCAATTGCCATAGCCGCCAAACCAGACGCTCTGCATCGGCGCCGCGCGGCGGCGGTTCAGCGCCTTGCCGATCGGGTCCCTGGGCTCCGGCGCGTAGGCGGACGCGGTCATCCGAACGGTCTCGCCGCGCGACTGCGTCCCGGCATTCCACATGAAGCTCTGGAACATGTCGGCCTGATCCGCAACGAAGCGGCGTCCATCGGCGTGGATTTGACCGGCCAGGTCGTCGAGGCCGGCCTTGATGCCTGGCGTATTGAGCGCGGCGAGTGTGTTGATCGCAGTGGCCAGCGGTCCCGATGCGCCGCCGAGCTGTGCCTGGTCGAGTGCGCCGGCCACCGCAGCCTGGTTCGGCGTCAGCCCCGACAACGTTCCGAAGCCGCCGATCTGCTGCAGCAGGAAGTAGACGTTGTTGGCGTCATAGCTGAGCTGCCCCGTGACTAGCGGGCTGCCAGAGCTCGTGAGCGCGGCGAACGTGCCGCTGACGCCGCCCGCCGCCGTGAGGATGGTGTATTGCGTGTTGGCGATAAAGCCTGCGCCAAGCGGCACGATCTGCACCGTACCGCCGTTGAGCGTGGCGGTCCCGGTCGCTGCGATCCTGTCGGACTGGCCGCCGGGGTTGATCTCGACCTGAAAGGTCGAGCCGGCATTGAAGGCGACGTTGCCGTTGACGTTGAGCGTCCCGATCGAATTGCCGGGCGCGACCATGCCGCCATTGTTGACGACGATTCCGCCGACGGTGCCGGTGCCGCCGAGATAGCCGCCATTGATCGTGACGACCGAGGGCAATGTGCCGTTCACGATCAGCCCGCCCGCGTCCACTGTCGTCGCGCCGTTGAAGGCGGTGGTGCCGGTCAGCGTCCAGACGGAGTTGCCGTTCTTCTTCAGTTGCTCGAACTCGTCATATTGCAGGCCGGGGCCGAGATTGCCGAGGTCGAACGTGGCGCTGCCAATGCTGCCGAAGTTCAGCATATCGGTACCGCTCCCGCCGCGGACATTCCCGGCGATCGTCGCGCCCGGCGCGAGGCCGAGCTGATCATCGCCGCCATTCAGCTCGATCGCTCCGCTGCCGCCGCCCGAGATGGTGCCGGCGTTGAAGATGGTGTCGCTGCCGGAAGAGCCCTGGATGGCGAGGAAGAACCCGCCGGAGATCGTGCCGCCATTGACGAGCGAATTGCCGCCGACGATGAATTGCACGCCGGTATGGCCGCCGCCGATCGATCCGCTGTCATAGACGAGGACGACATTGCCGCTCGACGTCCCGCTGATCCGCAGTCCCGTCGTGTTTCCTCCGGTGCCGACGGCCGTCCCGCGAATATTGAGGAGATTGTCGTTCGAATTGTCGATGACGATGGCTGCTTCGGCGTTGCCCGTACCCTCCGCGATCGCACCGGCGGCGATCGTCACATTGTTGTGGGTCGATCCGTTGGAGAGCAGGACCGCTCCGCTGGAGGTCGAGACTGTCGCCTGATTGTTGACGGTGACATGCGAGGCGATGGTGGCGTCGAAAACGATCGCAGGTATGCCGGCGCCGGGCAGCAGCGATGTCGTGGTGCCGTCGCCGACATTGACGGTGACGTTGGTGCCGCCGGTGGCGTTGATGTGATCGGTGTTGCCGAGGCCGGTGCAGGTTGCGACATCACTCGAATTGAGCGCGCCGATCGTGCCGGTGCCTGCCACGGTGCAGGCGGCGCGCGCCGGGCTGGACGTCAGGACCGGGAAGGCAAGCACGAGAGGCGCCAGCGCGGTGGTGACCAGTAGCTTGCGGCGAAAGATTGCGGCCGTGGCGACGTTTTGCGCACAGACCGGTCTTGCAGTCGGCATCGACATTCCCCTCATTGCAGCCCATTGCTAGCGGGAGCGCCGTCATGATTCTTGGCGTCAGGCGAAATGCCTTATGGCGAAAGGCGCAAGAGGCCGGTTTGCTTCTGCCCTGTTGCTGGGGCGCCACGGACCAAGGCGTCAGCGGGAGCTGCCATGGTTCCAGTCGCGCTTTTCACATTTTGTTGTTGGTCCAGAACAAGCTCGCGTCTCATTGATTGAAGAGAATTCGAGAGACTTGGGAAGGATCTGGACATGCGAACAGAGCGGATCGCGCTAGGTGTGGCGCTTGCGGTCGGCGGCATCATGGCGCACAGCGCTGCATCCGCGCAGGAATACCGCGGCACGATGGAACAGCAGATGGCCTGCACACCTGATGTGTGGCGCCTGTGCAGCGATCAGATTCCCGACGTGAACCGCATCGTGGCCTGCTTGCAGCAGAATACGCCACAGCTCTCGAGCGGCTGCCGTGCGGTGTTCCAGTCCAGCAACCAGATGCCGCCGCAGCAACAGGTTCCGCGCGGCCGGGCCGCACCGCCACCACGCTACATTGCTCCGCCGCCTCCACAGCGGCCTTACGACGAGGACGAATAGCGCCGCTCAGGGCCTGTGCTCGCAGACGTCGACCCATTCAGCCGCGGTCAGCTCGGCCATCCGCTCCGGTGTGATGCGCACCGCGCTATGGGTCGAGCCGGCAGCCGGCACGACGACGTCGAATGCCTTCAGCGAGATGTCGCAATAGATCGGCAGCGGCGACTTCAGGCCGAACGGGCAGACGCCGCCGACCTCGTGTCCGGTGATGTCGGCGACTTCCTCCAGACCCAGCATCTTCGGCTTGCCGCCGAACTGCGCCTTGACCTTCTTGTTGTCCATGCGCGAGGTGCCGGCCGCGACGATCAGGATCACGCGCTCGCCGATCCGCAAGCTCAGCGTCTTGGCGATCATTCCCGGCTCGACGCCATAGGCCTCGGCCGCCAGCGCCACGGTCGCGGAGCTGATCGGGGATTCAATGACGGAGATGTCGGGGGCTTTCTCGGCGAAGAAGGCGCGAACGGATTCCAGGCTCATTCCGGGCAGCTCATTCCAATCTTACAGGCGGGCGACGACCCCTAAGCGATTCCCGGCAGCTCGGAGAGGGCGCGGACGCGATGATCCGGCGCAAAGCCGAGCTCGTCCATCTGGGTGCGGATCGCCTTGAACATGGTGAGCGGTGCCACGAGTTCGTTCTCGACGCAAGCCAGCGCCATCGCTTCGGGCGTCACCCGCTCGATCCAGGCAACCTTCAGTCCGAACGATTTTGCCCCGGCGGCGTCCCAGGGATTGGAGGAGACGAACAGACCCTCATCAGGCGCGGTGCCGAGCACCTCGCCGATCAGCTCATAGGCCTGTGGGCTCGGCTTGAAGATCTTTTTCGCGTCGACGCTGATGGTGGCATCGAGCAGGCGGTCGAGCCCGGAATTGCGTACCAGCGCATTGAGCATGTCCGGGCTGCCGTTGGAGAGGATGGCGAGCCTGCGCGGTCTCAGGGCCGCGAGCGTTTCGGCCACATCCGGATAGAGATCGAGATGCAGATATTTCTCGATGACGCGCTCGAATGCCTCGCTCTCATAGGCGAGCCCGAGCACGCGCAGCGTATAGGCGAGCGAGTCGCGCGTGACCGCGTCAAAATCCTGGTAAGCTTGCATCAGCGAGCGCAGCCAGGTGTATTCAAGCTGCTTGATGCGCCAGACCTGCGTGATGATCTCGCCGTAGCCGGGAAACGCATCCTCAGTGACGTCAGCGACCGACTGGATGTCATAGAGCGTGCCATAGGCGTCGAAGACGATGGCTTTGATGGGCATCGGCTGTCCTTCCGGGGTTGTGGTCACAGGAACTCCGATTGGGGCGTGCGTATAATTCGTCAGCTTACCAGAGCAAAGCGGACGTCTGCCACTGCAGGTGTGATCGGCAGCTTGTGACCCAAGACAGACATTGCCGGGTAGTCGCTATAATTTGAACTCTATTTTTCATGCGGACGTGCTTAGCTATTGTAGTTGTAGGGCAAATAAGGCGCTTCGTCCCATGCCGAAATGGCTTGTTGTACTTGTCGCTCTCCTCGCGGCTACGGCCTGCGTCCCTCAGGTCCGCCACAGTGTGATCAACTGGCTTAAGACGCACCCTGCGCTCATTGGACCAGCTCTGACCGTCGCCGGAATACTGGCAGTCTTGTATCTGTTCATCGATCCTACCACGGTCCTGTTCTTGGCGGTTGTCGCTGTCGTCTCCGCTCTCGCTGCATTCTTTGACCCAAGAACCTATTCGAGCCGATGAGACCCTCGTATGAACGACAGCTCGCGGCCCTTGAAGCTTCGTACAGGGAGTTGCTTCTGTCGGCACTACAGGGGTGCGCTAAGGGACAGTGGGGACTCTTCGGCTCGTACGAACGAGTTGGTTTGCGCGACCCCGCACGGGAGGAGCTCCTTGAACTAGGCTCCAAAATCGAGCGTCTGCGCCACAAGTGCGGCATTGAACCCTTCCAGCTCCACGAGCGGTTCCTGCAGATGGGCTCTCGCCTTTCAAACACTCCGGGTGAGCCGAAATTGGCTCAGCGGTGGTTGGACGAACTGTCGTAAGCAATCACGCGGTTATGGCCCTTACACAAATGCGCACAGTTTTCCTGCTCTGGCATAGCTATCCGCGCGAAGATGCTCTGGATGAGAATGATACCGAAGATAAACTCGTCGGGGTCTATAGCAGCGCGGCCGAAGCAGATGCAGCAAGACTGCGCAAGCTGCGCTTTGAGGGCTTTCGCGACTATCCCGATAATTTCCAAGTCAGCGAGATGGAAATCGACAAGGACGCGTGGAGCGAAGGATTCGTCACCGTGAAAACGTAAAGCGAATATCTCATCGAGCATGGAAGAGCACTCTTTCGTCGTGCCTAAAGAGCGTGAGAGCAATCGCTCCGATACGCGCCCGTTGATTTGGTGGTTCGTCCTCGCCCTTATAGCGCTAGTTGCGTCGCAAGTTATGCGGCTGCATCAACATCAAGCGGCAAGTTGGCTTCTCTGGGACTATGTGGGTCGGATCACTGCTCTCACCATTTTGGCGGCAGTGCCTTCTGCTCGGATCGCTGCATTTCGAACAGGTGGACGTCAAATTTCACTTTTTGAGATTGTCCTTTGGATCGTCGGAATTTGCTTGCTAGATCGCTTTGTCCAGTTGCCGCAATCTTTCCTCAATGCGGCATTCCCTACAACCGTTCTCGGCGCATATCCGCACCCGACCGGATGGCTAAAAGCGTTCGATCTTTTTTTTGGCTTAGCCTTGGTAGCTATCAGCGAAGAAGTCATATTTCGCCGATACATCCGGCTAGCATTCCGGCCTTATCTGGGTGACGGCATTTTTGCCGTTCTCACGACGTCAGTTTTGTTCGGCGCAATTCATTGGTGGGCCGGCCTTGGTAATGTCCTTTCTGCGGCTACTGTTGGCCTTTTCCTCATGTTAATGCTGCGGCGGTCGGGTGTGCTATGGCCGGTGGCGCTCGCGCATTACCTGCTAGATTTGATCAATTTCGCCTAACGCGCCTTGCAGGTTCGGAAGTCATACGACTGCTCCTGGCCCGAAGGGGCCGACGCGATACCTCCGTCGGATGTCGGCTGCTCGGGGTGTAGCGGACCCGATATGCTCGACCTGAGTTCTTCCGGGCGTGACCCAAACCGGACATTTGCTTCAGGGTCTGATTGGCGGCGGCTGAACGTCTGCAAGTCACGGGGTTCTGCTTTTTAGACGATACATGAGCACGCCAAGGGCTTCGATCTGCTGATCTTGTCTGAACATTTGCAAGAAGGTCGAAATGGCTTCAATAGTGACCTTGGCGGCAAACACCGTTCTGAAGGGTTGACGCGCAATTCTTCTAAGCTGCGCCAGCTTGGCGAGCTTGCCGCCGAGATTTCCGCTTTTGAAGGATCGACCGTACCACACAGCGGCTCTCAATTGGCTCAAGCGCCCATGTTGTGACTGATAGTGAGTTCCAAGCCAAAACTGCGCTTTCCAGTCCCCTTTGGCAGCGAACTTACGAAGTTCACGTACCCCTTCCGGTACGCCGCGAAGCTGGAGGAAGCGGGCTCGATGCAAAACACCGCGCTCCTGACCGGATGAAGCGGCCCGATCAAACCAGCTCAACGCTGTCACGAAATCCGGGTCAACGGCGTCGCCTCGGGCATATTCCCAAGCGAGAGCCAACTGAGCGTCAACGTCGCCGGACGATGCAGCAGCAATCCATTCAGGAAGCTTGCTGCGGCGTTTGATGCGATCATCAGCGCGGCTTGGTAGTCCTAGTCGCATCGCCTAAGTAACGCCTCCATATGGTCCACGAGTATCAGTCATACGGCATTAAGGAAACATCACCCTGCAAACAGCAATTAGAAGCGACGTTCGTCCGTTTTTGGCCCAAGTCGGACGCAAGTCGAGTTGCGGCAACGCGCTGCTATCAGGGGCGGAGCACACTTCGGACGACGAGTAGCGCGAGCTAGCCGGTCGGCTGACGTCCTGGCCGCGTCCAGGTCGCCCGCTCTGCGAACACCCGGCTGACCTCCGCCATGTGCTCGGTGCCCCACGTGCAGAGCGGCACCAGCGCTTCGGCGAGGCTCTGGCCCAGAGGCGTGAGGCTATAGTCCACCCGCGGCGGCACCTCCTTGTAGTCGGTCCGCTTCACCAGGCCATCGGCCTCCAGCTCCTTGAGCTGCTGGATCAGCACCTTGTCGCTGACGTCGCGTATGGCGCGCCGAAGCTCGCCGTAACGGGTCGGTCCGTCCTGGGCGACAAAGTACAGGATCAGCGGCTTCCACTTGCCTGAGACCACCCGCAAGGTCGCATCCAAGCCGCAGGTGAAGCCGGGCAGATTCGGCGTGCAACGTTGGACGTCTGCTTGGGCTTGCGCCGGTGGGGAGATGAGGTCTGAACGATCTGACGACATTTTTTGGGCACTTACCAAAAGGTGCATACTTGTCGATAGGTGGGTACGCCGCCAGCTCAGTGCAACCTCAATGAAGGAGCACATCATGAGCAGACTACAAGGCAAGACGGCGGTGGTGACGGGCGGCGGAACGGGCATCGGGCTCGGAGCCGCCAAACGGTTCGTCGATGAAGGCGCATTCGTCTATCTGTTCGGGCGACGGCAGGAGCCGCTCGATGCTGCGCTCGCGCAGCTGGGGTCCTCGGCGCGTGCCGTCAGGGGTTCGGTCACCGATCTGTCCGCCCTCGACCGACTGTATGCGACGGTGAAAGCCGAACGCGGCAATGTCGACATTCTGTTCGCCAATGCCGGGACCGGCGCGTTTGCGCCGCTCGGCCAGATCACGCCCGAGCACTATCATCAGATCTTCGATGTCAACGTGAAGGGGCTGGTGTTCACCGTGCAGAAAGCCCTGCCGTTGATGCGGAGGGGATCGTCGATCATCCTGACCGGCTCGAGCACGGGCGTGATGGGGACGCCGCAGTTCAGCATCTACAGCGCGACCAAGGCCGCAATCCGCAATCTGGCGCGCAGCTGGGCGCTGGACCTGCGCGGCACGGGCATCCGCGTCAACGTGCTGTCGCCGGGGCCGACCAAGACGGAGCTGGCGCTGGAGGTCGTGGGCGAGGAAGCCTTCGATGCACTCGGCAGCGCCACGCCCATCGGGCGCGTCGCTGACCCCAGCGAGACCGGGGCAGTGGCCGCATTCCTGGCGTCCTCGGATAGCAGCTACATGACCGGCGGCGAGGTCTTTGTCGATGGAGGCCTCGCGCAGGTCTGACGCAGCTTGAGCGCGATGGGCGCCGACTGCCTCCACAGCGTCATGGCCGGGCTTGTCCCGGCCATCCACGCCTTTCCACGCAGCACAAAGAACGTGGATGCCCGGGACGAGCCCGGGCATGACGAGCTCTGTGATAGAGTAGAATGCGACCTCGGAACTCAGGTTTGAGACCCATCAATGAAGGATGATGTCATTAGGCAACCATTGCTGGTCGAGGTCGCCATCGAGGCGGCGTCTCGGGCGGGGCATGAGAAGCTCGTGACGGCGCTCGCCAGGCTCGCCGCCGAGGATCACTCGTTCATGGTGTCGCTCGATCCCATGTCGGGTCAGACTGTGCTGAAGGGAGTGAGCGAAAGTCATCTCGCAGGCAAGATCGACGTGCTCAATCGGGCCGATGGGATCGCCGTCAATGTAGGCGCTTTGCAGGTCGCATTTTTGGAGCGCCCAACCACACGGGCAGAGGTAACTTACACGCACAAGAAGATCTACGGCCCCAAAGGCGACTTTGCCGCGGTCAAGCTCGGTGTTGGACCCATCGATTCCGGGAAGGGCTTTCACTTCGAGTCCAAGATCGACGAGAGCGTGCTACCGAGGAAGTATCTCCCTGGCGTCGAGAAAGGTGTGAAGGACGTCCTTGCTTGCGGCGTCGTTGCGGGCTTTCCGGTGATCGATGTCGGGGTCGAGCTGATCGATGCCAAATATCACGATATCGACTCATCGGTACTTGCCTTCGAGGTCGCTGCGAGAACAGCCTTTCGCGAGGCCCTGAACATGGCGAAGCCGGTTCTGCTCGAACCGATCATGAAGGTCGAGGTGGTGACACCGGCAGCCTTTGCAGAAGCCATCGCCGACGATTTGCGATTGCGTCGTGGGCAGGTTGGTGTCACGAAGGTCGAGAACGACATTGTCGCGATCGACGCGATCCTGCCGCTCATGACCATGCTTGGCTATACGAACAGTCTAGGCTTGATGAGCCAGGGGCGGGCGACTTACACGATGCGCTTCGATCATTACGCTGCAATTCCATCGCCCATGGGCGATCCGCCGTTTCGCCCAGCGATCGGGATGCGCGCTTGAGGCTCGGAACGACTGCGGCGGAGTCGCTGTAAGCGGCTCCGCCAATTGATAGGGACGCCTAGATTCCCAGCAGCTTGCGCTTCGCGGTCCGATCAGATGCGTCATGAGAAAGCTCCCCGCATCATCTTCGGTGGCGCCCACGCAGAGCCCGCCGTTGCATCATACTATTGCGTGGTCCCATCCGCCGTAATGGGCGGCGCTACGGGTGCCGCGTGGCAGGCTCAGCCCGATGAGGAGGACACCGGTTGCAACGTTGGCTATCGTCGCCGTTGTCGTGGCGCCGTCGAGGACAAAGGGGGAGATTGCCACCCATGCTCCGAGCGCGACGTTGGCGAACCGCGCGGCACGCGCCACCTCCGCCATCGCCGTAACGGCGACGAGGATGACAAGGCAGCCGGTGATATGGTCGCTGAAGTAGAGGATCGGGCTCGTGCCGAAGGCAAGCGGCGTGATCATCAGCAGCATTCCAAGGAAAGAGCTCGCGACCAGCGTCCAGGGAAAATTGACGCCGCCGGTGACTATGTCGCGCAGCACCGCCGATAACGGGCGGTCGAGATCGGGCGTCGGCGCCTGCTTCTCGGAGAGCGCCGGGCCACCGCGCCAGAAAGTGCGCCAGAACGGCTGGCCCGCCTGCTTCGCGCCCCAAAGATACTGACAGCTCGCCAGTACCTCATCTATCGAATAGGGGATGAGCACTATCGTGATCGCGGCCTGGATGATGCAGAGCGTACACAGTGCACCGATCAAAGGGGGCTGGATAATGATGAAGCTGACGCTCACGAGCCCGAGCGGGATAACCAGTAGGCCGAACAGAATCACCATCCATGGCATTGTGCGCCAGCGGCGACGGTCGCCGATCGCGCCTGCCAGGGCATCTAGCGCGTAGGCGAAGGCGCCAAACCCGGCATCGGCGACCGGAAAGCCCTTCGAGACCCAGGAGGTCACCACCGCCTCGCTGCCATTGGCGACCGCTGCATCACCTGGGCCGAAGAAAGGATCCCACAACCCGTCGATATGACCGAGTTGATAGGCGGCGAGATAACGCGAGACGAACAGGCCGGCAAAGGCCAGAGCAATGATGTGGAGGCGCTGGCTGAATGTGGATGGCGAGTAGGTCCAGCCGAGGGGGCGATCATCGTCGGCAGCGAGGGCTTGGCGGCTGATGCCCGGTGTTGGAGGAACCATCACCGCGAGCGTCACGATCAGCATGCCAGCAAGCGTATCGGTGGCGTAGGCTCCAGCGCTCGTGGTCCAGAACACGAGAGGTGCGAACATGACCCATATGCCGACGGCAGCGGTGAGCCACTGCAACCAGCGCCAGCGCCGACGCATGCCGATGAGTGCGAACGCGACGACAAGAACGCCGGACACGATCTCGCTGACGCCGAGCCTGCCGTCACGTATCTCGGGCGAAGCGATCTCATGTCCCAGCGCCGGCGGAATTGGCGCCGCGGATGGATCGAAGAGACCAAGCGTGACAGGCGAGGCGACGAGCCACAGTCCAATCGCTGCATTGGTCAGCGGCGCCCAGAGCGTGCGCGCCCGATGCCGTTCCGTCTCGGCCTCAACCTCATCTTTCGAAGGCTCCAGCGATTGCCGCAGTCTCTCCGCGGCCTGGTCGAGCTCAGGTTTGGAAGCGGCGACCGTCGCAGGATGAAGTTTGTTCGTCTCGTACCAGTCCGTCGGGTCGACCTTGAGCCGCCGGATCATTTCGGGCAGCGTGGCGGTCAGACTGTGTCGGGGTTTCCACCCCAAGAGGCTCCTCGCTCGCGAAGTATCGATCTCATAATGGTCGTCGGCATTCTCGATCATCCACGACTTGATGTCGGTATCCTGATCGAGAACCTTCTCCTGCATCCAAGTGCCGAGCTTCGTCATCTCTTTCGGGAGGGACATCGTCCGCCATCTCTCCCCATGCACAAGCTGGCCAATCCGCCTCTGCATCTCGTCGTAAGTCGACGTTTCCTCTTCGCCAATGAGCAGTGTCGTTTCATCAGCAAGATCATTGCGTCGATCGACCACGCGTACCACGGCCTCGACGAGGTCGTTCTTGTGGAGATAGGGCTGGCCAGTGGTGATGTCGCCGGTGAAGAGATAAGCGGTCGGCAAGCGCTCGAAGATGCGGGCGATCTGCTGCGCGATGAATGCCGCACGGCAATCCTCGTCATAGACACCTGCAAGCCTCAGGATCGCGACCTTGATGTTGCCATGCTCGTTCAGGATCAGGGTCTCGGTCTTCGCCTTTGACTGCGGATAGGCCCAAGCTGGTTCGATCGGCGAATCTTCATCGATCTTTCTTCCCTTTGCTGAGCTAGGAGCATGCACGAGCAGCGTGCTCGAGAAGACGAACTGCTCCGTGTCGAATGCCTGAAGGGCCGCCAGCAGTCGGCGCGTTCCCTGAACGGTGACGGCATCGTATCTCGGGTTGTCCTCGCCGGTCGTGTCGTAATAGGCGGCAAGGTGAATGACCGAGGCGATCCGACGGCCTGTTCGCGCACGAACCTGGTCCAGCGCCTTCGCTACGATTGCATCCGAGGTGAGGTCGATCTCAATTGTCGCGATGCCGGACAACGGCTTCTTAGGGCGGCTGACATCGAGGCCGACGACCTGGTAACGATCCATCAAGCCGCGCGCGATCGCCTGGCCGAGGAAGCCGCTGCTGCCGGTGATCAGGACGGTGGGGCGAGACATGGCATTCGCTGCTCAACGTGTCTTAGCGAACGACCCGGGTACCCGAAAGTTTCCCTCCAACCTGCTTTTGCGTCCTGGATCGCCGGAGTATCACGCGCCCCATCCACCTACTTCGACGCCGCTGGTGAGCCGCCCAAGCTTGAATCGGGTGGAATCACACAACGTCGTGAGGTCGATGTGGACCGCGGCCCGGCCGCCAGCCTGAAAGAACTGTGGGTACGATGTCGGTCGCTCTGACGCACCCAGAGGATCCGGAGCAGGCGGCGCGCGTCGTGTTCGAGGTACTCTACGCGCCGTCCGAATCCGGACCAGAGATGGAAGGGATACGCTAGGCTACGCCAGCCGAGATGTACCCCGTGGCCAAACTTAGTTGCATGCCGGTTTCATGGAAGCGGATCGTCTAGATCCCCAACAGCTTCCTTGCGTTCGCCTTCAGCACCTTCGGCCGGATCTCGTCGCGGATCTCGATCTTGGCGAAATCGGACAGCCAGCGGTCCGGCGTGATCACCGGCCAGTCCGAGCCGAACAGCATCTTGTCCTGGAGAATCGAGTTAATGTAGCGCACCAGGATCGGCGGGAAATACTTTGGCGACCAGCCCGACAGGTCGATGTAGACGTTCGGCTTGTGGGTCGCGACCGAGAGCGCCTCTTCCTGCCAGGGGAAGGAGGGATGGGCGAGGATGATCTTGAGGTCGGGGAAATCGGCCGCGACGTCGTCCATGTACATCGGGTTGGAATATTTCAGCCGCATGCCCATGCCGCCGGGCATGCCGGAGCCGACGCCGGTCTGGCCGGTGTGGAACAGCGCGATCGCGCCGCCATTGTTGATCTCTTCGTAGAGCGGATAGGCCATGCGGTCGTTGGCGTAGAAGCCCTGCATGGTCGGATGGAATTTGAAGCCGCGTACGCCGTATTCCTCGATCAGCTTGCGCGCCTCGCGGGCCCCGAGCTTGCCCTTGTGCGGGTCGATCGAGACGAAGGGGATGAGCACGTCGAGATGCTCGGAGGCGATCTCCAGCATCTCCTCGTTCTTGTAGCGGCGGAAGCCGGTCTCGCGCTCTGCATCGACCGGGAAGATCACCGCAGCGATGTTCTTGGAGCGGTAATAGGCCGCGGTCTCCGGCACGGTCGGCGGTTGCTTATGCGGCGACTTGAAATACTCCGCCATCTGCGCCTGGAAATCGTCATAGCCGTCGTCGGGATGGGTGCCGCAGGGCTCCTCGGCATGGGTGTGGATGTCGATGGCGACGACTTTGTCGATATCAGGCAGCTTCAGCTTCGGCATGGGTGTCCTCCCGACGGGTTGCCGAATTGATTATAGGATATAACGAGTTTGGCAAGGCGCTGGTGGCGGCGAAAGCGCAGGCGGCAAAAGTCTTTGCCGAGCCTGACCTCCAGTGCGCCGGATCGGGCCGATCCGGCCGCTTCTACTGTGCATGGGGTTGTTTTCACGGTTTTGCTCGTTGGGAGCCTGGCAGTTAACATTGACATGACCTCCCGCCATGCCTTAAGAACCGCTCCGTCCCGGGCGGTCGGTCCGCCAGCGGGAAAAATCTCATTTTGCCACATTCGCGCGTGCCGAAACGGTAGTGCCGAACACGGCCTTTCGAACGTTCAGGATTCTGCCATGAAGGTCCGTAACTCGCTGAAATCGCTGCGCGGTCGCCATCGCGCCAACCGCCTGGTCCGCCGCAAGGGCCGGGTCTATGTGATCAACAAGGTGCAGCGCCGCTTCAAGGCGCGCCAAGGCTGATCTGAGCGGCTGATCACGCCCCGCCGGGAGCCTTCGCGCGCCCCGCAAGATCACGGTCTCACACGAGTTTGACGCCGCCTTTGCTTTGCAAGGGCGGCTTTGCGCGTTTAGACTTCCACCATGGCAGTGAGATTCCGTTTCGCGCGCACCCTGTGTCTGGCCCTCGTGCTGGGAACCGCCGGCCTTGCGCCGGCGGCCCTGGCCCAGCAGGTCGAGCCGCCCGGCAAGCAGAAGAAGCTGCCGGAGGCGCCGTCAAAGCTGCCGAAGGTCGACCGCAGCAAGAATCTCGATTTCCTGTTCGGCGCGCTGAAAGCGGCGCCCGACGAGGCCAGCGCCAAGCATGTCGAGGCGCGGATCTGGGCGATCTGGCTGCAGACCCCGAGCGACACCGCCGCGCTCCTGATGTCGCGCGCCAAGACCGCCGTCGATGCGAAGAAGATCGACGTCGCGATCAAGCTCCTGGATTCGATCATCAAGCTCAGGCCCGATTACATCGAAGCCTGGAACCGGCGTGCGACGCTCTATTACATGCAGAACGATTATGGCCGCTCGCTCGCGGACATTCAGCAAGTGCTGATCCGGGAGCCCCGCCATTTCGGCGCGCTCGCCGGCCTCGGCATGATCATGCAGGAGGTCGGGGACGAGAGGCGCGCGCTCGAGGCCTACCGCAAGGCGCTCGCCGTCAATCCGCACCTGGAAAAGATCCCCGACCAGGTCAAGGCGCTGACCGAAAAGGTCGAAGGCCGCGACATCTAGCTATAACTCGATCACATCTTGAGCGATCGCGGCCGCCGCGGATTAACCACGATCCGAGCCGGGACGTTGCAAGGACTATTGCAAGGCCTGTTGCAGGCCTACCTGCATGGCAGGAGCGAAAGCCATGAAGCATTTGATGGTCGCAGCGACGTTGCTGCTCGCGTCGGGGACGGTGAGCTTCGCCGACGGACTGTTCTGGGTGGTCGGCAACCGTGCCACCGGCAAATGCGCCATCGTGACCAGCAATCCAGTCATCATTGGCGACATCTGGTTCGGCGACGGTCCCTACAAGTCCAGGGCCGATGCCAAGCTTGCGCGCTCGACGATTCGCGTCTGTCCCCCGGTCACGCCCGAGGAAGAAAAGCAGGAGGAGGGGGCGAACTAGGCTGTGCTTAATGCAGCACGCTGCTGCCGCGCTCGACCAGGCCGCGGTCGGCGGCTGCGGCGTAGGCCTTTGCCAGCTCGGTCTCGAGATGCTCGTTGATCAGGAGCAGCGCCCGCACCGCACCGCGCAGGTCGCCGTTGCAGCTCGCGACGATTTCGTCGATTGCAGTATCGTTCGATCTGAAGCTCATCGAAATTCTCCGGTTCAAACCAGGACAATCCTGCCGGTCTTTCCCGCATCCCCCTGATGTTGCGGGGAGGATCGGCGCCCACCCGCGCCTAGATGGCGGAACCGACCATGGCGATTATATGGAAGCTGCGATGACGCCCGCATGAAGCTGGTCCGAAGCTTGCGTGCGGCTTAGAATGGCTCTGATTTCATTGAGTTTTCTCGATCAGCAATTATGCACATATCCACAGCCCCAGCATTTTTGGTGGAAGCGCGCACCGCCGGCGGCGAAACTGCCGGCCGAGCAGACCCGTAACTGCCCCGTGCCCAGGATCACCCGGATTCTCTCCATGATCGTGATGTCAGTCGTGACGGCGCTGGTCCTGCTGGCGCTGCTCACGCAGGCCGGAATCGTCGCCGTGCAGCGGGCCTTTCCGCCGCAGGGGCGCATGGTCGAGGTCGAGGGCGCCGCGCTTCACGTCGTCGAGATCGGCCCGCGCGAGGCCGGCCCGCCGATCGTGATGCTGCACGGCGCGAGCTCCAACCTCGAAGCGATGCGGCGGCCGCTCGGCGATCTCCTCGCCCGGGATCATCGCGTGATTCTGATCGACCGCCCCGGCCATGGCTGGAGCACGCGCGCAAGCCGGCAGGATTCGACGCCGCAGATTCAGGCGCGCATGATCGACGAGGCGCTCGGCAAGCTCGGGATCGATCGCGCGGTCTTCGTGGTGCATTCCTGGAGCGGCGCCCTCGGCGCGCGGATCGCGCTCGATCACCCGCGCCGCGTGGCAGGTCTCGTGATGCTCGCGCCCGTCACGCATCCCTGGCGCGGCGGTGTCGGGCGCTACAACGAGATCATCGCAACGCCCGTGATCGGCCCGCTGCTCGCCTACACCATCACGCTGCCGCTCGGCTATTTCATCACCGAAGCCGGGGCCCGCAACGTGTTCCTGCCGCAGACCATGCCGGATGGTTTCGTGCAGGACTCCGCGACGCCGCTCTTGCTGCGCCCGCGCGAGTTCATCGCCAATGCTTATGATCTGGTGACGCTGAAGGAGTCGGTCGCCGCGCAAGTCGCGAGCTATGGCGCGATCACGGCGCCTGTTACGATCATCGCCGGCGAGCCCGACAAGACGGTGAGAACCAATATCCACGCGCGTCCGTTCGCTGCGGCTGTGTCGAATGCAAAGCTGATCGTGCTGCCCGATCTCGGCCACATGGTGCAGAACGCCGTGCCGGATCTCGTGAAGGCGGAGATCGAGACGATGATCGGAAACATCGCCCCGGCGCAGGCGGTCGCCGACTAAAGCGTTTTTCGAGCGAAGTGGAAACCGGTTCGCGCGAAGAAACGCGTCAGAACAAGAAAGCCAGAGCTTCGATGCCGATCCGATCAGAACCGAAGCTCTAGCGTCCGCCTCGTGCGCGCTTACTGCTTGATCTTCCCGTCCTTGTCGTATTGGGCAAGGAAGGCCCAGAGATTGTTGATCTCGGTCTCGTTCTTGATGCCGGCGAACGCCATCTTGGTGCCGGGGATCTTGGCCTTGGGATCCTTGATGTATTCCTTGAACGTGGCCTCGTCCCAGGTGATGCCGGAATTCTTGTTGGCGTCCGTGTAGCTATAGCCCTCAACCGCGCCCGACTTGCGGCCGTTGAGGCCGTTGAGCTCCGGGCCAACCTTGTTCTTAGCGCCTTCGCCGATCGCGTGGCAGGCCAGGCACTTGTTGAACGATGTCTTGCCGGCCGCGACATCCTGCGCCATCGCGGCGGGTGCGGTGGCAATGACGGTGAGGATTGTCACCGCGCCGAAAGTCAGTTTTGTCATAAGTGTGCTCTTCGTCTCTTCCCGGGTCAGATGGAGGGTCGTGGTTTTGGCAGGTCCGGTGCAAGTGGACAAGCCGCGAAACTCTGACAGGTTTCCTGCTAGCAGACTTGCCCCAGAGAGAACTTGCGCTGCAACAAAGCAATGCGACCTTCGGAGGACCTACCCAAAGTCCGCAAGACATGATTGATTTGCCGAGATAATTCCATCCGTCGGACGAAGGCTTCTTAAAATGGCCATCATGATGCCCGCAAGCGACCAGGCCGTGCTGGCGCGTCGCAGCGAAATCGTCGCCGCCTTGCGCGCAATCGTGCCGGGCGAGGGCGTGATCGACAGCCTCGCCGAGATGCGGGCCTATGAATCCGACGGGCTGACCGCCTATCGGCAGCCGCCGATGGTCGTGGTGCTGCCCAATACGACCGAGCAGGTCTCGCTCGTCCTGAAATATTGTGCGGCGCAGAACATCAAGGTGGTGCCGCGCGGCTCCGGCACTTCGCTGTCCGGCGGCGCGCTGCCGCTCGAGGACGGCGTGCTGCTCGGCCTCGGCAAGTTCAAGCGCATCCGCGAGATCGATTTCGACAACCGCGTCGTCGTCACCGAGCCCGGCGTCACCAACCTCGCAATCAGCCAGGCGGTCGCCCATGCCGGCTTCTATTACGCGCCCGATCCGTCCTCGCAGATTGCCTGCTCGATCGGCGGCAACGTGGCGGAAAATTCCGGCGGCGTGCACTGCTTGAAATACGGCATGACCACCAACAACGTGCTCGGCTGCGAGATCGTGCTGATGAGCGGCGAGATCCTGCGCATCGGCGGCAAGGGCTGCGAGAATCCCGGCTATGACCTGATGGGCGTCATCACCGGTTCCGAGGGCCTGCTCGGCGTCATCACGGAGATCACGGTGCGCATCCTGCAGAAGCCCGAGACGGCGCGCGCGCTGATGGTTGGCTTCGCGCAGGTCGAGGCGGCCGGCGAATGCGTGGCGCGCATCATCGGCGCCGGCATCATCCCCGGCGGCATGGAGATGATGGACAAGCCCGCGATCCACGCCGCGGAGGCCTTCGTCCATGCCGGCTACCCGCTCGATGTCGAGGCACTGCTCATCATCGAGCTCGACGGGCCCAAGATCGAGGTCGACGAGCTGATCACGCGTGTCGAGACCATCGCGAGAGGCTGCGGCTCGGTGACGCTGCAGATCTCCAATTCCGAGGCCGAGCGCAACCTGTTCTGGGCCGGCCGCAAGGCCGCATTCCCCGCGGTGGGCCGCATCTCGCCTGATTATCTCTGCATGGACGGCACCATCCCGCGCGGCGCGCTGCCGAAGGCGCTGGCGCGCATCCGCGAGCTCTCGGAAAAGTACCAGCTCGGCTGCGCCAACGTGTTCCACGCCGGCGACGGCAATCTGCATCCCCTGATCCTCTACGATGCCAACAAGCCCGGCGAGATCGAGCGCGCCGAAGCCTTCGGCGCCGATATCCTGCGCGCCTGCGTCGAGTTCGGCGGCGTGCTCACCGGCGAGCACGGCGTCGGCATTGAGAAGCGCGACCTCATGCCCGACATGTTCAGCGAGATCGACCTCAACCAGCAGCAGCGCCTGAAATGCGCCTTCGACGCGCAGGGCCTGCTCAATCCCGGAAAAGTATTTCCGACCCTGCACCGTTGCGCCGAGCTCGGCCGCATGCACGTCCACGCGGGTAAGCTGGCGTTCCCGGATTTGCCGCGGTTCTAGGTCGCCTACTGCGCCAGCGCCAGGATGCCGCCGGCAAATGCGTGCCACGCCGCCGTTTCGCTGACCGGCCAGTTGAGCACCTTCACCGCCAGAAGCGCGAGCGTGCCCGTGATGTATACCGGATGCACGCGGCCCTCGGCGCGCCAGTCGCGCACCATGGCGACGACGAGCAGAAGGGAGGCGACCACAGCAGGCGCGATCGTCACGGGCACCGGCGGCGGGCCGGACGGTCCTGATGGTGCGAGGAAGGTCAGGAACCAGCGCGCGATCGCGGCGTCGAGGATCGAGACCGCCGCGAGCAGCATCAGGCGCTTGTGAACCTCGAGCCTGCGCGTGTTCATGATGGCGAGCGCGAACACCACGGCAAAGAATGTGATGCCGCTCAGCGGCACGATCGAGAAGGCGATGCCTGCATCGGCCTGTCCGAGCGCCGCGGCGTTCTTCATCGAGGTCACGGACGCGAAGAAGCCAGAAATGACCATCGCGGTCGCAAGCGAGACGCCGACGATGCCGAACGAGCGGTGATTGACCACGCGGCCGGAGGCCGCGAGCCAGGTCTGGAGCACGAAATAAAGCGACCAGGTGAAGAACAAGAGTCCGTGAAAATGGATCACCGGGCTTGCGGACAATGTCCGGTGAGCGAGCGGCACCCAATAGGTCGGTGCGAAGCCGAGAAAGGCAGTGGCGGCGCAGGCGAGCGCCATGTGGAGATAAAAATATCGTGCAGGCGACGCATCACGCGCGCGTACACGACGGTCGTCAATCAGGGTCGTCATCACGGGTGAGTCTGGAGAGGCGGGGTTTGGTTCAAGCTGCGGGATGCTGTGTGTGACTCGGCGCACATTGCAGAGCGCCCAAACTCTTGTCGGGACGACAGCGGAGAGACATCATCCGCCCGCGCTCAATTCTGCGCGATCGAGCTCCTCCTCGAGCCGATGAAACGCATCGTCGCCGATCACCTCGGTGGCGCGCAGGTCGAAGATCGCCTTGCGCGCGGCCTCGATAGCGCGGCGGCGCAGGGGATCGGCGGGCAGTTCGCCGTTGCTGATGCCGCCGTTGGGATCGGTCTCGGCCTGCATCAGGATGGCGCGATATTCGAGCCGCAGGATTTCCGCCTCCTCCGACGGATCGCTCTCGATCGCATCGAGCGCGGCGCGATAGGCCACGGCGCGGCCGCGGGCGACCTCGATGCCGACGGGATCGTCGTCCTTGAGGTTGAAAGCGAGGATCAGCGGCCGCAGCGTCAGGCCCTGGATCACCAGCGATCCCAGCACCACCGCAAACGCGATGAAGACGATGAAGTCACGATAGGGAAAGTTTTCCGGCAGGGCAAAGGCGGTGGCGAGCGTGACGAGGCCGCGCATGCCGCACCAGGAGATGATGAGCCCGCCCTTGGGCGAGGCCACCTGCTGCGGATCCTTGGGATGATAGAGCCCCTGCGCGATCAGCACCCGCAGGCTCGTGCGATAGAACGTCACCCAGAACAGGCGTACCAGGATCACCGTAAGCAGGATCCAGGCGGCGGCCACGCAATATTCCCAGCGCACGTCCGCATCCAGCCGCGTCCAGATCGGCCGCATCTGCATGCCGATCAGCATGAAGGCGAGCACGTTGAGCACGAACACGGTCGTCTCCCACACCGCATAGGACGGCACCCGCAGCCGCGCCGGGATGCGCGCCGGTGCGGTGCGCGCGACCGTGATGGCGTAGACCACGATGGTGAGGATGCCGGAGAGACCGAGATGCTCGGCGGCGATCCAGACCATGAAGGTGGTGGCGAACTGCACGATGATGGCGCTCGGCGCCTCCGTCACCCGCTCCATGAACAGCGGAATGATGCGGCCTGCGGCCAGACCAGCGATGACGCTGCCGACCAGCGCCAGCGCCATGGTCGGGGCGACCTGGCTCCAGGTCAGATGCTCGGTGGCGACCGCGCCGACGGCGATGCGATAGATCAGCAGCGCGCTGGCATCGTTGAGCAGGCTTTCGCCCTCCAGCACCTTGACCATGCGGTGGGGCAGCTTGACCTGGCTCAGGATCGCAACCGCAGCGGCCGCATCCGGCGGCGCCACGATGGCGCCGAGCGCGACCGCGGCGGCCCAGGGCATGTCGGGCATCAGCCGGTGCGCGACATAGGCCACGGCGGCCGTGGTGAGGCCGACCGCGGCCACCACCAGGGTCGAGACCGGAACCCAGTTCTTGCGAAGGTCGCGCAGCGACGTGTCGAAGGCGGCATCGAGCAGGACCGGCGCGACAAAAAGGGCAAGGGCGAGGTCCGGCTCCAGCGTCCAGGACGGGCTCGACGGCACGAAGGCGATCAGCGCGCCGCCGATGGCGAGAAAGGTCGGGTAGGGCACCTTGATCCGCCGCGCCAGCGCCGATAAGCCAACCGCGCCGAGCAGCAACACAATGATCCATTCGAATGTCGACACGATGATCCCCGAAGCCGATTTCAGCGGCGCCACAAGCTAGCACCAATCCGGCCGTATGATGGATAGTGCGGCTTCAAGGCAAGAGCTTAACATCGACGACAAGGCTTCGACTGCAACGCATGCGTTTTCTCATTCAGCTGATCGGCGCCGGACTGCTCTATGCGCTATCGTTCGCCCCGGCCGATGCCGCGACCGGCGGCGAGCCGGTGGCTGTGACGCAGGTCGATGTCGCGCCCTGCCTCGCCGCGGCCGCAGCCGATGACATGGACAAGGCCGCCACTGCCTGCGCCGAAGTGATCGACAACGAGAAGACGACGAAGGCCGATCTGATCAAGGCTCTGATCGCGCGCGGTGCGCTCTATGCGCGGCACAATCAGGTGGACCATGCCATCGCCGACGACAGCCGTGCTCTTCTGCTCGATCCCGGCCTTCCCGACGTCTTCAATGCGCGCGGCGAACTCTGGCTGAAGAAGGGTGACAAGCCGAAGGCGGTGCAGGATTTCGGCGCAGCGCTCAGGATCGATCCGAACCACGAGAAGGCCAAAGCCAATCACAAGGCGATGGCGCGCGAGATCGAGCGGATCGGCGCGCAGATGGCGGTCGCCGGCAAGCCCAGCTTCAATTGCGGGCGAGCGCGTCGGGCGGTGGAACGGGCGATCTGCGGCAATCGCGAGCTCGCCGATCTCGATCGCGAGGTCTTTGCCTCCAATGCCCGTGCGATCCGGGAGGCGCGCAATGCGGCCGAGGCCAAAGCGCTCCAGCGCGAGCAGGTCGAGTTCATCGCGCGCCGCAATGCCGATTTCGGCCGGCCGGGATACGACCTGAAGAAGGCGATGCAGCAGCGCTTGCAGCGGCTGAACGGTGTGGATGGATATTGAGATTTTCGCCTCTCCCCGCAAGCGGCAGGGCAATCGCATTTGAATATTGCAGGGGTCGTCATGCCCGGGCTTGTACCGGGCATCCACGTTCTTTGTGCCGTGTGAAAAGACGTGGATGGCCGGGACGAGCCCGGCCATGACGCTGTGGAGACAGCCGGTGCCCATAGCCACATCTCATATGCGATAGTCATGCCCAAGCAGGGCGAGGGAGAGCCGGCAGCGCTCCGTCCCTCCCAGGCCCGGTTTGAACCCATCGCTTGCCAGCTGCGACAACGGTGAGAACCCGACGTCACGGAGCCCTATGTCATGTGCGGCACTCACGCCTCCGCGCAAGCGCTTTCGCCTGCCAAAATCTCGCTTCGCGCCCTCTTTCTCGGCGCGGCCATGAGTTTCATTCTCGCGGCTCCCGCCGCGGCGAGCACCGAGTGCGTGCTGGGAAGCAAGGCCGCCCCGGCCGAGTTGATCTCCGCGTGCAGCGCCATCATCGACCAGACCGCCAATTCGGCCGCCGAACGCAGTGCGGCCCTCGTCGTCCGCGCCGAAGCCAATGCGCAGACCCTTGGAGGCCAGTCACAGGCGCTGCGGGATCTCGACCGCGCCATCGCGCTCGACGGCAAGAACGCGAAGGCCTGGCGCGTGCGCGGCGATCTCCTGCGCGAGGCCGGCGGCGATCTCAATCGGGCCGCAGCGGATCTGACCAAGGCGATCGAGCTCGACCCGCAGGATGCCGAAGCTTACGAGCTGCGCGGCGTCGTCTACACCAATCAGCGCCGCCTCGACCGCGCACTCGCCGATTACGACCAGGCGATCAAGCTGAAGCCGGACGATGCGCAAGCCTGGTCCGACCGCGGTGTGGCCTATTATCTCGGCGGCGACAACGAGAAGGCGATCAGAAATTTCGACGAGGCGCTGCGGCTCGATCCCGACCGCGCGCGCACCTACACCAACCGCGGCGCGGCCTACAAGAAGCTCGGCCAGCTCGACAAGGCGGTCGCCGACGACGGCGAGGCGATCAGGCTCGACCCGAAGGTGCCGGAATATTACGACAACCGCGGCCTGACCTATGCTGCGTTGGGCGAGTACGACAAGGCGATTGCCGATTACGACCAGGCGATCCGGCGGGAGCAGCGCGCCAACTTCCTGACCAACCGCGGCGACTCCTACCAGTTCAAAGGCGAGCTCGGGGCGGCGCTGAGCGACTACGAGGCTGCGCTGAAGCTCGATCCGAATTTCGCCAAGACCTACAACAACCGCGCGGTGCTCTACAAGAAGATGGGCGAGCGCAAGAGGGCGCTTGCCGATTATGAGACGGCGCTGAAGCTGGATCCCGGCAACGAGAATGCAGCGAACGGCCGCCGCAGCATGATTGCCGAGATCGCCAGGTTCGGCGCGGCGTCGCCGGGCCCAATGCATGCGCGCTCGGCC
Organism: Bradyrhizobium sp. NBAIM01; assembly: GCF_020194115.1. Taxonomy (NCBI): domain Bacteria; kingdom Pseudomonadati; phylum Pseudomonadota; class Alphaproteobacteria; order Hyphomicrobiales; family Nitrobacteraceae; genus Bradyrhizobium; species Bradyrhizobium sp. NBAIM01. The sequence goes on along the minus strand of NZ_JADYVU010000002.1, from coordinate 465,470 downwards.
GACGATAGCGGTCCGTCCTTCAAGTGCGCCACCGCCAAGCGTGAGGTCGAGAAAGTGATCTGCGCCGATCCGCAGCTCGGCGTGCTCGACCGTCAGATCGCCGAGACCTATGAACGCGTGCTGAGGGCTTCCAAAGGACGTTCCGCTAGCGACCTGCGCAAGACCCAGCGCGAGTTCCTCACGACGCGCAATGCGAGCTTCCGCCGCCCCGGATACGATCTGAAGAAGATCATGCAGGACCGCTTGCAGCGGCTGAACGCGATGGAGAGCTGAGAGGCTCTTCTTCGCCTCTCCCCGCCTGCGGGGAGAGGCCGGAATTTGCGTCAGCAAATTCCGGGTGAGGGGACTCTCTGCGAGTCCAATTTGCACGATGATTGCGGATGCAGCCCCTCACCCCAACCCTCTCCCGTAAGAACGGGGAGAGGGAGCGCACCGCCCGTGCCGCAGCCGCGCGCCTCCGCCAAAAAACCTATCCTTTTCAGCTTGAACCGCGGCCCGTTCCCGGGAAAATGGCTCCAAACAAGGCCGGCAATTGATCCTGGTCATGGCGGGGCGCCTGTCCTGCCACGAGGTTCAAGCCAGGTGAATAAAGGGAACGGGAGCGCGGGAATGAATATCCAGGGCAAAAGCAGCTATCATGAAGTCCATGCGCGCTCGCTGGCCGATCCCGAGGGCTTCTGGGCCGAGGCGGCGAAGGAGATCGACTGGATCGAGCCTGCGACCAAGGTCTTCGATCCCTCGCAAGGAACCTACGGCCGCTGGTTCGCCGGCGGCGTCGTCAACACCTGCTACAACGCCCTCGACCGCCACGTCGAACGGGGCCGCGCCGACCAGGTCGCGCTGATCCATGATTCGCCGCTGACGGGCTCGGTCACCAAGTTCACCTATGCTGAACTGCTGAACGAGGTCCAGGCGCTCGCCGCAATCATGCAGGATTTCGGTGTCGCCAAAGGCGATCGTGTCATCCTCTATATGCCGATGGTGCCGGAGGCGGTGGTCGCGATGCTCGCCTGCGCGCGGCTCGGTGCGGTGCACTCGGTGGTGTTCGGCGGCTTTGCCGCGAAGGAGCTTGCCACCCGCATCGACGATGCGCAGCCCAAGCTGATCCTGTCCGCCAGCTGCGGCATCGAGCCCGGCCGCATCGTGCAGTACAAGCCGCTGCTCGACGAGGCGATCAAGCTTGCCAGCAGCAAGCCGAAGGCCTGCATCGTGCTGCAGCGTCCGCAGCTCACCTGCGAGATGACGCCGAGCCGCGATTACGACTGGGCCAGCCTGCGGCGCAAGGCGCTGAACGACGGCAAGCGCGCGGCGTGCGTGCCTGTCGCCGCGACAGACCCGCTCTACATCCTCTATACCTCGGGCACAACAGGCGTGCCGAAGGGCGTCGTGCGCGACAATGGCGGGCATCTCGTCGCGGTGAAATGGTCGATGTTCAACCTCTACGGCGTCAAGCCGGGCGAGGTCTGGTGGTGCGGCTCCGACATCGGCTGGGTGGTCGGCCACAGCTACATCGTCTACGGCCCGCTGCTGCATGGCGCGACCACGATCATGTACGAGGGCAAGCCGGTCGGCACGCCCGACGCCGGCGCGTTCTGGCGCGTGATCTCCGAGCACAAGGCGGTGGCCTTCTTCACCGCGCCGACGGCCTTCCGCGCCATCCGCAAGGAAGACCCGGAAGGGAAATTCATCCGGCAGTACGACCTCTCGAAATTCCGTACCCTGTTCCTCGCCGGCGAGCGCGCCGATCCGCCGACCGTGGAATGGGCGGAGCAGCAGCTGAAGGTACCGGTGATCGACCATTGGTGGCAGACCGAGACCGGCTGGTGCATCGCCGGCAATCCGGTCGGCCTCGGCATGCTGCCGGTGAAGCACGGCTCGCCGACGGTGCCGATGCCGGGCTATCAGGTCGATGTCGTCGACGAAGCGGCAAAGCCGGTCGGCCCCAACACCATGGGCTCGATCGTCATCAGGCTGCCGATGCCGCCGGGCTGCCTGCCGACGCTGTGGAATCAGGACGCGCGCTTCAAGGAGGCTTACCTGAGCGAATTCCCCGGCTATTACAAAACCTCCGACGCCGGCTACAAGGACGAGGACGGCTATATCTTCGTGATGGGCCGCACCGACGACATCATCAACGTCGCCGGGCATCGCCTCTCCACCGGCGGCATGGAGGAGATCCTGGCCTCGCATCCCGATGTCGCCGAATGCGCCGTGCTCGGCGTCAAGGACGCGATCAAGGGCGAGGTGCCCTGCGGCTTCCTGGTGCTGAAAGCGGGCGTGAAGCGCCCGCCGGCCGAGATCGAGAAGGAGATCGTCGCGCTGGTGCGCGACAAGCTCGGCCCGGTCGCCGCGTTCAAGCTCGCCATCACCGTCGGCCGCCTGCCCAAGACGCGCTCCGGAAAGATTCTGCGCGGCACCATCAAGAAGATCGCCGACGGAGAATCCTGGACCATGCCGGCGACGATCGAGGATCCCAAGGCACTCGAGGAGATCGGCGAGGCGCTGAAGGGACGGATGTGAGGCGAAGCCTCATCCCGGGGCGGGAAGGGCGTTGCTTCACCGCTCTCTACTGTCATCGCCCGCCTGTGCGGGGAACGACAGCGAGCGTGGAACGGCGTCCAGGGACTTACAATCTCCGCATTCCGCGCTAAACAGGGCCGGCCGATAGGGGACCTCGTATGCCACTTGCCGCCGCGCCACGCCTGCTGACCGCCTTAGCTCTCGCCGTCGCTCTCTCCGCCTGCTCGGCGCGCTACCAGAATCCGGTGGCGGCGGGCGGCGATGATGACGACGCCGTCTGCCAGAGCCGCGGCTATGCGCAGGGCTCGCCGGAATACGTAGCCTGCCGCAAGGACCGCGACGTCCAGCGCAACGCGGCCACCGCGCGCGCCGACCGCCGCCAGCGCGATCTGGGCGAGTACATGCTGAACAACCCCGTGCGCCCGTGATGTGAGCTGCGGCACTATGCTGCCGCGCCACCCGCTTCGCATTCGCGGTTTCCGTGACACATCTGCAACGCCGGGGCCAAATCGCGTCGCGATAGTCCTGGTTTGATCGGCATCAAATCCTTCACCATCCTCTTTCTGCTCTGACGCTGATGTCGCGCAACGACGCGTCGACATGGTTGAAGGGGATTGAAAATGGATGGAACGATAAGAAACTTGGCGCGGGTCGCGACGCTCGGCGCGATGCTCGTGGGCACTTTTGCATCAGTGCAGGCGGCAGATCTGCCGGTCTACAAGAAGGCGCCGGTGCCGGTGGAGGCGTTCAATCCGTGGATGATCCGCCTGCGGGTGCTCGGCGTATTGCCGGATGCGGGCGAGAGCACCGTCAATGTCGCGGGCGTGCCTTCGCTGTCGTCGCCGAATTCAGGCCTGTCGATCAGCGGCCAGGTCGTCCCCGAGTTCGACATCAGCTATTTCTTCACCAAGAACATCGCTGCCGAATTGATCCTGGGCGTGACCAGGCATTCGATCAGCGGCACCGGCTCGCTCGCGAATCTGCCGATCGGCAAGACCACGCTGCTGCCGCCGACGCTGACGCTGCAATATCACTTCGACCAGTTCGGCGCGTTCAAGCCGTATGTCGGCGCGGGCGTGAACTACACCGTGTTCTTCAACAATTCCGCGGCCAATGCGCCTTCCGCGATCGCCGGTCCGCCCGCGATCGTCGCCACCACCACCAACCTGCACGTCAGCAACGCCTGGGGCGGCGCCGTCCAGTTCGGCTTCGACTACATGATCGACCGGCACTGGGGTCTCAACGTCGACGTCAAGAAGCTCTGGCTGCGCCCGAACTACAGCGCCATCGTCTCCGGCCTGCCGGTCACCGGCACCGCGCATATCGATCCGTGGCTGGTCGGCGCGGGTGTGACCTACAAGTTCTGACCTGAAGCCCAGCTCGGGCGTACAAACAAAACGCGGCAGGTTTTCCTGCCGCGTTTGCGTTGATGGTGGATGAACGGGAGGAATTACTCCTCCTCGTCCTCGTGCTTCTTGCCGCCGAGCGTCTTCAGCTTGGCGAACACGGCGTCGACGTTGAGGTCGTCGCTCGACTTCTCCGCGGGCTCGTACTCGTCCTTGCGGGTGGTCTCGGAGGCCGGCAGCAGGGTGGCGCCGCCATAGGCTGCGTCGATCGGCTTCTCCTTCGCCGCGCGCTGCACCTCGAAATCGAGCTCGATCTGCGAGCACAGGCCGAGCGTGACCGGGTCGATCGGGGTCAGCGCCGAGGTGTTCCAGTGGGTACGGTCGCGCACGCTCGCGATCGTGCTCTTGGTGGTGCCGACCAGGCGCATGATCTGGGCGTCCTTGAGCTCCGCATGGTTGCGCAGCAGCCAGAGGATGGCGCTCGGGCGCTCATGGCGGCGCGAGACCGGGGTATAACGCGGGCCCTTGCGCTTGGGCTGGGGCGGCAGCACCACCTTGCTCTCCTGGAGGCGGAGCCGGTAGTCCGGGTTCTTCTCGCCCTTCTCGATTTCCTCGCGGGTCAGCTGGCCATTGGAGAGGGGATCCATGCCCTTGATGCCCTGGGCGGCGTCGCCGTCGGCGATGGCGCGCACCTCGAGGGGATGCATCTTGGTGAAATCGGCGACCTGGTCGAAGGTCAGCGCGGTGTTGTCGAGCAGCCAAACGGCGGTCGCCTTGGGCATCAGAGGTGCGTTGCTCATGGCAAATCTCCTTTGTGCTTCGCCCACCCCTCTGGAGGCGAAACCGGTGGTCATCAGCGATGACAGGGAATTCGCGCTATATAAGCCCGGAGGGGGTAGCCATGCAATGGTTCTGCTATAGATAGTGCCTTGACACCGCCCGAAAGGGGGCCCAATTCCCTTTGAACCGCTGTAAGGTTCAAGCCGACAGTTTTAAGCCAAATTCCCATCCATCGACCGCCCCGGCAGAATGCGATCGGGTGATTCGGTCCCGAGATCGCTCAATGTCAGCCAAACCAGACCTCAAGATCGTGCTTTGTTCTCCCCGCGGCTTCTGTGCCGGGGTGGTCCGGGCGATCGACACCGTGGAACGGGCGCTCGATAAGTACGGCGCCCCCGTCTATGTTCGCCACGAGATTGTGCACAACAAGTACGTCGTCGATGGGTTGAAGAAGAAGGGCGCCATCTTCGTCGAGGAGCTCGCCGAAATCCCCGAGAATACCACCGCCCCGGTGGTGTTCTCGGCCCATGGCGTACCGAAATCGGTTCCGGCCGACGCCCAGTCCCGCAACCTGTTCTCGCTGGATGCGACTTGCCCGCTGGTGACCAAGGTGCATCGCGAGGCCGCGATCCATTTCAAGCGCGGCCGCGAGATCTTCCTGATCGGCCATTCCCACCATCCCGAGGTAGTCGGTACGCTCGGCCAGCTGCCGCCCGGCGCAGTGACCCTGATCGAGACCGCCGAGGATGCCAAGACCATCACGCCGAAGGACCCCAACAACCTCGCCTTCGTGACGCAGACCACGCTGTCGATCGACGACACCGCGGAGATCGTCGCGCTGCTCAAGGAACGCTTCCCCAACATCAACGGGCCGCACAAGGAAGACATCTGCTACGCCACCACCAACCGCCAGCTCGCGGTGAAGAAGGTGGCGCCGGTGGTGGACGCGCTCATCGTGGTCGGTGCTCCCAACTCGTCGAACTCGCAGCGCCTGCGCGAGGTTGCCGAGCGCGAGGGCTGCAAGATCGCGGTGCTGGCGCAGCGCGCCGCGGACCTCGACTGGAGCAGGTTCGGCAACATCAAGAGCCTTGGCATCACCGCTGGCGCGTCCGCGCCTGAGGTGATCGTCGAGGAGATCATGGACGCCTTCGCCGAGCGCTACACGCTGCACGTGGAGACGGTCTCGGCCGCGGAAGAGAACGAGTTCTTCCCGTTGCCGCGTCAGGTGCGCCCCGAAGCTGCCGCCGAGTAGACCTTGATGGCGGTCTACACCGACGTCGCCGCCGACGAGCTTGCGGATTTCCTGAAGCAATACGATCTCGGCGAATTGCTCTCCTACAAGGGCATCGCCGAGGGCGTCGAAAATTCCAACTTCCTGCTGCACACAAGCAAAGGCTCGTTCATCCTCACGCTGTACGAAAAGCGCGTGGCAAGGAACGATCTGCCGTTCTTTCTCGCGCTGATGACGCATCTGGCCGAGCACGGCGTCAATTGTCCGCTGCCTGTGAAGGCAAGAGACGGCGAGGCGCTGCGCGAGCTGGCAGGCCGGCCCGCAGCGATCATCACCTTCCTCGAAGGCGTCTGGCCGCGCAAGCCGAACGCGACCCATTGCGCCGGGGTCGGCGAGGGGCTGGCGAAGATGCATCTGGCAGGCGCGAATTTTGCGATCAAGCGCACCAATGCGCTCTCGGTTTCCGGCTGGCGGCCGCTGTTCGACGCAGCTTCAAGCCGCGCCGACGAGGTGCAGCCCGGTCTGCGCGATTTTCTTGCCGCCGAACTTGATTATCTCTCGAGCGGCGTCTGGCCGAGCAACCTGCCCGAAGGCGTGATCCACGCCGACCTTTTCAACGACAACGTCTTTTTCCTCGGCGACAAGCTCTCGGGGATCATCGACTTCACCTTCGCCTGCAACGACATGCTGGCCTATGACGTCGCGATCTGCCTCAACGCCTGGTGCTTCGAGCCGGATCATTCCTTCAACGTCACCAAGGCGCGTGCCTTCCTCAACGCCTATGGCCGGGTGCGCAAGCTGAGCGAAGCCGAAGAGGCCGCGCTGCCGCTGCTGGCGCGGGGCGCGGCGATCCGCTTCCTGCTGACGCGGCTGGTCGACTGGCTCAACGTGCCCGCAGGCGCGCTGGTCAAGCCGAAGGATCCGCTCGAGTATGTCCGCAAGCTGCGCTTCCATCAGAGCGTGACGAGCGTGCGCGATTATGGGCTGATGCCGTCGGGGCTGGTGGCGTGAGCGAGCTACCCAATGTCACGATCTATACCGACGGCGCCTGCTCGGGAAATCCCGGGCCGGGCGGCTGGGGCGCGATCCTGAAGTTCGGCGACAAGGAAAAGGAGCTGAACGGCGGCCAGCCGCACACCACCAACAACCAGATGGAATTGATGGCGGCGATCTCGGCGCTGGAAGCGCTGAAGCGGCCGTGCACGGTCGACCTCTACACCGACAGCCAGTATGTCCGGCAGGGCATCACCGGCTGGATCTTCGGCTGGAAGCGCAACGGCTGGCGCACCGCCGACAAGAAGCCGGTGAAGAATGTCGAGCTATGGCAGCGCCTCGACGCAGCGCTGAAGCAGCACGAGGTCCGCTGGCACTGGGTCAAGGGCCACGCCGGCCACCCCGAGAACGAGCGCGCCGACCAGCTGGCGCGCGACGGCATCGTCATGGCGCGGTTGCAGCAGCGGGTGAGGGAGTAGGGGGCGCCATCGTCGCCTCATTCACCACTGTCATCGCCCGGCTTGACCGGGCGATCCAGTACTCCGATACGTTTCTGATTCAACCGAGAAGCCTCGGCGTACTGGATGCCCCGCCTTCGCGGGGCATGACAGCGCCATGTGTGGCTAAGACCGGTGGCGCCTCACAGCTGCCCGAGCAGCGTATCGCCGCCGGAGACCTCGACCTTGCCGGGCATCGCCTCGAGGTTCAGCTTCTTGACCACGCCGTCCTCGATCAGCATCGAATAGCGCTTGGAGCGGATGCCGAGGCCGTTGGCGGAGGCGTCCAGCTCCATGCCGATCGCCTTGGTGAAGTCGGCATTGCCGTCGGCGAGGAAGACGGCCTCGTCGCGCTGGTCGGTGTCGCGCTTCCAGGCGTTCATGACGAAGGCGTCGTTGACGGAGACGATGGCGATGGTGTCGACACCCTTGTCCTTCATGGCATAGGCGTTGAGGAAGATGCTCGGCAGATGCATCTTGTGGCAGGTGCCGGTATAGGCGCCGGGGACCGCGAACAGCGCCACCTTCTTGCCCTTGAAGATGTCGTCGGTGGTCTTCACCTGCGGGCCTTCCGCCGTCATCACGCGGAATTTCGCCTCGGGCAGCTTGTCGCCAATCTGGATCGCCATCGTCAGTCTCCCTGAAAATCGGTCCCGCTTTTTAGACCGGGCGGCGGGCCTGCACAATATTGCCAGTGGCGGAAGCGGCGAGGATGGCGGCCGTTCACCGTGATGTCATCAGCCGGCAAAACCGCCGCCGTCGAGGAAGGCCTGGTCCTCCTCGGTGGTGTCGCGGCCGAGGAGACGGTTGCGGTGGGGAAAGCGGCCGAACCGCGCGATGATATCGGCGTGGTCGCGCGCGTATTTCAGGCTTTCGGTATTGTCGGTGTTTCGAAACAGCGCGACGCAATGCAACTGGTCGGCCAGGTGCTCGGAATGCATGAAGGGCAAATAGAGGAATTCCAGCAGGAGGGGATCGACCCTGCGATCGACGCCGCGCGCGATGGCGCGGCGGGCGACGTCGCGCGCCTGTGCGTCGCTGGCAAAGGCCTGCGGCGTGCCGCGAAACATGTTGCGGGGAAACTGGTCGAGCACGATGACGAGTGCCAGCACGCCGTCGTCGCTTGTCTCCCATGAGGCAAGCTCGCCGGCGGCCGCCTTCTGCCACAGCGAGAGAAAGCGGCGTCGTATCTCCGCATCGAAATCATCGCTGCGCTCGTACCAGCGTTGGCGCCCGGCCTCTCGCCAGAAGGCGAGAACGCCTGATGGCGTGATGTCGCGGGCGTCAGCCATGAACGGAGGCGCGCCTTACGCCGCCTCCGCCTTCTTCTCGTCGCGCAGCTGCCGACGCAGGATCTTGCCGACATTGGTCTTCGGCAGGTCATTGCGGAATTCGACGTGCTTGGGCACCTTGTAGCCGGTGAGCTGGTCGTGACAGAACTTGATCACGGCATCCGCCGTGAGGTTCGGGTCCTTCTTCACCACGAAGGCCTTCACCGCTTCGCCCGACTTGGAATCGGGGATGCCGATCACGGCGCATTCGAGCACGCCTGGATGGCTCGCGATGACTTCCTCGACCTCGTTCGGATAGACGTTGAAGCCGGAGACCAGGATCATGTCCTTCTTGCGGTCGACGATCTTGATATAGCCCCTCTCATCCATCACGCCGATGTCGCCGGTGCGGAAATAGCCGTCCGCGGTCATCACCTTGGCGGTTTCTTCCGGCCTGTTCCAGTAGCCGGACATCACCTGCGGGCCCTTGGCGCAGATCTCGCCCGCCTGGCCGAGCGGGACCTCGTTGCCCTCGTCGTCCCGGATCGAGATGTAAGTCGACGGCACGGGGATGCCGATCGAGCCGGCGAACTCGGTCGCCGTGGGCGGATTGCAGGTCAGGACAGGCGACGTCTCCGACAGGCCGTAGCCCTCGGCGATGCTGCAGCCTGTGATGTTCTTCCATTGCTCGGCAACGGGGCGCTGCACCGCCATGCCGCCGCCGTTCGAGATCTTCAGCTTGGAGAAGTCGAGCTTCTTGAAGTCGGGATGGTTCATTAAGGCGTTGTAGAGCGTGTTCACGGCCGGGAAGGTGTTGACCTGGTATTTCGCCAGCTCCTTGATAAAGCCGGGTATGTCGCGCGGGTTCGGGATCAGCAGGTTGCAGCCGCCGGCGCGCACAGCCAGCAGATAACAGGCCGTCAGCGCGAAGATGTGATAGAGCGGCAGCGCGCAGACGATCATGAGCTGCTCGACATGCGGCGGAGAAGCGAGCGCCGGCTGCAGCCAGGCATCGTTCTGCAAGACGTTGGCGACGATGTTGCGATGAAGCAACGTCGCGCCCTTGGAGACGCCGGTGGTGCCGCCGGTATATTGCAGGAAGGCGACGTCACCGGGCGACAGCTTCGGCTTGTTGAACGTCATGCCGCGGCCGGCGGACAGCGCGTCGTTGAAGGAGACCGAGCCCGGCAACGACCAGGCCGGTACCATCTTTTTGACCCGGCGGACGACGAGGTTGACGATCACGCCCTTGAAGCCGAGCAGGTCTCCCATGCTGGCGACGATGACGTGCTTCACCTGCGTCTTCGCGATCACCTGCTCGACGGTGTGGGCGAAGTTCTCCAGCACGATGATCGCTTCGGCGCCCGAATCCTTCAGCTGGTGCTCGAGCTCGCGCGGCGTATAGAGCGGGTTGACGTTGACCACCGCGAAACCGGCGCGCAGCACGGCGGCCGTCGCGACCGGGTATTGCAGCACGTTCGGCATCATGATGGCGATACGCGCGCCGCGCTGCAGCCCGCGGCCCTGCAAGTAAGCGGCAAGCGCGACCGACATCTGGTCGAGGTCGCGATAGCTGATCGACTTGTCCATGCAGATGAATGCCTTGCGGTCGGCGAACTTGGTGAAGCTCTCCTCCAGCAGGTCGACCAGCGATGCGTATTGCGTCGGCTCGATATCGGCAGGCACGCCGGGCGGATATTGCTTGAGCCAGATGCGCTCCATGGAAGACTCCCCTCATTGACCAGGGCCCGTTGTTCTCGGGCTTGCCTCGTTGTCGCCAGTATCCAGCTTGCCGGAACGGGTGGCAAGCCGTCGTGGCTTAGGGCAAAGGTCGGGCCGTCGCTACTGGAATCGTCGCAAAACGGTGCTGCCGCAGGTGCGAAGCGGGGCTGCGGTTTAGTGCCGAGCGGCGTTAACTGTTGTTGGCCGGCTTGGCCGCGGCGGGAGGCTTCGTCGCAGCGGGGGTCGTCGCTGCCTTGGGCTTGGCGGGCTTCGCCGCCTGATCGCCGCCGGCCGAAGGCTTCTCGGCGGGCTTCGCCACCGCATCCGGCTTGGTCGCGGCATGCTTGGCGCCAGCCGGCTTGGTTGCGGCCGGTTGGGGCGTGGCCGGCTTGGCCGCCTTGCCGTCAGTCGGCTTGGCATCCGGCTTGGCCGCCGCGGTCTTGGTGTCCTTGGGCTTATCGGCCGGCTTGTCGGCGGCGTCTGGCTTCTTGGCGACGCGCGGCTTCTTGGCGCGCGGCTTGGACGCGGCCTGCTGGTCGGCATCGGCTGCCACAGCGGCAATCAGGGCGGTGCCGGTGCGGGTCGGGCCGGTATAGACCAGCACGGGCTCGGTCGGAGCCGCAGCCGAGGCCATCAGCTCGGAAGCTTTCATCAGCGGCGGCTGCAGGCCTGCCGTGAAGAAGGTGAACTGGGCCGCGCCGCCGGTGGCGGAGCCCGATCCGGTCGCGCCGCCACTGGCCGCAATCAGCGCATCGTCGTCGTCGCTGGCCGGCCGCTTGCGGTTGGGTCCGCACATCTCGTCGCGCAGGTTCGGCGGCGTGGCATCGACCGGCACGAGATTGTCGACCGTGCCGAGCGAGGGGCGCAGCCAGGTGAGGTTGTCCGGAGCGAAGCCACGCTCCAGGAGCTGCGCCGCCTTCACCGCGCGTGCCGTGCCGGAGTTTGCACCGAGCACCACCGCGATCAGCCGGCGGCCGTTGCGCGTGGCCGAGGCGACGAGGTTGTAGCCGGAGGCGCAGATGAAGCCGGTCTTGAACCCGTCGGCGCCGGGATAGCGGCCGATCAGCTTGTTGAAATTGCCGGTGACGCGCTTGCCGAAGCGGATCGCCGGGATATGCATGTAGTACTCGTATTCCGGCAGGTCGCGCAGGAAGGACCGCGCCAAGATGCCGAGGTCGCGCGCAGAGGTGATCTGGCCTTCGGCGGGCAGGCCGTTTGGATTGACATAGCTCGTCTGCGCCATGCCGAGCTTCCTCGCGGTGTCGTTCATCACCGCGGAGAAGCCGTCGACCGAGCCGCTGACGCCTTCGGCGAGCACCACGGCCATGTCGTTCGCCGACTTGACCATCATCATCTTCAGCGCGTTGTCGACGGTGACTTGGGTTCCCGGGCGGAACCCCATCTTCGATGGCGATTGCGAGGCCGCGGTCGGCGACACCGTGAGCAGCGTGTCGAGCGTCAGCCTGCCGTCCTTGACCGCCTTCAGCGTCACATAGGCGGTCATGATCTTGGTGACGGAGGCCGGGTACCAGGGAAGGCTCGCGTTTTCGGCCTGCAGCACCTTGCCGCTGTCGGCCTCGATCAGCAGGAGCGCTTCGGCGCTCGCCGTGCGCGGCGCGAGCGTCGCGGCACAGGCGAGCGTCGCAGCGAACAGGTTGAACAGGGATTTGCGAAGCAGCGGGCGAAGGGCGTGCACTATCCGATTCCGGTCCTTGGAGATCCGCCTGATACGGCCGGTTCTCGTGATCTGATTGTCGGTTCTGAAATCCAGCGCCGCCGCTTGCGGCGTCGCAAACCTATACCGGCTGGTGCGTCGAGAATAGGGGGATCGGCGCGGTATTCCGCAACGAAGTAGGCCGAATTTCGACGGTCCTCTCGGGACTTGCTAGGGGGATTTGGCAGCTGTCGCGGCAGCCTCGGCGGCCGTCACGCTGGCCCGTGCGTTCTCCTGCACCATGAACTGGGCCTTGGCCATCTCGGCAAAATGGCCGCCTTTGGCCACGAGTTCATCGAAAGTTCCGGTTTCGATCACCCGTCCATTCTCGAACACCAGGATCCGCGTGGCGTTGCGGATGGTGGAGAGGCGATGGGCGATCACGAAGGTGGTGCGGCCCCTCATCACTTCGTCGAGAGCGGCGTTCACCTTGACCTCGGTGACCGCGTCGAGCGCGGAGGTCGCCTCGTCCAGGATCAGGATCGGCGGGTCCTTCAGCAGGGCGCGGGCGATCGAGAGCCGCTGCCGTTCGCCGCCGGAGAGCATGCGGCCGCGCTCGCCGGCATTGGTCTCGAAGCCGCCGCTGCGTTCGATGAATTCCAGCGCCTGCGCGCGCTCCGCCGCCTTACGCATCTCGGCCTCGGTCGCATCCGGCTTGCCGACGCGCAAGTTCTCCGCGATCGAGCGGTTGAACAGCAGCGCTTCCTGGAACACGACACCGATGTTCCGCCGCAGCGAGGTCAACGTGACGCCGCGCACGTCCATGCCGTCGATCTTGATGACGCCGGATTGCGGATCGAAGGCCCGGTGCAGGAGCGCAATCGCGGTGGACTTGCCGGCCCCGGTCGGGCCGACCAGCGCAATGGTCTGGCCCGGCAGCGCGGTGAAGGTGAGGTCCTCGATCGCCGGCCGCTTGCCGTCATAGGAGAACGTGACGTCGTTGAACTCGACGAGGCCCGACAGCCTGCCGGCATCGATTGCGTCGGGCCGGTCGTGCACCGCGGGCACGGCGTCGAGCACATTGAAGAACTCGCGCAGCCGCGGAGCTTCCATGAACACGTTGTTGATGAAGCTGACCACCTGCTCGAGCTTCTGGATCAGCAGCGTCGCGAAGCTCACGAACATCACGATCTCGCCGACCGAGGTCAGGCCCTGGTCGTGCAACGCGATGCCGAGGGTGAAGATCGCGAGCACCGTGATGGTGGTGGAGGCGCGCGTGATCACCGTGACCAGCGCCCACCACGACAACACCGGCATCTGCGCGGCCAGCAGCTCGTCGGCGACCGAGCGCAGCCCCTTGACCTCGGATTCGACGCGCACGAAGCTCTGCACCAGCGCGACGTTGCCGAGCGCATCAGACGCGCGCGCGGAGAGCTCGCTGTAGTGCTCCTCGACCGCCATCTGCATGCCGAAGGTCCTGCGCACCACGAAGGTGGTCAGCGCCGTGAAGACGATGCAGAGCACGAACAGGAGGATCGCCAGCCGCCAGTTCAGGTAGAGCGACAACGGCAGCAGCACCAGGACCGAAAGGATCGCGGCAAAATGCTCGCGGAAAAAGCCGAGCCACAGCCGCCACAGCGCGTCCGTGCCGTTGAGCATGACCTTCATCAGCCGGCCGGAATGGGTGCCGGAGTGGAAGGTCAAGGGCAGCTGCAGGATGTGCTCGAAATAGTCGGTCAGCACCGCCTGGCGCTGACGATGCGAGAGCCGGTCGGCCTGCAAGGCCACCAGCGCGCTGCAGACGATGGTGAACAGTCCGAACGCGACCCAGGCGACCAGGAACGGCCAGGCCGAGCTCGAGCCGGCCACGGTCTTACCCGAGAGCACGTCGACGATCCGGCCGAACAGCACGGGCTCGGCGAACTGGGATCCCGCCAGCAGGAGGTTGGCGACCGCGAGCAGCCAGCCCAGCCGCGCCTCCTTGCCGAGCAGCTCAAGAACGCGGGTGTAGAGTCGGAGAATGGACATGCGGGCGGGGGACTCGGTGACGACGGAGCTCACATTCTAAGCAGGGACCGCCGCGAGATACAGCGCAAGCTTTCAGTTTTGCTCAGTTGATCAGCCGCTCTGCCAGCGGCGGCAGGAACTGGCCGTCGAAGACGTCGCGAGCCGTCGGCCGTTTGCGGAATTTGAAGTCCCGCGCGATCTGATCGATCGAACGTTCCAGGCGCGCCGGCTCGACGCCGCCGAGGCCGTTGCGCTTGACCTCGTCGGTCAGGATATTGTCGGCAAGGACCGCGTGCAGGCGCTTCAGCTCCAAATTGCGGTCGCCGTCGTCGATGCGGCTCGCGGCCTCCTCCGCCGCACGCGCCGGCTCCCTGGCCGTCGCGGTGATGCCCGCAATCAAGGCGCGGACGAAGCCTTTCACGGCATCCGGCTTCGCTGCGGCGAAGGCGGTGTTGGCGACTACGGCAAAGCCGTAGGCCTCACAGCCGTAGTCCGCATAGCGCAGCACGACGAGATCGGCTTCGGGTACGCCGCGATCGCGCAGGTTCACCGCCGAGAGATAGCTGAACCCGGCGACGGCATCGACCTGTCCTGCGGACAGGATCGGCTCGCGCACCGCGGCACTGATCTTGTGGAATTTGACGTGCGATGCCTTGATGCCGTTCTGCTGCGCCAGCGCCGGCCACAGTCGCATCGACAGATCGCCGTCGGCAACGCCGACGGTCTTGCCGTCGAGGTCGGGCAGGAGACGGATGCCGCGGCTTTTGCGCGCGACGATCGCGTAAGGCGCGCGGTCGAACAGCACGAACACGGCCTTGACCGGCGCCGCGTCGTCCTTGTCACGAAAGCGTATCAGCTCGTTGATGTCGACGAGCGCGAGCTCGCTGTCGCCTTTGGCGAGCCGTGCGAGCGCCTCTGGCGATCCGCTCGCGCTGTTGAAGGACACGTTGAGATGCTCGGCGCCGAACCTGCCGTCCTTCGCCGCAAGGAAGAATGGCGCCATGCTCGCATCGATAGGACGGTCGAAGGTGAAACGGATGGCGGTCGAGGGAGTGCCGCTCTCGGCCGCAATGCATTCGCGCACCGTCGATGCGGTGAACGCGATTGCAAGGGCCAACAGGCATTGAAGGGCGATCGTCTTGAATCCGGACATCGGTCGCGCCGGCCCCGCAATGTTATGGTTTCGTGACGCTTGGCAAGCGCCGGCCCGCGACGAACGTGCGCGCGCGAACATGAACGGCGGATGAGCGGGCTTGCGGCATCGTTACGCAACCCCGTTCAGCTTGTGTTGGGATTGGGGAACCTACTTAGGTGGTGAGTGTTTGACAGACATCAGCCTGTCGTCAGGCACAATCCGAGGTCCCAAGGAGGGTCCAGATCATGTTTGACAGCCTTTCGAAGTTCGTCGGCCGCAAGGCCGTTCTGGCCACGGCCGCCGTGGTGGCCCTGACTGCCGCTGCACCCACCGCCTCTTACGCTGGCGGTCGTCATTGGCATGGCGGTGGCGGCGGCGCCGCTGCTGCCGCGATGTTCGGCCTCGCCGCGACCGGCCTCGCGATCGCAGCCAGCCGCAATGCCTACGCCTATGATCCGGGTCCGGGTTACTATTACGAGGGCGGCCCGGTCTATTACAGCGGCCCCGGCTATGGTTCCTATTACTACGACTCGGGCCGCCGCTACACCTATGGCGGCTACAAGAACCCCTGCGCCCACGGCTATTCCGGCTACAGCTGCTATTGACGGATCGGCCATTCTGATCGACGAACAGGCCGTCGCGCTTGCCGCGGCGGCCTGTTTTTTGCTTACATTGCCGCGTGTTAACACGCCGGCCATTTGTTTCGAGTAGTTTTGCGTACCATGAGTGATTCGCTTGAGCGGCTATATCTGGCTGTGCTCGCGGCCAGAGACCTTGATCCGGCAACATCGCGCACGGCCCGGCTGTTTCAGCGTGGGCCCTCAAAAATGGCAAAGAAGCTCGCCGAAGAGGCCATCGAAGTCGTCATCGATGCGGTCAATGGCGATAGCGAGGCCGTGATCCGGGAAAGCGCCGACCTGCTCTACAATCTCACCGTGCTGTGGGCTTCGGCCGGAGTGCGCCCCGAGGACGTCTGGCGGGAAATGACGCGGCGGGAGGACATGCTCGGAATTGCCGAGAAACTGCCGAAGTCGCCGCCGAAATTGCCCAAAGTCGCGTCACCGCGCATAGCCTCGCGGCGGCCTATTGTCGCGCTCGACGGCCGTGCCGCGCGCAAGCGCCACTAGAAGCGTCACAAATCGCTCAAAAACTGGCGATGGACAAATCCGTCCCATGGTGCTTCATCGCGGCGCCATGCTGAAACGAATGTACGACTGGTGCATCGACGCCGCCCACAAGCCCTATGCGCTCTGGATCATGGGCATCGTGTCCTTCGCCGAAAGCTCCTTCTTTCCGGTCCCGCCGGATGTGATGCTGATTCCGATGTCCCTGGCGCGGCCGCAGCGCGCCTGGTTCTATGCCGCGATCTGCACCGTGACCTCGGTGCTCGGCGGCGTCGTCGGCTACGCCATCGGCGCGCTGCTGTTCGACTCGGTCGGCCAGTGGCTGATCCAGGTCTACGGCCTCGCCGACAAGGTTGACGCCTTCCGCGCCTCCTATGCGGAATGGGGTGCGGTCATCATCCTGCTCAAAGGACTGACGCCGATCCCCTACAAGCTCGTCACCATCACCTCGGGCTTTGCCGGCTACAACATCCTCCTGTTCGTCCTGTGCTCGATCGTCGCGCGCGGCGGACGCTTCTTCGTCGTCGCGATCCTGCTCAACCGCTACGGTGACTGGATCCGGGTCAGGATCGAGCGGCATCTCGGATTGTGGGTCGCGCTCGGCGCGATCGTGCTGGTGCTCGGCTTCGTTATCGCCATCAAGCTGATCTAGAGCCGCGGCGCTTTGCCGCCGCGCCGGCTTCGGCTACGGTTGTCGTCATGATGGTTCGATCCGGCAATCCGGCGGCACGGCATGGGACGCTGATGTCGACAGCGCTGCTGCTGCTGCTGCTCGCTGCCGGAGGGACGGCCCGGCCGCAATCCGCCCCGCCGGCGCTCGGCCTTCAGCAGCAGGGAGCGCAGGCCGGCCCGTCGCCATCGACGCCCGCTCCCTCGGCGCCGCCGGCGCGCGAGGAGAATCCCGGGCTGATCAACGAAATGGGCAAGCTGTTCGACAAGCTGCCTTCGATCCTGCCGCCGATCAAAAGCCCCAGTGAAACCATGGATGACCTGTCGCGGCTGGCCAAGCCTTCGACCATGGTGTCGGGGCGCGTGATCTGCCCGGTCTCTGCGAACGGCGCGCCCGACTGCAAGCAGGCGGCCGACCAGCTCTGCCAGGGCAAGGGCTACAAGGAAGGCAAGAGCCTGAACGCCGACTCCGCGGAAAAATGCTCGGCCAAGGTCCTGATCCCGGGCCGGCAACGTAAACCGGACGACTGCCGCACCGACACTTTCGTGACCAGCGCGCTGTGCCAGAACTGAAGGCCGGCGCGCGAGAACCAAGGAGCGCCCATGAGCCGCACGGAGCAGGACTTCCTCGGACAGCGTGAGATCGCCGACGACATCTATTACGGCGTCCAGACCATCCGGGGTAAGGAGAACTTCCACATCACCGGCATTCCGATGAACCAGGAGCCTTACTTCGTGAAGGCGCTCGGTTACGTCAAGAAGGCCGCCGCGATGGCCAATCGCGACCTCGGCGCGATCGACGCCAAGGTCGCGGACGCCATCATCCTCGGCTGCGACCGCGTCATCGCGGGCGACATGATGGATCAGTTCGTCACCGATTTCATCCAGGGCGGTGCCGGCACGTCGACCAACATGAACGCCAACGAGGTGATCGCGAACCTCGCGCTGGAATCGCTCGGCTTTGCCAAGGGTGACTACCAGCACGTCAGTCCGAACGATCACGTCAATTACGGCCAGTCCACCAACGACACCTATCCGACCGCCTTTCGGCTGGCCCTGATCCTGCGGCTCAAGAGCTACATGACGGCGTTGCGTCAGCTCCAGGAAGCCTTCTTCGCCAAGGGACGCGAGTTCGAGCGGGTGCTGAAGATGGGCCGCACGCATCTGCAGGACGCGGTGCCGATGTCGCTCGGCGCGGAATTCCGGGGCTGGGGCACCACGATCGGCGAGGAGGTCGACCGCATCTCGGAAGCGCGCGCGCTGCTGCGCGAGATCAATCTCGGCGCCACCGCGATCGGCACCTCCGTCACGGCGGCGGTCGGTTATCCCAAGCTCGCCGTCCGGCACCTCAGCGCGCTCACAGGCGTCGATTTCATCCTCGCCGGCGATCTCGTCGAGGCGACCTCCGACACCGGCGCCTATGTGCAGCTTTCCGGCGTTCTCAAGCGCACGGCCAGCAAGCTGACGAAAATCTGCAACGACATCCGCCTGCTCGCTTCCGGTCCGCGCGCGGGCTTGAACGAGATCAACCTGCCGCAGCTTCAGCCGGGCTCCTCGATCATGCCCGGCAAGGTCAATCCGGTCATTCCCGAAGTCGTCAACCAGACCAGCTTCCTCGTCATCGGCCTCGATACCACGGTGACGCTGGCGGCAAGCGCCGGCCAGCTCCAGCTCAACGTGATGGAGCCGGTGATCTCGTTCGCGCTGTTCTTCTCGATCCGCACCATGGAGCGCGCGGTCAACAGCCTGCGCGAGAATTGCGTCGTCGGCATCACCGCCAACGAGGAGCACACCCGCAACATGGTGCTGAACTCGCTCGGCATCGTCACGGTGCTGAAGCCGCTGCTCGGCTACAAGCAATGCGCCGAGATCGCGCGCGAAGGCTACAAGACCGGCAAGTCGCTGCACCAGATCGTCGTGACCGAACGCAAGCTGCTGACGCAGGAGAAGTGGGACGAGATGTTCTCGTTCGAGCGGCTGATCAACCCGGATTTGATCGGGTAGGCGGTCGCTGTCATTCCGGGGCGCGCGAAGCGCGAGCCCGGAATCCATTTCGCCACGCGTGCTGACGCCCGATGGATTCTCTGATGCGCAATCGCGCATCATAGCTCGACGCTCCGCCTCGTCCCGGAATGACGGGTGAGGAATTCCGCTGCTTGGAATTGCGGGAATGGCCTCCGCTGCGGCGCCAAAACGCAATACTTGACAGTGGAAAGATTGCCTTGTTGGTATGGCTCCCAACTTCAATTTGACCGGCTGAGAGGATCGTACCGCAATGTCCATGCCTGCCTTGTTCAAGGGGCGCCTGTCGATCCCCGTGATCGGCTCGCCGCTCTTCATCATCTCGGTGCCCGATCTCGTGATCGCGCAGTGCAAGGCGGGTGTGGTCGGCTCGTTTCCGGCGCTGAATGCGCGGCCGCCGGAGCTGCTGGACGAATGGCTGGCGCGGATCACCGAAGAGCTCGCGGCCTATGACCGCGCTCATCCCGACAGGCCGTCGGCGCCGTTCGCGGTCAACCAGATCGTGCACAAGTCGAACAACCGGCTCGACCACGACATGCAGCTCTGCGCCAAGTACAAGGTGCCGATGATCATCTCCTCGCTCGGCGCCCGCGAGGAGCTGAACCAGGCCGTGCACGGCTGGGGCGGCATCGTCTTCCACGACGTGATCAACCAGAAATTCGCGCACAAGGCGATCGAGAAGGGCGCCGACGGCCTGATCCTGGTCGCGGCCGGCGCCGGCGGCCATGCCGGCACCATCTCGCCGCTGGCCTTCGTGGCCGAGACACGAAAATGGTTCGACGGTCCGATCGCGCTGTCGGGTGCGATCGGCAACGGCAAGGCGATCCGCGCCGCGCGCATCCTGGGGGCCGACTTCGCCTATATCGGCTCGGCCTTCATTGCGACCAAGGAGGCCAATGCGGTCGAGAAGTACAAGGAGATGATCGCGGGCTCGAGCGCCGACGACATCGTCTATTCCAATCTCTTCACCGGCGTGCACGGCAATTATCTGAAGCCCTCGATCCTGGCGGCGGGCATGGACCCCGAAAATCTGCCGACGTCCGATCCCTCCAAGATGAACTTCGGCACCGACGCCTCCGGCGAGCGCGCCAAGCCGAAGGCCTGGAAGGAGATCTGGGGAAGCGGCCAGGGCATCGGCAGCATCGACAAGGTCGTGCCGGCGGCCGAGCTGATCGCGCGCTTCAAGAAGGAATACGACGAAGCGATCGATCCGCCGTTGTGATCGCACCCAGATCGAGTGCTGCATGCCCCCCATTTACCGCGTCGACGGCAACGACGTCGTCACCAGCCCCGATGCAGCCGGCCCCTGGGACCGGCGCATGCAGCACGGCTCGGCACCGGCATCGCTGGTGACATGGGCGGCTGAGCGCATCCCTGCGGCGGTGCCGATGGATGTCGCGCGCGTGACCATCGATCTGATGCGCCCGGTACCGGTGGCGCCGCTAACGATCGCCACCGAAATCTTGCGCGAGGGCCGCAAGATCCAGCTCTGCGGGATCAAGCTGGTCGCCGACGGCGTGCAGGTGGTCGGCGCCACCGTGCTCAAGATCAGGCGCCAGGCGCTGACGCTGCCCGACGAGGTCGAGGAACTTCCGGTCACGTTGCCGTCGCCGGAGGATTCATTGGTCGAGGACGGTCACGCCGCCACCAGCCCGTTCGTGCGATCGGTCTCGATGCGCGCCGCGCGCGGCCGCTTCGGCCAGGCCGGCGCCGGCGCGATCTGGTTTCGTGTCGACCATCCGCTGATCGAAGGCGAGGCCGTCTCGCAGGCGATGCGCGCCGTGGTCGCCGCCGACTTCTCCAACGGCACCGCCTCGACGCTCGATTTCCGCGCCTGGACCTACATCAACGCCGACCTCACCGTGAGCTTTGCGCGCCAGCCGGTCGGCGAGTGGATTTTGCTCGACGGCGATTCCTGGATCGGCCCCGACGGCGCGGGCCTTGCGATGTCACGCCTCGCCGACCGCCAGGGCTATTTCGGCCGCGCGGTGCAGAGCCTCGTGATCGAGAAGCGGTGAGAGGCGCTATGTGCGATCAGCCGGGCGATGACACCGATCGTGTGAGAGCTCTCTCGCTTATCGCGGGATTGAACGGCAGACTTCCGCCGCCGCGGAAGGGATGCAAGGTCGTGTTCGACCAGGGCATCCTGCCAGTTCACACACCGTAGAAGATCTTGATCCCCCACAGCACCACGATGATGGCCGTGATCAACGTGATCGCGGCGACTGCACTTTCCAGGGAAGCGACTCTCATTTCACTCTCCGCTTCCCAGCCCCGTCAGCGGTCTAGTTGATTCCCTGATTCGCCGGCAATTGCGCGGGCATCGCCGTCGCAGACTCCGTTGCGGGCTGTGGTGCCGAAGCAACAACGACACCGTAGAATTCCGGAGTATTTACCCCACCATCCGGTCCCGCCCGCTCCAGAAGCCCGCACGCAGCACCTTCTTGTCGACCTTGCCGACCCCGGTCATCGGCAATTGCTTGACGAATTGGATCTGCTTGGGCGCGTGCGCCGAGCCTTTTCGCGTCTTGACCAGGTTGATCAGCTCGTCCGGATCGGGCTTCGTCCCTTCACGCGGGACGACGATGGCGGTGACGGCTTCGCCCCATTTCTCGTCGGGAATGCCGACGACCGCGACCATCGCCACGTCCGCGTGCTGCGACAGGACGTCCTCGACCTCGCGGGGGAAGATGTTGAAGCCGCCTGTGACGATCATGTCCTTCTTGCGGTCGAGGATGAACATGTAGCCGCGCTCATCCTGACGTGCGATGTCGCCGGTGTGGACCCAGCCGTTCTTCAGCGTCTCGGCGGTGATATCGGGCCGCTTCCAGTACTCCGCCATCACATGCGGCGCGCGCACGCAGATCTCGCCGGCCTCGCCCGTCTTCACCTCCTGGTCGTTGTCGTCGAGGATCTTGACCTCGCAGGCCGCGATCGGGAAGCCGCAGGACAGGAACAGCTCCGGCCGCTGGGGATCGTGGTCGGCCTTGCGCAGCACCGAGACGGGATAGCATTCGGTCTGCCCGTAGAGCTGCGAGAACACAGGGCCGATGCGTTCGATGCCCTCCAGCAGTCGGCTCGGGGACATCGCGGAGGCGCCATAGAGCACGAGCTCGAGCGAGGAGAGGTCCGTCTTGCCGAGCGCGGGCTGATCGAGCAGCACATAGATCATGGTCGGAACGAACAGCGTGAAGTTGATGCGCTCGCGTGCGATCGTTGACAGCACGGCTTCGGGATCGAAGCCTTTCAGCATGTGCACGGTGCCGCCGCGCATCAGGGTCGGCAGCACCTTCGTGCCCGCGACATGGCTGATCGGCGCGACCGTGAGGTAGCGCGCAGCCTCGGGAATCTCGAAGTCGGCCAGGATCGCGCCGGCGGCGCCGGCATTTTCGCGGTGATAGCGCAGCGCGCCCTTGGATTTTCCGGTGGTGCCGCCGGTGTAGTTCAGTGTGGCGAGATCGTCGGAGCCGGCGAGGCACTGTGCGCTGGCGTGCCCCGCACTCTCGACCGCCGCCAGCAGATCGACGCCGTAGCCGGCCGGTCCCATGTTGAAGACCGCCTTGAGCCGGCCGGCCTTCGCGGCGAGCTCGCCGCCGCGGTCGCGGAAGGCGGCCGCATCCACCACCAGCATCTCGGCTTCGGAATCCTCGAGCTGAAACAGCTGGTCCTCCAGCGAGCCCAGAGGGTGGAGCCAGGTGATGCAGAGGCGGGCCAATTGGGCGGCGACGCCGGCGCACCAGCTGTCGGCGCGGTTCGCGGTGAGGAAGGCTACGCGGGCGCCGGGCTCCAAGCCGAGCCGCATGAACACGCCCTGGATCCGTCCGATCAGGTCGATGGCACCCCGATAGCTCAGCGATCCCTCGGGCCAGGCGAAAGCAATGCGGTCGGGATAGCGCGACAGCGCCCGTAGCGTCTGCGCACAAGCCGGGGATGATGCGTGGAGCGGATCAGGCATATGTTTCCTCGTTGCTTTGTCACCGGCTTATGGCGTGCCAATGTTGCTGACGACGCTAGCACAGAGACTGCGGGAGGAAACCACAAAGCCCGCGCGAGGGAGGCATGCATGCCATCAGATCGACTGCAACGCTTCCGCGATCGTCTTGCTCTGCCGCTGATCGCGGCGCCGATGTTTCTGGTATCGGGCGTCGAGCTCATGGTTGCAGCCTGCCGCAACGGGGTGATCGGCAGCTTTCCCACCGCGAATTGCCGTGGCGCGGAACAGCTCGATGAATGGCTGACCGAAATCAAGCTGCGGCTGCGGCAGCATGAAGATCAAACCGGGCGAAAGGCAGCGCCACTTTGCCCGAACTTGATCGTCCACCGCTCCAATGCGCGGCTGGAGCAGGATCTCGCCGTGCTGCTGCGGCACAAGCCGGAGATCGTCATTACGTCGGTCGGCTCGCCGGCGCCAGTCTTGAAGCCGCTGCACGACGCCGGCGCGCTGGTGCTGGCGGACGTGGCCTCGATCCGCCATGCCGAACGCGCCGCGGAAGCGGGGGCGGACGGGCTGGTCCTGCTCACTGCCGGTGCTGGCGGCCAGACCGGCTGGCTCAACCCGTTCGCCTTCGTCCGTGCGGTGCGCGCATTCTACGACGGCATCATCGTGCTCGCGGGCGGAATTAGCGACGGTCGCGCGCTGCGTGCCGC
This sequence comes from Bradyrhizobium sp. NBAIM01, assembly GCF_020194115.1. Taxonomy (NCBI): domain Bacteria; kingdom Pseudomonadati; phylum Pseudomonadota; class Alphaproteobacteria; order Hyphomicrobiales; family Nitrobacteraceae; genus Bradyrhizobium; species Bradyrhizobium sp. NBAIM01. The sequence continues at coordinate 441,852 of NZ_JADYVU010000002.1, read as the reverse complement.
CGAAGTGCTCGGCTGCGATCTCGCCTATATGGGCACGAAGTTCATCGCGACGCGTGAGAGCATGGCGGACGAGCGTCACAAGCAGATGCTGGTCGAGAGCAGCGCCGACGACATCTTGCTCACCACCGCGTTCACGGGCTTGCAGACCAGCATGCTGAGGCCATCGATCGCGGCCGCCGGGCTCGATCCCGACAATCTGCCGGCGCGCGGCGCGATCAATATCACTGAGGATATCGACGTCGCCGCCCGCGACAGCCGCCCCAAGCGCTGGCGCGATATCTGGAGCGGCGGGCATTCGACCTCGGGTGTCACCGATGTGCTCGCGGTCGAGGATCTCGTTGCGCAGACCATCGCCGAATATCGGGAAGCGGGTGGGCGGTAGCGTCGTCGCCTCTCCCACAGGGGATCGGGCAGGGTTAATCCCGCATGCCTCCGGCCCATCCCACTTAACGGCGGATTAACCATCGCCAGCCAAGAATCCCTCTTGTGGCCGCCAATCAGGACGAGAGGGACAGGCGATGGACTTCAATTATCTCAACGGCAAAACGGCCGCGACCCTGGACGAGATCCGCGTCCGCGTCGCCCATGCGCTGGCCCGCCACCCGCTGTGCCGCAACGTCCGGTTTGACATCGTCAGCATCCCCCGGACCCGCCGCGGCGGCAATTGGACGGTGACGCTGCAATCGGTCGAGCCGCGCGCGGTCTGGGAAGCCTCGGAGATCGTCGCCGACATCCAGGATGCCTATGACCTTGCGGCAGCAGCCTGATTTCGTTGGGGGTTTCCGGGCGATGTCGCCTTAGTCCGCGCGATTGCCGCCGCAATAGCACGGTTCAGCCTTAATTATCGCCCAGTTTCCGGGCAGTGATCACGTGGACTTGAAGTCGGACGCGGAGAGACGTTTGTCCAAAGCCATCACCATCGTCGCGCTGACCTGTTTCCTCGTCCTCGGCGCCGCCACCACCGCCATCCTCGGCCGCGACAGCGTTCCCAGCGTCAGCGCCGCGATGATCGCCGAGACGCCCCCAGCCAAGCCGCTCGCAACCAACCGCGCCGCCAAGGCCGACCGTCTGGTTCCGACGCTCGCGCTGGCCTCGGCCGCGATTGAGCCGGTCCAGGTTGCCGCCGACAAGCTGGCGCAGGCACCGGTCCTGACCGAGCCGCTGCGTCAGGCCTTCGCCGCCGCCACCCCCTCCGATTTTCCGATGCCGAAGCCGAGCGCGCACGAGGCGCCCGCCGCGACCGAGGTTCCGGCCGTCGAAGTTCCGGCCAAGCCGAAAGTCGTCGCCAAGCCGCAGCCGCAAAAATCCTACTCGCTGCTGTCCGACGTGCAGATCGCAGGCATCAGGGATCGCCTGAAACTCTCCTCGTCTCAGGAATATTACTGGCCCTCGGTCGAGACCGCGCTGCGCAACGTCGCGCGCAAGATCCAGGCGAACAGGCTGTCGAATCCGAATGCACCGCCCAGCGCACAGATCGATCCGAATTGCGACGAGGTGCAGCAGCTGAAGTCGGCCGCGATGCCGCTGTTGTTCCAGCTTCGCGACGACCAGAAGGAAGAAGTGCGCAAGCTCGCTCGCCTCATCGGGCTTGAGAAGGTCGCGCAGCAGATCTGACGCACGCGGTTCCTCGTCGAGGAGCCGCGGCTTATCAGGAACATCTGGCAATCCCCACGCGTTGCCCGCTCCGAAAGAGGGAGTGGATGAATGCGCGCCTCGACAGCCTATTTTGTCGGTGCCGGAACCATCGTCGCGGCCATCGCCATTGGTCTCGGTGGCGGCATCGTTGCCGGCAACATCATGAATCCGGTTGCGTCCAAGCAGGGGCCGGACACCAGCAAGATGGCGCAGCGCGCGGCAACTCCCACGCCGGCCAGCACCAACGCTCCCTCCGAGCGCGTGAACTATCTCTCCGGCTCACAAGCCTTCGGTGCGATGATCGCCGCGCCCGCACAGGCCGAAGCAAAGCCTGAACCCGTAAAACCCGACACGCCAACCACGCAGGCGAATGTCGCACCGGCGCCGCAACCCTCGCAAGCCGCTGCAGTCGAGCCGCCGAAGTCCGCCGCTGCGCCACAGGCCGCAAGGCCTGCCGAGCAGCAGGCCTCGACCGAGCCGTCGTCCTCACCGAATAACGCCTATGCCAAGGCGAGGGATTCCGATGTGAAGCGCGCCGCGTCCGAACGGCGCCGAGCCGAGCGTCGCGAGCGCTGGGCCGAGCGCCGCTATTATTACGAGGCCCGCGAGCCGCGCGGCCTGCGCGACCGCACCGATTGGGATGACGTCGCGCGCAACATCCGCGAGGATTCCGATGCGCGCGATCACGCGGGGCGGTCGCGCAGCGGCTTCCCGCAGATCAGGCTGTTCGGGCCTGACGACGATTAGCACCTGACACGGGGATCAAGCGGAGCGGTCGCGCCAGCGACCGTCACGTCATTCCGGCGCGCCGCAACCCCTCGAGATAGTGCGTACGATCCTCTTCCCGCAGCATCGGCAGCTCGCGCGTGATCCAGGCCAGCGAGACCTCGGGCTGGGAGCGGCGCAGGCCTTCCAGGGCGGATGCCGCGAGGGCGGGATCGCCGAGCATGCCGGCGGCGGCCGTCAGCACGCGGTGGGCGCCGACGAAATCCCCGCGCTGGCGCATCGATTCCCGAGCCATCTGCACGGCGCCCGCGTAGTCGCGGCCGACGAACCGGGCATAGGCCGCAACCCCGCAATAGATCGCCGCGAGCGGGTCGCGCGGGCTCAGCCGCAGCGCGCGGCGGGCGGCGGCATCGCCGTCCTGCCAACGTCCGGCATAGCACAGCGTCACGCCGTGGAAGGCATGCGCCATCGCGAAATTCGGATTGAGCCGCAAGGCCAGCTCGAATTCAGCCAGCGCGTCGTCGAAGCGGCGGCGGAACAGGTAGGTGTAAGCAAGGCCGTGATGGGCCCAGGCATCCTCGCGGTCGGCCTCCACCGCCGCGAGCGCCGCACGCTCGGCGACCGGCATGGTGGCAGCCATGTCGGCCCAGCCCATATGCGCGCCGAAGATATGGCTGGTGGCGAGCAGGCCGAGCGCCTTGCCATAGGCGGGATCGACCGCGACCGCTTCTTCCAGCAACTTCTGCGCGGCGGCATTGTCCTCGCGGGTGATGCGCCAATAATGCGACAACGCGCGCATCACGAGGTCCCATGCATCCAGGCTGCCCGGCGGCTTCTGTTGGGCCCGGAAGCTTTCGGCAGCATAGAGCTGCGGCTCGATGGCGGCGACGATCGCTTCCGTGATCTCGTCCTGCACGGCGAAGATGTCGGCGAGCTCCCGGTCGTAGCGTTCGGCCCAGAGATGGCTGCCGGTCGAGACGTCGTTGAGCTGGGCCGAGATGCGCACCCGTTCGCCGCTCCGCCGCACGCTGCCCTCGACCACGTAGCGCACCCCGAGCTCCCGCGCGACCTCGTGGATGTGCACGGCGCGGCCCTTGTAGACGAAGGAGGAGTTGCGCGCGATGACGAAGAACCAGCGCAGCTTCGACAGCGCCGTGATGATGTCCTCGCTGATACCGTCGGAGAAATAATCCTGCTGGACCTCGCCGCTCATATTGGTGAAGGGCAGCACAGCGATCGCGGGCCGCTCCGGCAGCGCGAAGGTGGCCTGGGACGGGGCGATCCGGACCGGCTCCGGCGCGACCGCGCCGATTTGTGTCTGGACGTCGCCGACGAAGCGAAAACCCTTGCGGGTGATGGTACGGATCAGCGACTGGCTCGCGCCATCGTCGCCGATCGCCTTGCGCGCCGCGTTGATCCGGCTGGTCAGGGTGGATTCGGAGACGCTGCGCCCGTGCCAGATCTTGTCGATCAGCTCGTCCTTGCTGACGACCCGGTCGCGGTTCTGCATGAGGTGGACGACGAGGTCGAATACCTGCGGCTCCACGGCAATGGGAACCTGCTCGCGGCTCAGCTCGCGCCGGTCGGTATCGAGAAGGTGGTCCCGGAACAGAAACTGCACGTCGAAAACTCGGGCCTCATTGCGAAATCGGGCAAACAAACAAAATGAAATTTGGGTCGAAAGATCGTGTGTCTGCCGAAAGGGGCGTTTGGTTCATCGCAATCGCGTGATGGCAGCCATGTGGTTTTCCGGGGGAATACATCCGCGACTAGAATGTTGCGGTCGGGGCCGCCGAGATCTCCCACCGCAATCATCCCGTCATGTTGAGGTGCGGGACGCAGGCTGTGAAGCAGCCTCCGAGGCCTCCGCTTCGCTCCGGCACCCAAGATAACGGGCAATGGGCGCGCGCTTGCCGGGCAGGACGAATGTGTGGCGAAACTGCGAATGTCCATTGCCGAGCTGCGCAGCCTGCGTAAGCTGTCGCCCACACAAAACACCAATCATAAAGAATCGCCCATGCCTGCTTTCCCTGCCGCCAGCACTGTGATCGACTCCCTGCTGTTTCGCGACGCCTTCGGTACGCCTGAGATGCGCGAGGTGTTCTCGGACGTCGCGACGGTCGCACGCTATGCCGAGGTCGAGGTGGCGCTGGCGACGGCGGAGGCGAAGTGCGGTGTGATCCCACACGAGGCGGCCGCAGCGATCGCGGCGCGGACCGACATCGGCGCGCTCGACTTCGATCTGCTCAGGCAGGAGACCGATGTCGTCGGCTACCCGATCCTGCCTTTGGTGCATCAAATGGTGAAGCAATGCGGCGAGGCGGGCCGCTACGTGCATTGGGGCGCCACCACGCAGGACATTATGGACACCGCCGTGGTGCTGCAACTGCGCGCCGCGCTCGAGATCGTCGAACGTGACATCGCCGAGCTGCGCAAGATCCTCGCCGATCTGTCGAAGCGCCATCGCGACACGGCGATGGCGGGCCGCACCCATCTGCAACAGGCGCTGCCGGTGACCTTCGGCTACAAGAGCGCGATCTGGCTCGCGATGTTCGACCGCCACGCCGAGCGGCTGGCGCAGCTGAAGCCGCGCGTGCTGGTCGGTCAGTTCGCCGGCGCGGCCGGTACGCTGGCTTCGCTCGGCGACAGGGGGTTCGAGGTGCAGGAGGCGCTCTGCAACGAGCTGAAGCTCGGCGTTCCCGCCTCGACCTGGCACGTCGCGCGCGACGGCTTCGCCGAAGCCGTGAACTTCCTTGCTCTCGTCACCGGCTCTCTCGGCAAGATCGCGCTCGACATCATGATCATGGCCTCGACCGAGTTCGCCGAGGTCTACGAGCCCTTCGTCAAGGGGCGCGGCGCCTCCTCGACCATGCCGCAGAAGCGCAACCCGATCTCCTCGGAGCTGATGCTTGCGGCCTCCAAGGCGGTGCGCCAGCACGCCGGCCTGATGCTCGACGCCATGGTGCAGGATTTCGAGCGTGCCACCGGCCCCTGGCACGCGGAATGGATGGCGATTCCCGAAAGCTTCGTGCTGGCCGCCGGCGCGCTGCACCAGGCGAAGTTCGCGCTTGCGGGCCTCATCGTGGACGAGGCGAAGATGAACGACAATCTTGCCATCAGCCGCGGCCTGATTGTGGCCGAAGCGGTCATGATGGGCCTCGCCCCGCAGATCGGCCGGCAGGAGGCGCACGACGTCGTCTATGACGCCTGCCGTCAGGCCAACGAGAAGGGAATGACCCTTGCTGACGCGCTATCCGCAGATTCACGGATATCGAGCCACATCGATCGTGCCACAATCGAGGCGCTCACTTCACCGAAAAATTACCTCGGCCTTGCGCCCGCCATGGTCGACCGGGTGCTGGCATCGGCAACGCGTTGAAAACCAAAATGCGTGAAACTGCGTATCTTTCCAAGGGCGCAAGACGCTCGCATACTTGTGCCCCGCGATGCTAGACTTAAATTGTGTGAGCGACTTTCGGCAGAGGGCCCGGCATGACTGATCAACGCAATCCTTCCACTCCCATCGATCCGGCGAAGCTCGACCGACTGGCCGAGGTGGCGGTGAAAGTGGGCCTGGGCTTGCGGCCGGGACAGGATCTGCTTCTGACGGCGCCCGCGATCGCGCTGCCGCTGGTGCGGCGGATCGCCGTGCATGCCTACAAGGCCGGCGCCGGCCTCGTGACGCCGATCCTGTCGGACGAGGAGATGACGCTGGCGCGCTACCGCCACGGCCACGACAACAGTTTCGATCGTGCCGCCGGCTGGCTCTACGAGGGCATGGCCAAGGCGTTCTCCGACAACACTGCACGGCTTGCCATCGTCGGCGACAACCCGATGTTGCTGTCCGGCGAGGATCCTTCCAAGGTGGCGCGCGCCAGCAAGGCCAATTCGATGGCCTATCAGCCTGCGCTGGAGAAGATCGTCAATTTCGACACCAACTGGAATATCATCGCCTATCCGAGCGCGTCCTGGGCGAAGCTGGTGTTCCCGAACGATCCCGAGGACATCGCGGTCGGCAAGCTCGCAGACGCGATTTTCGCCGCGTCCCGTGTCGATCGCGAGGACGCGATTAGCAATTGGGCGAGCCACAATGCGGTGCTGCGCGAGCGCACCAACTGGCTCAACGGCCAGCGTTTCCGTGCGCTTCAGTACTCGGGTCCCGGCACCGATCTCACCATCGGCCTTGCCGACGGCCACGAATGGGAAGGCGGCGCCTCGCTGTCCAAGAACGGCATCAGCTGCAACGCAAATATCCCGACCGAAGAGGTCTTCACCACGCCGCATTGCCGCCGCGTCTACGGCCACGTCGTGAGCTCGAAGCCGCTGTCCTATCAGGGCACGCTGATCGACAACATCGCGGTGCGGTTCGAGGACGGCAAGATCGTCGACGCCAAGGCCTCGCGCGGCGCCGAGGTGCTGAACAAGGTGCTCGATACCGACGAGGGCGCGCGGCGCCTCGGCGAGGTGGCCTTGGTGCCGCATTCCTCGCCGATCTCGCAGAGCGGGCTGTTGTTCTACAACACGCTGTTCGACGAGAACGCGGCCTCGCACATCGCGCTCGGCCAGTGCTATTCGAAATGCTTCGTCAACGGTGCCCAGCTCACGCCGCAGCAGATCGCGGCGCAAGGCGGCAACCAGAGCCTGATCCATATTGATTGGATGATCGGCTCGGCCGAGACCGACATCGACGGCATCTTGGCCGACGGCAGCAAGGTGCCCGTCTTCCGCAAGGGCGAATGGGCGAAGTCGTAATCTAGATTTTGGTGTAATAGCAGTCCAGGACGTGGTCCACCTCTCCCGTAGGCAGAGGTGAACGTCCTCGCGTCAGTCTTCCCCCTCACGCCGCCGCGTTGCGCAGGGTCGGGCTGTTGTCGATGCTGAAGCGGTTGAACAGCGTCGTGAACGGGCTGCCGTCGGTGGCCCGCACGATCGCGTCGGACGCCGCCACCGCCTCGTAGAGCGCGCCAACCGGATCGTCCGCGTCCGCCAGCGCGAGCGCGCCGCGGATCTGTTCGCGGGCCTCGCTGACGTCATCCTCGTCTTGGAGCCTTGCCTCCAGCGCATCCGCCGCGCGGCGCATCTCTGCAAGGTCGCCGCCCCCGGAGAATTTGAGGATGTCGCGCCAGTAGGGACGGGCAACGACAAGCTGGATCAATGCATCGAAACTTTCCGCGATGATGCCCGCGCGGCCCTCTGACGAGACATAGAGCACATTCTGCGACGGCAGCAGCACGAACGCGCTGCCGGAGTCGTCACTGCCGATGTGCCGCGGACTTTCGACGCCGTCGATGGTGAACCAGGGCTCCTCGTCCGGTTCGAAGGAGACGTCGAGACTGCGGAGCCTGGCGACGACCTCGCTGTTGGCTGTCAGCATCTCCGGCGTGAGGGGCATCGGTGCGGCTCCTTCCCAAGACTTCGCGCACTTTGTCGCACCCCGGACAAGCTAGGTTCATATGTGCGAATTCGCAGAGGAAATCGTGACGTTAACCGTATCGCACCCGCAACTCGGGGCTGATTGTCGAGTGCCATGTAAGAAAGAATTAAAAGCAGCCTACTAGCGTCCCAACTTCTTTCGAAGCAATCCGGGCCGAGACCCGGCCATTCATATTTAAATCTTCTGGGGAAGCAGATGTCGCGCACATTGATTGAAATCGGTAGTTGCAATGTGGATCTCGAGCTGCGGCCGATCGAGCCGTCCTGGATCATCGAGGGCAATCCGGTATCCCGCTCCCGGGTGCTGTCGACCAGCGCCGATGGCACCGCGCAGACAATCATCTGGCACTGCACCGAAGGCCGCTTCAACTGGTACTACGACATCGACGAGACGATCATGATCATGGAAGGATCGATCGTGCTCGAGAGCGACGGCATGCCGCCCAAGCGCTACGGCCCCGGCGACGTCATTTTCTTCCGCGACGGCGCGCATGCCAAATGGCATGTCGAAGGCCACGTCAAGAAGATCGCCTTCTGCCGCAAGACCAATCCGGTGATGATCGGTTTCCTGATCCGCGTCGTCAACAAGCTGAAGAAGATGTTCGCCTCCACCGGCGAGCGCCGTCCGGCCTCGCTGATGGGCGCCGGCTAAGCGGACACCAGGGTTTCAAGGACGCTTCCCAGCGGCCACGACGAAGAGGGGTCGGGATCAAGGTCCCGGCCCCTCTTTTCATCATGACGGCAGCTCGAGCCGGTAGACGTCGATCGCGGTCTGCGAGAACAACGCCGTCTTGTCGGCCTCGCTCAGCTTTGAGGTAATACGCTTGAAGGCGTTGAAGATCACCTGGTAGCTGCACTGGCCCTTGTCCGGGGGGAAATTGCTTTCGAACATCGCGCGCTTCGGGCCGAACGCCTCGATGCAGGTCTCGACATAGGGCCGCCAGGCCGTGGCAAGCTCCTCGGATGTCGGCGGCCTCTCGCGCAAATGGAAGTCGTAGCCAAGCAGGCACATCGCGAGACCACCGAGCTTCACCACCACATTTTCGCATGTCGCGATCTCCCGGATCGAGGCGCGCCATTGCGCAAACACCTCCTCGCGCCGGCCCGCGAAGCGGCCGGTTCCGACCGGGCCGCCGCAATGGTCGAGCACAATCCTGGTGTCGGGGAAGGCGCGCGCCAGTGCCGTGAGCTCACCGATTTGCGGGTGGAACAGCCAGGCATCGAAGCTGAGTTTGAGAGGCGCGAGGCAGGCAAAGCCTTTGCGGAAGGTCGGGTCCTGCAACAATCCCTTCGGCCTGTTCGCATACATGCCGGCGACGACAGGATCTTCATCCCAGGCCGAGGAATGCCTGATGCCGCGAAAGCGGCCGTTGCCTGCGGCGATCTCGGCTTCCAGCACGCCCTTTGCAGCGTCGCCGAGCAGCAGATTGGCATGGCTGACGATGCCGGCGCAGATCGCGGCCTTGCCGTAGCCGCCGCTCGCACTCATGGCGGCGACGCCGTTGGCAAACTCGACCTCGCCAACGGGCCGGAACGCCTCGGGCCCATGCGCGCGGTACATCGAACGGCAGTCGACATAGACGGTGGCGATGACGTTGTGACCGGAGGCGATGTCGGCGGCCATCTCCTCGATCAGATAGCGGTGCCCGCGATTCCACAGATGATGATGGGGATCGACGATCGGCCGCAAGGGATCGATGATCTCCTCCCGATGCAGTGCCAGCCAGTCCTCACGCGGATCGACGAACAGCCCGCTCGTGTTGGCGGGTACACCGCTTGCTGCCATCGGCCTTCGCTCCCTGATGTTTTGTGTCGGGAGCCTAGCACCTCATTTCCGCATGCAGCAGCGCGCCTTGCGCAACCGCACCCATCATCACGAGCAATGCGGTATGCTCGTCAGCCCGTCCGCCGTCTTGCTCTTACTTCGACCATCAGCCGCCAGTCCACTGCCGTGGCCGGCTTGACCTCCCCACGCCAACGGAAGGAGTCCCCGGTAATCTCAGTAAAGCTCCAGCGCGTCAGCTCGCCGGATTCGGTCGTGCCTTCCTGCACGATGTCCTCGCCGCGGGGACGGCCGATCTGCTGCCGGAACACGCGGCGGCCCGGATCGAACCAGGAAATCCGCCACGCATCCATGGCCGGATCGTAGACGCGCAGCGTGGTGCCGTACCAATTGCCGGCGATCGGAAAGGCTGCGCTGCCCGCTGGCCGGGGAATGATCCAGACGTCCTGCACCGCACGGCCTTCCAGCACCCAGCCGAAATGGATTTCGCCCGGCGCGGTGTGGCTTCTGCCGTCCGGTCCAAAGGCGGTGATCTCGGCGTCCCAGTCGCCGACGAAACGGCCGTAGAGCTGAAGCGCGGCCGCGTGCTCGGGATGCGGTGCGCTGGCGTGAAGAAGTCTCGCAAAGTCGTTCATGTTGCTCTCCTGCTGCGGAGGATTCAGCACGGATGAGCCGCGGGCGACTTGGAGAAAATTGCCGTCGGTCGTCAGGTCTTGCGCAGCGACAGATGTCTCATGGGACGATCGGCCTCCGCCTGCGTCGACCGATTGCTCGAGCTCTCAGCACGCCAGATGGCGACAACGGCGACAATGACGAGACTCGCGCCCACGAGCATCATGCGAGAGAACGGCTCTCCGAGCGCGAGGGTGCCGAGCAGCACCGCGATGACCGGATTGACGAATGTGTAGGTCGAGACCAGGGAGGTCGAGACATTCTCGAGCAGCCAATTGTAGGCGGCGAAGCCGATGACGCTGCCGGAGACGATCAGCCAAAGAGCTGCTGCAACGGACGTCATCGAGACCTCGCTCGGTCTAAAGCTCTCCAGTTCGCCCGTCAGCCAGCTGATCGCGAACAACACGGCGCCCCCGATCGACAGTTGCATGCCAGACAGCGCGATCGCGGATGCTTGATGCGACATGCTGCGCGACAGCACGGTGCCGATCGACCACGACAGCGCCGCCGCGAGCAGCCAGACGATCGGAAGCATGCTGATGCCGGCCTGCTCGGCATTTTGCCATGCCACGAGCCCGACGCCCACGAAGCCGGGGATGAGCGCGAGCAGCGCGATCGGCCGCGGGCGCTGATCGCCCGGAAAGAGCGTGTCCGCCAGAAGGATCCAGAACGGAATCGTGGCGAGCACGATGGCGGCCACGCCGGACGGAACCGATTGTTGTGCGAAGGCGAGAACGCCGTGGCAGCCGACGAAGAAAAGCAGCCCGCAAAGGCCTGCCTGCAACCATGTCCGGCCCGTGGTATTCGCGACATGCCTGCCGCTGAAGGCGAGCAAGATCATGCCGCCGCATAACGATCGAACGGCCATCAGCAGAAACGGCGGTATCGATTGCAAGCCCAGCGTGATGGCGAAATAGGTGGAACCCCACAGGAGATAGATGGCCGCAAACGAGCCGATGACCAGGAACCGTCTGCTCATGATTGCTCCGACTGAGGTGGGTCTTGGAGCAACCAAGTCGTTGACGGGTGATGCGTTCCGATTCTGAGTCAGACCCCGTCGAGGATGATCACCGTCGGCTTCGTCGGCAGCGTATCCCGTGACATCCGGAAGGAGCGCTCGACGCGCCGGTCGATCTCGAACTGCTGGCCGATCCGGCGCATGAAGTCGTCGAGCGGGGTGGCGAAGCGGTGCATCGGCAGTACCACCGAGGCGCGCAGCCGCTTGGTGATCTCGGAGATGCCGTCGAGCGTCATGGTATAAGTGCCGTCGATCGGCACCATCACGATGTCGAGCCGTCCGATCTGGGCGAAATGGCTGTCGTCGAGCTTGTGATGGAGGTGGCCGAGATGGCCGATGCAGAGGCCGGCTGCCTCGAAGATGAAGATGGAATTGCCGTCGCGGATCATGTTGCTGCCGGCATCGTCGCCGTAATAACGGCGGATGTCGGTCGTGACGTTGCGGATGAAGGTGTCGCTGATGCGCTGCGACACGATCGCCGGCTTGCCGTCCTCGCTCCAGCCATGCAGCACGTGGGGAATGCGCTTGTCCGGAAAGAGAGTGTAATGGGTGCTGTGCGCCCGGTTCATGGTGACGACATCGGGCAGTCGCCCGACCTGGTAGGCGCCGCTATAGTCGGTCGCGATGCGCAAGCCGGCGGGCGTGTCGATGAAATAGGTGGAATGGCCGGCATAGGTGATCTCGACCTCGGCCGCAGCTGCAGCCTGCCTGAAGACGACCGGCATGATTCGCGGCGCCGCATTGGCCATCGCCAGGCATTCGCTGCGCAGTGGCTGCTGGGCCAGGGCAGGGGTCAGGAATGCGCCGAACAGCGCGATAGCCGCCAAAACTAGTCGCCGCATGGATCCGTCCCCGATGACTTCACAGCGAAGTCTAGCGTGCAATTCGGAGCATCGCCAATGGGGTGCGATCAACAGCGCGTCAGTGTCGCACCTATTGCTCGCGCTTCGGGCTGAACTTCCAGGTGACCGCGACGAGGCCTGCGGTAATCAGGCCGCTGATGAGGCCGGCCAGGGGAAGGGCGAGCAGCAGTGCGGCGGTGGCGGCCCAGCCGATCGAGGAAAAGGCCTCGGCGAAGGTTGCAAGCCGCGAAGACGTCTGACGGCGCCGGAATTGGCTGCGCCTTGCCTGCACCCGGAACCAGAGCTGGATCGCGGTCGCCGAGGCCGCGCTGATGATGATCGCACCCGCGCTGATTGCGGCCTGGGATGGCGAGGCAAAGGCCAGCGCCGCGAGCAGCGGAGCGAAGATTGCGGCAATCGCGATCAGCACCACCTCGATCTTGGCACGGATGATGCCGGACGGCATCAAGGGCGCGGTCGCGACCAAGTCGGGCGCGTCCTCGCCCGAGATCGTCAGCCAGGCGAGCCCGCCGGCGAGCTGTCCGGCCGCCATCACGATGACGGGTGTGATCAGTGTCAGCGCCGCGGAGCTGTCGGCGAAATTACGCCAGAGCAGCAGCGCCGGCGGCACCAGATAGAGCAGCTGCATCAAGGTCTGCGAGATCAGCCATGGATCGCGCCACAGCAGCATGAATTCCTTGCGACGCAGCGCCTGCTGGCGCGATCCGCCGCGGAACGGGCGCTCCTTGGCACGGACGCGGCCGGACGTGGCGTAGGCCGCCGCATCGATCGCGGTGTCGGCAAAGCGGTGCGAGAAGATCGCCATCACGCCGCCGAGCATGATCAGAGCGAGCGCGAGAAGCAGCGCCAGCGCCTCGCTGTCGCCCATCGCTGCCCGCGCCGGCCACCACCAGATGCTGTCGACGTCGGGGGCGTAGGCGGCAACGCTGCCCGAGGTCAGGATGGTGAAGCGCGACAGCGTGCCGTAGGACATGATCGCGGCGACCTGAAGCGCGATCACGAAACCCGCACCGATGATGGCGGCGAGGATCTGTGCGATCAGGCGCGTCCGCGCCGGGCCGATCAACCGGAACAGGAGAATGGTGACGGCGATCGCGATCGCCGCCGCGGACAGGCCCATCGCAATGACGACGCCGAAGGCCGCCAGCCAGCGCGCGCCGCCGCCGATCACCAGAACGTCGATGAAGGGCGTCGAGAACAGCAGCGCCAGCACGGTGACGGTCAGCGCGATCGCGGCGATGCGGACCGAGAACAGATTGGCCAGCCGCGCCGGCGAGGACATGATCAGGTCGAGATCGGCGCGGGCGTAGAATACCCGCGTCACGGATTCGATCGCCTGCGACAGCATCAAGGTCCAGGCGAGAAAGATCGTCGCCGAAATCACGATCAGAGAGGATTTGTCGAGCGGCAACTGCAGGTCGGCGAAACGGCCGATCACCGCCCAGGCCGGCAGGTGGAGCAGCGCGGCGAAGCACATGAGGCCGATGATTGCGGCGCGCGCCCGTTTGCGCCGCCCGCCCGTCATCATGGCGAGCCATTCGCGCCAGGCGAGCCGCAGCTCGTGGCGGGCAAACCAGGACAGCGCGGTGGCCGAGCTCATGCCGCTTCCTGAAGCGTCACCAGCGCGATGAAGAGATCTTCCAGGCTGGTGTCGGCATGGCCGTTCTGGTGGCGCAGCTCGGTGAGCGTGCCTTCCGCGACCAGGCGGCCGGAGGCGATCACGCCGATGCGGTCGGCCATGCGCTCGGCGACTTCGAGGATATGCGTGGTCATGATGACAGTGCAGCCGGCGCGGACACGCGCGCTGAGCAGGCCCTTCACATGGCGGGCGGAGACCGCATCGAGCCCCGTCAAGGGTTCATCGAGGATGATGAGGCGGGGATCGTGCACCAGCGCCCCTGCGAGAGCGACCTTCTGGCGCATGCCCTTGGAAAAGCCCTCGCAGCGCTCGTGGCGGTGCGCCTCGAGGCCGAGCGAATCGAGCAGTTCCTCGGCGGCCGGTTGCGAGATCGACGGCGCGATGCCCCAGAGGCCGGCGACGAATTCGAGATATTCGAGCGGGGTGAGCTTGTCATAGATCATGGGCTCGTCGGAGACCCAGGCCATCACCTGCTTGGCGGCGACGGGGTCTTGGAGCGCATCGATGCCGAAGATCGAGACGGCGCCGGCATCGGGCCTGAGCAGGCCCGCAACCATGCGTAAAGTGGTGGTCTTGCCGGCGCCATTGGGGCCGACCAGCGCGTAGAATTCGCCGGCGTGAATGGTGAGATCGAGGCTGTCGACCGCCAGACGGTCAAAACGCTTCGTTAACCCTCGGACTTCCAGGGCCGAGTTGTCCGGCTTCATGACGGCCACACCATCCGGTTTGCATCGCCCGCGACCATGACCCGAAGATGTTTCGGCACCGTGAATCGCACTGCCGCAAATTCCGCCAACCGGATTGGACTAAAGGCAAGGCATCCCGACAAGTCACCGTTTGTTGACAGCGCGCGGGCGTTCAGGCTGAATTGATTCCGGACAAATGGCGCTAACGCGGCGAAACGACTGCGTAGCGACTGGACACAAGATGCGGCAAGGCGGCCTCGAAGAACGCCGGTTGCATCGGGGAGGACGCGCGTCAATGCTGGATTTCGTTCAGCAGCTGGTCAGCGGTGTTGCGCTCGGCTGCGTCTACGGCCTGATCGCGCTCGGCTTCGTGCTCGTCTACAAGGCCACCGAAGTCGTCAATTTTGCCCAGGGCGATCTGATGATGCTGGGCGGTTTCTTCGCCTTCACCTTCATCGGCATGATGGGCCTGAACTACTGGATCGGCTTCGCCGGTGCGGTCGCCGCCATGGCGCTGTTCGGCATGCTGGCCGAGCGCGTGGTCGTGCGGCCGATCCTCGGCTATCCCCAGTTCTCCATCATCATGGTCACGATCGGTCTCGGCTATTTTCTGCGTTCGGTCGCGGGGATGATCTGGGGCACCGACGACCTGAAGATCGAAACGCCGTTCAGCCAGGGCGTGCTGCGCATGGGCTCGCTGGTGCTCGCCTACGACAAGCTCTCGGTGATCGCAGCGACGATGATCCTGTGCACCTTGCTGTGGCTGTTCTTCAACAAGACCACGCTCGGCACCGCGATGCGCGCCAGCTCCGAGAACATGCTGGCGGCCTATTACATGGGCATTCCGGTCAAGCGCGTGGTGGCGGTGGTCTGGGCGATCAGCGCGGCGGTCGCGACCTGCGCCGGCGTGCTGCTGGCGCCGATCACCTTCATCCACTCCAATGTCGGCCTCGTGCTCGGCCTGAAGGCGTTTCCCGCCGCCGTGCTCGGCGGTTTCGGCTCGATCCCGGGCGCGGTGGTCGGCGGCGTCCTGATCGGCGTGATCGAGAGCATGGCCGGCTTTTACCTGCCCGAGGGCTGGAAGGACGCCGCGCCTTACATCGTGCTGCTCACCGTGCTGCTGCTGAAGCCCGAGGGCCTGTTCGGCCTCCACGTCCGCAAGAAGGTCTGAACGCCATGCGCTTCCTGTTCAAGACCGACTACGAGGACGACATCAAGCTGTTCCCGCATTCGGGCTACGTCGTCACCTACGGCGTTCTGCTCGCGCTGCTGCTGATCGCGCCCCACGTGCTCTCCAGCTATCTGATGAGCCAGCTCGTCTTCGTCTGCATCTATGCGATCGTCGGCGTGGCGCTGCTGATTCTGACCGGCTTCACCGGCCAAGCCTCGCTTGGGCACGCGGCGTTCCTCGCCATCGGCGCCTACACGGCGGCATACTTGCAGAAATACAACGTGCCGTTCCCCGTCTACTTCCTCGCCGCCGGGCTGTTGACCGGCATCATCGGCGCGATGGTCGGCTTTCCGGCGCTGCGCCTCACCGGCATCTATCTCGTCATCGCCACCATCTCGTTTGCCCTGATCGTGGAGGAGATCCTGGCGCGGTGGGAAAGCGTTACCCACGGTAACGAGGGCATGCGGGTCAAGACGCTGTCGCTGCTCGGCGTCGCCGTGCCGCGCGACAGCCCGACCTTCTATTACCTCTGCCTTGCCGTGCTGGTGCTGACCATCGTCGGCACGCTCAATCTGCTGCGTTCGCCGACGGGCCGCGCCTTCGTCGCGATCCGCGATTCCGAGACGGCGGCGCGCAGCATGGGCGTCAATGTCGCGCTCTACAAGGTGAAGTCGTTCGCGATCTCGGCCGCGATCACCGGCTTTGCCGGCGTCCTGTTCGCGCACAAGCTCTCCTTCATCTCGCCGGAGATGTTCACGCTTCAGCTCTCGATCGAGTTCATCATCGTGATCCTGATCGGCGGCACCTTCAGCCTGCACGGCGCCGTGCTCGGCGCGATCTTCATCGTGATGATCGACCCGTTCCTCACCTATCTCAAGGACGACATGCCCGGCATCATCGCCGGCATTGCCGCGACATTCGGCGCCGGCGCGGCGACTGCGGGCAATATCGAGGCGAAGGTCGCGGCCTTCGCCTCGCTCAACGGCCTGAAGGGCGCGATCTACGGCATCATCATCGTGCTGTTCGTGCTGTTCGAGCCGCTCGGGCTCTACGGCCGCTGGCTCAAGATCAAGCTCTTCTTCCAGCTGTTCCCTCTCTACAAGCGCGCCACCTTCAAGCGGCAGAAGATCTACGTGAAGTCGGAGCGCAATCGATGAGCTATTTCCGCGCCGAGAACCTGTCGCTGCATTTCGGCGGCCTCAAGGCGGTCGATGCGGTCTCGTTCGCGGTGGAGAAGGGCGAGATCCTCTCGATCATCGGGCCGAACGGAGCCGGCAAGAGCTCGATCTTCAACCTGATCTCGCGGATCTACCGGCCGACCTCGGGCCGTATCTTCTTCGAGGACCAGGACATCACCGAGCAGCCGCCCTACGACATCGCCAAGCTCGGCATCGCCCGTACCTTCCAGAACATCGAGCTGTTCGAGAACGCGACCGTGCTGTCGAACCTTCTGGTCGGCCGCCACCGCCATTCGACCACGCAGCTGTGGCAGGAGCTCTTATTCCTGCCGAGCGTGCGGGCCAACGAAAAGGTTCACCGCCGCCGGGTCGAGCAGGTCATCGAATTCCTCGACCTCGAACCCTATCGCGACAAGCTGATCTCGGGCCTGCCTTACGGCGTGCGCAAGGTGATCGAGCTGGCGCGCGCGCTCTGCTCGGAGCCGAAGCTGATCCTGCTGGACGAGCCGTCCTCGGGTCTCAACGTGGAGGAGACCGGCGACATGTCGTTCTGGATTCGGGACATGAGGACCGAGCTCGGTATCACCGTGCTGATGGTCGAGCACGACATGTCGCTGGTCAACCGGGTCTCCGATCGCGTCATCGCACTGAACTACGGAAGGGTGCTGGCGATGGGCTCGCCCGCTGAAGTGCAGCAGCACCCCGACGTCGTCGCCGCGTATCTGGGAGCCTGACCGATGGATGCCGCTGCGCCCCAGGATATCATCCTCAAGCTCTCCAACATCGAGAGCTATTACGGGCCGATCATGGCGATCCGCGGCATCTCGCTGGAGGTGCCGCGCGGGCGCATCGTCACGCTGCTCGGGGCCAACGGGGCCGGCAAGACCACGGTGCTGAAGACCATCTCCGGCATCCTCGATCCGCAGAAGGGCGCGATCGAGTTCATGGGCAAGCCGATCCAGCGCATGGAGGCCGACCGCATCGTGCGGCTCGGCCTCAGCCACGTGCCCGAGGGGCGCGAGGTGTTCCCGTTCCTCTCGGTGCGCGAGAACCTGATGATGGGTGCCTATCCGCGCAAGGACCGGGACGGCGTCGCGGAGGACATGGAGCGCGTCTACGGCTATTTCCCGCGCCTGAAGGAGCGCATCAACCAGCCGGCGGGCCAGCTCTCCGGCGGCGAGCAGCAGATGCTCGCGATCGGGCGCGCGCTGATGAACCGGCCGACGCTGCTCTTGCTCGACGAGCCCTCGCTCGGCCTGTCGCCACTGCTGGTGAAGGAGATATTCACCATCATCCGCCGGGTCAACGAGGAGCAGGGCATGTCGATCCTGCTGGTCGAGCAGAACGCCAAGGTGGCGCTGGAAACCGCCCATTACGGCTATGTGCTGGAGATCGGCCGTATCGTGATGAACGATACCTGCGACCGCTTGATGCATTCCCAGGACATCCAGGAATTCTACCTTGGCGCCAAGGAAGCCGGCGCGCGCGGCGAGCGGCGCTGGAAAAAGAAGAAGACGTGGCGGTGAGGACGAGCTGGCAGTAAGATGAGCTTGCCCAACGTTGAGCAAAGACCGGCCGGCAAGGCAGGCAGCGGAGGGAAGGCGACAAGGAGGAGAGGTGCATGGCCCGACCGGCGGTGCTGACGGTCGCTGATACGATCGCGAAGAGCTTCTTGCGCGCCGCCGAGACGCGGGGCGACAGGCCGGCGATCCGCGAGAAGAAGTTCGGCATCTGGCAGCCGACGAGCTGGCTAGAATGGCTGGAGATCTCCAAAGAGATCGCCTACGCGCTCCGCGCCGTCGGCTTCATGCCCGGCGAGGTCGCCTCCATCATCGCCAATGCCGTGCCCGAATGGGTTTATGCCGACATGGGCATATTGTGCGCCGGCGGCGTCTCCAGCGGAATCTATCCGACCGATTCTTCGTCCCAGGTCGAGTATCTCGTCAACGACTCCGCCACGAAGGTGATCTTCGCCGAGGACGAGGAGCAGCTCGACAAGATTCTCACCTGCCGCGCGCGATGCCCCAGCTTGCAGAAGATCATCGTGTTCGACATGGAGGGCCTCAGCGGTTTCTCCGACGACATGGTGATGTCGCTGGACGAGTTTCGCGCGCTCGGCCGCAACCACATGGTCGGCCGCGAAGCGCTGTGGCAGGAGATGATCGACAGCCGCAGCGCCGGCGATCTCGCGGTCCTCGTCTATACGTCCGGCACGACCGGCCCGCCGAAAGGCGCGATGCACGCCAATCGCAGCGTCACCCACCAGATGCGACACGCCAACGACTTCATACCTGCGCGAGAGGACGAGAACCGGCTGGTCTTCCTGCCGCTCTGCCACGTCGCAGAGCGTATCGGCGGCTATTACATCTCGGTCGCGCTCGGCTCGGTGATGAATTTTGCCGAGAGCCCGGAAACCGTGCCTGACAATCTGCGCGAGGTGCAGCCGACCGCCTTTCTGGCCGTGCCGCGCGTCTGGGAGAAGTTCTATTCCGCCATCACCATCGCGCTGAAGGATGCAACGCCGCTGCAGCAATGGGTCTATCGCCGCGCCATCGGCATCGGCTACCGCATGGTCGATTGCCGGCTCGAGGGCAGGGCGCCGCCGCTATCGCTGCGCATCGCCAACCGCATCGCCTACCTGGTCGCGTTCCGCAACATTCGCCGCATGATCGGACTCGACCGCTGCCGCATCGCGTTCACCGGCGCAGCCCCGATCGCACCGGAGCTGATCCGCTGGTATCTGGCGCTCGGCATCGACATGCACGAGGTCTACGGTCAGACCGAGAATTGCGGGGTCGCAACCATGATGCCCGCGGACAAGATCAAGCTCGGCTCGGTCGGCACCGCGGTGCCCTGGGGCGAGGTCGCGCTGTCGCCCGCCGGCGAGATCCTGATCAAGGGCGACTTCCTGTTCATGGGCTATCTGAACCAGCCGGAGAAGACCGCAGAGACGATCGATTCCCGCGGCTGGCTGCACACCGGTGACGTCGGCACCATCGACAATGAGGGCTTCGTGCGCATCACCGACCGGATGAAGGACATCATCATCACCTCGGGCGGCAAGAACATCACGCCGTCCGAGATCGAGAACCAACTCAAGTTCTCGCCCTACATTTCCGACGCGGTCGTGATCGGCGACAAGCGGCCCTATCTCACCTGCCTCGTGATGATCGACCAGGAGAATGTTGAGAAGTTCGCCCAGGATCACGACATCCCCTTCACCAATTATGCCAGCCTGTGCCGGGCGAGGGAGATCCAGGACCTGATCGGGCGCGAGATCGAGCAGGTCAACGGCAATTTTGCCCGCGTCGAGACCATCAAGAGGTTCTACCTGATCGAGCGCCAGCTCACGCCCGAGGACGAGGAGCTGACGCCGACCATGAAGCTGAAGCGCGGCTTCGTGAACAAGCGCTACGCCGCCGAGATCGAGGCGATGTATCGCGAGCGTGCGGTGGCGTGACGAGTCGGTCCATTTCGAGAAAGCGAAGGAGCTGTGGCCCCGCCCTTCGTGCAATACGGGCCTTTAGGAGAGGAGACGTCAATGTCGAAATCGTTCAGCGCATTCGGCCTTGCTGTGGGTGCCGTGGTGCTCACCTGTCTGCCGGCCGCAGCGCAAACCAAGGTCACCAACGAGGGCATCTCGGCAACCGAGATCGTCATCGGCACCCATCAGGACCTGTCGGGTCCGATCAAGGGGTGGGGCGTTCCGGTCGCGAACGGCATGAAGATGGCGGCCGAGGAGATCAATGCGGCCGGCGGAATTCACGGCCGCAAGATCCGGCTGGTCGTCGAGGACAGCGGTTACGATCCGAAGAAGGCCGTGCTGGCGTCGCAAAAGCTGATCGAGCGCGACAAGATCTTCGCGATGGTGGGGCCGATGGGATCACCGACGGTGCTCGCCGCGCAAGACATCCTGTTCGATGCCGGTGTCCTGCAGCTGTTCCCGCTGACGGCGGCCGAATTCACCTTCAAGTTCGATCCGGCCAAGCCGCAGGAGCGCCTGAAGTTCAACAATTTGCTGCCCTATGTCGAGAGCACGCGGGCTGCGGTGAAATACATGATCGAGTGGAAGGGCTTCAAGAAGCCCTGCATCATGCATCAGGACGACGAGTACGGTAAGAACGTGCTCGATGGCTTCAATCAGCAGCTCACTGCCATGAAGGCGCAGCCGGCCTCGATCACGAGCTACAAGCGCGGCGCCTCCGATTTCAGCGCGCAGATCGCCAAGATGAAGTCAGATGGCTGCGACCTCGTCGTGCTCGGCACCGTGCTGCGCGAGACCATTGGGGCGATGACCGAAGCCAAGAAGCTCGGCTGGGACGTCACCTTCCTCGGGGCCACCCCCACGAACGTGATGGAGGTTCCTGCGCTGGGTAAGGACGCCGTCGAGGGTCTCTATGCTGCCAGTGGCTTCGAGATTCCTTATGAGGACACCGCCAAGGGCAAGGTGAAGGATTGGCTCGTCAACTACAAGAAGATGTTCAACGCCGACGCCAACACGCAAGCCATCATCGGCTACAATGCCATGATGACTTTTGCGTTCTATGCCAACAAGGCCGGCAAGGATCTCACCGGGCAGAAGATGCTCGATGCGCTCGAGTCGGGCGAGAAATTCCTCGACATCTTCAACTCGCCGCCCACCAAGTTCTCCAAGACCGACCACCTCGCCAACACCATCACCCAGGTGCAGCAGGTCAAGGGCGGCCGCTGGGTGCTGGTGAAGGACAATCTGATGTTCTGATGCGGGCTCTCTTGCGTCGAGCTCAGTGCACCCTCTCCCCTTGTGGGAGAGGGTGGATCGCCGCGAAGCGGCGAGCCGGGTGAGGGGTCTCTATCCTTCACGCACGGTCTTGCGTGCGGAGAGAACCCCTCATCCCGCGCGCTTGCGCGCGCGACCTTCTCCCACAAGGGGAGAAGGAAGAGAGAACCCTACGATCCTCCGCCCGCGGTGCCCGAATTCACCGGGGCGAGCTCGTCTTCCCGGCAGCGCCAGCCGTCGGCGGCTTTGACGAAGGCGAAGGTTCGCTGGACCCTCAGCCGGCGCGTGACGTTGAAGACGTCTGCTGGGCGCGTCTTGTTGCCGGCTCCCTGCTGCGGCCGACCCGTCGTGGCGTCCCAGCAGGTGCCGGTGCAGATGGAGGCGATCCTGCTGCACACGGTGAAGGGAGCGAGCACGGCCATTTCGATTTCGCCCGTGACCTGTGCCTCCTGGTCGGTCACCTGGCTGTCGAGCGCATAGACGCGGTTGATGCGCAGGAAGTTGCCGCAGGAATTGGCCGCATGAATCCGCGCGGCGCAGAAATCGACGGCGTCGGCGTCGGGAATGCGGGCCGCGACCTGCCGGCCGAACACTTTTTTGGGATCGCCCGTCGCGGCGCGGATTTCATCTGTCTTGCGCTTCAAATGGTCGGCGAGACAGTCCTCCGCGGATTCCAGCTCCTGCAGCGGCACGTTCTCCTTGCCGACCAGATTGCATTTGCGGTCGCGCTCGCGCGTCCACCGTCCATATTCGGCGAAGGCAAAGCGTGCCGCAGTCGGGTCCAATTTGCCGATCAGGCCGAGCACCTGGCCGTTGAGCTCGGTTTCGGCAAGCGTCAGCGAGGGGTCTGCGCAGATCACCGCGCCCGCAGCAGTGTTGGCCGCAAGGCAGTCGAAATCCGGATCGCGAACGATCGCGGCGCGCTCCTCGGTGACCTTGAGCAGGCACGCCTTGACCGTCTCGAATTGGTCGGGGCGGATCGCGGTCTGGCCGACGATGCCGCAGCTGAGGTTGCGTTGGCGGACCCAGATCGCATTCTCCTCGATAGCGGGCAGGCGATCCGGCAGGCGGGCGAGCCGCTCCTCGATCGCGATGCTCAGCTTCTCGGCGGCGGCGGCAAGCGCGGCATCACCGCAGAACAATTGGTTGCCGGGGTCGCGAATCGGCTGGCAGGTGTTCCTGGCAAACAGCGGCAGCCTGTCGGCGATCGCGCGGTCGGATTGCGCGGACGCGGGCACCGCCGGCAATGCCAGCAGCGCAAGCACAGACAGCACGATGAATCGCATTCCAAGTCGCCCCCGCACGGAAGGCGCCATGCTAGCGTCTGGTCTTGCGCGGTGAAATGGGTTTGTGGGGACGAGCAGTGGAAGGTCTGTAGCCCGGATGGAGCGCAAGCTTAATCCGGGGCCGGTGCGAGTGGTAAGAGTCTCGGATTTTGCTGCGCTCTATCCAGCTACGAACAAATCAACGTGCCTCGGCGGCCGCCATCGAGACCTGCACCGGCTCGTCGACATATTTCAGCACGGCCGACTGGTGGAGCACGAACAGTGGCTGATAGCTCCGCGTCGCGTCATCCTTGACTATCGCCATGCGGCGATTGTCCAGCATCAGCCATTGCCCGTCGAGCTTTGCCGCGGCAATTGCGTGCGCCTCGCCGGCCCTGACATCTCGCACCACAACGATGCGGAGGTCCTCAGAGGCAATTCCCGCCAGCCGCAACGCGGCCAGCTTGGCGATGGCATAGTCCTCGCAATCGCCGGTCCCGCGCGCGAAGGTCGAAAGCGGCGAGCTCCAGACGTCGTCGGTGCCATCATTGGCGGCATGGATGGCGAGATTGATGGCGCGGTTGACCTCGCCGAGCCGCGCGCGACCGTCGCGGGCGCGGGCGTGGTCGACTATGGCGAGCAGCTCGAGCGCTGCCGGTGAAGCGCAATTGTCCCGGTCGCCGTCGCACAGCGCGAGCTGCACCATGTCGTCGTCGAGCTTGTCCTTCAGCACGGACCATCTCTGCTGCAGGCTACCGGACGAGATGGCGAAGGCGAACACGCCGAACGGTTCGGCGGATTTGCGCACGAGGACGCCGGCGCCGGGCGACAGCAGCGTGCCGGCGCGAAGCTCGGCGGCCGATCCGAGCAGGATCAAGCCGCACATGACAAGGATTGCGCGCCAGGCGCGCGAGCGAGCAGCGGTCTCCATCTGACATCCCTTCCCAGGCTTCACGAGATCCCCCTCGATCTCGACGTGCCGGGCTTTGTTGCTTTCGCGGAGATAGTGCGAGACGGGCCGTTTTGTTCTGCTTAACGCGCCCGGCAGGGGTTCCAAAACCGGGTGACAGGCTGAAATGGGCCTACCCAAATTGCGTAAAATTTTACGATTCGCCGGCTAGGAGGTGTCGCGTTGCCGCGAAATGGAGCCAATTGCAGACACAGGTTGTGGCAGTGCCGAATCTGGGTCCTATGGCTAACAACCCCCATTTCATGGGGTTCTGTTAGATAGGTCACAGATTTAACTCCGTATTTGCCGCAGGATGCTGCGGGAGCTCGCGACGGAAAGATGATGAAAGTATCTGCTTCGTTACTATACAGCAGGTTACTTTGGATGACTGGAAATGCGTGGAAACAGGCTGAATTCGACATACGAATATTTGAGGAATTACTTTCACTCCTCTGTCGCGGCGCCACGCCGTGGGGCCTCCCGGGGGCCAAGTGATGCGAAATCACACAAGCAATAGATGGTATCGCTAAGGACTTGCTAATGCTATGCAAGCTTAGGCGGTCGATACTTACTTAGATTTTAACCCTTTTTACGGTGCCCGGTTGAATTACGCTGGCCAATTTGACGGCGCGATTTCTTTGGACGGCCAGGGTTCCCGCTCGCCCGTCGGGGCAAATATCGATTCTTTTACCGCAAAGGCGAACGGTCACGCGCCCGACGGCGCGTTCGTCGTTCCCGACCCCAATCTGATCTTCAACGGCGAGTTCAAGCGTGCCGGGCTCGACCTTGTGCTGTCCCACGACGGTCATGAGTTCGTCGTTCACGATTATTTCAGGGGCGACAAGCGCGCCGCGCTCGCTTCGCCCGACGGCGCCCACCTCAGCGGCGACGTCGTCAACGCCCTCACCGGCCATGTCCAGGTTGCCCAGGCCGCGCCCGGTGCCGGTGCGGGCCAGGTCATCGGTCACGTCACCAAGCTCGTGGGAAGCGCGACCGCGATCCGCAACGGCGTCTCGGTCATCCTGAACAATGGCGACAACGTCGAGAAGGGCGACGTGGTCTCGACCGGGGCCGACTCGACGCTCGGCATCACCTTCATTGACGGCACCGTGTTCGGCCTGTCCTCCAACGCGCGGATGGTGCTGAACGAGATGGTCTACGACCCCAACGGGTCGAACAATTCCTCGCTGCTCAGCCTGGTCGCGGGCACCATCACCTTCGTCGCCGGCGAAACCGCCAAGCGCGGCGACATGAAGGTCGACACGCCGGTCGCCACCATGGGCATCCGCGGCACGGCGGTGCTGACCCAGATCAACTTCGTCGTTCCCGCCGGCGGCGGCGATCCGCAGCCGCAGGCGAGCTTCCAGGTGCTGGTCGAGCCGAACGGCACGACCGGCTCCTACATCCTGTTCGACAAGGTCACGCTGCTGCCGATCGCGACGGTCAACCAGGCCGGCCAGATGATCCAGATCAGCGGCGGCAACGTCTCGATCACCAATGCACTGATGTCGCCGGAGGTGCAGAAGCTGATCACGGACGTGTTCACGCTGAAGTTTACCGACAACAACACCAACACCAAGCTGACCACGAACTACACCGATACGATCACGCCGTTCGGCTATGAGGTGTTACTCAAATCGTCGTCCGGCCCTAGCGCCACCGCAACATTCGTCAATCTCAATCCGCAGGGATCGGAGACGCCTACCACCTCCACGCCGCTCATCGTACGCATTCCCGGCCAGCCGATCGCGCAGAGCTTCGACGCGAGCGGCAACGTGAAGACGGCGTTCGCGTTGACGGAGCGTGCGGACACGACCGGCGACACGCGCGCCGACACGATTTCCGGCGTGATCAGGTTCGTCGATCAGAACCTCGGCGACCGGCCGACGGTGAGCATCAGCCTCGCCGAGGCGCCGAACTACGTCTACAAAACTGCGGGCCAGAACGACGTCACCGGCTCCCTCTCGGAGCTCCAGAAGCAGGGCATCGCGGCGACGCAGATCCAGATCAGCGTCGTCCCCGACCCCGCCAACAACAACAACGGCTCGGCGGTCTGGACCTACACGATCCCCGACCACGTTTTCGACTTCCTCGCGGCCGGCGAAACCCTGACGCTGACCTACATGGTCCGCGTCGACACCAATTTCACGGTGAACCCCGAGTCCAGGTTCATCCCGATCACCATCACGATCACGGGAACGAACGACAAGCCTACCGTTGCGACGTCAGGCGGCACCGTCGTCGAACAGGTCGGGACCGGCAACGAGGCGCTGGACATCATCACGGGCACGGTCACCTTCACCGACGTCGATCTGACGGACCGGCCGATCGTGAGCGCGGCGCTCTCATCCGTCGAGCCGTTCAAATATCTCGATGCCGAAGGCAACGATATCACTGCGTCCCTGACGCCGGAGCAACTCGCGGCGATCGCTGCCGTCAAAGTGCCGCTGACCGTGGTTCAGGGTGCCGGAAACAGCAACAACGGCACGGCCACCTGGACCTACAGCGTTCCCGACCATCTCTTCGACTTCCTGGCCGAGGACGAGAAGCTGATCCTCAACTACGTGGTGCAGGTCGATGACGGGCACGGCGGCGTCGTCAGCACGCCGATCACCGTGTCCATCGACGGTGCGGACGTCAATGTCGAGGGCACCAACGACGTGCCGACGATCGTCGAGGACTCGACGACGCCCACCGGAGAAGTGACAGAGGATACGGCGGCAACCCTGACGGCGAACGGCACCGTCGCCTTCAACGACCCCGATCTCACGGATACGCACACTGCCAGTTACGTCCTGAAGTCGACGACGTCGAACGCGCATCTGCCCGGCTTCGGCAACGGCACCTCGCCTATCGGGAACTTCGCGCTGACCGCGGTGAGCGAGAGTCCGGGTGTCAGCACGCGCGGATCAGTGGGTTGGACCTTCACGCTCAACGACAACGATCCGGTGCTGCAGTCGCTGGCCGAAGGCCAGACCATCACCCAAGTCTACACCGTGACCGTCGACGACCATCACGGTGGCACCGTCACCCGGGACGTCACGGTCACCATCACCGGCACCAATGACACGCCGACCATCACGAGTGATGCAGACGCTGCAAAGGGCAGCGTCACCGAGGATGCCTGCGCGACGCTGTCGATCGAGGGCACGCTCGCGATTCAGGATCTCGATCTGATCGACACCCACACCGCGCAGGCCGCATTCAAGTCAGCGACGTCGAACGCGCATCTGCCGGGCTTCGATGGTAATGCGCCGCTCGGCACCTTCACGATCGATTGCGAGGTCGCGGAGTTCAACACCGATACCGACAACAGCGCGACGCTGGGCTGGCACTTCAGCCTCGACAACGACAATGCGGTGCTGCAATCGCTGGCGCATGGCCAGACCATCACCCAGGTCTACACCGTCACCTTTACTGACGATCACGGTGCGCAGGTCTCCCAGGACGTCACTGTCACGATCAACGGCGCCAACGACGCGCCGACGATCACGAGCGATCCCGAGGCGGCAACGGGTGCGGTTACCGAGGATGACGGCGCCTCGCTGACGACCAGCGGTACGCTGGCGATCCAGGACGTTGACCTGATCGACACCCATACGGCGCAGGTGCAGTTCAAGTCATCGTCCGTCAGTTCGGCTCTGCCGGGATTCGAGGACGACAGCACGAATATCGGCACCTTCTCCATCGGCGCGGTGTCCGAATCCAACGCCGACACCAGCACCGGCGCGACGCTCGACTGGCACTTCACGCTCGACAACAACGATCCCGTGCTGCAGTCGCTGGCGGAAGGGCAGACCATAACTCAGGTCTACACCGTCACCTTCAAGGACAATCACAACGCGACTGTCACGCAAGACGTAACCGTCACCATCACCGGCACCAACGATGCGCCGACCGTCTCCTATGTGACGTCCGACTACATGAACTTCGACGGTGCGACCATCGCGGTCGGCGACGTACCGACGGTCGCCACCGACGACGTGACGCTGGACGGCTGGGTGAACTGGAACGGAGACGCTGCCTCCGCCAGCCAGGTCTTGTTCTACAATGGCAATACCTCGACCACCGGTTTCGGCCTCATGGGCACTGTCATCAGCGGCAAGCTGGAGATCGCGATTCTCGAGGGCGGCGTCGAGATCCAGGATACCGGCTTCGCGCTTACTGCGGGGCAATGGCATAACCTCGCCTTGACGCGTGACGACGGCATCTTCACGCTTTATGTCGATGGCAACGCCGTCTATTCCCACAGTGGCGGCGTCAACGCGATCGCTGGCGCTCAGGAGCCGTCCTACATGATGATCGGAGCGGCGAGCGGCAGGTACGCTCCGGGCTTCGGTACGCAAGGCTTCACCGGCTCGATCGCCGATGTCAGCGTCTGGACCACCGCACTCACGCAGGCGCAAATCCAGTCGTACGACTTCACCGCGCTCACCGGCAACGAGGCCAATCTGGCCGCCTATTATACGCTTGGCGACGGCAGCGGGAGCAAGGCCTCCAACACGGTCAACCCAACCAAGAGCCTCGCCATTGAAGGTGATGCGGATTGGGCCAGCGGGACCTCCGGGCCGGGCGGCGCATTTGCCGATCTGATGGAGACCAATGGCGGCCAGCTCTCGCATGGCGTGCTGGCGGTCTCCGACGTCGACGCGACCGATCACGTCACGGTATCGGTCGATGCGGTGCAGGTTAAGCTCGACAACGTGTTGCAAACGGGCAGCGTCGGCGGGCTGTCGCATGCCGATCTCCTGAACTATCTGACCGTGCCGTCCGGCGACATTCTCAACGGCACGGCGACCCACGCCCAGTTTACCTGGCAATTCAACTCGGCCGGCCAGGCCTTCGACTTCCTCGCCGCCGGTCAGACGCTATCGCTGCAATACACCATCGTTCCGTCGGATGCTCAGGGCTTTGGAACTAGCGCGGTCGTGACCATCAACATCACCGGCACGAACGACGCACCGACGCTGTCCGATCTCCACATCGGCCCGCTCACGGACACCGCTGACGACGACACCTTCTCCAATCTCACCGGGCAACTGGCGGGGACCGACGCCGACAGCGGTGAGACGGCGCCGCTGACCTATGCCGTCCTCGATTCAGATCACCAGGCGGCCACGACGGTCGCGGGACTCTACGGCTCGCTGACGGTCAATTCCAACGGCAGCTATAGCTACGTTCCGAATGATGCTGCGATCAATGCGTTGGCGGACGGATCGTATGTCGATACGTTCACGGTCCAGACCACGGATATCCATGGTGCGACCGACACGGCAACGCTCAAGGTGAACGTGACCGGTGCGGACGACGGTGCGGGCCCGGTCATCAACACCGAGAGCTTCCAGGTCGAGCACATCACCGAGAACAGCAACGAGATCATTACCGACCTCGTCGTCATGGACGCCGATCCCGGCGCTGCGACGGACACTTTCACGGTCACGCTGTCGACCGCGAATCCGGACGTCAGCCTTGCAAGTGTTTATCCGACGACCGGCACGCTCGAGCAGATCAACACCGCCCTCGCGCAAGGCGCGGGCATCGTCTACGAGCCGACCGGCGCTGATCCCGAGGCGGGACTGCCAGCCACCGATCAGATCACGCTGACCGTTGCCGATTCGGCGGGCCGCTCGGACACGGTGAACTTCATCTTCGTCGAAGGAGCCGAGAGCCAGGGCATGACCCTGCAAGGTACCGCCGGCAAGGACGTCATTTTCGCGACCGAGTCGAGTGATACGCTGATCGGCGGCAGTGCCAAGGATCAGTTCGTATTCGCACCGGCCTCGTCGCAGGATTCGGTTCAGCACACCGTGAATGATTTCGAGTACGGCCTCGACAAGCTCGACCTGCGGCAGTTCAGCGGCATCAGCTCCTTGAACGACCTTGCCCCGACCGCCGCGCAGGATGGCGGCACGTTGCTTACGCTGGATAGCCACGAGACGATCCTGCTCAAGGGTGTCGCCGTCGCGAATCTCCAGTCCAGCGATTTCATCTTCGGCACTCACGTCGGCTAGTGGAAGCAGGCGGCGCTTCCGGTTTGCACCTCGACCGCGGCAAAAAATCCATAATCCTCAGCACTCGGGGAATAGCCAATCGCACGCCGACGCTTCATGATCGGTGCGCCCGGCATGATCTGGGTCAGGAAGTCTGACTGGCATGAAGCGTTTCAAAATCCTGCGGCGGTGGTTTGCGCGGAAGTTTGGCCTTGCGCGGCTGATCTGCCTTGCGCTGCTGGTCTTGTTCGCAGGCGCGCGCCTGTGGGATCCGCCGCCGATCCAGGAATTGCGGCTGCGCACCTTCGACATGTTTCAATTGATCGATCCGCGCGAGAAGGCGGCGCGGCCGGTCGTCATCGTCGATATCGACGACAAGAGCCTCACCAGACTCGGACAGTGGCCGTGGCCGCGCACGCGCATCGCCGACATGGTCCAGAACCTCACCAACCACGGCGCGGTGGCGATCGGCTTCGACATGGTCTTCTCCGAAGCCGACCGGCTCAACCCGGAGCAGGTCGCGAGCCAGATGCGCTATCTCGACGACGCGACCCGCGCCAAGCTGCGTGAGCTGCCGAGCAACGATCAGATCCTCGCCGACGCGATCAAGCGCTCGCACGTCGTGCTGGGCGAGACCGGGCTTCCGGAGGTCTTGTCCGAGCTCGACAAGTCGCTGCCGTTCACGGGGGTTGCAACGGTGGGGGAGGACGGGGCCGAGCGTTTCCTGTTCGAATTCCCCGGCCTGCTCCGCAATGTGCCGGTCATCGAGAGGGCAGCGGCCGGCCGCGGCCTGTTCTCGATCCGGACCGAGCGTGACGGATTGATCCGCCGCGTGCCGATGATCATGCGCGCCCAGGGCAACATCATGCCCTCGCTCAGCCTCGAGATCCTGCGCGTCGTCACGGGCACGCCGACCCTGCTGGTCCGTACCGACAAGACGGGCATCAAGTCGATCCGCCTCAAGGGTTTGGAGGTTCCGACCGACAAGAACGGTCAGCTCTGGGTGCACTATGCCCGCCGGGATCCTTCGATCTACGTCTCCGCGGTCGACGTGCTCGACAATGCGGTGCCGCCCACGAGGTTTGCCGGCAAGCTGGTGCTGGTCGGCACTTCCGCGGGCGGCTTGAACGACATCAAGACCACGCCGGTATCCCGGGCCATGCCGGGTGTCGAGATCCATGCCCAGGTGCTGGAGGGCGTGCTGAGCCGCGCGGTGATCTCGCAGCCGAACTATGCCCTGGGCGTCGAGCTGATCGCGGCGCTGATCATCGGCCTGCTCGTCATCATCTTCACGCCGAATCTCGGCCCCGTCCGCCTAGTGCTGGTGGGCGCGGCCTTCGCGGCCATCCTGATCGGCGTGTCCTGGTTCTCCTACACGCAGCACCGCTATCTCATCGACTTCACCTATCCGCTGCTGTCGACGACCGCAGTCTACCTGACGCTGATCTTTGCGAGCTTCGTGCGCGAGCAGCGTCAGCGCGTGCAGATCCGCGGGCAATTCGCGCAATACATGTCGCCTGTGCTGGTCGAGCAGCTGGCGCAGTCGCCGGAAAAGCTCGTGCTCGGCGGCGAGGAACGCGAGATGACGATCATGTTCTCCGACGTGCGCGGCTTCACCACGATCTCCGAGAGCTACAAGCACGATCCGCAGGGGCTGATCGAGCTGATGAACCGCTTCCTGACGCCGCTGACCGACGTCATCATCGACCGCAAGGGCTATATCGACAAGTACATGGGCGACGCCATCATGGCGTTCTGGAACGCGCCGCTCGACGACGCCGAGCACGAGATCAACGCCTGCGAAGCCGCGATCCAGATGCTCGAGCAGATCGACGAGGTCAACAAGGAGCGCGAGCAGGAGGCCGCCGACGGCGGCCACGTCTATATCCCGCTCAATGTCGGCATCGGTCTCAACACCGGCATCGGCGTGGTCGGCAACATGGGGTCCGACCTGAAGAAGAACTATTCGGTGCTCGGCGACAGCGTGAACCTGGCCTCGCGCCTCGAGGGCCAGTCGAAGGCATACGGATTTCCGATCATCGTGGGCTCGCGCACGGCACTCGCTGCCAAGGAGAAATTCGCGATCCTCGAGCTCGACTTCATCATGGTCAAGGGCAAGACCGAGCCGGAAGTGATCTACGCCATCGCCGGCCGCGAGGACGTGATGCATTCGGCCGCGTTCCAGCGCCTGCGCAACATTACCATCGAGATGCTCGGCTGCTACCGCAGCCGCGACTGGCAGGGCGCCCTGGATGCCATCGAGCGCGGCCGCAAGAGCGAGGACGCCGACACGCTGGAGAAGCTGTTCAGGCTTTACGAGGCGCGGATCAAGGATTTCCAGATCGATCCGCCGCCGGAGGGCTGGACCGGCGCCTATGCCCTGCTGACCAAGTAGTCGTCACGGTCACCGCTCGTGCAGGGTGGGCAAAACATTGCATGCCTACCATATGCAGGTGCATCGAGGTAAGTATGGTGGTGGGACGGCGCTTGGCGCCTCTGCCCAACCAAAAGAAAAAAGGGCGAGCTGAGTGATGGACGCACAAGTCAGACAGAACGACCGCATCGGGGTGCTCGAAGAGCTCCTCAACGAGCGCTACTCCGTTCGCGCATTTCTCCCCAAGGAGGTCGATCGCGCCACCATCGAGCATGTGCTGGCGACCGCGCAGCGCACGGCGTCCTGGTGCAACAGCCAGCCCTGGCAGGTCATCATCGCCAGCGGCGAGGCCAAGGAGCGCTTTCGCAAGGCGATCTACGCGGAGGCCTCGAAGGGCCTCGGCGATGACTACGACTTCACGCCACCGCGCGAATATGTCGGGGTCTATCTCGATCGCCGCCGCGAGAGCGGCTTCCAGCTCTACAACACGCTCGGCATCGCCCGCGGCGACAAGGCGGCCTATGCCAAGCAGGCGCTGGAGAACTACAATTTCTTCGGCGCACCGCATGTCGCCATCATCCACACCAACGAGCCGCTCGGCATCTACGGTGCGATCGATTGCGGCGCCTATGTCTCCAACTTCGTGCTGGCGGCGCAGGCGCTCGGGCTCGGCACCATTCCGCAGGCCGCGCTGGCGCGGCATTCCGGCCTGATCCGCCGCCACTTCGATCTGCCCGATGACCGCCGCGTCGTCTGCGGCATCTCGTTCGGCTATGCGGACCATGCGCACAAGGTCAACAGCTACCGCACCTCGCGGGCGAGCGTGGCCGAGACCGCAACCTTCGTGGATGTGTGATCGCGACGTGAGCCGGACGCATCGCGCGCGAAGACAGCCGTGGAAGCGGCCGTCTTCGTCTCGTTCCGGTGCGATTGACGGCGGCGGTCAGCCGCCGCTGCCGCCGATCACGGCCCGCACGGTCTCGTCAGGCCCAAAATCCTCGGCGCCGTCGACATAGAGCAGCGCGGCGAGCTTCGAGCGGGCGCGGTTCACGCGGCTCTTGATGGTGCCGACTGCGCAGCCGCAGATCGAGGCCGCGTCCTCATAGGAGAAGCCGGACGCGCCGACCAGGATCAAGGCTTCACGCTGATCCTGCGGAAGCTTGTCGAGCGCGGTGCGAAACTCCTCGAATTCGAGGTGCGCATTCTGCGAGGGCTGGGTCTTCAGCGTCTTGGCGTAATTGCCCTCGGCATCTTCGACCTCGCGCCGCCGCTTGCGATAGTCCGACCGGAACAAATTGCGCAGGATCGTGAATAGCCAGGCCGGCAGGTTGGAGCCGGGCTGGAACGAGTCGATGTTGGCGAGCGCACGCAGCAGCGTCTCCTGGACCAAATCGTCGGCGCGGTCCGCATTGCCGCTGAGCGAGATGGCGAAGGCGCGCAGACTGGGCACGGCCGCCAAGATGTCGTTACGCAGGGAGTCCGTGAGAGGCATTAATCCCTCCCATTGTTGTTGTCGTTGGATCCGCCCTCATTTTCTACGTGGGGTGACGCTCCCGGCGCATCAAGCTTCTTGATCAGTTCCGCAAACCGATCCGGAACCCCCTGTCGCACGACATCGTCGTACATGGCGCGCAGCTGGTGCCCGATCCGGGATTGAATCTCCGGAGTCAAGCCTCCCTTGCCGGGGGTCGTGCTTCTGCTGGCTTGAGACTTGAGATCTTTCATGACCTGTTCCACGTTTCCCCGAGTTAAGTGACTGTAAAATCGAGAAGTTTTCTCAACCGGGAGCCGTTCCCTGGATAGGCACAATTCCAGCTGCGCCAAAAAGTTCCCAGCTCGGCGGAACTTTTGTTGT
Organism: Bradyrhizobium sp. NBAIM01; assembly: GCF_020194115.1. Taxonomy (NCBI): domain Bacteria; kingdom Pseudomonadati; phylum Pseudomonadota; class Alphaproteobacteria; order Hyphomicrobiales; family Nitrobacteraceae; genus Bradyrhizobium; species Bradyrhizobium sp. NBAIM01. The sequence goes on along the minus strand of NZ_JADYVU010000002.1, from coordinate 407,856 downwards.
CGTGAGGCGTAGACAGCCCAGCAGGGGAACCTGGGCCCCCCGCGTGATGCCTGACCTCAGGATTGGACCTCAAGGTTGGCCCGAAGACGAATGGAGTGGGGATGTCCCGTTCACAGGTAGTTGCTGAACACTTGCCGTTGTTGCGCAGGTACGCGCGGGCTCTGACAGGCAGCCAGGCCTCCGGTGACGCCTATGTCGCCGCCATGTTGGAAGCCATGCTGGGCGATCCGTCGGTGCTCGACGAGAACCATGGGCCCCGGGCCGGCCTGTTCCGGCTCTTCACCCAGATCTGGAATTCAGTCTCGATCAACGACGATGCCGAGGTGACGACCTTGCCGATGCCGCCGGAACGGCGGCTGTCGAACATCACCCCGCTGCCGCGCCAAGCCTTCCTGCTGCTCTCGCTCGAGGGCTTTTCGGAAGAGGAAGTCGCCTTCATTCTCGGCACCGATGTTGCCGAGACGCGCCGTCTTGCGGACGCAGCCGGACGCGAGATGGCCGCCGAGATCGCCACCGACGTGCTGATCATCGAGGACGAGACCTTCATCGCCATGGACCTCGAGAGCCTGGTGAAGAATCTCGGCCACAACGTCGTCGGCGTCGCGCGCACCCATGCCGATGCGGTGGCGCTGGCCAAGAACAAGCGGCCCGGCCTGATCCTTGCCGATATCCAGCTTGCCGACGGCTCGTCCGGCCTGGACGCCGTCAACGAGCTCCTGCGCACCTTCGAGGTGCCGGTGGTGTTCATCACCGCCTATCCGGAGCGCTTCCTCACCGGCGAGCGTCCCGAGCCGGCGTTCCTGATCTCAAAGCCGTTCCAGCCCGCGATGGTATCGGCGGTGGCGAGCCAGGCCCTGTTCTTCCAGCGCAACTCGCGCAATCGCACGCCCAAAGCGCCTGCGGCGTAACAAGGCGCCTGCGGCCGTCCCAATAGCGAAGTCCGGCGTGCCCAAGGCACGCCGGATTTTTTTCATGCCGCCGGCCCGCTTGACGGGCGCTGAATTCGCCGCCCATAGCTCATGTAGCAGCTGCGCGTGCGACCACGCCAATCGGAGACGTGCCCATGGACCAGCAACTCCTCGATCGTCTCGCCATCCGCGATCTCGTCGAGAACTGGGCGGTGTGGCGCGATGCCGGCGACTGGGAGCGCTTTGCCACGGTTTGGCACGAAGAAGGCTGGATGTCCGCGACCTGGTTTCAGGGGCCGGCCCGGGATTTCATGCGGGTCAGCCAGGAGGGTTTTGCCAGGGGCGTGCGCATCCTGCATTTCCTCGGCGGCACCAGCATCGATCTTGCGGGTGCGCGAGCGATCGCGCAGACCAAGATGACCATCTCGCAGCGCGGCCTCGTGCACGACGTGCTCTGCGACGTCGTCTGCACCGGACGCTTCTATGATTTCCTGGAGAAGCGGGACGACCCATCAGGTATCGGCAAATGGGGCATCGTCCGCCGCCAGCCCATCTACGAGAAGGACCGCATCGACCCGGTCGATCCCGCCGCGACGCTTCGGCTCGACCAGGATGCGCTGGCTGCACTCCCCGAGGGCTACCGCCACCTCGCCTACATGCAGGAGCTGATCGGCTACAACGTGAAGCGCGACATGCCGGGCCTGATCGGCCCCGAGGTCGAGAAGCTCTATGGCGAGGGCCGGGAGTGGCTGGCAGGAAAGGCGAAGTAGGCCCCAGATAAAAGTAAGGCGCGACTGGCATCACCACAGTCGCGCCCTACGTCGCCGGCTTATGGGGCAGGGGGGAATAGCCGGCTGCTGAGACGACTCCTGTGCGCGAAAGTCGTTCCAAGGCGCGCGAAATATTTTGCCGTCTGCTGCATTTTTCGCACACGGTTAAGTGATCGTAGCTGTCGAGAACCCCCGATCCTGCGGCGGCGTTGTTCCCGTGCCCGCCATAGGGCGAGGGATCGGCAGCCATGTCACAGATTCAAAAGGTTTTTTTGAGCGCAATTGCGGTCGTCGCCACCCTCGGTGCCGTGCAACTGGCCTCCGGGCATGATCTCGCAGACCGCTGGCAGGCGGTCGCCGACCTCCCCAGCCACGGTTCCACCGTCGCGGTGGGTCACAACGTCAACCGCACCGCCAAGGCAGACCGGCTTGCAGAGATCAAACCGGCAGCCGTTCCCACCCGTACCGTCTCGATGCGGCTGAACGACCTCGCCGATACGTCGGTGCTGCTGCGGGTCCCCGCCGTGATCGAGACCGGCAATGCCAAGACGCCGGTGCTGCTCCAGAACCAGAAGAAGCCTCGCAACAAGCCGACGATCGCCTGTGAGCCGATGGTCAGCTCCCTGACCGAGGTTGCAAGGCTGCTCCAGCCCGGCCGCTGCGTGACCTGACCCCCTCTCCGCGAGGGGTGGTTTGGCGGACCCAGACTTCACATCCTCTTGATCCGCCATTGCCTCGCGCTATATCCGGGTTCCCTCCCTTTTGTTTGACCGGGTAAGCGCATGACGACGTCAGATACGGCTGTGCATACGCAGCCTTTCCAGGCCGAAGTTTCCGAACTGCTGCACCTGATGGTGCACTCCGTCTATTCGGAAACCGACATCTTCCTCCGCGAGCTCATTTCCAACGCCTCCGATGCCTGCGACAAGCTGCGCTACGAGGCCATCGCCAGTCCCGCCCTGCTGGGCGAAGGCGACGCACTCAAGATCCGCATCATCCCGAACAAGACGGCCAAGACGCTCACGATCGCCGACAACGGCATCGGCATGGAGCGGCAGGAGCTGATCGACCATCTCGGCACCATCGCCCGCTCCGGCACCAAGGCGTTCGTATCCAAATTGAAAGAGGCCAAGGATGGGCTCGGCCTGATCGGCCAGTTCGGCGTCGGTTTCTATTCCGCCTTCATGGTCGCCGAGAAGATCGTCGTGATCAGCCGCCGCGCCGGCGAGAGCGATGTGTGGACCTGGACGTCCTCCGGCGGCTCCGGCTTCGAGATCGCCCGTGCCAGCGACGAGGAAGCGGCGCGCCTGACGCGCGGCACCGAGATCGTCCTGCACCTGAAGGACGATTCCAAGAAATATCTCGAGACCTACGAGATCGAGCGTATCGTCACCGCCTATTCCGACAACATCCTGTTTCCGATTGAGCTCGTGCCTGAAGACGGCGAGCCGCGACAGATCAATTCGGCGAGCGCGTTGTGGCAGCGCTCCAAATCCGAGCTCACGGCTGACGATTACAAGAAGGCCTATCAGCAGATCGCCTCTGCCTTCGACGATCCCGCGATGACGCTGCACTACCGCGCGGAAGGACGTTACTCCTACGCCGTGCTGCTGTTCGCGCCCTCGACCAAGCCGTTCGACCTGTTCGAGCCGAACCGCAAGGGCCGCGTGAAGCTCTACGTCCGGCGCGTCTTCATCACCGACGATGCCGACCTCTTGCCGGGGTACCTGCGCTTCATCCGCGGCGTGGTCGACAGCGAGGATCTTCCGCTCAACATTTCGCGCGAGATGCTCCAGAACAATCCGCAGCTGGCGCAGATCCGCAAGGCGGTGGCGACGCGTGTGGTGTCCGAGCTCGAAAGCCTTGCCGACAAAGACCCCGAGAATTTTGCCAAGATCTGGGACGCCTTCGGCGCGGTGCTGAAGGAAGGCATCTACGAGGATTTCGAGCGGCGCGAAAAGCTGCTGGCACTGTCGCGCTTCACCACCACCTCGGGCGAGAAGCGGTCGCTGAAGCAGGTCATCGCCGATTTCAAACCGAACCAGACCGAGATCTATTATCTCGTCGGCGACAGCATTGAGCGGCTGAAGTCCAATCCGCGGCTGGAAGCTGCGACCGCGCGCGGCATCGAGGTGCTGCTGCTGTCGGATCCCGTCGACGCGTTCTGGACCTCGATGCCCTCGGATTTCGAAGGCAAGCCGCTGAAGTCGCTGAGCCAGGGCGATCTCAATCTCGATTTGATTCCGCGTATCGACGATAAGGACGAGGCGAAGAAGGACGAGCCGGCTGCGGACGAAGCAGCCACCATCGCGGTGATCAAGGCCGCGCTGGGCGAGCGCGTCAGCGACGTCAAGGTCTCGACGCGCCTGACCAGCTCGGCCTCCTGCCTCGTCGCCGACAGCCAGGGTCCGAGCCGCGAGCTCGAGCGCATCTTGTCGCAGCAGAACCGCGGCATGAAGACCAAGCCGATCCTCGAGATCAATTTGCGCCATCCGCTGGTCACCGCGGTCACCAAGGCGCAGGCTGGCTCGACAGTCGTCGACGATATCAGCCTGCTTCTGCTCGAGCAGGCGCAGATCCTGGACGGCGAATTGCCGGAAGACCCGGCGGCGTTCGCGGCACGGCTGAACCGGCTGGTGTTGCAGGGGCTCGGCGGCTAGCGCTGCCTCGCAGCATCATTCGGACCGCCAGGTTGTCAGATCGCTCATCGCGCAACGCCTCTGGCGCTGCGCGTCTCACTCACCTTGACGTCATCAGGTCTCAGGAACAGTCGCGGACGGCGAGATGTTGTGTCATATGAAGCGACGTCACCAGTTCGAGGATTTCCCATGCGCTTGTCATTCCTCACTCTTACCGCGGTCTTCACGCTGCTGGGCGCAGCGGATGCCAGCGCGCAGCGATACGATCCGGCCTATCCCGTCTGCATGCACCGCTACGTCGGTGGCGGCCCTGGTGGCGGAGGCAGTGACTATTTCGACTGCTCGTTCACCTCGTTGGAGCAGTGCCGCGCCACGGCGTCGGGCCTTGCCGCGACCTGCGACCTCAATCCCTATTACGCCTTCAACGAATCGCCGCCGCCGCGCCGGCGTCCCAAGAAGGTGCACTGAGGCGAACGGGACCAAGCCCGGGACTTCTGCATTCATCGCTCTTTCGACCTAGTCACACCCGTCGGCGCGCTGCCGGCGGGTGCGACCTTGGCTGCGCGCTGCCGACCGTTAATCGCGCCCTAACCGGGTTTTACCTTGTCTCTTAACGCCTGGGTCAGGGCGCGCGGGCTATACTGCCGGAAACCGCAGATCGCCCGAAAGAGTGAACAATATGACCACCGGCGTCATCGAGAAGCCGAAAGCCGCGCGCGCACCGTCGGCTTCCAAGATCTGGTTGAGGGCGATCGAGCTCACCGCGCGGATCGAAACGCTGCCGGGCCGCCTGTTCGCCGACGTCGTCGACGATTGGGCGCAGCGCCAGCCTAACCGCGTTGCTCTGGTGGCGGACGAGGCAAGCCTCGATTACGAAGGCCTCTCGAAGAGGATCAATCGCTACGCCCGCTGGGCGCGCTCGCTCGGCCTGTCCAAGGGCGATACCGTTGCGCTGATCATGCCGAACGGCATCGAATATATCGCGGCCTGGCTCGGCATCAGCCGCGTCGGCGGCGTGGTCGCACTGATCAACACCAAGCTCGTCGGGCAATCGCTCGCGCACTGCCTTGATGTCGCGAAGCCGATGCATGTCATCGTTGCGCATGAGCTAGCGGGGATGCTGGACAGCGCGGCACCTCATCTGAAGACGGCGGCAAAAGTCTGGACGCATGGCGATAGCCGCAGCGAACGTGCGATCGACGTCGCGCTTGCCGTTCTCGACGACGGCCCGCTATCGCCGGAGGAGCATGGCCAGGTCACCATCGACGACCGTGCGCTGCTGATCTACACCTCCGGCACCACCGGCCTGCCGAAAGCGGCCAGCATCAGCCACCGCCGCATCCTGAATTGGGGGTTTTGGTTCGCTGGCCTCACCGGCGCGACGCCGCAGGATCGGCTCTACGATTGTCTGCCGCTGTTCCATTCGGTCGGCGGCATCGTCGCGCCGTGCAGCATTCTGGCCGCCGGCGGTTCGGTAGTGATCGCCGAGAAATTCTCGGCCTCGCATTTCTGGTCCGACATCGTCCGGCACGACTGCACGCTGTTTCAATATATCGGCGAGCTCTGCCGTTACCTGCTCAAGGCCGCGCCCTCGGAATACGAGAATCGGCATCGCCTGCGGCTCGCCTGCGGCAACGGGCTGCGCGGCGATATCTGGGAGGACTTCCAGGCGCGCTTCGCCATTCCGCGCATCCTCGAATTCTACGCCGCGACCGAAGGCAATTTCTCGCTGTTCAACGTCGAGGGCCAGCCGGGTGCGATCGGCCGCGTCCCGGCGCTGCTCGCGCACCGCTTTCCTGCCAGGCTCGTCAAGCTTGACCCCGATAGCGGCGCGCCGCTGCGCAATGAAGAGGGCTTCTGCACCGCCTGCAGCCGCGGCGAGGCCGGCGAAGCGATCGGCCGCATCGGCACCGCGGACGAGGGCGGTGGGCGCTTCGAGGGCTACACCGATGCCGGTGAGACCGAGAAAAAAGTCTTGCGTGACGTCTTCGTCAAGGGCGATGCCTGGTTCCGCACCGGCGATCTGATGCGGATGGACGACAAGGGATTTTTCCATTTCGTCGACCGTATCGGCGACACGTTCCGCTGGAAGGGCGAGAATGTCGCGACCTCCGAGGTGAACGATGCCGTGCGCGATTTCATTGGCGTCGTCGATGCCGCCACCTATGGCGTCAGCATTCCCGGCGCCGACGGCCGGGCCGGGATGAGCGCGATCGTCGTGAACGAGGGCTTTGACATCAGCGCGCTGCCCGCCCATCTCGCGCAACGCCTGCCGGTCTACGCCCGCCCGCTCTTCATCCGTATCTCGCGCGAGCTCGACGCCACCGAGACCTTCAAGCAGAAGAAGGGCGAGCTCGCCCGCGAGGGATTTGACCCGGCCGCGGTCGCCGATCCGCTGTTCATGCTCGACCCGATATCCGGCGTCTACCTCGCGCTGGACGCGGAGACATATGCGGCCATCTCGGGCGGTACGATCAGGCTGTAGGGCAACCAAAATCGAGAGATAGGTCCAATTTTATCTGAATTGTCCAAGAAGCCATTTACTTCTGTCGGGTAAACAGACCGCGATGGGGAGGCGGTCAGCAAGAGCGCCGCAACAACGAGATCGATAACAAAGCGAGCCAGCCATGTCGGTAAGGTCAAAGGTCATTGAAGCGATTCAGCAGATCGCCAAGGAGCAGCACGTCACGCTTCCCGCCCTCTCGGACGATCTGTCCCTGCATGAGACGGGCTTCGACTCGCTCGCCTTCGCCATCCTGGTCGCCCGCCTCGAGGACGAGACCGGCGTCGATCCCTTCACCATTTCCGAGGACGCAGCGTTCCCCGCCACGGTGGGCGATTTCGTGCGGGCCTATGAAAATGTCCCCGCGTGAGATCTTTGCACTTCGCGACCATCTTGGCGCGGAGCTGAAAGGCCGCACCATCTCCGATGTGCATGATGTCGTGTCGCTGACGGGCATCCTGTCGCACACTGTTCTGGGCGGCCGGCTGCACGAGCTCTCCGGCCGTGCCGTGCTGCTCAAGCTGTCGGACCAGCTCCGGTCCGGCCTTGCCATGATCGAGCTCGACGGCATCGCCCGCCGCATGCTGCTGTGTCCGCCGGACCTCAATCCGGCGCATCTCGATGCCTTGATCGCGGATGCCGGGATCGATGCCGTCGTCACCGACGAGCCCGAACTCTGGGCGGCGTCCGGCGTGCCGCTGGTCGTCACCGCGCAATTGCCGCCGCAAGCCGCCGCGCCGGCCAAGACCGCGCGCGGCACCGAATGGCTGATGCTCACCTCGGGCACCTCGGGGGTGCCAAAGATCGCCGGCCATACGCTGGAAGCGCTGACCGGCGCGATCGTCGCCGAAGGCCCATCGCGCCGACCTGCACCGGTCTGGGCAACGTTCTACGACATCCGCCGCTATGGCGGCCTGCAAATCTTTCTCCGTGCCATCCTCTCCGGCGGTTCGTTGGTGCTGTCCGATCCCCATGAGGCGCTCGCCGATCACGTCGCGCGGCTGAAGGCGCGCGGTGTCTCGCATATCTCCGGCACGCCTTCGCATTGGCGCAAGCTCCTGATGAGCGGCTCGGCCGCCCAGTTCGCCCCGGCTTACGTCCGTCTCTCCGGCGAGATCGCCGACCAAGCCGTGCTCGACGGCCTGAAGGCGGCATTCCCCCATGCGTCCGTCGGCCATGCCTATGCCTCGACCGAGGCCGGCGTCGGGTTCGCCGTCAACGACGGGCTGGAAGGCTTTCCGGCCGACTATCTCGGCAACCGCAACGGCGTCGAGATGAAAGTCGTCGACGGCTCGCTGCGCATCCGCTCGACGCGCACGGCTCATGCCTATATCGGCCGCAACGCCTCCGCGCTCACCGACGACGACGGCTTTGTCGACAGCGGCGACATCGTCGAGCTGCGCGGCAACCGCTATTATTTCGTCGGCCGGCGCGGCGGCATCATCAATATCGGCGGGCTGAAGGTCCACCCCGAGGAGATCGAGGCGGTGATCAACCGCCATCCGGATGTGCGGATGTCGCGCGCGAAGTCGCGCAAGAGCCCGATCACCGGCGGCATCGTCGTCGCGGACGTGATCCTCACCGAGGGCACCGATCCGGCGCGCGCGAAAGAGATCCGCGACCAAATCCTGGATCTGTGCCGCGCCCAGCTCGCATCCCACAAGGTGCCGGCGGTCCTCCGCTTCGTCGAGGCGCTCGACGTCACCCCGGCCGGAAAACTGGCGCGCACCGATGCATAACGTTCTCGTCACCGGCGGCAGCCGCGGCATCGGGCTTGCGATCGGCAAGCGCCTGGTTGCTGCCGGCTTCAACGTCATCGCGGCGGCGCGGCGCGAAAGCGAAGAGCTCAAGGCGGCCATCGCAGCCGCCGACGGGCGCCTGCATTTCCGTGCCTGCGATCTTGCCGTGATCGATGCAATCCCGGCCTTCGCAAAGCTCGTGCGCGACGAATTCGGCCCGATCTACGGCCTCGTCAACAATGCCGGTCTCGGCACCGAAGGCCTGCTGGCCACCATGCACAATTCCGAGATCGAGGCGCTGGTGCAGCTCAACGTGCTGTCGCCGATCATCCTCACCAAATATGTGGCGCGCCAGATGATGGCCGACGGCGCCGGCCGCATCATCAACATCTCCTCGATCATCGCGACGACAGGCTATAACGGCCTCTCCGTCTACGGCGCTACCAAGGCCGCCGCGACCGGCTTCACCCGCTCGCTGGCCCGTGAGGTCGGCAAGCTCGGCATCACCGTGAACGCGATCGCGCCGGGCTTCATCGACACCGAGCTCACCCACAATCTGTCTGAGGAAGGCCGCAAGCGCATTGCGGGCCGCAGCGCGCTGCGCCGGCTGCCGGAGACGGATGACGTCGCGCGCATGGTGGAATACCTTTTGGGCGAAGGCGGCCGCAACGTCACCGGCACCGTGTTCACCATCGATGCCGGGAACACGGCGTAGACGGAACCCGGCTGCCACAATTGCGTTGATCGTGCGCAATGACAGCCAGCCGGATTTGGTCGTAAGATGCCCCGCAATCGATTGGTTTACGTCAATCGATCTGCCCTAAACGAAGGGGAGCAGTCGATGGCCACTTCAGACATGACCGCTTCAAGCCGGGCCCTGAAAGAGCCGGTGCGTGTGAAGTCGGATGAGGTCCGCTGCCCGCCGATGTCGCATCAGAATTCCGGCGATCACGGCCACGAGGCGTATCCGCAGCAATTCGTGCGCCTGATCGGCTGCCACGACGTCCCTGCATCCCAGCTGCGCAAGCGTCAGGACGAGAAGCTGCACTAGCCGCTCACGGCCGCTGCTTCGGCAGGTCGAATCGTTCGTGTGAAAATTCCGGCGGCCCTTCGGTGAGGCGGCGAATGCGGCGCTCGCGCTCGTCTGGCGGCAATGCCGGATCGAGCAGTAACTCGATCTCATGCACTGCGATCTCTTCGATCTTGGTCGCGTCCGATACGACCGGGTGCGCGGGCGCGGAGACGGGGAGTGCCAAGTTCAGCCCCAGCTCGATCAGCTTGCAGATCGCATCCGAGCGGGTCAGGCGGTGAGCTTCAGCCCAGGCATCGACCGCCTCCGTCAATCTTTCCGGCATCTTCACCGCGCTGATCGGGTCGACACCCGTGCGCCGGCGGACCGGAGAGGTGGAGTCCTTGCTGCTGAAGTCGGACACCTCGATTTTCCCATGCAACCCCTTGGAGCCGACCGACGATAGGCCGCTCTCCCCGGATGGCCGTTTGATGCCGATCAATGATCCCGCCGAGGCATTGCAAGGCGGCCGCATCTTGTTGTCCGGGCCACTTTCGGCCAATGATCGAAAGGGGGCGCGAGCCAGCGAACCCGGATCGATCCTGCCACGTATCTTGCTTCGCATTCCAACAGTCCGGCAATCCCGATGAGCTCAGGCGAGTCCTTCTATGGCGGCATTCCCGTCTTCCGAGGCTTCACCAGCCTGATGGATCCTGCGCTTTATGCGCCGCTGCCGGACGACTGGAGCATCGGTGTTGCCGATATCGTCGATTCGACCAAGGCGATCGCGGCGCAGCGCTACAAGGCCGTGAACATGGCCGGTGCCGCCGTGATCGCGGCGGTGACCAATGCGCTGCAGGGGCGGGAATTTCCCTTCGTGTTCGGCGGCGACGGCGCCAGCTTCGCGGTGGCGCCAGATGACGTCGAGCTTGCCCGCCAGGCGCTGGCTGCGACCGCAACCTGGGTGCGCGAAGACCTCGATTTGACCCTGCGCGTCGCCTTGGTGCCGGTCAGCGTCATTCGCGCACAGGGCCTCGATGTGCGCGTCGCCCGGTTCGGGCCGTCGGCCAACCTGTCCTATGCGATGTTTTCGGGCGGCGGGCTCGCCTGGGCCGACGCCGCGATGAAGCGCGGCGAGTTTGCCGTCGAGGAGGCGCCTGGCGGCACGCAGCCGGACCTCTCCGGCCTGTCGTGTCGTTTCGAGGTGATGCCGGCGGCGCGCGGCCTGATCCTGTCGGTGCTGGTGATGCCGGCGCGCGGCGTCGATCCGCAGGCCTTCCGCAAAGTGATCGAGGACATCATTCATCTCGTCGAGCGCAGCCCGGAGGGTGGCCGGCCGGTGCCGCCGCAGGGGCCCCCGTTGAAATGGCCGCCGCAGGGCGTGGAATTCGAGGCCCGAACCAGGCGCGGGGGGCCGCTGCTCGCGCGCAGAGCCAGCGTACTGGCCTATACGCTGTTCGCTTATTTCATCATGCGCTTCGACATCAAGATCGGCGGTTTCGTGCCCAGCCTCTACAAGCGCCAAGTGGTCGAGAACTCGGACTTCCGTAAATACGACGACGGCCTGCGCATGATTCTGGACTGCACGCCGCAGCTCGAGCGCGCCTTGAACGATCGTCTCAAAGCCGCCGCGCGCGAGGGCATCGTGCGCTACGGCCTCTACCAGCAGGACGCTGCGATGATGACCTGCTTCGCGCCGTCGGCGCTGCGCAGCGATCACGTCCATTTCATCGACGGCGCGCGCGGCGGCTATGCCTCGGCGGCGACGGCGTTGAAGGCGATGATGGCAGCGGGTTAGCGCCCCGCGCGCGTCCAGGTCTCACCGCCGCAGAGCGCGCCGACGCAGCCTTCGACCCGCAGCGCGTCCGCGCCAGTCAGGCTGATGTTGCTCGCATAGGTGCTGCCGTCGTCGGCATTGTAGATCTGGCCCGACCATTTGTTCGGTCCAGCCGGCTCCATGCCGCTGAACAATGGCAGGCCGATCATCGGACGCCTGGCCAGCGCGGGATTGGGATTCTTGCTGTCGGTGGCGGGCTGGCCGGTCGCGCTGTCCATGGGCTCGCGCAGCCAGACGATGTGGCCGCAGATGCCGCCGCCGCATTTGCTGATTTTGACGCGCGCATCGCCCGCCTGGGTGAGCCAGGTCCCGTCGGCGCTCTGCGCATGGGCGAAAGGCGCACCGATCAGCGCAGCCAGAATGACGGTGAGAGCGGCGAATCTGAATGTCATGGAGAGGAGCCCTGGAATGGAGGCGACTCCATAGCAGCAAATCGAGCGCGCGCAACGCCCGAGGGAATCACATCTCTGAGCTTATCTGCCGGCGCTTATTTGCCTGCGATCATTTGCCCCAGCGCGCGAATGCGACCGAGGCGGCGGTCGAAAGCCCGAACACGACCATGGCGCCCCCGACCAGCGCGAACAGGGTCCAGGCCGGAGCCTGCGCGGTCATCAGTCCGATGCCGCCGATCGCGACGATCAGAAGCCGTGCCGTCGAGGCGAGCACGGGCCCGCGGACGCGTGCGGCGCCTTGCGAGGAGAAGTAAAGCGACACGCCCATGCCGAAGAACACGAAGGCCGGACCGGCCCAGTGGAAATAGCTGTGCGCTGCGGCGGTGACGCCGGGATCGCGGGTGAAGAGCCCGACCCACAGTGACGGCGCGAGCGCAACGACGAGACCGATCAGCCCCACCGTGAGTCCCGAGGCGGCAGCCGCGGTCCAGGCGACACGCCGCGCGCGCTTCACATGCCCGGCGCCGATCGCCATGCCGACCATCGGCACCGAGGCGATGCCGAAGGCGAAGGTGATCGGGATCAGCAGAAATTCCAGCCGCGAGCCGATGCCGTAGCCGGCCAGCATCTCGGTGCCGAAGGTCGCGAGGATCTTCGTGAAGATCAGAATGGTGAGCACGGTCTGCAGCGGCGACAGGCAGGCCACCGCGCCGACTTTGAGAATGTCCAGGAACATCGCGCGCTCGAAATGAAAGGCGCGGACATCCAGCGGCAGCCGGCTGCGCCCCGACAACAGATACCAGATGAAGAAGATCGCCGCGCAGCTGAACGCGATCAGCTGCCCGCTCGCCACGCCCGGCATGCCGAATTGCGGCACTCCGAACAGGCCGAGCCCCAGCGTGCCGCCGAGCACGATCTGCAGCGCGCTCGCGCCGATCAGAATCATCGAAGGCAGGCGCATGTCGCCGGTACCGCGGATCACCGACGCCAGCGTGTTGACGAGCCAGATCGCGACCGCGCCGGAGAACAGCACCTGCGAATAGCCGCTGGCCTCCTCGAGCACGCGCTCGCGTCCGCCGAGCAGCGCGAAGAAGGAGCGGCCGAAGGCAAGCATCATCACCGTGAAGAACAGCCCGCCGCAAAGGCCGATGATGGCGGCATGCAGCGCCAGCGTCGCGGCGCGGTCGCGATCCCCTGCGCCGAGGGCGCGGCTGATTGCGGACGAGACGCCGCCGCCCATCGCGCCCGCGCTCATCATCTGCGTCAGCATCGCGAACGGAAACACCAGCGCGATCGCGGCGAGCGGGATGGTGCCGAGCCGGCCGATATAGGAGGTCTCAGCCACTGCGACGAGCGTGCTGCCGACCATCGCGATCATGTTGGGGATCGCGAGCCGCAGCAGCGTCGGCAGGATCGGCGCGGTCAGGAGGCTCGCGATGGGGGAGGCGACCGGCGCAACCGGCGGGACGGCATCTGCGGGGGCGTCGATCGTCATGTTCACCGGGCGGAAAATTAAATGATGACCGACATATTATAAGAGAATGAGCCGGCCGGCGCAGCCCTGGCTCACGCAGGGCTCACCACGGCAGGCCGCATAGGTCGATGGTGCCCAGCGTCGGCGCACGCACGATGTGGAAGACATAGGGCGCCATGTAGGTGAACCGAATCCGCCCTTCCGGCTGTTCGCAATAGACCTCGCCTTTGAACGGCAGCCAGCTCCGGGCCTCGTAGAACGCGAAATTGTGCGGCTCGCAGACCAGTAGGGCGAACCGAACCGCCTCGTTGGCGCGCATGGTATGCACCGCCGCGTCGATCGCCACGGTCGCATAGCCACGGCCGCGCTGGTCCTCGCGCGTCGAGACGCCGCCGATGCCGCCGATATGAACCTTCTGTCCATTCCAGGTGATGGTGCGGAAGTAGATGCCGACATGGCACACGAGACCATCCTCGGGCGTCTCGACCAGCACGCGGAGATCGGCATTGGCCCATTTGACATGAGCCCAGGGCTTGCCTGCGACCAACTGCGGTGCCCAGACCGCCTGAAGTAGCGGCTCGGCCCTCGGCCACGAGGCGTCGCCGTTCAATATGTCGATCTCGATGCTCATGGCGTCGTCCTCCACAGCTCCGCTTCTTCGCGCGTTTGTTCTGTCTTAAGCGCCTCAAAGGCAATGATATTTTACAGCGAACCGCAGGCCTGATCGACACGGCCGGTTGCGACGAATTTGTGCATTCAGGCAGGACGCGCCAAGTCACGCTTTTCGCAAATTCTGAGGTATTTAATGGCGGCGGAACCTTCTATAAGGGGTGACCGTTAGAACTCGTTCCCCACCAGTTGCGGACAAGAAGCCATGACCTTTACGCTGCCCCCACTTCCTTACGCCTATGACGCCCTTGGCCAGTACATGTCGAAGGAGACGCTGGAATATCACCACGACAAGCATCATCAGGCCTACGTCACCAACGGCAACAACGCGCTCAAGGGGACCGAATGGGAAGGCAAGTCCCTTGAAGAGATCGTCAAGGGCTCGTTCGGCAAGAACCCCGCGGTGTTCAACAACGCCGGCCAGCACTACAACCACATCCACTTCTGGAGCTGGATGAAGCCCAATGGCGGCGGCACCAAGCTGCCGGGCAAGCTCGAGAAGAAGATCAACGAGGACCTCGGCGGCTTCGAGAAGTTCAAGACCGACTTCCAGGCGGCCGGCGTCGGCCAGTTCGGCTCCGGCTGGTGCTGGCTCCAGGTCAAGAACGGCAAGCTCGAGATCTCCAAGACCCCGAACGGCGAGAATCCGCTGGTGCACGGCGCCACACCGATCCTCGGCTGCGACGTCTGGGAGCACTCTTACTACATCGACTATCGCAATCGCCGTCCCGACTATCTCAAGGCGTTCGTCGAGAACCTCGTGAACTGGGAATACGTGGAGTCCCTGTTCGAGAAGGCGTGACAGGTGTCATTCCGGGGCGCGGGAAGCGCGAGCCCGGAATCCATTTGTCTGCTCGGGTGACGCCCGATGGATTCCGGGTTCGGCGCTGACGCGCCGTCCTGGAATGACAGAAACAAAGGCGGTCGCAGGCGCGACCGCCTTTTTGCTGTGCGGAATTGCCCTGCGTGGCGCGCGCATGGGTCTGTCGTCACACCGTTTGCATCGGGGGAACACCGCCCTTAATCAGGACGGGCATCACCCTCGAGCGACTCTAGCCCGTTGTCAGAACCTTCCCCGAACCATCCAGCGCCTTCCGGCGACGCGGAATCCGAGCCGCGGCCGGGCCGGGTCCGCAAGCCGATCGGCTGGTCGACCATCATCATCGCAGCTCTGGTGGCGGTGAGTGCGGCACTGGTCTGGCGGCGGGACGGCACCGACGGCGTTCTGGACATCCTCACCCACGATCTCTCGCTGTTCTCGGGCATCCTGCCGCGCGTGCTCGCCGGCTGCCTGCTCGGGGCATTCATCTCGGAGATCTTGCCGCACGAGAAGGTCTCGCGCTCGCTCGGGCCGAAATCCGGCCTGATGGGCCTGCTGATCGGCACCGCCTTCGGCGCGATTCTGCCCGGCGGTCCCTTCACGGCCTACCCGGTGGCGAGCGCACTGCTCGCGGTCGGCGCCGATTTCGGCGCCACCATCGCCATGGTCGTGAGCTGGACGCTGATCGGTTATGGCCGGGCGGTCGCCTGGGAAATCCCGATCATGGGCACCGATTTCACGCTGTGGCGGATCGTGATCTCGCTGCCGCTGCCGGTGCTCGCCGGCGCCCTCGGCCGCTTCGTCTATGTCAGGCTCTATCCGAAGCCGCTCGCGAAGGACGACGAGAGTTGAGCGCAGCGCTTCTGATCGACATCCTGCTGTGGGGCTCGGTGCTCGGCGTCGGGCTGATCGCCTTTCGTCGTGGGCGCCCGGTGTTCGTGGCCTCGCTGCGCGAGGGCACGATGGATTTCGTCAACATCGTGCCGCGGATTGCGCTTGGCGTGATCGGCTCCGGCTACATCGCCGCCATCATCCCGCAAGAGGTGATCACCGGCTGGCTCGGCCCTGATAGCGGCTGGCTCGGGGTTGCCACCGCCGTGGTCGCCGGCGCCGCCACGCCCGGCGGTCCCGTGGTCGGCTTCTCCATCGGCACCGTGGCGTTGAAGTCGGGGGGCGGGGTGCCGCAGGTGGTTGCCTATGTCGTCGCCTGGGCGCTGTTCGCCTTCCAGCGGGTGATCTTGTGGGAGATCCCGTTCATGCCCGCCCGTTTCGTCTGGTTCCGCTGCGCCGTCTCGGTGCCGTTCCCATTCGTGGCAGCCGCCATCGCCATGGTGATCGGCAAGCCCTGAGCCGCGATGTCAGTCCCGCCGTGGACAGGCGTAATGTTATAATATAACATCCGCAAATGGCTCCCGCCGCGTCCCACGCCCACCAGCACGACCATGCTCATGGCCATTCCCATGGTCACGGCCATGGACATTCGCACGGGCACGATCACGCCCACGCCCATGTCCACGATGCGACCTCGCCGCATCCGGCCCAGACCGCGCCTTGGTCGATCCTGCGCATGACCATGGCGGGCCGTCTCGCGGCCGCGCTCGCGGTCTGTGCCGTGCTGTGGGGCATCGTCTTGCTGGCGATGAGGTGACGATGGCAGCGTTGCACTTTCACAACGTCACGCTCGGCTATGACCGGCACCCCGCCGTGCATCATCTCAGCGGCGAGGTCGCGCCGGGCGCGCTGGTCGCGGTGATCGGCCCGAACGGCGCCGGTAAGTCGACGCTGTTGCGCGGCATCGTCGGCATCCTCAAGCCGCTCGACGGGACGATCCATCTCGGCGGGCTCGATGCCCGCGACATCGCCTATCTGCCGCAGAGCGCGGAGATCGACCGCAGCTTCCCGATCTCGGTGTTCGATTTTATCGGCACCGGGCTGTGGCGTGGCACAGGCCTTTTCGGCGGCATCGGCAAGGCGGCGCGCGACAAGATTCTCCGCGCGATCGGAGCCGTCGGCCTCAGCGGTTTCGAGAACCGCCCGATCGGCACGCTCTCCGGCGGTCAGATGCAGCGCGTGCTGTTCGCCCGTGTGCTGCTCCAGGATGCCAGCCTGATCGTGCTCGACGAGCCCTTCAACGCCATCGACAGCAAGACCACCGCCGATCTGCTCGCGCTGGTGAAGCGCTGGCACGGCGAGGGCCGTACCGTGCTCGCCGCGCTGCACGACATGGAGATGGTGCGCAACCACTTCGCCGAAACGCTGGTGCTGGCGCGCGGCCCGGTCGCGTGGGGTCCGACGGCGGAGGTGCTGACGCCGGAAAACCTGCTGGTCGCGATGCGGATGTGCGAGGCCTTCGACGACAGCGCGGCGGCGTGCGCGGCCGATGATGTCAGCTCGCGGGCGGCCTGAATCCGATGCTCTATGACGCGCTGATCGGTCCGTTCACCGAATTCGAGTTCATGCGGCGCGCTCTCGCCGCGGTGATCGCGTTGGCGCTGGCGGGGGCGCCGATCGGCGTGTTCCTGATGCTGCGCCGGATGAGCCTCGTCGGCGACGCCATGGCGCACGCGATCCTGCCTGGCGCGGCGGTCGGTTTCCTGCTCTCCGGCCTCAATCTGTTCGCGATGACGGCCGGTGGCCTGGTCGCCGGCTTTGCCGTCGCGATCCTCGCTGGCGTGGTCGCACGCTCGACCGGGCTGAAGGAAGATGCCTCGCTCGCCACCTTCTATCTCGCTTCGCTTGCGCTCGGCGTCACCATCGTCTCGATCAAGGGCACCAACATCGATCTCCTGCACGTGCTGTTCGGCAACATCCTCGCAATGGACGATCAGACCCTGCTGGTGGTCGCCTTCAACGCCACGGTGACGCTGCTGGTGCTCGCGGTGATCTACCGCCCGCTGGTGATCGAGAGCGTCGATCCCCTGTTCCTGCGCACCGTGAGCCGCGCCGGCGGCCCCGCCCATCTCGCCTTCCTCGCGCTGGTCGTCATCAACCTCGTCAACGGCTTTCAGGCGCTGGGCACGCTGCTGGCGGTGGGGCTGATGATCCTGCCTGCGGGCATCGCAAGGTTCTGGTCGCGCGATCTCACCGCGATGATCTGCATCGCCGTCATTGCTGCTGCGGTGTCCGGCTATGCCGGCCTCGTGCTCTCATTTCAGACCCGCGTGCCTTCGGGCCCTGCGATCATTCTGGTGGCGACGGTGCTCTACATCGTCTCCATCCTGTTCGGCCGCGTCGGCGGCATCGTCCGGCAGCTGTTTCCTGGCCGGCATCTGGAAGCATGACGATGCGGCTCATCCTGGTCTTTGCACTGTTGCTGATCGCCTCGCCGCTGCGGGCCGCGGAGCGGCTCAACGTCGTCGCGAGCTTCTCGATCCTCGGCGATTTCGTCCGCAATGTCGGTGGTGACCGCATCAACCTGACGACGCTGGTCGGGCCCGACGGCGACGTCCACGTCTATACGCCGGCCCCTGCCGATGCCAAGCGGGTCGCGGCGGCGAAGCTCGTCATCGTCAACGGGCTCGGGCTGGAGGGCTGGCTGCCGCGCCTCGTGCAATCCGCAGGGAGCAAGGCCAAGGTGATCACCGCGAGCGCCGGCATCGCGCCGCTGAAGCTGGGCTCAGCCGCTGATCCCCACGCCTGGCAGTCCATCCCGAACGCCAAGATCTACGTTACCGACATTGCGAGCGCGCTCGCCGCGGCCGCTCCTGACGACGCGGAGTTTTTCCGCGGCCAGGCCAAGGCCTATCTGGAAAAGCTCGAAACGCTGGATCGCGAGGTCCGCGACGCCGTCGCAAAAATCCCGCCGGAGCGGCGAAAGGTGATCTCCACCCATGACGCCTTCGGCTATTTTTCCGCCGAATACGGTATCCGGTTCATTGCCCCCCGGGGCGTCTCCACGGAGAGCGAGCCGAGCGCGCGAGATATCGCCGCCATCATCGGCCAGATCAAGGCCGCGAGGATCCCGGCCGTGTTCCTTGAAAATATCAGCGACGATCGCCTGATCCGGCGGATCGCCGCCGAGACCGGCGCCAAGGTCGGTGGCATCCTGGTTTCGGACGGTTTGACCGGCGAAAAGGGCCCTGCACCCACTTACATTGACATGGTCAGGCACAATATAAAGGCCCTGACCAGCGCGCTTGACCATTAGGGCAGGGGCCACCCCGCCTCGCGTCGCGCGAAAAAGCCTTGAAGTCCGGAGTTGTTATGTCTGACGCGACCTCCCAGAAGATTCCCGTGACCGTGCTGACCGGCTATCTCGGCGCCGGCAAGACCACGCTGCTCAACCGCATCCTGTCGGAGAACCACGGCAAGAAATACGCCGTCATCGTCAACGAATTCGGCGAGATCGGCATCGACAACGACCTCATCATCGGCGCCGATGAGGAAGTGTTCGAGATGAACAACGGCTGCATCTGCTGCACCGTACGAGGCGACCTCGTCCGCATCATGGACGGCCTGATGAAGCGCAAGGGCAAGTTCGACGCCATCATCGTCGAGACCACCGGTCTTGCCGATCCCGCCCCCGTCGCGCAGACTTTCTTCGTCGATGAGGACGTGCAGAAGAACGCCCGGCTCGATGCGGTCGTGACGGTCGCCGACGCCAAATGGCTGTCCGACCGTTTGAAGGATGCACCAGAGGCCAAGAACCAGATCGCCTTTGCCGACGTCATCGTTCTGAACAAGACCGACCTCGTCAACAAGGGCGAGCTCGCCGAGGTCGAGGCCCGCATTCGCGGCATCAATCCCTATGCGAAGCTGCATCGCACCGAGCGCTGCGCGGTGGCGCTGGCCGACGTGCTCGACCGCGGCGCCTTCGACCTCGACCGCATCCTCGACATCGAGCCGGCTTTCCTGGAGGCCGACGATCATGACCACGATCATGATCATCACCACCATCACGGCCACGATCGCCATCACCATGATCACGGCCACGGCCTGAAGCACTATCACGACGAGGAGATGCAGTCGCTCTCGCTCAAGACCGACAAGCCGCTAGATCCCAACGTGTTCATGCCCTGGCTGCAGAACCTGGTGCAGGTCGAGGGCGGCAAGATCCTGCGCTCCAAGGGCATCCTCGCCTTCCACGACGACGACGATCGCTACGTCTTCCAGGGCGTCCACATGATGCTGGAGGGCAACCACCAGCGGAAGTGGAAGGAGGGCGAGCCGCGCGAGAGCCGCCTCGTCTTCATCGGCCGCGAATTGCCCGAAGAGGCGATCCGCAAGGGTTTCGAGAGCTGCATCGTCTCGTGATGAAAGAGTTTACGCCAGCGCCCGAGTCCGCTTCGATCGTTTCCGTCACCGACCGCGTCCAGCCGATTGCGCTCGGCATGGCCGTGACCTCGGTGCATTTCCTGAAGGATCGCGCCGCCTTCGTCGGCGGCGAGGAGAACGTCGCATTCGTCGATGCCAATTGCGAGATCACCACGGTTGCCGTGCATAGCGGCGGCATTCTCTCGACCGCCTCCGACGGCAAGCGCCTCGTCATGGGCGGCGACGACGGCAAGGTCGTCTCGATCGATGCCAAGGGCGAGGTGACGCTGCTCGCCACCGATCCCAAGCGGCGCTGGATCGACGCGGTGGCGCTGCACGCCGACGGCGCGTTCGCCTGGTCGGCCGGCAAGACCGCGACCGTCAAGAGCGGCAAGGCTGAGGAGAAGTCGATCGACGTGCCCTCGACGGTCGGCGGCCTTGCCTTCGCGCCGAAGGGCCTGCGGCTCGCAATCGCGCATTACAACGGCGTGACACTGTGGTTTCCGAACATGGCGGGATCGGCCGAATTCCTGCCCTGGGCCGGCTCGCATCACGCGGTCACCTTCAGCCCCGACAACAAATTCCTGGTCACCGCCATGCACGAGCCGGCGCTGCACGGCTGGCGGCTCGCCGACAACAGGCACATGCGCATGACCGGCTATCCGGGCCGCGTCCGCTCGATGTCGTGGAGCGCCGGCGGCAAGGGGCTGGCGACCTCGGGCGCCGACACCGTGATCATCTGGCCGTTCGGCAGCAAGGACGGCCCGATGGGCAAGGAGCCCGCGATGCTCGCGCCGCTGCAGGCGCGCGTCTCCGCGGTCGCCTGTCATCCCAAGAACGACATCCTCGCCGCCGGTTACAGCGATGGCACCGTGCTGATGGTCCGTCTGGAGGATGGCGCGGAGATCCTGGTCCGCCGCAATGGCACGCCGCCGGTGGCCGCGATCGCCTGGAACGCCAAAGGCACGCTGCTGGCCTTTGCCGACGAAAATGGGGACGGCGGTCTGGTCGAGCTTTAATCTGTCATGGTTCCCGCCGTATAGGGAACCATGCGATTTCTGACGACCTTCCAGCTTGCCGACTTTGGCGACACCCTGGTCAGCCTGATCACGGCCTTCGTGCTGGGCACGCTGATCGGCGCCGAACGGCAATACCGTCAGCGCACCGCGGGGCTGCGCACCAACGTGCTGGTCGCGGTGGGCGCTGCCGCCTTCGTCGATCTCGCCATGCAGCTGGATGGCGCCGACGGCGCGGTCCGGGTGATCGCCTATGTCGTCTCCGGCATCGGCTTCCTGGGAGCCGGCGTCATCATGAAGCAGGGCATGGATGTGCGCGGGCTCAACACCGCGGCGACGCTGTGGGCCTCGGCCGCGGTCGGCTCCTGTGCCGGCGCCGACATGATCGCACAGGCGGCCGCGCTGACCGTGTTCGTCATCGCCGGCAACACCATGCTGCGCCCGCTGGTCAACGCCATCAACCGCATCCCGCTGAACGAGAAGGCGCTGGAGGCGACCTACTATTTCAAGCTCGCGGTTGCGGCCAACGCCTTGCCCGACATGCGCGACCGCCTCGTCGACAAGCTCGAAGCGGCGAAATATGCGGTGGCCGATATCGAGGTCGCCGAGATCAGCGACGGCATTCTGGAGATCGCCGCCAAGCTGGTTGCGACCGCGGTCGACCCGAACGAGCTGAACGCGGTCGCGACCGATCTGCAGCATCTGCCGGGCGTGCGGCATGCAACTTGGGAAGTCAGCACGACGGAGTAGCGCGGCGTTTTGGCGCGTGCGGGTGGGTTCCGCGCGTTTTCGGTTCCGGAACCGGCGCGCCCCAGTTTCGTTGATTCCGCGAACAAAGGCGGTGATCGACATGCCCGGCCGAGATGACAAGCTTAGACTGAAGCTCAACCTGACAATCGCCGGTGCGCTGTTCGCAGCAGGCGTTGCGGTGTCGGTGATGTCCCTGGCGCAAATCCGCGCCGAAAGCCGCATGCAGCTGGCGCAGGCGACGCCCCCGCTCCAGGGCACCCCGTCCGACGAACAGAGCAAGGTGCCCGCGGAGGCGAAGCCCGGCGGCGATCGTCCGACGACGCCGGCCCCCGAGCCCGCACGGCCGGAGTCGCAGACGCAGGGCGCGGCTGGTGCGGCCAAACCGGCGCTGCCGCCGGCCCCGGCCGAGAAGATCGCGCCGCCCATGGAGAAGAAGTAGTTTTTCCGGTCATTCCGGGGCACGCGAAGCGCGAACTACGGTGCGCAATTGCGCACCTGAGAATCCATTTACCTGCAGAGTCTGCCGCCCGATGGATTCCGGGCTCGCGCCAAGTGGCGCGCCCCGGAATGACGGGCGGAGAGAGCCCCGCCTCACCGCACCAGGATATTCCGGAACTGCCAGGGATCGCTGGTGTCGATGTCCTCCGGGAACAGTCCCGGACGATCCGTCAGCGGCGTCCAGTCGGTATAAAAGCCCTTCACCGGGCCGAGATAGGGCAGCTGAATTTCGAGCAGGCGCTCGAAATCCATCTCGTCGGCCTCGACGATGCCTTCGTTCGGGTTCTCCAGCGCCCAGACCATGCCGCCGAGCACGGCGGAGGTCACCTGCAGGCCGGTGGCGTTCTGGTAGGGCGCGAGCTCGCGGGTCTCTTCGATGGAGAGCTGCGAGCCGAACCAATAGGCGTTCTTGTCATGGCCGAACAGCAGCACGCCGAGCTCGTCGATGCCGTCGACGATCTCGTTCTCGTCGAGGATGTGGTGCTTCTCCTGCATCTTCCCGGCGCGGCCGAACATTTCATGCAGCGACAGCACGGCATCGTCGGCCGGATGGTAGGCATAGTGGCAGGTCGGCCGGTAGATCGCCTTGCCCGAGGCGTCGCGTACGGTGAAGTAATCGGCGATCGAGATCGATTCGTTGTGGGTGACCAGGAAGCCATACTGGGCGCCGCGGGTCGGGCACCAGGTGCGC
Source organism: Bradyrhizobium sp. NBAIM01 (assembly GCF_020194115.1). NCBI lineage: Bacteria > Pseudomonadati > Pseudomonadota > Alphaproteobacteria > Hyphomicrobiales > Nitrobacteraceae > Bradyrhizobium > Bradyrhizobium sp. NBAIM01. The sequence continues at coordinate 384,888 of NZ_JADYVU010000002.1, read as the reverse complement.
ACGCGCGTGTTGGCGCCGGGTTGCATCAGATAGATGGCAGCGCCGCAGCCGGCTTCATGGGTGTGCGCATTCTCGGGCATCCATTTCTCATGGGTGCCCCAGCCGAGCTCGGATGGCTGCATGCCTTCCGACAGGAAGCCTTCCACCGACCAGGTGTTGACGAAGACGTCCGGCTCCTTCGGCTTCTTCGAGCGCTGGGTGTCGCGCTCGGCGATGTGGATGCCCTTGATGCCGGCCTGCCGCATCAAATCCGCCCATTCGCCTTTGGTCTTCGGCCTGGGTGCATTGAGCTTCAGATCGGCGGCGACATTGAGCAGCGCCTGCTTGACGAAGAAGGAGACCATGCCGGGATTGGCGCCGCAGCAGGAGATGGCCGTGGTCGAGCCGGCGGGACGGGCCTTCTTGGCGGCCAGCGTCGTTTCGCGTAGCGCGTAATTGGAGCGCGCTTCCGGACCCTTCGAGGAATCGAAATAGAAGCCAAGCCAGGGCTCGTTGACGGTGTCGATGTAGAGCGCGCCGAGCTCGTTGCAGAGCTCCATGATGTCGGTCGAGCCGGTATCGACCGACAGATTGACGCAGAACCCCTGGCCGCCGCCCTCGGTGAGCAGCGGGGTCAGCACCTCGCGGTAATTGTCCTTGGTCAGCCCCTTCTGGATGAAGCGGACATTGTGCTTCTCGCAAAGCGCCTTGCGGCCCTCGTCCTTGGGATCGAGCACGGTGATGCGCGACTTGTCGTAATCGAGATGCCGCTCGATCAGGGGCAGCGTGCCTTTGCCGATGGAGCCGAAGCCGACCATGACGATGGGGCCGGTGATCTTCGCGTAGATCTGCGAGGGAGGGCTCATGGGATGGGTTCTCCGGAACGTGCTGGCAGTGAGGGATGGATCAGGCGCTGCGGCGCTTGTCAGATGCTGCGGCGCTTGGCGGTGACTTCGATCTCGACCTTCATCTCGGGCCTCGCCAGGGCAGAGACGACCAGCAAGGTCGCCGCCGGCCTGATGTCGCCGAGGACCTCGCCGCAGACGGCGAAGTGGGCATCGATATAGCTGGCGTCGGTCACGTAATAGGTCGCACGGACGATATCGGCCATCTCGAATCCGCCCTCCTGCAGGGCGGCGGCGATGGTCTTGAAGCAGTTGCGTGACTGGCTCGTGACATCTGATGGCATCGTCATCGTGGTGTAGTCATAGCCGGTGGTTCCCGCGACGAAGGCGAACTCGCCGTCGATCACGGCACGGCTGTAGCCGACGGACTTCTCGAGCGGGGAGCCGGTGGAGATCAGGCGACGGGACATGGTCATGGGCCTCGACTGAAGGGGTGTTTCGCGGGGTTAAAGGGCGTTTCCGGCGCCTGCGCAACCCCAAAGGAACGGGCCTCGCGCAGGCGCGGCAGGGCGTCGCCACTCGATGCGGCTGCGGTCTTCGCTACGCCAGCGATCCCTCAGGCCGCGTGCGCCTCAGGCGCGCGAACCGACCTCCGTTTGGGCAGGGCCGCGCCGGTCGGGACGATCATCCCGGCGGCGCCATCGAGCGCGCCATCAGTGAACTCGATCGCCAGCAGGCGGTTGCGCTCGAACGGGCCGGGCAGCGACAGCTCGGCGGTCTTCTCGGCTGTGAAGCCGAAGCGGGCGTAATAGGGGGCATCGCCGAGCAGGATCACGGCGCCATGCCCGCGCGCCCGGGCGGCAGCCAGCGCTTGTTGCATCAGCGCGGCGCCGATCCCGAGCTCGCGGCAGGCAGGGTCGACCGCCAGCGGTCCGAGGACCAGAGCGGGCCTGCCTCCGGCGCTGACATGCCACAGCCGCACGGTTCCCACGAGCTTGCCCTCGCGCATCGCCGACAGGGCAAGGCCTGCAGCGGGCGCGCGTCCGTCGCGCAGGCGCTGGCAGGTGCGGCCATGGCGGTTCTCGCCAAAGCAAGCATCGAGCAGCGCTTCACGCGTCGCGACGTCTCCAGCACGTTCCGCACGGATCACGAACGGAGCGGCTTTCGAGGTGAGGGCAACTTGCGGCTTCCGAGGAGCAGTCATGGCACGTCAGTCCCCGCTTGAACCGGCGTGCGCACAGCACGCCTGTCCAAGACGTCGTCAGAAATCGAGATGTTGGATGAGGAGCCGGCGGACCGGCTCCCGGGTTCGTCAGGCCTCTGGAAAAGAGAGGCGGATCAGATGTGGTACGTCCGCAGCGGCGGAATGCCGTTGAACGCCACCGACGAGTAGGTCGACGTATAAGCCCCGGTGCCTTCGATCAGCACCTTGTCGCCGATCTCGAGCGTCACCGGAAGCGGATACGGGGTCTTCTCGTACAGCACATCGGCGCTGTCGCAGGTCGGACCTGCGAGCACGCACGGGGTCATGTCCGCGCCGTCGTGACGGGTGCGGATGGCGTAGCGGATCGACTCGTCCATGGTCTCGGCGAGACCGCCGAACTTGCCGATGTCCAGGTACACCCAGCGCACCTCGTCCTCATCGCTCTTCTTCGAGATGAGCACGACCTCGGATTCGATGATGCCGGCGTTGCCCACCATGCCGCGGCCCGGCTCGATGATGGTCTCCGGGATCTGGTTGCCGAAGTGCTTGCGCAGCGCGCGGAAGATCGAGCGGCCGTAGGTGACGACCGGCGGCACGTCCTTCAGGTACTTGGTCGGGAAGCCGCCGCCCATGTTGACCATGGACAGGTTGATGCCGCGCTCGGCGCAGTCGCGGAACACCTGCGAGGCCATCGCCAGTGCACGGTCCCACGCCTTCACCTTGCGCTGTTGCGAGCCGACATGGAAGGAGATGCCGCACGGCTCCAGGCCCAGGCGCTTGGCGAGGTCGAGCACCTCGACCGCCATCTCCGGGTCGCAGCCGAACTTGCGCGACAGCGGCCACTCGGCGCCGGCGCAGTCATAGAGGATGCGGCAGAACACCTTCGCGCCGGGAGCGGCGCGGGCGATCTTCTCGACCTCGGCGGCGCAATCGACCGCGAACAGGCGAATGCCGAGCGCGAAGGCGCGCGCGATGTCGCGCTCCTTCTTGATCGTGTTGCCGAAGGAGATGCGGTCGGGCGTCGCACCCGCAGCCAGCGCCATCTCGATCTCGGCGACCGTGGCGGTGTCGAAGCAGGAGCCCATGGACGCCAGCAAGGCCAGCACTTCCGGCGCCGGGTTCGCCTTGACGGCATAGAACACGCGGCTGTCGGGCAGCGCCTTGGCGAAGCTCTGGTAATTGTCGCGCACGACCTCGAGGTCGACGACGAGGCACGGCTCGGTGTCGAGGCCTTCGTTGCGGCGGTTGCGCAGGAATTCCTGGATACGTTCGGTCATGGCACTCTCCAACGGTCCCAGCGACGGGAGCCGTATCAACGTGACGTCTGATGAGAGTGCTTCGGCCGCATCGCGCGATGGAGGCGCGCTGGGGCCAAAAAACTCAAACCAGACTGTGCTGCCGTGGATTGGTTGGGAGAGTTTCCCGCCCGCTCACCTGGCAATGAAGGACAAGCCTTTTCAGTAGCCCGCGCCGGCGTTGGACTGCCGGTAGAGACCAAAAAAGCCCGATCCGTCGTTGCTTTAAGTCGCGTCCCCCGTTGAGAGCGGGGTGCGCCGGTTCGCCTCCGGCTGCCAGTCACGGTTGCAAAGAGCGAAGTCACCTTCGACATGGCATCTCTTTGAGAGAGATGCTGGGCGCTCCGGGTTTGCTTCGGTCGCTCGACGTTTCAGTCTCGACTTCCGCACTTCCGAAGAGCCCCTCGGCTTCTTCACCCCTTGGCGGCTGTCCGGCCTCTTGTCCGGATACCTACCGACTGACACACGACCACAGGCACGTGCGAAATTGGGCAAGTCCGCACATAAGCGTTTTGACTCTGGTTCGCAAGAATTTTTTTAGGCTGCGGACAGGATTGCCTAACATCTGCTTGCGCACTGTTGCGCGAGCGACGCGGAAGATGAACGCGCGTTAAGTTTTCGCCGCGCAGCGCGTGCTGCCCACGCGCGAGACGCGTCAGCCGCGCTTGGTGAAGGGCTCGATGCGCTGAGCGCCGCGGATGAAGGCGGTCATCACGAGCACGCCGAGTGCGAACAGCACGGCCTGCAGGATATGGGCGCCTTGGTCGCCGAGCCCGAACAGGATCGCGAGCGCCCAGCCGCCGGCAAACGCCGCGCCGAACACCTCGGCGCCGATCAGGATGGCGGCGCTGATGACGGTGATGACGCTGGACCAGACGATCTGGCGGGGCGATGAAGAAGGCGCGTTCATGGCTTCAGGGGATCCTGGCTTCGAGGGCCGCAATCTCCCCGAAAAGGAGGCTGGGGGCAAGGGCAAACGGCCCAAAAAAGCCCCACGCGTGCTATAGCTGGCCGCAACAATCGAGCCACGAAATCCGGGACTTGTGATGTCAGAACCCCGCCAAACTACGGACGCCGAGACCAATCCGCTGCTGAAGGCCTGGGTGACACCGTTCGCGACCCCGCCCTTCGACGAGATCAAGCCGGAGCATTTCCTGCCGGCCTTCGAGCAGGCCTTCGCCGACCATTCCGCCGAGATCGCGGCGATCACCAACGATCCCGCGGCGCCCGACTTCGCCAACACCATCACGGCGCTGGAGCGCTCGGGCAAGCTCCTGAGCAAGGTCGCGGCGGTCTTCTACGACCTCGTCTCGGCGCATTCCAACCCGGCCATCCTGGAGATCGACAAGGAGGTCTCCTTGCGGATGGCGCGGCACTGGAATCCGATCATGATGAACGCCGTGCTGTTCGGCCGCATCGCCCATCTGCACGAGAACCGCGCGGGTCTCGGTCTCACGCCCGAGCAGCTCCGTCTGCTGGAGCGCACCTACACCCGCTTCCACCGCTCCGGCGCCGGCCTCTCCGAGGAGGCCAAGACGCGGATGGCCGAGATCAACGAGCGGCTGGCCCAGCTCGGCACCGGCTTCAGCCACCATCTGCTCGGCGACGAGCAGGACTGGTTCCTGGAGCTCGGGGAGTCCGACCGCCAGGGCCTGCCGGAGAGCTTCGTCGCCAGCGCCAAGGCTGCGGCGGAAGAGCGCGGCATGGCAGGCAAGGCCATCGTCACGCTGTCGCGCTCCTCGGTCGAAACGTTCCTGAAGAGCTCCGCCCGGCGTGACCTCCGCGAGAAGGTCTACAAGGCCTTCATCGCGCGCGGCGACAACGGCAACGCCAATGACAACAATGCGACCATTGTCGAGATCCTGAAGCTGCGCGAGGAGAGCGCCGGGCTCCTGGGCTATCCGACCTACGCCGCCTACCGGCTCGAGGACTCCATGGCCAAGACGCCGGACGCGGTGCGCGGCCTGTTGGAGCGGGTCTGGAAGCCGGCCCGCGCCCGCGCGCTTGCCGACCGCGACGAGATGCAGGCGCTGATCACGGAGGAGGGCGGCAATTTCAAGCTCGCCCCTTGGGACTGGCGCTTCTACGCCGAGAAGCTGCGTCTGCAGCGCGCCAATTTCGACGATTCCGCGATCAAGCCGTATCTCGGTCTCGACAACATGATCGCCGCCGCCTTCGACTGCGCCACGCGCCTGTTCGGCGTCACCTTCGAGGAGCGCAAGGACGTTCCGGTCTGGCACCCGGACGTCCGGGTCTGGGAGATGAAGGACAGGGGCGGCAAGCACAAGGCGCTGTTCTATGGCGACTACTTCGCCCGGCCGTCCAAGCGCTCCGGCGCCTGGATGACCTCGCTGCGCGACCAGCAGAAGCTCGACGGCGACGTCGCGCCGCTGGTTCTCAACATCTGCAATTTCGCCAAGGGCGCCGGCGGCGAGCCGTCGCTGCTGTCGCCCGACGATGCCCGCACCCTGTTCCACGAGTTCGGCCACGGCCTGCACGGCATGCTCTCCAACGTGACCTATCCCTCGCTGTCGGGCACCTCCGTGTTCACCGACTTCGTCGAGCTGCCGTCACAGCTCTACGAGCACTGGCAGGAGCGGCCCGAGGTGCTGCAGAAGTTCGCCCGCCACTACCAGACCGGCGAGCCGCTGCCGGACGACCTGCTGCAACGCTTCCTCGCCGCGCGAAAATTCAACCAGGGCTTTGCCACGGTCGAGTTCGTCTCCTCGGCGCTGGTCGACCTGGAATTCCACACCCAGCCGGCCGCCGCCGCGCAGGATGTCCGCGCCTTCGAGAAACGCGAGCTGGAGAAGATCGGCATGCCCGAGGAGATCGCGCTGCGTCACCGGCCGACGCAGTTCGGCCACATCTTCACCGGCGACCATTACGCCGCCGGCTATTACAGCTACATGTGGTCGGAGGTGATGGACGCCGACGCCTTCGGCGCGTTCGAGGAGGCCGGCGACATCTTCGATCCCGCCGTGGCCAAGCGCCTGCACGACGACATCTATTCGTCGGGCGGATCGGTCGATCCGGAAGCCGCCTACGAGGCGTTCCGCGGCCGCCCGCCGGAGCCGGATGCGCTGCTCCGCCGCCGCGGCCTGCTCGAAGACGCCAGGGCAGCCTGATGAGCATGCGCGCCCTGTTCGGATACCTGCTCGCCGCCGCGATGACGCTCGCGGCCGGGGCAGCGAATGCACATCCGCATGTCTGGATCACCGCCACCAGCGAATTGCTCTATGCTGCCGACGGCAGCGTCACCGGCGTGCGCCACGCCTGGACCTTCGACGACATGTTCTCGGCCTATGCGGTGCAGGGGCTCGAGAGCAAGACCAAGGGCGCATACACAAGCGAGGAGCTGAAGCCCCTGGCGCAGACCAACGTCGAGTCCTTGAAGGAATACGCCTACTTCACCTTCGCCAAGGCCGACGGGAAGAAGGAGCGGTTCCAGGAGCCGGTCGACTATTTCCTCGACTACAAGGACACGGTGCTGACCCTGCACTTCACCTTGCCGCTGAAGAATCCGGTCAAGCCCAGGCAGCTGGTGCTCGAAGTGTTCGACCGCTCCTTGTTCATCGACTTCCAGATGGCCAAGGACAGTCCGGTCAAGCTGGTCGGTGCGCCCGCGGGGTGCCAGATGAAGCTGGAGCGGCCGAACGACGGCACCGCGAGCGCGCAGAAGCTGAACGAGCAGACCTTCCTGAACGGTGAGAACTCGAATTTCGGCATGATGTTCGCCAACAAGATCACGGTGGATTGCCCTTGAAGCCGCAACTCTCTTCGCTTGCGCGTGGGCTGCTCGCCACTGCCGCTGTGCTGCTGGTCGTGGCCGTGACTGATGCCGCCCTTCATGATCTTCTCGCGCAAAACCCGTTCGGTGCGCCGCGACCGGCGCAGGCGGCCCAGCCTGAAGCAAGCGGCCTCATCGGCTGGCTGCTCGCCAAGCAGTCGGAATTCTATCGCCAGATGTCGGCGACGATCCGCGCCGCGAAGTCCGATGGCTCGGCGGTGTGGACGCTGCTGTTCATCTCGTTCGCCTACGGCATCTTCCACGCCGCCGGTCCCGGCCACGGCAAGGCGGTGATCGCCTCCTATCTGGTCGCCAACCGCGAGACGGCGCGGCGCGGCATCGCGCTGTCCTTTGCCTCGGCCCTGATGCAGTCGCTGGTCGCGATCCTCATCGTCGGCATCTCGGCCTGGCTGCTGAATGCGACGGCCAAGACGATGTGCAAGGCGGAAGGCGTGATCGAGATTGCGAGCTACGCCCTGATCGCGCTGTTCGGCCTGCGCCTGGTCTGGGTCAAGGGCCGCACCTTCATCCGCGCATTTCAGGCCATCCAGCCGGTGCCGGCGATGGCGGGCGTGCCGCACGACCATGATCACCACCATCATGATGCGCATGATCATCATCACCACGATCACGGCCATGATCAACACCATGGCTACGGCCACGCTCACCATCACCACGGGCACGACCACGTCCACGACGAGCATTGCGGCCATTCCCACGGACCCACGCCAAGCGAACTCGCCGGCCCCGGCGGCTGGCGGCGCGGCTTCGCTGCGATCCTGACCGTCGGCATCCGCCCCTGCTCGGGCGCAATCCTGGTCCTGGTGTTCGCGCTGGCGCAGGGCCTGTTCTGGGCAGGGATCGCCGCGACCTTCCTGATGGGGTTGGGCACCGCGATCACGGTGGCGGCCATTGCTGTCGTTGCCGTCTCCGCCAAGGACATTGCCGCCCGCCTCAGCGCCGGACGCGACGGCGGTGGCGCGCTGTTTATGCGCGGCATCGAGTTCGGCGCCGCGAGTCTGGTCCTGCTGTTCGGCGTCGGCCTCCTGTTCGGCTACATTGCCGCCGAACGGACCACGTGTTTTTGAGGCGATAGATGTCGCGCGAACACTTCTGGTTCTTCCATCCGTTCCGGGTGCGCTATTCCGAGATCGACGGCCAGGGCGTCGTCTTCAACGCGCATTATTTGACCTATTTCGACACTACCATCACCGAATATTTCCGCGCGCTCGGCTTCGACCAATATGCGGATGCAAAGGCGAGCGGCATCGATTTCCACGTCGTCAAATCGCTGATCGAGTACAAGGCGCCTGTTAGGTTCGACTGGGAGCTCGACGTCGGCGCGCGCGTGGCGCGGATCGGCAATTCGAGCCTCCTGTTCGAGCTCGCCATCTTCCGGAAGGGCGGCACTGAGGCGCTGGTAACCGGCGAGATCGTCTGGGTCTACACGGACCAGAACACCCATCGTCCGGTCACGATCCCGGCATCAATGCGGGCACTGATCGCGACGCGAGAACGCCATCTTTCGGCGTGAAGCCGCTCACACCGGCAGAAACCGCTTCAATGCCGGCATGAAGAAGATGCCGAGATTGATCGCAAAGCCGATGCTCCAGAGGATCGAGCGCAGCGTCGGGCGGTTGCCGAGATACGTCAGCACATAGGCAATCCGCACGATCAGGAACAGCGCCGCGAGCTCGTCGATCAGCCGCTGCGGCGCTTCCCTGTATTCGGCGAGCAGCACCGCGAACGCAAAGAACGGAAACGTCTCGATGCCGTTCTGGTGCGCGCCGAGCGCGCGTTGCGACAGGGCGTCCTCATAGAAGGCGGGGTCGCGCGGCCGGGAATTGTCGAAGCGGCGAAACCTGATCCATTTGACCGTGACGATCGTCGACAGATAGAGCAGCAGCGCCCCGAAGACGCACCATTCCGCGAGTGTCATCCTGCCTCCCCCCGCTTGGGTGCGACCCTAGCGAACCCCGGCTCATCTTGACAAGTTCGGACCAACGCGCGACCCAACCAGTCATGAACAGCGTCCTCCCCCTCGAGACCGCGAAACCGGCCACCCGATCCGCCCTACCGCGCGTCGGCGTGCTCCTGATCAATCTCGGAACGCCCGATACGGCCGATGCTCCGGGCGTGCGGATCTACCTCAAGGAGTTCCTCAGCGACGCCCGCGTCATCGAGGACCAGGGCCTGATCTGGAAACTGGTGCTGAACGGGATCATTCTGCGCAGCCGTCCGCGCACCAAGGCGCTCGACTACCAGAAGATCTGGAACAATGAGCGGAACGAGTCGCCGCTGAAAACCATCACGCGCTCGCAAAGCGACAAGCTCGCGGCCGCCTTGTCGGACCGCGACAACGTCGTCGTGGATTGGGCGATGCGCTACGGCAATCCGTCGATCAAGTCGGGCATCGACGCGCTGATCGCGAAGGGCTGCGAGCGTATCCTGGCCGTGCCGCTCTATCCGCAATATTCGGCCTCGACCTCGGCGACCGTCTGCGACGAAGTCTTCCGCGTGCTCGCGCAGCTGCGGAACCAGCCGACTCTGCGGGTGACGCCGCCCTACTATGACGACAAAGCCTATATCGAGGCGCTCGCCGCCTCGATCGAGGGCCATCTGGCGACGCTGTCCTTCAAGCCGGAGCTGATCGTGGCATCCTTCCACGGCATGCCGAAAGCCTATGTCGACAAGGGCGATCCCTATCAGCAGCACTGCATCGCGACGACCGAGGCGCTGCGCCGCCGGCTCGGCATGGACGAGACCAAGCTGCTGCTGACCTTCCAGTCGCGCTTCGGCAACGACGAGTGGCTGCAGCCCTATACCGACAAGACCATGGAGCGGCTTGCCAAAGAGGGCGTGCGCCGCATCGCAGTGGTGACGCCGGGCTTTTCCGCCGACTGCCTGGAGACGCTGGAGGAGATCGCGCAGGAGAACGCGGAGATCTTCAAGCACAATGGCGGCGAGCAGTTTTCCGCGATCCCCTGCCTCAACGACAGCGGACCGGGCATGAACGTGATCCGCACCCTGGTGCTGCGCGAGCTCCAGGGCTGGATCTGATGGGCATCCCATGAACCGCCGCCGGTGCCTGGCGCTTCTTGGGATGCTCGCGGCGCTGCCGGCCCCGGCCCTGGCGCAGCAGCCGAACGCGACACGGCGGCTCGGCGTGCTCTCGGTCACGGCTGCTGATGATGCGATCGGCCAGACGCGCAGCATGGCCCTGGTCGAAGCGCTCGCCGGCCAAGGCTGGAAGGAGCGCGACAATCTCAAGATCGATTGGCGCAACGGCGGCGGCGAGCGCGCCCGCATCGCGCAGTTCGCCGACGAGCTGATCGCGCTCAAGCCCGACATCCTGCTTGCGGTCGGCACACCCTCGGTCGAAGAGCTGCGCCGGCGCACCACGACGATCCCGATCGTGTTCGCCGTCGTCACCGATCCCGTCAGCCAGGGTTTTGTCGAAAACCTCGCGCATCCCGGCGGCAACCTCACCGGCTTTACCGATTACGACGGTCCGCTCGCCGGCAAATGGCTGGAGATGCTGACGCAGGTCACGCCGAAGGTGTCCCGCGCTGCGGTCGTCTTCAATCCCGCCACCGCGCCGTTCGCGCCACTGATGTTGCGCGCCATCGAGGACGCCGCACGGACGCTGCGCCTGACGGTCGAGCCCGCGCCCGTCCATGACGCCGTCTCGATCGGGGCGCTGGCTTCCAGGCAAGACGGCGCCATCCTGGTCCTGCCGGACTTCTTCACCATGGCCAACCGCGCGCAACTGCTCTCGGCGATCGCACAGGCGCGTGTACCCGCGGTATTCTGGAGCCGGACGTTCGTCGATGAGGGTGGGCTGATGTCCTACAGCACCGACAGCGTCGAGCAGCTTCGCCGCGCCGCGGACTATATCGATCGGATCCTGAAGGGCGCACGGCCGGCCGACCTGCCGGTGCAGAATCCCACCAAGTTCGAGCTGGTGATCAACCTGAAGGCGGCGAGAGCGCTCGGCATCACGCTTTCCCCGGGCCTGCTTGCAATTGCGAATGACGTGATCGAATGAACCCGTCCGTGACGGACGCCTCGCCCGAATTCGCTAATTTCCGCTGCTAGAGCATGATCCGGAAAAGTGTGAAGCGGTTTTCCGAAAAGATCATGCTCAAACAATAACCTAAAGTGCGATGACGATTCATCCTGATCGCATCGCGCTTTAGGCCTGCGCCCGCGCGCTTTCAAGAGCCTGTCGCAAATACATATCGCGACCGTTCTCTTGCTGTGTGTCTTGTGTGGAATTGCTCCGATACCGACGTGAATTGCGACCGCTGAACCGGTAGGATCGTGATCCCGACCAATGACAGCGCCGGAAAGGGCTTTTTCCTGACGTCTTGTCCCGGCTTGGAGGAGATATGAGCGGCTTCGACATTTTCGCGATTGTTCTGGTTTTGCTCGTCATCGTCACGCTGGTCGCCGGCGTGAAGACGGTGCCGCAGGGCTATGACTGGACCATCGAGCGGTTCGGCAAATACACCCAGACGCTGAGCCCCGGGCTCAATTTGATCGTGCCCTATTTCGATCGCGTCGGGCGCAAGATCAACATGATGGAGCAGGTGATCGACATTCCCGAGCAGGAGGTGATCACCAAGGACAACGCCACGGTGACGGTGGACGGCGTCGCCTTCTATCAGGTGTTCGATGCCGCCAAGGCGAGCTACGAGGTCGCCAACCTGAACCAGGGGATCACGGTGCTGACCATGACCAACATCCGCTCGGTGATGGGCTCGATGGACCTCGACCAGGTGCTGTCGCACCGCGACGAAATCAACGAGCGCCTGCTCCGCGTGGTCGACGCCGCGGTCTCGCCCTGGGGCGTCAAGGTCAACCGCATCGAGATCAAGGACATCGTGCCGCCCGCCGACCTGGTCGAAGCCATGGGGCGGCAGATGAAGGCCGAGCGGGTCAAGCGCGCCGACATTCTCGCGGCCGAAGGCCAACGCCAGTCCGAGATCCTGCGCGCCGAGGGCGCCAAGCAGGGCCAGATCCTCCAGGCGGAAGGCCGCCGCGAGGCCGCCTTCCGCGATGCCGAGGCGCGCGAGCGGTCGGCGGAAGCCGAGGCCAAGGCCACGCAAATGGTCAGCGAGGCCATCGCCAAGGGCGATGTCGCTGCGCTAAACTATTTTATCGCCGACAAGTATATCAAGGCATTCGGGCAACTGGCCGACTCGCCGAACCAGAAGGTCATCATGCTTCCGGTCGAAGCGATGAGCATGCTGGGCTCGCTCGCCGGCATCGGCGAAATTGCGAAGGCCACGTTCGGGGAGAGCGCGGTGGCCGCGGCCCGCCGCGGCGGCTCGGTACCGTCGTCGGGCCCGACACCGCCGTTCGTGCCGCAGCAGTAACGGGACTATTCACAGAGGTCGTGTCATGACCGACATGTTCGTATCGCTCGGCAACTGGAACTGGCTGATCCTCGGCTTCATCCTGATGGCGTTGGAGGTGCTGGCGCCCGGCATCTTCCTGTTCTGGCTCGGGCTCGCTGCGCTGCTGGTCGGCCTGATCTCGTTCGCGGCGGCGATCTCCTGGCAGGTCCAGCTCGTGATGTTCGCGATCTTTGCCGCCGCTGCCGTGCCGGTCTGGCGCCGCCTCGCCAAGCCGAAGCCGGACGCCAGCGCCAGTCCGTTCCTCAACAAGCGCAGCGAAGCCCTGCTCGGCCGCGAGTTCACGCTGGAGAAGCCGATCATCGACGGCACCGGCACCGTGCGCATCGGCGACACGGTATGGCGCGTGGCTGGGCCCGATACGCCGGCCGGCACGCGGGTGAAGGTGGTACAGGTCGACGGCGCCAACCTGACGGTCGCCCCGGCGTGAGGACTTTTCCCCTCTCCCCTTGCGGGAGAGGGTGGCTCGCCGCAAAGCGGCGAGACGGGTGAGGGGTGTCTCTCCGCGATAGCTAAGCTGAGTTCGTGGAGAGAGACCCCTCATCCGGCGCTTCGCGCCACCTTCTCCCACAAGGGGAGAAGGAACACCAGCGCGTGGCAACGAGTGATGCTCACCTTCTCCATCGCTCCGCAAACCTGTGCAGTGGCATGAAGGTCTCGCACAATTCCCGGCCCAGCGGTGTCAGTCCGTAACCTCCGCCGTCGCCCAGCTCCACGAAGCCCGCCTCGCGCAGCTCGGTCAGCCGGGCCTGCAGCACTGTGGGCGAGGCCTCGTCGCAGGCGCTGCGCAGGGCGCGCGAGGTGAGGGGCTCTCCGCGCAACTCCCACAAGATCCGCAAGGCCCAGCGCCGGCCGAGCAGGTCGAGCAAAGCCATGATCGGCCGTCCGGTGCGCGAGCCGCGGACGCGGCGTTCTGCTGTTGTCGCCCGTTTCGCCATGGTCACCTCTTGCGTCATGCTACGGATAATGTAGCGTAGCGCTACGGTAAATGTAGCAACGGAAATCGCTCATGTCCCAGGCCTCACCGCGCATCGCCCCGCTCTCGCCGCCTTATCCCCTGGGCATCCAGGCGCAGTTCGACCGCATCATGCGCGGTGCGCCGCCGCTGGTGCTGTTCCGGGTGATGGCGGGCCATGACCGCGCCTGGGACAAGTTTCGCGCGGGCGGGCTGCTTGATCCGGGGCCGCTCTCGCTGCGGCAGCGTGAGATCGTCATCGACCGCACCTGCGCGCTGAACGGATGCGAATACGAATGGGGCGTGCATGTCGCGATCTTCGCCGGGCCGGCGAAGCTCACCGCGGAGGAGGTGCGCGCCACGGTGCTGGGTGATGCGAATTCGGCCCTTTGGTCGCCGGCCGAACAGGCGCTGATCGCAGCCGTCGACGCGCTGCATCATCGCGCGACGTTGAGCGACGATGAATTCGCCGCGCTCTCCGCGCATCACGACGAGGCGCAGATCCTGGAAATCATGCTGCTGTGCGGCTTCTATCGCACGGTGTCGTATTTGGCGAACGGGCTGCGCTTGCCGCTGGAGGAGAACGCGGCGCGGTTTCCGGCGCCGCTCTAGCGGCCGTCATTGCGAGGAGCGTCTCATCCTTACCGTCATTCCGGGGCGCGCGAAGCGCGAGCCCGGAATCCATCGGGCAGCGACCTCGGGGTGAAATGGATTCCGGGTTCGCGCCAAGTGGCGCGCCCCGGAATGACGGGTGAAGCGGGCTGCGCGCCCTACGCCACGCCCGCGCGCAGCAGATCGTGCAGATGCACGATCCCCACCACCTTGCCAGCTTCCGTCACCAGCAGCGAGGTGATCTTGCGGGTGTTCAGCACCTCGATCATCTCGGTCGCGAGCATCGAAGGCGGCACGGTCTTGGGCTGCTTCGTCATGATCTCGTCGACGGTCACCGTCAGCAGATCGGGCCGCATGTGGCGGCGCAGATCGCCGTCGGTGATGATGCCGACGGCCTCGCCCGCATCGTTAACGATGCAGACGCAGCCGAGCCCCTTCGCCGACATCTCGACCACGGCTTCCGACATCTCGGTGCCGAGCGGCTTGAGCGGAATCTCAGCGCCCGTGCGCATGTAGTCGCGGACGAATTTCAGCATCGCGCCCAGCTTGCCGCCGGGGTGGAAATGCGCGAACTCCAGCGCGGTGAAGCCGCGTCCCTCCAGCAGCGCGATCGCGAGCGCGTCGCCGATCGCGGCCTGCATCAGCGTCGAGGTGGTCGGCGCCAGATTGTGCGGGCAGGCCTCGCGCGCCTTGGGCAGCTCGATCACGAGGTCGGCGGCCTGGCCGAGCGAGGACGACGCGCTCGAGGTCACCGCGATCATGGGGATCGCAAAGCGCGCCGAATAGTTCACGAGGTTCTTCATCTCCGGCTGCTCGCCGGACCAGGACAGCGCCAGGATGACGTCGTCGGGCGTGATCATGCCGAGGTCGCCATGACCGGCTTCGGCGGCGTGCACGAAGAAGGAAGGCGTGCCGGTCGAGGCCAGCGTCGCGGCGATCTTGCGGCCCATATGGCCTGACTTGCCGAGCCCGGTGACGATGACGCGGCCCTTGGCATTGCGGATCAGCTCGACCGCCTTGGCGAACGGCTCGCCCAGCGGGCCGCGCAGCGCGCTAGCGAGCGCATTGATGCCGCCGCTCTCCGTCTCCAGCGTGCGGAGCGCGGATTCGACGCTATCGGGAATGGAGCCGGATGATTGGGTCATCAGCGGTTTCGAGCTCGGCATGGTCGGGTCCAGGGAGGAGGGGCGTTCGCCCATTGGCGCCTGCTTAGCACGCCCCGATCAGCGAGGCGACGCGCGGCCGGATGCCCTCAACCGGTCATTAACCATAATTGTTTTAACTCCATTAACGATGGTTCTCGCCAGTCGGCGGGGATGATCGAGAAAGTGTTTGATTTCGTTGGGGTAATTCCATCGTGGGGTCGTCTCCAGGCAGGGGCCGGAGCAAGGTCGCGCATTTCCTGCGCGCCTCTTTGCCGTGCCTCGCGCTGACCACCCTCGCAAGCGGCCCGGCGGCGGCCCAGGGGCTCACGCCCGACCTGTTCAATCCCAACCGCGGCGCCTTCGCCTCGCCTGAGACGCTGCCGACCCGCCGCACCGCCGGCGTACCCCAGGCGCCCTCCGATGCCTTGCCGAAACTGCCTGATCCCAACGCCGACCCGCGCCAGCGCCAGCAGGCGCCGGCGAGCTCGCGTGTCGGTCAGGTCCCGACCTACGGCCTGCCGGCCGCCACCGGCGCGAGCGGCTCCGGCTACGACTCGCTCAACCGCAAGCGCCAGCAGCCCAAGCTCTATCCGGGCCAGCCGAAGCCGAAGCGCGCCGCCGGTCCCGGCTCACCGCCGCCGCCCGCAACGCCGGCCACGACGCTGGGCCCGCCGCGCATCGCGCCACCGCCCTCCGAGACCGCGCACAAGGTCCCGGTGCCGGCGGCGATGGCGGGCAACGTGCCCGGCCAGCCGCTGCGCCGCCGCCTCAGGGCCGATGACGATCCGTTCGGCGCGGTCGGCGATTACGCCGGCAGCTTCCTGATCAAGGGCGGGCTCGAACTCTCCGCCGGCTACGACAGCAATCCGACGCGCCTCAACAGGCCCGTCGGCTCGCCGGCCTATGTCATCGCGCCCGATCTGCTCGTGGTGTCGGATTGGGAGCGCCACGCGCTGGTCGCCGATCTGCGTGGCTCGTTCTCGGGCTACACCAAGGACATGCCGGCGACGATCAACGGCTTGGCCTCGCCGTCGCCGGTCGAGGCCAATCGTCCCGATTTCAACGGCCATGTCGATGGCCGCCTCGACGTCACCCGCGATTTCAAGCTGACCTCGCAGCTGCGCCTGCGGCTCGCCACCGACAATCCTGGCAGCCCCAACGTGCAGGCCGGCCTGCAGAGATATCCGGTCTACGCCGCCTATGGCACGACGCTCGGCTTCGACCAGACCTTCAACCGCTTCCAGGTCGCGGCCGGCGCCACCATCGATCGCACCGCCTACACCGATTCCAAGCTCACCGACGGCTCGACCTTCAGCAACGACGACCGCAACTTCAACCAATATGGCGGCGTCGGCCGCTTCTCCTACGACCTCAAGCCCGGCCTAAAACCCTTCGTCGAGATCCAGGGCGATACCCGCGTCCACGACCAGGCTTCCGACCGCAACGGCTATTTCCGCGATTCCAACGGCGGCTATGCCAAGGTCGGCTCGTCCTTCGAGTTCTCGCGCATCCTCACCGGCGAGATCTCGGTCGGCTATTCCGCGCGCAGCTACACCGATCCGCGCCTCAGCCAGCTCGCAGGGTTTCTGACCACGGGCTCGCTGATCTGGAGCGCCAGCGGCCTCACCACGGTGAAGTTCTTCACCGACACGCAGATATCGGAGACCACGGTCCCCGGCTCATCCGGCGTCCTGGTGCGCACTTACTCCGCCCAAGTCGACCACGACTTCCGCCGCTGGCTCACCGCGGTCGGCAAGTTCACCTACGGCACGCTCGACTACCAGGGCCAGAACCGCAACGACAAGACCTACTCGTTCGAAAGCAATTTGATCTACAAGCTCAACCGCAACATCTGGGTCAAGGGCACGCTGCGCCACGACATCCTGAATTCGAGCCAGCCGGGCTCGAGCTCGCAGGGCACGGTGGTGCTGCTCGGGGTGAGGCTGCAGAATTGAGGCGCTTGTTAGCGCGTCGCACGAGACGAAGCCGAAAGGCGCGGCTCTCTCCAATTGTCATTCCGGGGCGCGCCACTTGGCGCGAGCCCGGAATCCATCGGGCGTCTGGGTTGGTGATGAATGGATTCTCAGGTGCGCAATTGCGCACCATAGCTCGCGCTTCGCGCGCCCCGGAATGACATCTCAGCGCGGCAAATCCGTCTTCCCCATAAGGAACGTATCGATCGACCGCGCGCACAGCCGGCCCTCGCGGATCGCCCACACGACGAGCGATTGCCCACGCCGCATGTCGCCGGCGGTGAACACGTTGGGGCGCGAGGTCTGGTAGTCCAGCGTGTTGGCCTTGACGTTGCCGCGCGGGTCGAGCTCGACCGCGAGCAGCTTGAGCAGGCCCTCGTGCACGGGATGGACGAAGCCCATCGCGAGCAGGACCAGCTCGGCATCGAGCTCGAACTCGGTGCCGGCAATCGGCTTGAACTTGTCGTCGACGCGGACGCAGTGCAGCTTCTTGACCTGGCCGTTCTCGCCCGAGAACTTCTGGGTCAGCACGGCGTATTCGCGCACCGCGCCTTCGGCCTGGCTCGAGGAGGTCCGCATCTTCAGCGGCCAGTTCGGCCAGGTCAGGCCCTTGTTCTCGCGCTCAGGGGGAGCGGGCATGATCTCGAGCTGCGTCACCGAGAGCGCGCCCTGGCGCAGCGAGGTGCCGATGCAGTCGCTTCCGGTGTCGCCGCCGCCGATGACGACGACATGCTTGCCGCCGGCCAGGATCTCCTGGACGCCGCCGAGCGGCTCCTCGGAGACGCGGCGGTTCTGCTGCGGGAGGAAGTCCATGGCGTAGTGGATGCCGGCGAGCTCGCGGCCGGGGATCGGCAGGTCGCGCGGGGCTTCCGCACCGCCGGTCAGCGCCACGGCGTCGTACTCGTTGAGCATCTCGCGCGGATCGACGTTGCCCTCAGCGCCGACATGGCTGTTGTAGTGGAAGGTGACGCCTTCAGCTTCCATCTGCGCCACGCGGCGGTCAATGACGCCCTTCTCCATCTTGAAGTCGGGGATGCCGTAGCGCAGCAGGCCGCCGGCCTTGGCGTACTTCTCGTAGAGGTGGACGTCGTGGCCGGCGCGCGCCAGCTGTTGGGCGCAGGCCATGCCGGCCGGGCCCGAGCCGATCACCGCGACCTTCTTGCCGGTCTTCTCCGCGGCGACTTCCGGCTTGAGCCAGCCATTGTCCCAGGCGCGGTCGACGATCGCGCATTCGATGGTCTTGATGGTGACGGGGTTGTCGTCGATGTTGAGCGTGCAGGATGCTTCGCAGGGCGCAGGGCAAATGCGGCCCGTGAACTCCGGGAAATTGTTGGTCGAATGCAGGTTGCGCGAGGCTTCTTCCCAATTGCCCTGGTAGACGAGGTCGTTCCAGTCGGGAATCTGGTTGTTGACCGGACAGCCCGGCGTGCCCGGCGCGACCGAGCCGGTGCCGTGGCAATAGGGAATGCCGCAATTCATGCAGCGCGCGGCCTGGTCGCGCACCTCCTTCTCGGAGAGCGGAACGACGAATTCCTTGTAATGCTTCACGCGCTCGGCGACCGGGGTGTACTTGCGGTCGTGCCGTTCGATTTCCAGAAAACCCGTGATCTTGCCCATTAAACCCGAAGTCCCTGCCGCTTAAATTCGTCTTGTTGTTTCCTCACCGTCATTGCGAGGAGCGAAGCGACGAAGCAATCCAGTCTTTTTTCCGCGGAGAGATTCTGGATTGCTTCGCTTCGCTCGCAATGACGAGGTGTAATGCCTTACGCCCCGATCGCGATTTTCGGCTCGGCGTCCGCGTTGGCCGCCATCTCGCGCAGCGCGCGCCGGTACTCGACCGGCATCACCTTGCGGAATTTGGGCAGCCAGTCCTTCCAATTGGCAAGGATGTCGGCGGCGCGCTTGGAGCCGGTGGCTTTGGCGTGGCGCGAGATCAGGACGTGCAGCCGCTCGACGTCGGAGGCGAGCAGGTTCCTGAACACGTCGACCCGGCCATGCGCCTCGAGGTCGCCGGCATGGTGATAGGTGCCGGCGTTGATCAGCTCCTCCGACAGCACCGGCTCGAGCTCGACCATGCTGAGGTTGCACAGCTTGTCGAAGTCGCCGGCCTCGTCGAGCACGTAGGCGATACCGCCGGACATGCCGGCCGCGAAGTTGCGCCCGGTCTTGCCGAGCACGACCACGATGCCGCCGGTCATGTATTCGCAGCAATGATCGCCCGCGCCCTCGACCACGGCGACCGCGCCCGAGTTACGCACGGCAAAACGCTCGCCGGCGATGCCACGGAAGTAGCACTCGCCCTCGATCGCGCCGTACATCACGGTGTTGCCGACGATGATGCTCTCTTCCGGCACGATGGCCGAGTTCCTCGGCGGCTTGACGATGATCTTGCCGCCCGAGAGGCCCTTGCCGACATAGTCGTTACCTTCACCTTCGAGCTCGAAGGTGACGCCGTGGGCGAGCCAGGCGCCGAAGGCCTGGCCCGCGGTGCCCTTGAGGCTGACATGGATGGTGTCGTGCGGCAGGCCGGCATGGCCGTAGATCTTGGCCACCGCGCCGGACAGCATCGCGCCTGCGGAGCGGTTGGTGCTGTTGATGGCGGCCTCGATCTTCACCGGCGCGCCGCGATCGAGCGCTGCCTGCGCCTTCTCGATCAGCGTGCGGTCGAGCACCGCCTCCAGATGATGGTTCTGGCGCTCGGAGTGATAGATCTTCTGGCCCTTCTCTTCCTTCTGCTTGACGAAGAGCTTGGAGAAGTCGAGCCCCTTGGCCTTCCAATGCGCGACCAGCTTGGTCTGGTCGAGCAGCTGCACCTGGCCGACCATCTCGTTGAAGGTGCGGAAGCCGAGCGAAGCCATGATCTCGCGGACTTCCTCGGCGACGAAGAAGAAGTAGTTGATCACGTGCTCGGGCTGGCCGGTGAAGCGCTTGCGCAGGACGGGGTCCTGGGTCGCGACGCCGACCGGGCAGGTGTTGAGGTGGCACTTGCGCATCATGATACAGCCGGCCGCAATCAAGGGAGCGGTGGCGAAGCCGAACTCGTCGGCGCCCAGCAGCGCGCCGATCACGACGTCACGGCCGGTGCGGAAGCCGCCGTCGACCTGGACCACGATGCGGCTGCGCAGCCGCTCGCGCACCAGGGTCTGGTGGGTTTCGGCGAGCCCGATTTCCCACGGCGATCCCGCATGCTTGATCGAGGTCAGGGGCGAAGCACCCGTGCCGCCCTCGAAGCCCGCGATGGTGACATGGTCGGCACGCGCCTTGGCAACGCCCGCGGCCACAGTGCCGACGCCGATCTCCGAGACGAGCTTGACCGAGACGTCGCCGGTCGGGTTGACGTTCTTGAGGTCGTAGAT
Organism: Bradyrhizobium sp. NBAIM01; assembly: GCF_020194115.1. NCBI lineage: Bacteria > Pseudomonadati > Pseudomonadota > Alphaproteobacteria > Hyphomicrobiales > Nitrobacteraceae > Bradyrhizobium > Bradyrhizobium sp. NBAIM01. The sequence continues at coordinate 364,314 of NZ_JADYVU010000002.1, read as the reverse complement.
GAGCTGCGCCAGGTCCTCAATCGAGTAGATGTCGTGGTGCGGCGGCGGCGAGATCAGGCCGACGCCCGGCGTCGAGTGCCGGACTCTTGCGATGGTCGCGTCGACCTTGTGGCCGGGCAGCTGGCCGCCTTCGCCGGGCTTGGCACCCTGCGCCATCTTGATCTGCATCATGTCGGAGTTGACGAGATACTCCGTGGTGACGCCGAAGCGGCCCGAGGCGACTTGCTTGATCGCCGAACGCATGGAATCGCCGTTCGGCATCGGCTTGAAGCGGTCGGCTTCCTCGCCGCCTTCGCCGGTGTTCGACTTGCCGCCGATCCGGTTCATGGCGATCGCGAGCGTGGTGTGCGCCTCGCGCGAGATCGAGCCGAAGCTCATCGCGCCGGTGGCGAAGCGCTTGACGATCTCCTTGGCCGGCTCGACCTGGTCGAGCGGGATCGGCTTGCGCTTTTCTTCCTCCGCGTTCTTGATCCGGAACAGGCCGCGCAGCGTCAACAGGCGCTCCGACTGCTCGTTGAGGATCTTGGCGAAGGCGCGGTAGCGCTCCTGCGAATTGCCGCGCGCGGCGTGCTGCAGCAGCGACACAGACTCCGCGGTCCACGCATGGTCCTCGCCGCGGCTGCGATAGGCATATTCGCCGCCGACATCGAGCGCGGTCTTGTAGACCTGCGCCTCGCCGAACGCGTCGGCATGGCGGCGCACGGCTTCTTCCGCGATCTCCCCAAGGCCGACGCCCTCGACGCGGGTGTGCGTGCCGGCGAAGAACTTGGCGACGAAGTCGGCCTTGAGGCCGACCGCGTCGAAGATCTGCGCGCCGCAATAGGACTGGTAGGTCGAGATGCCCATCTTGGACATCACCTTGAGCAGGCCCTTGCCGATCGACTTGATGTAGCGCTTGACGATCTCATAGTCGTCGAGCGAGCCGGGCAGGCGGTCCTTCATCGCGGTGATGGTCTCGAACGCGAGGTAAGGATTGATCGCTTCGGCGCCGTAGCCGGCAAGGCAGGCGAAGTGATGCACTTCGCGCGGCTCGCCGGATTCGACGACGAGGCCGACCGAGGTGCGCAGGCCGGTGCGGATCAGGTGATGATGCACGGCGGCGCAGGCCAGCAGCGATGGGATCGGCACGCGGTCGGTGCCGACCATGCGGTCGGACAGGATGATGATGTTGACGCCCTCGCGCACCGCGCTTTCGGCGCGTGCGCAGAGCTCGTCCAGCACCTGGTCCATGCCCGCCGCACCGAGACCGGCGTGGAAGGTGGTGTCCAGCGTGCGCGACTTGAAGTGCGACTCCGCCACCTCCGAGATCGAGCGGATCTTTTCCAGGTCCGCGTCGGTCAGAATCGGCTGGCGCACTTCGAGGCGCTTGGTCGTGGCCATGCCCTGCAGGTCGAACAGGTTCGGCCGCGGCCCGATGATCGAGACCAGGCTCATCACCAGCTCCTCGCGAATCGGGTCGATCGGCGGGTTGGTGACCTGCGCGAAGTTCTGCTTGAAGTAGGTGAACAGCGGCTTGGCCTTGTCCGACAGCGCCGAGATCGGCGTGTCGTTGCCCATCGAGCCCGCGGCTTCCTCGCCCGTGGCCGCCATCGGCGTCATCAGGATGGTGATGTCTTCCTGGCTGTAGCCGAACGCCTGCTGACGGTCGAGCAGCGACAGGTTCGAGCGCACGCCCGTGGTCGGCACCTTCGGCAGGTCTTCGAGCACGATCTGGGTCCGCTCCAGCCACTCCTTGTAGGGATGGCTGGCGGCGAGCGAAGCCTTGATCTCGTCGTCCGGGATCAGGCGGCCTTGCTCGAGGTCGACCAGCAGCATCTTGCCCGGCTGCAGCCGCCACTTGGTGATGATCTGGTCCTCGGGGATCGTCAGCACACCCATCTCGGACGCCATGACGATGCGGTCGTCCTTGGTGACGAGATAGCGCGCGGGCCGGAGGCCGTTGCGGTCGAGCGTGGCGCCGATCTGGCGGCCGTCGGTGAAGGCGATCGCGGCGGGGCCGTCCCACGGCTCCATCAGCGCGGCATGATATTCGTAGAAGGCGCGGCGCTTCTCATCCATCAAGGGATTGCCGGCCCACGCCTCCGGGATCATCATCATGACGGCGTGCGGCAGCGAGTAGCCGCCCTGCACCAGGAATTCGAGCGCGTTGTCGAAGCAGGCGGTGTCCGACTGTCCCTCATAGGAGATCGGCCAGAGCCGGTTGATGTCCTTGCCGTAGAGCTCGGAGCTGACCGAAGCCTGGCGTGCCGCCATCCAGTTGACGTTGCCGCGCAGCGTGTTGATCTCGCCGTTATGCGCGATCATGCGGTAGGGATGCGCCAGCGACCAGGCCGGGAAGGTGTTGGTCGAGAAGCGCTGGTGCACGAGCGCGAGCGCGCTCTCGAAGTCAGCCTCGTGCAGATCGGGATAGTACTTGCCGAGCTGGTCGGCGAGGAACATGCCCTTGTAGATCACGGTGCGGCAGGACATCGAGCACGGGTAATAGCCGGCGAGGCCGCGGTCGCGGCGTTGGTAGATCGCCTGCGAGATCGACTTGCGCAGGATGTAGAGCCGGCGCTCGAACTCGTCCTCGGTCTTGGCGGTGCCGTTGCGGCCGATGAACACCTGCATGCAGGCGGGCTCGGTCGGCTTCACGGTGACGCCCAGCGAGGAATTGTCGGTCGGCACGTCGCGCCAGCCGAGCAGGGTCAGGCCCTCTTCCTTGATCTGGTCGGCGACGATGCTCTTGATGACGTTGCGCCAGGCGGTGTCGCGCGGCATGAACAACGCGCCGATGGCGTATTCGCCGGGCGCCGGCAACTTGAAGCCGAGTTCGGAGGCCTTACGGCTGAAGAAGGCGTGCGGGATCTGCACCAGAATGCCGGCGCCGTCACCCGCGCGCGGGTCGGCGCCGACGGCGCCGCGATGCTCGAGGTTGCAGAGGATGCTCAGCGCGTCCGAGACGATCTCGTGCGACTTCTTGCCCTTGATGTTGGCGATGAAGCCGACGCCGCAAGAGTCCTTCTCCAGGCTCGGATCGTACAGGCCTTCGGCTTTGGGGCGCGAATTGTGCTCTTGAATCGGTGAGGTGATCGGATCGGTCGTTTTCGAGGCGACCGTCGCCGACAGCTCTTCTGCCACGATGTTTGCGCGCTCGAATTGCGACCCGTTCATTGTTCCTGTCCTCTCCATGCGGCAAGCTGCCTCACCGCCATCTTCGGCGCACCTTGGGCGTCCCGCGGCACCCGCTCCTGGGCCACCGCTCGTCCTCTGCGAGCCGCATTTTCTTAAATTCAGGCCTAGGCGTTCTTCGTCCCCGAGAACGGCTTTGCCTGGTACCTTGCCGGCGCTCGAGAGCACCAGTTCTCGCTGCAATCCCTATGCCGGAACCGCAGGCAAAATTGAGACAGTCTTCCTGTCCTAACCATCACCTTGCCAAATTTTTGTCTAGCACACAAGCGCGCGGAAGTCCCGATTCCGCAGAAGTCAATCGATCGCTTTCCAAAAGTTGCGCAGCCCCGGTTTTGAGGCAAACACGCCCTGATCCGGCCCCGGCGGCGCCGAAATCCCAAATGAAGCTTCGGATCAACCCTTCGGAAGGCGCGCCACGCCGCGAGAAGCGAAAGAGGGCGGCCACCGGAGGGCCTGACAGGAGCGTCTGGATCATGAAGTTTTTCACAGGATGTGTGGCCGCCGCCGTGCTGGCGCTGGGTGCCAGTGCGGGGCAGGCCCAGGTTCCCGCGAGCGGTATCGCCAGAGGGGCCGTCATCGCGGTCTCGGATTTCGACGGGCCCTATGCGCCGCCGGAAGCCGCCCCGCCGCCGCGCTACGGTTATGGCTACGAGGAGCGCGGCCCTGCGCTGGCCTTGTTGCCGCCGACCGAGGTTTACGCCGTGCTGCGCGAAAATGGCTTCTCGCCGCTCGGCATTCCGCGCCTGCGCGGCGGCGTCTACACCATCGCGGTGATCGACAGAAACGGCGACGATGGCCGGCTGGTGATCGACGCCCGCGACGGGCGGATCATCCGCTTCATGCCCGCCCCTGACGCCTATGGCATGGCGCCCGCCTATGACGAGCGCGCGGTCGCGCCCTACGGGCCGCAAACCGCACTGCCGCCGACCGTGGTCCGCGGCGGCCCGCCGCGCCCGCCGGCGTCGATCCCGCATGTGGCAAGCCGCGCCGTGCCGCTGCCGAAGGCCGCCCCGCGGCGCGCCGAGCCGCCGGTCGTCGTTGCCAAGCCAGCCGAGCCGGCGGCGCAGGCAGCGCAGGCCCAACCCGCGCAGCAAGCCGCCGTGGTGCAAGCCAAGCCGACCGAAGCCGCTCCGCAAGCAACCGCGCCGACCGTCGGTCAGGTCAGGCCGGCCCCGACCATCCTGCCGACGCAGGAGATGCCAGCCGCACTGGGGCTGGATTAGGCCTCAGCAAACGGAAAGCGCCCGAGAATCTCTCGGGCGCTTTTGCGTGAACTGACTGCGCCTCAGCTCCGCGGATAGCCCGCCGCATCCAGGATCAGATTCGCCACCTCCTTTGGATGCGACACCAGCGAGAGGTGGCCGGCATCGAGCTCGATCGTGGTGGCGTTCATGCGCTTGGCGAGGAAGCGCTCGAAATCGGGGTTGATGGTGTAGTCGTTCTTCGACACCGCGTACCAGCTCGGCTTGGAGCGCCAGGCCGCCTCCGTGGTGCGGCCGGCGAAGATCGAGGCCGCCGTCGGCCATTGCACGGCGTAGAGCTCCTTGGCCTGCTCCGGCTTCACGCCGTTGGCGAAGTACTTCAGGAAGGCCTCTTCCGAGAGCTTGGTGTAGCCGTCGCGCTCGACGATGCCGGCGCGCGCCGGCCCGGCCGGAAACTGCTTCGACAGCGCCACGAAATCCTCGTTCGCATCGGGCGCGCGTGCGGCGACGTAGACGAGGCCGGTGACCTTCGGGTCGGTGCCGACCTGGCTGATCACGGTGCCGCCCCAGGAATGCGCGACCAGCACCGTCGGCCCGTCCTGCTCGGCCAGCGCCCGCTTGGTCGCCTCGACGGAGTCGCTGAGCGAGGACAGCGGATTCTGCACGGCGGTCACATGCAGGCCTGCAGCCTGCAGGATCGGGATCACCTCCGACCAGCTCGAGCCGTCGGCCCAGGCGCCGTGCACCAGCACGACGTTCTTCGCCTTGACCGTCTGCGGTGTCTGGGCATGAGCGAGGTTGAGGGGAGCGGCCAAAAGGCTCGCGGCGACGAAAAGGCTGCGCCAGAGTGACATGATCTTCTCCGTGTTTTTGGTTCGATGCCCAAAGGACGGAGAGCGAGGCGACGGTGTTACGCCATCACTGCTCTGTGATGCATTGCAACGAAAAAAACGCCCCGGGGCACCGGGGCGTTTTTCGCAACCTGGAAGTCGCTGGGTTTGGTCGCCTGGCTCAGGCGGCCTGCGCGGCGGAGTTCTCGATCACCTGCGCCTTGGCGCCGGCGTTGATCGCGATCTGGCGCGGCTTCTTGGCCTCGGGAATCTCGCGGACGAGGTCGACATGAAGCAGCCCGTTCTCGAGCGAGGCGTCCTTCACCTGCACGAAGTCGGCAAGCTGGAAGGCGCGCTCGAAGGCACGCGCGGCGATGCCGCGGTAGAGCACTTCGGATTTCGAGTTCTCGTTCGCGACCTTCTCGCCCTTGATCGTCAGCGTGTTTTCCTTCGCGACGATGGAGAGCTCATCCTTGGCAAAGCCCGAAACCGCAACGGTGATGCGGTAGGCATTCTCGCCGGTGCGCTCGATGTTGTAGGGGGGATAACCGGGGCTGCCGTCCGAGCTGGCCTGGTCGAGCAGGTTGAAGAGACGGTCGAAGCCGACGGTGGAACGATAGAACGGAGTGAGATCGTAGCTACGCATGGTCAAGTCCTCCATTGAGCGACTGTTGGTAACCCGCCCGCCAATCGGGCCGGGCTTTAGTCTGTGTGCAGCCTGATGTTCCGGTTCCGAAACACTGGTAGCGGCCTGCACGAAGGTGATATGGGTGGAACGAGACGGCGTTCAAGAGGGCGGGACAGGCGCCTTTTCGGCGCTTTGGCCCCTTGATTTGCAGCACTTCCCGCCCAAGCACGCCCAATGACGCTGGTCTCGATTCCCGCCAATCCGGTCCCCGAAAACGTCGTCAGCGGCACCATCAAGACCCCTGATGGCGTCGAGCTGCGCTTTGCGCGCTGGGCGCCGCCGGCGAACCGTAAGGGCACGGTCTGCGTCTTCACCGGGCGTAGCGAGCAGATCGAGAAATATTTCGAGACCGTGCGCGACCTGCGCGACCGCGGCTTTGCGGTGGCGATGATCGACTGGCGCGGGCAGGGCCATTCGTCGCGCCGCCTGCGCGATCCGCGCAAGGGCTATGTGCGCGACTTCGCCGATTTCGAGATCGACGTCGAGACCTTCGTGCAGCAGGTGGTGCTGCCGGATTGCCCGCCGCCATTCTTCGCGCTCGCCCATTCCATGGGCGGCACGGTGCTGCTGCGGGTGGCGCATGCCGGCAAGCGCTGGTTCGACCGCATGGTGCTGTCTGCGCCGATGATCGACCTGCCCGGGCGCACCACCTCGCTCCCCGTGCGTGCGCTGCTCAAGACGATGCGCCTGCTCGGGCAGGGCGGCCGCTATGTCCCCGGCGGCAGCGACCGCCTCACCGGGCTCGAACCCTTCATCAACAATCCCTTGACCAGCGATCCGGTCCGCTATGCGCGCAACGCCGCGATCCTGGAGGAAGACCCGACGCTTGGCCTAGCCTCGCCGACGGTCGCCTGGGCCGATACCGCCTTCCGCGCGATGCACACCTTCAAGCGCGTGAACTACCCCTCCCAGATCCGCCAGCCGATCCTGATGCTGGCGGCCTCCAACGATACCGTGGTCTCGACCGCGGCGATCGAGGAATTCGCCTATCATTTGCGCGCCGGCTCCCATCTCGTGATCGCCGGTGCCAAGCACGAGATCCTCCAGGAGCAGGACCGCTACCGCGCGCAGTTCTGGGCCGCCTTCGACGCCTTCGTGCCGGGCACGCCGCTGTTCAAGTGAGAAGAGATCGGGAGCCTCCACGAGGACGGTGAGAATCGGAGTCGAGGAGCGTCCTCATTCTCCGTCATTGCGAGGAGCTCTTGCGACGAAGCAATCCAGGCTATCTCCGCGGCGACAGCCTGGATTGCTTTGCTGCGCTCGCAATGACGAAGCAAGATTCTTTACAGCGTCTTCAGATACTCGATCAGGTCGTAGCGTTCGGCGTCGTCCTTGAACATGCGGCCGATGACGCCGGGGCGCTTCGACTCACCGTCCTTGCGCTCGAAGGAATGGCCGAGCACGCTGTTGCCCTGGATCGGCTTGCCGTCGGAGCCGGTCGCGGAGAACTCCGTTTCACCGGTCTTGCAGCGCTCGTCGGCGGCGACTGCGAAACCGACGGTGTCGGGGTCGTAGTCGCGGCGGCCCATGCAGAATTTTTGCGGACGCTCGTTCTGCGGCTTCAGCAGCCAGTACAGCGAAGGCACCGAGCCGTTGTGCAGGTAAGGCGCAGTGGCCCAGATGCCGTTCAAGGGCCTCGCGCGATAGCGCGGATCGGGCGCCGGATTGAGACAGTTCTTGCGCGCGAGATTCCACATCTGCGCCCGTTCGGCCTCCGGGATCTTCTCGTCGTCCATCCATTTGCGGGCGACGAGATCGACCACCGTCATGAGCCCGAGTGCATAGACCATCTCGTTGGGCGATTTGCTGGCGGTCGGGATCTCGCACTGCCACCACGTCTGCAGGTCAGCCGTGTTGACTTTCAGAAAGCCGGGCACGTCGACGGTCCGCTTGCTGAGAACGAGGGACTGCTCGGGATCGGTCTTGATCTCGTCGAGCGGGATCGTCACCGCATTCAGCACCTTGCTGTCGCCGCTCGGCTCCCAGCGCTTCGACGACCAGAAGGCCGGGGTGTTGATGTCAGGCAGATGGCATCCGGAGCACATCTCCGCGTAGATGGCGCGGCCGCGTTCGACCCGATCGGGCTTCAGCTTCCAGGCATCGCCGAGGATGTGCGAGGGCCATTTCGGTGCGAGCAGGCCGCCGAACTTCGGACCATCAGCCGCCTTGAATGGATTGGGGCCTCTCAGCATGTCCTCGATCCAGCCGAGCGTCCTGATGTTCACCGAGGAGCGCCACAGCCTGTCCTGCGGATAGGCATCGGACAAATTGAGCAGCGCCGTCACGCCGAGGGCTTCGCCGGCGTTGCGGATCAGCGGCTGCTCGATCGAGGCGTCGTACTGGGCGAATTTGAACCAGGGCACCGTCCAGATCGCGGGGTAGCTGACCGGCGCGTCCTGGGCGTGCAGGTTCTTCTCGAATCCCTTGACCCCGCTCATTGCGAGGTCCTGCGAAAACACCTGGTTGCCGATGCGGTTGAGGGCATCGAGCCGGCCGAACCCTTCCTCGGTGTCCTGCTGCTGCTTGCCGTCCCAGGTCGTCTTGCCTTCGATCGTCTTCTCGTAAGTCTTGGCCCAGTCGATCAGGAAGCTGCCGATCGTGCTCAGCTTCTGCTTGAGCGCGGCGCGGTCCGCCTTGCTGGCGTCGGGGCCGAGCACGCGATCGGCGAAACGCTGGAAGCGGAACGGGACGTACAGCGTGTAGGCGATCGACAGGCCGGTCGCGAGCTCGAGCTTCTTCAGGTCGGTCATCGCCGGGCCGCCGTCGAAACGGACGTCGATGCCCTGGTAATGGATCTGGCCGGTATGACAGGCGGCGCAGGTCAGTCCGATCATGTCGTCCTCGCGGCGGCTCGTCGCGGGATCGACCACGCCGGTCATGCGCGCGAAGCCGACCGGCAGGCCGTCAACGTTCTCCGCCGGCGTCCAGCGCGTCGACCAGTCCGACGCTTGCGTGGTCTCGTAGACATTGGCGTAGCCGAAGCGGCGCAGCGTCGCCGTGTCGGTCTGGATCGTCTGCGGGCTCGGGATGAAGCCGAAGCGTTCGAGATAGGCGCTGTCCTTGATCAGGCCCGGTTTGGAGAACAGGTGGAGCTGCGGCTGCTCCAGCGCCACGAACCACTCATAGGGCACCGGGAACGTCGCGGTGCCCTGGCTGGCGTGGTGGAACCAATGTCGGTCCTTGAGCGACCAGTTTTGCTCGAGCCAATAGGCAGCCTTGGTTTCGGGCATCGCCGGCAGGGGCGGCGGCAGGAGATTCACCAGCACGCCCTTCTGCGGCAGCATGGCACGAACCTGGTTGGGGAATTCGGCGACCGCGACCAGGGCGACGAGGCCGAGGCCGATGACGAACGCCGTGAGCGCGACCGCCCAGCGAAAGCGGAGCTGGCAGGACGACAGCAGCGGCTGCGATACGATCCGCTGATTGATGCGGTCGGGGAATTGGCGCTGTTCGAACAGCGTGCGCACGTCGGCCACGCTGAGATAGCGCTCTTCGCCCTGCTTGCCCTTGCCGATGATCTTCAAAAGGATGGGCCATTCGAACTTCATCAGCAGCGGGTAGTACCAGCGAGCGGCGCTGCCGGCGCGCTCGAGGTTGTCGCGCATGAAGGTCTTGATTTCCGCTGCGTTGAGGCCGGGCTCGCTGCTGCCGGTGTTCGGGTCGGTGTAGTTCCGGCCGAAGCTCGCGAGCCGCGCGATCTCGTCCTCGTCGATCTTGCCGTCGACGCCGAGGATGCGCGAGCCGGCGCCGCGCTTGTCCAGCGGGCCGCCGCGCAGCGCGTCGAGCTCCGCGCCCGAAAAGATGCTCTTCAGAATGTGCTTGACGCCGTTGGCGATCATCGCGACGCCGCGGACCTGGATGCGGGCCGAGACCTTCTTCAGCCCCGTCTCACCGGTCGCATTGGCGATGGTCTGCGACAGCGTGTTGAGCGGGACGGTGCCGCCCTCGACGAAGCCTTCGCCGACGAGGCCGCGCAGGAACGGGCAGGGATTGTTCGGCGAGACTGGAATCGAGGGATCGAGGGGCGGCTTCGAAGCGGGGTGATGCATGGCCCAAATCCTGAAAGCAGCGAATCTTGAAAAAGCAGGCGCGCTGTTAGAGCGCGGAAAGTCCTAACAAACCGACAGCACGATATACTACTTCAGCGTGTGACGAGTGTGGCCCATTTCACTGTCGTGTCAACAACGAGCAGGCGGTCGCACCGGAACCACGTCGGGCCTGCGGCCCCCTTCGTTCAGGATTCGGCGGCCCGTTTGACGTCGCTCTGGACCAGCGTCAGCTTGCCGAGCGGCACGCCGGCCTTCAGCAGCCCCTCGCGATAATGGGCGATGTCCTCGGGCCGCTTCCAGTGGAAGTTGCGCAAGTGCCTGTCGACATTCAGCGTTGGATAATTTGCCATCAGCACGCGGGCAGCTTCGCTGGCCTCGTCGCTTCGCCCGAGCTGCGCCAACGCCGCGGCGCGGATCGCCAGCGCCTGCATGTGATTCGGGTTGATGTAGAGCTGCTCGCGGGCCCACGACAGCGTCGCGTCATATTGGCGCAGAAGATAGTGACTGAACGCGTTCAGCGCCGACCATTGGTAGCGCGGGTCGCTGTTGTCGCGTTGCGCGGCCATCGAGAACAGCTCGATCGCCTCGCGGTGCTCGCCGATCATGAAATGGCAGATGCCGAGCACGCCGCGCGCGCCATTGTCGTAAGGGTTGAGCGCGACCGCGCGCTTGGCGGCGTCCATTGCCGCCTCGTGATGACCCTCCAATGCGTGCGCCCAGGTCAGGATCGAGAACGCGAAAGAGGAGCGCGGATCGAGCCGGACGCTGGTTTCGGCGAGGCTCATCGCCTCGGCCCACATCTCGCGCGTGCCCTTGACCCAGCCGAACTGAATGCTCTGGATCTGGATCGTGGCGAGATAGGCATGCGCGATCGACAGCTTGGGATCGAGCCCGATGGCCTCGCGGAATAGGTCGACCGCGACGGCCAGATCTTCCTTGGTTTGCCGATAGTAATGCGACAGCCCCTTGAGGAAGCGGTCCCAGGCGGTGACGTCGGTCGAGAGCCGCGCCGGCGCCGAGGCCTCGGCACGGACGATCTCTGTGGCGATGGCGGCGGACAAATTGGTGGTGATCTCGTCCTGCATCGCGAACAAATCGCCGATGTCGCGGTCGTAGCGGCCGGTCCAGAGCTGCTCGCCGGTCTCCGGCGCGATCAGCTCGGCGGTGACGCGGATCTTGGCGCCGGCGCGCCGCACCGAGCCCTGGATCAGATAGGTGGCGTCGATCTCGCGCGCGATCAGCCGGGTGCCCACGTTCTTGCCCTTGAAGGCGAAGGTCGAGTTGCGGCTCAGCACCCGATAGAAGGATTGCAGCGACAGCGCGTGGATCAGGTCCTCGGTGAGGCCGTCGGAGAAATATTCGTCCTGGGCGTCGCTGAGATTGGCAAAGGGCAGCACGCCGACGATGGCCGTGCGGTACTGCTGCGACAGCGCCGAGGCCTCACGGAGCTCGGGGGCAAGCGCCGGCGCGCCCTCGGGCGTCCAGGTAAAGACCCCGATCGCATCCTTGATGTTCTTGAAGCGATGGTTGCCGGCATCGGTCAGCGGCACGGCGAGATGCTTGCCCGCCTCCCGGTAGGCCTTGGCCGAGATCGCGAAGCCGCCGGGGCTCGCCACCGATTCCAGGCGGACGGCGATGTTGACATCGTCGCCGAAGACTTCGTCCTCGTCGGCGATGACGTCGCCCATGTGGATGCCGAGCCGGAACTGCATGGCGCGGTCGGCCGGCAGGTGGCGGTTGCGTTCTGCCATCAGCGTCTGCATCGCGATCGCCGCCTCGGCGGCGCCGACGATCGAGGCGAATTCCAGCAGGAAGCCGTCGCCGGTGTTCTTCACGACGCGGCCGCCGTGATTGAGGATAATCGGATGGATCGCGGCGCGATGGGCCTTGAAGGCGGCATGGGTGCCGGCCTCGTCGCTGCCCATCATGCGCGAATAGCCGGCGACATCGGCGCAGACGATGGCGGCCAGACGTCTTTCCATATCCTCAAAGCTCCAGGGGATTAGATGACCGGCCACAGCGTGGCGGTTGCCGCGAATCCCACATTTCAAGAACCCCGCCTTTATAGAGCAGATGCGCCGCAGCGGAAGCATGATCCGCATTGCAAATTCGAGGTAAATCCTGCGCAATCCCGGCGGTGGACGGGAACGGGCGAACCGACTAAGCGGAACCAGGACCGTCAGGACGGCAGCGGAGGACCTTCATGCTGGGCATTCACGAGATCGGGCTTTTCATCCTCTCGGGCGTGGTGCTCAACATCACGCCGGGGCCGGATTCGGTCTATGTGATCGGCCGCAGCATGCAGATGGGCTGGCGGGGCGGCGCCGCTGCCGCCCTGGGCATCAGTTGCGGCTGCTTCGTCCATGTCGCGGGTGCGGCGATCGGGCTCTCGGCTCTGCTGATGGCCTCGTCCACGGCCTTCTCGATCCTGAAGCTGGTCGGCGCGGCCTATCTCGTCGTGACCGGGCTTCAGATGCTGTGGTCGCGCCCGACGCTGGCTTCAGACCTGGACGAGCCGGTGCGGAGCTCATTGCAGCGGGTCTTCCTGCAGGGCGTCTTCACCAACGCGCTCAATCCCAAGGTCGCGCTGTTCTTCCTCGCCTTTCTGCCGCAATTCGTCGCAGCCGATGCCCCGCACAAGCCGCTCGCCTTCCTGACGCTCGGCCTGATCTTCATCTTTACGGGGACGCTGTGGTGCCTGGTGCTGGCGGCGTTCGCCGCCAGAGCCGCCTACCGGCTGCGGCAGCCCGAGGGCGCGATCGCCTGGGTCAACCGCGCGCTCGGCGGCCTCTTCATCTATCTCGGCATCCGCGTCGCCATGCTGGAGACACGGTAGCTCCTTCTAGTGAATGAGAAGCGGTCCGATCGAGGCTGCGCTCGGGAGGTTTCGATGATCCGTGGAAGCTGTCTGTGTGGCACCGTGCGGTTCGAGATCGAGAAGGTGCGCGCGCTGACGCACTGCCATTGCGTCAATTGCCGCAAGCTGAGCGGCGCGGCCTTCGCCACCTACGCGCATGTCGATGCCGACAAGTTTCGCTTCGTGGCGGGCGAGGACATGACGGCATCTTACGAATCCTCGCCGGGCAGTATCCGCTATCGTTGCAGGACCTGCGGCTGCCCGACGCCGGGCAAGGCGAGCTATCTCCCGACCGTCAGCATTCCCGCTGGCCTGCTCGATGACGACCCGGAAGTCCGGCCTCGCCTCCACGTTTTCACCTCGTCGCGCGCGTCGTGGTGGACAATCCAGGACGACCTGCCCCAGCACGAAAAATGGGTGCCGGGCTACGGGCCGAAATCGTAAGGCGCTTAAGCGAATTCTTTCGCCAGCGCGCTGCCGGCGAGGTAAAGGCCGAGCAGGATCATCGCGATCAGGAACCAGCGGCGAAACGCCTCCGCCGGCATCCGCGCCCGCACCGATTGGCCGATGAACATGCCGGCAAAGGCCATGGCGAGGCCCAAGGCGCCCGGCACGACATTGGCGGGCGTGAGCAGTCCGACCGCAGTCAAATTGAAGGCGAGCGCCAGTGTTGCGGTGGTGAAAAACACCCCGAGCGCCTGCACCAGTTCGTCCTTTTCCATGCCGATCGCCTGCATGAACGGCATCGACGGGATCACCTGCACGCCTGTTGAGGCCGAAATCACCCCGGTGATGACGCCGACCACGCCGCCGACCCATTTCTCGTTCTCGGGCGCGACGCGGAAGTGGAACTTGTTCAGTCCGATCACGGCGTAGACGACGAGCAGGGCGCCCAGCACGATCGTGCCGTAGCGCGCATGCGGCCCGGTCAGCGCGCCGGCATTGAGCCAGCAGCCGACCACGGTGCCGATCATCAGCGGCCACAGCCGCCGCAGGATGTCGCGCAAATACGGGCCGACGAAGGTCTGCCAGATGTTGGTGACGATGGCGGGAACGATGACGATGGCGATGGCGCGGCTCGGCGCCATGCTCACGGCGAGCAGGCCCATCGACACCGTCGGCAGGCCGAGCCCGACCACGCCCTTGACGAATCCGGCGAGCAGGAACACGGCGGCGATGAGGATGAGCAGCGGGTCGATCATGCCAGCACATTGACCGAAGCCGCGCCGGCGCACAATCTGGAGGTTACGGAGAGAGCCTTCGGCCTCAACGAAGGCTCAGGGAGCTCAAGGAGACATCGCATGCGCTTCGACCTGGTCGATCTCCAGCTCTTCATCGCGGTCGCCGACCAGCGCAGCATCACCCGCGGCGCGGAGCGCTCGCACCTCGCGCTGGCCTCGGCCAGCGCGCGCATCAAGGGGCTCGAGGATGCGCTCGGCGTCGCGCTGCTCAAGCGCGGCCGCCGCGGCGTCGAGTTGACCGCGGCCGGCGAGAGCCTGCTCGATCATGCCAGGCTCGTGATCCACCAGATCGACGCCATGCGCGGCGATCTCGCCGGCTTTGCCAGCGGCGTGCGCGCCAGCGTGCATTTCCTCGCCAACACGTCGGGCTTGTCGGAGCATCTGCCGAAAGCGCTCGCCGGCTTCCTGCGCCAGCATCGCGACGTCGCCGTCGACATCGAGGAGCGCGAGAGCACCGATATCGCGGCGGCGATCACCGCAGGCGCCGCCGATCTCGGCTTCGCCGCCGAGCACGCGCTGCCCGAGCATATCGAGCGCTTTCCCTTCAGCGAGGATCGCCTGACGCTGGTGACGTCGAAACGCGGCCCGTTCGCCGGCCGCCGCCAGATCGACTTTCAGGAGGCGGGGGCTTGCGACTTCGTCGGCCTGACCAGCGCCACCGCGCTCCAGATGCACATCGCGAAGCACGCCGCGCGGCTCGGCATGCGGCCGCATTTCCGCGCGCGCCTGCGCGACTTCGACGCGATCTGCCAAATGGTCGCGGCCGATGTCGGCGTGGCGCTGGTGCCCGAAGCCGCTGCCCGCCGCTGTGCCAAGACCATGCCGCTCGCCATGGTCCGCCTGCGCGATGCCTTCGCCAACCGCCGCCTCGTGATCTGCGCGCGCAGCTTCAAGGCGCTACCAAAGCCGGCCAAGCTGCTGGTGGAGCATTTGCGAGCAGAGGCGGTGTGAGGAGACTCTTACCCTCCCCTGGAGGGGTCCGGGACGAGCGTAGCTCGCCCGTGGGTCGGCTCACATTGAGCGGAGCGAAATGTGAGACGGGGTGGGGTGACGGTCTCTCCACTCCAACAGTGCCCGAGTGGAGAGATCACCCCACCCCGCTCGCGCTGCGCGCGATCGACCCTCCCCCTCCAGGGAAGGGTAAGAGCACTTACTTCCTGCGCCATCTCCGCTCCCGCGTCGGTGATGCAAGCTCGCCGCCCGCGCGCTACTGGTTCAAAAGCTTCAACGCTGCCTCGTGCACCCGTGCGTCGCCGGCGGCGATGATGCGGCCGCCGCCCTGGGCCGGCTTGCCTTCCCAGGTGGTGACGACGCCGCCGGCGCCGGTCACGATCGGGATCAGTGCCGCGATGTCATAGGGCTTCAGCTCGGTCTCGACCACGAGGTCGACGTGGCCCGCGGCAAGCATGCAATAGGAGTAGCAGTCGCCGCCATAGCGCGACAGCCGCGCGCTCTTCTCGATGTGGCCGAAGATGGCGCGGTCGCGCTCGTTCATCAGCAGCGGGCTGGTGGTGTAGGTCGTGGCCTCCGACAGCGAAGCGCAGCGGCGGACCTGGAGCCGGCGCTCGCCCGACGGCCCTTTATAATTGGCCGAACCGTTGTCGCCGGAAAAGCGCTCGCCGATGAAGGGCTGGTGCATCATGCCGAACACCGGCGTGCCCTTATGCAACAGCGCGATCAGCGTGCCCCAGATCGGAAAGCCGCCGATGAAGGATTTGGTGCCGTCGATGGGGTCGAGCACCCAGACATAGTCGGCGTCCTCGCGCTCGTTGCCGAATTCCTCGCCGACGATGCCGTGCTGGGGAAAGTTGGCCTTGATCAGCCGCCGCATCACCGCCTCCGCGGCGCGGTCGGCCTCCGTCACCGGGTCGAAATCCTTGGTCTTGCTCTTGTCGTCGATCGACAGCGAGGTGCGGAAGAACGGCAGGATGGTTTCGCCGGAGGCGGTGGCGAGCCGACCGATGAAGGCGGAGAAGTCGATCACCGTCACAGGCGAAATCCTCGAAGCGAAGTTGGAGAGCTTGCCTCCTGCCTAGCTCAATTCGACTGCCGCGTGCAGCGCTGTCTTGATGTTGCTCCCTGGTATTTTGGATGCCGGGGCGGGCTGCCCCATCCAGTCATCTGCTGGCCAAATATCGATCATGGAGTTGAAATCTTAGTTCCGACCTTGCCTTGTTCGTATGCAAATGACTATCAACCCATTGAATTCCCTTATCAAAGAAACTGAATCTGGGTTTCCATAGAAGCAACTGAGCCATGTGCGATTTGCATGGGAAACCGCGCAAAAGCCCTTGCACTTTGTGCGGCGCGGTCGCATATTGTTGCGGTGCGGTAGCGCCTCGCGTTACCGCTGCCCTCCTTGGGCGTTTCCTCCCTAGACTTGGGCCGCTTGCGTCATTCGCGAGCGGCCCTTTTTTCTGAGCCCCGCCGTTTTCATTTGGGGCGCGCAAGCTTGCGAAGCGAAAACGCAGTCGCGCGCAAGGCCTCGTCGTTTCAGAGAAGAAGCTGCGTCCTATTCCGCCGCGGCCTGGAACGGGCCGAGATCGGCGAACGGAATCGTGGTCGCCAGCACGTCGGCGAGAACGCCGAAGTCGGAGGCCACTTGCGCAAAGCGAGCGCTGCGCTCGCGCCGCCGCTCGTCCATGTAGATCGCGCGGTTGAGCTCGAGCTGCACGGCGTGCAGGCCGCTCGCGGGATTGCCGTAATGCTCGGTGATGAAGCCGCCGGCATAGGGCTTGTTGCGGCCGATCGAATAGCCGAGCCCGCTCATGGTCTCCTCGACGCGATCGGGCAAGAGCGGCGTGCAGCTGGTGCCGTAGCGATCGCCGATCACGACGTCGGGCCGGCGCGGCTCGTCCCTGCTGACGCCGACCGACGGCATCGAGTGGCAGTCGACCAGCACCACCGTGCCGAACATCTGGTGCACCTTGTTGATCAGCCGGCGCAGCGCGCGATGGTAGGGCTTGTACAGCGTCTCGATCCGCCCCAGCGCATCGTCGACCAGGAGGCGGTCGCGGTAGATCTCCTGGCCGTCGCCGACCACGCGGGGAATGGTGCCGAGGCCGCCGGCGACCCGCATCGAGCGGGTGTTGGCGAAGCTCGGCAGCCGGCCGGTGAACATGCGCGGGTCGAGCTCATAGGGCTCGCGGTTGACGTCGACATAGGAGCGGGGAAAGTTGACCCGCACCGTCGGAAAGCCGCGCGCGCTCAGATGGCCGATCAGCTCATCCATGAACGAATCTTCCGACCGTCGCAGCGTGGGCAGGTCGATCCGCGACGCCGCCAGGAATTCTTCAGGATAGGTCGAGCCGGAATGCGGCGAGTTGAAGATGACGGGCGCGCGCCATTCGGCAGGCTCGAAGATCTCGAAGGCTGGCGACATGTCGCCGTCAAAGCGGGTCATCTTCTCAGGCTTCGTCCCTTCGTGCCGCACGATCCGGACAAGCTCCGGGTCCAATGATTCGGCCGATCTCGCGGCTCTTATGTGTCGTCATTGTCCGGAATCGCAACCATTCTGCCAAGCGAAAAGATGTCATGGCCCCTTGGAACACGTCTTAACCGTGCAGGCATCGGGATGGGGACGCGCCGGTCCGGCTCGATTGATCTGGACCTCGTTCCGGTCCACAAAGAGCCGGCAGCGGGGCCGGCGCAGGGTTAAGATTTTCACCCCAAATTTACCCTCTGTCGGGCTTAGTGACCTCTGCTGATATCCTCTGGGGATTCGACGTTTCCTGCCATGCCAAAGATCCTGCTCGCCGAAGACGACAACGACATGCGCCGTTTCCTGGTCAAGGCGCTGGAAAACGCCGGTTTTCAGGTCTCGTCCCACGACAACGGCATGGCCGCCTATCAGCGGCTGCGGGAAGAGCCGTTCGAGATGCTGTTGACCGATATCGTGATGCCGGAAATGGACGGCATCGAGCTCGCCCGCCGAGCCTCGGAACTCGACCCCGACATCAAGATCATGTTCATCACTGGCTTTGCCGCGGTCGCCCTGAACTCGGATTCGGACGCCCCCAAGAACGCCAAGGTGCTGTCCAAGCCGGTGCATCTGCGCGAATTGGTCAGCGAAGTGAACAAGATGCTGGCGGCCTGAATCGGCCCCCTTCCGTCCTTGCGCCGGCTCCCCTGAGCCGTTATAGGGACCCCACCCGACACAAGTGGACTTTAGGGCACGTAGCTCAGCGGGAGAGCACTACCTTGACATGGTAGGGGTCACAGGTTCGATCCCTGTCGTGCCCACCACGCTTCGCCTTCGGCTTCGCGTGGCACAGCCTGGAAGATTGCGGCGAAGCGTGTCCGGCGTAGCTCGAAGAGCGAAGACGGACTGGTGCGGCTTGCTCGAAAGCTTCTAGCCCGTTGCAGCGACGCGCAATCCGGCCGCAGTTTCCCGGCCGCTGTCCCGGATGACCCTGCACTCCATCCGGGCTACAATGACATCTCCGACACGAGGCCGCCCATGACCGTGTCCGTCATCGAGCAAGCGAAGATCCAGGCGCAGGTGCTGGTGCCGCTGATCAAGACGTTGCAGGCCGAGCTCGGCGAGGCGCGCGCCAATGCGCTGGTGCGCAAGGCGCTCGGCGATCTCTATCGCGGCTTCGGCGAGGCGTTCTGGAAGGCCAAGAACGAGAGCAATCTCGGCAAGGCCGTGTCGTCGGCCTTCAAAACTTATGCCCGCGACGATGCGCTCGCTTATGACATGATCGAACAGACGGCGGACGCCTTCGCGTTCGACGTGACGCGCTGCGCCTATGCCGAGTTCTACAAGGCCCTGGGCGAGCCCGAACTCGGCTTCCTGCTGATCTGCACCGCGGACTTTGCGACCGCGGAGGGGTTCGGTCCCGACGTCAGGCTCACGCGCACGCAGACCATCATGCAGGGCGCCTCTCATTGCGATTTCCGCTACCGCCGGGATGGAGGCGGATCACAGTGAGAGGAGCGATGCGGACGATCTGTCTCGCCATGGCGATGCTGGCGCTGATGGCGCCGCGCGCCGACGCCGCGATCGTCGACTGGCAAGCCGAGCTCCAGCGCTGCCGCAGCTTGCGCCAGAACGTGGCGCCGCTGCTTCAGGCCGGCGAGGGGATCTCCGCCGTCGGCCGCTCCAGCAGGTCCGTCCGCCGCTGCATCTGGATCCAGCGGATGGCGGTGCGGAAGAGAATTCCCGGCGCGGAGGTGTGGTAGCCTGACCGAGCTCATGGCCCCGGCGTGACGAAGGCGGAGATGATCGTGCCGTCGTTGCCGAGCGCGATGTGCCAGTGCGAGGCTGCGCCACCCTGATGCCAGACGGAATAGACGTCCTGTCCTTGTGCGTTCACACCGAGGAATTCGATCGAGGTGATCGGACCCATTTCGGCAAGGCCCGGCTGCAGGCGCGGCAATTGCTTGCGTGTCGCCTCGGCCAAGTCGGCGCTCATCTCGCCGTAATTGGGCTGGCCCGATGCGACGCTCTCGATCAGACGGCGAAGCGCGGCCGCGGTCCCGGGATTGGCGGACCGGCTGCTCATACGAGACTCGATCGCGCGTTGGAGCTCTTGCGCCGTGCTCGTGTCGATGCGTGGCATGGTGTGATCGTTGCCGTGCTGGCGCAGGATCACGGCGGTAGGCACCCCATCCGGCCCGAGGGTAAACCGTAGCTCGACATCGATCTCCCGCGCGGCGAATTCCGTTTCGCCCACCGCGTAATATTGCGCCGAGCTTTGACCGCTCAGCCGTCCGGACAGATGATCCTGTTCACGCGTCACGGTGAAGACGGCGCTATGGAATTGGTATGTTCCGGCATAACGATCCAGCACCGCCTGCGGCAACTGAGTTTCTTTGGCTCTCGAGCGGAGCTGATCCGCAGCATCGGTCTTGGTGCTTTCCTCGTTGCTGCGGCCCGAGCCGGCCTGCTCCGCAGAACGGATTCGGGCCGCCAGGACATTCCAATCGGCCAGCCCGAACAACCTCGCGATGAGCTCGAGGCTCTCGCTGACGGTGAGGGAGACCGATCGGGCGTTGAGGGATTCTCGGAGCGTCTGCGCCATGGCTTTGGCGTCGCGGAAATCGCGCATACTCTGTTCCTTTGCAACATGAACGGAGAATGTCAGGGCTTGCGTTACTGACCCGTTCGCGTGAGCAAAGGAAGCGGGCGGCGGTCCGATACACTTCACCATACCCCGAAGGGCGCAAGCGGCCGGCGGTATCAACCTTTCGAAATTTTGCTTGAGAGCGCCATGCTTGTCAACCGACGTCGTCGGCGTCTCGACAAGGATCACGCATCACTCTTCCGTTGATGCACGACGCGCAGGCTGCAGCAGCAAGTCCTTCAGTCCGGTCGGATAGAGCTTCGGCCCGCCGTCCAGGTCGAGATCGGCAAGGTCGAACCACCGCGCGACGATCTGCTCTCCATTGTCCTCGCGGAAGTCGATGCGCTCCCGGCCGGCGAATGCGCCATCCGGAAACGCGACCTCCGCGATGTACATCACCTCGTGCCCGGTCGATCCCTCGTGCACAAAGATGTTCTCCAGCATCAAGGGCTCACCCACGATGCCGACGTCGATGCCGAGCTCTTCGTTGAATTCCCGCACCAAGGCCGCGCGCCAGCTCTCGCCGAACTCGATCGCGCCGCCGAGCGGGCGCCCCCCCTTGATCCGCCCCGCGTCGTCGCGCACCTCGGCCGCCAGCAGCCGCCCGCCGCGCCAATGCAGGCCGATCGCGACGACGCGGATACCGGGATGTGGGCGCCAAGTGGTCATGGCGGATCGTTAATCCGTGTCGCATGCTTTCGCAACGAGGGACGAGATCGTGTGCTTGCGATGGCGAGATGAGAGACCCGTCACTCCACCAGATACTTTTTCACCGCCGCTTCGTCCCACGCGATCCCGTTGCCCGGCTCCTCGCTCGGCAGCGCAAAGCCGTCCTTGATCTGCAGCCGCGTTGCCAGCACCGCGTCGGCCCAGTCGACATATTCCAGCCAATGCGCGGTCGGCGTCACGCAGAGCAGATGCGCGCTGACTTCAGAGAACAGGTGCGACGACATCTCGATGCCGGCAGCATGGGCAAGCGAAGCGGCGCGGAGCCAGCCGGTGACGCCGCCGATGCGCTGGACATCAGGCATCACGTAGTCGCAGGCCTCTGCCGAGAGCGCGGCTTGCATGGAAAACGCGCTGTCAAAATTCTCGCCGATCTGGACCGGCGTCTGCAGCGCGTCGGCAATGCGGGCGCAGCCGGCATGATCGTCGTGGCGGATCGGCTCCTCGATCCAGCTGAGGCCCTCGTCGTCGAGCATCTCACCGCGGCGGATCGCTTCGGTGACCGTCAGCGCCTGGTTGTAGTCGCACATCAGCGTGACCTCGTCGCCGACGGCCTTGCGCACCGCGCGCACGACGGCGAGATCCTCCCGCGCATCGCGTCGGCCGACGCGGATCTTTGCGGCGTGAAACCCCTCGGCCAGCAGCTTGTGGGCTTCCTCCACCGCGGCGCCTGCCGGCATGATGCCGAGCCCCTTCGAGTTGTAGGCGCGCACCGGCTTCGGCGTGCCGCCGAGCAGGCGGGCGAGCGGCAGGCCGCGCGAGCGCGCCAGCGCGTCCCATGCCGCCATGTCGATGCCGGATTGCGCCAGCCGCTGCAGGCCGGCGAGGCCCAGCAGCGTGAAGCGCTGGCTCAGCTTGCGCTCGATCTCGAACGGCAGCAGCTCGTCGCCGGCGACGAGGTCCGACATTTCCGTGACCATCGCCGCCAGCGGCTTCAAGGCCGAGGGCGTGAGCGAGAACAGATAGGAATGACCCACCGCGCCGTGGTCGGTCTCGCAGTCGATCAGCACCAGCGGTGCCTTGGCGACCGCCCCGGTCGCGGTCTGGAGCGGCAGGTTCATCGGCACGATCACGGGACGTGCCTGGAAGCGCTTGATGCGGACGGTCTCGGTCATGGCTCTCTCCCGGCGGAGCGGATGCAGGTCGGCGCCGATCTTAAGCATCCGTGATCAAACGAAAAGGCGCTTGCTGCGACCACCATAAAATGGGGTTGCGCCGGCCGGCAATTCTTGGCTCTGTGCCGCCGCATGCATTGTCTCGGATTCCGGAAGGATTTGCGACAAAATCGCACAGAACGGAGCCACAGGGTGAAACAAGAGATCTCCGAACAACAGCGCAAGAGTGGCATTCTCACGGGTGCCGCGATCGTCTTCCTCCTGCTCGCCCTGCCGGTCGCGGTGTGGCTGGACCTGACCGAGCTCAGCAAGACGGCGCTGCGCCGGCAGGCGATCGATCTCAACTCGGTGATCACGAGCGTGCGCAGCTACTACGCCTCCAACGTGGTCGGCCGCGTGCTGGCCAATCCGAACGGCAGCACCAAGGTCGTTCACAACTACGAATCCGTGCCCGGCGCGATCCCGATCCCCGCGACGCTGTCGCTGGAGCTCGGCCGGGTGATCGGAGCCCAGCAGGAGAACATCACTTATCGCTTCGTCTCGGACTTCCCGTTCCAGAACCGCGCTCCGCACCAGCTCGACAAGTTCGAGAAGGACGCGCTCGATGCGCTGCGCCGGGATCCCGAGCAGAAGATCGTGGAGACCGAGACCTCGCTGTTCAACGACAAGGTCCGCCTGGTTGCGCCCGTCACGATGGGTCCGGCCTGCGTCAGCTGCCACAACAGCCACCCCGAGAGCCCGAAGAAGGACTGGAAGGTGGGGGATGTCCGCGGCATCCAGGAGGTGATCATCGCCCAGCCGATCGCCGCCAACATCTTCTCGTTCAAGTTCCTGCTGGCCTATTTCGTGATCGCCGCCGGGAGCGGACTGGCGTTCCTGTCATTGCAGCGACGTCAGGCGCGCCGCATCAAGAACATGAACAAGGAGCTCGAATCCGCCAACGACTTCCTGGCCTCGCTGTCGATGAAGATCTCGCGCTACATCCCGCCGCAGGTCTACAAGAGCATCTTCTCGGGCCAGAAGGACGTCACCATCCATACCGAGCGCAAGAAGCTCACCATCTTCTTCTCCGACATCCAGAACTTCACCGCCACCGCCGAGCGGCTGCAGCCGGAGCAGCTGACCCAGCTCCTCAACGAATATTTCACGGAGATGTCGGCGATCGCCCACGAATATGGCGGCACCATCGACAAGTTCATCGGCGATGCCATGCTGATCTTCTTCGGCGACCCCGAGACCAAGGGCGATCGCGCCGATGCACAGGCCTGCCTGCAGATGGCCTGGCGCATGCAGCAGCGCCTTGCCGAGCTCAATGCGAAATGGCGGGCGTCCGGCATCGAGCAGCCGTTCCGCTCGCGCATGGGCATCAACTCGGGCTATTGCAATGTCGGAAATTTCGGGAGCGCCGACCGTATGGACTACACCATCATCGGTGCGGAGGCGAACCTCGCCGCGCGCCTGCAATCGATCGCTGAGCCCGGCGGCATCGTGCTGAGTTACGAGACCTTCGCCCTCGTCAGCGACATCGTCCGCGCCCACGCGCTGCCGGCGATCACGATGAAGGGCATCAGCCGCGAGGTGATCCCCTATTCGGTGGATGCACTGAGCGACAAAGCTGCGGAGAACAGCGGCATCATCACCGAACGCGCGCCGGGGCTCGAGCTCTATCTCGACCCCGCCGTGGTGAAATCAGGCGACGCCGCACGCGTGCGCTCGCTGCTGGAGAACGCGCTGGCCTCGCTGAAGCCGGCGTGAGGGTTTCTTACCCTCCCCTGGAGGGGTCCGGGACGAGCGTAGCTCGCCCGTAGGTCGATCGCGCGCAGCGCGAGCGGGGTGGGGTGATCTCTCAACACGGGCAGTTTACGACGTGGAGAGACCGTCACCCCACCCCGCTACGCATTCCGCTTCGCTGCATGCGTAGCGACCTACGGGCGAGCTACGCTCGTCCCGGACCCCTCCAGGGGAGGGTAAGTGACCTCACCTTGCCGCCCCTTCCGTGAACGCCGTCTCGATCACATCCCCAAACGGCTGCCACGACCGCCCGTCGAACTGCACCAGCCGCATCTGCCTGATCGGCAGGTAGCGGTTGGGCGAGGTGTTCATCCTGATGTTGGGCAATGCGACCGAAGGCTGATAGTCCCTGAGCGAGGCCGCCTGGCGCATGATGTTGTCGCGTGAAAAATCGTCGCCGCATTGCTTCAGCACCTGCGTCAGCGCCTCGGCCGCGGCGTAGCCATAGACGGCCGCACTGTTGTTGGTGCTTTCGACCCGATGGTATTTGTCCATGAAGGCGAACCAGTCCTTCATGCCGGGATCGTCCTTCCAGGCGGGATCGCTCGGATCCTTCAAAAAGGCCGCCGAAATCACGCCGGCAGAGTTTTCCAGCCCCGCGGGCGCCATCGCGTTGGCGATCGAGGCGGAGGCATCGTTGACGATGAAGACGGGACGCCAATTCAGGGACGCTGCCAGCTTGATCACCTTGGATGCGGTCGAGGGCACGCCGAGGAAGACGAAGATGTCGGCGCCGGCGCGCTTGAGGATCGAGACGTGCCCGTCGAGATGCTCGTCGGCAAGGTCGAAGGCGATGTCGACCAGGACGTGACGGTTGAGATCGCCGAGGCCCTCCTGGATGCCCTTGTAGAGCATGCGCCCGAACTGGTCGTTCTGCCAGAGCACGACGATCTTCTTCCTCGGGTAAGAGGCCTGGATGTAGTTGGCGTAGATGCGCCCTTCCGACCGGAACGACGGCTGCCAGCCCATGGTCCAGGGAAACGCGCTCGGCTGGCTCAGCTCCTCGTCGCCGGAGGCGACGAACAGTTGCGGGATCTTCTTCTCGTTCAGGTACGAGCGCGTGACGAGATTACCGGGCGTGCCGAACGAGCCGAACATCAGGTGCACGCCGTCCTTCTCGACCAGCTTGCGCGTCAGCTCCAGCGCGGTCGCCGGATCGGAATTGTCGTCGCGGGTGATGAAGCGGATCTTGCGGCCATTGATGCCGCCGCGCGCGTTGACCATGTCGAAATAGGCCGCTTCCGCCTGGCCGATCGCGCCGAATTCCGAGAGCGGCCCCGAATACGGCATAACATTGCCGATGCGGATTTCCTCATCGCTTGCGGGTTGATCCGAGTGCTGCTGCCGCGACATCGCGCCCAGCGATGCGATGGCAATCACGGAAACGAACAGCATCCTGCCGATGACGCGCATGTTCGATGCCTTGTGGTTGGCCCCCAACGAGGTCGGCTCAATCCCCACCAAGGCCGCTTGATCTAGGTCAAGCGTTTGGCAATCGTGTGGCTGTCGCGCTTCGATGAAAGCGGCAGGCGTGCTGCCGCAACGCGTTACGGCAACCCTCGCGCTTCCAGCTGACGCACCAGCAGCAGCGTCGGCTCCGCGAGGCTGTCGCCGGAACCATCGAGGCCGAAGGCGTTCGCGATGCCGTCGCGGCTGCGCAGCAGCGTGCTGCGCGGGCAATGGCCGGCGCCGCACAGCGTCTTCTTCAGCGTCTCGCCTTGCGCCACGAGGCCGGCGGAATCATCCGCGGCCCAGGCCAGCACGATCGGCACGTCGACATTGAGGATGCCGGGGAATACCGAGCGCTTGTCGTACTGGGTGGCGTCACCGCCGAGATAGGCCTTCTCGCTGTCGCTCGCGTCCTTGCCGACGCGGTAGATCCCGGACACCAGCACCACGCCCGCGACGTCGGCGCCGGCGGTCTGCAGCTCGGGATGCGCCAGCATGGTCGCGACGTGGAAGGCGCCGGCGCCGTAGCCGACCGCGACGATCTCGCGGGCATCGCCGTTGAAGAGGTCGATATTGCCATGAACCCAGGACAGCGCCGCGGCCACATCGGTCGCGCCGGCCGGCCAGGTCGCCGCGGGCGCCAGGCGATAATCGACGCGGACCCCGATCATGCCGTTGCGCGCGGCAAAGCACATGGCCTGGTCCTGGATCTGGCGCGCCAGCTCCGGCGCTCCGCGGTCGCCGGTGAAGGTATCTCCCGTCACGAACAGCAGCACCGGCCGCGGCGTGTCGGCCTTGGTTGCGCTGGTCGCGACATCGAGCACATTGGCCTCGCTCTCGCCATAGCGCAGGCCGCGCGAGAAGGTGACCTGCTCGCATAGCCGTGCGGTGCCGCCGGCGGTGGTGTCGGAATCGGTGAGGCCCGCCTGCACGAGACCCGAGGGCGGCCGGAGCCGGCCCGGCACGGGTCCGTGCGCGGAGGCCGCGGTCATGGCCAGAAACAGGAAAAATGTCAGAAAATGCTTCATGGGTGTGGCGGCCTTGCGGGGCTCATACTGGCTCGCTGATCTGGCTCGTCTTTTCGATTCATCTCATTAGTCAGCCGGCCTTGAGGCGAATTCGCGGCACCTTGGATGCGCAGCCGCCGTTTATCCCGATCCGTCAGGCCGTTGTCCAGCGCCGCCGAGGCTCGCGCCTGAAACGGCTTTCTACTGTGCATGGGGTTGTTTTCGCACCTTTTGTTTTGGCCTGGTCCGTCAGGCCCGCTTCATCGTCCGGAAGGTGATGGAATAGCGCCGCGCCGCGACCGGGGGGATGCTGTGCTCCCACTGCGACCGCGCCTCGCCGTCCATCATGTAGAGCGAGCGCGGCAGGGCGGTGAGCGTATGGCGCTCCCACTTGGCGCCGTTGCGGCGGCGGAAACGGAAAGCGCACGGCGAGCCCAGCGACAGGCCGAGCACCTTGTCGAAATGCGGCTTGTCGCGATGCCAGCCGATGCCGACGCCGACCTCGTATTCGGTGCACAGTACCTGCCGGACGCCGGCCTCCGGCAGCCCGGCCCAGGCCTCGACCTGGCGCGCGACCGGCCGCACCCAGTCCGGGATCGGATCGGCCTCGGCGAGACGCTGCAGCGTGTAGTCATAGCGATAGCCGAACGACGCCACCCGGCGGTTGCCCTCGAACGCGCCGAACTGAAAGCGCTGGAGCGGCAATGCTGCGATGCGGCCGATCAGATCCTGCTCGGCGGCATGATCGATAAAATCGTCCGTGTAGTGAAGGCCGGTCGGGCCTTCCTGCGGGTCGGCGAACAAACCTAGCTGCGTCATGCCTCGCATTTCCGTGATGGAACCTGTTGGCGTCTGATGCGACTTATCTATGACGCGGGAAGAAACGTGCGAGGCTGTCATGGCAGAGAAGCATACCGCCGATCCGGTTGAGATCATGCGGGCGACCGGTCATCCTGAGTTGGAATACGCCGCCGGCTGGACTATCGCCGGTCTCGCCACCATCGGCACCATCGTCGCCGTCTGGGTCTTTGCGATCTAGGCAACCGGAAACTGGAGCTCGAAGGCTGCGCCCTCGTCGGTCGGCTTAAGCCTGATCGAGCCGCCATGGCTCGCCATCACCGCGCGCGCGATCGCCAGCCCCATCCCGGTGCCGCCCTGGTCGCGGCGGGTGGTGAAGAACGCATCGAAGATCCTGTCGCGGTTCGGCGCCGAGATCGGCTCGCCGTCATTGCTGACCGTCACAAGTACGGTCGTCCGGGCGTCGACCGCCTCCAGCCTGATTGTCCCGGCCTTGTGCCGCAGCGCATTGTCGGCAATGTGCGACAGCACGATCAGCGCCTTCTCCGAGGACATTCCGATCGCCCGGTCGAGGCTGCCGCTGGCCTCGATCGCGCTTGCCGGAAACCGGCTTCTGAGATCGGCGATCACGGGCGCCAGCTCGGTGCGCTCGTTCTGCGGCAGGCTCTCGGCGCGGGCGAGCTCCCGCAGCCGCTGCGCCATCGCCTCCAGCCGCTGGGTATCCGACAGGATGTTGGCGATGAAGGTGTTCTGCTCGGCCGGCGTCAGGCCCTCGGCCTTGCCCTGAACCGAATCCTGCAGCAGCTCGGCCGCACCCTTGATCGAGGTCAGCGGCGATTTCAGCTCGTGGGTGAGATGGGCCGAAAAGGTCGCGATATAGTCGGAGCGCCGCGCCAGCTGCTCGGCCATGCCGAGAAAGCTGTGCGAGAGCTGGGCGAACTCGCGCGTGCCGTAATGCTTCAGCGGCTGGAACGCCTCCCGGTCGCCGCGGCCGATTCGGGCGGCGCGGTCGATCAGCTCGCGCATCGGCAGCGTGATGGTGCGTGAGAACACGAGGCCGATCGCGATGGTGCCGAGGATGACGGCAAGGCCGGCCAGCACGAACTTGGCCCGCTCCTGATAGAGATGGTCGAAAATGTTGCTCGGCGTGCGCGTCGTGTAGATCACGCCGGCGACGCGGTTGTTGACGATGACGGGCATGGCCGAAAACACGTGCACGCCGAGGCCGCGGCTGAAGGAATAGATCGGCGGCGGCGGCTTGTCCGGCACGCGGTTGCGTAAAGTCGCGCGGTATTGCCCGTGCAGGGCGTCCGCGACCTCCTCGATATGGGCGAGCGACTGCCCGACCTCCTGCCGCCCGGCAATCACCACGCCTTGCGGATCGAGGATGCGAAAGCCAGCCAATGTCACCTTCTGGGTCTCGCGGATGATCGGCGTCAGCCTGGCCCCGATCTCGACATAGGCTGCTTGCGCCTGCCCGGGCGCGGGCAATGCGTCGGGCCGCCGCCGCAACAGGTCGTTCGCGGTGAGGTCGAGCGCGGGGCGGATCGGTGTGACCTGGTCGCCGGGATCGGGCAGCACGCCCGGCGGCACCTCGGCGCCGAGCACGAGGCCGCTGTCGAGCCGGGCCGTCACCTCCTGCGCATAGATCGTCGCCAGCACGCGGCTCTGTGCGATCAGCTCGGCCTGGGTCTGGCGGATCAGCTGGTTGTCGTAGAGACGGAAGAAGAACAGGCCGACCAGCGGCAATATGCCGACCGTCGCCAGCACCGTGAAGATCACGAGGGTGAGCGACGGCCGCCATTTGTCGGGCGCGGCGCTCATGCCTCTTTCTCGCAGCGGCCGAGCTTGAAGCCGACGCCGTGGATGGTCTCGATCACGTTGTCGCAAGCAAGCGCCGCGAGCTTGGCGCGGATGTTGCGGATATGGCTGTCGATGGTGCGGTCGGAGACCTGGATGTTGAGCTGATAGGCCGCGCGCATCAGCTGCTCGCGGTTGAACACCGATGTCGGCCGGCTCAGGAACGCGCGCAGGATGCCGAACTCGATCGCGGTCAGCTTCAGCGGCGTGCCGGCAAAGGACGCGACGTGCTGCTCGGGATCGATCAACAGCCCGCCTTGCGTCAGCGCGGTGGGCCCGGCCTTGGCCTCGCCGTTGCGCGGGTTGAGGCGGCGCAGGATGACATTGACCCGCGCCACCAGCTCGCGCGGGCTGAACGGCTTCGTGACGTAGTCGTCGCCGCCGATCTCGAGGCCGAGGATGCGGTCGATCTCCTCGTCGCGCGCCGACAGGAACAGGATCGGCACGTCGGAGCCTTTGCGAATCTCGCGGCAGACGTCGAGGCCGTCGAACTCGGGCATGCCGATGTCCAGCACGATGAGATCGGGCCTGTCGGCAGCAAAGCGGAGAAGCGCCTCCCTGCCGTCGCGGGCATCGATCACGTCCATGCCGGCCTTCTTCAGGGCGACGCGGATGACCTCGCGGATGTGGCCTTCGTCGTCGACGATGAGAATGCGATGCGCCAAGAAACTCTCCGTGTCCTCGTCAACTCGCCGGCTGGCTGCCGGCCTGAGCTTTCGCCTCGGCGTCCAGCCTGCGCTGGAGTCGCCAGTTGCGAAAGCCCCAGCTTCGCCAGGCCAGGTCCTGACGCTGCTGTTCTACAAGGCGGTCGCGGCGTGACACAAGGCAGCCCTCTTTGACGGCGGGCCGTAGCGCGATCGCCTTGTCGATGGCTGGCACCGCCTGCGGCCCGAGCGTCAGGAGATAGTCGATGTCGATCTGCACGCCTTTTCCCGAAACTTCCCGGCTGTGGACGACATTGTAGTCGGCGATGAAGGCGTCGAAGTTCACGAGCGAGCAGCTATAGAGCACGATCGCCAATGCGGCGAGATTGGCGCCGATCAGCCATTGATTGGACCTGTCGAGCACGATGCGCGCGACGATCAGGATCAGGCCGAGCGCTACCAGTCCCATCCAGACGAACGCTGCAATCCGCCAATAGGTCAGCATGTAGATGTCGACATAGAGATCGAGCCGGCGGATGGAGGAGACGACCAGCAGCACGTTCTGTCCGACCCAGAGATAGACCAGCGGCCGGATCACCTTCGATTTCTCGGCCGGCCCGCCCGGACGCATCGCCACCAGCACGAAGGCAGCGGCGAGGAGGGCGGTCGCGATCAGCGGATAGGCGCCGCGATGGGCGTAGGCCGCATAGGTCATGTTGTCGGGCAGCGCCGCGTGGCCCCAGAGATAGATGCCGTCGAGAATGGACTGTGCCGCGAACAGCAGGTTGAACAGGATCAGCGAGCGCAGGACGGTGGAGGCGCCGAGAAATTCCGCCGAGACCAGGGGCGGCTGCGGTGACACGGGGCCCTCGGCCACGGCGGCGGCGACGATTGACCTGCGCCGCCAGCGCACATGGATGAACGGCCAAACCAGAGCCAGCATCAAGGTCCAGAACAGGACGCGCCACATATTGACATGGTTGAAGATGACCTTGGGATTGAGCAGGGACACCCATTGCTCGATCACCGGATTGGCGGCGGCGAACAATGCGATGAAGACGGTGCTGAGCGCAGCGGGCATCAGCCAGAGCGCGATGCCGCGGGTGAACGCCGACATGTTGAACATCTGGGGCGCCTCGAGGAAGAGCCTGAAGGGACCGACCAGGAGGAAATTGCACAGCGCGCGGGCGCGGTCGGTGACCCCGGTCGTATCAGGAGTGGTCGCAAGCAACAGCGCAATCGTCAGCGACGCGACGAGGATCAGGAAGGACAGCGTGTTGAGCTCCTCCACGGCCGGCGCGAGGCCGGCGGCGACGATGGCCCCGCTGATCGCCGCGCGCAGCCAGTCCACGGCCGCGTGATTGAACAGCACCGACACGCAGGCGGTCGCGACCGCAAACAGCGTCAGCGACAGCCCGATCCGCTGACCGTAGAACAGCCAGTCGGCGAGCCCGGCCAGCAGCAGCGCCATTGCGAGCTTGGCCGACAGTGCAGAAGGCCTGATCGGTTGGATATCCGTCGTCGAAGCCAGGCTCGTCATGTCCAGAAAGTCTCCGTGAATGGTGGCATCACGAATTCTGAACGGCACTTGTGCAGACGGCGGGATCATCGTCTGCACGGCTTCAGGAGTTTCTTGCAGTTTTCGTGCAGGCGCGCTTTTGCCTCTCGCGCAGCGCGATTCGCTTTGCTAGGTGCGAAACATTCATCGCCCATCGCACCTGGTGCATCATGCAATTGCTCAACCGCATCGGTCTCGCCCTGCTCTGGCTCGCCGCGCCGCTCGCTGCATTTGTCGCCGCGAACAAGAACGATCCCTATCTGCTCGTGCTGCGTGGCGCCGGAAACATCTCCCTTGTCGTCGCAAGCATCGCAATCGTCGCTCTTTTGTTGCGCAGCGGTCACTGGCGCACCTTCGCCGGCAAGGCGCTCGTCGTGCTCTGGTGCGTGCCGCCTGTCTTGATGTCCGCCGCGCATCTGAAGTTCGAGCTGCGCAAGCATGACGTTCTCGGCGCCGGCGCCGCCGAAGCGCGGCAGCTCGGGCCGCACTTCATGGTCGGCTATTCCTCCTTTCCCGAGGTCGCGCGTCTCGCCAGGCAGGGCCTGATCGGCGGCGTCTATGTCACCCGGCACAACATCCGCGGCCGTGCCATCGAGACGCTGCGGGCCGAGATCGCGGCGCTGCAGGATCTCAGGCGCGCAGCCGGCCTGCCGCCGCTGATCGTCGCCGCCGATCAGGAGGGCGGCATCGTCGGGCATCTTGCGCCGCCGCTGACGAAAGTGCCGGCGCTGGCGACGCTCACGGGACTGGCTTCCGATGAGCAGCAGGCCAAGGCCGAGGAGTTCGGCCGCATCCACGGCCGCGAGCTCGCCCACGTCGGCGTCAACCTCAATCTTGCGCCGGTGCTCGACCTCAAGCCGCCGGCGCGGCGCAACCGCCTCGATTTTCACACGCTGATCGGCCAGCGCGCGATTGCGAGCGATCCCGCCGTCGTCAGCACCATCGCGAGCGCCTATGTGCGCGGGCTGGAAGAGACGGGCGTCGGCGCCACGCTCAAGCATTTTCCCGGCATCGGCCGCGTGCGCGCCGACACGCATCACTTCAGCGCCAATCTCGACACGCCGGTGAAGGAGCTGGAGGCAACCGACTGGCTCCCGTTCCGCGAGGTGCTGTCGCGTTCGCGCAGCGCCCTCATGGTCGGCCACGTCACGGTCACAGCCGTCGATCCCGATCGCGCCGCCTCGCATTCGAAGCGCGTCGTCGAGGGAATCATTCGTGGGACGTGGGGCTACCAGGGCGTGGTGATGACCGACGACCTCATCATGGGCGCGATCTACCAGAACGACGTCTGCAAGGTCGTGGTCGAGGCGATCAATGCCGGCGTCGATCTGCTGCTGGTCGCCTATGACGGCGCGCAGTTCTACCGTGTCTTTGCCTGCGCCCTGGAAGGATCGCGACAGGGCAGGCTCGACGCGGCGATGCTGCAAGCGAGCACCGCGCGCCTGGAGCGCGGCTTTTCGACCATGCAGGCACGAGCTGCCTCACGCGCCATCAGCGTCGCCCGGCAGAATTAGCCCTTCGCGAACTGGCGGTAGTCCGGTTCACGGTGAAACCAGAATTCGTAGCCGGAGATGCCCTTTTGCATGGCAACGTCGTGGATCGGCTGGTTGAGCGGAACCACGGGGACGTCGCGCATACAGAGCGCGATGAAATCCTTCACCGTCCTGTCGTATTCGGCGGCATCGGTGGTGAAGCGCGCCTTGTCGATCAGGGCGTCCATCTCCCTGTTCTTGTATGAGGAGATGTTGAAGATCGAGTTGTTGCCGTGGAAATTCCAGTAGAAGTAATATTCGGGATAATCGAGCCAGCCGCTGAAGCGGTTGAGCGCGAGCGGCAGCTCCTTCTTGTTCAGCGTCGTGCGCCAGTTCGCGCCGGGAATCTTTTCGATTGCCGCCTTGATGCCGATCTTGGCGAGATTCTCCTGGATCAGGATCGCGGTCGGCTCGCCGACGGTGGCGGTGCCTGTGTCCAGCGACAGCGTCGTCTCCAGGCCGGCTTCGAAGCCCGCTTCCTTCAGCAGAGCCTTGGCCTTGTCGAGATCGGTGACGTAAGGAAACGGTTGCGGCCACACCGGCTTTGAGACTTCGGCGGTGCCGCCATACATGGGAACGGCGCGGCCGAAGAAGGCGCTGGTCTGAATCTGCTCGTACGGCATGGCCCAGGCGATGGCCTGGCGCAGCTTGACATTGTCGAACGGCGGCTTCGCGGTATTCAGCGCGACGTACCACAGCGCGTTCGGGATCGGCACGCCCGAGACCTTGACCTTGCCCTCCTTGATGATCTGCTCGAAATCGCGCGGGGCAAAGCCGCTGGAAATATCCGCATCGCCCCGCTCCAGCATGGCACGCCGCGTGCCGGCGGAGGGAACGTCGCGCGCGATCACGCGCTTGACCTTCGGCAGCGGCCCGCTCTTCCAGTCGTCGAAGCGCGTCAGCACGGTCTCGCTGCCCGGCTTCCAGCTCTCGATCTTGTAGGCGCCGCCGCCGGCCTCGTTGTTCTTCAGCCAGGCCAGCGCCCACGGGTCTTCCGGCGTCGCGTTCTTCCTGGCGAGCTCGGAATTGATGATGAAGGGCACGACGACGGCCACGTTGAACAGCAGCATCTTGTCCTTGCGGATATAGTCGATACGGAAAGTGTGGTCGTCGACCACCACGAACTGCTCCGGCTTTTCCAGCGATCCCGCCGACATCTGGAAGGTCGGAAAGCCGCCGACCTTCACGGCGCGGTCAAACGACCATTTGACGTCCTTGGCGGTCACAGGCGTGCCGTCGTGGAATTTTGCGTCCTTGCGAAGCTTGAAGGTGCAGGACATGCCGTCGGCGGCGACCTCCCAGCTCTCGGCGAGCTCGGGCGCGAGCTTCTCGCGGTCATACGACAACGTGCCGTCCGGCAGTGTCTTGGAGGCGTAGGTGAGCAGGCGGTCGTAGCAATTCCAGGACAGGCCGTTCACGGTCTGGTTGGAGCCGACGCCCTGCATGTCCAGCGAATTCGGCCCCAGCTCCTGCACCACCAGCAACGTCTCGCTGCGTCCCTGCGCCCAGGCAAGACGCGGCGCAAAGGCTGCCGTACCGGCGACACCGAGGCCGCCGAGCACGACGCTGCGGCGGTTCAAATCGAGGGGTGAAATGCTCAAGAGTGCCTCCCGTTCCGGAATTGTCCGGCATCGAGAGGCAAGCTGTATGCCAGAGCCAGGAAGCCCCAAGCCGCCCCGCGACAAGGCGAGGCGGCTTGGATCGATAGGTGTTGCGCGTCGGCGCGGACTACTCGGCCTGCTCCAGCGCGGCGGGCATCTTCGCCACCGACATCAGCGATCGCGCGACCTGGTTGAGCAGGAGATCGGCATTCTCTTCCTCGGCGAGAGATTTGGAGAGCAGGGCGACGATCGCGCTGTGGCGCAGCTGCTGCGCGAGGTTGCGCGCGGTGGTGTAGCCGGCCATCTCGTAATGCTCGACACGTTGCGCCGCAGAGATCAGCGCGAGGTCGGCGGCTGCATCCTCCTTCTCTTGGCTTTCCTTCATGACCTCCTGGCCTTCCTCGATCAGGCCCATCATGCCCTTGCAAGGCTTGGCGCGAGCGTTCTCGCCGAGCAGCTCGAAGCACTCGTTGATGCGCTCGACCTGGTTTTCGGTCTCGGCCAGATGCTGTTCGAACAGTTCCCGCAACTGGTCGAAGCGGGCGGACTGCGCCATCTTCGGGAGCGCCTTCGTCAGCTGCTTCTCGGCATGGAGGATGTCACGCAGCTCATGGAGCAGCAGATCGGTCAGGCCGGCCTCGTCTACAGGCGGCGAGCTCTCCGTGACGATCGGGGTGGCAGCGCCGGGATCGGCGGATTGCAGCGCAGGCGATTCCGTGAACACCCAGTCCTCGCCCTCGTTCCACGGGCCGCGGGTGTCGATTTCGCCATGGTCGCCGCTGCCGGTGGAATCGTTGAAGTACTGGTTCACGAGGCCGGGCGTCGGGGCAATCCGGCCGATGCTGAAGGCCGGCTTCGACAGGCTCTCGAGTGCGCGCGCGAACGCCTTCATATGCGTGATCTCGCGCGTCATCAGGAATTGCAGCGCGTCCTTGCTGCCGGCATCGTCGCAAAAATTGATCAGGCGCTCGTAGACGATCTTGGCACGCGCTTCGGCGGCGATGTTGCTGCGGAGATCGACGTCGAGCTCGCCCGTGATCTTGAGATAGTCGGCGGTCCAGGGATTGCCTTGCGAGTTGAACAGATTGACGCCGCCTCCGCCGGCAATCGCGATCAGAGGATCGGCCTCCGCCGCCTGGCGGTCATTCCGCGAGGGCGCAAGATGCATCCGGGCGAGGCAACCGACGACTTCGAGATGGCTGAGCTCTTCGGTGCCGATATCCATCAAGAGGTCCTTGCGGTCGGGATCCTCGCAATTCAGTCCCTGAATCGAATATTGCATCGCAGCCGCAAGTTCGCCGTTGGCGCCGCCAAACTGCTCGAGGAGCATATTGCCGAAGCGCGGATCGGGCTCGTCGACGCGCACGGTGAACATCAACTTCTTGACGTGGTGATACATGGGGGACTCGCGTGCTGGAGGAAAACTACGCGACAACGAGGCCTCCAGCCGTTCGTTCCTAAGTCTCTCCGATATTGAGGCTGTCGTTGCCCGGACGTCTGCCAGGGAGCGCGATGGCTTACGGTGTCACCGCACTGCGCGCGACGGCGCGCGGAGCCGTCAGTTCCTTCCAGGTCGAATTTGCCACATGCACCGGCGAGAAGGCGGGACGCTCGACGTATCGCCCATCGCCGGCCTCGGCGCGCAGGTCGCCATCCTTCCAGACGATACGGCCGCGCGACAGCGTCGCGGCCGCACCGCCGGTGCAGGCAAAACCCTCGAATACGTTGTAATCGATCCGGCTCATCTGCCGTTTGGCACTGATGGTCTTGCTCGACGTGGGATCCCACACCACAATATCGGCATCCGAGCCGACGGCGATCGCGCCCTTGCGCGGATAGATGTTGAGGATGCGGGCAATGTTCGCCGAGGTCACCGCGACGAATTCCTCTTTGGTCAGCCGCCCCGTGGCGACGCCCGCGGTCCAGAGCAGCGCCAGGCGATCTTCGAGGCCGCCGGTGCCGTTCGGGATCTTCCTGAAATCGCCGCGCCCGAACCGCTTCTGCTCGGTGGTGAAGGCGCAATGATCGGTCGCAACCACCTGGAGCGAGCCGGCTTGCAGGCCGGCCCAGAGGCTGTCCTGATGCTGTTTGTCGCGGAACGGCGGCGACATCACGCGCTGTGCGGCATGATCCCAGTCCTTGTTCTGATATTCACGCTCATCCAGCAGCAGATGCTGGATCAGCGGCTCGCCATAGACGCGCTTGCCGGCGGCGCGTGCCCGCGCGATGGCCTCATGCGCCTCGCGGCAGCTGGCGTGCACGATATAGACCGGCGTACCTGTCATATCGGCGATCATGATGGCGCGGTTGGTGGCTTCGCCCTCGACCTCCGGCGGCCGTGAATAGGCGTGGCCTTCCGGGCCCGTGACGCCGCGCGCGATCAGGGCGTCCTGCATCAGGGCGACGACGTCGCCGTTCTCAGCATGGACAACCGGCATGGCGCCGAGATGGGCGCAGCGCGCGAACGAATTGTAGAGCTCGTCGTCGTTCACCATCAGCGCGCCCTTGTAGGCCATGAAATGCTTGAAGGTGTTGATGCCGTAGGTTTTGACCACAATCTCCATCTCGTCATGGATCTGCTTGGACCATGACGTCACCGCCATGTGGAAGCCGTAGTCGCTGGCCGCCTTCTCGGATTTGTGCCGCCACTCCTGATATGCCGCGAGCATGGATTGGCCGGGATCGGGCAGGCAGAAATCCACCACCATCGTGGTGCCGCCGCTCAGCGCCGCCTTGGTTCCGGATTCGAAATCGTCGGCGGTGACGGTGCCCATGAACGGCATTTCGAGATGGGTGTGCGGATCGATCCCGCCCGGGATGACGTAGGCGCCGCCTGCATCGATGACCTCGCTACCTGTCGGCGCATCGAGCGCTGCGCCGATCGCGACGATGGTCTCGCCGTCGATCAGCACGTCCGCGCGGCGCGAATGATCGTGATTGACGACGGTGCCGCCGCGGATGAGGAGGGGCATGAGGTGCTCCGAGAGGTGAGGGACGGCTCGAAGGCTAAGCGCGCGACTGGCGATGCGACAGGTGAAATTTTAGTCAGCCGCCGCCGCTCCTTTCACGTCGTGCGCGATCAGCCCGTCGATCATCGCGCGCACGAGGCCCGTGATCTCCTTGCGCAGCGCCGGCAGCGGCACGGCCACCAGCTTCTGCTCCAGCCCGAGCGCCACCATGCCATGCACGGCCGAGAACAGGCTGCGTGCGGTGATGCCGAGTTCCTCCGGGCTGCGCCCAGGAAACAGTGCGGCTAGCGGCTGGTAGATATGACGGAACAGCTGCATCTGGTCGTGCACGGACCAATCCGGCACCAGCTTGCCCGCCTCCATCCGGTGCTCGAACAGCGCGCGCCAGAGCTGGAGGTTTTCGGCGGCGAAATCGCAATAGGCGAGGGCGATGCGGACCAGGGATTCCCGTGGCGATGGCTCGCCGGCATTTGTTGCGAGAGTCAGCGTCTCATCGAGCCGGAGCAGCGTGCGCGAGCCGACCCGCAGGATCAGTTCGTCGACATCAGCCACGAGATTGTAGACCGCGCCATTGGCGCAGCCGATCTCGCGGGCCAAATCGCGGGTCTTGAGACCCGCCAGCCCCCGCTCGGCGATCATCTGTTCGGCCGCCTGGATCAGGGCCGCACGCAATTTCTCTCGCCGTTCCAGGGCCTTAGTCATTCTTAACCAAATTCTTGAGCGTCGCTCAAAATAATATTGAACGATGTTCAAGGTTTCTGCTACAAACCATCTGTGAGCAACGCTCATAGACAGGGAGCAACCAATGTTCAAGACCGTCGTGACCCTCTTCCGCGGCAGCGTCGCCGCTGCGGGCGAGGAACTGGAAGATCGCACCGCCCTTCTGATCCTGGATCAGCAGATGCGCGATGCAGCCGCAGCCGTCGAGCGCAGCAAGCGCACGCTGGCGCTGGCAATCGCGCAGGACCAGCAGGAAGGCCGCAAGCTCGAGGCCACGAATGCGCGTATCGCCGATCTCGAGACCCGTGCCGTTGCGGCGCTGGATGGCGGCCGCGAGGACCTCGCCAAGGAGGCCGCCGAAGCCATTGCGGCGCTGGAGGCCGATCGCGATGCGGCCATGACGGCGCGCGCGCTGTTCGCGACCGAGATCATCAGGCTGAAGCGCCACGTCGCCAACGCGCAGGCCCGCATCACCGAGCTCGATCGCGGTCGCCGGATCGCCCGCGCCTCGGAAGCGGTGCGCTCGCTTCGCCGCAGCGGCATCGAGGCCGCGCGCCCCTATGAATCGACATTGCCGGAGGCGGAGGGGACGCTGAGGCGTCTGCGCGAGCGGCAGATGGAGGCTCAGGCGGCCGACGATGCCCTGGTCGAGCTCGACGCGGCCACCGGCCCGCTCGCCACCGCCGAACGACTCGCCGAGCAGGGCTTCGGCCCGCGGCTCAAGACGACCGCCGACGATGTGCTGGCGCGCTTGAAGTCCAGGCGCATGCCGGCGGCCTGATCTCAAGTTCCAATCCGAACGCAATCATCATTCCAATCGACAGGAGACCATCATGAACCAGAATGGCCAGCCCCACAGCGGCGCCTGGGTGAGCTTCACCTACGCGTCCTTCGCAGCTTCCGCCTTCCTCGTCGCCATCGGCATCTTCTTCCTGCCGATCGACCTCTGGATGAAGGGTTATCTCACCATGGGCATCGTGATGATGATCCAGACCTGCGTCACCCTGACCAAGACCGTGCGCGACAATCATGAGAGCAGCCGCCTCGTGAACCGCATCGAGGATGCCAAGGCCGAGCGGCTGCTGATGGAGGTCTCCAAGGCGGCGTAAGGCGAACGGTCGCAGCGCGCGCTCTGGGGCGACAGGGGCGCGCGCGGCAGGCAGGGTGCATTGTGCTTCGCGTGCAGGTGCGATATGGCTCTCGCGCTTTCCAGAGGCGGAGACGAGCTTTGTCGAAACAATCCCTGCGCGAGGAGGCCGAGCGCCTGATCCGCGAATCGATGGAAAAGAAGACCATCGTGGTCAAGCAGGGCACGACCCGCATCGAGGCTGTCTGCGGCAAGTGCGGAGCGCCGAACCGGGTGCAGGCGGAGAAGGGCCAGACCCGCGTCAAGTTCGCCTGCAAGAACTGCGGGCATAAGCAAGAGACGTTGTAGGCGTCTTCACCTCATCCGGGTCGCCCCCGGCGATGTGCGGCATCGTCCGGCGCGATCCGGCTAGAGGCCCTACGGCCTCTCCCTCACATCACCTGATGCACGTCGATCACGACGCGATCCGCATGGCGCGCCGCTGACGCCACGAAGATGTGCTCCATCAGCCAGCGGTACGTCTCGTGCCCGGTCTCGAACTTCGGCACGGTGCGGAAGTAGATCAGCTTCGGATCGACCGGCTCGCCGCGCTTGAGCTTGTGCAACAGCTCGACCGGGCCGAAGCGTATACCCTTGTTCTCGACATAGACGGTCGCACCGTCGTCGGTCTCGAAGGCGTATTTCGCTTCGAGATCGATCAGCTCGTTGGGCCGGATGGTCTGGAAGTCGGCGCCGAAGGGGAGCACCTTTCCGCTGACCGCGCCCGTCACCTCGCCGCCGATGATCGGAATGATCCGGCGGACGCCGATCCCGGTCTCGCCCGCGGTCACGACGTCGCCGATCCGCGCGGTGATGGTGAAGACGTATCTTGTTTCGAGGGTCGGGGTGGTCATGTCTGCCTCCAATTATCGACGAGCCTTCCCTTCTCCCCTTGTGGGAGAAGGTGGCGCGAAGCGCCGGATGAGGGGTCTATCTCCACAAGCGTGCTCGCGGAGAGAGACCCCTCACCCGTCTCGCCGCTATCGCGGCGAGCCACCCTCTCCCACAAGGGGAGAGGGGAAGCAGCCACGCCGTGCGGCATTCAATCTTGTCACCTCTAATGCGCCATCATGCGCGTCGGCAGCCAGGTTGCCAGCAGCGGGAAGGCGATCAGGATCACGAGGCGCACGAGGTCCGTTGCCACGAACGGGCTTACGCCCTTGAAGATGGTGGAGAAGGAGACGTCCTTCACCACGCTTTTTATGACGAAGACGTTCATGCCCACGGGCGGAGTGATCAGGCCGAGCTCGACGGTCACGACGATGATGATGCCGAACCAGATCGGATCGAACCCCAGATGCATGATCACCGGGAAGATGATCGGCACGGTCAGGATGATCATCGCCATGGCATCCATCAGGCAGCCGAGCACGAGATACATCACCATGATCAGCGCCAGCACGCCGTACGGACCGAGGCCGAGCCCGGTGAGGAATTCCGTCACCTTCTGCGGCGTCTGCGTCACCGTGAGGAAATAGCCGAAGATCAGCGCGCCGATCAGCACGGTGAACACCGCAGCCGCGGTGCGCGTCGCCTGCAGCAGCGAGGCCAGCACCTTCTCGCGGTCGAGGCGGCCGGTCAGCACGCCGATGATGAAGGCCCCGGTCGCGCCGACGCCGCCGGCTTCGGTCGGCGTGAAGCGCGGCAGGAAGGGCAGGCCGTAGAGGCCGCCGATGACGAAGATGAACAGCAGCACCGGTGCCCAGATCTCCTTCAACCCGGCAAAGCGCTCGCGCCACGGCGTCACCTTGCCCTTGGGCAGGAAGTCGGGACGGAAATAGCCGATCAGGGAGATCGTGATCATGTACATGGTCATCGCGAGCAGGCCCGGGATGATGCCGGCGATGAACAGCTTGCCGATGTCCTGCTCGGTGATGATGCCGTAGACCGCAAGAACAGTGGATGGCGGTAGCATCGCGCCCAGCGTGCCGCCGGCCGCGATCACGCCGGTGGCGAAGGATTGCGGATAGCCGAAGCGCCGCATCTCGGGATAGGCGACGGCGGAGAAGGTCGCCGCGGTCGCGACCGAGGAGCCGCAGATTGCGGCAAAGCCGCCGCAGGCGCCGACGGTGGCAATGCCGAGTCCGCCGCGCAAATGTCCGACGAAGCCGTTGGCGGCGCGGAATAGCTCGCGGCTCATGCCGGAATTGCTGACGAAGGAGCCCATCAGCAGGAACATCGGGATGACGCCGAAGGTGTAGTCGGTCACGGTGCGCATGGTGACCTGACCGACCATCTTCAGGGCCGGTGTCGAGCCCACGAGATAGCTGAAGCCGCACACGCCGACGAGGCCCATGGCCATGCCGACCGGCACGCGCAGCAGCATCAGGGCGAACAGGGCGACGAAGCCGATGACGGCGACGGCGTCGGTACTCATGGTTACTCCGTCACCTTGATCTTGGGTTCATGCATGTCTTCGGGGTGGAAGATCAGCCGGTACGTGCGGATCGCGATCAGCAGCACGGCGCAAACATCGCCGATCCACGCGACGAGGAAGAACGGCCATGTCGGCATGTGCAGGTCGAAGGTCTGAACGTTGTCGTTGTAGGTTAGCCGGACCTTGTCGAACAGCGTCCAGGTCTGCACGGTCACGACGAACAGCAGCACCAGGGTCGCGAACACGTCGATCCAGCGCTGATGGCGCGGCCCGACATTGCCCCAGACCAGGTCGACCGTGATGTGGGTGCCGCGATAGGAGGTCGCCGCGATGCCCCAGAAGATGAGGATGCCGAGCAGCATTCGGCCGATGTCGAAGCTGTCGGGGATCGAATAGTTCAGCGTGTTGCGCAAGAGCACCGACAGGAAGATGTCGAGCGCGACGATGCCGACGAAGCCGGCCGCGATCCATTCGATCGAGTCGATCACGCGATCCATCCAGGAGCGCTTCATGGGTGTTTCCTAAGCACTGCTATTCTCATTCTCGGCTCTGGCGACGGCACTTCGCCTCTCCCGCTTGCGGGGAGAGGCCGACACGCGAAGCGTGGCGGGTGAGGCGGACTATCCACGGTCCATTGTCACCGTCCTGCGGAGACTCCCCCTCACCCCAACCCTCTCCCCGCAAGCGGGGAGAGGGGGAAGAGACACGGTGCGCTCCTCACCTGCTCTCAGCTTGCAAGGCAACGGCGGCAGGACCAATCCCGCCGCCGCGTTTCCTTCGCCACCGCCGTCACTCCGCCAGCGCGTTGTATTTCTTCAGCGAGGCCTTGAGATCCGCGAGCGCGGCGTCGGGATCGGCGCCGGCCTTCTTGGCGCCGTCGCCCCAGGTCTTGACCAGCGGCTCGGCGGCCTTCTTCCAGGCCGCGATCTGCTCGGGCGTCAGCTTGTAGACCTCATGGCTGGATTCCGCCTTCACCTTGGCGATGCCGGCGTCCTCGAACTTGCCCCAATGCTCGCCGACCGCGCCTGCCATCTCGACCGTGCAGTTCTTGTCGATCGCGGCCTTCTGCTTGTCGGACATCGCGTTGTACTTGTCCTTGTTGATCACGAACACGAAGGTCGTGGTGTAGAGCGGCGCCTCCATGTCGTACTTGGTCACCTTGTCGATGCCGAACAGCACCAGTGAGCCCCAGGGGAAGGTGACGCCGTCGGCGACGCCGCGCTCGATGATGTCGCGCACTTCCGGCGCCGAGGACTGCACATTGGTGCCGCCAAGCGAGGTGACGAAGTTCGCCATGGTAGCGTGCGCCGGGCGGATCTTCATGCCCTTCACGTCCTCGGGGTTGACGATCTTCTTGGTGCGGGAATGGAACGAGGAGGGCGAGTGGACGAAGGCGAGGCAGTATTTGACGTCCTTCATCTCCTTCTCGGCAAATTTGCGATACCACGCGTCGAGCCCCATCGAGCCGCCCTTGGCATCCGAGATCAGGAACGGCAATTCCCCGGCGCCGATGATCGGGAAGCGGCCGGGCTGGTAGCCGGGATTGACATAGGTGACGTCGGCGATGCCGTCGCGCGCCATGTCGTAATGGTCGAAGGCCTTGCCGAGCTGCTGGGCCGGAAACACCTTGCCGGTAATGGTGCCGCCGGAATCCTTGTTCACCGCAGCCACCCAGTCTTCCAGCGATTTCTGCAGCGGATGCGATGCCGGCACCCAGTGCGAGACCTTCAGGTCAAATGTCTTGTCCTGCGCGAGCGCGGGGCTCACGCTTGCTGCCAGCAGCAAGGCCAGACAGGCTTTCCTCATCACGCGTCTCTCCCTTTTGCGACGGCGGGCTTCGTTGGCCCGGTCTCGTTAATTAACATGTTATCTAATTTGCCGGCGCGTTCAAGCCGGAACTGAGGCGCGCCGTGTCGCGCCATCTACGTCAGCCATGTTGCATGGATTTGTCGCTGCTCGGACGACCACCGCTCTCCTTTTGCGCAAACGTTATATGGTATAATTATCGCCTGCGAGCCTTTGCCACAAGCAGGCTGCGACCAAAGCCTAACAGGATCGGAAGCAGCATGTATTGCGGACAAAGGTCGCAATCGTCGGGCCGTTGCGGCGATGGGGGGCTCGTTTCAAACATCTGCACAAATTCCGTTTAAAGCTTTGTAGGTGATGCATTCCTCGCGTCATTCGCTTCCAATGCAGCCAAGGCAATGAAGCGAGACCGCCATGACCCGCACCGACATTCCCGCCGGCTACGAGCCACATTTCCGCAAAGCGCCCCTGACCGATCCCTGGGAGCCGCTCTATTCAAAGAAGACCGATAAGGGCGTCACCGTCGGACTGCGCCTGGCGACGCCGCACACCAACGCCCGCGGATTGATCCATGGCGGGCTGATCGCGGCGCTCGCTGACGCCGCCATGGGCTACAGCTGCGCCCAGGCGACGGGCTGGACCACGTCATTCGTCACCATCTCGCTGTCGGTCGACTATGTCGGCGCCGCCGAGATCGGCCAATGGCTGGCGGTCGAGGGCGAGGCGATCAAGACCGGGAACACGATCTGCTTCGCGCAGTGCCTGGTGAAGGCGGACGACGCCGTGATCGCGCGGGCCAGCGGCACGTTTCGGGTAGTGCCGAAGAAGGGGTGAGGCCCAACTCTCTCCGTCGTCATGCCCGGGGCAAGCCCGGCCATGACGGAAAAGATCACCCAAACCTCCACTCCGCCGTCTCCACCACGAGGTCGACGAACGCGCGCACCTTGGCCGAGAGCAGGCGCGAGGTCGGGTAGACGATGTGGATCGGCAGCGCCGGCTGCTCGTATTGCGCCAGCACGATCTTCAGGCGTCCGCGCTTCAGGCCCTCGGCGGCCTGATAGGCCAGTACCCGCGTCACGCCGCCGCCGGCCTCGGCATATTGCAGGGCGGCATCGGCGCTGTTGCTGATGAAGCGAGGCGACAGCGGCAGCCCGATATCGCGGCCGTCGCGCAGGAAGCGCCATTCGGACCAGGGGCCGAACTGGATGGTCTGGTGCGTGGCGAGCGCCTCCGGCGTCTTCGGCTCGCCATGACGCTTCAAATAGCCGGGCGCGGCCACCACGATCCGCCGCATCTCGCCGACCTGGCGCGCCACAAGCGAGGAATCGGCGAGATGGCCGATCCGCACCGCGGCATCGACGGCGTCCTCGACGAGGTTGACGAGATGGTCGGACAGCCTGAGTTCGGCGGCGACCTCGGGATAGCGCTTGAGATAGGCGGTCATGACCGGTCCGACATGCAGGCGGCCGAAGCCGACCGGCGCGGACACGACGAAACGCCCGCTCGGCCGG
This sequence comes from Bradyrhizobium sp. NBAIM01, assembly GCF_020194115.1. Lineage (NCBI taxonomy): Bacteria > Pseudomonadati > Pseudomonadota > Alphaproteobacteria > Hyphomicrobiales > Nitrobacteraceae > Bradyrhizobium > Bradyrhizobium sp. NBAIM01. The sequence goes on along the minus strand of NZ_JADYVU010000002.1, from coordinate 319,618 downwards.
TTGCGTTCCTCCCGCGCCGAGCCGTCAGCCTCTTCGACGTCGGCGAGGATGCGCCGCGCGCGCTCCAAATAGCGCGTGCCGACGTCGGTCAGCGCCACCTGCCGCGTGGTCCGCTGCAGCAGCCGCGCGCCGAGATGCTCCTCGAGCGCCGCGATCATCCGCGTCACCGCCGAGGGCGACAGGCGCAGCTTGCGCGCCGCCGGCGCAAAGCCGCGCAGGTCGGCCACGGTGACGAAGACGTGCATGGCTTCGAGCCGGTCCATGGACATTATTGCATATATTGCAATGATGAAGTGTCAAGCTGCTCAATTGTTTTAGACGCCGAAAGGTCCAGATTAGGCGCGGAAGACGCAGCAATGCGCCGGAATTTCAGGAGATGTTCCGATGACGGCAGTTCACACCTATGCCAGCGACGTGGCCTTTTCGCCGGCGGTGAAGACGATCCAGGCGCGCAAGGGCTCGCGCGAGGCCTATGCGCGCAGCGAGCAGCGCGGCTGGCGCACCGAGGTCGACGACAATCTCGCCGCGTTCCTGGCCGACGCCAACAGCTTCTATTTCGCCACGGCTTCAGCCGACGGCCAGCCCTACATCCAGCACCGCGGCGGCCCGAAGGGCTTTCTCAAGGTGCTGGACAAGCAGACGCTCGCCTTCGCCGACTACGCCGGCAACCAGCAGTTCATCACGCAAGGAAATCTCTCGGAGAATCCCAAGGCCTACATCTTCGTGATGGACTACGCCCATCGTCGCCGTGTGAAGCTCTGGGGCGAGGCGCGCGTCGTCGAGGACGACGAAGCGCTGACCACGTCACTGATGCCGAAAGGCTACCGCGCCCGGCCCGAGCAGGTGATCCTGTTCAAGATCGCAGCCTGGGACACCAACTGCCCGCAGCACATCCCGCAGAAGTTTGATGCAGCCGATGTCGCGGCCGCGCTGGCCGCGCGGGATCAGCGGATCGCAGAGCTGGAGGCGGAGGTTGCGGCGTTGAAGGGGGAGAAGGCGGCAGGTTAAACGGCGCGCTTCGCCTCTCCCATCGTCCGGTGTCATGCCCCGCGAAGGCGGGGCATCCAGTACGCCGAGGCATTCGGTTCAATCGCGATCGTCTCGGAGTACTGGATCGCCCGCCTTCGCGGGCGATGACAATGAATAGGCCGAGGCGTCTCTAAACTAAATCACACTCTCGCCTTCGTGCTGGAAGCCGAGATAGCTCGCGGCCACCCGTTCGTTGGCGGCGATGTCGCTGGCCTTGCCGCTGAGCACGAACTCGCCGAGCTCCATGACGTAGGCGTGGTCCGCGATCTTCAGCGCGGCCTGCGCGTTCTGCTCGACCAGCAGCACGGAGACCCCGGCGGCGCGGAGCTCGGTGACGATACGGAAGATGTCGGCGACGATGATCGGGGCCAGGCCCAGGCTCGGCTCGTCCAGCATCAAGAGCTTCGGCTCGCCCATCAGCGCGCGGCCCATCGCGAGCATCTGCTGCTCGCCGCCGGAGAGCGTGCCGGCGAGCTGCTTGCGCCGCTCCTTGAGCCGCGGAAACAGCGCATAGACCCGCTCCATCGAGGCTTTGGCCTTGCTGCGCTCGATCCGGAACGCGCCCAGCTCGAGATTGTCCTCGACATTCATGGTCACGAACAATTCGCGATGCTCGGGAACGAGACCGAGGCCCATCGCGACACGGTCCTCGATGTCGAGGCGGGCGAGATCCTGCCCGGCAAAGGCGACGCGGCCCTTCAGCGGCAGGATTCCCATGATGGCCGAGAGCAGCGTGGTCTTGCCGGCGCCGTTGGCGCCGACAATGGTGACGATCTCGTTGGCGCCCACCTCGAGCGAGACCGAACGCACCGCCTCGACCTTGCCATAGGCGACATGCGCGTCGGTGACGGACAACAGCGTGCTCATGCCGCCACTCCGAGATAGGCCTTGATCACTTCGGGATTGGTCTTGATCGTCGCCGGCGTGCCCTCCGCGATCTTGGTGCCGAAATCGAGCACCACGATGCGGTCGGCAAGGTTCATCACGAAGCCCATGTCGTGCTCGACCAAGAGGACGGACATCCCGCCGTCGCGCAGCTCGCGGAGCAGCGCGGCGAGCCGCTGCTTTTCCATGTGGCGCAGGCCGGCGGCCGGCTCGTCGAGCAGCAGCAGCATCGGATCGACGCAGAGCGCGCGGGCGATCTCGACGATGCGCTGCTGGCCGAGCGAGAGCGAGCCTGCCAGCTGGTGCATCTGCTCGGCGAGGCCGACGCGCTCGATCTGGCGGGCGGCCTCGGCGAGCAGCTTGGCCTCGTCAGCGCGGTCGAGCCGCAGCATCGAGGAGATTGGGCCGGAATGGCCGCGCAAATGTGCGCCAATCGCGACGTTCTCCAGCACGGTCATGTCGGGGACGAGCTTGACGTGCTGGAAGGTCCTGCTGATACCGAGCTTGACGATCTCCTGCGGCGGCGCGTTGTCGACCTTCCTGCCGAGCACCGAGATCGAGCCCGAGGTTGCCGACAGCACGCCGGTAATCAGGTTGAAGGTCGTGCTCTTGCCGGCGCCGTTCGGGCCGATCAGCGCGACGATCTCGCGGGCCTGCACGTCGAAGGACACGTTGTTCACCGCGACCACGCCGCCAAATTGCTTTCGCGCCTTCTCGACCTGAAGCAGGACGCCGGTCTCGGCAGGCGCGCGGGTGCGATGCTCCAGCTTCAGCGAGGTGTCCGGCTTCCTGCCGTCGGTGCGCTCGGGGAAGAACGACATCAGCCAGGGCCAGAGGCCGCCGGGCGCAAGCTGCAGCAGCGCCACCAGCATGATGCCGAACACGATGGTCTCGACCTGGCCGGAGCCGGGCAGGATCAGCGGCAGATAGCTCTGCAGCACCTCTTTCAGGATCACGACAATCGCCGCGCCCAGCACGCCGCCCCAGACATAGCCGGCGCCGCCGACCACCGCGATGAAGAGATATTCGATGCCCATATGCGCGCCGAACGGCGTCGGGTTCACGGCGCGCTGGAGATGGGCGTAGAGCCACCCGGACAGGCCCGCGAGCACCGCGGCATGGATGAACACCAGCAGCTTTGCACGCGGCGTGTGGACGCCGAAGGCCTCGGCCGCGACATGGCCGCGGCGCAGCGCGCGGATGGCGCGGCCGGTGCGGGAGTCCAAGAGGTTCATCGTCAGCAGGGCCGAGAGGATCACGGCGATCCAGATCGCGTAATAGATCGAGCCGGGCGAGAGCATCTTGAAGGCACCGATCGACAGCGGCGGGATCGCCGAGATGCCGTCGTTACGTCCCAGAAACTCCAGCTTGCTGAACAGGTAGAACAGCCCAAGCCCCCAGGCGAGCGTGCCGAGCGGCAGGTAATGGCCGGAGAGGCGCACGGTGATCAGCCCGAGCAGCACCGCGAGCGAGCCGCTGACCACGAGCGACAGCGGCAGCGTCAGCCAGGGCGACAGGCCATAGGCCGTCGTCAGCACGGCGGTGGTGTAGGCACCGAAACCGACGAAGGCGGCCTGCCCGAACGAGGTGAGGCCGCCGACGCCGGTCAGCAGCACGAGGCCCATCGCGACCAGCGCGGCAAGGCCGATATTGTCGAGCAGCACGATCCAGAACGGGGGCACGCCCGGGATGAGCGGGATCGCCGCCATGAGGATCGCGAAGACGAGGATGGGAAGCCGGCTCTGCATCGGGCTCAGTCCTTCTCTTCCTCGACCGCGGGCGCGGCGAGCGAGCGCAGCAGCAGCACGGGGATCAGCAGCATGAAGACGATCACCTCCTTGTAGTTGGAGGCATAGAAGGACGAGAACGCCTCGACGATGCCGACCACCAGCGCCGCGACGGCGGTGAGGGGATAGCTGACGAGGCCGCCGATGATCGCGGCGACGAAGCCCTTCAGCCCGATCAGGAAGCCGGAGTCGTAATACAGTGTCGTGATCGGCACGATCAGGATGCCCGAGAGCGCGCCGATCACGGAGGCCAGCAGGAAGGCGATCTGGCCCGACAGCGTGGTGCGGATGCCGGCAAGCCGCGCCCCAAGCCGGTTGACCGCGGTCGCGCGCAGCGCCTTGCCGTAGAGCGTCAGGCCGAAGAACAGCCAGAGGGCGACGATGAAGGCGATGGTGATGGCATAGACGGTGATGCTCTGGCCGGTGAAGCGCAATGCGCCGGCGGTGAAGGCGCCGGACAGCACGGCAGGCCCGCGCTGGCCTTCGGCGCCGAAGAACAACAGGCCGAGGCCCTGCAGCGCGAGATGGACGCCGACCGAGGCGATCAGCAGCACCAGCACCGAAGTGTGCGCCAGCGGCTGGAAGGCGATGCGATAGAGATAGAGGCCGATCATCGCCACGATCACCAGCGACAGCGCGATGCAGACCGCGACCGGCGCCTTCTGCGCGGCGAGGGACAGGGTCAGCGCCAACACGATCGCGGGCAGCACGACGTTGGCGATGAAGCTGCGGACGACCAGCCGCCCGTGCAGCGCCTTGCGCGCCACGAACAGGTCGAAGACGAAGGCGCCGATGCCGAGCGCCAGCGCCAGCTTTGCCGTGCCCGGCATCTGGCCGGCGGCCAGCGAGGCATAGGTCAGCGCGCCATAGGTGACGAATTCGCCCTGGGGAATGAGGATGACGCGGGTGACGGCGAACACCAGCACCAGCGCCAGGCCGAGCAGCGCATAGATCGCGCCATTGGTGATGCCGTCCTGCACCAGGAACAGCATGATGGTGGTATTCAAGACCGGACGCTCCCCCTAATCCGGACCGGTCCCCTCGATTACGGTGGACGGTCCGCTCACAGCCATTGAAAAACGCAGGCGATATTTGGTATGGTCCATAACAATTATCAAATATAACTTCAAGGGTGGGAACGACCCGCCCCGGAATTTAGCGGGATTACGAGCACGAGGCGATGACCGTTTCCAAAACCGCTGAAAAGTCCTCCGACAAGCCGGCCGACGCGGCCAAGGGCCGCAAGGAGGCAGGCGAGCCGCAGGCGGAGGCCCTCCAGCTCGGCGAGCTTTCCGAGCAGCTCGGCTATGTCCTGAAACGTGCGCAGCTCAAGGTGTTCGAGAATTTCCTGCGCTGCATGGCCTCGCTCCAGCTGACGCCGGCGCAGTTCTCGGTGCTGCTCCTGGTCGAGAAAAACCCCGGCCGTAACCAGACCGAGATCGCCTCCACGCTCGGCATCCTCAGGCCGAACTTCGTAGCCATGCTCGACAATCTGGAGAGCCGCGACCTCTGTGCGCGGATCCGCTCCACCAACGACCGCCGCTCGCACATCCTGGTCTTGACCGACAAGGGCAAGGCCGTGCTGGCGCGCGCCAAGAAGCTCGTCGCCACCAAGCACGAGGCCCGGCTGAACGATCTGCTCGGCCAGGCCAACCGCGAAGCCCTGATCGAGATGCTCGCGAAGATCGCCAACGAGTTTTGACTCTTACCCTCTAGGGGAGGGTAAGCGAACGTCAATCCACCAAAATCACCCTGATGTCGTTCACGTTGGTCAGCGTCGGTCCAGGCTGTAGCAGGTCGCCGGTCGCCTCGAAAAACGTGGTGGCGTCGTTGTTGGCGAGATAGGCCTGCGGCTCGAGCCCCAGCGCCTTCATCTTCGCGAACGTCGCCGCATCGATCAGCGCGCCGGCGGGGTCGGTCGGGTGGCCGGCGCCGCCATCGGCGCCGTCGGTGTCGCCGGCCAGCGCCGCGATGCCGGAAGTGTCCTTCAAGAGCGAGGCCAGGGCCAGCGCGTATTCCTGGTTCGGCCCGCCGCGCCCGTTGCCGCGCACGGTGACCGTGAGTTCGCCGCCGGAGAGAATCGCGACGCGCTTGCCCTGGCTGCGTGCCTGAAGCGCCAGCCTGGCGTGATCGGCGGCGACCTCGCGCGCCTCGCCTTCGAGATCGGCGCCGAGATCGATGGTCTCGTAGCCGGCCTCGCGCGCGAGCTTGACCGCAGCGTCCAGCGACTGCTTGGGCCGCGCGATCAGCTCGAACGACGCGTGCGCAAAGGCGGCGTCGCCCGGCTTGCAGCTCTCGTTGTTGGGATCGTCGAGCGCGCGCCGCACCGCATCGTCGATGTCGAGCCTGTATTTCGCCACGATCGCGCGCGCATCCGCCAGCGTGGTCGGATCGGGCACGGTGGGGCCGGAGGCGATCGCGGACGGATCGTCATGCGGCACGTCGGAGATCGCGAGCGTCACGATCTCCGCGGCGTTGCTGCCAGCGCGGGCGAGGCGGCCGCCCTTGATCCGCGACAGGTGCTTGCGCACGACGTTCATCTCGCCGATCGGCGCGCCCGAGCGCAGCAGCGCCTTGTTGACCGCCTGCTTCTGCGCGAAGCTGATGCCGTCCACCGGCGCGATCCAGTTGGCCGAGCCGCCGCCGGTGAGCAGCACCAGCAGGAGATCGTCCGGCCCGGCCTCGCCCGCGAGTGCGAGCGTGTCGGCCGCGCCCTTCAGGCCCGCTTCGTCAGGCACGGGATGACCGGCCTCGACCACGCGAATGCTGCGCGCGGGCACGCCGTAGCCGTGGCGCGTGGTGGCGATGCCGACGAGGCGCTCCGGCGCCAATCCCAGCGCATCGAGATAATGCCGCTCCGCGGCTGCGGCCATTGCGCCGGCGCCCTTGCCGGCCGCAAGGCAGATCACGCGCCCCCTGGGCGCAGGCCGCAGGTGAGGGGCCAGCACCACGCTCGGATGGGCGGCAGCAACGGCAGTGTCGTAGAGCGCGCGGAGCAGGGGACGTCGGTCGGTCATGGACAATGGCCTTGCGCAGACTGGACTGGCGGCGACGAGGTCGCCGCCATCTGCCTACCGCATCGTGTGCCAAAGCGTAAGCGCCTTCGCCGTCATTCGATTGTGCAATCGCGTGATCATAATTGCCACACAAGCAAAAGCCCCCTGCGCGATCAGCGCAGGGGGCTCGTCGTCCGGGCTTTGAAGCTTCTAGCCGCCGGCGTCGGCGCTGATCACCTCGCCGAACAGGTCCCACTTGTCGCCCTTGAACTTCATCAGCTGCAGCGAGCTGATCGGTGCGAAGTCGTTCGGCCCGGTACTGATCTTGATGCCGGGCAGCAGCACTTCGGTGCGGAAGTCCTTCAGGCTCGCCGCCTGCTTCATGACGTTCTCGCGCGTGAGATTGTCGCCGCATTTCTTCAGCACTTCGACCAGCGTCTGCGCGACGCCGTAGCCGACGATGGTGCCGCCGTCGAGCTTGTCGCCCTCGGGGAAGTACTTCGTCATGAACTCCAGGAACGCCTTCATGCCGGCGTCGTCCTTCCACTGCGGATCGGAGACGTCCTTCAGATAGGCGGCCGAGATGATGTCCTGCGAATTCTCGAAGCCGGCGGGCTTGATCACGCTGCCGACCGAGGCCGAGACGTTGTTGAGGAAGTGGGTCGGCTTCCAGCCGATCTCGGAGATCTTCTTGATCGCCTGCGCCGCGAACTTCGGCGTGGTGATGTTGATGAAGACGTCGGCGCCGGTGGCTTTCAGCTTGACGATGTGGTTGTCGATGGTCGGCTCCGACGTCTCGTAGCTTTCCTCCAGCACGATCATGCTCGCGGCCTTGGCCCCCAAGCCGTCCTTAAGGCCCTTCAGGTAATCCTTGCCGTAATCGTCGTTCTGGTAGAGCACGCCGATCTTGGCGTTCGGCATGGCCTTGAGGATGTATTTCGCGTAGATCTGCGTCTCGCTCTGGTAGTTGGGTTGCCAGCCCATGGTCCACGGGAAGTTCTGCGGATCGTTCCACTTGGTAGCGCCGGTGGCGACGAACAGCTGCGGCACCTTCTTCGAGTTCATGTATTTCTGGATCGCGGAGTTCGGCGGCGTGCCGAGCGAGTTGAAGACGAGCAGCACCTCGTCGCTCTCGACCAGCTTGCGCGCCTGCTCCACCGTCTTCGGCGGCGAGTAGGCGTCGTCGTAGGAGACGAAATTGATCTTGCGGCCGTTGATGCCGCCCTCTTCGTTGATCTTCTTGAAATAGGCGGCTTCGGTGCGACCGATGATGCCGTAGGCGGAGGCCGGTCCGCTGTAGGGCATGATGTTGCCGATCTTGATCTCGGTGTCGGTCGCACCGGTATCGTATTTTTTTTGGGCCGTTGCGGTTGAGGCCGAGGCCGCGATGAGCGCGAGCGCCAATGATGCGGCCGCAAGCTTGCCGGTGACAGCAGGCATTCCAATCTCCCTGTTTCTTCTTTGTGTGTGCGTCCCTTTTCTTGTCTCGTTTTTCTTCGCGACGCGGCCGCAATTCAATACGATTTGCCTGAACGCTTCAAGGAAAAGCCCCTGCGGCATGGCCGCAGGGGCTGCGTCTTTAGTCGATTTGGCTACATCTTGAGCAAGTGGTTAATGGTCAGCCGCCGACGTCGCCGCTCAGCACCTCGCCAAATGGCACCCAATGCTCGCCCTTGAACCGGATCAGCTGCAGTTGCGAGAGCGGCGCGAAATCGGTCGCCGAGGTGTTGACCTTGATGCCCGGCAACAGGCCCGCCGGCTCGAAGTCCTTGATGTTGGCGGCCTGCTTCATGATGTTCTCGCGGGTGAGATTGTCACCGCAGGCCTTGAGCACGTGAACGAGGCCTTGGGCGACGATGTAGCCGTACATTACCGAGGCATCGGCGCGGTTCGCTTCCGGATAGTACTTATCCAGAAATTCGTTCCAGGCGATCATCGCCTTGTCGTTTTTCCACTGCGCGTCGGTGGGATCCTTGAAGTACTGCGACGAGATGATGTCCTGCGCGTTCTCGAAGCCGGCCGGCTTGATTACGCTGCCGATCGAGGCCGAGACGTTGTTGAGGAAGTGCAGCGGCTTCCAGCCGATCTCGGCGTTCTTCTTGATCGCCTGTGCCGCGAATTTCGGCGTCGTGATGTTGAAGAACACGTCGGCGTTGGTCGACTTCATCTTGACGATGTGGGAGTCGATGGTCGGCTCGGAGACTTCGTAGCTGTCCTCGATGACGATCATCGAGGCGGCCTTGGCGCCGAGCCCGTCCTTGAACCCCTTCAGATAGTCCTTGCCGTAATCGTCGTTCTGGTAGAGCACGGCGATCTTGGCGTTCGGATGGTTCTTCAGGATGTACTTGGCGTAGATGATCGACTCGATCTGGTAGTTGGGTTGCCAGCCCATCGTCCACGGGAAGGTCTGCGGGTCGTTCCACTTCGTGGCGCCGGTGGCGACGAACAGCTGCGGAACCTTCTTCTGGTTCATGTACTTCTGGATCGCCGAGTTCGGCGGGGTGCCGAGCGAGTTGAAGATCAGCAGCACCTCGTCGCTCTCGACCAGCTTGCGCGCCTGCTCCACGGTCTTCGGCGGGGAATAGGCGTCGTCATAGGTGATGAAGTTGATCTTGCGGCCGTTAATGCCGCCTTCTGCGTTGATCTTGCGGAAATAGGCCTCTTCGGTCTTGCCGATCACGCCGTAGGCGGACGCGGGACCGCTATAGGGCATGATGTTGCCGATCTTGATCTCCGTGTCGGATGCGCCGGTGTCGTATTTCTTCTGCGCGAGCGCTGTCGTGGACAGCGTGGCGGCTAGCACGAGGGCAGCCGAGAAGGCCCCCAATCGCACATGCATTGCAGGCATTTTGATCTCCCTGGACAGGATTGAATGTGTCGTTTGTTCTTATTGGGAGCGATCGTTGCGCGTCGCTCCGTCACGCATTCAATACCTATCCACGGCCGTCAGCAAGAAGAACGCCTGCACGGGCCTCGCGCAGGCGGCGATCTCGTCGAAGGCGGTGCTGAATATTCCGGCGCGTGAGATTCTTTTTGCGGGGCAAACTCACCGCTTGAGTTGCTTTACGAGAAGGCGGCTATTTTGAATTGCGTCGTTCAGTGGCTCATCTCGCTCGAGATGATGTCGCCGAACAGCTCCCATTTCCTGCCCTTGAAGCGCATCATCTGCAGCTGCTCGATCGGGGCGAAATCGTCGGGCGCGGTGTTGATCTTGATGCCTGGCAGCAGCGTGTCGGGTGCGAAGTCCTTCAGGCTGGCGGCCTGCTTCATGACGTTCTCGCGGGTGAGATCGTCGCCGCACATCTGCAGCACCTTCACAATGGTCTGTGCGGCGGCATAGCCGTACACGACGCCGGCATCGAGCTTGTTGGCCCTGGGCTCGTATTGCGCGAGGAAACTGTAGAACTTCTTCATGCCGTCGTCGGCATTCCACTGCGGGTCGGAGCCGTCCTTGGTGTAGGTCGCCGACAGGATGCCTTGCGAGACTTCAATGCCCGCCGGCTCCAATACGCCGCTGACCGAAGCCGAGACGTTGGAGATGATGTGCATCGGATGCCAGTTGATCTCCGCGGCTTTCTTGATTCCCTGCGCGGCGAATTTCTGGTTGGTGAGGCTGATGAAGATATCGGCGCCGGCCGCCTTCAGCTTCACGACTCGCTCGTCGATTGCGGGCTCGGACGTGTCGTAGGCCTCCTCCCGCACGATCATCGAAGCCTTGGCGCCGAGGCCCTCCTTCAACCCGTTTAGATAGTCCTTGCCGAAATCGTCGTTCTGGTAGAGCACGCCGATCTTTCCGTTTGGCTTCTCCTTCATGATGTATTTGGCATAGATCCGGGCCTCGCTGACGTAGCTCGGCTGCCAGCCCATGGTCCAGGGATATTGCTTGGGGTCGTTCCATTTCGAGGCGCCGCTCGCCACGAACAATTGCGGCACCTTCTTCTCGTTCATGTACTTGCGGATGGCGCTGTTGGTGGAGGTGCCGAGCGAGCCGAAGATCAGCAGCACATTGTCGCTCTCGACCAGTTTTCGCGCCTGTTCCACCGTCTTCGGCGGCGAATAGCCGTCGTCATAGGAGATGAATCTGATCTTGCGGCCGTTGATGCCGCCCTCGGCATTGATCTTGTTGAAGTAGGCTTCCTCGGTCCTGCCGATCGCAGCATAGCCGGAGGCCGGACCGCTGTAGGGCATGATGTTACCGATCTTGATCTCGGTATCGGACGCGCCGCTGTCGTATTTCTTCTGCGCCAGCGCCTCGCCGCTCATTGCAGTGCACAAGGCAAGCGCGGCCCAGAGCGTCGCAACCTGGGAACGAACGGCGGCCATTGCTCTCCTACCCCGGGATGGATCGATCGCATTGAACAAGATTGGCGCCTGTCGTCAACAAAAAGCCCCCGCGACTGTCCGCGGGGGCTCCTCGTCCTCGATCATCGCGTCACGCATCACTCGGAGGCGACGTCACCGCTGATGATCTCGCCGAACAGTTCCCACTTCTCGCCCTTGAAGCGCATCATCTGCAGCTGCGCGATCGGAGCGAAGTCGGTGGCGCTGGTGTTGATCTTGACGCCGGGCAGCAGCGTATCCGGGGCAAAGTCCTTCAACGAGGCGGCCTGCTTCATGATGTTGGCGCGAGTGAGATCGTCACCGCACATCTCCAGCACCTTGGCCAGCGTCGAGGCGGCGCCATAGCCATAAACCATGCTGGTGTCCGACTTGTCGGCACCCGGCATGTACTTGTCGACGAACTCGTTCCACTTCTTCATGCCGGGGTCGTTGGCCCATTGCGGATCCGTGGAGTCCTTGGCGTAGGCGGCCGACAGCACGCCCTGCGCGTTCTCGAAGCCGGCCGGCTTCATCACGCTGCCGACCGAGATCGACACGTTGGTGAGGATCTGGAGCGGCTTCCAGCTGAGCTCGGCGGTCTTCTTGATGGTCTGGGCCGCGAACTTCGGCGTGGTGTAGATCAGCAGCACGTCGGGATTGGCGGCCTTGATCTTGACGATATGGCCGTCGATCGACGGCTCGGAGACCTCGTAGCTCTCCTCCATGACGATCATGGACGAGGCCTTGGCGCCGAGGCCGTCCTTGGTGCCCTTGAGGTAGTCTTTGCCGAAATCGTCGTTCTGGTAGAGGATCGCGATCTTGGCGTCCGGCTTCTCCTTCATCAGCCATTTCGCGTAGATCTGCGCTTCGCTCTGGTAGGAGGGCTGCCAGCCCATGGTCCAGGGGAAGTTCTTCGGGTCGTTCCACTTGGTGGCGCCGGTCGCGACGAAGAGCTGCGGGATCTTCTTGGAGTTGAGATATTTCTGGATCGCACTGTTCGAGGGCGTGCCGAGCGGGTTGAAAACGACCAGCACCTCGTCGCTCTCGACCAGCTTGCGGACCTGCTCGACGGCCTTCGGCGGCGAATAGCCGTCGTCATAGGTGACGAAGTTGATCTTGCGGCCGTTGATGCCGCCCTTGTCGTTGATCATCTTGAAATAGGCTTCTTCGGTCTTGCCGATGATGCCATAGGCCGACGCCGGACCGCTGTACGGCATGATGTTGCCGATCTTGATCTCGGTATCGGACGCGCCGGTGTCGTATTTCTTTTGGGCGAGTGCAGCGCCGGAGGTGAGAGTGATGGCCGCCGTTGCCGTGATCAGCGCGGCGGCTCGCAGTGTTCTTCCAAAATACAATTCGGTCTCCTTGGTTAATTCAACGGGTCTTCAATTCTTCCTGAGCTTGCCGACGAGTTGCTGGCCCAGGATCGCGACCTGCCTTGCGCCGTGCGGCACGAGGTAGATGACGAGGAACAGCAGCACGCCGAATACCGCGCCGGAGAGGCCCTTGGAGATGCTCTCCGCCATGTTCGGCACGAAGATGATGAAGGCCGCACCGACGAACGAGCCGGGCAGCCAGCCGACGCCGCCGACCACCATGCCGAGGAACAGCGAGATCGCGAGCGTGATGGTGTAGCTGTCGGGCGCGACGAACTGCACCGCGATGGCGCCGAGCGAGCCGGCAACGCCGGTGATGCCGGCGGACACGCCGAAAGCCAGCGTCTTGTACAGCGCGACGTTGACTCCCATCGAGGAGGCCGCGATCTCGTTGTCGCGGATCGCCATGAAGGCGCGGCCCGAGCGGGAACGCAACAGGTTCACCGAGAAGATGTAGATCGCGACCGTCACGGCGAGCGTGAAGTAGTACAGCCACATGTCCTGCGACATCGGCAGGCCGAACGGCGCGTCCGGCTTGGTGACGACGAGGCCCTGCACGCCGCCGGTCCAGTGCTCGAGGAAGTTCAGCTTGAGCAGCTGCGGCATCGCAGTCGCAAGCGCGAAGGTCGCGAGTGCGAGATAGATGCCGGACAGCCGCAGCGCCGGCTTGCCGAACAGGTAACCGAATCCGAAGCAAATCACGGCGGAGATCGGAATGGTCAGCGCGTAGTTGACGTTGGCATGTTCCATCAGCACCGCCGACACATAGGCGCCGACGGCGTAGAACGCGCTCTGGCCGAGCGAGAACTGGCCGCTTCCGCCGGTCAGGATGTTCAGCGCCAGCACCGCGAGCCCGTAGATCAGGAGCATCGTCATTTGGAAGATGATGAAGTTCTTGACGAACATCGGCACGATCAACAGCGCGGCCAGCACCACCAGCGAGGTGCCGGTGCCCAGCGTCATGGCCCGCTTCGGAACCGCCTCGACCGCCTCGTGGCCCTCAGCGACGACTTCTTCTGCTGCGCTCATGATCAAACTCGCTTGACGATATGCCGGCCGAACAGACCAGCGGGTTTGACGACCAGGACGGAGATGATCAGCGCGAGCGCGATCGGGAGTTTCAGCTCATTGCCGACGCCGGGAATGTAGGTACCGGCCAGATTCTCGAACACGCCGACCAGGAAGCCGCCGACCACGGCGCCGAACGGGCTCGACAGCCCGCCGAGCACCGCCGCGGCGAAGCCGTAGATCAGCACGCCGCCCATCATGTTCGGCTCGAGGAATACGACAGGTGCGATCAGCATGCCGGCGATCGAGCCGATCGCGGTCGCCATGCCCCAGCCGAGCGCGATCATCCAGCTCGTGTTGATGCCGACGAGGCGGGCCGATTCGGGCACCGACGCTGCGGCTCGCATCGCAAGGCCGATGCGCGTGTACTGGAAGAAGAAATAGAGCGCGAGCAGCAGCGCCACGGTGACGCCGATCATGCCGGCCTGGTGCGTCGAGATCAGCTGGCTGCCGAGAAACGGTGCGGAGCCGAACGGGGTCGGATATTGCTTGATCGTGAAGTCCCAGATCAGGCCCGCCGAGGAGTTGATGATCGCAAACAGCGCGATGAAGCCGGCGACGTTGGTGAGCACCGGCGCCTTGACGAGCGGCTTGAACAGGATGCGCTCGATCGCGATGCCGGCAACGAAAGAAAATGCCAGCGTGATCAGGAAGGCAGCCCAATAAGATACGCCCCACTGCATCAGCTGCCATGAGATGAAGGTCGAGAACATCGCCATCTCGCCTTGCGCGAAGTTGAGATGGTCGATGGCCTGGTAGATCATGACCACGGCGAGCGCCATGCATGCATAGATCGCCCCCGTGGCGATGCCGGCCAGGACCTGGTTGGTGAACAGCTCCATTGTGCCGGCTCCCTCAGTAACCCAGATAGGATTTGCGGATTTCTTCGTTGTTCGCGATGTCCTTGGCCTTGCCCGACATCACGATGCGCCCGGTCTCGATCACATAGGCCTGGTCGGCGAGCTCGAGCGCGAGCTGGGCGTTCTGCTCGACCACCAGGATCGAGACCTTGTCCTCGCGGTTGATCTTGCCGAGGATGCCGAACAGGTCGCGCACCACCAGCGGCGCGAGGCCGAAGGAGGGCTCGTCGAGCAGCATCAGCCGCGGTCGCAGCATCAGCGCGCGGGCGACCGCGAGCATCTGCTGCTCGCCGCCGGAGAGCGTGCCGGCCTGCTGGGTATGGCGCTGCTTCAACACTGGGAAATGCGCGTACATGCGCTCGATGTCGGAGACGATGCCGGCGCGGTCCTTGCGGGTGATGGCCCCCAGCTGGAGATTCTCCTCCACCGTCATGTTGGTAAAGGTGCCGCGGCCCTGCGGCACGTGGGCGATGCCGAACCGCACGATGCTCTCGGTCGAACGGTTGTTCAGCGGCTTGCCTTCGAACTCGACGCCGCCGGTGGAGCGCACCATGTTGCAGATCGCGCGCAGTGTGGTGGTCTTGCCGGCGCCGTTGGCGCCCAGCAGCGTCACGAGCGAACCCTCGTTGAGCGAGAAGGACAGGCCATGGAGCGCCTGGACCTGGCCGTAATAAGCGCGCAGGTCCTTGACGTTGAGCAGTGGCGTCATTGATCCTTGCTCCCGAGATAGGCCTTGATGACGTCCGGGTCCGCCTGCACCTGGGCGGGCGTGCCTTCCGCGAGCTTCTTGCCGAAATTCAGCGCGACGACATGGTCGGCGATCGACATCACGAGGCCCATGTGATGCTCGACCAGGAGCACGGTCATATGGCGCTCGTCGCGGATTTTGCGGATGAGATCGCCGAGCACATGAACTTCCTCGTGGTTGAGGCCGCCGGCGGGTTCGTCGAGCAGCAGGATCTTCGGATCGGCCGCCAGCGCACGCGCCAGCTCGACCCGCTTCTGCGTACCGAACGGTAGGCCGGATACGACGGTATGGGCGACGTCCTCGAGGTCGAGGTAAGCAAGGATCTCGTGCACCTTCTTGTTGATGCTGGTCTCGCTGCGCCGGACCCAGGCAAGCTTCAGGGAGTCGCTGATAATGTCGCTCGAGGTCTTCGAATGGGCGCCGACGCGGACGTTGTCCATCACCGAAAGGTTGGGAAACAGCGCCACGTTCTGGAAGGTGCGGCCGATGCCGATCTCGGCGATCCGGTGCGGCGGCCGCGTCAGGATGCTCACGCCGTCCATCAAGATGTCGCCGGACGACGGCTGGTACAGCCGCGACAGGCAGTTGAAGAGCGTGGTCTTGCCGGCGCCGTTCGGGCCGATCAATCCGAGGATGGCTCCCTTGTGCATGTCGAAGGACACGCCGTTGAGCGCGACGATGCCGCCGAACACGACGCTGACGTCGCGAACCGCGAGCAGGGGCGATCTACCCTGCGCGAGCTGTGCCTGCGTCATCTCGTCTCGCTCACGTCGTTCAGTGAGCGATGGGGCGATGCGAGCCGCTCCCGATGATGACAAAGGCTATCTGAATCCCTCGGCCACACGCGCAACTTTTCCTCCTGATTTCAGCTTTTTGCTGATGTCTTTTTTTGAATGCGGCATCAGACCCCCGAGCGCCGCCTCGATGTTCCTTACCATCGCTAAGAGACGCGGTCCAATGTCGTTGATCAAACGCTCTTCCGTGAAACGGAATGCGGGCGCGCCGCAATTGAATGCGTAAGGCCCGGTTCCGTCGTTGAGCTTGAGCGCGACGCCGGCGGCGCCGATGTCGTCGTGCCAATCGCCGACCGAAATCGCAAAGCCGTATTTCGCGACCGTCTCGCCGGAACGTTCCAAGCCCTCGCGCATCTTCGGCCAGCGGCTGCCGTAATGTTCGCGCAGGATGCGCGACACTTCGGCGCGACCTTCGTCATCGAGTGCCCAGAAATAGGCGCGGCCCATCGCACTGGTTGCAATCGGCACGCGCGAGCCGACGTCAAGTTGAACGCCGACGGTCTCGCTGCCGCGGCTCTGCCCGAAATAGATCATGCTGTGGCGGTCACGGCCGCCGACGGCGACGGCGCCGCCGGTCGCGCGCATCACCTCTTCGCGGAACGGCTCGGACAAATGCCGAACGCCCAGATTGGCCAGCGCCGCGTAGCCGAGCGACATCGCTGCCGGGGCGAGCTGGTACTTCTCGAAGCGAGGAACCGGCGTCAGATAGCCAAGCTTGGTCAGCGTGTAGGTCAGCCGCGACACGGTGGGCTTGGGCAGATTGGTGCGGGACGCAATCTCCTGATTGCCCAGCAGGCCGTCATTGGGTTGGAACGCGCGCAATACTTCCAGTCCGCGGGAAAGCGCGACGACGAAATTCCGATCGGTCGCGGTCTTCTTTCCTGTACGCTTCATCCCTGATCTGCTTCTTGCGCGGAGTCGTTGACAACGTCCGTGCTTCAAAATAACCCTGCCGTCAAGATGCGGAATTAAATTCCGCAATGCGAAATCGAATAAAAGTAAATCCCCACCAAGGAGGGACACCGTGAGCGAAGTGGTCAAGCTTGAGCGTCATGATGAAGTCGGGATCGTCACGGTCAACAGCCCGCCGGTCAATGCGCTGAGTGCCGCAGTCCGCGGCGGGATCCTCGAGTGCATCAAGGCCGCGATCGCCGATCCCGCCATCAAGGGCATCGTGCTGACCTGCGCCGGTCGCACCTTCATTGCCGGTGCCGACATCACCGAGTTCGGCAAGCCGCCGAAGCCGCCCGCGCTCAACGACGTGCTGTCCGAGATCGAAAACTCGCCCAAGCCGGTCGTTGCCGCGATCCACGGCACCGCGCTCGGCGGCGGCCTCGAGGTCGCGCTGGCCTGCCATTTCCGCGTCGCGGTGAAAGAGGCCAAGCTCGGCCTGCCCGAGGTGAAGCTCGGACTTCTGCCCGGCGCCGGTGGCACCCAGCGCCTGCCCCGTGCGGTGGGCCCGGAGCTTGCGGTCAAGATGATCGTCGGCGGCGACCCGATCGGGGCGGCGGAGGCGCTGAAGAACGGCCTGATCGAGGAGATCGTCGAGGGCCCGGCCTCCGGCGGCGAGGCTTTCGTGCGCAAGCTGCTCGCGGAGAAGCGCCCGCTGCGCCGCCTGCGCGACGACGATTCCAAGCTCGCAGCCGCCAAGGCCGACCGCTCGATCTTCACCAATGCGGTCGCGGCCATGACCAAGAAGTCGCGCGGCCTGGAGGCGCCGTTCGCCGCAGCCGACGCCGTCGGCTACGCCATCGACCTGCCGTTCGACGAAGGTCTGAAGAAGGAGCGCGAGGGCTTCCTCAAGCTCGTCGCCAGCGATCAGTCCAAGGCGCAGCGCTACGCCTTCTTCGCCGAGCGCGAGGCCAACAAGATCGCGGGCGTGCCTGAAGGCACCAAGCCGCGACCGGTGAACCGCGTCGCCATTCTCGGCGCCGGCACCATGGGCGGCGGCATCGCGATGTCCTTTGCCAATGCCGGCATTCCCGTCACCCTGATCGAGACCGGCGAGGAGCAGCTCAAGCGCGGCATGGGCGTAATGCAGAAGAACTGGGAAGCGACCGCCGCGCGCGGCGGCATCCCGGCCGATGCGCCCGCCAAGCGCATGGCGCTGATCGACGGCAAGGTCGGCATCGAGAATGTCGGCGATGCCGATCTCGTCATCGAGGCCGTGTTCGAGACCATGGCGGTGAAGAAGGAGGTGTTCGGCAAGCTCGACCAGTACGCCAAGCCGGGCGCGGTGCTCGCCTCCAACACCTCGTACCTGAACATCGATGAGATCGCGAAGTCGACCAAACGTCCGCAGGACGTGCTCGGCATGCACTTCTTCTCGCCGGCCAACGTCATGAAGCTGTGCGAGATCGTGCGTGCCGACAAGACCGCGCCGGATGCGCTGGTGACTGCAGTGACCATCGCGCGCAAGATCGCGAAGGTGCCGGCCGTGGTCGGCGTCTGCGACGGCTTCGTCGGCAACCGCATGCTGGCCCAGCGCGGCAAGCAGTCCGAGAAGCTGCTGTTCGAGGGCGCGCTGCCGCAGCAGGTCGATGCCGTCGTCACCAAGTTCGGCATGCCGATGGGGCCGTTCGCGATGAGCGATCTCGCCGGCCTCGACATCGGCTGGCGCTCGCGTAAGGACCGCGGCATCAAGTCGGAGATCGCGGACGCGCTGTGCGAGGCCGGCCGCTTCGGCCAGAAGACCGGCAAGGGCTATTACAAGTACGAGCAGGGTTCTCGTGCGCCGCTGCCCGACCCCGACGTCGAGAAGCTGATCGACGAGACCTTGCTGCGTCTCGGCCGCAAGAAGCGCGTCGTCAGCGACGAGGAGATCCTCGAGCGCATGATGTATCCGATGATCAACGAGGGCGCGAAGATCCTGGAAGAGGGCATCGCCGCGCGTCCCAGCGACATCGACGTGGTCTGGCTCTACGGCTATGGCTGGCCGATCTACCGTGGCGGCCCGATGTTCTGGGCCGACAGCGTCGGCCTCAAGCACATCGCCGAGCGCCTCGCCTTCTACGCTAAGGAGACCAACGATCCGAGCCTCGAGCCCGCCCCGCTGCTGAAGAAGCTCGCCGCGGAGGGCAAGACGTTTGCGTCGCTGGCTGCGGAGTCGAAAGCAGCGTGATCGGGGCTTCGTCCCAACCTTCGTCATTCCGGGATGCGCCGCAAGGCGCAGGCCCGGAATCCATAACCCCAGCTGGTGGTTATGGATTCCGGGCTCGCGACTTCGTCGCGCCCCGGAATGACGGTCTGTGTTAGTTGTTCGCTCGAGCAATCAGGAAAATGACCCATCCCGGCGAACAGTTTTATCCCGAGGGCGTGCGGTGGGACGACCCCATCGTCCAGGGCACGCTGCCGGACCTTCTCGCAAAGGCCGCCGCCGATTTCGGCCCGCGCACCGCGCTGGAATTCCGCGACCGGCCCATCAGCTACGCCGAGCTCGCAAGCTTGGCCGATCGCGCCGCCGCGGCGTTCCTGCGCGCTGGCATCGGCAGGAACAGCTCGGTCGCGCTGTTCCTCGGCAACACGCCCGATCATCCCGTCAGCTTCTTCGGCGCGCTGAAGGCCGGGGGCCGCGTCGCGCATCTGTCGCCGCTCGACGGCGAGATCGCGCTGACGCACAAGATCACCGATTCCGGCTCGCGCCTGCTCGTCACCTCCAACCTCCAGGCCCTGCTGCCGACCGCGCTGAAATTCCTCGACAAGGGCCTGATCGACAAGCTCGTGGTCTGCGAGGACGATCATTGGGGCAAGGTTGGCACGCCGCAGGCGGCGATCCCCGACGATCCCCGCATCGTCACGTTCAGGACCTTCGTCGAGGGCGCCACCGCGCCCACGCAATGGCCTGTCGTCGCGGCCGACGACGTCGCGCTGCTGCAATATACCGGCGGCACCACCGGCCTGCCGAAGGGCGCGATGCTCACGCACGGCAATCTCACCTCGGCGGTGTCGATCTACGACGTCTGGGGCAGGCCGGCCCGCGCCGCCCGCGGCGAGACAATCGAGCGCGTGATCTGCGTGCTGCCGCTGTTCCACATCTACGCGCTCACGGTGGTGCTGCTGTCCTCGCTCCGCCGCGGCAATCTGATCTCGCTGCATCAGCGCTTCGACGTCGAAGCCGTGATGCGCGACATCGAGGTCAAGCGTGCGACGTATTTCCCAGGCGTGCCGACGATGTGGATCGCGATCGCCGCGCTGCCCGATCTCGACAAACGCGACTTCTCCTCGCTGGTCACCATCGGCTCCGGCGGCGCGCCGCTGCCGGTGGAGATCGCCGGCTTCTTCGAGCGCAAGGTCGGCAAGAAGCTGAAGAGCGGCTGGGGCATGACCGAGACCTGCTCGCCCGGCACCGGCCATCCGCCCGAGGGCCCCGAGAAACCGGGCTCGATCGGCCTGACGCTGCCCGGCATCGAGCTCGACGTCGTCGCGCTCGACGATCCCAGGCGCGTACTGCCACCGGGCGAGATCGGCGAGATCCGCATCAAGGGCCCGAACGTCACCAAGGGCTACTGGAACAAGCCGGAGGGATCCACGGAAGCCTTCGTCGATGGCCGCTTTCTCACCGGCGACATCGGCTATGTCGATGCCGACGGCTACTTCTTCCTGGTCGACCGCAAGAAGGACATGATCATCTCCGGCGGTTTCAACGTCTATCCGCAGATGATCGAGCAGGCGATCTACACCATCCCGGGCGTGCACGAGGTGATCGTGCTCGGCATTCCCGATCCCTATCGCGGCGAAGCCGCCAAGGCCTTCATCAAGCTGAGGCCCGAGGCAAAGCCGTTCACGCTCGACGAGCTGCGCGCGCAGCTTGCCGGCAAGCTCGGCAGGCACGAATTGCCGGCCGCGGTCGAGTTCGTCGACGACCTGCCGCGGACGCCGGTCGGGAAATTGTCGCGCCACGAATTGCGCCAGCAGCAGAAACCGCTATCCGGGATTCGCGCTGCTGATGCCCCCGCAATGACGAAAATGAAGTAACGTTTCACAGGAGGATCCAATGGATCTCGCATTCACTAGAGAAGAGCAGGCGTTTCGCGACGAAGTCCGGCAGTTCTTCCGCGACAACGTGCCGCCGGATACGCGGCGCAAGCTGGTCGAGGGCCGTCACCTCTCCAAGGACGAGATGGTGACGTGGTGGCGCATCCTCAACAAGAAGGGCTGGGGCGTCAGCCATTGGCCGAAGGAATATGGCGGCACCGGCTGGACCAGCGTGCAGCACTACATCTTCAACGAGGAGCTGCAATCCTATCCGGCGCCGCAGCCGCTCGCCTTCGGCGTCAGCATGGTCGGCCCCGTCATCTACACCTTCGGCAACGAGGAGCAGAAGAAGAAGTACCTGCCGCGCATCGCCAATGTCGACGATTGGTGGTGCCAGGGCTTTTCGGAGCCCGGCTCCGGCTCCGACCTCGCCTCGCTCAAGACCAAGGCCGAGCGCCGTGGCGACAAATGGATCATCAACGGCCAGAAGACCTGGACCACGCTCGCCCAGCACGCCGACATGATCTTCTGCCTCTGCCGCACCGACAACAACGCCAAGAAGCAGATGGGCATCTCCTTCATCGTGTTCTCGATGAAGTCGAAGGGCGTCACCGTGCGCCCGATCCAGACCATCGACGGCGGCCGTGAGGTCAACGAGGTCTTCTTCGACGACGTCGAGGTTCCCTACGAGAACCTGATCGGCGAGGAGAACAAGGGTTGGGATTACGCCAAGTTCCTGCTCGGCAATGAGCGCACCGGCATCGCCCGCGTCGGCGTCTCCAAGGAGCGCATCCGCCGCATCAAGGATCTGGCCTCGAAGGTCGAATCCGCCGGCAAGCCGATCATCCAGGATCCCGCCTTCCGCGAGAAGCTGGCGGCCTGCGAGATCGAGCTGAAGGCGCTCGAGCTCACCCAGCTGCGCGTCGTCGCCGACGAAGGCAAGCACGGCAAGGGCAAGCCCAATCCGGCCTCCTCGGTGCTGAAGATCAAGGGCTCGGAGATCCAGCAGACCACCACCGAGCTTCTGATGGAAGTGATCGGCCCGTTCGCCGCGCCCTACGACGTGCACGGCGACGATGGCTCGAACGAAGCCATGGACTGGACCGCCCAGATCGCGCCGAGCTACTTCAACAACCGCAAGGTCTCGATCTACGGCGGCTCCAACGAGATCCAGCGCAACATCATCGCCAAGGCGGTGCTGGGGCTCTAGCAGTCATTCCGGGGCGCGCGTCAGCGCGAGCCCGGAATCCATAACCACGATCGGGAGTATGGATCCCGGGCTCGCGCGATGCGCGCCCCGGGATGACGAAGCCAGATAATTTCGGGTACGAGGAACCAAAGAAATGGATTTTGATCTGAACGAGGAGCAGCGGCTTCTCAAAGAAAGCATCGACGGCCTGCTGACCGATTCCTACGATTTCGAGCAGCGCAAGAAGTACATGGCGGAGAAGGGCGGCTGGAGCAAGACGGTCTGGCTCAAGCTCGCCGAGCAGGGCCTGCTCGGTCTGCCTTTCAGCGAGGCCGATGGCGGCTTCGGCGGCGGCGGCGTTGAGACCATGATCGTGATGGAAGCGCTCGGCAAGGCGCTGGTGCTGGAGCCGTATCTCGCCACCGTCGTGATCGGCGGCGGCTTCCTGCGTCATGCCGGCACCGATGCGCAGAAGGCCGCGCACGTGCCCGGCATCATCGACGGCAGCAAGACGCTGGCTTTCGCGCAGCTCGAGAAGAACTCGCGCTACGATCTGTTCGACGTCGTCACGACCGCGAAGAAGAAGGGCGATTCTTACGTGATCGACGGCGAGAAGTTCGTCGTGCTGAACGGCGAGAATGCGGATACCCTGATCGTCACCGCGCGCACCAAGGGCGACCGCCGCGACAAGTCAGGCATCGGCGTGTTCCTGGTCCCGGCCAACGCCAAGGGCGTCGCGAAAAAGTCCTATCCGACCCAGGACGGCCTGCACGCCGCCGACATCACCTTCACCGGTGTCGAGGTCGGTCCCGACGCCGTGCTCGGCAACCCCGAGGATTCGCTCGCGCTGATAGAGCGCGTGGTGGACGAAGCCCGCGTCGCGCTCTGCGCCGAGGCGGTCGGCCTGATGGACGAATCGCTCAAGACCACGGTCGAGTACATCAAGACCCGCAAGCAATTCGGCGTCGCGATCGGCTCGTTCCAGTCGCTGCAGCACCGCGCCTCCGACATGTTCGTCGCCACCGAGCAGGCGCGCTCGATGTCGATGTTCGCGACCATGGCGAACGACTTCGAGGACGCCAAGGAGCGCAGCAACGCGATCGCCGCGGCCAAGGTGCAGATCGGCAAGTCGCTGAAGTTCGTCGGCCAGCAGTCGATCCAGCTCCACGGCGGCATCGGCATGACCATGGAGGCCAAGATCGGCCACTACTTCAAGCGCCTCACCATGATCGAGAACACCTTCGGCGACACCGACTACCACCAGCGCCGCGTCGCCGACGCGGGCGGGTTGATCTGACCTGTCATCCCGGGGCGCGCGAAGCGCGAGCCCGGGATCCATCGGGCGGCAATACGTGCGGTGAAATGGATTCTCAGATGCGCAATTGCGCATAGTTCGCGCTATGCGCGCCCCGGAATGACCAGGAGGAGGCAACAACAATGAAGAACACCCCGTTCGATCTCACCGGCAAGGTCGCCGTGGTCACCGGCTCCAGCCGCGGCATCGGCCGCTCCTCCGCCGAGTTGCTCGCCAAGTTAGGCGCCAAGGTGGTTGTCTCCTCGCGCAAGGCCGACGCTTGCAAGGAAGTCGCCGACGGCATCAATGCCGCTGGCGGCGATGCCATCGTCATCCCCTGCAACATCGCGCGCAAGAACGAGGTCGAGGCGCTGATCGCGGGCGCGACGAAGCATTACGGCAAGATCGACATTCTCGTCTGCAATGCCGCCGTGAATCCCTATTACGGCCCGCTGCTCGACATATCAGATGAAGCCTTCGACAAGATCATGGGCTCGAACGTCAAGAGCAACATCTGGCTCTCCGCGCTCGCGATCCCGCAGATGGCGGAACGCGGCAAGGGCTCGGTGATCATCATCTCCTCGATCGGGGGCCTGCGCGGCTCCACCGTGATCGGCGCCTACGGCATCTCCAAGGCCGCCGACTTCGCGCTGTGCCGTTCGCTCGCCGGCGAATGGGGTCCGAAAGGCGTCCGCGTCAACTGCATCGCGCCCGGCCTCGTCAAGACCGACTTCGCCCGCGCGCTCTGGGAAGACGAAGCCAATCTGAAGCGCCGCACCGCCACCACGCCGCTCCGCCGCATCGGCGAACCCGACGAGATCGCCGGCGCCGTCGCCTACCTCGCCTCCGACGCCTCGAGCTTCATGACCGGCCAAACCATCGTCATCGACGGCGGCGTGACGACGGCGGCGGTGTAGCTCTCTCTTCCCCTCTCCCCTTGCGGGAGAGGGTGGCATAGGCGGCCTTCGGCCGCCGTTCTCAAGAACGCCGATGCTTCGCATCGGCTATGGCGAAGCGGCGAGACGGGTGAGGGGTATCCCTCCGCGTGTGACTCTTTTGCGGCTGTGTTCGCCGAAGCATACCCCTCATCCGGCGCCGTAGCCGAAGCCTTGCTTCGGCGTTCTTGAGAACGGCGGCCGACGGCCGCCTATGCCACCTTCTCCCACAAGGGGAGAAGGAAGGGCAGCGGCCCCCACTGATCCAAACCTTGACCTTGCCGCCCTAATCCGCTCCCTTTGGCGCGACACAATGACCCCTCCAGGGAAGACGCCCAAAGAAAACGCCAAGGTAAGCCGCCATGTCTTTCGTCCTCGCCATCGACCAGGGCACCACCTCCTCGCGCGCGATCGTGTTTCGCTCCGATATTTCCATTGCGGCGAAGGCGCAGGCCGAGTTTCCGCAGCACTTTCCGGCCTCCGGCTGGGTCGAGCACGAGCCGGAGGACATCTGGACCTCGACCGTGATGGTCTGCCGCGAGGCGATCGAGCACGCCGGCATCAGCGCAAAGGACATCGCCGCGATCGGCATCACCAACCAGCGCGAGACCACCGTGGTGTGGGACCGTGCGACAGGCCAGGCCGTGCACCGCGCCATCGTCTGGCAGGACCGTCGCACCGCCGACATCTGCGCCAAGCTGAAAGCCGACGGCCGCGAGCCCGTGATCTCTGAGAAGACCGGCCTGATCATCGATCCCTATTTCTCCGGAACCAAAGTCGCCTGGATCCTCGACCACGTTCCCGGTGCGCGGGCCCGCGCCGCGCGCGGCGAATTGATGTTCGGCACCATCGATTGCTATCTGCTCTGGCGCCTTACCGGCGGCAAGGTGCACGCCACCGACGCCACCAACGCCTCGCGCACGCTGCTGTTCAACATCCACACTGGCGCGTGGGACGACGAGCTCCTGGAGATCATCGGCGTGCCACGCTCGATGCTGCCCGAGGTGAAGGATTCCTCCGCCCGCTTCGGCGAGAGCACGCCGGACCTGTTCGGCGGCCCGATCGTCATCGCCGGCATCGCCGGCGACCAGCAGGCCGCCACCATCGGCCAGGCCTGCTTCCGCCCGGGCATGATGAAGTCGACCTACGGCACCGGTTGTTTCGCGCTGCTCAACACCGGCACCACGCCCGTCGTCTCCAAGAACAAGCTGCTCACCACCGTCGCCTATCAGCTCGATGGCAAACGCACCTACGCGCTGGAAGGCTCGATCTTCGTCGCCGGCTCCGCCGTGCAATGGCTGCGCGACGGCCTCGGCATCATCAAGCATGCCGCCGAAACCGGACCGCTTGCCGATCAGTCGGACTCCATGCAGAGCGTCTACCTGGTCCCCGCCTTCGTCGGCATGGGCGCGCCCTATTGGAATCCGCGCGTCCGCGGCGCGCTGTTCGGCCTCACCCGCAACACCGGCCCCGCCGAGCTCGCCCATGCCGCGCTGGAAAGCGTCTGCTACCAGACCTTCGATCTCTGGGCCGCAATGCGCGCGGACTGGCCGAGTTCGGAAACCGCAAGCGTCGTGCTCCGCGTCGACGGGGGCATGACCGCCTCCGACTGGACCATGCAGCGCCTCGCCGATCTCCTGGATGCGCCGGTCGACCGCCCGGTGATCCAGGAGACCACGGCGCTGGGCGCCGCCTACCTCGCTGGCCTCCAGGCGGGCGTTTATCCCGAGCCGACCAAGTTCGCCGACAATTGGCGCCTCGAGCACCGCTTCAAGCCCAACATGAGCCAGGCCACGCGCGAGCGGAAGCTCGCCGGCTGGGCGCGCGCGGTAAAGGGCGTGCTGGCGAGCGACGAGGGGGAGGGGTAGCGGCAAATGTCGTAGCCCGGATGGAGCGCAGCGTAATCCGGGTCCGCTGTCGATGGTGGCACAAATCCCGGATTGCGCTGCGCTCCATCCGGGCTACACCACCGCCTCTACACCGTCATTGCGAGGAGCTCTTGCGACGAAGCAATCCAGACTGCCTCTGCGGAAAGATCCTGGATTGCTTCGCTGCGCTCGCAATGACGGAGTGTGGCGCTGCTGTGGTGCCTCAAACGGCGCCGCCCGCTAACCGCTAACATAAGAAGAAACGAAGCATGATCGTCCCCGACGGCTATTCCGACGTCCCGAACGGCAAGATCGCCGCAATCGTCACCCATCTGGAGATGACTGCACCGCCCGCGCGCCGCGATGATCCGCCCGGCGCCTGGACCTTGCGCAAGGTCGATGCCCCCGCGCTTCCCTGGTACCGCGATCTCTTCCGCCGCGTCGGCGAGGGCTGGCTGTGGTTCTCGCGCGCGCGCATGACCGACGCCGAGCTCGCCGCGATCATCCATGCGCCTGGAATCGAGGTCTATGCCCTCGTCCTCGACGGTCGAGACGAAGGCCTGCTCGAGCTCGACTTCCGCGAGCCCGGCCAGTGCGAACTGACCTATTTCGGCGTCACCGCTCCCCTGATCGGCACCGGCGCCGCCCGCTTCCTGATGAACCGCGCGCTGGAGCGCGCCTGGTCGCGCGACGTCCGCCGCGTCTGGGTCCACACCTGCACGCTCGACCATCCCTCCGCCGTCGCGTTCTATCAACGCTCCGGCTTCCGCGCGTTTCGCCGCCAGATCGAAGTGGCGGATGATCCGCGGCTTGATGGCACGGCGCCGCGCGATGCAGCGCCGCATGTGCCGATCATCGAATAGTGCGCGACTGCCTCCTCGCCGTCATTGCGAGGAGCCCTTGCGACGAAGCAATCCAGAGTGTCCGCACGGAGAGATTCTGGATTGCTTCGCTGCGCTCGCAATGACGGGAGTCTGCGCTGCCGTTCTACGATCTCAAAACACCTCCTGCTTCCCCCGCGCCAGCGAAAACCCCCGCTGCATCGCGTTGAAGCACGTCAACCCCATCTGCTCCGACCGGCAGGTGAATCCCCCGCGCTGCCACACCTCGCCGTAGGCCAGCACCGGCAGCGAAGGGTCCATCACGGTGTCGCCGGCGCAAATGCGGCCAGCGGCGCCCTTCGCGCTCATCTCGAAGGCGTGGCCCCAGTCGAGCTCGCAATCGGCGGGCCGGCGCGGGCGCGCGTCCATGTTCATGATGTCGCAGCGGAGGACGCCCTGACCGTTGTCGGTGAAGAACTGGCAGGCGATGTTCTTCGACGGTGTCAGAAAGCCGATCGGGCGCTCCTGGGATTGGGCGGCGCCGATCATCGGCAGCAGGATCGCCATCAGGATCAGTCCGCGCCGTGCCGTCATGTCATTCCCGCTCAGCTCTCGAAATTCACCGCCGTCGTGTTTGCCCCGCAGACCAGAACTGCGACGCGCTCGGTAGGTGAGGGACGATAGCGGCCGGAGAGCACCGCGGCAAATGCAGCTGCGCCGCCGGGCTCGGCCACGAGGCGCAAGTGCGACCACAGCGCGGCCTGGGCCTGCCGGATCGCATCGTCGCTGACCAGAACGACGCGCTCGACATGGGCCCGCGCGACCGGAAACATCAGCTCGCCGACGCGCCGCGGCGCCAGGCTGTCGGCGGCGATGCCACCGGCCGGCGCATCGACCGGCGCGCCCGCCTCGAACGCTTTGTGAAGGGTCGGCGATTGCTCCGGCTCGACCGCGACGATGCGTGTCCGGCCGCCGTACCACGCCGCAATGCCGCCGATCAGCCCGCCGCCGCCGACCGCCACCAGCAGCGTGTCGATGCCGGGCGCATCCTGCTCAAGCTCCAGCCCGACGCTGCCCTGGCCGAGCAGGGTTTCGGCTTGATCGTAGGCATGGACGGCCAGCGCGCCGGTCTGCGCGACATGCGCCTCGCTCGCGGCGAGCGCATCGGCGTAGCGGCTGCCGGCGATCACGAGCTTTGCGCCATAGGTCCTGATCCGCTCGGCCTTGGCCGGCGAGGTGATGTCGGGCACGAAGATCGTGGCGGGAATGCCGAGCCGATGCGCGGCATAGGCAACGGCGGCGCCGTGATTGCCGCCGGACGCGGCGACCACACCGGCCTGCGGCACCTGCCGCAGCAGCAGATTGGCGAAGGCGCCGCGCGCCTTGAACGATCCGGAATGCTGCAGCATCTCGAGCTTGAACGTGACCGGCGCGGCCGGCAGGCCGAAATCGGCGAGGTCGGCCTGAACAAGCGGCGTGCGCCTGATATGCGGACGGATGACCGGCTCGGTCGCCGCGATCCGCTCCCGTGTGATGTCCATTGTCGCTGTCGCGATGCCGTCCAGGATAACCCAAGTGAGAGTTGACATCAATTAGGTAATTAGCAAAATGGCTAAATGAAATTTGCCGTCGCCCTGCGCGCGCTCGCCAACGAACGCCGCCTGCAGATCCTGGAATGGCTGCGGGATCCGCGGAAGCATTTTCGCGAGCAGGAAGACGGCGACCTGGTCGAGGACGGCGTCTGCGGATTGCTGATCGCCGAAAAGCTCGGGGTCAGCGCGCCGACATTGAGCGAGCACATGCGGGTGCTGACGGCAGCCAAGCTGGTGCGCGCCAAGCGGATCAAGCAGTGGACGATGTACAAGCGCAACGAGACCGCCATTGCCGCGATCAAGCGCTCGATCCAGGACGGCCTTTGAGCGCAAGGCGGTCGCGGGTCGTTGCAGCCGGCGCAATGCTCCGTTTCCGAGATATTTGTTGCGCCGCGCCGAGCTGGTCGTGGAGACTGATCGGCCCTGTCGTGTTCAATGATCGAGAAGAGCGAGAACCATGTTCCTGATCGGCCAATATGATTCCCCCTTCGTCCGCCGCGTCGCGATTGCGCTGCGGCTCTACGGGCTCGCCTTCGAGCACAGGCCATGGTCGACCTTCGGCGATGCCGACAAGATCGCGCCGTACAATCCGCTCCGCCGCGTGCCGACGCTGGTGCTCGACGACGGCGAGGCCCTGATCGAGAGCATGATCATCCTCGATTATCTCGATGACCTCGTCGGCGCGGACAAGGCCATGCTGCCGCGCGGCGGCATCGAGCGGCGCAGGCATTTGCGCATCTGCGCGCTCGCCTCCGGTCTCGGCGACAAGGCGGTGAGCCTGCTCTACGAGCGCGTGCTGCGGAAGGAGCAGCTCGCGCTGTGGGTCAAGCGTTGCCAGGCGCAGATCGCGGACGTGCTGAAAGTGCTCGAGGCCGAGCGCGCCAGGGTGACGACGCCATACTGGCTGGGCGACCGCATCGGCCACGCAGACGTTGCCGTCGCCTGCGTCGTCCGCTTCACCAGCGAAGCGCATCCGCAGCTGTTCGATGCCGCGCGCTATCCGGCGCTCGCGGCCCATAGCGAGCGCTGCGAGGCGCTGGCCCCGTTCAACGAGATCGCGCAGCCGCTGGCCCCGCCAAAGGGGTGAAGCGCTCTGTCATTCCGGGGCGCGCGAAGCGCGAGCCCGGAATCCATCGTGCAGCGGATGATGTGGAGCAATGGATTCCGGGCTCGCGCCAAGAGGCGCGCCCCGGAATGACAGCGCGGGGCCTGGCGAGAGTATCGGACGGCCACCGCAGTCGATGATGCAATAATACCCCTGTTTTGCCCGACGCCGCAACCGTGTTTTCGGCAAGTCAGAAAACGCCAAGCCTTTTCAACCCCATCGCTACTGTGCATGGGGTTGTTTTTCACGTTTGTGTTTCGGCGGCGTCTACCCCGCGCCGGCGCGCTTCTTCTGCCAGACCAAGTGCACCGCGCAGGTGCAGCCCGGCGGATGCGAGGCGAGGTCTTTCGGCATTTCGTCGTTCGCCGGCGTGGCGGCGAAGGGCTTGTCCTGCGACGGGATGTAGTTCAGCACCGGCGCGAGCCAGCGCTCGGCTTCGGCCACGCTCATGCCCTTGCGCGCGGCGTAGTCCTCGACCTGGTCGCGCTCGATCTTGCCGACGCCGAAATAATAGCTTTCGGGGCTGGCAAAATAGAGCCCGGAGACGGACGAGCCCGGCCACATCGCAAAGCTCTCCGTCAGCTTCACCCCGGCGGTGGCTTCCGCGTCGAGCAGCTCGAACAGCGTCGCCTTCTCGGTATGATCGGGCTGCGCGGGATAGCCGGGCGCGGGGCGGATTCCGGAGTACTTCTCCAGGATCAGCTCCTCGTTGGAGAGCGCCTCATCCGGTGCATAGGCCCAGAACTCGCGGCGGACGCGGGCGTGCATGCGTTCGGCAAAGGCCTCGGCGAGGCGGTCGGCCAGCGCCTTGCACAGGATCGAGGAATAGTCGTCGTTCGCCATCTTGAAGCGGTCGGCGACCGCGTCTTCGCCGATCCCTGCGGTGACGACGAAGCCGCCGATGTAATCGGGCACGCCGGCAGGCGCGATGAAGTCGGAGAGCGCAGCGTTGAAGCGGCCCTCGCGCTTCTCCAGTTGCTGACGCAGCGTATGCAGCGTCGCGATGCTCTTGGTCCTGTTATCGTCGGCATAGAGCACGATGTCGTCGCCTTGCGCATTGGCCGGCCAGAAGCCGATCGTCGCGCGCGCCCTGAACCACTTCTCCTTGACGATGGTGTCGAGCATCTTGCGCGCATCGTCATAGAGCGAACGCGCGACCTCGCCGACCTTGGCGTCGTCGAGGATGGCGGGGAAGCGTCCGGCGAGCTCCCAGGTCTGGAAGAACGGCGTCCAGTCGATGTAAGGCACGAGCTCGGCGAGATCGTAATCGTCGAAGCTCTTGATGCCGAGGAAGGTCGGCTTCACGGGCTTGCTCTTGGCAAAATCGACTGGCACGCGGTTGGCACGCGCGTCAGCCAGCTTCAGCCGCTTCTTGTCGGCCTGTGCGCGCAGATGCGCCTCCGAGATCTTGGCGTATTCGGCCCGCACCTCGGCCGCATAGGCCTCGCGCTTCTCCGGCGAGAGCAGCGCGGAGGCGACGCCGACCGCGCGGCTGGCGTCGTTGACATGCACGACCGGACCGGCGCGATAGCTCGGGTCGATCTTGACGGCCGTATGCACGCGGCTGGTGGTGGCGCCGCCGATCAGGAGCGGCAGCCTCAAGCCTTCGCGCTGCAACTCGCCGGCGAAGAACGCCATCTCGTCGAGCGAGGGCGTGATCAGGCCTGACAGGCCGACGATGTCAGCCTTCTCGGCCTTCACGGTCTCGACGATCTTCGCCGCCGGCACCATCACGCCGAGGTCGATGACCTCGAAATTGTTGCACTGGAGCACGATGCCGACGATGTTCTTGCCGATGTCGTGGACGTCGCCCTTCACCGTCGCGAGCACGATCTTGCCGGCGGACGAGGAGCCCTCAGTGCCGATGCCGCTCGCAAGGTTGCGCGCCTTCTCCTCCTCCATGAACGGCATGAGGTAAGCGACGGCCTGCTTCATGACGCGGGCGGACTTCACCACCTGCGGCAGGAACATCTTGCCGTCGCCGAAGAGATCGCCGACCACGTTCATGCCGGCCATCAGCGGGCCCTCGATGACGTCGAGCGGGCGCGAGGATTTCTTGCGGGCTTCTTCAGTGTCCTGCTCGATGAACTCGGTGATGCCATGCACCAGCGAATGCGACAGCCGCTTCTCCACCGGCCATTCGCGCCAGGCGAGATCGGCTTCCTTGCTTTCCGTCTTCTTGCCGCGGAATTTCTCGGCGAGCGCGAGCAGCCGCTCGGAGGCGCCCGGATCGCGGTTGAGGACGACGTCCTCGCACACTTGCCGCAGCTCGGGATCGATGTCGTCATAGACGATCATCTGTCCGGCATTGACGATGCCCATGTCCATCCCGGCCTTGATGGCGTGATACAGGAACACCGAGTGCATCGCCTCGCGCACGGGCTCGTTGCCGCGGAACGAGAACGACAAATTGGAGACGCCGCCCGAGACATGCGCGCCCGGCAGGTTCTGGCGGATCCAGCGCGTCGCCTCGATGAAGTCGACGCCGTAATTGTTGTGCTCCTCGAGGCCGGTCGCGATCGCGAAGATGTTCGGATCGAAGATGATGTCTTCCGGCGGGAAGCCGACCTTGTTCACCAGGATGTCGTAGGCGCGCTTGCAGATCTCGGTCTTGCGCGCGAACGTGTCGGCCTGGCCGACCTCGTCGAACGCCATCACGACAACGGCCGCGCCGTGGCGACGGGCGATCTTGGCCTCAAGGATGAACTTCTCCTCGCCTTCCTTCATCGAGATCGAGTTGACGACCGGCTTGCCCTGCACGCATTTCAGGCCGGCCTCGATCACCGAGAATTTCGAGGAATCGACCATCACAGGCACGCGCGCGATGTCGGGCTCGGCGGCGACGAGGTTGAGGAAGGTCACCATCGCCGCTTCGGAATCGAGCAGGCCCTCGTCCATGTTGACGTCGATGATCTGGGCCCCGTTCTCGACCTGGTCGCGCGCGACCTGCAGCGCGGCGGTGTAATCGCCTGATGTGATCAGCTTGCGGAAGCGGGCCGAGCCCGTGACGTTGGTGCGCTCGCCGACATTGACGAAGGGAATCGCGTCCGTCAGCACGAACGGCTCGAGGCCGGAGAGTCGCAGGCGCGGGGTGATCTCCGGCACGATGCGCGGCTTGTGCGGCGCCACTGCCGCAGCAATCGCCGCGATATGGTCCGGGGTCGTACCGCAGCAGCCGCCGACGATGTTGACGAGGCCGTCGCGCGCGAACTCGCCGATCAGCCGCGCCATGTATTCGGGCGTCTCGTCATACTGGCCAAACTCGTTGGGCAGGCCGGCATTGGGATAGGCGCACACGAGCGTGTCGGCGACGCGGCCGATATCGGCGATATGCGCGCGCAGGTCTTCGGCGCCGAGCGCGCAATTGAAGCCGATGGTAACGGGCTTGGCGTGCCGCACCGAATTCCAGAACGCTTCCGGCATCTGGCCCGACAGCAGGCGGCCGGACTTGTCGGTGATGGTGCCCGACACCATCACGGGAACGTCGATGCCGAGCTCCTCGGTGATCTCGGCGATCGCATAGAGCGCCGCCTTGGCGTTCAGCGTGTCGAAGATGGTCTCGACCAGCAGGAGGTCGACGCCGCCGTCGATCAGGCCGCGGATCTGCTCGCCATAGGATGTGCGCAGATCGTCGAAGGTGACGGCGCGGTAGCCGGGATTGGACACGTCGGGCGAGATCGAGGCGGTGCGGTTCGTCGGCCCGATGGCGCCGGCGACGAAGCGCGGCTTGCCGTCCTCGGCTTCGACACGCCGGGCGGCATTGCCGGCGAGGCGGGCGCCTTCGCGCGCCATCTCGTAGACGATGTCGGTGAGGTCGTAATCGGCCTGCGCGATCGAGGTCGTCGAGAACGTGTTGGTCGCGACGATGTCGGCGCCGGCGCGCAAATAGGCGGCGTGGATGTCCTCGATCGCCTGCGGCTGCGTCAGGATCAACAAATCGTTGTTGCCGCGCAGATCGCGATGGAAGTTCTTGAAGCGCTCGCCGCGGAAGGCTTTCTCGTCGAGCTGCAGATTCTGGATCATCGTGCCCATGGCGCCGTCGAGCACCAGGATGCGCTCGCGCGCAGCGTTCAGCAGGGCAGTTCGCTTCGGAGAGACGGTCACGGTCATTTTCTCTTACGCCGCCTTCTGCGCGCTCTTGGCGCGAATGCCGAGCAAATGGCTGATCGCGAACACGAGATCGGCGCGGTTCATGGTGTAGAAATGGAAGGTGTCGACGCCGTGCTTGGCGAGCTTCTGCACCTGGCCGGCCGCAACGGTCGCGGCCACCAGCTTGCGCGTCTCGGCATCGTCATCGAGGCCCTCGAACTTCGCCGCGAACCAGTCGGGCACCGTGGTGCCGGCGCGGGTCACGAAATTGCGCGCCTGCTTGAAATTGTGCATGGGCATGATGCCCGGCACGATCGGGATGTCGATGCCGCGCGCACGCACGCGGTCGAGATAGCGGAAGTAGAGATCGTTGTCGAAGAACACCTGCGTGATCGCGCGTGTCGCGCCGGCGTCGACCTTGGCCTTAAGCGTGTCGATATCGGCATCGAAGTCGCGCGCTTCGGGGTGCTTCTCGGGATAGGCGGAAACGGAGATTTCGATATCGCGGTGCCGCTTCTTGATCCCGGCGACCAGTTCGGCCGAGCTCTGATAGCCCTCGGGATGGCTCGAATAG
This sequence comes from Bradyrhizobium sp. NBAIM01, assembly GCF_020194115.1. Classification (NCBI taxonomy): domain Bacteria; kingdom Pseudomonadati; phylum Pseudomonadota; class Alphaproteobacteria; order Hyphomicrobiales; family Nitrobacteraceae; genus Bradyrhizobium; species Bradyrhizobium sp. NBAIM01. Next base: position 285,314 of record NZ_JADYVU010000002.1, on the reverse strand, counting down.
GGCGTGCCGATGCCGCCGACGGGATCGCCGCGCAAGGCCACGATGTGGCGGACGCCGACCTCGTGATAGCGGTCGACGATCTCGTCGATCTCGCCGCGCGAAGCGCCGACGCAGGTCAGATGCGCCGCCGGCAGCAGCGCGGTCTCTTTCAGGATGCGCGTGATGGTCGAATGGGTGCGCTCGCGGGTCGAGCCGCCGGCGCCATAGGTCACCGAGACGAATTTCGGCTCGAGCGGGGCCAGCCGGTTGATGGTCTCCCAGAGATTGCGCTCCATCTCTTCCGTCTTCGGCGGAAAGAACTCGAAGGAGATCGCGGGCCGCTTCAGGTGCCTGTCCTGCCGGTCGGCTGTCGCAGGCGTCGTCAGGTCAGTCATGGCGCCACTCACTCCAATGTCAGGCCGGCAATCGGGGTCTAGCCTCGGAGAGCTAAAATACGGCAAAGGCCCCTTGATCGACAGCCCATCATGCATGGGAAGTTGCCCATTCAGGTGCAGTTCGACGGGTCATTCTTGCGAATCATGTTTTGGGTGGGAAGCGCGCTGCATGACATAATTTGTTGAATTTTCAGATATTATCTCTCGTGAGCCATCTTTTATGAACGATTTTCCTGGTGGGCAGATCAGAATCGTCTGCAAAGTAGCAGCGGTTGTCCCAACTCCAGCCGCTGGCGTGCCAGCCCGTCCGTACACGTCAGGCCTGCGCAGCCTGCCCATTGTCGCCGCGACCGCCTCCATTACGTTAAGCCGCCATGATCCCGCTCTCCGTCCTCGACCTCTCCGTCGTCACATCAGGCACCAAGCCCGCCGCGGCGCTGCGCAACAGCATCGATTTGGCGCGTCACGTCGATGGCCTCGGCTATGTCCGCTACTGGCTCGCCGAGCATCACAATCTTGCCTCCGTCGCGAGCCCCGCGCCCGACCTGATGATCGGCCAGATCGCGGCGGTGACGAAGCACCTCCGCGTCGGTTCCGGCGGGGTGATGCTGCCCAACCATGCGCCGCTGGTCGTCGCTGAGCGCTTCAAGATGCTGGAGGCGCTATTTCCGGGCCGGATCGATCTCGGTCTCGGCCGCGCGCCGGGCACCGATGGTGCGACGGCTTACGCGCTCAGGAGCCGGCTCGACCGCCGCGAGGGCGACGATTTCCTGGAGCGGCTGCACGAGTTGATCCTGTGGGAGACGCGCGAATTCCCCGCGGGGCACCCCTACAACAACGTCGTCGCAATGCCCGACGACACCAGACTGCCGCCTATCTGGCTGCTCGGCTCCAGCGATTATTCCTCGGAGCTGGCCGCCCAGGTCGGCATGGGCTTCGCCTTCGCCCATCATTTCGCGTCCCACGACGCGATCGATGCAATGGTGCATTACCGCAATCGTTTTCAGCCCTCGGCCTGGCGTGCGAGCCCGCATGCCATTCTCGCGGTCGCCGTTATCGCGGCCGATACCGACGAGGAGGCCGAAAGGCTTGCCTCGTCCTTCGACCTCAATCGCCTTCGCCGCGACCGCGGCCAATATCTACCGCTGCCGAGCGTCGAGGAGGCGATGGCCTATCCATATACGGACGCCGAGCGCACCTCGATCCTGCGCAACCGCTCGCGCCTGTTCGTCGGCAGTCCCGCGACGGTGCAGAAGAAGCTGCAGCCGCTGATCTACGCGAGCAAGCCGGACGAGCTGATGGTGATCACGGCGGTGTATGATCACGAGGCGCGAAAGAAGTCGTACTCGCTGCTGGCGGAGACGTTCGGGCTGGCGGCCGGGTAGCTTACCCTCCAGGGGAGGTGAGGGATCAATCCTGCACCTCGCTGAACGTGGCGCGGAACGGATGGCCCGGATAGACGCCGACGATGCGGAATTCGCGCGAGAAGAATTTCAGCTCCTCGATGGCGAAGGCGAGGCCCTTGTCATCGGGATGGCCGTCGACGTCGGCATAGAACTGCGTGGCGAAGAAATTGCCGTCGACCATGTAGCTCTCGAGCTTGGTCATGTTGACGCCATTGGTGGCGAAGCCGCCGAGCGCCTTGTAGAGCGCCGCCGGCAAATTGCGCACCCGGAACACAAAAGTCGTGACGAGCGGCCCGGTGCCTTGGGGCGCCCATTTCGGCTCGCGCGCCAGCACCACGAAGCGAGTGGTGTTGTGGGCCTCGTCCTCGATGTCCTCGGCGAGGATGTCGAGACCGTAGATCTTTGCAGCAAGGCGCGAGGCGATCGCGGCCACCGTCTTGTCCTTGCGCTCCGAGATGTCGCGGGCGCTGCCGGCGGTATCGGCATGCACGATCGGCTTGATGCCGAGCTTGCGGATGATGCGCCGGCACTGGCCGAGCGCATGCACATGGCTCTCGACGCTCTTGATGTCTTCGAGCTTGGTGCCCTTCACGGCCATCAGCTGATGCCGGACCGGCAGAAACCATTCGCCGACGATGAAGAGGCCGGACGCCGGCAGGAGGTGATGGATGTCGGCGACGCGGCCGGCGACCGAATTCTCGATCGGGATCATGCCGAGATCGGCCTCGCCCGACGAGATCGCCGACAGCGCGTCTTCGAATGTGGCGCAGGGCATCGGTTCGGCGTCGGGATAGGCCTCGACGATGGCGATGTGGGAATTGGCGCCAGGCTCGCCCTGGAATGCGATCTTCATCTTGCTCATGCTCGGCCTTGTAGCAGCGGCTCAGGATTTGGAAAGGATGCTGCGCGCGGTCTCGAGGTCCGCCGGCGTATCGACCCCGCGGGGCACGGTGTCGACGATGGTGAAATCGATGCGCATTCCGGCCTCAAGCGCCCGGAGCTGCTCGAGCTTCTCCTGCAATTCCAGCGGAGACGGCGGAAGAGAGACGTAGCGCTCCAGCGCGGCGCGGCGAAAGGCATAGAGGCCGATATGGTGGTAACGCGGTCCGTCGCCGGTCGGGGCGGTCGCGCGGGTGAAATAAAGTGCGCGCATCCGCCTGCCGCCAACCGAGGTTCCGATCGCCTTCACCACGCTTGGGGCGAGATCCTCTTCCTCGGTGTGGATCCGCGAGGCCAGCGTCGCGATGTCCACGGCCGGGTCTTGCAGCGGCGGCAGCACCTCGCGGATGTTGTCGATCGTGATGGTCGGGAAATCCCCCTGGACATTGACCACGATCTCGGCCTTGCCCTCGGGATCGAGCTTCTGCATGGCCTCGTGGATACGGTCCGAGCCGGAGGGGTGGTCGCCGCGGGTCATCACGGCCTCGCCGCCATGGGCGGTCACGACCGATGCGATCTCGTCGGTGTCGGTGGCCACCGCGACCCTGCCGATTGCGGCGGCCTCGGCACGGCGCAGCACATGCACGATCATCGGCAATCCCGCGATATCGGCGAGCGGCTTGCCGGGCAGGCGGGTGGCGGCCATGCGAGCCGGGATCAGCACCAGGATGCGGGGATCGATCATCGGGTTCAAAGGTCTGAGGTCAAGAGCCTGAAAACGGAGCGTTTTCCGCACCGGGACATGGGATGGGGACGGGCCTGAAGCCGGGTCGCTTATACGGGTTGCCAGACCCCGGGCAAACCGATATCTCAATGGCAAAACTCGGGGAAACAATAAGGAACGTTTGATTCTCCGAGGCTCGTCCTGCGGCCATCCGGGCCGCTGTTTCCTTCTTGCGGTGGGGCCTGGCCGGAAATGGACTCTTTCGAACTCAACAAGATTCTCGGCGCCGTGTTCGGCACCTGTCTCTTCCTGCTGGTGACGAGCTTCACCGCGAGTGCGCTGTTCTCCCCCAAGATGCCGGAAAAGCCGGGCTTCGAGATCGCGGTCAAGCAAGATGCCGGCTCCGGCAAGGAGGGCGCCGCTGCCGCCGCACCGTCCGAACCGATCGAAAAGCTGCTCCAAACCGCCTCCGTCGAGAAGGGCGCCGCGGCCGCCAAGAAGTGTGGCGCCTGCCACACCTTCGAGAAGGGCGGCCCGAACCGGGTCGGTCCGAACCTCTATGGCGTCGTTGGCGAGCCCAAGGGCCAGGGCCGTGGTGGCTTCAACTTCTCGGCCGCCATAAAGGCCAAGGGTGGCAACTGGAGCTTCGACGACCTCAACAAGTTCCTCGCCAATCCGAAGGGCTTCATTCCGGGCACCGCGATGGGCTTTGCCGGTGTTGCCAAGGATTCCGAACGTGCCGATATCATCGCCTATCTGAATTCGCAGTCGGAGAAACCTCAGCCGCTGCCGACGGCGTCAAAATAAGGTCCCAAGAACCGGCGCTCGAATACGGCCAGGCTGAAAAGTCTGGCCGTTTCCTTATCCGGGCCTCGCGGCGACGTTATCGGGGCGTTTGGCCGCATCCGATAGGCCGGCCGGGCTTCCAAGATGAGGAAAAAGCAACATATTCGGTCGAAACCTCGCCTATATTGGGAACTTAAAGGAGTAGCCTCCTTCAAGACAGGGATGTTGATTTGGCCATTACCCGACGCGATCTCCTGCTCACCGGCACTGCAGCCGCAGCGCTTCCAGCCCTTGGCTCCCTCGCGGGCGTTCCCGTCGGCGTGGCGCATGCGCAATCAGCAACTGAGCTGCCTTCCGGCGGGTTGCCTTGGCGCCACGCGCTGTCGCTGTTCGGAAAGGTCAAGTACCCCGCCGACTTCAAGCGCTTCGACTACGTCAATCCGGACGCCCCCAAAGGCGGTGTCGCGCGCCAGATCGCCGTCGGCACGTTCGACAATTTCAACATCGTTGTCTCGGGCGTGAAGGGCCAGGTCGCTGGTGCCGTCGCGTTCATCTATGAATCGCTCCTGACGCAGTCGCTCGACGAGGTCTCGACCGAATACGGCGCGCTGGCCGAAGCGGTCAGCCATCCCGACGATTTTTCCTTCGTCACCTATCGCCTGCGCCCGCAGGCGAAATGGCATGACGGCAAGCCTGTTACGCCGGAGGACGTGATCTTCTCGCTCGATTCCTTCAAGAAGAACCATCCGATGTACTCGGCCTATTACAGCCATGTGGTGAAGGCCGAGAAGGTCGGCGAGCGTGACGTGAAGTTCGTGTTCGACGCACCCGGCAACCGCGAGCTGCCGCTGATCGTGGGACAGCTGATCGTCCTTCCGAAACATTGGTGGGACGGGACGGACGCGCAGGGCCGCAAGCGCGATATCGCCACCACCACGCTGGAAGTGCCGCTCGGCTCGGGCCCTTACAAGGTCAAGGAATTCGTCGCAGGACGCTCGATCGCGCTGGAGCGCGTCAAGGACTATTGGGGCCGCGATCTTCCCATCAATGTGGGCCGCAATAATTTCGATGAGCTGCGCTACGAATATTTTCGCGACGGCACCGTTGCGATCGAGGCCTTCAAGGCCGACCAGGTCGATTGGCGCACCGAGAACAGCGCGAAGAGTTGGGCGACCGCCTATGATTTCCCGGCCGTGACCGAAAAGCGGGTGATCCTCGAGGAATTCGTCAATCGCAGCTCGGGCGTGATGCAGGCCTTCGTGCCGAACCTGCGCCGCGCCAAGTTCAGCGATCCGCGCGTGCGTCGTGCGCTCAACTACGCGTTCGACTTCGAGGAGATGAACAAGCAGATCTTCTACGGCCAGTACAAGCGCATCAGCAGCTATTTCGACGGCATCGAGGAGCTGATGGCAACGGGGTTGCCGCAGGGTAAGGAGCTCGAAATTCTCGAGACCGTCCGCGCCCAGGTACCGCCCGAGGTCTTCACGACGCCCTACACCAATCCTGTCGGGGGTAATCCGGAGGCGGTGCGCGACAATTTGCGTGAGGCGCTGCGCCTGTTCAAGGAAGCCGGCTACGAGGTGCGAGATCGCAAGCTGGTCGACGTCAAGACCGGTGCGCAGTTCTCGCTGGAATTGCTCAACTCGGATCCCAGCTTCGAACGAATTACGCTGTTCTACAAGCCGTCGCTGGAGCGGCTCGGCATTGCGGTGAGCGTTCGGACGGTCGATCCGACCCAGTATGAGAACAGGACGCGCGAGTGGGACTTCGACATCGTGACGAACTCCTGGGGCGAGTCGCAATCGCCGGGCAACGAGCAGCGCGAGTTCTGGTCCTCCAAATCGGCCGACATCGCCGGGTCGCGCAACATCGCCGGTATCAAGAATCCGGCCGTGGACAAGCTGATCGAGCGGGTGATCTACGCCACTGATCGCGACGATCTCGTCGCGGCCACCAAGGCCCTCGACCGCGTGTTGCTGTGGAATCACTACGTCGTGCCGCAATGGACCTACAACAAGGTGCGCACCGCGCGCTGGGATCGCTTCGGCCGGCCGACGGAATTGCCCAGGTATGGTCTGTCCGGCTTCCCGTTCATCTGGTGGTACGACGCAGACAAGGCGGCACGGATCGCAAAGAAATCGTGAAGGACAATCCCCGCATGACGCAGATGTCACGCCGCCATGTGCTGGTCCTGGGTGTTGGCGGCGCCCTCGGGGCGTCCGTCGGCGCGCCGCTGCTGCGCAGCGCGCGAGCATCGGAAGCGGCGACCGAGGCGCACGGCATGTCGGCATTCGGCGATCTCAAATATCCCGCCGACTTCCGTCATTTCGATTACGTCAATGTCGACGCGCCGAAAGGCGGCACGTTCTCGCTGATCCCGTCGGTGCGGGCCTACAATCAGTCCTACCAGACCTTCAACTCGCTCAACGCCTTCATCCTGAAAGGCGACGGCGCACAAGGTATGGGTATGACGTTCTCGCCGCTGATGATCCGCGCAGCTGACGAGCCCGACGCAATGTACGGGTTGGCGGCCAAATCCGTGCAGATATCGCCGGACAAGCTGGTCTACCGCTTCGCGATGCGACCCGAGGCGAAATTCCACGACGGGACCAGGCTCACCGCCCACGATGCAGCCTATTCGCTGACGACTCTGAAGACCAAGGGGCATCCGCTGATCACCGTGCAGATGCGCGACATGGTCAGTGCCGAAGCCCTCGACGATGCGACGCTCGTCGTCACCTTCGCCAAGGGGCGTGCACGCGACGTGCCGCTCTATGTCGCCAGCCTGCCGATCTTCTCGAAGGCGTACTACGCCTCCCGCCCGTTCGATGAATCGTCGCTGGAGATTCCGCTCGGCTCGGGCCCGTACAGGGTCGGCAGGTTCGAGGTCAATCGCTACATCGAGTTCGAGCGCGTGAAGGACTGGTGGGCCGCTGATCTGCCGCCCTGCCGCGGCAGCTATAATTTCGATGTCGTCCGCTATGAATTCTATCGCGACCGCGACGTCGCCTTCGAGGGCTTTACCGGCAAGAGCTATCTTTATCGCGAGGAGTTCACTTCGCGCATCTGGGCGACGCGCTATGACTTCCCCGCGGTGAAGGAAGGCCGAGTCAAGATGGAGGTCGTGCCCGACGATACGCCCTCCGGCGCGCAAGGCTGGTTCATCAATACGCGGCGCGACAAATTCAAAGACCCCCGCGTGCGCGAGGCCCTGATCAACGCTTTCGATTTCGAATGGACCAACAAGACGATCATGTACGGCGCCTATGCCCGCACGGTGTCGCCGTTCCAGAACTCGGACCTGATGGCTGGCAATGCGCCGCCTTCGCCGGAAGAGCTGAAGCTGCTGGAGCCGTTTCGCGGCCAGGTTCCTGACGAGGTGTTCGCGGCGCCGTTTACGCCGCCGGCCTCCGACGGCTCCGGACAGGACCGCAGCCTGCTCCGCAAGGCGCAGCAATTGCTGACCGAGGCCGGCGTGCCCATCAGGGACGGCAAGCGGGTGCTGCCGAACGGCGAATTGTTCAAGATCGAGTTCCTGCTGGATGAGCCCTCGTTCCAGCCGCACCACGCGCCTTACATCAAGAATCTCGCGACGCTCGGCATCGAAGCGAGCGTGCGCCTCGTCGATGCCGTACAGCACAAAGCCCGGCAGGAAGATTTCGATTTCGACATGACCATCCAGCGCTTCAGCATGTCGGCGACGCCAGGCGATGCCATGCGCGCGTTCTTCTCCTCGCAGGTCGCAAACACCAAGGGCTCGTACAATCTGGCTGGCGTCGCCAGTCCGGCGATCGACGCCATGATCGAGAAGATCATGGCGGCCGACAGCCGCGAAGACCTGACCGTCGCCTGCCGCGCCTTCGATCGCCTGTTCCGCGCCGGCCGGTATTGGGTGCCGCAATGGTACAACAAGACGCACCGGCTGGCTTATTGGGATCAGTTCGGACATCCGCCGAAGCTGCCGCGCTATGCCAACGGCGTCGGCGCGCCCGACATCTGGTGGTATGAGCCCGCCAAGGCGGCCAAGCTCGAGCAGGCAAAATAGCCATGAGCGCCTATATCGCCCGCCGCCTCCTGCTAATGATTCCGACCCTGCTTGGGATCCTCTTCGTGTCCTTCGTCGTGGTGCAATTCGCGCCCGGCGGCCCGGTTGAACGCGTGATCGCGCAGCTCTCGGGCGCCGACACCGGCGGCACCTCGCGCATATCGGGCGGCAGCGATTTTGCGCAGCGCGCGCCGGGGCAGGTCGGTGCGGGCGGCGATTCCGTCAACTCGAAATATCGCGGCGCGCAGGGCCTCGACCCCGATTTCATCAAGAAGCTGGAAGTGCAGTTCGGCTTCGACAAGCCGGCGCCGGAACGCTTCCTGCTGATGGTGTGGAACTTCGCCCGCTTCGATTTCGGCAAGAGCTATTTTCGCGACGTCAGCGTGCTGCAGCTCATCAAGGAAAAGCTGCCGGTCTCGATCTCGCTTGGCCTCTGGCTAACACTTCTGACCTACCTGATCTCGATCCCGCTCGGCATTCGCAAGGCCGTGAACGACGGGGCGCGGTTCGACACCTGGACCTCGACGGTGCTCGTGCTCGGCTATGCCATCCCCGGTTTTCTGTTCGCCATTCTCCTCATCATCCTGTTTGCCGGCGGCTCCTTCTTCAACTGGTTCCCGCTGCGCGGACTGACCTCGGACGGCTGGTCGCAGTTTCCCTGGTATTGGAAGATCATCGATTATTTCTGGCATCTGACGTTGCCACTTATCGCCATGGGGCTAGGTGCCTTCACCACCATGACGTTCCTGACCAAGAATTCGTTCCTGGATGAGATCCGCAAGCAATACGTCATGACCGCCCGCGCCAAGGGCTGCAGCGAGAACCGGGTGCTCTATGGCCACGTCTTCCGCAACGCGATGCTGATCGTGATCGCCGGCTTCCCCGGCACTTTTATCCACGCCTTCTTTTCCGGCTCGCTGCTGATCGAGACCATCTTCTCGCTGGACGGGCTCGGACTGCTCAGCTTCGAGAGCGTGCTCAATCGCGATTATCCCGTGGTGTTCGGCACGCTCTACATCTTCTCGCTGGTCGGCCTCGTGATCAACCTGATCTCCGACCTGACCTATATGTGGATCGACCCCCGGATCGATTTCGAAGCGCGGGAGGTCTGATGACGATCACCGCGCCGACGCCGATTGAGACCACAGCGAAGTCGCCGCTCGGCGATGCCGTTCCGATCACGCGCAAGCCGTTCGCTCCATCGCCGCTTAACCGGCGGCGGTGGCAGAACTTCAAGGCGAACCACCGCGGCTACTGGTCCTTCTGGATCTTCATCGGCCTGTTCGTGATCTCGCTGTTCGCCGAGCTGATCGCGAACGATCGGCCCTTCCTGATCAAGTTCGATGGCCGTCTCTATTGGCCGGCTTTCGTCACCTATTCGGAGACGACGTTCGGCGGCGATTTCGAGACGGCGGCCGATTACCGCGACCCCTACTTGCAGAAGCTGATCAAGGAGAAGGGCGGCAGCATCGTCTGGCCGCTGATCCGTTACTCCTACGATACCCACAATCTCGATCTGCCGACGCCGGCGCCGTCGCCGCCGACCTGGATGCTGACGGAGAAGCAGTGCAAGCCGGTGGTGGAGAAGAAGGGACTGAAGAGCTGCCGCGATCTCGAATACAATTGGCTCGGCACCGACGATCAGGGCCGCGACGTGGTGGCGCGGCTGATCTACGGCTTCCGCATCTCGGTGCTGTTCGGCCTTTGCCTCACCATCGTTTCGTCGGTCATCGGCATCGCGGCGGGTGCGGTGCAGGGCTATTTCGGCGGTTGGGTCGATCTGATCTTCCAGCGTTTCATCGAGATCTGGACCGCGATTCCATCGCTGTATCTTCTCCTGATCCTGTCCTCGGTGCTGGTGCCCGGTTTCTTCGTGCTACTCGGCATCTTGCTGCTGTTCTCCTGGGTCTCGCTGGTTGGCCTCGTGCGGGCCGAATTCCTGCGCGGGCGCAATTTCGAATACGTCCAGGCGGCACGTGCGCTCGGCGTCTCCAATCCTCTGATCATGTTCCGCCACCTGCTGCCTAACGCGATGGTCGCGACCATGACGTTCCTGCCGTTCATCGTTTCGAGCTCGGTGATGACGCTGACGGCGCTCGATTTCCTCGGCTTCGGCCTGCCACCGGGATCGCCCTCGCTCGGCGAATTGCTCTCGCAGGCCAAGGCCAATGTGCAGGCACCGTGGCTCGGCTTCTCCGGCTTCTTCTCGGTCGCGATCATGCTCTCGCTGTTGATCTTCATCGGTGAAGCCGTGCGCGACGCCTTCGACCCGCGCAAGACGTTCAGGTAAGGCCATGGATGCGATCAACCAGCCCCTGCTCGCCGTTCGCGACCTCTCGGTGGCCTTTCACCAGGGCGGCGCCACCACGCTTGCGGTCGACAAGGTCTCGTTCCAGATCAAGCGCGGCGAATGCGTGGCGCTGGTCGGCGAATCCGGCTCCGGCAAATCGGTCAGCGCGCTCTCGGTCCTGAAGCTGCTGCCGTATCCGAATGCCTCCCATCCGTCCGGCAGCATCCGCTTCAAGGGCCAGGAGTTGATCGACCAGTCCGAGCAGCAGATGCGGGAGATCAGGGGCAGCGACATCTCCATCATCTTCCAGGAGCCGATGACCTCGCTCAATCCGCTGCACACGATCGAGGCGCAGATCGGCGAGATCATCCAGCTGCACAATCCGACCAGCAATGCGCAGGCCCGCAAGCGGACGCTGGAGCTCTTGACCCAGGTCGGCATTCCCGATCCAGAGACGCGGCTGAACAGCTATCCGCACCAGCTCTCCGGCGGCCAGCGCCAGCGCGTGATGATCGCGATGGCGCTCGCCAACGAGCCGGATCTTCTGATCGCGGACGAGCCGACCACGGCGCTCGACGTCACGGTGCAGGCGCAGATCCTGGCGCTGCTCGCCGAGATCCGCGCGCGGCTCGGCATGAGCCTGCTGTTCATCACCCACGATCTCGGCATCGTGCGCCGGATCGCCGACATCGTCTGTGTCATGAAGGGCGGCGTGATCGTCGAGCAGGGTCCGGTCGAGCAGGTCTTCAAGACCCCGAAACATCCCTATACACGCGACCTGCTCGCGGCGGAGCCCAAGCCCGATCCGGCGCCGCCGCAGCCGAATGCGCCGGTGGTGATGTCGGCCAATGACCTAAAAGTCTGGTTCCCGATCAAGCGCGGCCTGATGCGCAAAACGGTCGGTCACATCAAGGCGGTCGATGGGGTCAGTGTCGCCGTACGCAAGGGCGAGACGCTCGGCGTGGTCGGCGAATCCGGCTCGGGCAAGACCACGCTGGGGCTGGCGCTGCTGCGGCTGATCTCCTCGAACGGACGCATCGTGTTCTTAGGGAACGACATCCAGGGCCTGCGCTTCAAGGAGATGCGTCCCTTCCGGCGCGACATGCAGATCGTGTTTCAGGATCCGTTCGGCTCGCTCTCACCGCGCATGTCGGTCGCCGACATCATCGCCGAGGGCCTGTCCGTGCATCAGCCGGCGCTCTCGCGCGAGGAACGCGAGGCGCGCGTGGTCAAGGCACTCGAGGATGTCGGACTCAATCCGGAGACGCGCTTCCGCTATCCGCACGAATTCTCCGGCGGCCAGCGTCAGCGCATCTCGATCGCGCGCGCGATCGTGCTGGAGCCTGATTTCGTCGTGCTGGACGAGCCGACCAGCGCGCTCGACATGCTGTTCCAGGCGCAGATGGTCGATCTGTTGCGCGAGCTCCAGCGCAAGCGCGAGCTCACCTACATGTTCATTTCGCACGATTTGCGTGTCGTCGCCTCGCTCGCCAGCCACCTCATCGTGATGCGCGGCGGCAAGGTGGTCGAGGAGGGGCAGGCGGCCGAATTGTTCAGGAATCCGAAGACGGATTATACCCGAGCGCTGTTCGCGGCCGCGTTCCGGCTGGAGACGGCCGGGAACGGGGCGGTGGCGACGTAGCGCTCCGTCAGAGCCGCTTGATCGCGACGACCTCGCTGCCAGCCGCCTTGATCCGCGCGATCGCCGGCTCGATCGGCTCGATCACCGTTGCCATGTGATGCGCATTGGCGTGAACCATGGTGGTGGCGTCGCGCACGATGGCGACATGACCTTTCCAGAAGATCAGATCGCCGCGCTGCGAGCTGCTCCGCTCGTGCGGCTCCAGCGTGCGGCCGAGACCGGCGAGCTGCATGTCGCTGTCGCGCGGGCAGCCGATCCCGGCTGATGTCAGCGAGACCTGGACGAGGCCGGAGCAATCGATGCCAAAGCTGCTCTTGCCGCCCCAGAGATAGGGCGTGCAGACGAAGCGCTCGGCCACCGCGACGAAATCCGGCTCGCGATGATCGAGCGGGATGAGGTGCGTTCTCGGCAGATATCTGCCGTCGTGCGTCACGGCGAAGCTGCCGTCCTCGCGCGCCACGGCAAGCTTCGATCCCATCACGAGCGTGTCGGCCGGCGGCAGCTTGATCGAGGGGCCGGGGAACGCAAACGTCCGCAGTGCGCCGACCAAGTGCGTTGCGGCAGCCGACGGTTTTGCGAGCGCCGCATCCGGGAGCCAGCCGACATAGCCATCGCTACTGAGCTGGCCCCAGGCCCAACCCTCGCCGTTGCGGTCGTAGATGGTGACGCGTTCGCCGCGCAGCGCTTCGGTCATCAACGTCGCGTTCGAGGACGGCTGCTCGCGCATGGGCGCGATCGGCTCAACGACCTCGAACTCGTCACCCTCGACGAAGCGCTGCGCCTCGACCTTGCCTTCGAGATATTTGGCGGCAAGGTCGCCCCGCGCCGGCGTCAGCCTCGGGTCGTGTCCTGGATCAGGCATAGCGCTCGCTCAGCAGTGCGTAGATGGCGCGTGCGGCCTGGCATTCGCCGCCCTCGGGCCGCGCCGGCTTCGCCGACGGCGTCCAGCCATAGATGTCGACATGGAGCCAGCTCTTGGCGTGCTCGACGAAGCGTTGCAGGAACAGCGCGCAGGTGATCGAGCCGGCGAAACCGCCCGAGGGTGCATTGGTGATGGTGGCGGCCTTGGAGTCCAGCCAGGCATCGTAGGGCGGCCACAGCGGCATGCGCCACAACGGATCGTTCTCCCTCATCGCGCAGCGCGCGAGGTCGGCAGCTAGCGTCTCATCATGGGTGTAGAACGGCGGCAGATCCGGCCCCAGTGCGACGCGGGCGGCGCCGGTCAGCGTGCCCAGGTCGATCAGCAGATCGGGCTTCTCCTCATCGGCCAGCGCCAGCGCGTCGGCGAGCACGAGGCGGCCTTCGGCGTCGGTGTTGCCGATCTCGACGGTGATCCCTTTGCGCGAGGTGAAGATATCGAGCGGACGGAAGGCATTGCCGGCGATGGCGTTCTCCACCGCCGGAATCAGCACGCGCAGCCGCAGCTTCAGCTTCGCATCCATCACCATGCGCGCCAGCGCCAGCACGTTGGCTGCGCCGCCCATGTCCTTCTTCATGATCAGCATGCCGCTCGACGGCTTCAGGTCGAGCCCGCCGGTGTCGAAACAGACGCCCTTGCCGACCAGCGTCACCTTGGGATGATCAGGATCGCCCCAGACGATGTCGATCAGCCGCGGCGCGCGGCTGGAGGCCATGCCGACGGCGTGGATCAGCGGAAAGTTCTTCGCCAGCTCTTCGCCGACGGTGCAGGAAAAGCTCGCGCCGAACTCGGTGGCGAGCGCTTGCGCGGCCGCGGCGAGCTCATCCGGGCCCATGTCGTTGGACGGCGTGTTGATGAGGTCGCGCGCGAGCATTGCCGCATCGGCAATCCGCTCGATCTCGGCCGCGTCGACACTGTCAGGCGGCACCAGCCGGATCTCGGGGCGATCTGCCTTGCGGTAGCGGGCAAAGCGGTAGCAACCCAGTGCGAAGGCGAGCGCGGCCAGCCGCGCATCGTGCGGTGCATTGGCAAACCGATAGGTGCCGGGCGGCAAGAGGCCGGGCAGGGCGCCGGGCCGAAACAGGTCGCGCGATCTTGCATCCTCTTCCTCGAGCCCGAACAGCACCTGCGCAATGGTGCCGTCGGTCGCGGGCAGCGCCAGATAGCTGCCCGGCTTGGCGGCGAAGGCGCTGGCACGCGCGAACTGGCGTTGCGCCGGCGGCAGCGTTTCGGCGACCTGATCCCAGCTCGATTTGGTGACGAAGGTGATCGGGGTGGCGGTGGATGACGTCTCGAAGACAGAAGGCATTGGCGGGTCCGGATCGTCAGTTCAGGCGAGTCATGCGAACGGACGAGACTTCGCAGAGTTTGGCCGCCGCTGCAATCGGCTTTGCCGTCACCGTTCAGCGAGCCGCTACTCGCCGCAAGGTGGGCATGCGGTTCGATGCGCTCGACGAGATCCGCGAGCGGCTTGCCATCGAGTATCGACCGGGCGCGACGAAACCGTCCGCGGACAAATCTCGTATCTCACGCCGAGAGCTGCCGTTCGCAACGCCACGGCCGCAGGGCTTTACTAGCGCTTAGGTTGTGGCATTATCGACGAGCATTTTAGATTGTGTCGCTTGTTCTGCATGAGCCCGAACGCAGACACGCGGCGGTATGGTGCTTGCCCAGGTTGGGTCGATACGGCTGAATCTGCTCGTCGAAGCATTTTTCTCATTGTTTGGGCGGCGCAGCATATGCAGATGAGCGGCGCAAAATGGATAGATCGTTCGTTGTTGCGCAGATTTCCGACCTGCATCTGGACGGGTCGGGCCGGCTGCTTCCGGCCATCGAGACGCTCAGGGCCGCGATTTGCGAGAAGATGGCGGCTGCCGCGAATGTTCCCGATCGCATCCTGCTGATCACGGGCGATCTGGTGGACGACCCAACGCCGCGCGCGCTCGACGAGGCGCTCGCCGTCGTCGCATGCTTCCGGCAGACGGGGCTATTCACCGACATCCAAGCCGTGGCAGGCAATCACGACGTCAAGCGGCCGAGCCAGCGTGCGGGCCGTCACGACGCCTACGATTACCTGCACCTGCCGCGGACGGCGAAGAATGTCTATTACCGTCAGGCAGGCCTCGACCTGGTGCTGCTCGATTCCAATCGCGCCAACTTGAAGGCGCTCGCGAGCGGCAAGATCGACGAGAGCGCTTACAAGGCGATGGTCGCCGATTCCGCCCGGCTGAGCGCCGAGGTCGCGGGAAGCATCGGTTCGGCCGGGTGCGCCGACTACGCCGAGCCGGCGGAAAATCTGGTTCGTGTGCTGGCCCTGCACCATCACCCACTGCCGCAGGCCACCGGCGAAGGAAAGCGCTTTCTAGGCATGCCGGACGAGCCGCTGATGTATCTCGCCGCACCCGCGACCTTCCTCGAGGCCGCCACCTCGCTCAACGTCGATCTGGTTCTGCACGGTCATCGCCATGTCGAGGGGCTGACCCGCTATTCCATCCCCGATCCGCGTGCGACGTCGAGCGAGAGCGGTGAGGCGTTCTGGCGCACGATCTACGTGCTCTCCTGTCCGTCCTCGACCGGGCAAGCCGGCGACGATGCCGGTTTCAACCTCGTCCATTTCGGCCCCGCGTCCCATGCCGGCCGCAACGAGCACCGCTTCGCGATCACCCGCTATACGAGGCTCCGCAACGATGCGGCCTTCAGGCCGCTCGATTCCAACCTGCCGGGCGGCGTCATCAGGCTGCCGGCGGGGCGGGACTTTTCCCGCGATCCGGCCGTCCAGTCGGCGATCGAGGCGGCCTCGTCCCGCACACTGAAACGCGACCAGGTCGCGGCGATCGTCCGCCGGCTGTTCATGCGTGGCAGCTTTTACGATGGGGCGGAGCCGAACTGGGCGATAGCGCTCTACACCTACATGGTCTCGGCCCATGCCTGGGCGGAGCTCGAGCGTAAGGCCGCGAGATCCCGGCCGGGATTCGACAGCGACGCGCTCGCCGCGGTGAAGACGTTGCTCGGCCGATTGATCGAGCAATCCGCTGACGTGCTCGGCATCGATCGCGCTCAGCTCGATGAGCTCTACGGGAGAGGCCTGATCAATTGTAACGACTTCCTGCGTCAGGTGCCGCGGCTGCCTTCTGAAGGTGTCGACGTTCAGCGGCGGGGGCGGCAGAGGCTGCAACTGCTGCTGGAGCTGGATCAGCAGGTGCAGGCGCTCGGCCCCGATCTCGGCCTCGGCGGCAAAGCGCCGCCGCAACCATCGCCGGCGTGAGAGAAGCGCGTCTGAGCGCTGTTAACCGGCCGTTAGGGTTAACATTCTACTGCTGACACGTTCGGCTCGATCGAGCAGCTCGAGAGTCAAAGCGTCATGCGTCAACGGATCAGGCTTACCCGGCTACTTGCTTCGACGTCGCTGGTCGCGACGGTGGCGATGAGCCTCGGCGGCTGCACGGCGATGTCGAAGCTCTCGGAGGTGACGGGCTCGGTCGGCCCCCGGGCGGACGCGGCCTCCGCCGATCGCGCGCCCACCGATCCGGCGCGTGCGGTCGAAGCCTATGGCGAGCGCTACCGCGCCAATCCCAAAGATGCCGACGCCGCGCTCGCCTATGGACAGGCCTTGCGCGCCAACGGCCAGCGCGCCCAGGCCGCCGCCGTGCTCGAGCAGGCGACCATCGCCAACCCCGGCAACAAGGCGCTGCTTGCCCAGTACGGCCGCGCGCTCGCCGACAACGGCAATTTCCAGCAGGCCTTCGACGTGCTGTCGAAGGCGCATTCGCCCGACAATCCGGACTGGCGCCTGCTCTCGGTGCAGGGCACCGCGCTCGACCAGATGGGCCGTCATGAGGAGGCGCGATCCTATTACGCGAGCGCGCTCAAGATCGCACCGGGTGATCCCGGCGTGCTCTCCAACCTCGGCCTGTCCTACATGCTGTCGAAAGAGCTGCCGAAGGCGGAAGAGGCGCTGCGGCAGGCGCATGCCTCGCCGCGTGCCAGCGCCCGGGTCCGGCAGAATCTCGGCCTGGTCGTCGGCCTGCAGGGCCGCTTCGCGGAGGCGGAGACCATCGTCAAGGCGGACCTGCCGCCGGACCAAGCTGCGGCCAATGTCGCCTATCTCAAGGAGATGCTGAGCCGTAGCGAGGCCCCGCGCGGCGCGCCGAAGCGGACGCCGGTCGCTTCGCTGAGCCAGCCCGGCTGATCATCTGACTTCCTGGCCTTGGTGGCGGACCGTACGGTCCAGCCCGGCTCATTGCATCTCGGTGACCTTGATGGCGGTGGGTCCGAGAATGACCACGAACAGCACAGGCAGGAAAAACAGGATCATCGGCACCGTGAGCTTCGGCGGCAGCGCGGCCGCCTTCTTCTCGGCCTCGTTCATGCGCATGTCGCGATTTTCCTGCGCCATGACGCGCAGGGAATGGCCGAGCGGAGTGCCGTATCGTTCCGCCTGTTGCAGCGCCAGACACACCGACTTGACGCCCTCGAGCCCGGTGCGCCGTGCCAGGTTCTCATAGGCGACCTTGCGATCCTGCAGGTAGGACAGCTCGGCCGTGGTCAGGGTGAACTCCTCCGACAGCGCGATCGACTGGCCCACGATTTCGGTCGCAACTTTCCGGAATGCCATCTCGACCGACATGCCCGATTCGATGCAGATCAGGAGCAAATCGAGCGCGTCGGGAAACGCACGCTTGATCGAGAGCTGGCGCTTGGAGATCGCATTCCTGAGGAACAGCATCGGCGCCTGGAGGCCGAGATAGGCGGCGCCGATACAGATGCCGATCTTGATCGGCATCGCCTGTTGCATGTTTCCGATCACGAACACGTAGAGGGCCGAGCCGATCAAGAACACGATCGGGGCGACCATGCGGGCAAACAGGAAGGTGATGTAGGGCGCCTGGCCGCGGTAACCCGCCATGATGAGCTTGTCCCGCGCAGCCTCCTGCGCGAGCCACTTGGTCAGGTTGAAGTCCTCGACCACCTTGGAGACGAGTTGCTTCGGCGTCTGGCGCAGTGAAACCTTCTCGCTCTTGTTGAGACGCTCACGCTCGCGCTGCCGGATGCGTTCACGCTCGCTCGCCACCGCCTTCATGCGCTTGGAGAGGCCCTCGCCGGCGAACAACGGCATCACCAGCGTATAGACGGTGGCGCTCGCGGCGATCGCCGCGAGCAGCATGGTCATGAAACGGACGTCGTGCAGTTTCGAGACGAGGAATTCGACCATGCGACACCGTCAGAAATCGAAGTTGATCATCTTCTTCATCACCAGGATGCCGATCGACATCCAGACGACGCAGCCGACCAGCATCAGCTGGCCGGTGGGATGAGTCCAAAGCACCGAGATGTATTGCGGCGTCGTGAGATAGACCAGGAACATCACGATCGGCGGCAGCGAGCCGATGATGCCGGCCGAGGCCTTGGCTTCCATCGACATCGCCTGGATCTTTTCCTTCATCTTCTTGCGGTCGCGCAGCACCTTGGAGAGGTTACCGAGCGCTTCGGAGAGGTTGCCGCCCGATTTCTGCTGGATCGACACCACGATCCCGAAGAAATTGGCTTCCGGCAGTGGCATGCGCTCGTAAAGCCGCGCGCAGGCCTCGCCCAGCGGCATGCCGATCGCCTGCGTCTCGATGATGGCCAGAAACTCGCTGCGCAGCGGCTCGGGCGAATCGGCGGCTACGACCTTGATCGATTCGAACAAGGGCAGGCCTGCCTTGATGCCGCGGACGATCACGTCGACCGCGTCGGGCAGTGCAGCCAGGAACTTGGTTTCGCGACGCTTCTTGAGGAAGCCGAGTGCCCAGCGCGGCAGGCCGAAGCCGCCGGCAAAGGCAAGACCGGCGGCGCCGATCAGGCCCCCGCCCGCGAACATAGCGGCCGCGAAAAAAACGCCGGCCACCACGGCGGACACGGTCCAGAACTTCTGCGGCGTCCAGTCGAGCCCGGCCTGCGACAGGCGGACGCTGAGCGGAGCGCTCTTCTCCTGGGCGCGCCGCGCCTCGAGGTCCTTCAGCGTGGACTCGACCTGCTCGCGGCGAGAGCGCTGGGTTTTCTCGGCCTGCCGGGCCGTGGGCGCTTCGGCGCGCGCGACCGAGGCACGGCGGCTTTCCGCCTTTCGCTCCCCAGACAGCACCGGATAGAGGAATACCCAGGCGATGCCACCCACTGCTGCGGTGGCGAGGAAGGCGAGGGCGAGGACCTGCATGTTCATGGCGCTGCCAATCTGCTCACGTCTTCGGCGCGACTTCCGCCGCGTCGAGCGCCGCGGCGAGGCGCTTCTCCTCGCCGTAATAGCGGGCGCGGTCCCAGAACTTCGGACGGCCGATGCCGGTTGAGCGGTGCCGGCCGATGATCTTGCCGTTGGCGTCCTCGCCGACCATGTCGTAGAGGAAGATGTCCTGGGTGATGATGGTGTCGCCTTCCATGCCCATCACCTCGGTGATGTGGGTGATGCGGCGGGAGCCGTCGCGCAGGCGCGCGGCCTGGATGATGACGTCGATCGAGGCGCAGATCATCTCGCGAATTGTTCGCGACGGAAGGGAAAAGCCGCCCATCGTGATCATGGATTCGCAGCGCGACAGCGCCTCGCGCGGGTTGTTGGCGTGCAGCGTGCCCATCGAGCCGTCATGGCCGGTGTTCATGGCCTGCAGCAGGTCGAAGGCTTCGGGTCCGCGGACCTCGCCGACGATGATGCGTTCGGGACGCATACGCAGGCAGTTGCGCACCAATTCGCGCATCGTGACCTGGCCCTCGCCCTCGATGTTGGGCGGACGGGTTTCCAGCCGCACCACGTGAGGCTGCTGCAGCTGGAGCTCGGCGGCGTCCTCGCAAGTGATGACGCGCTCGTCGTGCTCGATGTAGTTGGTGAGGCAGTTGAGCAGGGTCGTCTTGCCCGAGCCGGTACCGCCGGAAATCAGCACGTTGCAGCGGACGCGGCCGATGATCTGAAGGATCTCGGCGCCTTCCGGCGTGATCGCGCCGAACTTGACGAGCTGATCCAGCGTCAGCTTGTCTTTCTTGAATTTGCGGATGGTGAGCGCGGGGCCGTCGATCGACAGCGGCGGCACGATGGCGTTGACACGGGAGCCGTCGGCGAGGCGCGCGTCGCAGATCGGCGAGGATTCGTCGACGCGCCGGCCGACCTGGCTGACGATGCGCTGGCAGATATTGAGAAGCTGCTGGTTGTCGCGGAAGCGGATGCCGGTACGCTGGATCTTGCCGCCGACCTCAATGTAGACGGTGTTGGCGCCATTGACCATGATGTCGGCGATGTCGTCGCGCGACAATAGCGGCTCGAGCGGGCCGTAACCGAGGACGTCGTTGCAGATGTCGTCGAGCAGCTCCTCCTGCTCGGCGATCGACATCACGATGTTCTTGATCGCGATGATCTCGTTGACGATGTCGCGGATTTCCTCGCGCGCGGACTCCGAATCGAGCTTGGCGAGCTGGGCGAGGTCGATGGCCTCGATCAGCGCGCCGAAGATGGTCGCCTTGACCTCGTAATAATTGTCCGAACGCCGGCTCTCCATGGCCGGAGGCGGCGGAGCCTTGGCGGGCGCAAGCGGCGGCGAGGCGACGGCCGGCGGAGGCGGAGCGCGCGAAACCGTCGGCGCCTGAGCCGGGGCAGGCTCGAGCGACACGGCGCCGGGCTTGGGTGCCCGAAGGTCGGTGTCTGTTCCGCTACGCTTACCGAACACTTAACAACTCCATGCGGCGGCTTATCTTCCCCGCAACTTCTCAATCAGAGGTGAAAGCAGGGACGACTTTTGCTTCTTGGTCTCGCTGCGGCCGGTCAGGCGCTGGGCGATCTGCAGGAACATCTCGATCGACTTGTGGTTGGCGGAGATCTCCGCGATCATCTGGCCGTTGTTGGCCGCCGAGCCGAAGATCTGCGGTTCGAACGGGATCGAGACGACCGGCTGGCTCTCGATTGCCTTGGCGAACTCCGCGGCGGCGATCTCGGGCCGTTTCGGCACGCCGACCTGGTTCAGGCAGTAGAGCGGCGGCCGGTCGTTGGGGCGCGCGGCCTTCAACAGATCGAACAGGTTCTTGGTATTGCGCAGATTGGCGAGGTCGGGCGCGGCCACGATCAGGATGTCGTCCGCCCCGATCAAGGCCCGCTTGGTCCAGCCCGACCATTGATGCGGAACGTCGAGCACGATGCAGGGCATGGTAGAGCGCAGCGTGTCGAATACGGCATCGAACGCGTCAGTGCCGAAATCATAGACCCGGTCGAGCGTCGCAGGCGCCGCCAGCAGGCTGAGATGGTCGGTGCATTTCGACAGCAGGCGGTCGATGAACGCGGTGTCGACGCGGTCAGGCGAGAACACGGCGTCGGCGATACCCTGCGGCGGATCCTGGTTGTAGTCGAGCCCGGCGGTGCCGAAGGCGAGGTCGAGATCGGCGACGACGGCGTCCATCGCGAGGTCTCGCGCGATCGCCCACGCGACGTTGTGCGAGATGGTCGAAGCCCCGACGCCACCCTTGGCTCCGACCACGGCGATGATGCGGCCGACTGCCTTGGCTTCGGGGGCCGAGAACAGGTTGCAGATCGAGCGTACGACGTCGATCGCGCCGACCGGCGCGAGCACGTAATCGCTGACGCCGCGGCGCACCAGCTCGCGATAGAGCGTGACGTCGTTGATGCGGCCGATCACCACCACGCGGGTGCCGGCATCGCAGACGGTGGCGAGCTGGTCGAGTCCGCCCAGCAGGTCGTTGCGACCGTCGCTCTCGAGCACGATCACGTTCGGCGTGGGAGCCGAGCGGTAGGCTTCGATCGCGGCCGCCATGCCGCCCATCTGGATCTTCAGGTGAGCCTTGCCGAGACGGCGATCCTCGCCGGCCGACTGCACCGCGGCGGCCGTCTCCACGGTTTCGCAGAAGGCCTGAACTGAGACGCGCGGCGCAGGCGCAATATGCTCCTCGACCGGCGGAGGAGCTGCTGCCGGCTGCTCTTCGTGTGTCTGGCGCGCGTAACTGATCATTTGCCGGTGTCGCTGAGTTTGGCCCTGTCGGCCTCGGGATAGGTGGTCGCCGTCGTCGTTCCCTTGCGATACTTCTCGAACCCGGTGATGCGCCGCGGCGTGTATGACGGAGTTTCGGGCCGCGGCTGCTCAAGATCCGACGGATTGTCGACCATGGCCGCGAGGTTGCGCTGATAAGCGCAGCCGTAGTTGTAATAGTCCTTGTTCTCGAACCAGCGCTTGTTCTTCATCGAGGGTCCGATGTCTTCCGGCCACAGGCCGCAGGGACCGGCGACTGCGGCAATCCTGGAATAGGTGAGCCGGATCGGGGGGAGGAAGCGCTTGTCTTGCGGCTGGTAGGGGTGAAGGCTGACGCCGCGCGGCGGAACGCCTGCCGCCGCCAGCATCGCCTGGATCTCACGCATCGTATCGGCGACCGGGCGAGCATTGGGCGTATTGGAGGGCACGTCGATGCGAATCGCGCCGGTGCCTTCTTGCAACCACGCCGATGCCACGCCCATCACGTCAGCGCGTTGGGCCGCGGTTAATCCGCCGCGGGCATGACCCACGAAGACGACGATCGAGCGATTCTGCTCCTCGACCGCGATCGGATGGCGCTGCTTGTAGTCGTCGGGAATGGATGCCGTGAGGACTTCGTCGTGCTGGCAGCCCCCGACCGCGAGCGCGAGGCCGATGAGCGCGCCACCGAGGCTGATGGCGCGCTTGCGAAGCTGGGGTGGTCTCGTGATCATCGTGAAATCCCCGTTCCGCCTCAGTCGGTAATGAAGCCGTAGGTGCCGCGGTAGTTCTTGGCCGCTTCGGTCCGGCCCGGCACGCCGTAGATCCGGTTGATATTGCCGATCAGCTGCGCCTGCGGATCCGCAGGCGGGGCGAAGCCGTCATCCGGCCGCGACAGGTCTTTCGGCGCCACCGCGCGGACCACATAGGGCGTCACGATCACGACCAACTCGGTTGCATTGTTGACGAAGTCGCGGCTGCGGAACAGCGTGCCGAGGATCGGGAGCTGCATCAGCCCCGGCATTCCGTTGACAGCTTGCTTGGTCTGCTGCTGGATAAGGCCGGCCATCGCCATCGCGCCGCCGGACGGAATTTCCAGCGAAGTCTCTGCGCGGCGTGTCTTGATTGAGGGTACCGTCAGCGAGTTGACCGTGTTCGAGGTCACCGCCTGCGACAGCGTGATCGCATTCTCATTGGACAGTTCGGAGACCTCGGTCATCACCCGCAAGCTGATCTTGCCTTCGCTCAGGACCACAGGCGTAAAGTTGAGTGAGATGCCGAACTTCTTGAAGCTGATCTGAGTGGTACAGACGCGCGTGACGGGATCGCACGAATAACCTGCCGGCACCGGAAATTCGCCGCCGGCGAGAAAGGTGGCGGACTCCCCGGAGATCGCGGTCAGGTTCGGCTCGGCAAGCGTCCTGATCACGCCCGCGCTCTCCATCGCACGCAGGGTCGCCTGCACCGAAGGCGTCGCGCCGAAACTCGCAGTGAGATTGTTGCCATCCACCAGATTACGGCCGAGGGCCGTGAACGGGTTGGAGTTGCTGAAGCTCACCACCGATGTGCCGTAGTTGAGGTTGGCGGTGAGGTCGATACCGAGCTGCTTGACGATCGTACGCGCGACTTCGGCAACGGTCACCTTGAGCATGACTTGGTCGCGGCCGCGCACCACGATCGAGTTCACCACCTTGTCGACGCCGCCGGCCAGGCGCGCAGCGAGCTCGTTGGCCTGTTGCGCCTCCATAGGGTTGGCGGCCGTGCCGGACAGGACGATACCGTCGCCCAGGCCGTCGATCTGGATGTCTGAGTTGGGCAGAACCTGCTTCAGTGCGGCCCGCACGCCGTTGAGGTCGCGCTTCACCGCGATGTCGTAGGCCGCAATCTGCTGCCCGGCGGAATCGAAGAACACGATATTGGTCTGGCCGACCGCGGCGCCGATGATATAGGCGCGCTGTGCGGAGCGGACCACCGCATTGGCGATCTTGGGATCGGCGACCAGCACGTCCTTGATGTCGCGCGGCAGGTCGATCACGACCGACTTGCCGATGCCGAGCGAGAGGAAACGCGCGTTGATCTGGCCGTCCGCCGCGGCCTGCGGCAGAGGGCGGTAATCGGCGGCGACCGCCGGGGCGATCGTCGGGCTGAGCGCCAGCGCGAGGGCGGCCGAAAACGACAGGGCGCGGACCAGTGAGGTCCGCATCGTCGCCGAATCTGCCCTGTATTTGATGTCGACTGTCTTCATCGTGCCTTAGCCGCCTGACTTGGAATGCCGTAGCGAATGATCGAGACACCGTCGCGCTTCTGCGCGGAGTCATCGAGCGTGATCTCGCTCATCTTGACGTCGACGATGCTGCGCAGCGCCAGCGACAGCGTGCCGCTCTGACGCGCCGCGGAGAGCGTTGCGGTCTGCGCGGGATTGAGCTCGAGGGTGACGGTCTTGCCGATCACCGCGTTCTGCCCGTCCTTCTCCTTGGGTGCCTGGTCGATGGCCAGGACCCGGATATTGGCCAGGATGATCTCGGAGGTGACGATGTCGGGAGCGCCGCTGCTCTGATCCGGGTTCTTGAGCCGGCGGGTGAGCAGGACGTCGACGCGGTCGTTGGGCAGGATGAAGCCGCCCGCGCCGGTCTCCGGCGAGATCTCGGTCGAGATCGCCCGCATGCCGGTGGGCAGGATTGCCGCCATGAAGCCGGAACCTTCGGCCTTGACCAGCTTCTGGTCGCGGATCGGCTCGCCCTGGATGAAGGGCGCGCGCGCGATCGAGCCGGTCACCTGGGTCGCACCGTCGGGGCGCTCGTTGCGTCGGATGAAGGTGGCGCTGGCGGTCGCGGTCGGCCAGGTCTGCCATTGCACGTCTTCGGGCTTCACGGTCTGGCCGAGGCCGATATCGTTCTTGGCCACAAGGACGTCGACGGTCGGCAGCTGTGCGACCGGAACCGGAGGCGGCGCAGAATTGTCGGAGCCGCTCGCCAGGTACGCGGCGACGCCGCCGGCGCAGATGGCGACCGTCAGGACGACAATGCGTGCCCTATTCATACGCTTCAACTTTCCAACAATACGCCGCGACGCTGCCGCCGCCGTGATCGGCAGTTGACCAGCTATTCGTCAAAGCATGGTTAATGAGGCGTATCTAAATCGCCTTAACGCCGGGTTTACCCGGGGCGTTCAGCGCAGCGCGAGGCGAGCGAGGTCGATCGTCTTCACCCATTCGGTCTCCGGGTAGACCATCAGCGCGCTCAGCGCGAGCGCGATGCCGTAGGGAATGCCGCTCTCCTTGGCGTGCAGCCGTGCGAGCCAGGCCTGTCCTGCCAGCCCGTAAGGCAGCGGCCACTGCCGGAACTGCAGCAGGAGCAGCGTCAGCGCGCCGCCGAAGAGCGAGGCGTAGAGCAGGAAGTTCATCAGATGTGGGAAGCCGAACCAGAGCGCGACGGAGGCAGCGACCTTGGCGTCGCCGCCGCCCACCCAGCCCATGGCGAAGCAGGTGAAGGCCACGACCAGAACGAGCGCACCGGCGCCGACATGACTCAGCATCTCGTAAGGTGCCATGCCCCCGGCGAGGGCGAGCGCGAAGAAGCCCGCCACCAGCGCCAGCGATACGCGGTTCGAGATCGTCATCGTGAAGAGATCGCTCGCGGCGGCGAACGCCATCAGGGCCGGGAAGAGCAGAAGGCGCGCAAGGTCGAGAATCATGGGCTGCGTCTTGAGGCCTGGGTTTGTCGCGGGAGCTGCTTCGGGCGATGCTAGCGCGCGATGCTAAACAAACCGACAACGGCGGCACGGGCGCGCCCGGGCCCCGGCCGACGAACGCGCTTTCACCAGAAGCTGGCAATACGTGCGGCGAGCGCGACCGTCGCAACCAGCAGCGCAAGGCAGATCCAATAGACCGGCGAGCCGGCCTGCGCCGCTTCGGTCTCGTGGGCCGCGACCGCGGCATCGGTTCTGAACTCGTGCAACGCCACTGGAACTCGCCGTCTTCAGAAAAACAAACGCCCCGGAGGTCCGGGGCTTTTGCCGTCGTTCGTGGACCCGCTTACTTCAGCGAGGTGCTGATCGAGCTGAACTTGGCGTTCAGCGTGGTGCCGAGATTGTTGACGACGGTGATGATGGCCAGCGCGATGCCGGCGGCGATCAGGCCGTATTCGATGGCGGTCGCGCCGGATTCATCCTTCGCGAAACGCGCAATCAAGTTCTTCATGAACAAAACTCCGTCTGGGTGGGGACCGCCTCGTTCGGCGCTGTCGTTGACGCGACGACCATGAGAGCCGAGCTCTTTCGGGAGAGTTAATTCGACCGGGTAATCCCACGTCCGGCGCGATGCTTTTGCCCAGAGTGAATTTCGCCTTAAGACGGCACCTGCAAATTCGTTGCGGTTCCGGATGCGCCGCCAACGCGGCGCGTGCTTCACCCTCCCTTAAATTTCGCGGAGTAGGCCTTAAGCTACAGCGGAATTCGCGGAGAGAGGCGACGATGTCGAGCCTGCCCATGCAAGTCGCCTTGATGCTCGGCGAGACCATCGTCAAGGTGATCCCGGTCACCTTGGTGCTCGCGGCGGTCTTCACCGTGCTGGAGCATTTCTGGGCCTGCAATCCCGGCGCGCCGTGGTGGCGCAAGCGGGAGATCGTCACCGACATCTGCTACTGGTTCTTCGTTCCGGTGTTCGCCCGCACCATGCGGATTGGGCTGCTGGTTGTCGGCGCCAGCGTCGTCTTCAACATCCACGACGCCGACGAGCTCATCGCCTTTTACGACAATGGCCACGGTCCGCTGGCGCAGCTGCCGCTGTGGCTGCAGGCCGTGCTGTTCCTGGTGCTGTCCGATTTCATGCTGTACTGGCTGCATCGGCTTTTCCACGACGGCGGCTTCTGGAAATATCACGCCATCCATCATTCGTCGGAGGAGATCGGCTGGATCTCCGCGGCGCGCTTCCATCCGGTCAATCTCTTGCTCGGGACGATCAGCGTCGACGTCGTGCTGCTGATGGCAGGCATCTCCCCGAACGTCATGGTTTGGGTCGGCCCGTTCACCACCTTCCACTCGGCCTTCGTGCACGCCAACCTGAACTGGACTTTCGGACCGTTCAAATACGTGCTGGCGACGCCGGTCTTCCATCGCTGGCACCACACCTCGCTCGAAGAGGGCGGCGACACCAATTTCGCCGGAACGTTCCCGATCTGGGACGTGCTGTTCGGCACCTTCCGCATGCCGGAGGGCAGGCTGCCACAGGATTACGGCAAGGACGAAGCGGCCATGCCCAAGGAGATCGGGGGCCAGCTCGCCTATCCGTTCCGGCACTAAAGCATAATCCGAAAAAGTGCGAAGCAGTTTTCCGGAAAGATCATGCGTAAACAACAACCTAAAGCGCGATGACGATTCATCCAAAACTCATCGCGCTTTAGGGGACGGGCCCCGCAAATGTCCGTCCGTTCAAACAATACGCGGCGAGTTTGCGGAACGTTCACGAATTAAAGGCAGGTTAGCCGGGTCGGGCACCGGCTCCGCTGTATTCGTCGCTTCTGCCGGTTTGTGACGTCCCGGGGGTAAGAGTATGCGTAAAGAAATGCTGCGCCGTCATGTGCGCGTCTGTGTTCTGGTTGCCGCTGCGGTGCTGGCCTCGCCGGCCGCCAGCCTTGCCGAGCCCGTCGCCGATACCATCGCCGTCAATGTCGACCAGGCCAAGCTGGTGCGGCTGCCCGGCAAGGTGGCGACCATCGTGGTCGGCAATCCCCTGAT
Source organism: Bradyrhizobium sp. NBAIM01 (assembly GCF_020194115.1). Taxonomy (NCBI): domain Bacteria; kingdom Pseudomonadati; phylum Pseudomonadota; class Alphaproteobacteria; order Hyphomicrobiales; family Nitrobacteraceae; genus Bradyrhizobium; species Bradyrhizobium sp. NBAIM01. The sequence continues at coordinate 257,544 of NZ_JADYVU010000002.1, read as the reverse complement.
CGCCGACGTCACGCTCCAGCCCGGCGGCATGATCGTCGTGACCGGAAAGGGCTACGGGGCCACCAACTTCATCGCGCTCGACCGCGGCGGCGAGATTCTGGTGGACCGCCAGATCCAGGTCGAAGGTCCGAGCGACCGGCTCGTCACCGTCTATCGCGGGGTCGAGCGGGAGTCCTACAGTTGCGTGCCGCTTTGCCAGCGCCGCGTGACGCTCGGCGACAGCGACACCTATTTCAACAACGCGATGAGCCAGGCCGGTACGCTGAGCAGCAGCGCCAGCGGAGGTGCGGGTGCCGGCGCGGCTGCCAAGCCAAACTAGCCCACGGGCGGGCCTCGATCCCGCCAAGCCACTCGATTCGAGGGCGGCACCTCGTTGCATGCCGTGCTTCCTCCCGCTTGCGGGCGCTGGTTAACGCGGTGTTAACGGCGCGGTCCGCCGGAAGCGGATCGTCTGAAACACTTAGACAATCAGTTTCCGCTATTGAACGGGCAGATGAACGCCGGCCGCTGGGGAATTTGACGAGATGCCATCGCCTGCACCTACGAGGTTCACGCTCCGGAAAGCGCTGCTCCGGTTTCGCGGCAACCGCCGCGGCTCCGCAGCCGTCGAATTTGCGCTGGTCGCACCGATGTTCTTCGCGCTGCTGTTCGCGATCCTCGAGACGGCGCTCATGTTCTTCTCCAGCCAGGTGCTCGAGACCATCGCGCAGGACTCCGCGCGCGCGATTCTAACCGGCCAGGCTCAGGCGCAGGGCGGCTCGGTGGCGGCCTGCCAGTCCGCGCCCAACACGGTCGCTGCATGCGATCAGACGACGTTCAAGACCTTCGTCTGCAGCAAGATTCCGGCGCTGTTCGATTGCAGCAAGCTGTACGTCGACGTCGTCAGCACCAGCTCGTTCGGGACGCTCAGCCTCACCAATTTCGGCAATTCCTGCACCTTCAATCCCTCCGGGATGCAGTACAGTGCCGGAACCTCCGGCCAGGTCGTCGTGGTGCGCCTGTTCTATCAATGGCCGCTCATCGTCACCGGCCTCGGCTACAACGCGGGATGCAGCAACAAGCGGCTGATGGTGGCGACGGTGGCGTTCAAGAACGAACCCTTCTGATGCAGATGGATCTGGGCGGACCGATGCGGGCGATTGCGAACATCTGGAGGAATGCACGCGGCTCCGTGCGCGGCTTCGTCGCCGACAAGCGCGCCCTGGCGGCGACCGAATTCGCGATCATCGTACCGCTGATGCTGGTGATGTTCTTCGGCACCGTGGAATTTTCGTCCGCCGTGGCGATCGACCGCAAAATCACGTTGATCGCGCGGACATTGTCCGATTTGACCTCGCAGTCGACCACGCTCAACGATGCCGGCATGAAGGATACGTTCACGGCAAGCATCTCCGTCGTCATGCCTTACGACGCTGCGCTCGTGAAGGGCACGATCTCCCAGATCTACATCGACGCCAACAGCATCGCCAAGGTCCAGTGGAGCAGGGCCGGCACGATTGCGAGCGGCGCGACGCAAGCCACGCTTGCGACCTCGGCTCGGAACGCCGGCGACACGGTCACCACGATGATTCCCCCGGCACTCTTGATTCCGTCGAGCTATCTCATCCTGAGCGAAGCCAACTACACTTACACGCCGACCATCGGCTACGTGTTGAAGTCGAGCGTAACCCTGAGCGATCTCTCCTACACGCGGCCGCGTCAGGTCACCTGCGTGCCCTACAACAACGTGCCGTCGACGTGTTGAGATCTGTCAGCCGCCCGTGACATGAAAAAGGCCGTGCGTTGCGCACGGCCTTTTTGCTTTGGCTCGCTGATCGGGCCGGCGCCCGGCGGGCTCAGCCCGCAGCGCGCAGGTTGTCCGCCGCAGACTTGCCGGAACGGCGGTCGGCCACGATCTCGTAGGAGATCTTCTGGCCCTCGCGGAGCGAGCCGAGGCCGGCGCGCTCCACGGCGCTGATGTGAACGAACACGTCCTGGCCGCCATCGTCGGGCTGAATGAAGCCATAGCCCTTGGTTGCGTTAAACCACTTCACGGTTCCCATGCTCACGGGGGTAGTCCCTCTCAGATAACACTATGTCGGAGCCCGCTCGCGCGGGCAGGGTTAGGATCGAATTTCTGGAAGGGTCGTCAGCGTGTCTGAACCGGCTGTACCGGTGGATGCCAATGTCGTCCGGCCGAAAATCGATTAATTCATTTTATCGGAAGCAACGGTTCGAAACAATCCGGACGCGCACGATTTTTTGATCCGCCGATGTCAACGGCGGATCAATCTACAGATCGGAATTCGAACCCGCGCCGCAGCCGACTAGCGGCGGCGGAATTGGCCGCCGCGCTGTCCGGGACGGGGCGGTCCGCCCGGCGTGCTGGGACGTTCGTCCTTGTGGCGGAAAATCAGCCGGCCCTTCTCGAGGTCATAGGGCGACATCTCCACCGTCACGCGGTCGCCCGCGAGCGTCTTGATGCGGTTCTTCTTCATCTTGCCGGCGGTATAGGCAACGATCTCGTGTCCGGCGTCGAGCTGCACGCGGTAGCGGGCATCGGGGAGGATTTCGGTGACCAGTCCTTCGAACTGGATCAGCTCTTCCTTAGCCATTGATATCTCCAGGTCGTGGACGGCTAGTGCGAATAGGGTTTGCGGTTCGGTTGGCTGTTTGGCCGACTCTGGCGGCGCAAAAAGGCAACGCCTTGTATCCCATCAGGGGTCCCGGCGCTATGCGCGGAACGCTGTTCCAGACGGTCGACAGGCGATGAATGCATCTTACCACCGGAGCGGCGGCGGCGAGAACCCTTGGGGGCATTCGGGCCACTGCCGGGCCGTCCGTCCGCATGCCTTGCCTCGGCGTGGCGTCCCTCACCGTGCCTGCCGTCGCCTTGCTTGCCGGCACTATGGTGGCGCCCGTCGGCATGCCGTTCGTCGGCGCGACGTCCGTCACCGTGGCGTGCGCCTTGCGGGCGCTGGCCCGGACGACCGCCCGGCCGGCCCTGTCGTTGCTGCGACGGGGCGGGACCGGCATCGCGGCGGCCGGCGTCGGTGCGGTGGTCCTCCCGCGGCAGGGCGACGCGAATCAGCCGCTCGATGTCGCGCAGATAGCCGAGCTCCTCGCCGCCCGCGACCAGCGAGATTGCGGTGCCGTCGGCTCCGGCGCGCGCGGTGCGGCCGATGCGGTGGACGTAGGTCTCCGGCACGTTCGGCAGGTCGAAGTTGATGACGTGACTGATGCCGTCGACGTCGATGCCGCGGGCGGCGATGTCGGTGGCGACCAGGGTGCGGATCTCTCCCGAGCGGAACTGGGCCAGCGTGCGCTCGCGATGGTTCTGCGACTTGTTGCCGTGGATGGCGTTGGCGGCGATCCCGGCCTTGGCCAGCGTCTTCACCACCTTGTCGGCGCCGTGCTTGGTGCGGGTGAAGACCAGCGCGCGGTTGATCGCCTCGTCCTGCAGCAGCTTGGTCAGGAAGGCCGGCTTGGCCGCGAAGTCGACCTGCAGGATGCGCTGGTTGATCCGCTCGGCGGTCGAGGACACCGGGGTCACCGCGACACGGGCGGGGTCGCGCAACATGGAATCGGCGAGCTCGGCGATGTCCTTCGGCATGGTGGCCGAGAAGAACAGCGTCTGCCGCTTGATCGGCAGCTTGGCGACGATTTTGCGAATGTCGTTGATGAAGCCCATGTCGAGCATGCGGTCGGCTTCGTCGAGCACGAGGAACTCGACGCTTGAAAGCTTCAAGCCGTTGCTCTGCACGAGGTCGAGCAGGCGGCCGGGGGTGGCGACCAGCACGTCGACGCCCTGCATCAGCGCGCGGACCTGGCGGCCCATCGGCACGCCGCCGATCGCGAGCGTCGAGGACAGGCGGATGTGGCGGCCGTAGGCGTTGAAGCTGTCGAGGATCTGCCCGGACAGCTCGCGGGTCGGCGACAGCACCAGCACGCGGGCGGTCTTGGGCTGCGGCTTGATGCGGTTCTCGAGCAGACGATGCAGGATCGGCAGCGCGAAGGACGCGGTCTTGCCGGTACCGGTCTGGGCGATGCCGACGACGTCGCGGCCGGTCAATGCCAGCGGGATGGTTTGGGCCTGGATCGGGGTTGGGGTGACGTAATTCTCTTCACGAAGAGCGCGCGCGATGGGTTCGGCGAGGCCGAAGTCCTGAAACGAAGTCAAAAGAGGGGTTCTTTCCATGTCAAAAGCGAACGCCCGGCGCATCAGCGCGGCGCGCGCAAAAGGGTGTCGAGAAGACACCTGCGTGTTTGGGGTGTCGGATGGCTTGGATGATATGGGGCAAGCCAGAGGCCCGTAGAGGGCTTAAGAACACGCGGCTCGCTACGACCCCTTGATTCGCAAGAGGTCTCGGACGCTCATATGGAACATCGAGGGGGCGCTTTCAAGGCACTTGCCTCCAAAACAGCGGGTGCGGTGCAAAAATACTGCTGCCAGAAATTTAGCCAGAATTGGCGATTTGCTTAGAAAGTAGTCTGACTGCCGCTTTCGCATACATTTATGTTGCCTATGATTTAGGCTGCAAGACTGCGGAGAAACTTCGATTTCTGGCAATTAGTTTTGCAAATTCAATAAGTTGATGGGTGCCCAGCCCATGGCATGGTTCTTGCGATTCCGTTAACCGCAGGCGGCCGTGGGGCCGTTTCGCAGCGTTTTTCACGTCTGCGTCAGGGAGATGAGGCACTCATGTTTAACAAATCCACTCACGATATAGCGGCGTCATTTAGCCGCCGCGGCGTGCTCGCTGCGACCGCCGGACTGATGCTCGGTCTGGCTTCATTGACTGGCGCAAAGGCCGCCGACGACACCATCAAGGTGGGTGTACTCCACTCCCTGTCCGGCACGATGGCAATCAGCGAAACCACGCTGAAGGACACCATCCTCTTCCTGATCGACGAGCAGAACAAGAAGGGCGGCGTGCTCGGCAAGAAGCTGGAGGCCGTCGTCGTCGATCCCGCATCGAACTGGCCGCTGTTCGCCGAGAAGGCGCGCGAGCTGATCACCAAGAACAAGGTCTCGGTCGTGTTCGGCTGCTGGACCTCGGTGTCGCGTAAGTCGGTGCTCCCGGTGTTCAAGGAGCTCAACAGCATCCTGTTCTACCCCGTGCAATACGAGGGTGAGGAGAGCGAGCGTAACGTGTTCTACACGGGGGCTGCGCCGAACCAGCAGGCGATCCCTGCCGTCGACTACCTCATGAAGGACGAGAAGGTGAAGCGCTGGGTGCTCGCGGGCACCGACTACGTCTATCCGCGCACCACCAACAAGATCCTGGAGGCCTATCTGAAGTCCAAGGGTGTCGCCCAGGAAGACATCATGATCAACTACACGCCGTTCGGTCATTCCGACTGGCAGACGATCGTGGCGGACATCAAGAAGTTCGGCTCGGCCGGCAAGAAGACCGCAGTGGTCTCGACCATCAACGGCGACGCCAACGTTCCCTTCTACAAGGAGCTCGGCAACCAGGGCATCAAGGCCAAGGACATCCCGGTGGTGGCGTTCTCGGTGGGTGAGGAAGAGCTCGCCGGCATCGACACCAAGCCGCTGGTCGGCCACCTCGCCGCCTGGAACTACTTCCAGTCGATCAAGTCGCCGGAGAACGAGAAGTTCATCAAGGCGTGGCAGGCCTACACCAAGAATCCGAAGCGCGTGACCAACGATCCGATGGAAGCGCACGTGATCGGCTTCGACATGTGGGTCAAGGCGGTCGAGAAGGTGAAGTCGACCGATCCCGACAAGGTCATCGACGCTCTCCCGGGCATCGAAGCCAAGAACCTGACCGGCGGCACCTCCAAGATGCTCCCGAACCACCATATCACCAAGCCGGTGTTCATCGGCGAGATCAAGGGCAACGGCCAGTTCGACGTGGTCTGGAAGACCCCGAGCCTCGTCCCCGGCGACGCCTGGTCGAAGGAGCTCGACGGCTCCAAGGACCTGATCGGCGACTGGGTCGGCAAGAAGTGCGGCAACTTCAACACCAAGTCCAACAAGTGCCTCGGCTCGGGCTCCTGATCCCGATCTGACGCTCCATTGCAAGACCGGAGAGGGCGGCGATCCCGCCGCCTTCTCCACTCATTTCTGCCGGGGTCATTCACAGTGCCAGCCCATTTGTCCGCTCGTCTCTGTTCGCTTGCACTCTCGTTGTTCCTGATTGCGTTCGCGCTGCCGGCCTTCGCCGGTCCGTTCGAGGATGCGGTCGCCAAATTCGCCAACGATGATTTTTCCGACACGGAAGAGGCGATCGGTGTGATCGCGGGCAGCGGCAGCAAGCTGGCTTTTCCGATCATCAATGCGCTTCAGGACGGTCGCCTCATGGCCGATCCCGACAGTAAGAAGGTCTACGTCACCGATGCGGACGGCAAGTCGATCGACGCTGCGACCGGCGAGGCCGTTGCCAGCGTTCCCGACAGTGCGAGCGCGGTTCGCCTCAACAACCGCCTGCGCCGCAGCGTCGACGCCGCACTCGGGAGCCTGACGCTGCAGTCTCCGGATCTGGGAACGCGCCTGCAAGCCGCGCAGTCCGTCTTCAAGTCGCACGAGGAGACCGCGCTCGAGGCGGTCGATGCCGCGCTTGCCAAGGAAGCCAACAAATCCGTCAAGGCGGCGCTCACTGAGGCCCGAGCCGCGATCCTGCTGTTCAAGTCCGACGCCACCGAGGTCGAGAAGCTCGAAGCGGTCGCAACCCTCAAGGCGCGGGGCGACCAGGATGCGCTGGCGCTGCTCACCGGCATGGGCGACCAGCCGGCCTCGGTCACCAAGGCCGCCGCGAGCGCGATCGGCTCGATCCAGAATTCGCTCGCGGTCTGGTCGATGGTGCAGAATGCCTGGTACGGTCTCTCGCTCGGCTCGGTGCTGCTGCTCGCCGCGATCGGGCTCGCCATTACATTCGGCGTGATGGGCGTCATCAACATGGCGCATGGCGAGATGGTGATGATCGGAGCCTACACCACCTTCGTGGTGCAGGAGGTGATCCGCACCCGCTATCCCGGCCTGTTCGACTATTCGCTCTTGATCGCCGTGCCGCTTGCCTTCCTCGTCGCCGGCGCGATCGGCGTCTTGATCGAGCGCAGCATCATCCGCTTCCTCTATGGCCGCCCGCTGGAGACGCTGCTCGCGACCTGGGGCCTGTCGCTGGTGCTGCAGCAGGCGGTACGCACCATGTTCGGCCCGACCAATCGCGAGGTCGGCAACCCCTCCTGGATGAGCGGCGCGTTCGAACTCGGCCAGATCACCATCACCTATAACCGGCTCTGGATTCTTCTCTTCACGCTCGCCGTGTTCGCGATCCTGCTCGCGATGCTGCGCTACACCGCGCTGGGCCTCGAAATGCGCGCGGTGACGCAGAACCGCCGCATGGCGGCTTCGATGGGCATCGCCACCTCGCGCGTCGACGCGCTGACCTTCGGCCTCGGCTCGGGCATTGCAGGCATCGCCGGCGTCGCGCTGTCGCAGATCGACAATGTCAGCCCCAATCTCGGCCAGAGCTACATCATCGACAGCTTCATGGTCGTGGTGTTCGGCGGGGTCGGCAATCTCTGGGGCACGCTGGTCGGCGCCTTCACGCTCGGCATCGCCAACAAGTTCCTGGAGCCGGTCGCCGGTGCCGTGCTCGGCAAGATCGCGATCCTGGTTCTCATCATCCTGTTCATTCAAAAGCGGCCGCGCGGCCTGTTCGCGCTCAAAGGCCGTGCGGTGGAAGCATGACCCCTCACATGCTGACGCGATCGCTGGACCGCAGCGCGACGATCTTCCTTGCCGTCGTCGCGACCTGCGGCATCCTCATTCCGCTCTCCAACCTGCTGCTGCCCGCGGGCTCGTTCCTGCAGGTGCCGACCTATCTCGTCGCGCTCTGGGGCAAGTATGTCTGCTACGCCATCCTGGCGCTGTCGATCGACCTGATCTGGGGCTATTGCGGCATCCTCTCGCTCGGTCACGGCGCCTTCTTCGCGCTCGGCGGCTACGCCATGGGCATGTACCTGATGCGGCAGATCGGCACCCGCGGCGTCTACGGCAATCCGATCCTGCCCGACTTCATGGTGTTCCTGAACTGGGAGAAGCTGCCCTGGTACTGGTACGGCTTCGACATGTTCTGGTTCGCGGCGCTGATGGTGCTGGTCGTACCGGGCCTGCTCGCCTTCTGCTTCGGCTGGCTCGCCTTCCGCTCACGTGTCACCGGCGTTTATCTGTCGATCATCACGCAGGCGATGACCTACGCGCTGCTGCTCGCCTTCTTCCGCAACGACTTTGGTTTCGGCGGCAATAACGGCCTGACCGACTTCAAGGACATCCTGGGCTTCAACGTCCAGGCGGAGGGGACGCGCGCCGCGTTGTTCGCGCTGAGCTGTCTGGCGCTGATCATCGGCTTCCTGATCTGCCGCGCCATCGTCTCCTCCAAGCTCGGCAAGGTCTTGATTGCCGTGCGCGACGCGGAATCGCGCACGCGCTTCCTCGGCTACCGCGTCGAATCCTACAAGCTGTTCGTGTTCACGGTGTCGGCCTGCATGGCCGGCGTTGCCGGCGCGCTCTACGTGCCGCAGGTCGGCATCATCAACCCGAGCGAATTCGCCCCCGGCAATTCGATCGAGGCGGTGATCTGGGTCGCGGTCGGCGGCCGCGGCACGCTGGTCGGCGCGGCGCTCGGCGCCGTCGTCGTCAACTACGCCAAGACGTTCTTCACCTCGGGCGTGCTCGCGCCGTACTGGCTGTTCATGCTGGGCGCATTGTTCATCCTGGTGACGCTGCTGCTGCCCAAGGGCATCGTCGGCACCTTCAATGCCTGGTGGGATCAATCGAAGGAAAGACGCACCTCCGCCACCTCCATGAGTGCCGCGGCCGAAGACGGCGTCACCGAACCCAAGATGGCGGAGTAAGCGGTCATGAACGTCATGGACACCCGCGCGACCTCCGCGATGCTTTATCTGGACGGCGTGCACGTCTCGTTCGACGGCTTCCACGCCATCAACAATCTGTCGCTGACGCTCGAGCCCGGCGAGATGCGCGCCATCATCGGCCCGAACGGCGCCGGCAAGACCACGATGATGGACATCATCACCGGCAAGACCAAGCCGGATGAAGGCACCGTGCTGTTCGACGGCGTCACCGACCTGACGCGCCTCGACGAGACCCGCATCGCCGAGCTCGGCATCGGCCGCAAGTTCCAGAAGCCGACCGTGTTCGAGAGCCAGACCGTGCAGGACAACCTCCTGCTGGCGCTCAATGTCGACCATTCGGTCCGCGGCACGCTGTTCTGGCGCGGCAGCAAGGCGGAGGCCGAACGCATCGACAAGGTGCTGGAGACGATCCGCCTCACCGAGGCTCGCAATCGTCTCGCCGGCAGCCTCAGCCACGGCCAGAAGCAATGGCTGGAGATCGGCATGCTGCTGGCGCAGGATCCGAAACTGCTGCTGGTCGACGAGCCCGTCGCGGGAATGACCGACGTCGAGACGCATCTCACCGCCGAGCTGCTGAAGGAAATCAACAAGACCCACACCGTCATGGTGGTCGAGCACGACATGACCTTCGTGCGCGAGCTTGGCGTCAAGGTCACCTGCCTGCACGAAGGCACGGTGCTCGCGGAAGGGACCATCGACCAGGTCTCGTCCAACGAGCGGGTCATCGAAGTGTATTTGGGAAGGTAGCGAATGGCGAATACAGAATGGCGAATGGACTGGCCGCTTCTCCTATTCGCTACTCGCCATTCGCTATTCGCCCGCAAAGGTGTTTCCGATGCTTGAAGTGAAAGACATCAACCTGTTTTACGGTGCTGCCCAGGCGTTGCGCGGCGTCTCGATCTCGGCCGAGCCCGGCAAGGTCACGTGCGTGCTCGGACGCAACGGCGTCGGCAAGACCTCGCTGCTGCGCGCGATGGTCGGGCAATATCCGATCTCGTCGGGCGCAATCGTGTTCGACGGCAGCGATATCACCGGCCTCAGGCCGTACGAGCGGGCGCGCAAGGGCATCGGCTTCGTGCCGCAGGGCCGCGAGATCTTCCCGCTGCTGACAGTCGAGGAGAACCTCAAGACCGGCTTCGGCCCGCTCAAGCGCGAGGACAAGCACATTCCGGACGACGTGTTCTCGCTGTTTCCGGTGCTGCAATCCATGCTGGGCCGGCGCGGCGGCGACCTCTCCGGCGGCCAGCAGCAGCAGCTCGCGATCGGCCGCGCGCTGGTGATGCGGCCAAAACTACTTTTGCTCGACGAGCCCACCGAAGGCATCCAGCCCTCGATCATCAAGGACATCGGCCGCGCCATCTCGTATCTGCGCAATCTCGGCAACATCGCCATTGTGCTGGTCGAACAATATCTCGACTTTGCCTGCGAACTCGGCGACAGTTTCGCGGTGATGGATCGCGGCGCAGTGAAGTTCACCTGCGACCGCTCCAATCTCGATCCGGCCGAGATCAGCCGCCAGATGGCGCTGTAGGCCATTCTGCCGCGACCGGCTGGGGAGGCGGATGCGCAGCGAATTGTCAGTCACATCCACCGTGTTTGAGGCAAACCGTGCCCGCGGCGCGGTGCGCTTCGACGTGCATGCGCGCGACGGGGTGACACGGCGCGGCACCTTGCATGAATCCGGTTCGCTCCGCGTCCGCTTTCCCTCGCCGGAAGATCAGGGTCTGTCCGGCGTGTTCGTCAACACGGCCGGCGGTGTTGCCGGCGGTGATCGCTTTGATATCGAGATAGCGGCGGCGGATGCAGCGCGGCTGACGCTGACCACAGCGGCCGCCGAAAAGGTCTATCGCACGCCCGGAGCGGCAGCGCAGCTCAACATCGCCCTGAAGGTCGGCGCGGACGCGCATCTTGCCTGGCTGCCCCAGGAGACGATTCTGTTCGACCGTGCCCGCGTCCAGCGCCGCTTCGACATCGACCTCGACGAGGCGGCCTCGCTCCTGCTCTGCGAGATCGTGGTGTTCGGCCGCACCGCCATGGGCGAGCGGATGGAGCAGGGCGAGTTCGTCGACCGCTGGCGGCTACGCCGCGGCGGGCGGCTGGTGTTCGCCGAGACGGTCCGGCTCGACGGCGATATCGGTGCCAAGCTTGCACGGCCCGCGGTCGCCAAAGGTGGCGCGGCGATCGGCACAGCCCTGATCGTGCCCGGCGACGAAGCCCTGGTCGAGCGCATCCGCGAGGCGTCGGAATCGTTCTCCGGCGAAGCCGGAATCTCGGCCTGGAATGGCTTTGCAATGGCGCGGTTCTGTGCCCAAGATGCGGCGCGCTTGCGCGCCGACATGATGACGGTGCTGGCGCGCACCGGTGCGGCCCTGCCGCGGCTCTGGCTGAACTAGACTGGTTGAATTGACGTGTTGAACGGAAGAGATGTCGCATGAATCTGTCTCCCCGCGAAAAGGACAAGCTTTTGATCTCGATGGCGGCGATCGTGGCCCGCCGCCGGCTGGACCGCGGCGTCAAGCTCAACCATCCCGAGGCGATCGCGATCATCTCCGACTTCATTCTGGAAGGCGCGCGTGACGGCCGCACCGTCGCCGAGCTGATGCAGTCAGGCGCGCAAGTTCTGACCCGCGACCAGGTGATGCCGGGCATTCCCGAGATGATCCACGACATCCAGGTCGAGGCGACTTTTCCTGATGGCACCAAGCTCGTCACCGTGCACGAGCCGATCAGGTAGGAGCAGAGCATGATCCCCGGCGAACTCTTCATTCAGGACGGCGAGATCGAGCTCAACGCCGGCCGCAAGACCGTGACGCTGACGGTCGCCAATACCGGCGACCGCCCGATCCAGGTTGGCTCGCACTACCATTTCTTCGAGACCAATCCCGCGCTGAAGTTCGACCGCAAGAAGGCGCGCGGCATGCGCCTCGACATCGCCGCCGGCACCGCCGTCCGCTTCGAACCCGGCCAGACCCGCGACGTTCAACTCGTCGCCATGGCGGGGAAGAAGACGATCTACGGCTTCCGCGGCGATGTGATGGGGAAGCTGTGACCTCCGCAGGAACGAGCACGCCGCGGCATGGTTGAGGCGGAAACGGAGGTAATTTCCATGCTCTCGCCAATCCGCCTCGTCTCGGAAGCTGCCGAGCTCGCCGCGCAGCGCCATAACGGCATGGCGCGCAAGGGCCGCGGCAACGAGCCCTATATCAATCATCTCGCCGAGGTCGCGAACCTGCTCGCGACCGCGACCAACGGCGCCGATGCCGAGCTGGTCGCGGCCGGCTGGCTGCACGATACCATCGAGGACACCGACACCACGCGCGAGGAACTCGCGCAGAGATTTTCCGATCGGGTCGCGTCCCTCGTTGCCGAGTGCACCGACGACATGAGCTTGCCGAAAGCGAAGCGGCGGCAGAAGCAGATCGAGGACGCGCCCCACAAATCGCCGGGCGCCAAGCTGATCAAGATCGCCGACAAGATCAGCAATACGGGCGCGCGCATTCAAACCGATCCGAGTGCTGGGGAGCGCGAAGATCTCGCCGACTATATCGCCTGGGCCACGCAGGTCGTGGCGGGGTGCCGCGGCGGCAATGCGTGGCTCGACGAAAAATTCGATGACGCCGTGAAAGCAGCAAAGGCCTTGCTGTGACCAACCAGACATTCAATCGCAAACGGGGCTTGTGATGTCCGTCAAGATGAAGCGTTCCGTCTATGCCGACATGTTCGGCCCGACCACCGGCGACAAGGTGCGGCTGGCCGACACCGACCTCATCATCGAGGTCGAGAAGGATTTCACCACCTATGGCGAGGAGGTGAAGTTCGGCGGCGGCAAGGTGATCCGCGATGGCATGGGGCAGTCGCAGGTCACCAACAGGCAGGGCGCGGCCGATACCGTCATCACCAATGCGCTGATCGTGGACCATTGGGGCATCGTGAAGGCCGACGTCGCTATCAAGGACGGCATGATCGCAGGCATCGGCAAGGCCGGCAATCCCGACATCCAGCCCGGGGTCACCATCATCATCGGCCCCGGCACCGACGTGATCGCGGGTGAGGGCAAGATCCTCACCGCCGGCGGCTTCGACAGCCACATCCATTTCATCTGTCCGCAGCAGATCGAGCACGCGCTGATGTCAGGGGTCACCTCGATGCTGGGGGGCGGCACCGGCCCGTCGCACGGCACCTTCGCGACCACCTGTACGCCGGGGCCCTGGCATATGGGGCGGATGATCCAGTCGTTCGACGCCTTCCCGGTCAATCTCGGCATTTCCGGCAAGGGCAACGCCTCGCGGCCCGCCGCGCTGGTCGAGATGATCAGGGCCGGCGCCTGTGCGCTGAAGCTGCACGAGGATTGGGGCACCACGCCGGCCGCGATCGACAATTGCCTGTCGGTCGCCGACGATCACGACATCCAGGTGATGATCCACACCGACACGCTGAACGAATCCGGCTTCGTCGAGGACACGATCAAGGCCTTCAAGGGACGCACCATCCACGCCTTCCACACCGAAGGCGCCGGCGGCGGCCATGCTCCTGACATCATCAAGGTCGCCGGCCTGAAGAACGTGCTGCCCTCGTCGACCAACCCGACGCGGCCGTTCACCCGCAACACCATCGACGAGCATCTGGACATGCTGATGGTGTGCCACCATCTGGATCCGTCCATCGCCGAAGATCTGGCGTTCGCCGAGAGCCGTATCCGCAAGGAGACGATCGCGGCCGAAGACATCCTGCACGACCTCGGCGCGCTCTCGATGATGTCCTCGGACTCGCAGGCCATGGGCCGCCTCGGCGAAGTCATCATCCGGACCTGGCAGACCGCGGACAAGATGAAAAAGCAGCGCGGGTCGCTGCCGCAGGACAAGGGCAAGGACAACGACAATTTCCGCGTCAAGCGCTACATCGCCAAGTACACCATCAATCCCGCCATCGCGCACGGCGTGTCGAAGCTGATCGGCTCGGTCGAGAAGGGCAAGCTTGCCGACCTCGTGCTGTGGTCGCCGGCCTTCTTCGGCGTCAAGCCGGACTGCATCGTCAAGGGCGGCACCATCGTCGCGGCGCCCATGGGCGATCCCAACGCCTCGATCCCGACGCCGCAGCCGGTGCATTACCAGCCGATGTTCGGCGCGTTCGGCAAGGCGCGTACGGCATCCTCGGTGGTGTTCACCTCCAAGGCCGCGGTCACCGGTGGCCTCGCGCGAAAGCTCGGCATCGAGAAGAAGCTCTATGCAGTCCAGAACACCCGCGGCAAAATCTCCAAGAAGAGCATGATCCACAACGACGCCACGCCCGATATCGAGGTCGATCCGGAGACCTATGAAGTGCGCGCCGATGGCGAGCTCCTGACCTGTGCTCCGGCGGAGGTGCTGCCGATGGCGCAGCGATATTTCATGTACTGAAATAGCGCCTCGACGCATGTCCCCGGCGGTGTCCCGGGACGGCTTTTTGCGGTTTTGCGTTCGGTCCCGCCTGGTCTAATGTCCCGCCCGGTATCGTAACCCTCAGAAGAAAAGCCGGGAGGATTTCTCGTGATCTACGTCGTTGCAACCTTGACCATCAAGCCCGAGACGCGCGCCGAATTCATTGCAGCCGCCACCGCCTGCATCAAGGAGACGCGGAAAGAGCCCGGCAATATCGCCTATGACCTGCATGAGAGCGTCACCGACCCTGCCAAGATGGTGTTTGTCGAACAGTGGGAGAATATGGAAGCGCTGGGGCCGCATCGGGCTGCCGAGCACATGAAGACGTTCGGCCGTGTTGCTGTGAAATGCTTCACGGCGCCGCCGAAGATCGAATACATCACGCCCGAGAAGGTCGAGACACGGTAAAGAGGTAAGACGCATGATCCGGGCGACGCAGGTCAGGGGACAGCACCGCTTCACGGAAGCTCCGTCGGACACGGTCGTGCTCGATTTCGACGATCGGCACCGTCGTCGCATGGTGATGACGGGAACGCGTGGTCTCGAATTCCTGCTCGACCTGGAACATGCCGTCGCGCTGCGCGGCGGGGATGCGCTGGTGCTGGAGGATGGAAGGCTGATCGAGGTGGTCGCGGCGCCCGAGCCGCTGCTCGAAATCCGCGGCCGCGATCCGCACCACCTCGTGCGCGTCGGCTGGCATCTCGGCAACCGTCATCTGCCGACCCAGATCATGGCCAAGGCCCTGCGCATCCGCCGCGATCACGTCATCGAGGCGATGGTGAAGGGCCTTGGCGCGCGTGTGATCGAGATCGAGGCGCCGTTCGATCCCGAAGGCGGCGCCTACGCCGATGCCGGCCACGCGCATGGACACGACCATGCGCATCACGATCGCGGCCATCATCACCATGACCATGGCCACCACCATGATCATGGCTCGCACGACCATAGCCACGAGCACCACCATCACCACGACGAGCATTGCGATCATCCCGACCATCACCACGGCCACAAGCATGCTCATGACCACAAATGAGCCGGTCGGCGCCGGTGATCTTGCCGAGGGCGAGGCGGCGGCGCTGTACCGGTTGATGACCTGGCTGTCGCCGGCATTTCCGGTGGGCGGTTTCTCCTATTCCAGCGGCATCGAATGGGCGGTCGAGGCGGCCGACGTGATCGACACGACGACGCTGGCGGATTGGCTCGATGCGATGCTCGGCGACGGCTCCGGCTTCTGTGACGCGACGTTTCTGGTCCACGCCTATCGCGCCACGGAATCGGGCGAGACGGCCGCATTGAACGAGATCGCCGAGCTCGCGAGCGCCTTCGTGCCGTCGCGCGAGCGGCAGCTGGAGACGACCTCGCAGGGCCGCGCCTTCATCGATATCTCGCGCGCCGCGTGGGATGCCGACGGACTGGACGCGACGGTCGCGGCATGCGGCGCGCCATTGGTCTATCCAGTCGCGGTGGGTGTGGTTGCCGCGATGCACGCCGTGCCGTTGGCGCCGACGCTGCACGCCTTCCTGCATGCGCTGGTCTCGAACTGGATTTCCGCCGCCAGCCGGCTCATTCCGCTCGGCCAGACCGATAGCCAGCGTGTGCTGGTGAAGCTGGAAGCCGCCGTCGCCGCCACCGCCAATCGCGCGCTGAATGCAACCTTGGATGATCTCGGCAGCGCGACGTTCCGGGCCGATCTCGCCAGCTTGCGGCACGAGACGCAATATACCCGCTTGTTTCGGTCGTGAGCGGTGCGGCCGTCAAGTCATCAGGAGAGAACGAGTCACATGGCGAAATCTCACGGTCCCTTGCGTGTCGGCGTCGGCGGTCCGGTCGGATCGGGCAAGACCGCGCTCATGGACCTGCTCTGCAAGACCATGCGCGAGCGCTATGACATTGCGGCGATCACCAACGACATCTACACCAAATGGGATGCGGAGTTCCTGGTGCGTTCGGGATCGCTGACGCCGGATCGCATCGCCGGCGTCGAGACCGGCGGTTGTCCGCACACGGCGATCCGCGAGGATGCCTCGATGAATCTCGCTGCGGTCGCGGACATGCGCGCCAAGTTTCCCGGACTTGACCTCGTGCTGATCGAATCCGGCGGCGACAATCTCGCTGCCACTTTTTCCCCGGAGCTGGCCGACCTCACCATCTATGTCATCGACGTCGCCGCTGGCGACAAGATCCCGTCCAAGGGCGGCCCCGGCATCACCCGGTCCGACCTCCTGGTCATCAACAAGACCGACCTTGCGCCCCATGTCGGCGCCTCCCTGGAGAAGATGGAGACGGACGCCAGGCGCATGCGCGGCGAACGTCCCTTCGTCATGACCAACCTCAAGAAGAGCGAGGGGCTCGACCGAATCGTCGGCTTCATCGAGGCCAAAGGCGGCCTGAAACGGGCGGGCTGACCGGACGCGACCAGTTGGCGCAGGCGTTTTTCGTCGTTAACGCTTGGGGCCGTGCCGCAACCCACGGAACAAATTTCGGACACGGCGATTAACTACCTCCGGCGCCCGGGGCGAATTCATCCCGGCCAGACCATCGGCCGGGCGGATTAAGCTTTTCAGGCGACCCAAGTTGCGTACTGATGCCTCCTCCTTCATTATCTCCGCCACTGGGGTTTACCCTGCTTCGGCCTCTGGCCGTTCGAGCGGCGTTCATGTGCTCCGTGTTCATTGCCGACCTCCTGCTTTCGCCTGAGTAATCGCGTGGTCAGGCTGGGTTTCATCATCGGCTTCATCGCTCTGCTCGGGGCCTTGCTCTCCGGGCTTGCGGCTTATCGCGTCCACGACCAGGAGCTGGCGCTGGACCGGATCGCGCTAGCGCGGGCGATCGACGTGCATGCGAGCCTGGTTCAGGACCGCCTGACCGAGCGGGAGCTGCTCGCGCGTGTCGCCTCGGGCCTGTTCCGCGCGCCGTCGGTGATCAAGCCGAACATGCTGGAGCCGCTGCGCTCGGCGATCTACGCCTTCAAGACCGACTTTGTGGTGGCCGGCTGGATCGCCCGGCTGAAGCCGAACGAGCTTGCGGACGCGCAAGCCGCCATCGCCAGCGCCGGCTTCCCGAATCCGCAGATCCGCTCGTTTGACGACAAGCCGATCAATCCTGCCGATGTCACCCAGCCGATCGACGTGCTGTTGGATCTCGAGCCGCGCAGCAACGAGACCACGGCCTTGCCCGGCCGCAGCTACGATCAGGATCCGGTTCGCAGCGCGATGCTCACGCGGGCGCGCGCCCAAAAGAGGTCGGTTGCCTCCGACCCGGTGCCGTTGATCCGCGGAAACGGGCCGATCGGCATCATCGTGGCCGCGCCAGTCGTTCCCGAGGGTGCGACGGAGCCGGCCGGCTTCGTCACATTTTCCTACGAGCTCGCCTCGCTGATGCTGGCCAATGACGACATGTCGCTGTTCGCGGTGGCGCTCAGGGATCCGCGCAAGGACGGCGGCGAGCTGATCGCCAATGATCAGGGCGTGGTCTCGACGCGGATCGCGGCGGCGGACGGGGCCCCGTCGGCGACGCGCACGGTGAGCTTCGGTGGCCGCGATTGGCAGCTCGGCTATTACGCGAAGACCAATTCGGTGCGCCGCGCCGAGCAGACCGCCATCATCGTAGCGGCGATCGGCTTTGCCATCACCGCAATGGTGTGCGGCCTGTTCGGTTACGTCGCCTACAACAATCTGCGGCTCAGCCGGGAGATCCAGGTCAGGATCGGATTCGAGCGGCGGTTGACCGCGGTGATCGACGAGCTCAACCACCGCGTCAAGAACATCCTGGCGGTGATCCAGTCGATCGTGACGCGCACCTTGCGCCACGGCTCGGACATCGACATCGCGCGCGAGCTCCTGATCGGGCGCATCCACGCCATGTCCAATGTGGTGTCGCTGCTCAGCGAGAGCCAGTGGCAGGGTGTCAAGTTGAAGGGCCTGTTCGAGGCGCGCGCGATTCCGCATGCCGATCGCATCGCCGTCACCGGCCCCGACATCGCGGTCAGCGCGCGTGCCGCACAGAGCCTGTCGCTGCTGTTCTTCGAGCTCGCCTCGCATTCCGACGAGGGCCTGTCGCTGGTCGGCAAGCACCCGCACATCACCGCCAACTGGACGGTGACCGGCGAGGAGGGCGACGAGGTCTTCCATTTCCGCTGGGAGGAGTTCAACACCAGCGAGGCGACGCGCCGGCCCGATTCCGATTTCGGCCTGATCCTGCTCGACCGCGTCGCGCCCGAGGCGCTGGGCGGGACCGCCAAGCGCTTCTTCACCGACGTCTCCTACGTCTATGAATTGACCGCGCCGATGGAGACGGTCGTCGACATGACCGAGCGCGACCGCACGGATAAAATCTCGGCGCCGGTCAGGCCGGTGCGCGGCTAACCTTTCGGTTGCAACACCAGATCGACGAGGCTGCGCGCGTAGCCGGGTGTGATCGGCGCGATGCCGAAGATATAGCGGTAGAACAGGCTGCCATAGATCGCGTCGTAGAGATTCTCAGGAGGACCCTCGGCCTGAATGCTGCCGTCCTTCTGGCCGGCGGCGATCATGTCCACCAGCGCGTCGCGGCGGAATTGCAGGTACCGGGCGTAGAACAGCTCGGCCGACCCGGTCTTGGAAATGCATTCGGAGACGACGGCGAGCTGCACCTTGCCGAACTCGCCCTGCAGCGCCTCGGCATAGGCGGCGGCGTGGCGCCGCGCGCGCGCCGCGGGCGTGCCCGCGCTCGCGGGCGGCAGCGGCAGCATCTGCGACGCATGGTGGAGGAAGGCGTCGATCAGCAGCGCTTCCCGCGACGGCCACCATTTGTAGATCGTCATCTTGGAGACGCTGGAGTGCCGTGCGATCGCATCGATGGTGGTGGCGGCAAGGCCGGTGGTCGCCATCAGTGCATAGGCGCTTTCGAGGATGGCGTTGGTGGTCTCAATCGACCTTGGCCGGCCGCGCCGGGGCGCGCGCTCCGCCTCTTCACGCCCGTCTTTCGCCATCGCCACGCCCGGTCTCCTCACGCAGGGTCCCGGCATAGCCCAGGGGCGGCATTCGGCCTAGCAGAATCGCACGATTTCGTCGCGAAGCGATCAGCTCTGGGCCTGCTGCCGCAGGGCTGCCGGCAGATCCTGCCGTTTCGACCAGGCGATGTAGTAGGCGAGCCCGGTCATCGCCGCGAAGCCGGTGATGCTCACCGCCACCTGCATCACCGCCAGGTTCGGCCCGGTGATTAGGATGAGGTGGCCAGCGAAGGATAGGAACACGGCGACGCAGAATACCGCGAGCCATTCCTCACCACATGCGATCACCGCTTGCAGCGGTTTCCATCTCAGGCCGGGGTGATCCGCCGGAATGAGATGGGTGGCAATGAACGCGAGGGCGAGGAAGTGGACCACCCGATAGGGAGCGAGGTTTTCCTTGTCGGTCGGAGCGATGCTGTTGAGGAGCAGATCGGGCAGGTAAGCCGACAGCGCCGGCGAATGGCGCATCAAGGTGACGGCCATCGCGAAGACCAGGTAGGCGCCGGCGAGGATCCGCAGCCAGGACATGCCGTGCAGCGCACGTCCCGGAGCGCCCGTCACGGCGAACCAGCCGCCCAGCACCATCAACATCTGCCAGCACAGCGGATTGAAGGTCCATTCCCCGTCCGGATAGATCCGAAAATTCCAGTCGAACCAGCGTGCGGCGAGATACAGCGCGACCGATGCCGCCAGCGTCAGGTTCGGGCCCCGCAGCAGGCCCCACAACGCGAACGGAAAGAACGCCATCAGCGGGACCATCAGCTGCAGCAGGTCAAGGTTCAGCGGCTCTTCCTGGAGCACGAGACCGCGGACCAGGATGCGCAGTGGATGCTCGAGAATTCCGGAGATGTTGTATTGGTGGATGATCTCCGGCGCCATCGATTGCCTGGCGACATAGGCGATGGCATCGATATAGATCACGAACAGCACGACATAGGCGGCATAGAGCCGCCAGACCCGGCGAAAGATGCGCGTCGCCGCGACCAAGTAGCCGCGTTCCAGCGCCATCCTGCCATGGATGATGGCGACCCCATACCCCACCACGAACACGAACAGGTCCGCCGCGCCGCTGAAGCCGAAATTGCGCAGCGTCAGCAGGTTGACGACGTTGTTGGGAATATGGTCGACGAATATGGACCAATTGGCGATGCCGAGCGTCAGATAGAGCCTGGCGTCATGCTGGAATGCGGCGAGGTTCGCCTTGACGGACGGTTTCATTGAGCAAAATAGCTTTGGGAATCAGGATGATGCTTTTAACGGCAACCGCCTGCTCGTCCGAGTAGCGTTTGCGTGAGCAGGGAAGAACCGCGCCAAACGGCGTCAAATGTGCCGCTTGCTCTATGAAATGCAGATAGATGCGCGCGCAGTAATTATAATGCCGGACTCTACTCGGCAGGTTCGGCCGACACCTCGTCGGACACGCCGGCGCGGCTCGCCAGGATGCCCAGGGCGACGCCCCCGATCGCCAGGATCGGCAGCAGCCGCTTGACGCCGATGGCACGAACGATCTGGAGCCCGGTGGCGAGGAGCATCGGATCTGCAAGCATGCTCTGCGCGGCCGATTTCGCGGCGCGCTCGGCCGCGATCTGGGCGCGTTTCTGCACCTCGCGCTTGTAGCTCCAATAGGAGCCTGCCGCGGCCAGGGTCAACAGGAAGAAGATGCCGGCGCCGGCAAGACAAGCCTGCACCGGGCCATATTTCTGCAGCACCCAAATGAAGACGGCGGCACAGAGGAAGCCTGTGGTCACGAGCAGCGCGAAGGCAGCGCCCGCGGCAAGGGAGGTCAGCCGAACCGTCGTGCCGGTTGATGCGCTGATGCCGTCGATGATGCGCTGAAACATGGCCTTGCTCCTCAATCCCCGCCAGCCGAATGGTCACGAGCCAACAGCGGCGGCGTGCCGCCGCCGTATCAAATGGGCGTCGACATCCTTAGCGACGCCAGGCGACGCCGATCAGGAAGCCGATGCCGAGCGCCAGCCCGACGGTCGCCAGCGGCCGCTGCGTGATCGCCTCTTCCAGCGTCTCCTCGATCGAGCCGTAGGCGTCATGTGCAGCTTCCATCATCGCGCTGCCGCGCTCGGACATGTCGTCCATCGCGGAGTCCATGTTCTCGCGCGCCTGGCGATAGCCGCGGCGAGCCTGCTTGCTGGTGGAGTTGGCGAAAGTATTGAGCGCGTCGGTGATCTGGTCGGTGAGGGCGGCGATATCGCTTTTCACGGCTGCTACATCCTTTTCGAGGCGGTCTCGGGTGGCTTTGTCGGTCCAGTCTCTCATCCCGGCTTCGGCATTGGGCGTGGACATCGGGAGCTCCGAACTGTTGACGGCTGAGATGGGCGGAGAACGTTTCGTCGCCGGGTAAGTTCCGTTCGCTGAAACCGGTCAGGCTTGCGGCAGCTGCGGCGAATTCTCCGGCAATAGGTGGTCCTTCAGGATCAGCGCGACGATCAGGAGCGGCGACGACAGGAACGCGCCCATCGGCCCCCACAGCCAGGTCCAGAACGCGAGCGCGAGCAGCACGGCGAGCGCGTTCAGGGCGAGCCGCCGCCCGATGATCGTCGGCGTGATGAAGTGACCCTCGAGAAAGGTGAGGCCACCGAAGGCGAGCGCGGCCATCAGGCCGCCGCCGAGGGTCGGGAAGGCGATCAGCCCGACCACGACCAGCACCACGAACATCGCCACGGGCCCGATGATCGGGATGAAGTTGAGCGTGGCCGCCAGTGCGCCGAGCCCGGCCGGATTGGGCATTCCGGTCAGCGCACAGATCAGGCCGGTGGCGACGCCGACGCCGACATTGATGAGGGTGACGGTCAGCAGATAATTGCCGAGATGGACCTCGATCTCGTTGAGGATCCGGAGCGTGCGCAGCCGCGCGTCGTGATTGCTGAAGGTCATGATCATGGCCCGCCGCAGGTCGCGCCAGCTTGCGATGAACAGGATCAGGGTGACGAAGAACAGCAGGAATTCGGTAAAGGTCGGTGACAGGAATTCCAGCGTCGGCTGCACCCACTCGATCTTGGGCATGTGCAGGCTCGGCAATCCCTCCGAGCCGCCGAGCATGGCTTGCAGCTCCCGCCAGAGCGCAAGCGGCCGGTCGAACACGTGCAGCTTGTCCTTCAATTGCGCGCCGAGCTCTGGCAGGCGCGTGCTCCACGCCATGACCGGCGAAGCGATCAACGCGACGGCGAAAGCGACCACCGCGCTCACTGCGACCACGATCAGCACGGCGCCGACGCTGCGTGGGACCTTGCTTCGCTCCAGGAAGGTGGCCGCCGGAGACAGCATGGTCCCGATGACGAACGCCATCACGACCGGCAGGAAGAACGCCCGGCCGACATAGAGCACGGCGACGATGGCGATCAGCAACAGCCCGGCCAGCGCGAACGCGACGAATTCAGTGCGGCGGATCACCGGCGGCAGCTCGACATGGCTCTCGGGAAGCGGATCGCCTTCGCTGTTGCCGGAAATCAAACGTTCACTGGGTAGGACGCGCACAATATCTCTCCCGCACGGAATCCGTGATCCGCGCGCCCATTGATGACGTGACTAATGCTTGGGCGGCGTGCTGGTTCCATCGCGGCTTCGTGAACGGATGCTCGCTTGACTGTGACGTCGCTGCCGCACGCTGCGCCGGAACTTCGATCGAGGCGGCGGAGTTTGTTGAGGCAGCGCATCACCTGATGCACATCCAACGGGGCAGCTCATGACAAAGTTGTTTGCAGTCCGTCGCAGCTTCTCGCCGCGCGCCGTCGGCGCGTTCGCCTTCGCAACCGCTCTTCTCGCAGTGCCGGTGGGCACCGCAAGCGCCCAAACCTTCGGCTATGCGCCGATGCAGCGGGTGTATCCGCAGGACCTTTACTCGCAGGGCCAATACTTGCAGGGCCAACACTTGCAGGACCAAGGCTATTCGCAGGATGACATCAACGAGGCGCCGCAGGTCGCCGATGAGGATGCCCAATTGCCCGACCGGCTGCGCAGGCAGATCGTCGGCTTTGACCGGAGCGAGCCGGCCGGTACCATCGTCATCGATACCAACAGCACCTATCTCTATTACGTGCTCGGAGGCGGCCGCGCGATCCGCTACGGCGTCGGCGTCGGCCGCGAGGGCTTTACCTGGTCGGGCGTGCAAAGCGTCAGCCGCAAGGCCGAGTGGCCGGACTGGCATCCGCCGGCCGAGATGATCGCGCGCCAGCCCTATCTGCCGCGCTTCGTCGCCGGCGGGCCCGGCAACCCGCTCGGTGCGCGCGCGATGTATCTCGGCTCGAGCCAATACCGCATCCACGGCACCAATGATCCCTCCACCATCGGCAAGTTCGTCTCGTCCGGCTGCATCCGCATGACCAACGAGGACGTCGTCGACCTGTATAGCCGCGTCAATGTCGGCGCCAAGGTCGTGGTGCTGCCGAAGAACGCGCCGTTAATGGCGAAGGGAGGTGATCCCGTGCGCAAGCGTCCGGCCGTGACGACACTGCCTTCGGGTCGGCAGGCGCTGAACATGACCACGTCGGCCGTGAATTAGTCTGCGAGGTCCTATGGCGAGACGGCTGATTGACAAACTGGCGGGCGGAGCGGCGATTGTCGTCGTCGTCTCCAGCGGGCTGGCGATGGCGCCGTCGGCGCATGCGCAGGATTTCTTCTCGGGCCTGTTCGGCGGCTTTCGGATGCGGCCGCCGCCGGAAATCCGGATGCCTTTCCCCACCGACGATATGCCGCGCTATGAGGCGCCACGCCAGCGCGCGTCCTACGGCGGCGGCACCGCCTATTGCGTGCGCAGCTGCGACGGTCGCTACTTCCCGGCACAAGGCAATGATGCCGAGAGCAAGGCGCAATCCTGCAAGAGCTTCTGCCCTGCCTCGGAGACCTCGCTCGTCTATGGCGGCAACATCGACGATGCCACGACTGAGAAGGGAAAGTCCTATTCCGACCTGCCGAACGCGTTCCGCTATCGCAACGAGATCGTCGCGGGCTGTACCTGCAACGGCAAGGACCCGGTCGGGCTCGCATCGGTCAAGGTCGAGGACGACCCGACCCTGCGCAAGGGCGACATCGTCGCCGGCGCCAATGGCCTCGTGGTCGCCAGCCGCAATGCCAATGACCGCCGTGGCGTCGCGATGAACTTCTCGCCGCTGCCGGAATCGGTGCGTGCCAGATTCCGTCAAGTCCCGGTGGTGGCGAAGGAGTAGGGAGCGCCCGATCGGACGGCGTCCGAACCTTGTCGGACGGCCAAATGCTGGACTAGGCCCGCCGCGGGACGTTGCGCGGCAGGGTTTCCGAGATGGAACCGGCTTGGGTGCAGCGCGTTAGAACAGCGTAGCAATTGCCTGAAGGGGGCCTCGCGATGCTGGTCGGCGTACTCGTCACCTTTCTCGTCGTCATTCTTGTGCTTTATCTCATCAACATGCTGCCAATGGACGGCCGCGCCAAGCAGATCGCGCGCGTCATCGTCATCATCATCGGCATTGTCTCATTGCTGAAATATCTCGCGGTGTTCTAGCGGGGGTAGGCGCGTAGCCCGGATGGAGCGAAGCAAATCCGGAGTCTTGCCACAGCGAAACCGATCCCGGATTGCGCTACGCTGCATCCGGGCTACGAATGCAAATGTTTTCAAATCAAAAGCCCCGGCTTTCGCCGGGGCTTCGTTCGTGCTGCTTCAGTGCAGCGACTTCAGCCAGTCGTCGACATCCTGACGGACCTGGTCCTTGGCCTTGCCGTAACGCTCCTGCAACCGGCCCTCAAGCTGCTCGCGGCGGCCCTCGATCAGCTGGAGGTCGTCGTCAGTGAGCTTGCCCCATTTCTCCTTGGCCGATCCCTTGAACTGCTTCCAGTTTCCTTCGATCCGATTCCAGTCCATGACCATCTCCCGTTGGTTGATGGCCCGACAACGCGAGGCGCACGCAGCCTGTTCCGTGACACAGCGCGACGTTTCGCCCAACGAAAAAGCCCCGGTTTCCGCCGGGGCTTTCGATGTTCCGTGACTCTGCTCAGCCGAGCGCCTCTTTATCCAAGAGCCTCTTTTATCGAAGAGCCTCTTTATGCAAGAGCCTTTTTATGCAAGAGCCTTGGCCTCGCGGCGGCGCGCGGTGAGGATGTATTCGGTGTAGCCGTTCGGCTGCTCGCGCCCCTTGAAGATGAGGTCGCAGGCGGCCTTGAAGGCGACGCCGTCGAAGGCGGGCGCCATCGGCTTGTAGATGGGATCATCCGCGTTCTGCTTGTCGACGACGACGGCCATGCGCTTAAGCGATTCCATCACCTGCGCCTCGGTGATGACGCCCTGATGCAGCCAGTTGGCAAGGTGCTGGCTGGAAATGCGCAAGGTGGCGCGGTCTTCCATCAGGCCGACGTCGTGGATGTCGGGCACCTTCGAGCAGCCGACGCCCTGGTCGATCCAGCGCACGACATAGCCCAGGATGCCCTGGCAATTGTTGTCGATCTCCTGCCTGACGTCATCGGGCGCCCAGTTCGACTTCGACACCGGAATGGTGAGGATGTCGGACAGCTTTGCGCGCGGTCCGCCCTTGGCGAGTTCCTCCTGGCGCGCGATGACGTTGACCTGGTGGTAGTGCAGCGCGTGCAGCGTCGCCGCGGTCGGCGAGGGCACCCAGGCGGTGGTGGCGCCGGCCTGCGGATGGCCGAGCTTCTGTGCCAGCATGTCCGCCATCTTGTCGGGCGCGGCCCACATACCTTTGCCGATCTGGGCGTGGCCGGGCAGGCCATCGATCAGGCCCATGTCGACGTTCCAGTCCTCATAGGCCTTGATCCAGGCCTGCGCCTTCATCTCGTTCTTGCGGATCATCGGGCCCGCTTCCATCGAGGTGTGGATCTCGTCGCCGGTGCGGTCGAGGAAGCCGGTGTTGATGAACATGATGCGCTTGGAGGCGCGCTGGATGCAGGCCTTGAGGTTGACGGTGGTGCGTCGCTCCTCGTCCATGATGCCGACCTTGAGCGTGTTCTCGGGCAGGCCGAGCATCTTCTCGACGCGGTCGAAAATCTCGCAGGTCAGCGAGACCTCGTCCGGGCCGTGCATCTTCGGCTTGACGATGTAGGCAGAACCGGTGCGGCTGTTCTTGACCTTGGAATTGCCCTTGAGGTCGTGGATCGCGAGCAGGCCCGAGACGGCGGCGTCCAGCAGGCCCTCCGGAACCTCTTCGCCCTTCTCGTCGAGCACCGCGTCCGTGAACATGTGGTGACCGCAATTGCGCATCAACAGCAGGCTGCGGCCGTGCAGCTTGAGCTCGCCCTTGCCGTCCGGCGTCTTGTAGAGGCGGTCGGAATTGAGCGAACGCGTCAGCGTCTTGCCGCCCTTCTCGAAATCGGCCGACAACGTGCCGTTCATCAGGCCGAGCGTGTTGCGGTAGACCAGCACCTTGTCCTCGGCATCGACAGCGGCGACCGAGTCCTCCATGTCGAGGATGGTGGAGACCGCGGCCTCCATGATCATGTCGGCGACGCCGGCCGGATCGTCCTTGCCGATCGCGCTGCTGCGGTCGATCTTGACCTCGATATGCAGGCCGTTGTTGACGAGCAGCACGGCGCTCGGCGCAGCCGCATCGCCCTGGAAGCCCGCGAACTGCGCGGCGTTCTTCAGCGCGGTGGCGTTGCCGCTCTTCAGCTTCACCGCGAGCTGGCTCGCGACGATGCTATAGCCGGTCACGTCGGTGTGGCTGCCGGTCGCGAGCGGCACGGCGTTATCGAGGAACGCCTTGGCCTTGGCGATCACCTTGTCGCCGCGTGCCTTGTTGTAGCCCTTGCCGCTCTCGGACGGATCATGCGGAATCGCATCGGTACCGTAGAAGGCGTCATAGAGCGAGCCCCAGCGTGCGTTCGCCGCGTTCAGCGCGTAGCGCGCATTGGTGAGCGGCACGACAAGCTGCGGGCCGCAGATCTTGCCGATCTCCTCGTCGACATTGGCGGTCTCGACCTTCTGCGTCGCCGGCTCCGGGACGAGATAGCCGATCTCCTTTAGGAAGGCGGTGTAGGCATTGAGGTCGAACGCCTTGCCTTTATTGGCGCGGTGCCAGTCGTCGATCTTGGCCTGCAGATTGTCGCGGAATGCGAGCAGCTCGCGGTTCTTCGGTCCCAGCTCCTTGATGATGCCGGCCAGCCCGGCCCAGAACGCATCCGGCGCGATCCCGGTTTTCGGGGCCGCTTCCTTGGCGATGAAGTCAAACAGGACGGGTGCGATCTTCAATCCGTGGGCGTCGACGCGTTTCATGATGGGCTTTCTTGTTGGAAATGGCTGTTTTTGGCTGCTTTTGACCCGACAGCAGCAAAATGCGCCCACGCGGGGCGGCTTTCGGGGGCCTATTAGCCCCAAAAAAGAGGCCGTGAGAAGACCCCCGGGAGCTTGTCAAAATGTCAAGGCGAGGATCTGGATTGGTACGCCGTTACAGACTTGAGCCCAGCTCCGCACCACGCGCACAACTGCGCTCCCTCCCCCGCTTGCGGGGGAGGGTTGGGGAGAGGGTGTCTCCGCGTCGGGATTGTTGAGATTAACTGAGGATGTCCCTATGCAGCGAGAGCCCTCACCCGCCGCGCTCTGCGAGCGCGTCGGCCTCTCCCGCAAGCGGGAGAGGCGGAGCAAGCCCGCAGACAGTCCTCGTGCAATTCATATGCGATCGCCCACCCCCGCAAGGGCTCGCAAGGGGGAGGGACGCACCGCCCGTGTAGGCGGCAGCGAGCGCATCAACGAATGCGCGTGCCTCAAATATTCGCAGCGAGGTCCACGAGCTCGTCGAACAGCACGCCTGATGCCTTCAGCATCTGCTCGATCTCGTCGGCCGCTTCCGCAACCGTCCGCTTCGACGTATCGATCACGAGCTCGGCGGCCTCAGGCTTCTCGTAGTCGTTGCCAATGCCGGTGAACGAGGCGAGTGCGCCGGCGCGGGCTTTCTTGTAATGGCCCTTGGGATCGCGCTCCTCGCACACCTCGGCGGGCGTCGCGACATGGATTTCGCGAAACGCGGTGTCGGCGATGCGACGCGCGGCGGCGCGATCTTCGCGCGCGGGCGAGACCGCCGCGACGATGGCGATGTGGCCGTTGCGGGCGAGATGCGTCGCGACCTCGGCGAGGCGGCGGATGTTCTCGCTGCGATCAGTGGCGGAGAAGCCGAGATCGCTGTTGAGCCCGGCGCGCAGCGTGTCGCCATCGAGCAGGATCGGCGAGCCGCCATTGGTGAAGAGACGCCGCTCCAGCGCCCGCGCCAGCGTCGACTTGCCGGAGGCCGGCAGGCCGGTAAGCCAGACCACGGCGCCATTGTGGCGGTAGCGGGCCGAGCGCTCGTCGCTACGCAGCGCCGATTCCACCGGCACGATGTCGACAGGCACGGCACGCTGGCCGGCATCGACCGACAGCACCAGGCCACCGCCGGCGATGCGCCCGGACACCTCGATCACGAGGCGGCCGGTGCGCGGATTTTCGGTGTAGGGATCGGTCGCGATCGGATTGGACAGGGAGATGTCGATCTCGCCGACATGGTTGCGACCGATCGCCTTGTTCTCGCTGCTCGAGAGCTCGCCGGGATCGACCGCCTTCTCGATGGCGACCACGGTGGCGCGGCTTTCCTTGGGGCCGCAGCGCACCAAAAGCTGGTCGCCCTTGGCAAGCGGCTTGTCGTGCAGCCAGAAGATGCGCGCGCGCAGCCGCCGCGTCTCGCGCGG
The DNA here is from genome assembly GCF_020194115.1 of Bradyrhizobium sp. NBAIM01. Taxonomy (NCBI): domain Bacteria; kingdom Pseudomonadati; phylum Pseudomonadota; class Alphaproteobacteria; order Hyphomicrobiales; family Nitrobacteraceae; genus Bradyrhizobium; species Bradyrhizobium sp. NBAIM01. Next base: position 228,600 of record NZ_JADYVU010000002.1, on the reverse strand, counting down.
GGCGCTGCCCGCATGCGCGATGATGTCGCCGCGCTCGATGAACAATTCGCGGTCGAGCGTGATGCCGACCGAGCGGCCGGCGCCCTGACGGCCCGCTACCGGCGTCGCCGGCCAGCTCTCGACCGTCTTGATCTTGGCGATCTTACCGGCCGGCATGATCACGATCTCGTCGCCGGCAATCAGGCTGCCGGATTCGATGCGGCCGGCGACGATGCGGCGGTCGTCGAACTTGTAGATCGCCTGCACCGGCAGCCGCAGCGCCAGCGCTTCCAGCGGACGCGCCGGCTCGAGGTGATCAAGCGCCTCGACCACGGTCGGTCCCTTGTACCAAGAGATGCGGTCGGTGCGCATCGCGACGCCGTCGCCGTCACGCGCGGAAATCGGGATCACGGCCGTGGGCGTCACGCCGAGGCCGTTCAGATGCGCGGAGATCTCGTCGCTGATGTCCTTGAAGCGTGCGGCGGAGAAATCGACGCGGTCCATCTTGTTGACGACGACCGCGACCTGCTTCACCCCGAGCAGATGCAGGAGATAGCCGTGCCGCCTGGTCTGGTCGCGCACGCCCTCCAGCGCGTCGATGATCAGCACCGCACCGTCGGCCTGCGATGCGCCGGTGATCATGTTGCGCAGGAATTCGGCGTGGCCGGGCGCATCGATCAGCACGATGTCGCGCGAATTGGTGCGGAAGCGGATCTGGGTGGTGTCGATGGTGATGCCCTGGTCGCGCTCTGTCTGCAGCGCGTCGAGCAGGAACGACCATTCGAACGGCATGCCGCGCCGCGCGCTGACGGCCTTGAGCATTTCGAGCTTGCCCTCGGGCAGGCTGCCGGTTTCATGCAGAAGGCGGCCGACCAGGGTTGACTTGCCGTGGTCAACATGGCCGACGATGACGATGCGGACCTGGGGACGCGTGGTGCCGTTCGGCGTGCCGGGCGAGGCTGACGTGACGATCATGTTCATGGCCGCGTCCTTGATCAGAGATAGCCGGCGACACGAAGGCGCTCGAAGGCGTCCTCGGTCTCGTGGTCGAGCGCGCGCCCCGAGCGCTCCGGCACCTTGGTCTGTTCGAGCTCGATCAGGATCTCGTCGATGTTCGAGGCATTCGAGGCAACCGGATTGGTGATGTCCTGGTCACCCAGCGAGCGATAACGCTTGCCGTTCTTGGCGAGGTACAGCGGAATGATCGGGATGTTCTCGCGCTTGGTGTAGGCCCAGATGTCGGCCTCGGTCCAATGCAGGATCGGATGGATGCGCAGATGCGCGCCTTGAGGCGGCGAGGCGTTGAAATGATCCCAGAATTCCGGCGGCTGGTCGCGCACGTCCCAATTGCCCTCCAAGCCGCGCGGCGAGAACACCCGCTCCTTGGCGCGCGTTGCTTCCTCGTCGCGGCGGATGCCGGCGATCAGGCCGTCAAAGCCATACTTTGCGAGCGCCATCTTGAGGCCCTCGGTCTTGCGCGCGGCGGAACGGGCGGCCGGCGGCAGCGTTGGGTCGACGGCATCGATCGGCGGGCAGGGCTCGACGCGCAGATCGAGATCCCATTCCTTGCCGTAATGATCGCGGAAGCGATACATCTCCGGAAACTTCTTGCCGGTATCGACGTGAAGGGCCGGGAACGGCATCTTGCCGAAGAAGGCTTTCCGCGCCAGCCAGATCATGACGTTGGAGTCCTTGCCGAGTGACCACAACAGGGCAATCTTCTTCAGCCGGGCAAAGGCCTCACGGAAGATGTAGATGCTCTGCGCTTCGAGCTGGTCGAGATGGTCCATGCTCGAGGCAAGTTCGGCAGCAAATTCTTGCGCGCGCACGCGCTCAGCCAGCGCCGGATTGCTCAGTCGATCAGCAGCGGAATCGTCCTTGAGAAGATGCATCTCTGCCACTTTGCGTTTGGAGGCGAAAATTCTATAGTTGCGGTGCGGAAGAGAAGAAAAAATTTTCTCTTTGCGCGCTCGAAACGAGACATATATAGAAAATAATTCCAGTCAACCCCGTTTGTGGGGAAGCGAGTATCACATGCGGTTCTTGCCGGTGTTTCTCGATCTCAAGGCCGGCCCGGTGGTCCTCATCGGGACGGGCGAGCTTTTGCGCGCCAAGCTGCGCGTGCTCGCCGCTGCCGGCGCGCGCCTGCGCGTGCATGCGATCGACGGCAATCATGACCTTGGCCTCGGCTCCGAAGACTCCGCGCGCATCGAGATCGCGGCGGGCGATCCGCTCACGGCGGATCTTTCCGGCGTCATCGCCGTCGTTTGCGCCGGCGCAGGCGATGTCGGTGTCGCCATGTCGGCTCGCGCCAAAGCGGCTGGCCTGCCCGTCAACGTCATGGACGACCTCGAGCATTCCAGCTTCATCTTTCCGGCCATCGTCGATCGCGGCGATGTCGTGGTCGCGGTCGGCACGGGCGGCACCTCCCCGGTGGTGGCGCGGCGCGTGCGCGAGAAGATCGAGGCGCTGCTGCCGGCGCGCATTGGCGAGCTCGCCGAGTTCATCGGCACCTTCCGCAAGTCGATCAACGAGCGCATCGCCGAGTTTCCGCTGCGCCGCCGCTTCTGGGAGCGCGTCATCGACGGTCCTATCGGCGCCGCCATGCTCGCCGGCCGCAACAGCGAAGCCGATGCATCGCTCAAGGCGATCTCCGATCCCACCGCGTTCGCGCGCGCCGACAAGCCGGAAGGCTCCGTCGCGCTGGTCGGCGCTGGCCCCGGCGATCCCGATCTGCTCACCATCAAGGCGCTGCGCGCGCTGCAGGACGCGGACATCGTCTTTTATGACGAGCTGGTCTCGCCCGAGATTCTCGACCGCATTCGCCGCGACACCACGCGCTTTGCGGTCGGCCGCCGCGTGGGCAAGCCCGGCATCGGCCAGGACGCCATCAACAAGCGCATGATCGAGGCCGCGCAATCGGGCCAGCGCGTCGTGCGGCTGAAGGGCGGCGATCCCTTCGTGTTCGGCCGCGGCGGCGAAGAGGTGGAAGCGTTGCGCGCCGCCGGCGTCGCCTATTCGATCATTCCCGGCATCACCGCAGGGCTCGGCGCCGCTGCCGATTTCGAGGTGCCGCTCACTTATCGTCACGAAGCGACCCGCATCACCTTCCTCACCGCACACAAGGCCCGCGATGCAGAGAACGTGGATTGGTCGACACTGACCGACACCAAGATGACCGTCGTGGTCTACATGGGCATGACCGCAGCGCCCGCCGTGCGCGCAGGCTTGTTCGCGGCCGGCCGCTCGCCGGAGACGCCGGTCGGCGTGTTCGCCCGCGTCACGCGGCCCGATGCGCAAGGCGCAATTGGCACGCTGCGCGATCTGCCGGAACTGGTGCGGCGGATCCATGGCGGTCCCGCCATCCTCATCATCGGCGACGTGGTCCGGCATGCCGGCTCGCTTCGCCGCCAGACACCCAAACAAATCATCTCTGACCTATTGGATGCAGCCGAATGACCTCTCCGCTCGAACAAAAGAAGATCCGTATCGCCGGCCCCTCGGTCGTGACCGCCAACCGCACCTGGGACGGCATCGTGGTTTACCGCACCGCCGCCAACAGCTGGTCCGCCGAGCTGTCGGAAGCCGCGATCGTGCGCAACTCCGACGAGGCCAAGGCGTTGCTTGCGGAAGCCGTGGCCGATGACGTCGGCGCCATCGGCCCCTATATCGCGCCGGTGCAGATCGGCGACGATGGCAAGGTCCAGCCCGGCAATCTGCGCGAGCAGATTCGCCGCACCGGCGTCACCATCGGACAGCCGGCCCAGGTTTAAGGCACCCACTTATGTATGCTTACGACGAAATCGACCGCACGCTCGTCAACGAGCGCGTCTCGGAGTTCCGCGACCAGGTGAAGCGGCGCCTTTCCGGCGAGCTCACCGAGGACGAGTTCAAGATCCTGCGTTTGCAGAACGGCGTCTATCTGCAGCTGCACGCTTATATGTTCCGCGTCGCGATTCCCTATGGCACTCTGGCGACGAACCAGATGCGGGCGCTCGCCCATGTCGCGCGCAAATACGATCGCGGCTACGGCCACTTCACCACGCGGCAGAATATCCAGTTCAACTGGATCAAGCTCGCCGAGCTGCCGGATGCACTCGAAGACCTCGCCAAGGTCGGCATCCACGCGATGCAGACCTCCGGCAACAACATGCGCAATGTCACCTCGGACCAGTGGGCCGGCGTCGCGCCGGGCGAGATCGAGGATCCGCGCATCTGGTCGGAGCTGATCCGCCAGCACACCACGTTGCATCCGGAATTCTCGTTCCTGCCGCGCAAGTTCAAGATCGCGATCACCGCCTCGGACCACGACCGCGCCGCGATCAAGATCCACGACATCGGCCTGCGCTTGATCAAGAACGAGAAGGGCGAGACCGGCTTCGAGGTTCTGGTCGGCGGCGGTCTCGGCCGGACGCCGTTCATCGCCAAGACCATCAAGCACTTCGTGCACGGCCGCGACATCCTCAGCTACATCGAGGCGATCTTACGCGTCTACAATCAGTACGGCCGCCGCGACAACATCTACAAGGCGCGCATCAAGATCCTGGTGCACGAGCTCGGCATCGAGAAATTCTCGCGCGAGGTCGAGGACGAGTGGCAGCATATCCGCAACTCCTCGCTCCAGATCGACGAGGAGGTGATCGAGGACATCCGCTCGCGCTTCACCTATCCGGCTTACGAGAAGCTGCCGCATATGCCGGACGAGCTGCGCCAGGCCGCGGCCGACCCCGATTTCGAGGCATGGCGCAAGAACTCGGTGGCCCCGCACAAGGTGCAGGGTTACTCCATCGTCACGATCTCGCTGAAGCCGACCGGCGGGCCTCCGGGCGATGCCACCGCCGAGCAGATGGACGCGCTGGCAGATCTTGCCGACAAATATTCCTTCGGCGAGATCCGCGTCGGCCACGAGCAGAATCTAGCGCTGCCGCACGTCGCCAAGCGCGACCTGCCGGCACTGTGGAAGGCGCTCGACAAGCTCGGGCTGGCGACGCCCAACGTCAACCTGATCACCGACATCATCGCTTGCCCCGGGCTCGACTATTGCTCGCTGGCGAATGCCCGCTCGATTCCGATCGCGCAGGAGCTGACGCGGCGCTTCGCCAATCACGAGCTCGCTAACCTGATCGGCCGTCTGCACATCAACATCTCCGGCTGCATCAATGCCTGCGGCCATCACCATGTCGGCCATATCGGCATTCTCGGCGTCGAGAAGAACGGCGAGGAGGTCTACCAGATCACCATCGGCGGCCGTGCCGACGAGAACGCCGCGCTCGGCACCCTGATCGGTCCCGGCGTCAAGTTCGACGAGGTCGCCGACGTGGTCGAGGACATCGTGGAAGCCTATCTGGCGCTGCGCGAGCGGCCCGAAGAGCTGTTCATGGACACGGTGAAGCGCCTCGGCGTCGAACCCTTCAAGGAGCGCGTCTATGCCACTCGTTAATGGCGGAAAGATCACGGACGACCGCTTCGTCAAGCTCGCCGTCGACACGCCGCTGCCCGAGGGCGGCGACATCCTGGTGCCCGCCGAGCGCTTCCTCGGCGAGGCCGAGGGCTTGCTCAAGCGCGCCGGAAAGGTCGGGGTGATCTGGCCCAACAATCGCGACATCGCCGAGCTCGTGCCGTATCTCGGCCAGATCGCCGCCGTCGCGCTGGTGTTCCCGACCTTCCGTGACGGGCGCGCCTACAGCCAGGCGCGGCTGCTGCGCGAACGTTACAACTACCGCGGCGAATTGCGCGCGACCGGTCAGGTGCTGCGCGACCAGTTCGTGTTCATGCTGCGCGCCGGCTTCGATGCCTTCGAGGTCAAGAAGCAGGCCGATGCGGAGGCCTTCATGCAGACCGCGAAGCGCTATTCGGTGTTCTACCAGCCGACCGGCGATGGCCGCATCACAGCGCTGCACCGGCGCATGCAATTGCGCCACTCCGAAGGGGTCGGCACGTGAACGCGATCGCGCCTCAGGTTTCGCCCGTGTCTGCGCTACCTTCGGCGGACGAGCTCGATCGCGCCTTGCGCGATGCCTCGCCTGCGGAGGTCATTGCCGCGGCGCTGAAGACGGTCGGGCGCGAGAAGCTTGCGCTGGTGTCCTCGTTCGGTACTGAATCGGCGACGCTGTTGAAGGTCATGTCGGATGTCGATCCCGCAATCCCCGTGATCTTTCTCGACACCGGCTGGTTGTTCGAGGAGACGCTGGCCTATCGCGATACGCTCATTGCGACGCTGGGCCTGAAGGACGTTCGCTCGATCAAGCCGGCCGAGGAGACGCTGTCGCGCGAAGATCCCGACCGCGACCTCTGGTTCTCCGATCCCGACGCCTGCTGCCGCATCCGCAAGGTCGAGCCGCTGGCGCGTGCGCTGAAGCCGTTCGGCGCCTGGCTCAACGGCCGCAAGCGCTTTCAGGGCAATGCGCGCGCCGACATTCCGGTCGTCGAGGACGATGGCGCGCGGCTGAAGTTCAATCCCTTCGCCAACGTCTCGCGCGAGGAGATCGAGGCGATCTTCACCCGCGCTAAATTGCCGCGGCACCCTCTGGTTGTGTCAGGATTCCTGTCGGTTGGGTGTATGCCTTGCACCAGCAGAACGACTGAGGGCGAGGATGCACGCGCCGGCCGGTGGCGCGGCCGGGCCAAGACAGAATGCGGCATCCATACGATGAAGACTTCGTAGCACAGTCACGCTGCGAGCTAGCGAACAAGAAAATCGGGTTCCGTTGACACAAGAGCGTTTCGCCACGAGTTATGCCTGCCGTCGATGACGCCGATGTCGTCGAGGTGAATGGAGATGGACATGATGCGCCGTATCGTTCCGCTCGCCGCAGGATTGCTCGCGACGGGGTTCTGGGCAGGCTCGGCTCTGGCCGCCGACATCAATTTGCTGAACGTGTCGTACGATCCGACGCGCGAGCTCTATGTCGAGTTCAACAAGGCGTTCGCGAGCGCCTACCAGAAGGAAACCGGCAAGAGCGTCGAGATCAAGCAGTCGCACGGCGGCAGCGGCTCGCAGGCGCGCGCGGTGATCGACGGCTTGCAGGCTGATGTGGTGACGCTGGCGCTCGCCTATGACATCGACGCCATCGCGAGCAAGCGCCTCACCGCGACGGATTGGCAGAAACGGCTGCCACAGAATTCGTCGCCCTACACGTCGACCATCGTGTTCTTGGTGCGCAAGGGCAATCCCAAGGGCATCAAGGACTGGGATGATCTGATCAAGCCGGGCGTTGCCGTCATCACGCCGAACCCGAAAACGTCGGGCGGCGCGCGCTGGAATTATCTTGCCGCCTGGGGCTTTGCGCAAAAGAAATACGGTTCGGCCGACAAGGCCAAGGACTTCGTTGGGAAGCTCTTCCAGCAGGTGCCGGTGCTCGATACCGGCGCCCGGGGCGCCACTGTGACCTTTGTCGAGCGCGGCGTCGGTGACGTGCTGCTCGCCTGGGAGAACGAGGCGTTCCTGGCCCTCAAGGAATTCGGTGCGAACAAGTTCGAGATCGTTGCACCGCCGCAGTCGATCCTCGCCGAGCCGCCGGTCGCGATCGTGGACAAGGTTGCCGACAAAAAGGGCACCCGCAATGCGGCTGACGCCTACCTCCAATACTGGTACACCAAGGAAGGGCAGGAAATCGCCGCGCGCAATTTCTACCGTCCGCGTGATGCCGAGACCGCCAAAAAGTACGAAAATGCCTTCGCCAAGGTCGAGCTGTTCACGATCGACGACGTCTTCGGCGGCTGGACCAAGGCACAGAAGGAACATTTTGCAGACGGCGGCGTTTTCGATCAGATTTACAAGAACTGATCGGGCGCTGTCGTAGGGGGCTTTAGCAGGGGGCCTGGTGAGCGCACTCGCAGCACGACGCCGGACATTGCCGGGCTTCGGTCTCACCATGGGACTGACGCTTTCCTGGCTGTCCGTGATCATCCTGATTCCACTCGCCGGCCTGTTCCTGAGATCGCTTGAGCTCAGCCCCGAGCAGTTCTGGAACATCCTCTCCAGCCGCCGCACCCTGAACGCGCTCCGCGTCTCGTTCGGCCTCGCCTTTGCGGCGGCTTGCGTCAATCTGGTGATGGGCAGCATCATCGTCTGGGCGCTGGTGCGCTACCGCTTCCCCGGCCGCCGCATCTTCGATGCCATCGTCGACGTGCCGTTTGCGCTGCCGACGGCGGTGGCCGGCGTCGCGCTGACGGCGCTGTTCGCCGAGAAGGGCTGGCTGGGGGCGCCGCTTGCCGCGCTCGGCCTCAAGGTGGCGTTCACGCCGGTCGGCATCTTCGTCGCCATGATCTTCATCGGCATTCCCTTCGTTGTCCGCACCGTGCAGCCGGTGCTGCAGGATCTCGACCCTGAAATCGAGGAAGCCGCGGGCAGCCTGGGGGCCAGCCGCTTGCAGACCATCGTTCGCGTGATCCTGCCTTCGCTCGCGCCGGCGCTGCTCACGGGCCTCGCGCTCGCCTTCGCCCGCGCGGTCGGTGAATACGGCTCGGTGATCTTCATCGCCGGCAATCTGCCCAACGTCTCCGAGATCGCGCCGCTCTTGATCGTGATACGCCTGTCCGAATTCCGTTACGCCGATGCGACCGCGATTGCGGTGGTCATGCTGGTCGTCTCCTTCGTCATCATCTTCGCGGTCAATCGGCTCCAGCGCTGGGCGCAGAGCCGGATCCCGGCGCGCTGAGGGCGGACCATGACGATGCAGATCGCAGATTCCGTGTCGCTCTCGGCCTCCGACTCGCAGGCACGCGCGCACGCGGCGGCGGCGCGGAACAATTTGCGCACCGAGCCGCGCGCTGTCCGCATCGTCATCATCACGCTGGCGTTGCTGTTTCTCACCGTCTTCGTCGTGCTGCCGCTGGTCGTCGTGTTCGCGCAGGCATTTTCGCGCGGCATCCTCGCCTATTTCGCCGCGCTCGCCGAGCCGGAGGCGATGGCGGCGATCAAGCTGACGTTGATCGTCGCGGCGATCTCGGTCGGGCTCAATCTGGTGTTCGGCCTCGTCGCCGCCTGGGCGATTGCAAAATTCGAGTTTCCGGGCAAGACCTTCCTGATCACGCTGATCGACCTGCCGTTCTCGGTCAGCCCGGTGATCTCGGGCCTCGTCTTCGTGCTATTGTTCGGCGCGCAAGGCTATTTCGGCAGCTGGCTGCGCGAGCACGACATCCAGATCCTGTTCGCGGTCCCCGGCATCGCGCTCGCCACCACCTTCGTGACCTTCCCCTTCGTGGCGCGCGCGCTGATCCCCCTGATGCAGGAGCAGGGCACGCAGGAGGAGGAGGCCGCGATCTCGCTCGGCGCCTCCGGCCTGCAGACCTTCTTCCGCGTCACCCTGCCCAACATCAAATGGGGCGTGCTCTACGGCGTCCTGCTCTGCAACGCGCGCGCGATGGGCGAGTTCGGTGCGGTCTCCGTCGTCTCCGGCCACATCCGCGGCGAGACCAACACCATGCCGCTCTTGGTCGAGATCCTCTACAACGAATACCAGTTCGTCGCCGCTTTCGCGATCGCCTCGCTGCTCGCAATGCTGGCGCTGATCACGCTGATCGCAAAAACCGTTCTCGAACGTCATCTCGACGAAGGACAAGACGCCAGTGACCATTGAAGTCAAGAATCTCGTCAAGAAATTCGGCAGTTTTGCAGCCCTCGACGGCGTCGATCTCAAGGTCAACGACGGTGAGCTGCTGGCGCTGCTCGGCCCGTCCGGCTCCGGCAAGACCACCTTGCTGCGGATCATCGCCGGCCTCGATTGGCCGGACTCGGGCGAAGTCTCCTTCAACGGTGAGGACGCGCTGGCGCAAGGAGCCCGCGAGCGTCACGTCGGCTTCGTGTTCCAGCACTATGCGTTGTTCCGCCACATGACGGTGTTCGAGAACGTTGCCTTTGGCCTCCGCGTGCAGCCGCGCGCGGTCCGAAAGGATGAGGCTGCGATCCGCTCGCGCGTCAAGGAGCTGCTCGATCTGGTGCAGCTCGACTGGCTCGCCGACCGCTATCCAAGCCAGCTCTCCGGCGGCCAGCGTCAGCGCATCGCGCTCGCCCGTGCGCTTGCGATCGAGCCGCGCATCCTCCTGCTCGATGAACCCTTCGGCGCGCTCGACGCCAAGGTGCGCAAGGAGCTGCGCAAATGGCTGCGCTCGCTGCATCACGAGATCCACGTCACCTCGATCTTCGTCACGCACGACCAGGAGGAGGCGCTGGAAGTCGCCAACCGCGTCGTGGTGATGGACAAGGGACGGATCGAGCAGATCGGCTCGCCCGACGACGTCTACGACAATCCGGCGACGGCGTTCGTGCACGGCTTCATCGGCGAATCCATCGTGCTGCCGATCCAGATCGGCGATGGTGCGATCCGGCTCGGCGACCGGCAGCTCGATCTGGCGGCCGATGGGCTTGCGCCTGGCGCGTCGAAGCTGTTCGTGCGGCGACATGACATGCTGGTCGGCCCGCCCGGCAGCGGCGCCTTCGAGGGCGCGGTCCAGCACGTCCGCAATTTCGGTCCGGTGCAGCGGGCGGAAGTAGCCCTGTCCGGCGGCGAGACCATCGAGATCGACGCCCCCCGCGACAAGGAACTGCGCGCCGGCGACACCATCGGCCTCAATCCGCGTCGCTACCGGATTTTTGCGGGCTGAGCCAACCGTCATTCCGCCGCGGAATGACGGCTCAAATTCTCTTCAAAATTCACCTTTCAGCCATTGTTGGTATGCAACAACAGCCCCTCATTTGGGGGCCCCGATTCATGCGCGCTGCAGCCGCAATTCTCATCATGTTGCTGCTCGCCGGTTGTGCCGGCAACGAAGCACCGGTCCAGCAGCCGTCGATGTATGCCGACATGGCGGTGCCGGGCTCCAAGCTCGACGTCCAGGCAGCTGCAATCATGATCTCGCAATACCGCCAGAACAACGGGCTCGGTACGGTCGTGGTCGACCCGGATTTGACGCGGCTCGCCGAATCCCAATCGGGCGCGATGGCGGCGGCCAACAAGATGGACCACGACGTCCGCGCGCCGCTCGCCAAGCGTCTGGCCTCTGGCGGTTATCCTGCCACCGTGGCGGTCGAGAACATCTCGGCCGGCTATCATACGCTGGCGGAAGCGTTTTCCGGCTGGCGCGACTCGCCTCCGCACCGCGCGAACATGCTCAAGAGCGGTGTCACAAAATTGGGCATCGCGGCGAGCTATGCTCCAGGCACCAAATACAAGGTGTTCTGGACCATGATCCTGGCCTCCACCGAGCCTCGATAAGCCAGACTTGATCCCGGGGATGCATTGACGTCGCGGCGGAGTGTCGCCACGGTGGCCAGCCTTTTGCTATTGTTCCCGCATGACCGATCATAGTCCGGAAACCGCAACAATCCCCACGAATGCGCAGCGCGTCCTGGTCCTCCAGGGCGGCGGCGCGCTCGGCTCGTACCAGGCTGGCGCCTTCCAGGCGCTGTGTGGCTACGGCTTCGATCCGGAATGGGTCGCCGGCATCTCGATCGGCGCGGTCAATGCCGCCATCATCGCCGGCAATGAGGGGCACACCCGCGTCGAGCGGCTCAAGGAATTCTGGGAAATGGTGTCGGCCCCGGTGCCGTGGAAGCCGGTCGGCAAGAGCGACCGCAGCCGCGAGCTGTTCAATTCCACCAGTGCCGCGCTGATTGCGACGTTCGGCGTGCCCGGCTTCTTCACGCCACGCATTCCGTCGGCGCCGCTGTGGCCGCCGGGGCATCGCGAGGCCGAAAGCTATTACGATACCTCGCCGCTGAAGAAGACGCTGGAGCGACTCGTCGATTTCGACCGCATCAACGATCTGAAGACACGCCTGTCGGTCGGCGCGGTCGGCGTCACCTCGGGCAATTTCAGATATTTCGACAATTACGCGTTCAAGAAGCTCGGCAAGAAGATCGGCCCCGAGCACATCATGGCCTCCGGCGCGCTGCCGCCGGGCTTTCCCTCCGTCGTCATCGACGGCGAGCATTATTGGGACGGCGGCATCGCCTCCAACACTCCGCTCGACTACGTGCTCGATGCCGAGGTCGAACGCGACATGCTGATCTTTCAGGTCGATTTGTTTTCCGCGCGCGGCGACCTGCCGAACTCGCTGCTGGAGGCCGCCGAGCGCGAGAAGGACATCCGCTATTCCAGCCGCACGCGGATGAACACCGACAAGAACAAGCAGCTGCACAACGCCCGCAGGGCCGTGCGCGATCTGATCGGCAAATTGCCGGACTATCTCAAGAACGATCCTTCCGTCGAATTCCTGGCGAAAGTGTCGCGCGAAAGCACCGTCACCGTGGTGCATCTGATCTACCGCAGCAAGAACTACGAATCCTCGTCCAAGGATTACGATTTCTCGCACATTGCCATGGTCGAGCATTGGGAGGCCGGCGTTCGTGACGTGCACCTGTCGATGCGCCACAAGGACTGGCTGGAGCGGCCGCAGTCCGGCGAGACCATGGTGACCTACGATCTCACGGGGGACGTCACCGCGCCCCCGGCAAAAAGGAGCGAATAGAATGGGTACTCTGTCAGGCAAGAACGCCCTCGTGACCGGATCGACCAGCGGCATCGGGCTCGCTTACGCGCGCGCCTTCGCCGGCGCCGGTGCCAACGTCGTCATCAACGGTTTCGGCTCGCCGGAGGACATCGAGAAGGAGCGCGCCAAGATCGAATCCGATTTCGGCGTCAAGGCGGTCTACTCGCCCGCCGACATGACCAAGCCCGCCGAGGTCGCCGGCATGATCGCGCTCGGCGAGAAGACGTTCGGCTCGGTCGACATCCTCGTCAACAATGCCGGCATCCAGTTCGTCTCGCCGATCGAGGAATTCCCGCCGGAGAAATGGGACCAGATCATCGCGATCAATCTGTCCTCGGCCTTCCACGCCATCCGCGCCGCAGTGCCCGGCATGAAGAAGAAGGGCTGGGGCCGCATCATCAACACGGCGTCGGCGCACTCGCTAGTGGCCTCGCCATTCAAGTCGGCCTACGTCTCGGCCAAGCACGGCATCGCCGGCCTCACCAAGACCGTGGCGCTGGAAGTCGCGACCCACAAGATCACCTGCAACTGCATCAGCCCCGGCTACGTCTGGACCCCGCTGGTCGAGAAGCAAATCCCCGACACGATGAAGGCACGCAATCTGACGCGCGAGCAGGTCATCAACGATGTGCTGCTCGATGCGCAGCCGACCAAGGAGTTCGTCACCTCCGAGCAGGTCGCCGCGCTCGCCCTGTTCCTGTGCAGCGACGACGCCGCCCAGATCACCGGCACCAACCTCTCGATAGACGGCGGCTGGACCGCGGAGTAGGCGCACAGTGCTGTAGGGTGGGCAAAGGTGCCAGCGCCGTGCCCACCATCTTTCCGCTGTTCGCGACCAGCGTCAGTGGCACTGGGTGTCTCACCTCTTCCCGCGCCTACTGCGAACCAGCCGTTCTCAGGTCCGAGGCGAACCATATTGGCTTTCCGGCTCGTTCAGTCCGGCAAGGGGCCGCCGCGACGCGTGGCGGATATGGACGATATGAACGAACTCGCCGGTGACACGGTAAAATATCCGAAATGGATAGCGGACGACCGTTGCCACGCGGACTTGGGAACGTTGTGTGACCCGTGGCGATGAGAAAGGCGCACGCCGGACGCGCTCGATAACATCCGCAAATCTTCGTCCGATGGCATCGGCGATCGCTGGGCTGGCGTTGCTGGCATAATAGGTTGCAATGTCTTCGAGGTCAGCAAGCGCCTCTCGGGACCAGACGACCTTCATCCGCGCCTGAATTTCGCGAAGACTTCTGCGACCTCGGCATCCGTAGCGAACTCGCCGCGATCTATGGAGGCTAACGCAGCGTCGATACTTCGCAGCTCTTCCTGCGTCGCAACATACTCGCCGCCGAGCAGTTCGCTCTCGATTTCGCTGGCAATCGCAACCAGCTCGTTCTGGGCCTCTTCGGGCCAAGTCTGGGCACGTTCCAGAAGATCTCGCAGATCGCTTGCAGCCATACCCAACTATATCAGGTGCCGAAGAGGTTTCCAATCATCTCAAGCTGATGGCTAACGTCCGAACGCCAGCACGTGCAGCCCCAGCCGCTGCCGCACGATCCAGAACAGCAGCACCGTCTCGAAGGTGAGGGAGATCGAGGTTGCAGCCGCGGCGCCATGGCCGCCGTAGCGCGGCACCAGCGCGATGCAGAGCACGAGGTTCATCATGAAGGCTAGCGCATAGGCGAGCGCGCAGATCTTCTGCTGGCCGAGCATGTTGAGCAGGCGCTCGACCGGCCCGATCGCAGAGCGGACCACGAGCCCGATCGCGGCGACGAACATGATGTCGTAGCCGACGGTGAATTGCGGCCCGAACAGCCAGAGCAGCGGCTTGCCGAGCGCGAGCAGCACGATGGTCGCGGCCAGCGACGGCCAGAACGTCCAGGTGATGGCATGCGCGACGTAGGCCGACAGGCGCGCCTTGTCGCCGCTGGCATTGTATTCGGCGAAGCGGTGTGCCGTCGTGGCTGACATCGCGTAGTGGATGAACGAGACCAGCGCCAGCGTCTTCACCACGGCGAAATAGACGCCGACCTCGTCCGAGGGACGGAATTGCTGCAGCACCAGCACGTCGGTGTAGGACAGGAGCAGGTAGAAGCTCTCGACCAGCAGGATCGGTAGCGAGACGGCGAGCCAGCCCTTGACGTCATAGGCCTTCGGTCCCGGTGTGATGTGATCGGCGAGCTTGCGGTTCAGCACCACCATCTGCCCGGCCATCGCGATCCATACCGCGCAAAGGCTTGCGACCATCGCGGCGACGGCGCCGAGGTGATAGCCGAGCAGGAAGGCGAGCGCCGTGATGCCGATGATCAGCGCCTGGCGGATGATGAATTGCGGCATCAGGCCGAGTTGCACCCAGTCGTGCGAGCGCGCGATGCCGTCCTGGGTGTTGGCGACCACGAAAGCGGGCAGCGTCATGCAGCCGATATAGAGCGGCAGCACCTCGGCGGGATCGATCCAGGGCGACAGCAATTTGACGATGCCAGCAAGGCCGAGCGACGTCAGCGTGGACACGGCAAAGGTCAGCCAGCGGCTGCCGGACAGGAAGCCGCGCAGCAGCGCGTGCGCGCCGTTGGCGCGGTACTCCGGAATGATTTTCTGCGCGGAGGCCGAGATGCCGAAATCCATCATGCTGCCGAGCAGCAGCACCCAGGTCCAGACATAGACGTAGATGCCGTAATCGGACGTGCCCATCCAGCGCGCCAGCAGCACCTGCGAGACATAAGCGAGGCCGGCGCTGATGACGCGAATGATGAAGATGGTGCCGGCGAGCCGCCGCGTCAGCGACGCCTCGCTCGATCCGCCCGCGAGCTTGGCACGCAGCCGCGCGACCAGCCCGGCCGGTCCGGTCGTTGCGGGTGGTGCATCCATCACGGCCAATTCGAACAATCCCCAGCGACCTGCAGCGGCAGGCGAGGGATTAGCAACCATTCGTTAAGATTCGGTTGGGCGGACGCTAGTTCAAATTCGTGTTGAACTCGTACGCCTTCTCCGGCCCGACCAGCGTGAACTTCAGCGCCGCGCCCTCGGGCTTGGCGCCCGGCGGCAGCCCGTCGAGCTCGAACGAGAAGCGCACGACCCCGGGCGGGCTGGGCTGCACCGGCGCCGGAATCGGCAGCGCCCAATCGGGCGTCGGGCCTTCCACGAACAGATTGACCTTGCGGCTGTCCGGCGCCACCACATCGACCACTACGTTCTTGGGCCCGTCCCGCTTGACGTCGCGAATGGTGAGCGGGTTGGGGTCGCCGATATTGGCGGGCTTCGGCACGGTGTCGAGCGCGGCACGCAAGTTCGCGTCCTCGGTCGAGGCGACGCTGTTGAAGCCGAGCTCGGCGCTGGCCTCTACGGGAATGCAGAGCTTCTCGCACACCGCGTAGTTGATCTCGGCCCTCAAGGTCACCGGCTTGTCCGCGGCCTTGGCGACGATGCGCAGGGGCAGCACGACCTGGTCGCGATAGCCGATCGAATGGCCGCCCGCGCCGTCATCGAACTTCAGCGGTGCCGGCCACATCACCGTCACCGCCTCGACATTGTCGGACTTGGAGAAGTCGAACCGGGGGGGAACGCCGGAATCGCCGGGCGACCGCCAGTAGGTCTTCCAGCCGGGCTGCAGCTGGAAGGCGATACCGCCGAGCAGCACCGCGCCGCTGCGCGAGCCCGCCAGGAGCCGCACCGCGGAATGTCCATCGCGCTGCCAAGGCGATGCGTCATCGGCACGGGCCGCGATAGCCAACGACGACGCGAGCAGGGTTGTCGCGACGCCAATCGCCGCACGCAGGGGAACAATGCTGGACATGGCACGTCTTTACAGGGTCACCCAGGGCCAAACCATTGAATTGCTTGTGATGGATGCACCCGAATCAACTCGCCGCAACCCTTGATTTGACAGCCGCCCGGCCCGACATCAGGATAGGAATTGAAACCGGAGTGCTCGAGCGATGGCTCCCACAGGCAAGAGGACGGGCGAAAGCACCCGCAGCTCGGGCGCCGCGCTGCCCAGTTCCGGCGGCTATCTCGACGGCCGGCTCCTGATCGCAATGCCCGTGATGGGCGATTCCCGCTTCGAGCGCTCGGTGATCTATCTTTGCGCCCATTCGGCGGAGGGGGCGATGGGCATCATCGTGAACCACCCCGCCGGCAGCATCGATTTCCCCGAGCTCTTGCAGCAGCTCGGCATCATCAAGAAGGGCGAGCACATCAAGCTGCCGGAGAATGCCGAAAGTATGAAGGTGCTGCGGGGCGGGCCGGTCGACACCGGGCGCGGCTTCGTGCTGCATTCCAGCGACTTCTACATCGAGAACGCCACGCTGCGGATCGATGACGGCGTCTGCCTGACCGCGACGGTCGACATTCTGCGCGCCATCGCCAACGGCTCCGGCCCCAAGCACGCCATCCTCGCGCTCGGCTATGCCGGCTGGGCGCCGGGCCAGCTCGAGACGGAGATCCAGAGCAACGGCTGGCTGCATTGCGACGCGGACGCGGATCTGATTTTCGGCGACGACGTCGAGGACAAGTACAATCGCGCTTTGCAGAAGATCGGCATCGACCCCGGTATGCTCTCGAACGAGGCCGGGCACGCGTAGCGTTATCGGCCGCTATTGCCACACTCTCCACTGCCCTCAGTTATTCTCCGCTGTCGTCCCGGATCGGCGCTTCGCGCCGGACAACGCTACGCGTTGCCCAGCGCTCCGCTTGTCCGGGACGACGACCGAATTTGTGGCTACTCCGACCCGGCCTACTCCGCCGCCTGCTGCTGCACCGTCGGCTCCGTCCCTGCCACCGTCGCGCGGCGCATGTCGCGGGGCTGGGACTGGTCGTAGCGGCGGACGCGGTGCATGGTCTGGCGGTTGTCCCACATCACGAGGTCATGCAGCTTCCATTTGTGCACGTAGACGAACTCGGGTTGCGTGGCGTGCTCGGTCAGATCGCGCAGCAATAGCCGCCCCTCGGGCATGCTCATGCCGACGACCTTGCCGGCATGCGATGACAGATACAGCGACTTGCGGCGATGCACGGGGTGCGTGCGCACCAGCCGTTGCAGCACCGGCTTGAACATCTCCTTCTCTTCGTCGGTGTATTCGGTGAAGCCGAGCGATCCCCGCGAATACATCAGCGAATGCTCGCAGACGAGATCCTCGATCTCCGCCTTGGTCTCGTCGTCGAGCGCGTCATAGGCCGCGCGCATGTCGGCGAACTCGGTGTTGCCGCCCTTCGGGTTCACCACGCGCGCCGATAGCAGCGAGAATTTTGCGGGGATCGGACGGAACGAGCTGTCCGAGTGCCACAGGCAATTGCCGAGGTTGAACAGATTGGCGCGGCTGTCCTTGGGCAGCGGCTTGCCGTCCTTACCGAGGTTGGAGACGTCGTTCAGGCCTGAGGTGAGGCGGTGTTCATCCGCCTTGGTGATGTTGCCGCCGCGCGCCTCCTCGCGCTGGCCAAAATTCAGCGCGAATGCCATCTGCTGCTCGTCGGTGATGTCCTGGTCGTGGAAGACGAGCACCGCGTACTTGTCCATCGCGGCCTCGATCTCGCGCGCCTGATCCGGCGTGAGCGGCTTGCGCAAGTCGAGGCCGGACACCTCGCCGACGAAATGTTTCTGAAGCTGCCGGATGGCGATGGTCATTGCGTTCCTCCCGCATCTACGAGCGGTTTCCCCGCTCTGTTTGTGGAAAAAATGACTCCCGCATCCGGCGATGTCAACGCGCCGCGCGCATGGCTCTCACGCGTTCCGCGCCATCAGCCCGCCATCGACCGGGATCACCGCGCCGGTGAGGAAGGACGCCGCCGGAAGGCACAGGCTCAGCGTCATATGCGCGACCTCTTCAGGGTCGCCGTAGCGGCCGAGTGCGGTGCGGCGCTTGGCGTAGATGGTCTTGTGCTCCTCCGGGATGCGGTCGGTGATTTTTGTGCGGATCGGTCCGGGGCAGATGCAGTTGACGGTGATGCCCTCGCGGCCGAGCTCCACCGCCAGCGAGCGGGTGAGGCTCACGACGCCGCCCTTCGCGGCCGAATACGGGCTGTGCAATGCGGTGGCGCCGAGCGCCTCGGTCGAGGCGATGTTGACGATGCGGGGACTCTTCGACTTGCGCAAGTGCGGCAGCGCGGCGCGGATGATGCGTGGGTGCGCCGTCAGCATCACGGCGATGCCCTTCGCCCAGGCGTCCTCGTAGCCCTCATCGTCGATCGCGACGCGCACGGAGATGCCGGCATTGTTGACGACGATGTCGAGGGCGCCGAAATGCGCGGCGACATCGCCGACCACACGTTTGATTTCGCCGCCGTCGGCGACGTCGAGCTTCCACGCCCTTGCCGCGCCTCCGCTTGCCGCAATCTCCCTGGCGACGTCCTGCGCGCCTTGCTCGTCGAAATCGGTGACGGCGACGTTCGCACCTTCGTTTCCGAACACGCGCGCTGTGGCGCGCCCCATGCCGCTGGCTGCGCCAGTGACGAGCACGGTGAGCCCCTTCACGGACCGGCTGAGCTCCCTGACGTCGGACATGCTGTTCCCTCGCGCCGAACTGGTTCTTGTTGTGATTGACAAGGCTGGCATCGATCCGCAGACAGGTCAAACAAGCAGAAAACAAAAGGGGAGGCCGACAATGGCAAATGAGCTCGATTACTCAGGCAAGCAGGTGCTGGTGGTCGGCGGTTCCAGCGGCATCGGCAACGGCATCGCGCAGGCCTTTCGCGCCAAGGGCGCAGCTGTTGCCGTCTGCGGCACGCGTGCTCGCGCAACGGAATATTCAGCCGACGAAGGCTCCGATCTCGAAGGTCTTGCTTACGCGCAGCTCGATGTCGGCAATTCCGGTGCGATCGAAGCATTCAAGCCGTCGTTCGACCGTCTCGACATCCTGGTGCTCGCGCAGGGCGCGGTGATCTACCGCCGCGGCGAATTCGAGATGGCGGGCTTCCGCAAGGTCGTCGAGATCAATCTGATGAGCCTGATGGCCTGCGCGACGCGCTTTCATTCCATGTTGCGGGACGCGAAGGGCGCGCTGATCATCGTGTCCTCGACCGCGGCCTATCATTCCACCATGGGCAATCCCGCCTACAATGCCTCGAAGACCGGTGCGGTCGGATTGACGCGGACGCTGGGCGAGGCCTGGGCCGAGGACGGCATCCGCGTCAACGGCATCGCGCCAGGGCTCGTCGACACCAAGATGACGAAGGTGACGACCGACAATCCGAAGCGGCTCGAAGGCGCGCTCGCACGCATCCCGCTGCGGCGATTGGGTACGCCGGCCGACATGGCGGGCGCGGCGCTGTTCCTGGCCTCGCCGCTGTCGTCCTACATCATCGGCCAGACGCTGGTCGTCGATGGCGGCCTGATTCTATAGGAGAGCCTAAGGAACCGCGCTGCGTCTGATCGGTTACTTCGGCTGACCACCGAGGAGGATCATCATGGACACGGATCGGATTGTTGGATCGGCGAAGGAATATGCCGGACGCGCGGAAGGCGCGATCGGAGACATGGCAGGCGATGCCAAGACGCAGGCGTCGGGCAAGGCGCGGGAAGCCGCGGGCACGGTGCAGAATCTCTACGGCCAGGCCAAGGATGCCGTGCGCGACGCCACGGACACCGCCGCGGGCTATGCCAAGGACGCCTACGAGAACAGTGGTGAGACTTTCCGCGACGGCTCGAAGGCCATTGCGCAGAAGGTGCAGGACAATCCGCTCGGCGCGCTGCTGGTTGCCGGCGGCATCGGCTTCGCGCTGGCGCTGCTGATGTCGCGTCCTGCCCGCCGCCCGCCGTCACGCTGGCGCTATTACGGCTAGTTGCCGAAACGCCTGTCACGCGTGCCCCGGCTCAGCGATGCAGCGTGAGACGCTGCATCGCTGAGCCGGGGCCATCTTTTCTGAATGCCGCACGAATTGGGTCCCGACTCTGCGCCGCATCACCAGAAGGTGCAGCGTTGCGTCCGGGACACGAGATCTTACCTTACCGGAACATCTCGGCGGAACGGCCGACGTTAGCCGGCGGACGCGGGATCCCAGGATTGGGATTCGGATTGCGCGGCCCGGGCGGCGGCGCCATTTGGCGCGGCGGCGGGGGCTGTGGCGAGCCGAAGCCGAAGAAATCACGGAATGTGGGCGTTGCCTGGGCCGGCAGTTGCGGGGCGACCTGCGGCTTCTTCGGCGCGAGCTTTGGCGGTGCGATCGCGGCGGCGGCGCCCGGTGCGCCCTGAGCCGCCCCGCCGTCCGGCGTCGTTGCCGCCATCGGCGTATCGCCCTTGGCCTGCTCGCGGCCGACTTCCCGGCGCGGCCAGGCATAATCGTCGGCGCGGCCGGCCGGGGCTGCCAGCGGTTCACCCTTTACCATGGTCTTGGCGGCGAGCGCATCGACGGCGGCGGGACGCGTGCCCGGTCCGCCCAGCAATTGATCGGTCGAGATCGAGGCTGCAACCAGCGGCACGATCGGTCCGGCCAACGGCCGCGGCGCGGGCTTGCCCGGCTCGGCGCTGGTGTCGGGCGTCGCGGGCTCGCTCGGCAGCGCGATCGGGCCGGAGCGTCCGGCAAGCAGACGCGTGATCTCGCGCTCGACATAATGCGCGAGCTTGCGCGCGCCGGCCTTGGTGAAATAGATGCCGTCGGAGCTGCGGAGCTGGCGGATCTGGCCTTCGAAGTCCGGGCCCTTCTGCAGGAAGCGGCCGGCTTCGTCGACGAAGCCGTCCCATACGTCGACATAGGTGATGCCGGCCTTGGCCGCGCCCTCACGGTACAGCGAATCCAGGAACAGCGTGTCCGCGGTGCCCTTCGGTCCGCGGACCGCGGGCAGGCCGACCCAGAGCACCGGCACGCCCTTGGTTTTGAGGACGGCCGCGAGCTCCTCGATCTTCTTGCCGTAGAGCTCGACCCAGCGCTCGTCACGGAATTCGTAGAGGCCGTTCGGATTGCGCGCGGTCTTTTCCGGCGCGGCTGCCGGCGTGTCGGCATTGTCGGCGTCGTCCTGCGGCAGGTCGGCGTCGGCAGGCTTATCGTCCGGCTTGGCGGCGCTGTCGCCGGGCTTGGCGTCGCTGGGCTTGCCTTGCGGCTTTGCGCGCGCACCCTTGTCGTTCTTCTTATCTTTGTCCTTCTCCGCGGCCGGCTTGTCGGGTTTGTCGGCGGCCGGCTCGCGGATCGCGACGCGGTCGTTGAGGCCGAGCATGACGACGATCACGTCGGGCTTTTCGGTCTCGAGAATGCCCTTGGCCGCCGCGGCCCAGTCCGCGGGCTCGCCCTTGGGCTGGTACCTGATCAGGCCGGACGTGGTCTTGTGCTTGCGGATCACGCCCATGTCGGGCTGCTCGGCGTAGGCGTCTTCGAGGCCATAGGCGAGCCAGTCGGCCATGGCATCGCCGATCACCAGCACGTTCTTCTCAGGAATCGTGTCGCGCTTGGCCGGTGCCGGCGCGCGTGAAAAATCCTGGCGCGGCGCCTGCGGCGGCGGCTGGAAGGGTGCGAAGAAGTCGCCGCCGAACCATCCGCCACCTCCGCCGCCCCGTGGTGGCGGTGGTGGGGCCGAACGCTGCGGCGGACCGCCGAAGCCAGGGAAGTTGAAGAACTGCGCCGAAGCGGGTGCCGCCACCGACACCAGGATCGCAAGCGCCGTCCCCAGCGCGATCAACGGGCCGGTCTCGGTCAGCGCCTTGAACAGGGACTTCTTCGACATGCGATCTCGGGCACGC
The DNA here is from genome assembly GCF_020194115.1 of Bradyrhizobium sp. NBAIM01. Lineage (NCBI taxonomy): Bacteria > Pseudomonadati > Pseudomonadota > Alphaproteobacteria > Hyphomicrobiales > Nitrobacteraceae > Bradyrhizobium > Bradyrhizobium sp. NBAIM01. The sequence goes on along the minus strand of NZ_JADYVU010000002.1, from coordinate 206,470 downwards.
GCAATGGGGGATCGGAGTTAGCTCAATATAATAACGGAATCAGGCGCCAAACGGGCAAATTCCATCGCAGATTCTTGTCCATAGACCGGGGAACACCAGTCCCGGTCAAGGCTATCAGCCAAAATCCCCCTTCAAGGTTACTTCGAGCGCGATTTTACCGCCCGCGCAGCCGGTCCAGCACGTCGGAGGAGGCAAAACCGTCGGCGGGGACCCCGATCGAGGCCTGGAAGTTGCGCAGGGCCTCCCTGGTCATGCCGCCGAATTGGCCGTCCGGGGTGCCCTTGTAGTAGCCGCGCTGAGCCAGCAGCTGCTGCAGCTCCAGCCGTTCGGTGCGGGACAGCTCGCGCTCCTGCCGCGGCCAGGGCTGCACGAAAGGCTGTCCCCCGCGCAGGCGGTCGGCGAAATGGCCGATCGCCAGCGCATAGGCTTCCGCCGGGTTGTACTTCATGATGACGCGGTAATTCTGCAGCATCAAAAAGCCCGGTCCCTGCGCGCCGGCGGGTGCCAGGAGGTAAGCCTTGTCCGCAGGATGCGGGAAGGCCTGGTTGTTCGGACGCTTGAGCCCGAGCTTCTCCCATTGCGCGATCGGCATCGCCTTGGCGCGGTCGGCCAACATGTAGTTGAAGCCTTGCGGTACCACGACCTCGTAGCCCCAGGTCTGGCCTGGCTGCCAGCCGTCCTTCTTCAGATTGTTGGCGGTCGACGCGATCAGGTCGGTCGGATTGTCGACGACGTCGCGCCGGCCGTCGCCGTCGCCGTCCACCGCGAAGCGCTTGAACGCGGTCGGCATGAACTGGGTCGGGCCGAAGGCGCCGGCCCAGGAGCCGCGCAGCTGCTCCGGACGCAAATCGCCGCGGTTGAGGATCTCCAGCGCGGAGAGGAATTCGTCCTTGAAATAGGCTTGGCGGCGGCCGATGCAGGCGAGCGTCGCGGTCGATTGCAGCACGCTGCGATCGCCGATCTGCGTCGAGTAATTGGACTCGATGCCCCAGATCGAGGCGATGATGTAGCGGTCGACACCGGTGGCCTTTTCGGTGGCGTCGAACTGCGTCTTGTATTTGGCGAGGACCTCGCGGCCCTTGGCGAGGCGGTTGTCGTTCACCAGGATGTCGAGATAGGCCCAGATCGACTTGGTGAATTCCGGCTGCGAATCCATGAGGTCCATGATGCGCAGGTCGGGTGAGAGCCCGGCGGTGAAGCGCTGAAAGTTCTCCTGCGTGACGCCGCGTCGTGCGGCATCGGGCCACATCGCAGCGACGCAATTGTTGAAATTGCCGGCAGCCTCGCGGATCGCGGCGGCCGTCATCAAGGGATGGCCGGAGGCGCCGTCCTCGCCGCTCCACGGCAATGGACCCGTCGGCGCGCCGCTCGGGCCAGGTGTGGGTTGCGCCGGTGCCGGGTTCGATCCCGAGAAGATGCCGCCGAACAGGTTGGACAGGCCGTTCTGCGCCTGGGCGTGTGCGCCGGCCGGCAGCAGCAAAGCGGCCGCAACGACCGCGCCGCCAGCCCGTGTCGCCAGTCCCGCCATTGATTGCATCATGTTCCACCCGTCGGCCTGAAAAACCCGCCACAGGAGGCCTGGTTAGCGTTGCCAATAGCTTAACAAAGGTGAAATTTTGGTGGCGGCCTTTTTCTTAACTCCGTCGGGGCGAGGCCCCACATCCGCCTTTGTTGGCGGCTGCAAACAGGCTAGCAAGGATGCCATTGCTCCCGTCCCATGTGCCCCAAGGTATTCGATCGATCCCATGAAGATTCGCAAAGCCGTATTCCCCGTCGCCGGCCTCGGCACCCGCGTCCTGCCTGCCACCAAGGCGATGCCGAAGGAAATGCTGACCATCGTCGACAAGCCGCTGATCCAATACGTCTATGACGAGGCGAAGGAAGCCGGCATCGAGCACTTTGTCTTCGTCACCGGCCGCAACAAGGCTGTCATCGAGGATCATTTCGACCGGATGTTCGAGCTCGACGCGACGCTGGCCGCGCGCGGCAAGAAAGCCGAGCAGGATATCCTGGCGCAGAACCAGCCCGAAGCCGGCGCGGTCAGCTTCACCCGCCAGCAGGCGCCGCTCGGCCTCGGCCACGCGGTCTGGTGCGCGCGCGACATCGTCGGCAACGAGCCGTTCGCCGTCGTGCTGCCGGACGAGCTCGTGCTCAACACGCCCGGCTGCCTGAAGCAGATGATCGAGATAGCGTCCTCGCTCGGCGAGAAATCCAACCTGATCGCGGTCGAAGCGGTGCCCGATCACCTGACCCATCAATACGGCATTTGCGGCGTCGGCAAGCGCAACGGCAAGATGTTCGAGGTCGACGGCATGGTCGAGAAGCCGGCCAAGGGCACCGCGCCCTCCAACCTTTCGATCACCGGCCGCTACATCCTGCAGCCCGAGATCTTCAAGATCCTGGAGACCCAGGAGCGCGGCGCCGGCGGCGAGATCCAGCTCACCGACGCCATGATCGGGCTTGCCAAGACGCAGAAATTCTACGGCGTCGAGTTCGAGGGCGAGCGCCATGATTGCGGCTCCAAGCCCGGCTTCCTGCGCGCCAACATCGCCTATGGCTTGAAGCGGCCGGAATTGCGCGACGGCCTGGTCGCGGAGATGAAGAAGTATCTGGGGCAGTAGCTCCCGCCGTCATCGCGAGCGAAGCGAAGCAATCCAGAATCCTTCCGCTGAGGAAGTCTGGATTGCTTCGTCGCAAGAGCTCCTCGCAATGACGAGAGCGAGAGACCGCCTCACGCCACCAGCGACAGCTGCGGCAGGCTCGCCACCACCGACTGGTTGCGCCCGCCGGCCTTGGCGGCGTAGAGCGCCTTGTCGGCGGCGGCAACCAGTAGCGGCCAGTCCATGCCGGCGGCGGGGACGAGGCTCGCGATGCCGCAGGACACCGTCGACATCGCCTGATCGTCGGACCAGCCCTGCACCTTGAGGCGGATCATCTCCGCCACCTTGTGGGCCTCAGTGGCCGAGGTGTTCGGCAGCAGCACGGCGAATTCCTCGCCGCCATAGCGCGCCGCGCAATCGCCGGCGCGGCTCACCGAATCGGAAATGCAGATGGCGATGCCGACCAGCACCTGATCGCCGGCCTGATGGCCGAACGTGTCGTTGTAGGCCTTGAAGTGATCGGTATCGATCATGAGCAGCGCGATCGGCGCCTTCTGGCGCATGGCGCGCCGCCATTCGACGTCGATGACGGAATCGAATTTGCGGCGGTTTTTCAAGCCCGTGAGCGCGTCGGTCGTCGCCAACTCCTCGAGCTTGCGCTCGGCCTCGGCGCGCCGGCCGATCTCGCGCGCGAGCACGAGGGTCGATCCCAGCACGAACAGGATGAGCGCCAGCACCACGGTGCCGATGCGGAGCGCCTCCCTTTGCCAGAGTGCGAACACCGCGGCCAAAGGCTTGCCGGCGACCACGAACAGCGGACCATTGTTCTTGCTGCGGACATAGAGCCGCGGGGTCGCATCGACCGGGCCCTGTCCCGAATAGGCGGCGCCGACCCTGAGATTGTCGGCCTTCCAGTTCTGACGGTCGTTCAGGTTCGTGCCGATGATGTCGAGATCGAACGGTCGCCGCATGATGATGGTGCGGTCGCGCTTGAGCACGGTGATGGTGTCCTCAGGGTCGAGGTTGAGCCGATCGAACAGCTCGTGGAAATAGCTGAAGCGGATCGAGCCGGCGACCACGCCCATGAAGCCGCCGTCAGCGTCACTGATGCGCCGGCTCAACACGATCGAGTAGGCGCCGCGAAACAGCATGGGACGGCTGATGAACAGCTCCGTGCCGGGATTATCCCGGTGGACCTTGAAGTAGTCCTCCTCGCTGCGGTCCTCGGGCAGGGGATCGAGCGTGGACGCATCGATGGTCAGCCGGCCCTCGGCGTCGAACACCTGGATGGCGCCGAAATGTTTGGCGGTGGTTGCGTGGTCGAACAGGATCAGGTGACGGATCGTCTTTGAGACCGTCGCCAGCTCGGGCAGCAGCATGTTGCTGGCCACCGCCTTCAGCGACAAATCGTAGATCTCGACGTTGCGGCTGACGTCGGACTCGATCGTGGTCGCGAGGTTCTCCAGCGTCTGGCGGGCGAGTGCCTCCTCGCCGCGGCGCATGTCGAGCATGACGTTGACGCAAATGGCGGAAAAACCGATCACCGTCACCACGGACGAGATGATCAGCAGCTTCGCCGAAATCCGCCACGGCCGGCGGGCCGCAACGTCGCGCCATCCAGAGAACATTTTTCGCTCCTGTCCATAGTGGATGCGCCCGAAAGCTTGCGTAGTGTTTAAGCCGCGACGGCGCTGCCGCAATGAGTTAAGAATCGGTTTATGCGGCTGACGGTTTTGAGCAGCCTGACTTCGCCCCGGACGAGAGGACGAGTGTGAACGACTACGACGCGTTGCGCGATTATCTGCTGCGGCAGAAGCAGGAGGAGCTCGTGCTGAGCTTTGAGCAGATCGAGGAGATCATCGGCGCGGCGCTGCCGCGCGCGGCCCAGCGTGCCTCATGGTGGGACAGCCTTCGCAGCCCCGACATCCAGATGCCGCAACGCGAAGCCTGCCTCGCCGCCGGCTTCGTGGCGACACGCATGCCGGACGGCCAGAGCGTCCGGTTCAGGAAGCAGAAGGGTGAGCGGCGGCGCTAGTGCGTGACTACCCTTCTCCCCTTGCGGGAGAAGGTGGCGCGAAGCGCCGGATGAGGGGTATGTCTCCGCGCATTCAGATGGATTTGGACGTGGGGAGAGATACCCCTCACCCCCGCTCGCTTGCGAGCGGACCCTCTCCCGCAAGGGGAGAGGGGAAGATCAACTCGCAGCTTCCAGCCGCACTTCCGTGAGCAGACGCATCGCCGCGTCCGCGTCCATCGGCTCGCCGAAGGCAAAACCTTGCGCGTATTCGCAGCCCATCTGGTAGAGCTCGACGGCGTCCGAATCGGTCTCGGCGCCTTCGGCGACGACGTCCATGCCGAGGTCATGCGCGAGCGCGATGATCGACTTCAGGATCACGGGGCGGGTGCCGCGGCTGGTGGTGCGTACGAACGACTGGTCGATCTTGATAGTGTCGAACGGGAAGCGCTGCAGATAGGCCAGCGAGGAGTGGCCTGTGCCGAAATCGTCGAGCGACAGCCCGGTGCCGAGCTCGCGGATCCGGGTCAACATCTGGGCTGCGTGCTCCGGATTCTCCATCACCAGCGATTCCGTCAGCTCGAGCTTGAGCGTGCCGCGCGCCACCGAGGAGCGCGACAGCACGGTACGGACATCGTGGATCAAATCGTGGCGCAGCAGCTGCCGCGAGGAGACGTTGACGGAAGCGAAGATCGGCTCGCGCGAGCGCATCGCCCGCTGCCACACCGAAAGCTGCTTGGCGGTCTGGTCGAGCACGAACATGCCGAGGTCGACGATCAACCCGGTCTCCTCGGCGATGGTGATGAACTCGGAGGGCGCCATGCGTCCGAGCTTCGGGTGGTCCCAGCGCGCCAGGGCCTCGAAACCGGCGATGGAGCGATCCTCCAGCCGCACGATCGGCTGGTACAGGATCGTGATCTCTTGGCGCTCGATGGCGCGGCGCAACTCGCTCTCCAGCGTCAGGCGGTCGGTCTTGCGCGCCCGCATCGCCGGCTTGTAGACGTCGATGCGGTCGCCGCCGATCCGCTTGGAGTGATACATCGCCAGCTCGGCGTCCTTGATGATCTCGTCCGTGAGCTGGGTTTGCGGATCGGACAGCGCGAGGCCGATCGACGCGGTGAGGAAGATCTCGCGGTCGTTGAAGGCGATCGGCGCGCGGATGGTCTTGCGGATGGTCTCGGCGAAAGCGGTGATGCGGGCCGGGTCCTGCTCCGACAGCAGGATCAGGCCGAATTGGTCGCCGGCCATCCGCGCCAGCGTGTCCTGCGGCTTCAGGATGCGGGTGAGGCGGCGCGCCAGCGTGAGCAGGATGGAATCGCCGACCGCGATGCCGACGGAATCGTTGACCTGCTTGAAGCGGTCGAGGTCGATCACCATCAGCGTCGGCCGCAGCGTCGGCATGGTCTTGGCGAAATGCGCGACCGCGCCCAGCCGGTCCATGAACAGTTTCCGGTTGGGCAGGCCGGTGAGATTGTCATGCACGGAATCGTGCAGCAGGCGCTCCTCGGCGTTGCGCAGCTCGGTGACGTCAGTGAGCGTGCCGACCACGCGCGAGACCTCGCCGTCCGAGCCGACCACCGGGCGCGCCTTGAGCGCGAACCACATGAAGTGGCCGTCCGGCGTGCGCAGACGGAAATCCTGCACCAGGCGGCCGCGGCGCTGGTCGAGCACGCTGTCGAGCGCGGCGCGGAAACGGTCCTGGTCGAGCGGATGCAGTACTTCTAACCAGGAGGCGGCCGGGCCTTCCAGCGTCCCGCGCTTCAGCCCGAGCAGGGCTTCGGTCTCGGGACTGGTGAACACCTTGTCGGCGGAGACGTCCCAGTCCCAAATCAGGTCGCCGGAGCCGGCCAGTGCCAAAGCGCGCCGCTCGATGTCGGAGACGACGCCGGTGCTGGCGCCGCCGCCGGCAAAGGCGTGCTGCATCACCGTGAAGCCGATCAGCATCACGATCAGCACGAGGCCGCCGAGCAAAGCAGGGCCGACGATGTCGTTGGTGACCGAGCCCGCCACCGTCATGCCGGCCGCGACCACCCAGACCACGAGGAGGAACCAGGTCGGGATCAAGAGCACGGCGCGGTCGAAGCCGTGGGTGGAGAGATAGACGATCAGCGCGAAGCCGGCGAAGGCGATCAGCACCAGCGAGATGCGGGCGATGCCGGAGGCCACCGCCGGGTCGAACAGCGCGAGCGCCACCAGCGAGCCGAGGAACGCGAGCCAGCCGACGGTGATGTGCGAATAGCGCACGTGCCAGCGGCTGAGATTGAGATAGGCGAACAGGAACACCAGGAGTGTCGCCGCCAGGATCGCTTCGCCCGCCGCGCGCCAGATGCGCTCGGCGTTGTTCGACATGTCGAGCACCTTGCCCCAGAAGCCGAAATCGACGCCGATATAGACCAGCACCGCCCAGGCCAGCGCCGCCGCGGCCGGGAACATGATGCTGCCCTTCACCACGAACAGGATGGTCAGCACCAAGGCAAGCAAGCCGGAGATGCCGATCACGATGCCCTGGTACAGCGTGAAGGAGTTGACCTTGTCCTTGTAGGCTTCCGGCTCCCACAGATAGAGCTGCGGCAGCTTGTCGGTGCGCAGTTCCGCGACGAAGGTGACGACGGCGCCGGGGTCGAGCGTGATGCGGAACACGTCCGCGGTGGCGCTTTCCTGCCGTTCCGGCCGGTCGCCGATCGAGGGCGTGATGGTCGCGATGCGCGACAGGCCGAGGTCGGGCCACAGCAATCCCGAGGAGACGATCCGGTAATGCGGAGCGACGATCAGGCGGTCGAGCTGGTCGTCGGTGTTGTTGGCGAGCGCGAACACCACCCAGTTCTGTCCGCCCTCGCGGGCGCGCACCTCGATGCGGCGGACGATGCCGTCGGTGCCGGGTGCGGTGGAGACCTGGATACGATCGGCATCGCTGCGCTGATGCTCGAGCACGCCGGTGAGGTCGATCGCGGGCGCGTCGCTGCGGACGCTGACGGCGTCGAGCGCGCGCGCAGGATACGCGGCGACAAGAATCATGAGGCCCAGCGCGATGGGCGCGAGGCACCTGATCAGACGCAAGGTCAGTTCTCCGCGTTCGACGCAAACTCGTCAGTGCAAGGCAAATCTAAAAGGCGATTTCAGACCGGACCGATGCGGTTCGGTGCGTCGCGATAGATGCCACGAAAGCGAGGAAAATCAAAGGGTTTCCGGCTTGCCCTGTGGGCCAGCGGCCTAGGCCTCCAACACAATTTTGCCAATATGTGCGCTCGTTTCCATGCGCCGGTGGGCGTCTGCCGCCTTTTCCAGCGGGAAAGTGCTGTCCATCACCGGCTTGACGCGGCCTTCGCGCAAAAGCGGCATCACTTTCTGCTCGATCGCGGCCACCATCGCCGCCTTGTCCGCATTACTACGGGGGCGCAAGGTCGAGCCGGTATGGGTCAGGCGCTTGACCATCACCTTGGCGATGTTGACGCTGACCTTGGGGCCGTTGAGGGTCGCGATCTGGACGATGCGGCCGTCGACCGCGGCGGCATCATAGTTGCGGTCGACATAGTCGCCGGCGACCATGTCGAGGATCAGGTTGATGCCAACGTTGTTGGTCTCCGCCTTCACCACGGCGACGAAGTCTTCGGTCTTGTAGTTGATGGCGCGGTCGGCCCCCAGTTTGAGGCAGGCGTCGATCTTGTCCTGCGATCCCACGGTGACGAACACTTTCGCACCGAAGGCTTTGGCAAGCTGAATGGCCATGGTGCCGATGCCGGACGAGCCGCCATGGATCAGCAGCGTCTCGCCGGCCTTGAGGCCGCCGCGTTCGAACACATTGTGCCAGACCGTCATCAGTGTTTCCGGCAGCGCGCCGGCTTCCTTCATCGACAGCGCCGGCGGCACTTTCATCGCCTGGGCGTCCTGGGCGATGCAGTACTGCGCATAGCCGCCGCCGGCGACCAGCGACATCACCTTGTCGCCGACCTTGTGCCGCTTGGCGTTGCTGCCGACCGCGACGACTTCGCCTGATATCTCGAGGCCGGGCAGGTCGCTGGCGCCGGGCGGCGGCGGATAGGCGCCGGAGCGCTGCGCCACGTCGGGCCGGTTGACGCCGGCAGCTTCGACCTTGACCAGGATCTCGTCGGGGCCGGGCTGCGGAACACTGCGTTGCTCCGGCACCAGCACCTCCGGCCCGCCGGGCTTGGAGATGGCGACCACGGTCATTTGCGCGGGCAGCTTGTCCATGATGTGTCCTTGAGCAAAAGTGCGGGAGGAAACGAGGCCCTTGCTTAGCCAGCGCGGTGCAGGCTGGCAACCGCCTTAGGCCGTGTGGTCCGGTCCGCGGACGAGAGGAGCAACGACGATGCCGCTAGAAGAGGACGATCGCCCGCGCAAAAAGATCAGCCATGAAATTGGGCAGGACCTCTCACTTTTGTCAGTGGAGGAACTGACCGAGCGCGTGGCGCTGCTCAAGACCGAGATCGCAAGACTGGAAGAAGCCACCGCCAAGAAACGCGCCTCGCGCGATGCGGCGAACAGTATTTTCAAGTCGTAGTGGTCGCCGCACAACGACTGTCGTCCCGGACGCGTGGGCCGAACTTTCCCCGCCTCGTCATTCCGGGGCGGCGCGTCAGCGCCGAGCCCGGAATCCATAATCCAGGCTCTTGCAAAAGGGCGCGCCAAGAGAGCCGGGCCGTTCCATCCGCTCGTGGTTATGGATTCTCAGATGCGCAATTGCGCATCGTAGCTCGCGACTTCGTCGCGCCCCGGAATGACGACGGAGAGTCTGTTCCCGCAGCACACTCGGCCACTGGCTCACATGACTAATGAACTCTGAAAAAATTAGCTCGTTTACTTCGGATTAAGCTTTCGGGTTTATGACTGGAACTGTCCTCGTTTGGACACCGAGTGGCTCCTGTCCACTCTGTTTGACGCCTCCCTGTTATCAACTTTCAAAGCCGCCGGTCTCCGGCGGCTCTTTTTTGCGTTCACTGCCCGGTTTGCACCTCTCATCCCGGTTGCATTCGAAAGGATTGACCCGCAGAAACCATATCCGCGCTTGTCACTGGACTCCGCGTCCCGCCCGCGCAATGATTTGTTCATCATAAGCCGGCGGCAAAGCCGGGCAGTCAAACAGTTGCGTAAGAGGCGTTAACCATGGAACGTTTGCAGGCCGACGGCGCGCTCGTTCAGCTCAGTGAGCGATTCACCAATTCTGCGGCGTTCGGCAATTTGTTCCGTGAGGGCATGGACCTCGTCGAGGAGACCGCCGCCTATCTCGACGGCGCCGGCCGCGTCGAGGCCAAGGCGCTCGACCGCGCCGTCAGCCTCACCTATGCGACCGAGAGCATGCGCCTCACCACGCGCCTGATGCAGCTCGCCTCCTGGCTGCTGCTGCACCGCGCGGTCAAGGAAGGCGAGATGACGCTAAGCCAGGCCAATCGCGAGAAGACCAAGGTCAAGCTCACCGCCGCCGATCCCGGTCCCGCCGACACCATCGAGAAGCTGCCCGCGCAGCTTCAGGACCTGATCCATCGCTCGATGAGCCTGCAGACCCGCGTCCGCCGCCTCGACAGCACGATCCACACCCCGCCGGCCGAGCAGGCCACGATCGGCAACCCGCTGGTGCCGCACCTCAACGCGCTGAAGGCCGCGTTCGAGCGGTAGGGTCTATCAACAATCGTAATTCCGGGACGCGCCTCTTGGCGCGGGCCCGGAATCCATACTCCCGATCGAGGTTATGGATTCTCAGATGCGCAATTGCGCATCGTAGCTCGCGACTTCGTCGCGCCCCGGAATGACAGCCCCAAAACAAAAACGCCCCCGGTCTCCCGGGGGCGTTTTCATCTCCAGCCTTGCGGCCGGCTCAATCCTTCTTGAGAAAGCCCGAAAACTTCTTCTGGAAGCGCGAGACGCGGCCGCCGCGGTCCATGATCTGGGCGGAGCCGCCGGTCCAGGCCGGGTGCGACTTCGGGTCGATGTCGAGGTTCAGCGTGTCGCCTTCCTTGCCCCAGGTCGAGCGGGTCAGGTACTCGGTTCCGTCGGTCATGACGACCTTAATCGTATGATAATTCGGGTGAATTTCGGCTTTCATGGCAATTCCTCGGCGCTCCGGCGCCTTCTTGGGTGGCTCGCGAATGACGGATTTGGGCGGCTCTATACCTCACGAAACACCGCAAAACAAGCCATGCCCGCGCGCTGGACCGGGTTTGCCCCTAAGGGACTTCCCGGATTTGCCACTACTTCTGCACCAGCCTATTGGGAGCAGATCAATGCAACGGGTCGGATCTCATGAGCGCAGTGGAACGGCTGGATGACCACGATGTCGAACGGCCCGCAATGAACGCCGCGGACAATCCCTCGATCGAGGCCGAGCTGATCGAAGCGCCGGCCAAGGGCCGCGCCAAGCTGCGGCCGCTGCTCGCGCTCGCGCCGTATGTGATCCGCTATCGCGGTCGCGCGGCGCTGGCCTTCGTCGCGCTCACGATCGCCGCGCTGACCACGCTGCTGGTGCCGGTCGCGGTGCGCCGGATGATCGATTTCGGCCTGACGCCCGAGGGCATCGAGCTGATCAACAGCTACTTCTCGGTGATGCTCGCGGTCGTCGCCGTGCTCGCGATCGCCAGTGCCGCGCGCTACTACCTCGTGATGACGATCGGCGAACGCATCGTCGCCGATCTCCGGCGCGACGTCTTCGCCCATCTGCTGTCGCTCTCTCCCGCCTTCTTCGATTCCGCCCGCAGCGGCGAATTGATCTCGCGCCTCACTGCCGACACCACCCAGCTGAAATCGGCGGTCGGTGCCTCCGTCTCGATCGCGCTGCGCAACCTGATGATGTTCCTCGGCGCGACGGCGATGATGGTGATCACGAGCCCGAAGCTGTCGGGCTTCGTGCTGCTGGCCATCCCTTTGATCGTGCTGCCGCTGGTGGCGTTCGGGCGCTGGGTGCGGCGCCTGTCGCGCAATGCGCAGGACACGCTCGCCGACGCCTCCGCCTATGCCGGCGAATTGGTCGGTGCGATCCGCACCGTGCAGGCCTATACCAGCGAGCAATTTGCCGAGAAGCGTTTCGGCGGCGAGGTCGAGCAGGCCTATGAAGCCGCGCGCACCTCGACCCAGGCCCGCGCCGTGCTCACGGCGATCATCATCTTCATCGTGTTCGCAAGCGTGGTCGCCATCCTCTGGATCGGCTCGCATGACGTGCTCACCGGCGCGATCACGCCGGGCCGGCTCGGCCAGTTCGTGCTGTATGCGGTGTTCGCCGCAGCGGGGCTCGGCCAGCTCAGCGAGGTCTGGGGCGAGGTCTCGGCGGCGTCGGGCGCGGCCGAGCGCCTGTTCGAGATCCTCCACGTCAAGCCCGAGATCACCGCGCCTGCGACGCCGCTTGCGCTGCCGGTGCCGGCGCGCGGCGAGGTCGGCTTCGATCGGGTCAGCTTCGCCTATCCGGCGCGGTCCGACGTCAAGGTGCTCGACGCCGTGTCGTTCACCGTGCGCCCCGGCGAGAAGGTCGCGATCGTCGGTCCCTCCGGGGCCGGCAAGAGCACCATCTTTCATCTGCTGCTGCGCTTCTACGATCCGCGCAGCGGGACGATCTCGCTCGACGGCGTGCCGGTCAAGTCCGCCGACCCCGGCGATTTCCGCGCGCGCATCGCATTGGTGCCGCAGGAATCCGTGGTGTTCGCCGCGAGCGCCCGCGAGAACATCCGCTTCGGCCGGCCCGATGCGACCGATGCCGAGGTCGAGCGCGCCGCCGAGCTCGCCCATGCCGCCGAATTCATCCGCCGCCTGCCCGAAGGTTTCGAGACTGCGCTCGGCGAGCGCGGCGTGACGCTCTCCGGCGGCCAGCGCCAGCGCATCGCGATCGCGCGCGCCATCCTGCGCGACGCGCCGCTGTTGCTGCTGGACGAAGCCACCTCCGCGCTCGACGCCGAAAGCGAGACGCTGGTGCAGACCGCGCTGGAAGAGCTGATGCGCCACCGCACCACGCTCGTCATCGCCCACCGCCTCGCCACCGTGCTCTCCTGCGACCGCATCCTGGTGATGGACCAGGGCCGGATCGTCGAGCAGGGCACGCATGCCGAGCTCGTCGCGGCGAACGGGCTCTATGCGCGGCTGGCGCGGCTGCAGTTCGAGGGCGCGTAGACGCCTCACACGGCGGAAAGTACCGGGGACCTCACGCCTTCCACACCATCTTCAACACCGGCCGCCCCGAGGTCGGGTTCACGTCGTCGCCCGCATGGGCGAAGCCGCTACGCTCGTAGAAGCGGATCGCGCGGGCATTGTCCTTGTTGACGAGCAGCGTGACGCCCGAGGGCGACAGCCGCTTGGCCTCGTCGACCAGCAGCCTTGCCGCGTCGGAGCCCCAATGCGCGGGATCGACGACGAGCTGGTCGAGATAGCCTTCGCCGTCGACGGTGACGAAACCGACCAGCGCGCCGCCCTGCTCCGCCACCACGATCTGGGCCTTCGGCACCAGATCCCTCAGCCAGCGCTCGCGCCACCATTCGAGCCGTGCGGCGAAGTCGATCTGCGGATAGGCCTGCTGCCAGGTGCGATGCCAGAGATCGATCGCGACGGCTTCGTCTTCGGGTCGGTAAAGGCGGAGGTGGAGCGCGCTCACTACCGCTCCGTCAGCTTCAGCTCGATGCGGCGATTGCGCTTGTAGGCCTCCTCGGTGTTGCCGGTATCGAGCGGCTGGAATTCGCCGAAGCCGGCCGCGACGAGGCGCTGGGCGGGCACGCCGAGCGAGACCAGATATTGCACCACTGAGATCGAGCGCGCCGCGGACAGGTCCCAGTTCGACCTGAAGTTCGCGCCGCTCACCGGCCGCACGTCGGTATGGCCGTCGACGCGCAGCACCCAGGGGATGTCGCTCGGGATCTTCTTGTCGAGCTCGATCAGCGCCGCTGCCAAGGTGTCGAGCTCGGCGCGGCCCTCGGGCAGCAGCACCGCCTGTCCCGTGTCGAAGAACACTTCGGACTGGAACACGAAGCGGTCGCCGACGATGCGGATGTCGGGGCGGTTGCCGAGGATGGCGCGCAGCCGGCCGAAGAATTCCGAGCGGTAGCGCGACAGTTCCTGCACGCGCTGCGCCAGTGCCACGTTCAGGCGGGAGCCGAGGTCGGCGATGCGGTTCTGCGATTCCTTGTCGCGCTTCTCGGAGGCATCGAGCGCCTCCTCCAGGGCCGCCAATTGCCGGCGCAGCGCGCTGATCTGCTGGTTCAGCACCTCGATCTGCGCCAGCGCCCGCGCCGAAACCGCCTTCTCCGAGTCCAATGCCTTGCCGAGCTCGGCGGTCTTGCCTTGCGCATCGTTGCCGGCGGCAGCCAAGCCGTCATAGAGGCCCTTGATGCGGTCGCGCTCGGACTCGGCCGAGGCGAGCCCGGCTTTCAGCGACGAGACCTGGTCGTCGAGGGTGAGCTTGCCGAGCTTCTCCAGCGACAACAGCTCGTTGAGCTGGGCGATCTTGGCGTTGAGCTGCTCCAGCGCCTTGTCCTTGCCGGTGACCTCCTGCGACAGGAAGAACTGCACCACGAGGAACACCGACAGCAGGAACACGATCGACAGCACCAGCGTCGACAGCGCGTCGACGAAGCCGGGCCAGTAGTTGAGACCGCCTTCGCTGCGGCGGGCGCGGGCAAGGGCCATGTCATCCGTCTCCACTCTTGTGTCCCGGACGCGGTGCAGCGTGCAACGCCGCTGCGCAGAGCCGGGACCCATCTTGTCCCTGACGCTGGGCCCCGGCTCAGCGATGCATCATTTCATGCTGCGTCGCGTCCGGGGCACAACACCGTCTCAACTCTTCTCGGGCTGGCGCGCGATCCGCTCCAGCAGGCGGCGGATCTCGCGGTTCTGCTCGCCCTGGCCGTCGGCCCATTCGCGGATCATCTGCTGCTCGGTGCGCATGTGCGAGACCAGCGCCTGGATGGCTTCGGCAAGGCTCGCCATCGCCGCGGTGGTGCCGCGGCCGGCGCTGCCTTCCTCGAGCACGGACCGCAGCCGTTCGACCGCGGCCTGAAGCTCGCCGCTGGCGACGCCGCCGCCGGTCGCGACAGGCGCCTCGCCGTTGCCATACTCGCGCACTGTGGTGGCGAGCCAGTCTTCGAGATCGGTGTAGAAGCGGTTCTGCGCCTGGCTCGATTGCAGATCGAGGAAGCCGAGGATCAGCGAGCCGGCAAGGCCGAACAGCGAGCTGGAGAAGGAGATGCCCATGCCGCCGAGCGGGGCGGCGAGACCTTCCTTCAGCGTGTCGAACAGCGCCCCGGAATCGCTCCCGACCTTGAGCCCGTCGATCACCTTGCCCACCGAGCCCACCGTCTCGATCAGGCCCCAGAAGGTGCCGAGCAGGCCGAGGAAAACCAAGAGGCCGGTCATGTAGCGGGAGATGTCGCGGGCCTCGTCCAGGCGGGTCGCGATCGAATCGAGCAGGTGCCGCATCGTGGTCTGGGTGATGGTCATCCGCCCCGAGCGCTCCCCGCCAAGGATCGCAGCCATCGGCGCCAGCAGCTTGGGGTGGCGGGCCGGCGCCAGGCCGGGATCGGCGACGCGGAAATTGTTGACCCAGGAGACTTCGGGATAGAGCCGGATGACCTGGCGGAAGGCCAGGATGATGCCGATGAACAGCACCCCTCCGATCAGGGCGTTGAGCCCGGGATTGGCGAAGAAGGCCTGGACGATCTGCTTGTAGAGCACCACGCTCACCAGCGTGCACAGCACCAGGAAGACCAGCATCCGCACCAGGAAGACGCTGGGCGAGGACAGTTTGGTGTACTCGATGTCCATGGTGGATCGGGAAGTGCCAGACCGCATGCCGGTATCATCCGTTACGTAAAGCTTGCTTGCGGCGCGCACTATGGCACAGCGCCGGCCCAAAAAAAGCGCCGGATGCGCCGATTTCGGGGACAGCTCGGGGAACCCGGACCGGAAGCGGTGCTTTGATAAGCAGGTCTCTGCAGAAGTTCGCCATTCGGGGGGCGCATGAGCGTCGTTTCCGCGATCATCGGGACTGCCGAGCGTGTGCCGCTGCCGGACGTGGTGATCCGCGCCGCGATCCAGCGCCTGTGCTCCCGCATGGCGACGCGCCTGTCCGGGCTGGGCCTCGGCGACGATGCCGCCTTCGCCGGGCGGATGATGCTGCGGCCGATCGCCGAGGGCGCGGCAGCGGGGCATGACGCGGTGCCCGCGGCCTTCTTCGCCGACTTGCTCGGCCCCAAACGCAAATTCTCCTCCTGCTTCTACAAGACCGACGCGACCACCTTGCGGGAGGCGGAGGAGGAGGCGCTGCGCCAGACCGTCGAGCATGCCGGCCTGACCGACGGCCAGGCCATTCTGGAGCTTGGCTGTGGCTGGGGCTCGCTGTCGCTGTGGATGGCACGGCAATTTCCGCACGCGACGGTGACGGCGGTCGCGGCCTCGCAGGCGCAGCGCGCCTCCGTCGAGGAGGAGGCGCGGCGGCGCGGGCTGCTGAATCTGCGCGTGGTCACGGCCGACATGAACGTGTTCGCGCCCGATGGCCAGTTCGACCGCATCGTCTCGGTCGAGATGTTCGAGCGGATGAGCAACTGGCGCAAGCTGATGACGCGCGTGCGGTCATGGCTCGCGCCGGAGGGACGGTTCTTCATGCACGTCGTCACCCACCGGTCCGGCTCGCATCTGCCTGACCCGGCCGATCGCGACGACTGGATCGCGCAATACGTCTACACAGGCGGGCTGATGCCGAGCCATCACCTCGTCAGGCAGTTCGACGATATCTTTGCCATCGAGAAGGAATGGTGCTGGAGCGGCACGCACTACCAGCGCACCGCCAACGACTGGCTGGCCAATTTCGATGCCCATCGCGAGGCCATCGAAGCCTCCTTGCACGGGGTCCACGGCGAGGAGACCGCTCTCTGGATGCGTCGCTGGCGCTGGTTCCTGCTCGCGACCTCGGGCCTGTTCGGTTACGCCGACGGAACAGAATGGGGCGTCAGCCATTACCGGATGAAGGCCGCCGAGTAATTGCGATGTTCGGCCGCACACGCGGCGGTGGAACTTAGATTCACAATCAAGTTACACCGCAAAAGACTTCTGATTTCAACAGGATAAGCTGTGTGACAATGAGCCGCCTGCGCCATGCGTTGCATCGCAGCAGATGCATTCTATTTTGGCGGCATCAGCCGCGTGCAAAAGGTCCAGAACGGGCTTCGCGCGAGCATGATCAGTTTCAACAATCGGGGCATCCCACTTCATGTTTGGAATTCGAGCGCGATCGGCATGCGTTGCAATGATGCTCGCGGCCCTTGCGCCGCTGCTGGGTGCTTGCGAGGAATCCAGTTCCGCGGTGTCCGCCGCCCAGCCGCCTGCCCCTGACGTCAGCATCGTTATCGTCAAGCCGCAGCCGCGCGCCGTGGTGCGCGAGCTGCCGGGCCGCATCGCCCCGACCCGGGTCTCCGAAGTCCGGCCGCGCGTGTCCGGCATCGTGGTAGAGCGCCTGTTCCGCCAGGGCAGCGAGGTCAGGGCCGGCGATCCGCTCTACCGCATCGATCCGCGCCCGTTCGAGGTCGAGGTCATGGCCAACGAGGCCGCGCTGGCGAAGGCCGAAGCGGCATTGGCGCAGGCCAAGCAGCAGGCGCATCGTATCGCCACCCTGACCAGGGATCGCGCCGCGCCCGAAGCCGAGAACGAGAAGGCGATTGCGGCCGAACGCCAGGCCCATGCCGAGGTCGAGGGCCGCAAGGCCGAGCTCGCGCGGGCCAGGCTTAATCTCGACTACGCCACCGTGCGTGCGCCGATCGACGGCGTGGTCGGCGCGGCCCTCGTCAGCGAGGGCGCGCTCGCCGTGCAGAACGAGACCAATCTCGCCACCATCCAGCAGCTCGATCCGATCTATGCCGACTTTACCCAGTCGGTGACCGAGCTCAACCAGCTCCGCCGCGCCTTCGAGACCGGCGACCTCGATCGCATCGCCGCCGATGCCGCCAAGGTGCGCCTCGTGCTCGACGACAACACCATCTATTCGCTCGACGGCAAGCTGCTGTTCTCCGACGCCAAGGTCGACGCCCACACCGGGCAGGTGACGTTGCGCGGCGAGTTCCCCAATCCCAAGCGCGAGCTGCTCCCGGGCATGTATGTCCGGGTCCGCATCGACCAGGGTCTCGATTCCGATGCGATCGCGGTGCCGCAGCAGGCGATCCAGCGCAATGGCGGCGGCGGCAGCGAGGTGTTCGTCGTCAAGGACGACAATCACATCGCGGTGCAGCCGGTGCGCACCGGCTCGGTGCAGGACGGCCTCTGGTTCATCACCGAAGGCCTGAAGTCCGGCGACAAGGTCGTGGTCGAAGGCTTCCAGAAATTCGCGGCCGGCGACAAGGTCAAGCCGCAATCCTGGTCGGAGGCGGAAGCGACCGCAGACAACCGGCACGCTCAGCAGCTCACGCGGTAACGCTCCGCGCAGCAAGTGTCGTCCTTAACCTGAGGAGCCCGCTGCAAGCGGGCGTCTCGAAGGATGGCCGCGGGAGAGAGCCGGGCCTTCATGGTTCTCGCGGCGATGCGCGGCATCGTCCGGAGCGCGCGTTCCGCGCTCCTCACCATGAGGGTCTAACCGAACAACGAGGATAAAACGGCCAATGCCGAGTTTCTTCATCGACAGGCCGATCTTCGCCTGGGTGGTCGCGCTGTTCATCTGCTTGATCGGCGCGATCGCGGTGCCGCTGCTGCCGATCGCGCAATATCCGATCATCGCGCCGCCCTCGATCTCGGTCTCGACCAGCTATCCCGGCGCCTCGCCGGAAAACCTCTACAATAGCGTCACGCGGCTGATCGAGGAGGAGCTCAACGGCGCCGCCAACATCCTCAATTTCGAATCGACCAGCGACTCGCTCGGCCAGGTCGAGATCATCGCCAATTTCCAGCCGGGCACCGACACCAGTGCCGCCTCGGTCGAGGTCCAGAACCGCATCAAGCGCGTCGAGGCGCGCCTGCCGCGCGCGGTGATGCAGCAGGGCATCCTGATCGAGGAAGCCTCGAGCGCAGTGCTGCAGATCATCACACTGAACTCGACTGACGGCAGCCTGGATGAAGTCGGCCTCGGCGACTTCATGATCCGCAACGTGCTCGGCGAGATCCGCCGCATTCCCGGCGTCGGCCGCGCCACACTGTACTCGACCGAGCGCTCGCTTCGTGTCTGGGTCGATCCGGCCAAGCTGGTCGGCTATGGCCTGACCGCCGACGACGTCAACAAGGCCATCACCGCGCAGAACGCGCAGGTCGCTTCCGGCAGCATCGGCGCCGAGCCGTCGACCTCGAACCAGCGCACCTCGGCACTGGTGCTGGTCAAAGGCCAGCTCTCCTCGCCCGACGAGTTCGGCGCCATCATCCTGCGCGCCAATGCCGACGGCTCGACCGTGCGCCTGCGCGACGTCGCGCGCATCGAGGTCGGCGGCCTCAGCTACCAGTTCAACACGCGCCTCGACGGCAAGCCGACGGCGGGCCTGTCGGTCCTGATGTCGCCGACCGGCAATGCGCTGGCGACCGCCAGCGCGGTCGAAGCGAAGATGAAGGAGCTGTCGCGCTTCTTCCCGGCCAACATCACCTACGAGATCCCCTACAACATCACCCCTGTGGTCGAGGCCTCGATCGAGAAGGTGCTGACGACGCTGGTCGAAGCCGTGGTGCTGGTGTTCGTGGTGATGTTCTTGTTCCTGCAGAACATCCGCTACACCATCATTCCGACCATCGTGGTCCCGGTGGCGCTGCTGGGCGCCTGCTCCACGCTGCTGCTCGCCGGCTATTCCATCAACATGCTCTCGATGTTCGGCATGGTGCTGGCGGTCGGCATCCTCGTCGACGACGCCATCGTCGTGGTCGAGAACGTCGAGCGCATCATGGCCGAGGAAGGCCTGCCGCCGAAGGAAGCGACGCGGAAAGCCATGTCGCAGATCACCGGCGCCATCATCGGCATCACGCTGGTGCTGATGGCGGTGTTCGTGCCGATGGCGTTCTTCCCGGGCTCGGTCGGCATCATCTACCGCCAGTTCTCCGTCACCATGGTCGCCGCGATCGGCTTCTCCGCCTTCCTGGCGCTGTCGTTGACGCCGGCGCTGTGCGCGACGCTGTTGAAGCCTGTGGCAAAGGGGCACGGTCATTCGACCAACTTCGTGTTCGGCTGGTTCAACCGCATGCTCGAAGGCGTCAAGGAACGCTATTCGCGCACCGTCGGCTTTTCGCTGAATCGCACCGGCCGCTTGATGCTGGTTTATGCCGCGCTGCTGGTCGGCCTGTCCTGGGCCTTCGTCAACCTGCCCGGCGGCTTCCTGCCCGTCGACGACCAGGGCTTCATCACCACCGACGTGCAGACGCCCTCGGATTCGTCCTATGCCCGCACCGAGGCCGTGATCGAGAAGGTCGAAAAATATCTCGCCGCGCGGCCGGGCGTCGACAACGTCACCTTCCTCACCGGCTTCAGCTTCTCCGGCCAGGGCATGAACACCGCCCAGGCCTTCATCACGCTGAAGGACTGGTCGGAGCGCGGGCCGAAGGACTCCGCTGCCGCGATCGTCAACGACGTCAACCGCGACCTGGGCTCGTCGATCCGCGACGCAAAAATCTCGGCGCTGCAGCCGCCGCCGATCGACAATCTCGGCAACTCGTCCGGCTTCTCGTTCCGCCTCCAGGATCGCGGCCAGAAGGGCTATCAGCAATTGATGCGCGCCGCCGACCAGCTGATCGCGGAGGCCAATGCCAGCCCGGTGCTGCAGAAGGTCTATATCGAAGGCCTGCCCGAGGCGGGCGTGGTCAATCTCATGATCGACCGCGAGAAGGCCGGCGCGTTCGGCGTCACCTTCGAGGACATCAACAACACCATTTCGACCAATCTCGGCTCGAACTACATCAACGACTTCCCGAACCGCGGTCGCATGCAGCGCGTCGTGGTGCAGGCGGACGCGCGCGACCGCATGCGGGCCGAGGACATCCTCAACTACAACGTCAAGAACAGCCGCGGCCAGCTGGTGCCGTTCTCGTCCTTCACCACGATCGAATGGGCGCGCGGCCCGACACAGATCGCCGGCTTCAACTATTATCCGGCGGTGCGCATCTCCGGCGAGGCCAGGCCCGGCTTCACCTCGGGCGATGCCATCGCCGAGATGGAGCGGCTCGCCGACCGGTTGCCGCGCGGTTTCGGCTATGAATGGACCGGACAGTCGCTGCAGGAGAAGCTGTCGGGCTCGCAGGCGCCGTTCCTGCTCGCCCTGTCGGTGTTCGTGGTGTTCCTGTGCCTCGCCGCGCTCTACGAGAGCTGGACCATTCCGCTCGCGGTGCTGCTCACCGTGCCGCTCGGCATCGTCGGCGCGGTCACTGCCGCCATGCTGCGCGGCCTGCCCAACGACGTCTATTTCACCGTCGGCCTGATCACCATCATCGGCCTCGCCGCCAAGGACGCGATCCTGATCATCGAGTTCGCGAAAGACTTGCGGAAGGAAGGCAAGCCGCTGGTCGAAGCCACCATCGAAGCCTGCCGCCTGCGCTTCCGCCCCATTTTGATGACCGGCCTTGCCTTCATCTGCGGCGTGCTGCCGATGGCCATCGCCCACGGCGCCGGCGGCGCCAGCCAGCAGGCGCTCGGCAGCGTGGTGATGGGCGGCATGATTGCGGTGGTGATCCTGGCGCTGTTGATGGTGCCGGTGTTCTTCGTCTCGGTGCAGCGCGTGCTGGGCGGGGACAGGGAGCCGAACGCGGCGCGGGACGCTGAAGCGCACGGCCGACCGGCGCGGGCGCACACCGGCCACTGACGTACCGGTCCGTCATTCCGGGGCGTGCGAAGCACGAGCCCGGAATCCAGCGGGCCACCATTGACGAGGATCAATGGATTCCGGGCTCGCGCCAAGAGGCGCGCCCCGGAATGACAGGGGAATGTGGAGCGCGAGCTGCCGCCTTAAGCCGGCTTCCGCAAGATCTTCACCAGCTCCCCGTGCACGTACTCATTCCCGCACACGACGTGCCCGGTGACCAGCGGGTCGCCCGGCGTTGCGATATCGCTGATGGTGCCGCCGGCTTCGCGCACCATCAGCATACCGGCCGCGATGTCCCAGGATTGCAAATCGCGCTCCCAATACCCGTCGAGCCGGCCGGCGGCGACGAAGGCGAGATCGAGCGAGGCGGCGCCGAAACGGCGGAGGCCCGCGACGCGGTCCTGGATCGCCATCATTTCGCGGCGGAATTCCTCGTGGTCGCCGCGGCCGATATGGGGCAGGCCGCAGGCCACCACGCACTCGCTCAGCTGGCGGCGGCCGGCGACGCGCAGGCGCTGGTCGTTGAGGAAGGCGCCCTTGCCGCGCTCGGCGATGTAGAGCTCGTCATTGGCGGGGTTGTAGATCACGCCCGCAATCACGGTGCCCTCGCGCGCAAGCCCGATCGAGATCGCGAATTGCGGGATGCCGTGCAGGAAGTTGGTGGTGCCGTCCAGGGGATCGACGATCCAAGTGTGGCTCTTGTCGGTGCCCTCGCGCGCGCCCCCTTCCTCGCCGATGAAGCCGTAGCCGGGCCGGGCCTTGGCGAGGTCCTGGTAGAGGATCTCCTCGGCGCGCTTGTCGGCGAGCGAGACGAAATTGGCCGGTCCCTTCAGCGAGACCTGGAGATGCTCGATCTCGCCGAGATCTCGCTTGAGGCTGCGGCCGGCGCGGCGCGCCGCCTTGACCATGACGTTGATAGTGGCGGAATACAGCATATGCTTCTGGTCTTGATCGGGGGGAGGGGCGCGGAAACGCGCCTGTTTGGGGGACTGGGTGCCCCGTGAGGGGCCCCGCGTCAAGTCATTTGGACCCGAGCCACTTCCTGGCAGCGGCCTCGGCCTTGGCGCGGTCATCGGCCGGCAGATCGGAGAGCTGCTTGTCGAGCTCGGGGTCGCCCTTGCCGGCCGTCTTGGCCACCAGGTGCCATTTGAAGCCCTCGATCTTGTCCACGGGCGTGCCAACGCCGTTGATCAGCACCCAGGCCAGCCGGTTCTGCGCGATCGCGCTGCCCTGGCGGGAGGCCTTGCGAAGCAGGGCGACGGCTGCCGGCTGGTTCTTCGGCGTGCCGGTGCCGTTGAACATCGCGATGGCATATTCGACCTCGGCATCGACATTGTCGGCGATCGCGGCGGCCTGCAGCAGCCGCACCGCGCGTTCGGGGTCCTTCGGCACACCGGTGCCCTCCTTGTAGAAGGTCGCGAGCGCGTATTGCGCTTCGGGCAGGCCTGCATCGGCGGCTTGGCGCAGCAGTTCCGCCGAACGCCGGACGTCCTGCGGCAGCGTCTGGCCGTCCAAATAGAGCAGGGCGAGGTTATAGGCCGCCTTGGGCTCGCCGAGCTTGGCGGCGGAGGCCATCAGCCTGACCGCCTCGCTTTTGTCGACCGGGCCGCCGCGGCCGGAGATGCGCAGCATGGCGAGCGCGAACATCGCCTCGCGATCGCCGGCATCGGCGGCGCGCTTGTACCATTCGGCCGCCTTGACGTAGTCGCGCCTTATGCCCATGGCGTTGGAATAGAGCTCGCCGAGCATGGTCATCGCCTTGGCATCGCCCGCTTGTGCGCGCACCGTGGCGAGCTCGAACGCGGTCTTGTATTGCCCGCGCTGATAGGCGCCGAACACGAGGTCGACGTTGGGATCGTCGGACGGCGGCGCGGGGATCACGGTTGCCGGCTTGGGCGAAGCGGACGGCTTGGGAGATGCCGTAGGCTTCGGCGCCGGTGCTGCCTCCTTCTTCTTGGCAGGGGCGGGCGGCTTTGGCTTCTGCTTCTCTGCCGGTGCGCTCGGCGTCGTCGCCGGCGGGGTGATCTGCAGCTGCGCGGCCGCGGGTACTGTCAGCAGCAGCGTGGCGAGCATGGTGATGCACGGGAGCTTCATGTCGGGCGCTAGCCGTGCTCCTGGCCCGCAGGATCTTGGCTCGCAGGATCTTGGCCGGCCAGTGCCGTCGCATGAGCCTTCTTGATCGCGGCATCGACCTCGATCAGTGCGGCCTTGGGCCCGCGCGGATCGGCCCAGATGAAGTCGCCGACCAGCACGAAATCGGCGCCGCTGGCGGCGAAATCGTAGGCCTCGTCCAGCGTGGTGGCAAAGCCGACGCAGGGCGGCTCGAACAGCTCGGCCCACCAGTCCAGCCGCTCGGCGATCGCCTGCGACGACGGCCGCTGGCCTTTCGCATCGGGCTCGCCGAACAGCACGTAATCCGCGCCCATCTCGCCGGCATCCATGGAGTGGTGCCGCGTCGTCAGCCCGCCGACACCGGCGATGCGATCCGGCTTGAGCGACGGCAGCGCCTCCTTCAGCGCGGCGATGCCGGGCAGGTGCGCGCCGTCGGCGCCGCCGCGCGCGACGATATCAGGATGGCCGTCGACGAGGAGTGCCGCGCCCGTCTTCTGCACCGGCGGCGCCAATGCCTTGACGCGCGAGATCATGCCGCGCTGATCGGTCTCCTTCAGCCGCAGCAGCACGGCGGCGATGTCGGCGGACGCGATCAGCCCCGGTAGCTCGGCGACCAGCGTCGCGGTATCGTCGACGACGGGCGTCGCGAGATAGAGGCGCGGCGCCGGGCGCGGCGGAGGCGGTTTGTTCGACAAGGTCTAGGCTGCCTTCTGTTCCAGGCTGCTTTGCCATTCGCCCCTGGAGGCGAGGCCGTTCATGCGCGCGCGATGGCTGAAGGCGCGCTGGCCGGCCGCGACGTTCTCAGGCTTGCCCGACCAGGCCTTCTGCGGCGCGGCCTGCAGCGCGCGGCCGTAGGAGAAGGTCAGGCCCCAGGGCAGCGGACCGAGCTTGTGCATGGCGTTGAGATGCGCGGTCGCCTCCTCGTCCGTCTGGCCGCCGGACAGAAAGGCGATGCCGGGCACCGCCGCCGGCACGCAGGCCTTCAGCAGCCGTATCGTCTTCTCCGCGACCTCCTCGACCGAGGCCTGCTTCGGACATTTCTTGCCTGATATCGCCATGTTCGGCTTCAGCACCATGCCTTCCAGCGCCACGCGCTGCACGCGCAATTCCTGGAAGGTCTTGTTGAGCACGCGGCTCGTCACCTCGTAGCAGCGCTCGATGTCGTGGTCGCCGTCCATCAGCACCTCCGGCTCGACGATCGGCACGATCTGCGCGGCCTGGCACAGCGCAGCATAGCGCGCCAGCGCGTGGGCGTTGACGCTGATCGCGGTCATCGAGGGGATGCCGCTGCCGATGTCGATCACCGCGCGCCATTTGGCAAAGCGTGCGCCGCGCTCGTAATATTTCTTCAGCCGCTCGGCGAGCCTGTCGAGCCCGACCGTGACTGTTTCACCCGGGCACATCGGCAAGGCCTGCGTGCCTTCGTCGACCTTGATGCCGGGAATGGCGCCGGCCTGCTCGATCAGCTTGACCAGCGGCGTGCCGTCCTTGGCATTCTGCCAGATCGTCTCGTCATAGAGGATCACGCCGGAGATGTACTGGCTCATGGCGTCCTTGGCGCGAAATAGCATCTCGCGATAGTCGCGGCGGTTCTCCTCGGTCGATTCCACGCCGATGGCGTCGAAGCGCTTCTTGATGGTGCCGGAGGATTCGTCGGCAGCAAGGATGCCCTTGCCGGGCGCCACCATGGCGGTCGCGATCTTGTTGAGCTCAGTCAGATTCATCGAGAGGTCCTCCCAAAACGATTCTGCCCTTGCCCGTGAAAATAGACCGTTCTCGGGCAATTGCCGAGTTATCGTTCGTCGCAGGGTAAAGGGTCTTTCTGTCATTCCGGGATGCGCCGAAAGGCGCAGGCCCGGAATCCATAACCCCAGGCTGTGGTTATGGATTCCGGGCCCACGCTTCGCGTGTCCCGGAATGACGGGAGGATGTGACGGAGGCCTTACGCGACCCGGGGATCGAGCTCGCCCTTGGCGTAGCGCTTGGCCATCTCGGCGGTGGTCAGCACCTTCTTGATCTTGGAGGCCTGGCCTGCGGTGTTGAACTCCTGCAGGCGCTGCTTGCACAGCTTGGTCATGGCTTCCATCGCCGGCTTCAGGTACTTGCGCGGATCGAACTCTTCCGGGTTGTCCTTCAGAACTTTCCGGATCTGGCCGGTCATCGCCATGCGGTTGTCGGTGTCGATGTTGATCTTGCGCACGCCGTTCTTGATGCCGCGCTGGATCTCGGCCACCGGCACGCCCCAGGTCGGCTTCATCTTGCCGCCATAGGCGTTGATGATGTCCTGCAGGTCCTGCGGCACCGAGGAGGAGCCGTGCATGACGAGATGCGTGTTCGGCAGCTTGCGGTGGATCTCCTCGATCACGTTCATGGCGAGGATGTCGCCGTCGGGCTTGCGGGTGAACTTGTAAGCGCCGTGCGAGGTGCCCATCGCGATCGCGAGCGCGTCGACCTTGGTCTCCTGCACGAACTTGACGGCCTCGTCCGGATTGGTCAGCAGCTGGTCGTGGCTGAGCTTGCCTTCGGCGCCGTGGCCGTCTTCCTTGTCGCCCATGCCGGTTTCGAGCGAGCCGAGCACCCCTAACTCGCCCTCGACCGAGATGCCGCCGAGATGGGCCATCTCGGTGACAGTCTTGGTGACGCCGACATTGTAGCCCCAGTCGCCGGGGGTCTTGCCGTCGGCCTTGAGCGAGCCGTCCATCATCACCGAAGTGAAGCCGGCCTGGATCGCGGTCATGCAGGTCGCCGGCTCGTTGCCGTGGTCGAGATGAACGCAGACCGGAATGTGCGGATAGATCTCGGTCACCGCGTCCATCATGTGCTTGAGCATGACGTCGTTGGCGTAGGAGCGCGCGCCGCGCGAGGCCTGGATGATGACGGGCGCGTCGACCTGGTTGGCCGCGTCCATGATGGCCAGCGCCTGCTCCATGTTGTTGATGTTGAAGGCCGGTACGCCGTAATCGTTCTCCGCCGCGTGGTCGAGCAATTGACGTAACGTGATCCGAGCCATCTGTCTTTGTCTCCCGTTGGGGCCTCAAAGGCCGCTTGATTACTTGCTACGCAGAACTTCAACGCCGGGCAGGGGCTTGCCTTCCATCCATTCAAGGAACGCGCCACCGGCGGTCGACACATAGGTGAAGTCACCGGCCACATGGGCCTGGTTGAGCGCCGCGACGGTGTCGCCGCCGCCCGCGATCGAGATCAGCTTCTTGGCCTTGGTGCGCTCGGCGGCGTGCTTGGCGGCCGCGACCGTGCCGCGGTCGAACGGCTGCATCTCGAATGCGCCCAGGGGGCCGTTCCAGACCAGCGTCGCCGCATCGTCGATCGCGGCATGGACGCGCGCGATCGATTGCGGGCCGACGTCGAGGATCATGCCGTCGGCCGGGATCGCATCGAGTCCATAGGCATGCGACGGCGCGTTGGCGGCGAAGTGATAGGCGACGGTGGCGTCGACCGGGAGGATGATGGCGCAATTGGCGGCTTCCGCCTTCTCCATGATGCGCAGCGCGGTGGGGCTAAGATCCTTCTCGGCCAGCGACTTGCCGACCGCAACGCCCTGCGCGTGCAGGAAGGTGTTGGCCATGCCGCCGCCGATCACGAGCGCGTCGACCTTGGTGACGAGGTTTTCCAACAGGTCGATCTTGGTCGAGACCTTGGCGCCGCCGATGATGGCGATCACGGGCTTGCTCGGCGAGCCCAGCGCCTTCTCCAGCGCGTCCAGCTCGGCCTGCATGGTGCGGCCGGCATAGGCCGGCAGCTTGTGGCCGAGACCTTCGGTCGAGGCGTGGGCGCGGTGCGCGGCCGAGAACGCGTCATTGACCCAGATGTCGCCGAGCTTCGCGAGTTCCGCGACGAAGGCGGGATCGTTCTTTTCTTCCTCTTTGTGGAAGCGGGTGTTTTCCAGGCACAGGATGTCGCCATCCTTCAGGCCGGCGACCGCCTTGGCCGCGGGCTCGCCGATGCAATCCTCGGCAAACGCGACGGGCTTCTTCACCACCTTCGCCAGCGCCTCCGCGACGGGCTTGAGCGAGTCCTTGGCGTCGCGTCCCTTCGGCCGGCCGAAATGCGCGAGCAGGATGACCTTGCCGCCCTTGTCGGCGAGCTCGGTGATGGTCGGCGCCACGCGCTCGAGCCGGGTGGCGTCGGTGACGCGCCCGCTCTCCATGGGCACGTTGAGGTCGACGCGCAGCAGCACGCGCTTGCCCTTCACGTCGACGTCGTCGAGGGTGCGGAATTTAGCGGGCATCGTTCATCATCCGTGCGTCGGAGTGTCGGAATCGGGGGGAGGCGAATGGCCGTGGTCGCCGCTCCCTCCACCGTCTTTCGGAGACTTCACTGCGAGGCCCCGGCGAAATCCGTACGCGATCATCGCGATCAACAGTATGACGCCAGGGATGCCAATCCAGTGAGGAAGCACCTTGGCTTCCCTCAGATCACCTTCGCCATCGCGGCGGCGGTGTCCGCCATGCGGTTCGAAAAGCCCCACTCGTTGTCGTACCAGGACATCACGCGCACCAGCGTGCCGTTCTGCACCTTGGTCTGGTCCTCGTGGAAGGTCGAGGAGTGCGGGTCGTGGTTGAAGTCGATCGAGACGTTCGGCGCATTGGTGTAGCCGAGGATGCCCTTGAGCTGCTGCTCGCTGGCGCGCTTCATCGCCGCGTTGATCTCCTTGGCGTCGGTGGCGCGCTTGGCGACGATCTTGAGGTCGACGACCGAGACGTTCGGGGTCGGCACGCGGATCGCGACGCCGTCGAGCTTGCCCTTCAGCTCGGGCAGCACGAGGCCGATCGCCTTCGCAGCACCCGTCGAGGTCGGGATCATCGACATCGCCGCCGCGCGGCCGCGGTAGAGATCCTTGTGCATCGTGTCGAGCGTCGGCTGGTCGCCGGTATAGGCGTGGATCGTGGTCATGAAGCCGGTCTCGATGCCGACGAGATCGTTCAGCACCTTGGCAACCGGCGCAAGGCAGTTGGTGGTGCAGCTGCCGTTGGAGACGACGAGGTGATCCTTGGTCAGCGTGTCGTGGTTGACGCCGTAGACGATGGTGGCGTCGGCGCCGTCGGCGGGCGCGGAGACCAGCACGCGCTTGGCGCCGGCGGTCAGATGCGCGCTAGCCTTGTCCTTCGAGGTGAAGATGCCGGTGCATTCCATCGCAATGTCGACGCCGAGATCCTTCCAGGGCAGCTTCGAGGGATCGCGCTCGGCGGTGACCTTGATCTTGCCGTTGCCGAGGCTGATGGAGTCGCCGTCGACGGTGACGGTGCCGGGAAAGCGGCCATGGACGCTGTCGAAGCGGAGGAGATGAGCGTTGGTCTCGACCGGGCCGAGGTCGTTGATGCCGACGACCTCGATGTCCTTGCGGCCGGACTCGGCGATAGCCCGCAGGATGTTGCGGCCGATGCGGCCAAAACCGTTAATTCCGACGCGGACTGCCATGTTTCGTCTCCTTCAATGACCGTTGTCATCCCGCACAACGCGCTATACGCGCCTGCGAGGGTTTTTTAGGGGCGGACGCCCGGTTCGGCCGGGCGGTGCTTGATCATATGAGAGATTAGGTAGTCCTTTTTTGCGGCAAGCTCAACTCTCAGGAAACGCGCTTCAGCACAGCGTTAACCGCGGCCTCGGCGGTAATGCCGAAATGCTTGTAAAGCTCCTTGGCAGGGCCGCTTTCGCCGAACGAATGCATGCCGATGAATTCGCCATCCTGGCCAATCACGGCGTCCCAGCCCCAGCGCACGGCGGCCTCGATCGCGATCTTCACCGGCGCGTTGCCGATGATGGCGGCGCGCTTGGCCTCTGGTTGCGCTAACAACAGCTCCAGCGAGGGAACGGAGACAACGCGCGAAGCGACGCCGCGTTCCGCCAATTGTTTCTGGGCCGCGACCGCGATCTCGACCTCCGAGCCCGAGGCGAACAGCGTCGCCTTGGCTTCGCCCTGGGCGGCGACCAGCTCGTAGGCACCAGCCGCGCAGGGATTGTCGTTCGGTGCGGTGGTCCGCAGCTGCGGCAGGTTCTGCCGCGTCAGCGCCAGCACGGTCGGGCCATCGACGCGGTTGAGCGCGAGCTCCCAGCACTCGGCGACCTCGATGGCATCGCAGGGACGGAACACGCGCATGTTGGGAATGGCGCGGAGCGCTGCGAGATGCTCGACCGGCTGATGGGTCGGGCCGTCTTCGCCGAGACCGATCGAGTCATGGGTCATGACGTAGACGACACCGGCGCCCATCAGCGCGGCAAGGCGCATCGCCGGACGCGCATAATCGGTGAAGACGAGGAAGGTCGCGCCGTTCGGCGCGAAACCGCCGTGCAGGAAAATGCCGTTCATCGCGGCCGCCATGCCGTGCTCGCGGATGCCGTAATGGATGAAGCGGCCCTTCGGCGTCTTGGCCGAGAAGGCGGTCGCCGACTTCGCCTTGTTGTTGTTGGAGCCGGTGAGGTCGGCCGAGCCTGCCAGGAATTCCATCGGCATGGCGCCGGCGATGACTTCGATCACCGCTTCCGACGACTTGCGGGTGGCCGCGGTCATCGGCTTTTCCAGCAGCTCCTTCTTGTAGGCGCGAACGGCCTTGGCGAGCGAAGCGGGACGCTCGTGACGCAGGCGGCGCTCGAACTCGGCGCGCTTGCGGCTGCCGAGCTCACCGAGCCGCGCTTCCCATTCCTGGCGTGCCGCGGCGCCTCGGCTGCCGGCCGCGCGCCATGCCTTCAGCACGTCGTCGGCGACCGCGAACGGCTCGAGCGAAATGCCGAGATTTTCCTTGGCAGCCTTGAGCTCGTCGGCGCCGAGCGCTTCGCCGTGCACCTTCGAGGTGCCTTGCTTGTGCGGCGCGCCGAAGCCGATCGTGGTGCGGCAGGCGATCAGCGTGGGCTTGCTGGATTTCTTCGCGCGCGTGATCGCATCGGCGATCGCGGCCTGGTCGTGGCCATCGATCTTCTCGGCCGCCCAGCCCGCCGACTTGAAGCGCTTCACCTGGTCGACGGAATCGGAGATCGAGGTCGGGCCGTCGATCGAGATGCCGTTGTCGTCGTAGAGCACGATCAGCTTGTTGAGCTTCCAGTGGCCGGCCATCGCGATCGCTTCCTGCGACACGCCTTCCATCAGGTCGCCGTCGGAGGCGAGCACATAGGTGTGGTGGTCGACGATCTTCTTGCCGAATTCGGCGGCGAGCATCTTTTCGGCCAGCGCCATGCCGACCGCAGTCGAGATGCCCTGGCCGAGCGGGCCGGTGGTGGTCTCGATGCCCTTGGTGCGGAAGTTCTCGGGGTGGCCGGGGGTCAGCGAGTCGACCTGGCGGAACTGCTTGATCTGGTCCAGCGTCATCTCGGCATTGCCGGTCAAATACAGCAGCGAATAGAGCAGCATCGAGCCGTGGCCGGCCGAGAGCACGAAGCGGTCGCGGTCCGGCCAGGCGGGCGCAGTGGCATCGAATTTCAGGAACTGCGTGAACAGCACGGTGGCGATGTCGGCGGCGCCCATCGGCAGGCCGGGATGGCCCGATTTCGCCTTCTCGACAGCGTCCATCGAAAGGCCGCGGATCGCGTTGGCCATACGGGTGTGATCGACCTGCGTCATGTCTGAAATCCGTCTGAAATGAAGCGCTTGGCGATGGTTGCCCGCGCGGGGAGAAGCCTGGCGGCCACTGAAGGTTGGCGCTGGGATAGCACCTCGGTTCCGGGAGTCCAAGGCAATCGAACGCCGGTTTGGCCGCAAAAGTTGCCTGTGTGGACATCGGTTTTCCGCCGGGATCGCGCCGGGCGGAAGCGACGCAGCGACACGTCGTCCCGATTGAACAGTGCATAGTTTTGCGGCGGCGTTGCGCTTGGCTAGCTTGCTTTGTAAATTTCTGCTTCTAACCGCTTGCCGAACCGAGTCTTTTGCCGGACGGCAAGCTCCAGGGAAAGGCCACTGGGCAAAGGCCGCCAGGTTCCGCCGCTGACTGCATGAACGATCGCGTATCCAACAGTTCCGCCATGACGGAGTCGTCCGCCGTCGAGATCGAGATTGCGACCCGCAGACTCATGGCGGCGCTCGATGCGCTCGAAAGTGCGGTGGAGCGGCGTCGCGATGCCGATCGCGACGAGAACGAGCTTGCGGCGCGCATCCAGGCGCTCGGCGCGGATCGCTCGCGTCTTGCCGACGAGCTCGACGGCGCGCTGGTGAAGGCACGCAAGCTCGAGCGCACCAATCGCGAGATTTCTGACCGGCTGGATTCCGCGATCGTGACGATACGCTCGGTGCTCGATACCGGAGAGGACGGATGAGCCACATCAACGTCACCATCAACGGCCGGCAATATCGCATGGCCTGCGAGGAGGGCCAGGAGGTGCGGCTGCTCAAGCTCGCCGAGACGCTGGAGACGCGCATCCAGTCGCTGCGCGGAAAATTCGGCGAGATCGGCGATGCGCGCCTCACCGTCATGGCTGCGCTCACCGTGTGCGATGAGCTGATCGACACCACCAACCGCGTCCGCACCCTCGAGCAGGAATTGACCGAGCTCAGGGATTTCCGCAATGCCGCCGTCGAGCGCGCCAGGATGACGCAGACCGCGGTGGTCAACGCGCTGAACGCCGCCGCCGAGCGCATCGAGAAATCGACCCAGGTCCTGAACCGGACGGTGGGGAACGGCATCGCGATCGGCTGAAGCTCGATAGGAGCCGTGCCCTTACCCTCCCCTGGAGGGCCCTGGAGGGGGAGGGTCGATCGCGCGTAGCGCGAGCGGGGTGGGGTGATCTCTCCACACGGACAGTGCCCGTGGGGAGAGATCACCCCACCCCGCTCACATTTCGCTGCGCTCCATGTGAGCCGACCCACGGGCGAGCTTCGCTCGTCCCGGACCCCTCCAGGGGAGGGTAAGAAAGCGCGCAGCGGAAGCCGCACTCTCGTCGCACTGGCGATTCGTCAGTACAGTTGTTACATTGCCTGCGCGAGGCTGCGACGTGCGTCAGGAGCCATATATCCCCGGGGCCTTATCGATCCTTTAGGGAACTGTCCCTGGCCGGGCCCGTGGGCTCGGACATATGGTGCCCACCTACTTTCGTAGGGAACTCCGGGATCGAGTGCTTCAACGGCGTTCGCGGCTTCGCACTTTCGTTTGCTTCGTTTGTGCTTGTTGAAACGACTGCGGCCAATTCAACAGGTGTCATTCCCCCCGAGTGCGCAATTGCGCACGGGGCGGGGAATCCAGTACGCCGCGGCCCTTGTGTGAATCACCACCGCCTCTGGAATACTGGATCACCCGCATTCGCGGGTGATGACGTGGGGACCAAAGCACATGTCCAACTCCAAAGCCGAGCTCCGTGCCAAAGCCCTCGCCAAGCGCGATGCGCTGAGCGAGAAGAAACGCATCGCGGCCGCCGCAAATCTCGCCAAGCGCGGGCTACCGTTCAAGCTGCTGCCCGACAGCATCGTCTCCGGCTATTCGCCGATCCGCAGCGAGATCGATCCGATGCCGCTGCTCGCAAAGCTCGCGGAAGAGGGCGCCAGGCTGGCGCTGCCCTGCGTCACCGCGCGCGGCCAGTCGCTGATCTTCCGTCTCTTCCATCCGAACGACCGCCTGATGCTCGGCCCGCTCGGCATTCCCGAACCTTCACCTGCTGCGGCCGAAGTCATTCCCGACATCATGCTGACGCCGCTCGCCGCCTTCGACCGCCTCGGCCATCGCATCGGCTATGGCGCCGGGCATTACGATTTCACCTTCGCGCATTTGCGCAAAGCCAAGCACATCGTCGGCATCGGCCTTGCGTTTGCAGTGCAGGAGATCGAGGCGGTTCCGGCACTATCCCACGACGTGGCGCTCGATTATGTGCTAACGGAATCGGACGTGTTCGATTTCCGGAGTTCTGAAGTTGCGCATTCTCTTCGTGGGTGACGTCGTCGGCCGTAGCGGACGCGAGGCCGTCTCCGAATATCTGCCCGGCATGGTCAAGGACTGGTCGCTCGATCTCGTCGTCGTCAACGGCGAGAATTCGGCCGGTGGCTTCGGCATCACGGAAGCGATCTACCAGGAGTTTCTCGAGGCCGGCGCCGACGCGGTGACGCTCGGCAATCACTCCTGGGACCAGCGCGAGGCGCTGGTGTTCATCGAGCGCGCCGACCGCCTGGTGCGCCCCGCCAACTATCCGCGCGGCACGCCCGGCCGCGGCGCCGCCTTGGTCGAGACCAAGAACGGCAAGCACGCCCTCGTCGTCAACGCGCTCGGCCGCGTCTTCATGACCCCGTTCGACGATCCCTTCGCCGCGCTCGAGCGCGAGCTTGGCGCCTGTCCGCTCGGCGTCGCCGCCGACGCCATCGTCGTCGATTTCCATTGCGAGGCTTCAAGCGAGAAGCAGGGGATCGGCTTCTTCTGCGACGGCCGCGCCAGCCTCGTCGTCGGCACGCACACGCATGTGCCGACCGCCGACCACCAGATCCTGTCAGGCGGCACCGCCTACATGACCGACGCCGGCATGACCGGCGATTACGATTCCATCATCGGCATGCAGAAGGAAGAGCCGCTGCGGAGGTTCACATCAGGAATTCCGTCCGGCCGCTTCGAGCCGGCCGCAGGCGCCGCGACGCTCAGCGGCGTCGCCGTGGAAACGGACGATGCGACAGGGCTCGCGCTCAAGATCGCGCCGGTGCGCGTGGGTGGAAGGCTGGAGCCGACGACGCCGAAATTCTGGTTGAGCTGAAGCGCGAGCGAAATCACCCGGTGTCGTCCCCGGACGATTATATCAAACTTTGCCCTCAGCAGCGGACATCGACGGGCAACAAGGGAACTCCGCTTTGGGCCACAAGCGGAAGTCAACAGTCATTGGCGGCTGCGAGCCCTTCTCTTCGACAGATTGGATTCCGTTCAAGAAGCTGTCCGCAACATTGGTGTCATCGTCGGCGAAGAACCATGTTGTATCTCGCCGATGATCTTGAAGCCGTGGCGTTCATAAAGGGAGATGTTTCGCGGATTCGAACTTTCGAGGTAGGCGGCGATGCCCTCCTCGTCGCATCGTCGAAGAGCGTGCTTCATCAACAATGTGCCGAGACCTTGGCCGATCCAGTTCGGATCGGAGGCAATGAGAGGCAGATACCAATGGGGCTCGTGGGGATGATGTTCGGCCATTCCCTGGAGCATGTGTCCAATATCATCGGCGATCTCCGGACGCAGGGATTGCGCCATGAGTGCGTCCATGGCCGTTTCATCGGGCTCGACGCCGGGCGGCAGCCACAGGGCGGCCGCGCGAGCCCCTTCTGTGATGTAAGCTGTGCCATGCTCGAATGCCCGTCCGCCAAATGCCTTGACGAATTGAGGCATAATCCTGAGATATTCGGATGAATCGGGCCAAACCCAACGCGCCATCGGATCGGCTGCAAAGCCAAGTACAATGGTGCTGATAGTGCTTGCCTGAATGTTGGCGCCCGCAGATTTGATTTCCGAGTCTGCGCTCATGATATCGTCTCCAAGTCGTCGATGGCGTCGGCCACATTCATTCTAAGATGCAGCACAGGATAGTGGCCGGGCGCTACGGCGTCGCGCGCAATCACGCGTCAATCTCAGGTGACCGCGCCCCGCGCCGCGACTGGCCAAAGTGCCTCCACGCGGGAATCCGGCGTGTTGAAGCCGCGCACGCCGACATACCAGTCGTAGAGATTGACGGTCGGGTCGCAATGGCCGGGGATCAGCGTCACCTTGTCGCCGATCGCCAGTCGCGACGAAGCGCTGTCGAAATCGAGCAAGCCATGCTCGTCAGATGGCCGATGATAGCGCAGATCGGGCCGGCCGAGCACGACCGGAAATCCGCTGTCGTTCGACAGAGCCTTGTGGCCGGCATCGATGACCGCGTGTTCGCCGGCGCCTGTGCTCATCACCGTCGCGATCACGAACAGCGCATGCTCGAACGGATTGGCGTTGCGCGCCCCGTCGGCGAGGTTCTTGGCGTAGTCGGCGTCCATGAAGATATAGGAGCCCGCCTGCAATTCGTTCCAGATGCCGCTCGCGCCTTCGAGCTCGAATGTGCCGGTTCCCGCACCTCCAATCGTCCGGCACTGAAAGCCCGCGTCCTTGAGGACGCGCAGTGTCTCCGCGGTCGCGTTCGCGGCACCGGCGATGGCAGCGCGCCGCTCCTCCGGCGTGCGCAAATGCTGGGCAGAGCCGTGATAGGCCTGCAAGCCGCCGAACGATAGGAAGCGTGAAGCCGCCACCTGCCGCGCCAGGGTGGCCGCCGCCGGCCCCGGCCTGACGCCGCAGCGACCGGCGCCGACGTCGATTTCGACCAGGACTTCGATTTGCGATCCTGCCCGCTCCGCGGCGTGCGACAGTTGCTCGACCATGATCGCATCGTCCACGCAAACGCTGATGCGTGCGTGGCGAGCGAGGCCTGCGAGCCGTTCCAGCTTCCGCAGGCCCACCACCTCATTGCTGACGAGCACGTCACTCACCCCGCCCGCAACCAGGATCTCGGCCTCGGCGACCTTCTGGCAGCAGATGCCGATTGCGCCGCGCGCTATCTGCTTGGCCGCAATGATCGGTGATTTGTGGGTCTTCGCATGCGGACGCAAGCGAACGCCGAGCTTGCTCACCGCCGCCGCCATCGTGTCGAGATTGCGCTCGAAGGCGTCGAGGTCGATGATCAGCGCCGGTGTATCGATCTCGGAAAACGGCGCGCCGATTTGGGCGGGTGGACAGGACATCGAAAAGCCCGCTTGCTGTGTTCGGGTTCGCGCGGATGCGCGGCGGCATTTCTACGGCAACGTCGGCCGCCGCACCAGTGCAGTCGGCTTCTGTGCTCGGCGGACGGCGGGGAGAACCGCACGCCTCTCACAATTTCGGAATAATAGCATTTTGCCCCTGTTTTGCCCGACGAGTCAACGCGCGCCGGGGCCCGCCGGCGTAAGCCATTGATTCCGCACACCCCGGCTACTGTGCATGGGGTTGTTTTTTAGGTTTTGAGTCAAAGGCCTTAGCGCCGCCCGTCAGCCCTGCCGCAATCCCATCCGGAAGGCGCCCCAGTGCTTGCCGCGGATCATGATCGGCGAGGACAGGTCCTTCATCAGCACGAACTGCCCGCCGCCCATGTCGCGGCGATAGGTTTGCAGCAGGAAGGGTTTTGTGTTGGCCGCGACCTTCTTCACTGCGCGGTCGGTGAACAGGCGGCGGTTGCGGCAATTGGCGTTGTTCCAGACCGGGTCCTTGCCCTGCGGCAGGCGGTAGTTCGGATTGTGGGTCGGAAGGTAGCCGCCTTTGGCCCAGGCGACGCAGAACACGATGCGCGGATCGGAGTTCTGGATCGGGTCCTGGATCGCGGGCAGCACGCGGTCGGTGAACTCGACGTAGTTGGTCAGGTACTGCTTCGGATCGGTGCCTGATATCTCGCGGTAGGTCTCGTCCATGAGCTGGTCGAGCGTGATCTCGCCGCGGTCGATCGCAGCTTCGAACTCGGCCGAGATCCGCTTCGCGGTGTCGACGACGATGCGGATCAGCGGCGCGTCCGACGTCTCCACGCCGCTGTCGGCGATCAGCGCGATCAGGCCTTCGGAGACGTCGAGCAGCTTTGCTACCCGCTCGTCGGCGCTTCGGAGGTCGCGCGAGGAGAGGTCGACGCCCTTGGCGAGCTCGTTGAGCTCGCTGATCACGGTGTCGCAGTGGCCGAGATTGGAGGTCGCCGCGCGCGCGACGCCGTCGATCTCGGCTTCGACCGAGGCGAAGCCCTGCTGGACCCGCGAGATGATGCCGGAGATCGCTTGCGCGCCTTCGCCGGCGGTCTTGGCGCGCTGCGAGGCGTCGCTGCTCTCGCCGATCAGGCCTTCGATCTGGCCGTCGAGATCGCGCACGGTGTCGGAGATCTCATGCGTGGCCTGGCGCGTGGCCTCCGCGAGGCTCTTGACCTCGCTTGCGACCACCGCGAAGCCGCGGCCGGCAGTGCCGGCGCGCGCCGCCTCGATGGTGGCGTTGAGCGCGAGCAGATTGGTCTGCTTGGCGATCGCCTCGATCGAGCCGGAGACCTTCGCCACCTGCGCCAGCGCCGCGCCGACCGCGGACAGGCGTGCCTCGATCCGCTCCACCGCGGCGACGAGCTCGGAGATGTGGCTGACCGCGGTGTCGACGGCGCCGCGCGACTGCGCGATCTCGCCGACCGCGGCCGACGTCGTGGTTTGCACCGCCTGCGAGGCATTGGCGATGTCGTGGTTGGCCGAGACCATCGTCTCGGCCGTCTTCTGCAAATGGTGAAACCGTTCCGACTGGCTCGCGACGCGGTTGGCGACGTCCTGGACGTTGCCGGCGATGTCGGCGAGCTCGACGCCGAGACCGCCGATGCGGTCGGCGAGCTGGTCGATCAGGCGTTCGGCCAGCGTCCGGTTGGAGGCAGTGTCCAATACGGCAAGTTGTGCAGAGGACATGTACGGGCTCTCTCCAGTCGGAGCCGTTGATCGGCTCCTTGGCGGCATTCCGATTCCAGATCCGACCTTAGAGGATGATTCGCGCCCGGCGTCTTGCCCAGGAGTGCAGGTGCGTGCAGGTGCGTGCACGCGCGGGAGCGCTACAGCTTGTAGGCCGTGCGGAAGCCGCCCCAGTGCCGGCCCTGCACGCGGATCGGGACGTCGATCTCCCGCATCATCACCGTGTTCCCGTTGCCCATGTCGCGCGCATAGCTCTGGACCAGGTACGATCGCAGGTTGCGCGCGGCGGCCAGCCCCGCCGGATCGTTGAAGAGGCGCCGGTTGCGGCAGTTGGCCGTGTTCCAGGCGACATCGCCCGGCCGCTGCGGGTGCGAATAGATCTTGTTGTGCACCGGCAAGAAGCCGTTGCGGTCGACCATGGCGCAGAATGCCATCCGCGGCTCCCGCGCCAGGAAGGACTCCTGGAACGGCGGCAGGGCGCGGTCGGCCCAGTCGAGATATTTGGTGCGGTATTGCTGCGGATTGGTGCCGGCGATTTCCAAATAGTCCGTGTCGAAGAGGTCGTCGAGCTTGACCTCGCCGCGCGCAACCGCCTTCTCGAATATCTGCGTCAGCGCATTGCCGGCTTCCATGGCACGGGTGACGAACTCGGTGTTCTCCTCATGGATCGACCAGAGCTTGTCCTCGATCTTCTCGTTGAGAGCGGCGGTGGCGCCGACGAATTGCGCGCGGGCGCCGGCCTTGGATTGCTCGATCACGCGCAGGCGGCAGGCGCCGATGTCCTCTAAGCTGCCTTCGATCGTCGCTTGCGTTGCCAGCCGGCTTGCGTCCGCGCCGCCGATCAGCACGCCTTCCATCGCGATTTCATAGACCGGCATCACGGCGCGCGCGGTTTCGAATTTGAGGTGGCAGGGCAGCCGCTCGGTCTTGCGGCGGTCGTCGTGCTCGCTCTGGCGCAGCAGCACCGCGCAGCGCGATTTCAGCTTCTGGGCGAAGGTGGTGACGGCCTTGCCGGCGCTGGCGACGCTCTCGCCATGGGTCTCGGCCGCCTTGGTCGCCGCGTCGATCTCGGCCGCGCTCTCGCCGACCGAGATGATGAACTCCGAGGCGCTGGCGGCATTGCCGGAGACTTCGCTGGTCGTGGCATTCTGCTCGGCGACCGCGCCGTTGACGGTGTCGAACACCGGACGGATCGCCTCGATCGCCTGCGAGATGCGGTGCACGGCGTCCGCCGAACCGGCGGCGTCGCGCTGCAATGCGTCGATCTTCTTCGTGATCTCCTCGGTCGCACTCTGGGTCTGCACCGCGAGCGCCTTGACCTCGGTGGCAACGACGGCAAAGCCTTTTCCGGCTGCGCCCGCGCGCGCGGCCTCGATCGTCGAGTTGAGCGCGAGCAGCGTGGTCTGCCGCGCGATCTGCGCGATCAAATTGACGACGTTGCCGATGGCGGCGGAGGATTCGCGCAGGCGGTCGACATTGGCGCGGGCTTCCTGCGCGGCGGCGCTGGCCTCGTCGGCGAGCTTGCCGGCCGCGCGAACCTGTGCGCCGATGCCTTGCGCGGACTGGGTGAACTTGTCGGCGGCATGGGCGAAGGTGGAGGCGGTGGATTGCGCCGCGTTGGTCCGGCCGGTCAGGGCGTCGGTGCGGTCGCGAATGGCAGCGAGGGTCGCCGCGGTCGCCTCGGCGCCGCCAGCCACCGAATTGGCGGCGCGCTCAAGCTGGCGGATCATGGCGCCGAGCTCGAGTTCCAGCAATTCCAGGATTTCCCGGGCCGAATCACTTTCGGCGGTCGGGGCGGGTGCGGCAGGAGCCGCCGGCTGCGCAGCCTCCGGGGCTGCCGCGGGCGCGGCCGTGTCCGGCAGACGCTTCCGAAATAATCCGAACGCCATCGGGTCTCTCTTGTCGGGGGACGGTCGGGCGCTATTTTCGCACTCCGGAATGAAATCAGGGTTAACGGTGCCCATCTAGGCAGGCGCCGTTACGGCGGCTACCTTTACAGTGCTACCTCAGGCGCAGCCGAGCCCTTTGATTCCGGTGGGTTGGCGGCCTATAAGGCCGCGCTTCCCACGCTCATCTTTGGCTGACGATTTCTCAAGAGACCACGCATGGCCGGACATTCCCAATTCAAGAACATCATGCACCGCAAGGGGCGGCAGGATGCCCAGAAGTCGAAACTGTTCGGCAAGCTGGCGCGGGAAATCACCGTCGCTGCCAAGCTGGGCACCCCCGACCCCGCCATGAACCCGCGCCTGCGCGCCGCCGTGATCGCTGCGCGCCAGGAGAACATGCCGAAGGACAATATCGAGCGCGCCATCAAGAAGGCGCTCGGCAGCGACGGCGAGAACTATGACGAGATCCGCTACGAGGGCTACGGCCCCGGCGGCGTCGCCGTCATCGTCGAGGCACTGACCGACAATCGCAACCGCGCCGCCTCCGACATCCGCTCCTTCTTCACCAAGTCCGGCGGCAATCTCGGCGAAACCGGCTCAGTCTCCTTCATGTTCGACCGCACCGGCATCATCGAATACGACCGCAGCGTCGCCTCGGACGATGCGGTGCTGGATGCCGCAATCGAAGCCGGCGCCGACGACGTCGTGTCCGGCGAGAGCGGCCACGAGATCTACGCCTCCACCGAAAGCTATCGCGACGTCGCCAAGGCGCTGGAAGCCAAGTTCGGCGAGCCGCGCAAGGCTGCGCTGATCTGGAAGCCGCAGAACACGGTTGCGGTCGACGACGAGACCGGCGAGAAGCTCCTGAAGCTGATGGACCTGCTCAACGAGCACGACGACGTCCAGAACGTCTACGCCAATTTCGAGGTGTCGGACGCGCTTGTTGCGAAGATGGGCGGATAGGCCGCTCTCGTGTCCCGGACGCGCTGCAGCGTGAAACGCTGC
Organism: Bradyrhizobium sp. NBAIM01; assembly: GCF_020194115.1. Lineage (NCBI taxonomy): Bacteria > Pseudomonadati > Pseudomonadota > Alphaproteobacteria > Hyphomicrobiales > Nitrobacteraceae > Bradyrhizobium > Bradyrhizobium sp. NBAIM01. Next base: position 165,752 of record NZ_JADYVU010000002.1, on the reverse strand, counting down.
GGCGCTGGGCCGGGACCCATTCCCCTGTTACTTCCGTTCTGTTTCTGTTTCGCATCCCGCAGCCAGCCGCTATCACTGGCGCATGACCGCGCTCCCGATTCGTGGCCCCGTTCGCATCATCGGCATCGACCCCGGCCTGCGCCGCACCGGCTGGGGCGTGATCGAGGCCGAGGGCAATCGCTTGGCCTACGTCGCCTGCGGCTCGGTGGAACCGCCGGACGATTTGCCGCTGGCGAGCCGCCTGCTCGCGATCCATGAGGGGCTCGCTTCCGTCTTGTCCGATCACCGGCCGGTGGAAGCGGCGGTGGAGCAGACCTTCGTCAACAAGGACGGCGTTGCGACGCTGAAGCTCGGCCAGGCCCGCGGCGTCGCCATGCTGGCGCCGGCAATGTTCGGCATCTCTGTCGCCGAATACGCGCCGAACCAGGTCAAGAAGACGGTGGTCGGCGCCGGCCACGCCGACAAGCAACAGATCGCGATGATGCTGAAGATCCTGCTGCCGAAGGCCGAGCCGCCGTCCGCGGACGCAGCCGACGCGCTCGCCATCGCCATCACCCACGCCCATCACCGCCAGAGCACCGCTCTCAGGCTGAAGGTGGTGGGGATATGATCGGCAAGCTCAAGGGCTTGATCGATTCCTACGGCGAGGATTTCGTCATCCTCGACGTTGGCGGCGTCGGCTATCAGGTACATTGCTCCTCGCGCACCTTGCAGCATCTGCCCTCGCCGGGTGAGGCCGCTGTGCTGTCGATCGAGACCTATGTCCGCGAGGACCAGATCAAGCTGTTCGGCTTCCGCACCGATCAGGAGCGCGAATGGTTTCGCCTGCTCCAGACCGTGCAGGGCGTCGGCGCCAAGGTCGCGCTGGCCGTGCTCGGCACGCTGTCGCCGGCCGATCTCGCCAATGCCATCGCGCTGCGCGACAAGGCCGCGGTGGCGCGAACGCCCGGTGTCGGCCCGAAGGTCGCCGAGCGGATCGTCACCGAATTGAAGGACAAGGCGCCGGCCTTTGCCAATGTCGATCCCGCCGTCGTGCATCTCGCCGGCGCCGTCGACGACCAGCGCGCGCCGCGCCCCGTCGCGGATGCGATCTCTGCGCTGGTCAATCTCGGCTACGGCCAGCCGCAGGCCGCCGCGGCGATTGCATCGGCCTCGCGCAGCGCGGGTGAGGGCGCCGAGACGGCGCAGCTGATTCGATTGGGTTTGAAGGAACTGGCCAAGTGAACAACGGCCAGCGCCTCTCCGAGTGGGGTCAAGGTGCGGCACGCCAGCATTTGCGGCGCCTCGGCCGTATGTTCGTCGTCGTCTTCTGCGGAACACTTTTTGCCGGGTATCTTGCAATGCTGGCGTTCTCGGCATCAGGTTGTTTTCTTAGTCGTGTCATTCGATGCTTTTCGGTCTCGCGCGACCTGATCGGGTTCAGCTGGTTTGCCGTGAAAGGCTTGTTCTTGCCTGCGGCCGTTGTGGCCTTGATGGTTGCAATCTTCCTGCAAATCCGAGGCTCCGTTGTCTGGTGGGACGTTCTCGTTGCAAGCTTGCTTTCGGCGCTGGTGATTGGCTCTGTTGGAAGAGCACTGAGTGAACCGGCTGAGGCATTTGTCTTGCTTGTGGTAAGTTTGATCTTCTTTGCAGGTGCTCAAGCTGCCCTTCTTATCGACAAGCGACTGTGCAGGACTTCCGCATGACCACTCCCCCCCGCATGGTCTCGCCGGAGCGCCGCAGCGACGATGTCGGCGACACCGCGCTGCGGCCGCAATCGCTGTCCGACTTCGTCGGTCAGGCGCAGGCGCGCAAGAATCTCTCGATCTTCATCGAAGCGGCGCGCAAGCGCGGCGAGGCGCTGGATCACGTGCTGTTCGTCGGTCCCCCCGGCCTCGGCAAGACCACGCTGGCGCAGATCGTGGCGAAGGAGCTCGGCGTCGGTTTCCGCGCCACCTCGGGGCCCGTGATCGCCAAGGCCGGCGATCTTGCCGCCCTCTTGACCAATCTCGAAGAGCGCGACGTGCTCTTCATCGACGAGATCCATCGCCTCAGCCCCGCGGTGGAAGAGGTGCTCTATCCCGCGATGGAGGACTTTCAGCTCGACCTCATCATCGGCGAGGGCCCCGCGGCGCGCTCGGTCAAGATCGAGCTGTCGAAATTCACACTGGTCGGCGCCACCACGCGCGCCGGCCTTCTCACCAATCCCTTGCGCGACCGCTTTGGCATTCCGGTCCGGCTCAACTTCTACACGATCGAGGAGTTGGAGAGCATCGTCAGCCGCGGCGCGCGCGTGCTCAACGTCGGCATGAGCGCCGATGGCGCCAATGAGATCGCGCGCCGCGCCCGCGGCACGCCGCGCATCGCCGGCCGCCTGCTCCGCCGCGTGCGCGATTTCGCCTCGGCGGCCGATGCCGACAAGATCGACCGTAAGATTGCCGACCATGCGCTGAGCGCGCTCGAGGTCGATGCCGCAGGGCTGGACGCGATGGATCGGCGCTATCTCTCGACCATCGCGCTCAACTATGGCGGCGGACCGGTCGGCGTCGAGACCATGGCTGCGGCCTTGTCGGAGCCGCGCGACGCCATCGAGGACATCATCGAGCCCTATCTGATCCAGTGCGGCTATCTGCAGCGCACGCCGCGCGGCCGCCTGCTGACCTCGCACGCCTTCCGCCATCTCGGTCTCGCCGAGCCCTCGCGCGATGCGGCGGCGCAGTTCGGCCTGTTCGGCACGGATGACAGCGACGAGTGATCTGCCGAACCTCGCGCTGTTCCGGCTTGATGAATTTCCGTTAACCTCGTGCAGACGATCTGCACGAACGCACCCCAATTCCGCTCCAATCGGATATCATCAAGGCGCCGCATCATCATCGGGCTTCCATGATCACGCGCCGTCATCTTATCCGTTCCATTGGCGGTCTGTCCGCCCTCGGCGTCTCGACCGCAGCCTACGGCGTCGGTGTCGAGCCGGTGCTGCGCCTTCGCGTCACGCGCTATCATCCGATGCCGCGGCAGTGGCCGGCGGATTTTCCGCTGAAGATTGCCGCCATCGCTGACATCCATGCCTGCGATCCCTGGATGTCGCTGGAGCGCATCGAGGGCATCGTCGACCGGACCAACGCGCTGAACGCCGATCTCATCGTGCTGCTCGGCGACTATGTCGCCGGCCTTCACCACGTCACGCGCTTCATTCCGTCGAGCGAATGGGCAAGGGTATTGGGGCGCCTGAAGGCGCCCCTCGGCGTTCATGCCGTTATGGGCAACCACGACTATTGGGATGACAGAACCGTGCAGCGGGCCGGGCACGGGACGACCATCGCACATCGGGCGCTGGAGACGGCCGGCATTCCCGTCTACGAGAACGATGCTGTGCGTCTTACCAAGGACGGCCGTCCGTTCTGGCTTGCCGGCCTCGGCGATCAACTGGCCTTCCTGCCGGCGCGGCGCTTCCGGAGCATGGCGCACTTCGGTGCCGACGATCTCAACGCCACGCTGGCCAAGATCACCGACGATGCGCCGGTCATTCTGCTCGCGCACGAGCCCAATGTCGCTCCGCTCGTGCCCGCGCGCGTCGCGCTGCAATTGTCCGGCCATACCCATGGCGGCCAGGTTCGCCTGCTCGGCTGGTCGCCGGCCGTCGCGCCCAAGAACGGTCTGCGGCTCGCCTATGGCCATTTCCGCCTGAAATGCGATCTCATCGTCTCCGGCGGCCTCGGTTGCAGCATCATGCCGCTCCGCTTCGGCGTGCCGCCTGAGATCGTCGAGGTGACGCTGGGAAGGTCAGGACCGGTCGTGTCCTAACACGCTTGCGCGTCCGGCTGTTTTTGCGCAAAACGTGCCGGTTACCGACCAGCGAAGAGGCTCCGGACGTGACAGCTCATCTCGACGGCGAGATCCGCGACGGCCGCCACCACATGCAGGTCCGGGTCTATTACGAGGACACGGATTTTTCCGGCATCGTCTATCATGCCAATTACCTGCGCTACATGGAGCGCGGACGCACCAATCATCTCAGGCTGATGGGTGCCGAGCAGCAGGTGCTGTTCGAGCAGACCGAGACGGACGGCGCGGGCTTCGCCTTCGTGGTGCGCTCGATGCATCTGGACTTCCTGAAGCCCGCGCGAATGGACGACGTGCTCGACGTCGTGACCTGGCCGGTCGCGGTGAAAGGGGCGTCAATCATGCTGGCGCAGGAGGTGCGGCGCGGTGATGACGTGCTGGTGAAAGCCGAGGTCCGCGTTGCCTTCATCAGCGGCGGCCGCGCCCAGCCGATCCCGAAATCGATCCGCCAACTGATGAAGGCCGATCTGGTTTCGTGATCGCTCGATAGCGGATCGCCTATCGACTCCGCCGATTGCGACGATACATTCGCGGTCCCGATCACCGATGAGGCCACCATGTCGCGCCCGCCGCTTCCACCCTTCACCCGCGAGACCGCCGCGCAAAAGGCCCGGATGGCCGAGGACGCCTGGAATTCACGCGATCCGGTGCGGGTCTCGCTCGCCTATACCGAGGACAGCCGCTGGCGCAACCGTTCGGAAGTGTTTCAGGGCCGCGAGGCCATCGTCGCCTTCCTCACCCGCAAATGGGAGAAGGAGCAGGATTACCGCCTGATCAAGGACCTCTGGGCCTTCGACGGCAGCCGCATCGCGGTGCGCTTCCAGTACGAATGGCACGATGCAAGCGGCCAGTGGTACCGCTCCTACGGCAACGAGCAATGGGAGTTCGACGAGCACGGCCTGATGAAGCGGCGCGAGGCCTCGATCAACGACATCGCCATTGCGGAGAAGGATCGCCGGTTTCACTGGGCGGCGCCGGGCCCGCGGCCGGCCGATGTGCCGGGGCTGGGAAGCGAGCCGTTCTGAAATTAACAAAGCGACCGCTGCTTCACCCTCTCCCCTTGCGGGAGAGGGTGGCTCGCCGCATAGCGGCGAGACGGGTGAGGGGTCTCTCTCCTCACGAGCAGTCCGGCGAATGGATAGAACCCCTCATCCGGCGCTTCGCGCCACCATCTCCCGCAAGGGGAGAAGGGAAGACGAGTGCGTCTCGAGCTTCGTAGTCAGGTGCGCTTAGCCAGAAACCGCGTAATCGCCCCGCCGAGCTTCGCATTATCCATCGGCTCCGCCAGCGACGCCCTCGCCGTGGCAACGACATCCTCAGGTGCCTTGCCATCGCGCAGATCGCAGCACACTTGCGCGAACCCGACATCGAATTCCGGATGCGGCTGCACTGTCAGCGTCGCGCCATTGGCATAGAGCAGGCCGGCATGCGGGGTGAATTCGGAGGAGAGGATCGTCAGCGCATCGCTTGGCGGCTCGATCACCTGGTCCTGATGCGAGGCGGCGACCGCGACCGCTTCACCGTCGATGACGCCGTTCTCCGGCAGCACCTGATAGACATGCCGGCCGATGCCCCAGCCCTGTTCTGATTTGCGCACGGTGCCGCCGAGCGCCTGCGCGATCAGCTGGTGGCCAAAGCAGACACCGACCATCGGTGTCTTGTTGGCGTAAGCCGTTCGCACGAAATCTTCCAGCGGCGCGATCCAGTCGAGCCCGTCATAGACCCCGGCCGCCGCGCCGGTAATGAGGATGGCCTCGAGCTTGCTCGGATCGGGCAGCGCATCGCCGCTGGGGATGCTGACGACCTCGATCGTCGCGGCCGGCTCCTCGGCGCGGATCATGCGCGCGAACATGTCCGGAAATGAACCGTGGCGCTCGCGGTATTTTTGCGGCACCTCTCCGGTCTCGATGATGGTGATGCGTGCCATGGGCCTCCCGGTCAAAAGGTTGCGAAGCTCAGCCGCTTTCTGCCCCATGTTGCTGGTGCGGCGCTGCCCGCTCGAGCAGAGCGCTCTCCTTGCGGATCTCGTTGAGAAAGGCCTTGGCCAGACGCGACAGCGGCTCGGCTTCAGACCATAGCATATAGGCGATCGCCTGCGTCGTCGGCGAGAACGGACGGACGACGAGGCCGCTGCCGCCGTTCTGCCGCGGCGAGAAAGGATCGACCACCGCCGCGCCGACGCCGGCGGCGGCCAGCACGCAGGCCGTGTTGCAGTAGCGCACCTCGATCGTCGGCCGGAACGGCGCGCCGGCGCGGGCAAAGCTGTCGCGCACGGCTTCGCCGAGCCGCGTGCCGCGTTCGAGCCCGATGAAGGGTAGGCCGGAGAGATCGGAAGCGGAGATCATCGGCCGGTCGGCGAGTGGATGCTGTGGCGGCAGCACGCAGACCATCTCGCCGGTGTGCACCACCTCATGCGCGATGCCGGGATGATGCGTGAGGCCGAGCGCGAAGCCGAGCTCGGCGACGCGGCTCAGCACACCCTCGATGATGCCCTCGTAGCGCCGTACGTCGAAGAACACCCGCGTCTCCGGGCGGCGTCGCAGGAAGCCCGACAACGCGGACGGAATGATGCTGTAGGCGAGCGGCGGCGTCGCCACGATGGCGAGATGCCCGGACCGGTTCTCGCGCAAATCGCGCATGCGGTTCTCGAGCTTGGCGTGCAGCGCGAAGATCGCCTCGCTCTCCTTGTAGAGCGCCATCGCTTCGGCGGTTGGAAACAGCCGGTTGTTGACGCGCTCGAACAGCGCAAAGCCCGCCTGCGCCTCCATCGTCTTCAGCGCGTTGCTGACCGCCGGCTGCGACAGCGCCAGCTCGTCCGCCGCCGCCACCGTGGTGCGGTGGCGGATCACGGCGCGAAGGATCTCGAGCTGACGCAGGTTCATATCACTGCCGATTATAGTCAGGGCCAAAACATCATAGCAACGCGAATTGATTTTGCAGCAGTGCTTGCCCGTAATGGCAGCCGATTTGCACGTCGCATCAAAGGGTTCGTTCGCCCATTGAGGCAGCACTGCGCACAGATTGGAGGCAATCTTGGTTCGTGTCCTTCGCGCCGCCGCCGCTCAGATGGGGCCGACGCAAAAAGCCGATACGCGCGAGCACACGTTGTCGCGGATGCTCGACATGCTGGAGGAGGCGGCCGGTCGGGGTGCGAGTCTTGTGGTGTTTCCGGAGCTCGCCTTCACCACCTTCTTCCCGCGCTGGCTGCTCGAAGGCGAGGCCCTCGACCGGTATTTCGAGCGCAGCATGCCGAACCCCCAGGTGGCAAAGCTATTCGATCGCGCACGTGCGCTCCGCGTCGGCTTCTATGTCGGCTATGCCGAGCTGACGCCGGAGGGGCGGCGCTACAATTGCTCCATCCTGGTCGATCGCGACGGCGAGGTTCTCGGCCGCTATCGCAAGGTGCATCTGCCGGGCTCGGTCGAGCCGCGTCCGGGCGCGCGCTACCAGCAACTCGAGAAGCGCTACTTCGAATATGGCGACCTCGGCTTTCCCGCCTTCCGCGCCGGCTCGTCCTGGGCCCATGCCATCATGGGCATGATGATCTGCAATGATCGTCGTTGGCCGGAATCCTGGCGCGTGCTCGGTCTGCAAGGCGTCGAGCTCGTCTGCATCGGCTACAATTCGGCGGCCTACGATCCCAACGGCGGCACGACCGAAGACGGAGCCTTGCGCACCTTCCACTCGACGCTGGTGACGCAGGCCAACGCCTACATGAACGCGACCTGGGCGATTTCGGTGGCGAAGGCGGGCGAGGAGGACGGGTCCGGCCTGATCGGCGGCTCCTGCATCGTCGATCCCAACGGCCGCATCGTCGCGCAGGCTCAGACGCTGGCCGACGAGGTGATCGTCGCTGACATCGATCTCGACCTCTGCCGCCAGGGCAAGGACAAGATGTTCAACTTCGCCGCCCACCGGCGGCCCGAGCAATACAGGGTGATCACCGAGCGTGCCGGCATCATCGAGCCGGCCGTTCTCGACGCAGATTGACCAACGGCCGGTCGCAGCATTGGCAAAAGGAGCTGACATGACACGCCTCTCGTATTTGCTTGCCTGCGCAGCGCTGGCCGCGGCGACGTCGGCGCGAGCCGCCGAGCTGCCGGCGGAGATCAAGCAGGCCGGCACGCTGAAGCTCACGGTCAACTCCACCTACGCGCCGATGGAATATCGCGATCCCGCAACCAACGAGCTGGTCGGGCTCGACATCGATCTGGCGAAAGAGCTCGCCAAGCGGCTTGGCGACCTCAAGATTGTCTGGAGCGAGACGCCGTTCGCCGAGCTGATCCCCTCGCTCCAGACCAAGCGCGCCGACTTCATCATTTCCGGCATCTCTGATCGTGCCTCGCGGCGCGAGACCGCGGATTTCGTCGATTACCTCGCAACCGGACCGCAGTTCTTCGTGACGGCGGACAGCGCGGCCAAGGACGCCACCGATCTCTGCGGCAAGAAGGTCGGCACCACCCGCAGCACCAGCTTCCCGGTCGAGATCGAGAAGTGGAGCAAGCAGAATTGCGAGCCGGCCGGCAAGCCCGCGATCCAGTACGTTCCGGGCGAGAATTCCATCGACGTCCGCAACCAGCTCAAGCAGGGCCGCATCGACGCCGCCGTGCAGGGCAGCGAGACGTTGCCTTATGCGCAGCAACAGGAGCCCGGCAAGTATCGCATCGTCGGCGAGCCCTTTGCCAGGGGCTATCAGGGCATCATGTTCCGCAAGGACGATGCCGCCTTGCGCGAAGTCGTGACCGAGAAACTCGCGGCGATGATCGCTGACGGCTCGTACAAGGCCATTCTCGACAAATGGGGCCTAGGGACAAATGCAGTCGCCCAGCCCATGCTGAACGCGGCGCCGCAATGAAGCCCGCGCCGGCACTCGCGCAAGGATTTCCCGACCTGTCAGGCCTGCGGATCGCGCGCGAGCCGCACTGGTTTCGCTGGATCAGCGCGGCCCTGATCGTCCTCGTGCTGGCGGCGATCGCGCGCGCCTTTGCGAACGGCCAGATCGAATGGTCCTATGTCAGCCGCTTCCTGACCGCAAAGGTCATCCTCGAAGGCATCGTCAACACCATGGTGATGGCGGTGCTGGCGATGATGCTCGGCATCTTCCTCGGCATCGTCGTCGCGATCATGCGGCTGTCGCCCAATCCGGTGCTGAAGTCGGTCGCCGCCGGCTACACATGGCTGTTTCGCGGCACGCCACTGATCTTGCAGCTGCTGCTGTGGTTCAACCTCGCGCTGGTGTTTCCGACCATCGGTATCCCCGGCCTGTGGTCTGCACGCGCCGTCGATGTCATGACGCCGTTCCTTGCCGCGCTGCTCGGGCTCGGCATCAACCAGGGCGCCTACACCTCCGAAGTCATGCGCGCCGGCATGCTGTCGGTCGATATCGGGCAATATGAAGCGGCGCAGGCGATCGGCATGGGACGGCTGCGCGCGTTGCGCCGGATCGTGCTGCCGCAGGCGATGCGCGTGGTGATCCCGCCGCTCGGCAACGAGTTCATCGGCATGGTGAAGGCGACTTCGCTCGCCAGCGTGATCCAGTATCCGGAGCTGCTGCACAATGCCGAGAACATTTACTACGCCAACTCGCGCGTGATCGAGCTCCTGATCGTCGCGGGGCTCTGGTACCTGCTCGCGGTCTCGATCCTGACACCGCTCCAGATGTTGCTCGAACGCCGCTTTGCGCGCGGCACATTGCGGCTGGCGCGATGACAAAGCCGCTCGTCGCGATCCGCTCCGTAGCCAAGAACTTTGGAGAGTTTCAGGCTCTCAAGAACGTCTCGCTCGACGTCTGGCCCGGCGAGGTGATGTGCCTGATCGGCGCCTCCGGCTCCGGCAAGACCACGCTGCTCCGCTGCATCAATCAGCTCGCCACGATCGATGCCGGCGGCATCTGGCTCGACGGCGAACTGCTCGGAGTGCGCGAGCAAGGCGGGAAGCTCCATCGCCTCAGCGAGCGCGAGATCGGGCGGCAGCGGCTCAAGACAGGCATGGTGTTCCAGCGCTTCAACCTGTTTCCGCACAAGACCGCGCTGGAGAACATCACGGAAGGCCCGACCCAGGTGCAGGGGCGGAAGCCGGATGAGGTGCGCGCCGAGGCGACCGAGCTGCTTCGGCGCGTCGGATTGTCGGCCAAGGCCGACTGGTATCCGGCGCAGCTCTCCGGCGGCCAGCAGCAGCGCGTCGCGATCGCGCGGGCGCTCGCCATGAAGCCGATGCTGATGTTGTTCGACGAGCCCACCAGCGCACTCGATCCCGAGCTGGTCGGCGAGGTGCTCGCGGTCATGAAGGAGCTGGCGCGAAGCGGCATGACCATGATGGTGGTGACGCACGAGCTCGGCTTCGCCCGCGAGGTCGCCGACCGCGTCGTCTACATGGACCAGGGCGCGATCGTCGAGCAGGGCCGGGCCTCCGACGTGTTGGGCGCGCCGCGCGAGGAGCGCACCAAGGCATTTCTTTCGGCAGTGATCTGACATTGGGGGTATGGTGATGAAGAGATTCTTGCTTGCGGCGGCGTTCCTGGGCGCCATGAGCGTGTCGGCAATGGCGGCCGAACTGCCGCCTGAGATCGTAAAGCGCGGCAGCATCAAGGTCGCGGTGGTGCCGAACTATCCGCCGATGGAGTTCCGCGATCCCGCCACCAACGCGCTCTCCGGCTTCGACGTCGATCTTGGCGAGGCGATCGGCCGCAAGCTCGGCGTCAAGATCGAATGGACCGAGACCAGCTTTGCCGAGTTCATGCCCTCGATCTCGACGGGGCGGGTGGATGCGATCCTGTCCGGTTTCACCGACTATGCGAGCCGGCACGAGGTCGCGACCTTCGTCGATTATTTGCGCAGCGGCCCGCAGTTCTTCGTGCAGGCGTCACGCAAGGCGGAATTCAAGGATGCGACGTCGCTGTGCGGCAAGAAGGTCGGCGCCAGCCGACGCACCATGTTCCCGGCCCAGATTGCGGCGTGGAGCGAGAAGAATTGCGGCAGCTCTCCGATCCAGTTCGTCGGCACCGACGGCTCGGCCGATGCACGCACCCAGCTGAGGCAAGGCCGCATCGATGCCGCCGCCCAGGGCAACGAGACGCTGCCCTACATCATGGACCTCGAGCCCAACACCTATGCGACCGTGGGCGCGCCCATCGCACAGCAATTTACCGGCATTGCTCTGCCGGTGAAGGAGAAGGCATTGCAGCAGGCAATGCTGGAGGCGGTCGACGCGCTGATCGCGGACGGCACCTACAAGACGCTGTTGGCGAAGTGGAAATTGAGCGACAACGCAATCGAGAAGGCGACCATCAATGCTGGACAGTAAGGCACTCCAGAGCATTCCGCTCGTTCCGGCCAACACCGCGGATCCCGCGCCCGAATATCCGTGGCCGAAGCCGTACACATCCGCGATGTTCCTGTCGTTCGACGTGGACGCCGAGAGTGCCTGGACCAGCAAGGACGCAGGTCATGCGCAGCGGCTCATCACCATGAGCTATGGCGGCTATGAGGCGCGCGTCGGCACGCCGAAACTCCTGGAGTTGCTCGACCAGCTCGATCTCAAGGCGACGTTCTTCGTCACGGGGTGGTCGGTCGATGCGCATCCGGCGATGGCGGAGTCCATCCTCAAGGCCGGTCACGAGATCGGCCATCACGGCTATCACCATCTGCTGCCAGATCCCGGCGATCCCTGGATCGAGGAGGAGCTGGAGCGCGGCTTCGAGGCGCTGAAGCGCCGGCTCGGCGTCAAGCCGACCGGCTATCGCGCGCCCTATGGCGAGTTCACGGAGGAGCTGCGCGTCGCGCTGGTGCGGCACGGCATCGTCTACACGTCTTCGTTCCGCGACGACGTCAGGCCCTATCGCCATCGCCTCGCCGACGGCAAGCCCGGCACGATCGAGCTGCCGGTGACCGCGAGCTATGACGACTGGATGCACGGCCTGTCCGCGCGCTTCAGTCCGCGCTCGATCTTTCCGAAGGAGCACGTGCTCTCGATGTGGAAGGACGAGCTGGATGAGGTCCGCGACTGGGGCGCGATGGTGACGACGGTGCTGCACCCCCAATGCAGCGGCCGCCCGATGCGGCTGCGCCTGCTGCGCGAATTCCTGACCTACGCAAAATCGTGCCCTGATGTCTGGATCACCACTGGCGAGAACATCGCGGAGAACTTCCTGCGCCACGAAGCGGGTCACCGCTAATGTCGATCTCCCGCCGTTCGCTCCTCAAGGCCGGCGCGGCGCTGCCGGCGCTGTCGCTGCCGGGCATCGTCCGCGCTGAATCGCAATCCACGCTGCGCTTCATCCCCGTCATCGATCTCGCCTTCGTCGATCCCATCTATTCGACGGCACAGGTGTCGCGAAACCACGGCTTCATGGTCTACGACACGCTGTACGGCATGAGCTCCTCGCTCCAGGTCTCGCCGCAGATGCTGTCGGGCCACGCCATCTCCGCCGACCAGCTGCAGTGGGACCTCACGCTTCGTGATGGTCTGTTCTGGCACGACGGCGAGCGTGTGCTCGCCCGCGATTGCGTTGCCAGCATCCGCCGCTGGGCCGCGCGCGACGGCTTTGGCGGCGAGCTGATGGAGGCGACCGCCGAGCTCTCGGCTGCCAACGACCGCACCATCCGTTTCCGTCTGAAGCGTCCTTTTCCGCTGCTGCCGCAGGCGCTCGGCAAGGCCGCGATCAATGCCTGCTTCATGATGCCGGAGCGGCTGGCGAGCCAGGATCCGTTCAAGCCGCTCACCGAGGTGATCGGCAGCGGCCCGTTCCGCTATCTCGCCGACGAGCGCGTACAGGGCGCGCGCAACGCCTATGCCAAATTCGAGCGCTATCAGCCGCGCACCGACGGCAAGCCGGACTGGACCGCGGGGCCGAAGATCGTGCACTACGATCGCGTGGTCTGGACGACGACGCCCGATGCCGGCACCGGCGTCGCCGCGCTCCAGACCGGCGAGCAGGATTGGCAGGAGACTACGCCGCACGATCTGCTTCCGGTGATCAAGGCGGCCGGCGATATCGAGACGCGCATCCTCGATCCCCGAGGCTACGCCTGCATGCTGCGCCTCAACCACCTGCAGCCGCCGTTCGACAATCCCGCCATCCGCCGCGCGCTCCTGGGTGCGATCGACCAGTCCGCATTCATGACCGCCGTCGCCGGCACCGATCCGGCGTTCCAGGTCTCACCGGTCGGCTATTTCGCACCCGGCACCCCGATGGCAAATGAGGTCGGCCTCGACGTGTTCCGCGGCCCGCGCGACTACGCCAAGGTGAAGGCCGACCTGAAAGCCGCGGGCTACAACGGCGAGAAGATCGTGCTGCTCGTTCCGACCAACTCGCTGGCGCAAAAGCCGCTTGGCGAGATCGCGGTGGACTCGTTGCGCAAGGCCGGCATGAACGTCGAATATGCCGGCCTCGATTTCGCCGTGGTGCTGCAGCGCCAGCTGAAGAAGGATCCGCTTCCGCAGGGCGGCTGGAGCGCCGCGGTCGGCAACTGGCAGGGCATCGACTGGCTCAACCCGGCCGGCAACACCAACATTCGCGGCGAAGGCAAGGTCGCCGGCTGGTACGCGAGCACGAAGATGGGCGAGTTGCGCAGCCAGTGGCTGGCGGCCTCCGAACTCGCCGAACAGCAGCGCATCTGCCGCGAAGTCCAGAGGGTGGCGTTCGAGGAAATCCCCTATATTCCGATCGGCCTCTACAAGCAGCCGACGGCCTATCGCAAGGCCATCACCGGCATTCTCGACGGCACCGCCGTGTTCTGGAACGTGCGCCCCGCATGAGCACCACAGCAATCTTCGGCAGCTATGTGCTGTCACGGAAAGACGGCGCGCAGGACGTGCTGCGCGACCGCTGGGTTCTGGTCGAAGGCAAGAAGATTGCAGCGATCACACGCGACAAGCCGCGCGCCGATCGGGTCTATGATCGTCCGGGCCGCTTCGTCCTGCCGGGCCTGCTCAACCTGCACAATCATTGCTTCTCGGAAGCGGTGGCGCGCAGCCACACCGAGGACGGCAATGGCCGCAAGAACAACCAGAGCATCGTCTACACGGTGCTGCTGCCGCTGACCAAGCGCGGCGCCGATATCCTGTCGGCGGAAGAGCGCCTTGCGGTGGCGCGGCTCGGCATCCTCCAGCTGCTCAAGGGCGGCGCCACCACGGTGATGGAGCCGTTCCGCAACTCGATCCCCGAGATGTTCGACGCGGCGGAAAAGATGGGCATCCGCTTCTACGGCGCGCCCTATCTGTTCTCGACCTCCGACGCCAAGGCCGGGCCTGACGGTGTGGTCCAATATTCCGGCGATGACGGCGCTGCGGATATGGCGGCGTGGGACGCGCTCTATCAGCGCTGGAATAATCGCGGCGACGGCCGCATCAGTCTTGCGATGAGCCCGCACGCCACCGACACCTGCGGCCCCGATCTCTTGAAAGCCTGCGCCACGCGGGCGCGCGAGCTCGGCGTTCCCATCACCACGCACATGGCGCAGAGCCGCGCCGAGGTCGAGACCATCGGCAAGCGCTATGGCGGCCGCACGCCGGCAGAATATCTGGACTGGCTCGGCCTGCTCGCGCCGGATCTGATGGCGGCGCACTGCATGTTCAGCAGCGATGACGATCTCAAGCTGATGGCCGCGCGCGGCATGACCGTCTTGAACTGCCCGCGCGTGTTCGCGCGTGCCGGCATCACCGCGGCGTTCAGCCGCTTCGCCGCGCACGGCGTGCGCACCGTGGTCGGCACCGACGGCTACAACATGGATCTGCTCGGCGAGCTCAATGCGGCGTCGCTGATCTCCAAGATCATTTCGGCGCGCCCTGACGTCGCGAACTCACCCGAGCTGATCGAGGCGAACACGACGGTCGCCGCCGACGTCATCAAGCGGCCCGATCTCGGCCGCATCGAGCCGGGCGCGACCGCAGATCTCACCGTCGTCGATCTCACCCATCCGCATCTGCAGCCGCTGTTCGACCCGCGCCGCGCGCTGATCGCACTCGCCAACCGCGCCAATATCGATCAGGTCATGGTCGATGGCCGCGTGCTGGTCGATGAGGGGCGCTATCTCGGCGCGGATGAAGCTGCGATCATTGCGGCGGGCACCGCCGCGATCGGCAAGATCTGGGATCTGCCGGAGGCGCAGGCCGCGTTCAGTGGTTGAGTGCCGCTGGTGCCACGAAGACGGTGCGCTCCCTCTCCCCGCTTGCGGGAGAGGGCAGGGGAGAGGGCTCTCTCCAATCGGGGACACTCCCCGTGTTGAGAGAACCCTCTCCCGGCGCTACGCGCCGACCTCTCCCGCAAGCGGGAGAGGTTGAAGCGAGCCTGTAGCTGCACTGTTCGAACCGAAGCCCTAATCCTCAAACTCCACCAGCGCCTTGCGCATGGTCTCGACCAGGTCCAGCGCCACCGGGGACGGGCTGCGCTGCGCCGGAAAGACCGCGGAGAATTCGAAATCGATGCGCGGCAGGAAGCGGCGCACGACGACGCCGCGCGTTGCAAATTCCTGCGCCGTGAAGGGATCGCAGATCGCGACGCCGAGGCCTGACGACACCATGCCGCACATGATTTCCGACAGCGTGGTCTCAACCCGCAGCACGCGGCGGACATCGTGGCGGTGGAAGACCTGGTCGACGAGATGCCGACTCGACGATCCCGCCGACAGCGAGATGAAGGTCTCGCCCTCGAAATCGCGCGGCTCCAGCACTTCCTTCTCCGCGAGGCGATGACCGGTCGGCAGCACTGCGACGCGCGCCGGCGCCGGCAGTCTCTGGCTCGGCAGACCGGAATGCGCGATCGGCACCTCGGCAAAGCCGACGTCACATTGATTGTTCAGCACCCAGTCGACCACGATCGGCGAGATGACACCGAAGAAGGCGAGGTTGAGGTTTGGCCGCTCCTTCAGGAAGTGACCGGTGAGCCGCGGCAGATAGCCGTTCGACAGCGCCGGCAGTGCTGCGATGCGTAGGGAGCCCGTGCGCCGGCCGCGGATTTCTTCCGCCGCCGCAGTGATGCGTTCCAGCCCGACGAAGGAGCGCTCGACTTCGGTATAGAGCGCCATCGCCGCGGCGGTCGGCACCAGGCCGGTGCCGCGCCGTTCGAACAGCTCCATTTTGAGCAGGGCCTGGAGGTCGCGCAGCAAGCGGCTGACGGCCGGCTGCGTCACCTTCATCAGCGCCGCCGCCTCGGTCACACTGCCGGTCAGCATCATCGCGCGGAAGGCCTCCACCTGCCGCGAATTGATCCGCGCCATTCCACCACCCAATCATAACATTTCGGCATGCAGAGGGTGCCATTATTCATTGGACGATGGAAGCTTGGGTCTGCGATCTTTTTCATCAGGACTGGAGACAGCCCGCTTTTTCGGCAGATTGGAGGTGTTCAACCCTCCAGATCGCGCCAAAACCCGCCGAATGGGGGCCGGAGCCCTGATCGGAGAGTGATTCGCGCGGAAGGAAATGCGGCAACGCGCTTCAGCCAGCGAGACTCGTCGGCACGTCACCTCATTCCGGTATTGGAGATCGGTCCACATGAAGACTCTTCGCCTTCTGACCGCGGTCAGCATCGCAGCGCTCATTGCCGTCCCCTCGGTCGCCTCGGCCCAGCAGAAAACGCTCTACGTCGCCGGCTATGGCGGCTCGTTTGAGAAGACCATCCGCGACGAGGTGATCCCGGCCTTCGAGAAGGAGAACGGCGTCAAGGTCGAATACGTCGCCGGCAATTCCACCGACACGCTGGCCAAGCTCCAGGCGCAGAAAGGCAACCAGCAGATCGACGTTGCCATCGTCGATGATGGCCCGATGTACCAGGCCATCCAGCTCGGCTTCTGCGGCAAGCTCGACGGCTTGCCCGCCGATCTCTACGACACTGCACGCTTCAAGGACGATCGCGCGGTTGCGATCGGCATCGTCGCCACCGGGCTGATGTACAACACGAAGGTGTTCAAGGAGAAAGGCTGGGCGCCGCCGACCTCGTGGAACGACCTGAAGGACACGAAATACGCAAAACAGCTCGTGATTCCACCGATCAACAACACCTACGGTCTCGAAGCGCTGGTGATGCTGTCGAAGATGAACGGCGGCGGCGAGACCAACGTCGAGTCCGGCTTCAAGATCTTCAAGGAGCAGATCAATCCGAACGTGCTGGCCTATGAGCCGTCGCCGGGCAAGATGACCGAGCTGTTCCAGTCCGGCCAGGCCGTGATCGCGGTATGGGGCACCGGCCGCGTGCAGAGCTTCGCCAATACCGGCTTCCCCGTCGACTTCGTCTACCCGAAGGAAGGCGCAGCGACGCTGCTGACCACGGCGTGCCCGATCAACAAGCCCAATGCTTCGCCGCTGGCTGCGAGCTTCGTCAAGATGCTGCTCGATCCGAAAACCCAGCTCGTGATGCTGAAGGACTACGGCTACGGCCCGGTGCTGAAATCGCTGGTGATCCCGCCCGAGCTCGGCAAGATGGCGCCGATCGGCGAGCGCGCGGCCAAGCTCTACAATCCGGACTGGACCGTGATCAACGAGAAGCGCGAGGAGTGGACCAAGCGCTGGAATCGCGAGGTCGAACGCTGATCGGTCGCCGCGGAGACAGCGTCATGGCCTATCTCGAGCTCGATCGGGTCGCAAAGCAGTTCGGCACGCAGACTGTGGTCGATGACTTCAGCCTGTCGGTGGGGAAGGGGGAGTTCATCTCCTTCCTCGGCCCGTCCGGCTGCGGCAAGACCACGACGCTGCAGATGATCGCGGGCTTCCTCGATCCGACGCGCGGCGCGATCCGCCTTGAGGGCAAGGACCTGACCGCGATCCATCCGGCAAAGCGCGGCCTCGGCATCGTGTTCCAGAGCTACGCGCTGTTTCCGCACATGACCGCGGCGGAGAACGTCGCCTTCGGCCTGGAGATGCGTGGCGTGCCGCGCGCTGAAAGGTCCGAACGCGTCCGCGCCGCACTCGCGATGGTGGGCCTCGCCGGATACGAGGATCGCCATCCGCGCCGCATGTCCGGCGGCCAGCAGCAGCGCGTGGCACTGGCGCGTGCGCTGGTGATCAAGCCCAGCGTGCTGCTGCTCGACGAGCCGCTGTCGAACCTCGACGCCAAGCTGCGCGAGGAGATGCAGATCGAGCTGCGCCAGATCCAGCGCACCGTCGGCACCACCACGATCCTGGTCACGCATGACCAGAACGAGGCGATGTCGCTGTCGGATCGCATCGTGGTCATGAGCCAGGGCAAGATCGAGCAGATCGGCACGCCACAAGAGACCTATGAAAGGCCGGCCTCGGCCTTCGTCTCGCAATTCCTCGGCAAGACCAACGATTTTGCCGGAACGATCGACCGGACCGTCGCGCCGACGCAGTTGGTGGCCGGCTCCTGGCGCGCACCGGCGCCGGCTGGGCTCGGCGGTCCCGTCACCGTCAGCGTTCGCCCCGAAAGAATCGGCTTTGGCGATACAGGGCTCAGCGCAAAAATCATCACGCGCATCTTCCAGGGCAATCACTGGCTGTTCCAGTGCGACAGTGAATGCGGCCCGGCGATCGTGATCCGCCAGAACGACGGCAAAGCGCAGCCGGCCGAAGGGGACGCGGTTCGCCTCACCTGGCGGCCCGAAGACATGAGCGTTCGCGTGAGGGCCGGCGCATGAGCATGGCGGCCGAGGAGCGCAGCCTGCGCGCGCCGTGGGTGCTGACCGCACCCGCCTTGATGCTGTTCGTCGGCGTGCTGCTGATTCCGCTGGCGATGACGGTAATGCTGTCATTCCACGATTGGGGCCAGTACAAGGGCATCGAGCCGGTCTTCATCTTCAAGAACTGGCACGAGATCGCGACCGATCCCTATTACGCCGAGATGTTCTGGCGGACCTTTCGCATCGCGATTCTGACCACGCTGCTCACCGCGCTGCTCGGCGCGCCCGAAGCCTATATCCTCAACCGCATGAGCAGCCGCTGGAAGAGTTTTTTCCTACTGGTCATTCTCGGGCCGCTCTTGATCTCAGTGGTGGCGCGAACGCTGGGCTGGGCCCTGCTGTTCGGTGGCAACAACGGCCTCGTCAACAAGCTGCTGATGTCGCTCGGGCTGATCGGCTCCCCCATTCCCTTCATGTTCACCGAAACAGGCGTGGTGATCGCGCTCGCGCATGTGATGATGCCGTTCATGGTGCTGTCGGTATGGGCCGCCCTCCAGCGGCTCGATCCGCAGATCGAGAATGCTGCGATGTCGCTCGGCGCGGGCCCTGCGACCATCATCCGCCGCATCATCATGCCCCAGATCATGCCGGGCGTGCTGTCGGGCGCCATCATCGTGTTCTCGCTCTCGGCCAGCGCCTTCGCAACGCCGGCGATCATCGGCGGCCGCCGGCTCAAGGTCGCGGCAACGCTCGCCTATGACGAATTCCTCAACACGCTGAACTGGCCGCTGGGCGCTGCGGTCGCAACGCTGCTGCTGGCCGCATTGGTGCTGATCGTCGTCGGCAGCAACGCACTGATCGAACGCCGCTATGCGGAGGTGTTCCGATGAGCCGGAACGGTCCGCTCGCGCTGATCTTTCACACCATCTTCGTCATCGTCATGGTGGCGCCGATCCTGGTGGTCTGCCTCGTCGCCTTCACGCCTGAGGGATACCTGTCGCTGCCGACCAACGGCTTCTCGCTGCGCTGGTTCAGGACCATTGCGAACTACCCCGAATTCATTCACGCCTTCTGGGTCAGCCTCGGCCTTGGCGCGTTGTCCTCCCTCGTGGCACTGCTGTTCGCGGTGCCGGCGGCGCTGGCGATCTCGCGCTATCGCTTCCGTGGTCGTGATGTGCTGGCGGCGCTGTTCCTGTCGCCGCTGATGATCCCGCATGTGGTGCTCGGCATCGCCTTCCTGCGCTTCTTCACTTCGGCCGGTCTCGGCGGTAGCTTCGCGGCGCTGATCGTCGCGCATGTCATCATCGTGTTCCCGTTCGCGCTGCGGCTGACGCTGGCGGCGGCGACCGGCATGGACCGCACGGTCGAGATGGCGGCGGTCTCGCTCGGCGCCGGCGGCTGGACGCTGTTCCGCCGCGTGACCTTGCCGCTGATCCTGCCCGGCGTGATTAGCGGTTGGGCGCTCGCCTTCATCCAGTCCTTCGACGATCTCACCATGACCGTCTTCCTTGCTGCGCCCGGGACCGAGACGTTGCCGGTCCGCATGTTCCTTTACATCCAGGACAACATCGATCCGCTCGTGACGTCGGTCTCGGCCTGCGTGATCGCAATCACCATGGCCGCCCTCATTTTGCTCGACCGCTTCTACGGGCTCGACCGTGTGCTCGCTGGCAAGGGCGATACGGGACGATAGGAGAACTCATGTCAGGAGATTACGACGTCGCCGTCGTCGGCGGCGGACTGCTCGGCTCCGCCATTGCCTGGGGCCTCGGCCGGCTCGGCAAGAAGGTCGCCGTGCTCGACGAAGGCGACATCACCAAGCGCGCCTCGCGCGCGAACTTCGCATTGGTGTGGGTGCAGAGCAAAGGGCTCGGCATGCCGGCCTATACGCGGTGGACCGTGCAGGCCTCGCAGGCGTGGGGCCGGCTGGCCTCCGAGCTGAAGCAGCAGACCGGCCTCGACGTCGCCCTGCAGCAGAACGGCGGTTTTCATCTCACGCTCGGCGAGGACGAATTCGGCCAGCGCACCGAGCTCGTCAAGCGCATGCACAACCAGGTCGGCGCGGCCGACTACAAGATGGAGATGCTGCGGCCGTCCGAGGTGAAGGAGGCGCTGCCGCTGATCGGCCCCGAGGTCTCCGGCGGCAGCTATTGTCCGCTCGACGGCCACGTCAATTCGCTGCGCACCTTCCGCGCCTTCCACACCGGCTTCATTGCGTTCGGCATCGACTATTTTCCGGAGCGTCCGGTCTCGGCGATCAGCAAGAGTGGGGGCGAATTTCGACTGATCACGCCGCAGGGCGAGCTGCGCGCCGCGAAGATCGTGCTCGCCGCCGGCAACGCCAACCAGACGCTGGCGCCGATGGTCGGCCTCTTTGCGCCGATGGGCCCGACTCGCGGCCAGGTCGTCGTGACCGAGCGCACCATGCCGTTCCTGCCGCATCCGCTGACCACGATCCGCCAGACCGACGAGGGCACGGTGATGATCGGCGACAGCAAGGAGGACGAGCTCGATGATCGCACGCTGAAGCCGTCGATCAGCGGCGTCATGGCCGATCGCGCGCAGCGCATGTTTCCGCATCTGGCGCGGCTCAACGTGGTCAGGAGCTGGTCCGGAATCCGCGTCATGCCGCAGGACGGCTTTCCGATCTACGATCAGTCGGAGACGCATCCCGGTGCCTTCGTCGCCTGCTGCCATTCCGGCGTGACGCTCGCCTCCAACCACGCCTTCGAGATCGCGCGCATGGTGGCGCAGGGCGCGCTCGAGCCGGAGCTGGTCGGCGCGTTCTCGGCCAGCCGCTTTGGCGGCGCAGGTGCTGCCAACAGCCGCGGCTATTGAAGATTTTGAGAAGGAGCCAAGAGGCATCCCATGTTCAAGCGATCCGAACAGGACAAGCGGCCACAGGTGCAGATCTTCGTCGACGGCATCGCCGCCGCGGCGCGCCAGGGTGACACCGTTTCTGCCGCGCTGTTGGCCTCCGGCGTTGACGCACGGCGTTCCACCGCTGTCAGCGGCGCGCCGCGTCTGCCTTATTGCATGATGGGCGTGTGCTTCGACTGCCTCGTCACCATCGACGGCGTCGGCAACCGGCAAGGGTGCCTCGTCCCCGTCGCCGAGGGCATGCAGATCGAAATCCAGAAGGGCAAGCGGGAGATCGGAAAATGAGCGTGGCTCCCAAGCGCGGAAACTATGACGTCGTGGTGATCGGCGCCGGGCCCGCGGGCCTTGCTGCTGCCGCAACATCCGCCGAGGCCGGCCTCTCGACGCTGCTGCTCGACGAGAACATCGGCCCCGGTGGCCAGGTGTTTCGCGCCATCGCCTCGACGCCGGTTACCGAGCGCAATCAGCTCGGCGCCGATTATTGGGTCGGGGCCGATCTCGTGCAGTCGCTGCGCGCGAGCAATGCGGAGGTCATTCACCGCGCCACCGTCTGGAGCCTCGACCGCAATCTCGATATCGCCGTCTCGATCGGCGGCGCCTCGGCCTTCGTCAAGGCGAAACGCGTGATTCTCGCGACCGGTGCGCTGGAGCGGCCGTTCCCAATTCCCGGCTGGACGCTGCCGGGCGTGATGACCGCCGGCGCGGCGCAGACCATGCTGAAGTCCTCGGCCCTGGTGCCCGACGGACGCACGGTGATCGCAGGGCAGGGGCCGCTGCTCTGGCTGCTCGCCGCGCAGATACTGCGGCTTGGCGGCCGCATCGATCGCATCCTCGACACCACCCAGCGCGGCAATTATTTCGCCGCGCTCCCGCACGCTTTCGCCTTCCTCACCTCGCCCTATTTCGCCAAGGGCCTGTCGATGATGCGCGAGGTGAGGGCGAAGGTGCAGGTCGTCTCCGGCGTCACCGAGCTTGCGGCTTCCGGTGATGGCCAGCTTGCCAGCGTGAGCTACGTCGCCGGCGGCAAGCGCGAGACCATCGCTGCGGACCTGTTGCTGCTGCATCAGGGCGTCGTGCCCAACGTCAATCTGGCGATGTCAGCCGGCATCGAGCATCGCTGGGATGATCTGCAATTGTGCTGGTCGCCAGTGCTCGACGCGAGCGGCAATTCGTCGGTCGCCGGCATCGCGATCGCCGGTGACGGGGCCGGCATCGGCGGCGCGAGTGCAGCCGTGGTGCGCGGTCGCATTGCCGCGCGCGCCGCCGTCGAAGCACTGGCGCCCGCTTCTGCCGCAAAACTTCCCGCAATGGCGACGCTCCGTTCCGACCTCGCCAAGGCTGAGCGTGGTCGCCTGTTCCTCGACACGCTGTTCCGCCCAGCGCCGCAGTTCCGGATTCCTTCAGGCGATACCATCGTCTGTCGTTGCGAAGAGGTCACGGCAAAGGACGTTCTCGATTCCGTCGCGATCGGCGCGACCGGGCCGAATCAGCTCAAGGCCTATCGCCGCACCGGCATGGGCCCGTGCCAGGGCCGGCTCTGCGGCCTCACCGTCACCGAGCTGATGGCGGGGGCGCGCGGCAAGACCCCGCAGGAGATCGGTTACTACCGGCTGCGCGCGCCGGTGAAGCCGATCACGCTGGCCGAACTCGCCGCCGTTCCCAAGAGCGAGGCCGACGTCAAGGCTGTGGTGCGCGGATGAGCACAAATGTGGATGCGATCGTCATTGGCGGCGGCATCCACGGGTGCTCGACCACGCTGCATCTGTGTCTCGCCGGCCTGAAGCCGGTGCTGATCGAGAAGGACTATGCCGGCCGTCACGCCTCGGGCGTCAATGCCGGCGGCGTCCGGCAGCTCGCGCGGCACATTCCCGAGATTCCGCTGTCGATCCGCTCGATGGACATCTGGGAGAAGATCACGGATCTCGTCGACGACGATTGCAGCTTCGAGAGCTACGGCCAGGTGCTGGTCGCCGAGAACGAGGAAGAACTCGCCCTCTGCCGCGCGCGCGTCGCCGAGCTCAATGCGCTGGGCTTCACCCACGAGGAGCTGATCGACGCCGCCGAACTGCGCCGGCTGGTGCCGGCGGTGGCCGAGACCTGTCCCGGCGGTGTGGTTTCTCGGCGTGACGGTGCGGCCAATCCGGCGCAGACGACGACGGCGTTCCGCCGCAAGGCCGAGCAATTGGGCGCAACTGTGCGCGAAGGCGTAGCTGCCGGCAGCATCCGGCACCGTGACGGCCTCTGGCACGTCGATGCCGGGTCGGAGAGCTTTGCCGCGCCGGTGCTGGTGAATGCTGCCGGCGCCTGGGCCGGCAGGATCGCGGCTCATCTCGGCGAGCCCGTCCCGGTCGAAACCGTGGCGCCGATGCTGATGATCACCTCGCGCGTGCCGCACTTCATCGACCCCGTCGTGATCCTGCGTGGTCGAAAGCTGTCCTTCAAGCAGTTCAAGAACGGCACCGTGCTGATCGGCGGCGGCCATCTGGCGACGCCCTATCAGGATCGCAACGAGACGGTGCTGGACTGGAAGAGCCTTGCGACCAGTGCGCAGACCGTGTTCGAGCTGTTTCCGGTGATGCGCAGCGCCAACATCGTCCGTGCCTGGGCCGGCATTGAAGCCAAGATGAAGGACGACATTCCCGTGTTCGGGCCGAGCTCGCGTCACAAGGGCCTCTATCACCAGTTCGGCTTCTCGCTGCACGGTTTCCAGCTCGGCCCTGGCGCCGGCGCCGTGATGGCGGAACTGATCGTCAACGGCGGCACCCAGACCCGTATCGGCGAACTCGGCATCGACCGCTTCCACCCTTCCACGCTCTAAACAAGAGGATATCATGAGCATCACCCGCAGCATCCGCACGCCCATCATGCACCGCGCCGTCGAAGCCAATGGCTTCGTCTTCCTCGGCGGCACGATCGCCGACGACACCTCGGTCTCGATGGGCGAGCAGACCCGCAACATCCTCGGCAAGATCGCCGGCTATCTGAAAGAGGCGGGAACCGACAAGAGCCGCGTGGTCAGCGCCTCGATCTTCGTCACCGATCTCTCCAAGAAGAAAGAGATGGACGCGGCCTGGACCGAATTCTTCGGCGACAACCTGCCGACCCGCGCCACCGTCGGCGTCGCCGATCTCGGCGGCGGCGCGCTAATCGAGGTGGTGGTGACCGCGCTCAAGGGCTGATGGCGCACGGCGAGGAAGGACGACAGCGCCAATCACGCTGTTGTCTCCTCGAGCCGCGCCTTGATCTCGCCTTTTGATGGGACTAGTTAGAGAGTTCCTCAATCAGGATCTTCGCAGCCATGGATTTCTCCCCGACCGCAACGCCCATCCGCCTTGCTCACGGGGAATTCCATGCCTGCTTCAATCATCCTGTCGAACCTGTCGCTGTCCACGCCTGACGGGCGCTCTCTCTTCTCAAACCTCGATCTGACATTCGGCGCCGAGCGAACTGGTCTCGTCGGCCGTAACGGCGTTGGCAAGACGACGCTGCTTGCGTCGATGCTCGGCGAACATATTCCTCAGTCGGGACGCGTTCTGATCAACGGCACTATCGGCTTGTTGCGCCAGGACGTGCAGGTTCTTGCCGGCGCGACCGTGGCGGATCTGTTCGGCGTGCGGCCGGCGCTCGAGTTGATGCGCCGTGCCGAGCGGGGCGACGCCTCCGCCGACGAGGCCGCTGCGGTCGACTGGACGCTCGAGACGCGGCTTGAGGCCGCGTTGGCGCGCCTCGGGTTCGATCCGTCTCCCGATACGGCGCTGTCGTGCCTGTCCGGTGGCCAGATCACGCGGGTTCGTCTCGCCGCGCTGGTGTTCGCTGCGCCTGACTTCCTGCTGCTGGACGAGCCCACCAACAATCTCGACCAGGACGGACGCAAGGCCGTCACCGATCTGCTGGCGGCCTGGCGCGGCGGCGCGATTATCGTCAGCCACGACCGGACACTGCTCGACACCATGGATGCGATCGTCGAACTGACGTCGCTCGGCGCGACGCGATATGGTGGCAATTGGAGCAGCTTTCGAACGCAGAAGGCCATCGAGCTCGCGGCTGTGAGGCACGATCTCGCGCTTGCCGAGAACCGGCTGTCCGAGATCGACGGGAGGGCGCGGGAGGCCGCGGAGAAGAAAGCGCGCAAGGACAGCGGCGGCAGAAAGAAGCGCGCCAAGGGCGACATGCCGCGCATCCTGGCCGGCGCCCGCAAGGATCGCAGCGAGGACACCGGCGGCAAGAATGCGCAAATCGCCGAGCGGCAGCGCGCGGAAGCGCTTCAAGCCATCGACACGGCGCGCCGGCGCGTCGAGGTTCTTCAGCCGCTCTCGGTCAAATTGCCCGCAACCGACCTGCCGGCGGGGAGGGAGGTGCTTTGGCTTGACGGTGTCAGCGCTGGCTTTTGGCCGGAGCAGCCAGTCGTGCGCGACCTCTCATTTGCGGTGGTCGGGCCGGAGCGCGTCGCGCTGGTCGGGCCCAATGGCTCCGGCAAGACGACGCTGCTGAAGCTCATCGTGGGCGAGCTGCGTCCGCTTGCGGGCATCGTGCGGCTCAGGCCGGATTTCGCGTTGTTCGACCAGAAGGTCAGCCTGCTCGACCCGGCGCGCTCCATCCTGGACAATTTTCGGCGTCTCAATCCGAAGGCCGGTGCGAACGAGTGCCACGCCGCGCTGGCCCGGTTCATGTTTCGCGCCGATGCCGCCTTGCAAATCGCCGGGAGCCTGAGCGGCGGGCAAATCTTCCGCGCGGGCCTCGCTTGCGTGCTGGGCGGGCAGCCGCCGCCGTCGCTGCTGATCCTGGACGAGCCGACCAATCATCTCGACTTCGAGTCCATCGAAGCCGTCGAGGCCGGCTTGCGGGCCTATGACGGCGCACTGCTGGTCGTCAGCCATGACGAGGCGTTCCTGCAGGCGATCGGGATCACGCGGCGGATCGAAATTGCCGCCAATTTGCCGCGCATCGATGGCGGGATCGTCTGATCCCGCTTGGCGCTCTGGATCTGGCTGTGATTTTCAAAAGCCCGACGCCCTGCCCCCAGCGCGTCGGGCGGAAAAAAATGAGTATAAATCCGTGATCCCAACGCCATTGTTGTGACGCGGGCCGCATCGATTTTCTACTCCGGGAAACTACCGCATCGGAACCAGGCTTCGTCTGCCCACCGATTGCGCGGCCTAGGATGCCGCGCCTCCACCCGGCTCCAGCGCCTCGCCGATCTCCAGCGGATGCGCCATGGTCTCGTGCAGCGCGTCGCGGTCGAGCTCGCCTTCGGAGATGCTGATGACCACGCAGGCAACGCCATTGCCGATCAGGTTGGTGAGCGCGCGGCATTCACTCATGAACTTGTCGATGCCGACCAGGATCGCGATCGACTGGATCGGGATATCAGGCACGATCGACAGGGTCGCAGCGAGCGTGATGAAGCCGGCGCCGGTCACGCCCGAGGCCCCCTTGGAGGTGATCATGGCGATGCCCAAAATGCCGAGCTCCTGCCAGATGGTCAGATGGGTGTTGGTCGCCTGCGCCAGGAACAGCGTCGCCAGCGTCATGTAGATGTTGGTCCCGTCGAGGTTGAAGCTGTAGCCGGTCGGGATGACGAGGCCGACCACGGAGCGTGAGGCGCCGAGATGCTCCATCTTCTGGATCATCTGCGGCAGCACGGTCTCGGAGGACGAGGTGCCGAGCACGATCAAGAGTTCGTCCTTGATATAGGCGATGAAGCGCAGGATCGAGAAGCCGGCGAGCCGGGCGATCGAACCCAGCACGATCAGCACGAACAGGATACTGGTCAGATAGAACGTGCCGATCAGCGCGGCGAGATTGAGCAGCGAGCCGAGGCCGTAGGCGCCGACGGTGAACGCCATGGCGCCGAAGGCGCCGATCGGCGCGACGCGCACGATGATGCGGATGATGCCGAAGAACATCTTCGCCGCCTTGTCGATCGCGTCCGCGATGGGCTCGCCGGCCTTGCCGAGAAAGGCGATGGCGAAGCCGGAGAGAATCGAGATCAGCAGCACCTGCAAGAGGTCGCCGCGCGCGATCGCCCCGAGATAGCTGTCGGGAATGATCGCCATCAGGTGGGCGACGATGCCCTCTTCCTTGGCCTTGGCGACGTAGGTCGCCACCGAATTCGGGTCGATCGTGGCTGGATCGATGTTGAAGCCGTGCCCGGGCTGGAGAATCTCCCCGACCAGAAGGCCGACCGCGAGGGCCACGGTCGAGACCGTCTCGAAATAGATCAGCGATTTCAGCCCGACCCGGCCGACCCGCTTCAGATCGCCCATCGAGGAGATGCCGTGCACCACGGTGCAGAAGATCACGGGCGCGATCATCATCTTGATCAGCGCGATGAAGCCGTCGCCGAGCGGCTTCAAGGCCTTGCCGAGATCGGGATAGACATAGCCGATGAGCACGCCGAGTGCGATCGCGATCAGCACCTGGACGTAGAGGATCTTGTACCAGGGCTGGTGCCGGCGCTGGATGGCTGACGGGATCGCAATCTGTGTCATAATGTAGGCTCGGGAACGGATTGATCGTGGATGATTTGCATCATGTGATGGGCGCCGCAGAAGCGACAATCACATTTTTGTCTGTTGGCACGACCATCGGTCGTTGCGTCGAACTTGGGTGGGAACATGACGATCGCAACAGGCTCGGACGAGCAGAGCTATTTTCCACGTTGGAAGCTCAAGACCTCGGGCGTGATCATGCCGGAGGAGCGGCTGTCCTGGGGCCAGACCATCGTCTCGGGTCTTCAACATTGCGTCGCGATGTCCGGTGCGACGATCATCGCGCCGCTGTTGATGGGGTTCGATCCCAACGTTGCAGTTCTGTTCTCCGGCGTCGGCACGCTGATCTTCTTCGTCATCGTCGCCGGGCGCGTGCCGAGCTATCTCGGCTCGAGCTTCGCCTTCATCGCCGTCGTCATCGCCGCCACCGGCTATGCCGGGCAGGGGCCGAACCCGAACCTGTCGGTTGCGCTCGGCGGCATCGTCGGCGCCGGAGTGCTGTATGGCCTGATTTCGCTGGTCGTGATGTGGTCCGGTGTCGGCTGGATCGAGCGGCTGCTGCCGCCGGCCGTTACCGGCGCTGTCGTCGCCGCGATCGGTCTCAATCTCGCGCCGGTGGCGGTCAAGGCAGTGAGCGCCAATGCCTTCGACACCTGGATCGGGCTCGCCACCGTGCTGATCATCGGCGTGGTGGCCGTTGCAGCGCCAGGCCTGTGGCGCCGCCTGCCGATCATCCTCGGCGCTGTCGGCGGCTATCTCTTGTACCTGCTTTTCGCGAACGGCCTCGGTTTCAGCAAGCCCATCGATTTCACGCAATTGTCGGCCGCGCCGTGGCTCGGGCTGCCGAACTTCACTGCGCCGAGCTTCCATGCCGATGCGATCTTCCTCATCGCGCCGGTTGCGGTCATTCTCGTTGCCGAGAATCTCGGGCACATCAAGGCCGTTGGCGCCATGACCGGCCGAAGCCTCGATTCTTATCTTGGCCGCGCCCTATTCGCCGACAGCTTAGCTACCATCGTGGCAGCGTGCGGCGGTGGTACCGGCGTCACCACCTATGCCGAGAACATCGGCGTGATGGCGGCGACCAAGGTCTATTCGACCCTGCTGTTTGCGTTCGCAGCCTTGGTGTCGATCCTGCTCGGCTTCTCGCCGAAATTCGGCGCGCTCATCCTGTCCATCCCGGGTCCCGTCATCGGGGGGCTTTCGATCGTGCTGTTCGGATTGATCGCGGCGATGGCCGGACGAATCTGGGTCGAGAACAAGGTCGACTTCGCTAATCCTGCGAACCTCATCACGGTCGCGGTGGCGCTGATCGCAGGGGCCGGCGATCTCACGCTCAAATTCGGTGCATTCACGATCGGCGGCATCGGCACCGCGACCTTCGGCGCGATCATCCTCTATCAGATCTTGACCTCGCCGCGCGCGCAGCGAGCCGACTAGATCCCGGCATCTGCGAGGGATGGAACAAAACGCCGGTTCCATCCATGATGATGCATCCCGGAGAAAACACATGCCGCAAACCGAACGCTCGACCCCGTTTCCCTCGCGCCTCGTCGGCCAGTACGCGCTGGTGACCGGCGCCTCACAAGGCATCGGCCGTGCCGTCGCCATCCGGCTCGCCCAGGAAGGCGCGACCGTCGCCATCAATTATTTCGGCAGTCCCGAGGGGGCGGACGAGACGCTCGCGCTCGCACGAACCGCATCGAGCGATCGCGGCCACGGCAGGCTCGACCATATCGTCGTCAAGGCCGATATCGGCAATGAGCAGGACATCGCCGCGATGTTCGAGACGGTCCTGGCGCGTTTCAAGCGCCTCGACTGTCTCGTCAACAATGCTGGCTTCCAGCGGGAATCGCCGAGCGAGGCGCTCGACGTCGAAACCTATCGCCGCATCATCGACGTCAACCTGAACGGCGCCGTGCTGTGTGCGCAGAAGGCGCTGGCGCATTTCGTCGCGCGCGGGGCAGGCGGCAGCATCATCAACTGCTCCAGCGTCCACCAGATCATCCCCAAACCCGGCTATCTCGCTTACTCGATCAGCAAGGGCGGCATGGCCAATCTGACGCGCACGCTGGCGCTGGAATTCGCCGGCCAGCGCATCCGCGTCAATGCGGTTGGTCCCGGCGCGATCGACACGCCGATCAATGCGGCCTGGACCGGCGATCCGGAGAAGCGCGGCGTCGTCACCTCCCACATTCCGATGGGGCGCGTCGGCACGCCGGAAGAGATCGCCGCGGTGTTCGCCTTCCTCGCCTCGGACGACGCCAGCTACATCACCGGGCAGACTATCTATGCCTGCGGGGGCCTGACGCTGTTTCCAGAGTTTCGGGAGAACTGGGCAAGCTGAAAACCGGCTTGGGGTTGCGCGCGCCTCGCGTGGGATAGAGGGGCGCGACCGGTTGGGGATCTGCGGCGCCGTGTGCTATCGACCGTGGATGGCGCTGCCGCTATTGGCGGGCGCCGACACGTGAAGGGCCCGTGACCACAACCATCAACATCAATGCCTATAGTGACGCGCTGGTGGTGCTCGGGACTGCCGGCGTGGTGGTGCCAATGGTCCGGCATTGGGGCATCAATCCCGTGCTGGGCTATCTCGGGGCCGGCGCCATTCTCGGTCCGCTCGGGCTCGGCTCGCTCGTCAAGGACGTCCCGGTCCTGTACTGGTTCACCGTGACGGACGCCCAGAACGTCGAGGGTATCGCCAATCTCGGCATCGTGTTCCTGCTATTCCTGATCGGGCTCGAGCTGTCTTTCAGACGGCTCATGACGATGCGGCGTCTGGTGTTCGGGCTCGGCGGCCTGCAAGTCCTCGCGACGTCGGCCATGATTTTCGGCGTGGCGCTTCTCTTCGGGCAGAGCTCCGATACGGCCGTGATCCTCGGCGCGAGCCTTGCGCTGTCCTCGACGGCGATCGTGCTCGAGCTCCTGTCCGCCGAGAGGCGGCTTTCCACCTCGGCCGGGCGCGCCAGCTTCTCGGTGCTGCTGGCTCAAGACCTCGCAGTCGTCCCCATTCTGGTTTTCGTCTCGGTGCTCGGCGCGGGAAGCGGTGGCTCGGTCGTGGCGCACATCTCCAGTGCGGTCCTGAAGGCTGTGCTGGCGGTAGCCTTCCTCACTCTGGTCGGACGGCTGCTGATGCGTCCGCTCTTCCAGATGGTCGCAGGCACCCATTCGACGGAGTTGTTCGTTGCCGCGACCTTGTTCGTCATCGTCGGCGCAGGCCTTGCCGCCCACCAGGCTGGCCTGTCGATGGCGCTCGGAGCCTTCGTTGCAGGACTGATGCTGGCGGAAACCGAATATGGCAAGGCCATCGAGGCCACCGTCGAGCCGTTCAAGGGCCTGCTGCTGGGCATCTTCTTCTTCACAGTCGGGATGGCGATCGACGTCCGTGTGTTCCTGCGCGAGCCCGGCTGGCTGTTGGCCGCCGTCGTCGGCATTCTCGTCGGCAAGGCGATCGTGCTCATCATCCTGGGACGCCTCTTCAGGCTGTCATGGCCGGCGGCGATCGAGATCGGCTTCCTGCTGGGCCCCGTCGGCGAATTTGCCTTCGTCAGCATCGGAATGGCGGCGGCCGGAGGCATGATCGAGCCCCCCGTGTCGAGCTTTGCCGTCGCCGTCACCGCCGTGACGATGGCCCTGACGCCGCTTCTGGGCATGCTCGGGCGACGATTGGCCGCGAAGCTGAGCAGCGAACGCACGCCCGATCCCGAGCTCGCGGTCCGGCCGCCCGGCGACCGGGCGCAAGCCATCGTGGTCGGCTATGGCCGTGTTGGAAAGGTGGTCTGCTCCCTGCTGACCAGCCATGGCCTGAACTACATCGCGGTCGATCACGCGGCCGTCGACGTGGCGCGTGATCGCCGCGGCGGTCACAAGGTCTATTTTGGCGATGCGACAGAGCCGGGTTTCCTCGAAGCCTGCGGCTTGATGCAGACGACCGGCGTGATCATCACCATCCAGTCGCGGCCGGCGATCGATGCCGTCGTCGAGCGGATCCGGGCGGTGCGGCCGGACGTGCTGATCGTCTCGCGTGCGCGAGACGCCGATCATGCCCGGCACCTCTACGCGATCGGCGCAACCGATGCGGTGCCGGAAACCATCGAGGCGAGCCTGCAGCTCTCCGAAGCCGCACTGGTCGGCCTCGGCGTTGCAGTCGGGCATGCGATCGCCTCGGTGCACGAGAAGCGGGACGAGTTCAGGCTGACGCTGCAGCAGGCCGCGCGGATCGCGGGACAAGAGAAAGCTCGTCCGCTCGATCTCACGGGACGGCGGTCGCCGCGATAGCGGCTATGCGGCCGCCATGCGCCGGGATTGTCGTCATCTGGCAAAACGGGCCGGCGCGAACTACATCATGCGCCATGACGAATGCCCCTCCGGCAAAACCTCCGCTCCAGGATTTCATCGGCCGGCACGAACGCCTGTTCGTGCTGACGGGCGCCGGCTGCAGCACCAATTCCGGGATTCCCGACTATCGCGACAGCCAGGGCAATTGGAAGCGGACCCAGCCCGTCAACTTCCAGGCCTTCATGTCGGACGAGCAGACCCGCCGGCGCTATTGGGCGCGCAGCCTGATCGGCTGGCGGCGGTTCGGCCGGGCGAGGCCCAACGATGCGCATCGCGCGCTGGCCCGGCTCGAGGCGAACGGCCGGTGCGGGATGCTGCTGACCCAGAACGTCGACCGGCTGCATCAGTCGGCCGGCCATCGGCAGGTGATCGACCTGCACGGCCGGCTCGATCTGGTCCGCTGCATGGGCTGCGGGGCGAAGACGTCGCGCGAGGAGTTTCAGCACGCGCTCGGCCGCGCCAATGCGGCATGGCTGACGCTCGATGCCGCGGATGCACCCGACGGCGACGCCGATCTGGAGCACGAGGATTTTTCCTCCTTCGAGGTGCCACCTTGCCAAGCCTGCGGCGGCATCCTCAAGCCCGACGTGGTGTTCTTCGGTGAGAACGTGCCGCGCGAGGTGGTGGCCACGGCGCAGGATCATCTGGCAGAAGCCGATGCCATGCTGATCGTCGGCTCGTCACTGATGGTCTATTCCGGCTTCCGCTTCGTCCAAGCCGCCGCGCGGCGCAATATCCCCATCGCCGCGGTCAATCTCGGCCGCACGCGCGCCGACGATCTCCTGACGCTGAAGGTTGAGGAGCGCTGTGAAGCGGCGCTTGCATTCCTGCTCTGATCGCTCAGGCGCGAACACGCCTTGCCTATTGCATAGGTGCCGCGCAAAATAGCCGGGCACAGCGTTGCAGGCATGCCTCATGGCACGGGAATTGCTGTGCTTTTGGACCCGAACTTGACGATCAGCACGGAGAAATTGGAATGCTCGAGGGAGCCGAGGTGCGGCTTGCCGTTGATATCGGTGGCACGTTCACCGACATCGTGCTGGACGTGGGACAAGACCGCAAAACCCGCAAGGTGCTGACGACGCCGCAGCGGCCCGAGCAGGCGGTGCTGGGCGGCATGCGGCTCATTCTTGCCGATGCACGCGCGCATATCAGCGATATCGACGTCTTCATCCACGGCACTACGCTTGCGACCAACGCGATCATCGAGCGGCGCGGCGCCAAGACGGCGCTGATCGCAACCGAAGGCTTTCGCGACGTGCTCGATATCGGCACCGAGAGCCGCTACGACCAGTACGATCTCAGCATCGACAAGCCGAAGCCGCTGGCGCCGCGCGGCCTCCGCTTCACCGTGCCCGAGCGCATCGACGCCCACGGCGCCGTCCGCCTCCCGCTCGACGAGACGGCCGTGCGCGCGCTCGCGCCGAAATTGCGTGAACTCGGCGTCGAGAGCGTCGCGGTCGCCTTCCTACACTCCTACGCCAATCCCGAGCACGAGCGACGCGCAGCGGCGATCATGGCCGAGGAGATGCCCGGCATCTCCGTCACATTGTCTTCCGCCGTCTGTCCCGAAATTCGCGAGTATGAGCGCACATCGACTGCGGTCGCGAACGCCTATGTGCAACCCCTGATCGACGGTTATCTCGCCCGCATGGCCGACGCCCTGCAGGTCGAGCAGTTCCGCGGCGCGATCTACCTCGTCACGTCAGGCGGCGGCGTCACCTCGATCGAGACCGCGCGGCGCTTTCCAGTGCGTCTCGTCGAATCCGGTCCGGCCGGCGGCGCGATCTTCGCGGCGCAGATCGCGGCGAGGCTTGGCGAGAGCAAGGTGCTGTCCTTCGACATGGGCGGCACCACCGCAAAAATCTGCCTGATCGAGAAATACCAGCCCGAGACCTCGCGCGTGTTCGAGGTCGATCGCGCCGCGCGCTTCCTCAAGGGCTCCGGCCTGCCGGTGCGCATCCCCGTGATCGAGATGGTCGAGATCGGCGCCGGCGGCGGTTCGATCGCCCATGTCGACGCGATGAAGCGCGTCACCGTCGGCCCGGAGAGCGCCTCGTCGGAGCCGGGACCGGCCTGCTATGGCCGCGGCGGTCAGCGCCCCGCGGTGACGGATGCCGACGTTGCGCTCGGAATGATCGATCCTGACGCCTTTGCGGCCGGCACGATCAAGCTCGATCCGGAGCTGTCGAAACAGGCGCTGCTGCGCGATGTCGGTGCGCCGCTCGGCCTGTCGGCGGAAACAGCGGCTTATGCCGTGCACGAGGTGGTCTGCGAGAACATGGCGAGCGCCGCGCGCGTGCACGCTGTCGAGCGCGGCGCGGTGGTCGGCCAGCACACGCTGATCGCCTTCGGCGGCGCCGCGCCGCTGCATGCGGCGCGCGTTGCCGAGAAGATCGGCGTCTCCCGCGTGATCGTGCCCTCGAACGCCGGCGTCGGCTCGGCGGTCGGATTTCTGGCGGCTCCCATCGCGTATGAATTGGTGCGCAGCCGTCACGTCCGGCTCGATGATTTCGATACCGAGGCGGTCTCTGACTTGCTTCAGGAGATGGCGACCGAAGCGCGTGCGCTGGTCGAGCCTGGAGCTGCCGGCGCACCGGTGCGCGAGCGCCGCGCGGCCTTCATGCGCTATGTCGGCCAGGGCCACGAGATCACCGTCGAGCTGCCGAACCGGCCGCTGACGACGGCCGATCTCGCCGGTCTGCGGCAGCAGTTCGAGGCCGACTATTCGGCGATGTTCGAGCGACCGATCCCGGGCGCGGCGATCGAGGTGTTGAGCTGGTCGGTGCTCGCGACCACCGAGGCGCGCAATCCGCCCGCCGTCGCTTCCGTGGCGCGCCAGCCCGCGGCCAAGGCGTCCGGCAGCCGAAAATTCTTCGACGGCCGGGCCGGCGAAGTGATCGAGATCCCGCTCTATCGGCGCGAGGACATGGCGCCAGGGGCGACCATCGCAGGCCCCGCCGTGATCGCGGAAGACGAAACCTCGACCTTCGTCTCCACCAGTTTCGACGCCCATATCGACGGTGCCGGCAGCATCGTCATGGAACGAAAGGCGGCCTGATCATGAGCAAGGCAAATGGCGCGAGCCTGATCGACCTTCAGATCATGTGGCACCGGCTGATCGCCGTGGTCGAGGAGCAGGCGCAGGTGCTCTTGCGCACCGCCTTCAGCCCGATCGTGCGCGAATGCGGCGACCTCTCCGCCGGCGTGTTCGACCTCAGGGGGCGGATGCTGGCGCAGGCGGTGACCGGCACACCCGGCCACGTCAACTCGATGGCGGAATCGGTCAAGCACTTCATCGCTCACTTCCCGATCGAGACGATGAAGCAGGGCGATGCCTACATCACCAACGATCCCTGGATGGGGACCGGTCATCTCAACGATTTCGTCGTCACCACGCCCTGCTTCAAGGACGGCAAGGTCGTCGCACTGTTCTCCTGCACCAGCCATCTCATGGACATCGGCGGCATCGGCTTCGGGCCCGATGCCACCGACGTGTTCATGGAGGGGCTCTACATCCCCATGCTGAAGCTGATCGACCAGGGCGTCGTCAACGAGACGCTGATGGCGATGATCCGCACCAATACGCGGCTTCCGATCGACACCGAGGGCGACACCTATTCGCTCGCCGGCTGCAACGACGTTGGCTGCGAGCGCCTGGTCGAGATGATGAGCGAGTTCGGCATCGAGACGCTCGACGAGCTCGGCGACTACATCTGCGACCGCTCGCGCGAGGCCGTGCTGGCCGAGATCGCAAAGCTGCCGAAGGGCAGCTGGCGCAACACCATGGTGGTCGACGGATATGATGCCCCGGTGACGCTGGCGGCGACGCTGACGATCTCGGATACCGGCATCCACGTCGATTTCGACGGCACGTCCGCCGCGTCAAAATTCGGCATCAACGTGCCGCTGTCCTACACCACCGCCTATACCGTGTTCGGCCTCGGCTGCGTCGTCGCCTCGCAGATCCCGAACAATGCCGGCTCGCTCTCGCCGCTGACGGTGTCGGCGCCGGCCGGTGCCATCCTCAATGCGCCGAAGCCGGCGCCCGTGGCGTCGCGCCACGTCATCGGCCAGATGCTGCCGGACGTCGTGTTCGGCTGCCTGCGCCAGATCATTCCCGAGCGCGTGCCTGCGGAAGGCACCTCCTGCCTGTGGAATCTCAACGTGCGCGGCCAGACCCGCTCCGGCGCCGGCGGCAATTACGGGTTCTCGATGGCAGTCACCTCCAACGGCGGCACCGGTGCGCGCTTCGGCAAGGACGGGCTGTCGGCGACCGCTTACCCAAGCGGCGTGCGCGGCACGCCGGTCGAGATCGCGGAGACGCAGACGCCGCTGATCTTCTGGCGCAAGGAGCTGCGCCCGGATTCCGGTGGGGCAGGGCGCACCCGCGGCGGCCTCGGCCAGATCATCGAAGTCGGCAGCGGGGTCGATGCGCCGTTCGACATCCTCGCCGCGTTCGACCGCATCGACCACCCGCCGCGCGGGCGGGACGGCGGCCAGAACGGCGAGGCCGGCTATGTCGGTCTCAAATCCGGCAAGAAGCTGCGCGGCAAGGGCTTTCAGCAGGTGCCGCCGGACGATCGGCTGGTCGTGCTGACGCCCGGCGGTGCCGGCATCGGCGATCCCAGGGAGCGCGATCGCGCGGCCGTCAACGACGACGTCGCAAGCGGTCTCGTGTCTTCGGAGAACGCAGTCAAGGTCTATGGGTACGCGCGTTGATGCATCGGCGCGCTTGGTAAACGGAGGGGAGCAATGATTACGCGACGGAACTTCACTGTGGGCGCAGCAACGCTGCTCGCCGCCGGCCACATCTCGACTCGCGCACGGGCGGCAACGAGCTGGGATATGTCGACGGTCTGGCCCGACGGCAATTTCCACACCCAGAACGCGATGTCCTTCGCGGAGGAAGTGAAGAAGCAAAGCAATGGTGCGGTCGCCATCACCGTGAAGGCCGGCGGCCAGCTCGGCTTCAAGGGGCCCGAGCACTTGCGGGCCGTGCGCGACGGCCTGGTGCCGCTCGCCGACGTCCTCAACATCCAGCAGGTCGGCGACGAGCCCTTCATGGGCGTCGAGAGCATCCCCTTCCTCTGCGGCTCCGTGGACGAGCTCAAGGTGCTGCACAAATATGTGCGGCCCGAATATGAGAAGATCGCCGCGCGTAACAATCAGAAGATCCTCTACATCGTGCCGTGGCCGACGCAATATCTGCATCTGAAGGCGAAGGTCGCCGACGTCGAGGGCCTCAAGAACATCAAGATCCGCGTGCCCGACAAGAACGCGGTCGAGATGCTCAATGCCATCGGTATGGCGGCGGTGATGATCCCTTGGGGCGAAACGATTCCCGCACTCGCCTCCGGCGCGGTGGCCGGGGTGTCCACCTCGTCGGTGTCCGGCGTCGACGGCAAGTTCTGGGAGTTCCTGAAATACGTCTACCCGACCAACCATGTCTGGTCGTCGCAGATGCTCACCGTCAATCTCGATGCCTGGAAGGCGCTCGGCGCCGATCAACAGAAGCTGGTCGCTGACATCGCGGCGAAGATGGAGCCCGGCTTCTGGGCCAATTCGCTCAAGGCCGATGTCGACAGCCTCAACCGCCTCAAGGAGGGCGGCATGGAGGTGGTGCCGGTCTCGGACGCCATGATGAAGGACATCCGGGCCAAGACCGCGCCGCAGTTGGATGCCTTCCTCAAGCGCGTGCCGGCAGCGGACAAGCCGGTGCGGGCCTATCTCGCCGAAATCAAGCGCGGCTGAGGGCGAGGCGTGGTGAGCCTTTCGCCCGAAGCATCGCAAAGCCTCAACGCAGCGGCGCCCGCGCCGCTGCGCATCGTCCTCGACGCCATCGATCGCCTCGGCCGGCTCGACGGCTGGATCGGCGGCTTCTGTCTCTTGATGCTGACGCTGTTGATGCTGTGCGAGGTCGCAACCCGCTTCCTCTCGAACTTCCTGCCGTTCTTCCCGCCGACCATCTCGATCGCGTGGGAATATTCCTCCTATCTGATGGCGGCGGCCTTCACTTTCGGTGCCGCCATGACGCTGCGCGTCGGCGGCCACATCCGCGTCGTGCTGCTCCTGAAGAACGCACCCGTGCCGGTGCAGCGCGCGCTCGAGATCCTCTCGGCGGCGGCCGGCTTCGCCTTCATGGCGTTCCTGACCATGGCCATGGCGAAATTCGCCTGGAGCGCCTTCGTGCGCGGCCAGGTCTCGACCTCGAGCGACACGCCGCTGTGGTTTCCGCAAGCGATCGTCACCTTCGGCATGTTGCTGCTGACGCTGCAGTTCCTCGCGCGTGCGATCCAGGCCGCGCTCGGTCTGCCGCTGGAGGACCATCGCATGAAGGCCTCGCCCGTCGAATGACCGCCTTGCCCGCATCCGGATCCAAGATCGCATGACCATCGAAGTCGTCGCCCTGTTCGCGATCCTGTTTGTGCTGCTAGCTTGCGGCGTCTGGATCGGCCTCACGCTTGCGCTGACCGCGACGCTGCTGCTCGCGATGTTCCGTTCGGTCCCGCTCGACAAGCTGCTGCCGCAATACGCCTGGAACATCCTGACCACGCAGGAGCTGCTGGCGCTGCCGCTGTTCATCCTGATGGGTGAGCTGCTGTTTCGCACCCGCCTGTCGCGCTCGCTGTTCCAGGGCCTCGCGCCCTGGGCGGGCCTACTGCCCGGGCGCCTGCTGCATGTGAACGTGATCGGCTGCACCATCTTCGCGGCGATCTCGGGCTCGTCGGCCGCGACGACGCAGGTGATCGGCCGCATGTCGCTCAACGAGCTCACGCGCCGCGGTTATTCCCGTGACATCGCGATCGGCTCGCTCGCCGGCGCCGGCACGCTGGGCTTCTTGATCCCGCCCTCCAACATCATGATCATCTACGGCGTGCTTGGCGACGTCTCGATCCTGAAGCTGTTCACCGCCGGCGTGCTGCCGGGCTTCCTGCTGGCCGCGACGTTCATGGCCTGGGTGATGCTGCACACCACCCTCAAACCCGCGATGGTGCCCGAGACCGAAGCCAAGCTCTCGCAGGTGCCGTGGAGCGAGCGCTTTGCCGCACTGAAGGATCTCGCGCCGGCGCTGTTCCTGATCGCATGCGTGCTCGGCTCGATGTATGGCGGGCTCGCAACGCCCTCGGAAGCTGCCGCCGTCGGCGTGCTCGGCGCGGCCCTGGTTGCCTGGGCGCAAGGCGCAATGTCGCAGCAGGTGATCCGCGACGTCTTGATCGGCTCGGTCGTCACCTGTTCGATGATCGCGCTGATCGTGCTGGGAGCCTCGATCCTCGGCAATGCCGCGGCCTTCCTCGGCATCCCGCAGGCGGTGGCCGCGTTCGTCAAGAGCCTCGGCCTGTCGCCCTTCATGCTGATCGTGGCGCTGATCGTCTTCTATCTCGTGCTCGGCTGTTTCCTCGACGGCTTCTCGATGATCGTGATGACGCTGCCGATCGTGCTGCCGATCGTGAAGGGTGCCGGCTTCGACGAGGTCTGGTTCGGCGTCTTCCTTGTGCTCGCCGTGGAGATGGCGCAGATCACGCCGCCCGTCGGCTTCAACCTGTTCGTGATCCAGGGGCTGACCGACGACGGTCTCGGCTATATCGCCCGCGTCACGATGCCGTACCTCATGATCATGATCGGATTCGTGCTGCTGCTGACGCTGTGGCCGGGCATCGTCACGATTCTGCCGAAGGTGCTTTACGGATAAGACGACTTGTTCCGGGATCGGCGGATCGAAAGCAAAACGGTCAGCGCCGCTGCCGTTTCAAGTCCCCCTGCATCGAAGCGACTTCGGCGCGCATTCCATATTTGCAGGCCCTGTGATCCGTCGTACAGTGTGACGGCAAGCAGAAGTACAACAGCAACCACTCCGGTGAACGTGGCTCCTCAGCGCGATGCGCCGAGGAGGGGACGTCTGTTGACGATTCGGTCCGATGGAGGACGATCGACGCACACTGAACTGCAAATACCCCTCGCAAGCCGCATTCACGAGACGCAATCAACAAACACAAGAGCGGGAGGAAGTGCAAATGAGGAAACAGTGGCTCAGCTCGGCCTTGGCTGTCGTTGTCGTTGCGACACTTGCAGCGACGGCGGCATTGGCTCAGTCCGTGGATACGGCCCGGATCGAGGCCGCCGGCCAGAACGATTGGCTCACCTATCACGGTTCGTACAAATCCCATCACTACAGCCCGCTTACACAGATCAATACGAGCAATGTCGGCAATCTGGGCGTGGCATGGATGCACATTCCCGGGCGATCGACGCGCGGCCTGCAGTCGATGCCGCTCGTCGCCGACGGCGTGCTGTACTATTCGGGCTCTTACAGCCGGGTCTTC
This sequence comes from Bradyrhizobium sp. NBAIM01, assembly GCF_020194115.1. Lineage (NCBI taxonomy): Bacteria > Pseudomonadati > Pseudomonadota > Alphaproteobacteria > Hyphomicrobiales > Nitrobacteraceae > Bradyrhizobium > Bradyrhizobium sp. NBAIM01. The sequence goes on along the minus strand of NZ_JADYVU010000002.1, from coordinate 125,324 downwards.
GCGCTGAACGGCGCCAGCGGCGAGGTGATCTGGTCGTTCTTTCCGGAGCTGGATGAAGCGCTGATCAGCCGCCAGACCCACTCGCCCTATAACCGCGGCGTCGCTCTCGGCGAAGGCAAGGTCTTCGTCGGCACCATGGACGGTCGTGTCTTCGGGCTGGACGCCAAGACCGGAAAGGTTCTCTGGGAGACCAGGCTGATCGACTCGCAGAAGCTGACGGTCGGCTTCACCGGCGCGCCGCTCTACGCCAAGGGCAGCGTGATCATCGGCGCGCAAGGCGGCGAATGGCCGGGCCGCGGCCCGATCTTCGCGCTCGATGCCGCAACCGGAAAGAAGAAGTGGGAGTTCCTCACGGTCGCAGGCACCGAAGAGGCGATGAAGACCTGGGGCAACGAGTCCTGGCGCACCGGCGGTGGTGGCGGCTGGATGCCGGGCACCTACGATTCCGAGACCAACACTGTCCTGTGGGGCACTGCGAATCCGGCGCCGCTCTACGATTGGTCGGGTCCGGACTACAAGACCCAGGGGGCGCGTCCCGGCGATAACCTCTATACGAGCTCGGTGATCGGGCTCGACATCGATACCGGCAAGCTGAAATTCTACCATCAGGAACTGCCGCACGATGCCTGGGACTTCGACAGCTCGGTCGGCGAATTCGTGATGCTCGAGCGTGACGGCCAGAAATACGTCGTCCATCCAAACAAGGGCGGCTTCGTCTTCGTCTACGACCGCAATCTCAAAGTGAAGAACGTCTGGCGCCTGGTCGAGAACATCAACTTCGTCAAGGACATCGATCCCAAGACCGGCGCCCTGATCGGCCGTCGCGATTTCCCGGTCGGCAAGGTCACCGAACCGCCGCTGTGTCCGTTCATCGGCGGCGGCATCAGCTGGAACGCCGGCTCCTACAGCCCCAAGACCGGTCTCTATTACAAGATCGGACAGGAATGGTGCATGACGCTGGATATCCAGAAGACGACGCCGGTCACCACGCCGCAGGTCCAGCTCAACATCGGTGCCGATTTCAAGATGGTGCCTCCTCCGGGTGGCGAGATCTACGGACATCTCGACGCGCGCGATCCCATCACGGGCGCGAAGAAATGGGAGGTTCGCTATCCCGAGCCTCCGCTCGGAAGCGTGCTGTCGACCGCAGGCAACCTCGTCTTCGTGCCTGATTCGCGTGGCGTGCTGCACGCCTATGATGCCGAAACTGGCGCCGAGCTATGGAGGCACAACAACGGCACCGGCCATCAGGGCGGCATCGTCAGCTACTCCGTCGGCGGCAAGCAATATATCGCGGTGACGGCGGGCTTCGGCGGGATGCTGGCGGACGAATATGCGCCGAACTTCGGCGGCGTCTACAAGAGCATGCCGCGTGACGACGGCGCCCTGGTCGTCTTCAGCCTGAAATAGTCTGCCGCAGATGTTCTGATCATGGAGCGGGCGCAAGCCCGCTCCTCGATCGATGTCGCGGCCGCGTGGCTCAGGAATGGAGCGTAGCTGTTGAGACTGTCTTGCAAGACGATTTTGGCGGGGCTGGGCGCCTCGTTGCTGTGGGCTGCGATGGCCCAAGCCCAATCCGCCACACCCGCGCCGGAGAACACGGCGTTCGAGGTCGAGCAGGTGTTTGCGGGGACTTGCGGCTTCTGTCACTCCGACGGTGGCCGGGCCGCTGGGAAGGGGCCGCAACTGATGAATTCGCCGCGCGACGACGACTATATCCGCAGTCGCATCAAGCTCGGCAAGCAAGGAGCGATGCCGGCCTTTGACGGCGCCTTCACCGACGCCCAGATCGACCAGATGGTCAAGTACATCCGCGCCCTGAAACCGCGCGACGGCTGACTAGCATAGAGTGTGGAATGAAGACATTTGCCCCGGTCATCGTCGCTGCCGCCATCGTCCTGTCGGGGCAGGCGGCGGCGCGCCCCCTGGAGGCGATCCGCTCCAGCGGCGTGATCGGGCTCTGCGCACATCCCAATTCGCTTCCCTTCGCGCACAAGACCGGCGATCCGCCCGGCTTCCAGGTCGAACTCGGTCGGGTGCTGGCACGCGAGCTCGGTGTCTCGCTGCGGCTCGACTGGATCATCACGCAGTACCAGATGCGCAGCGCCGGCTGCGACATTCTCCTGGACGTCATCGCCGATCGCGAAGCGCAAGGCGAAACCCGTCTGAGAATCTCCAAGCCTTATTATCGCACAGGCGTCGCGCTCGCCGTGCCGTCATCCAGCACGCTCACGTCCTTCGCCAGCCTCAACGAATCGACCAAGGTGGGCGTGCAGGTTGGATCGATCGCAGCCATGATCATCGGTCAGCGGCGCGTGCCGATATCGACCTTCGGCTTCGAGAGCGACAGCCTGGAGGCCGTGTCGAACCGCGAGATCGACGCCGCCGCGGTCACGCCCACCGCCGCCAGCTATTTCAATCTGACCCATCCGGACAAACCGCTCCGGATCCTCGATCGCGACGAGAGCACGGCCGATCTGAACTGGAATGTCGGCGTCGGCATGGTCCGCCCGGACGATGCGTTGCGCGAAGCCATCGACGCAGCCGTGGAGCGGCTGCGCAGCGACGGCACGATCGACCGGATCTACCGCCGCTACGGCATCGCGCTGCAGGCGCCGAGATAGCGCGCTGCTGCGCGATTGCGGAGCTCGCGTGCGGCCTCAGGCCGCGGCCTTCTTCCGCGCGAGCTCGGCCTTGTACAGCTCGAACTCCTCCGCGATCGCCTTGGCAATCGAAGGTCGCTGACGCAGCCGTTCGTGATACGCCTTCAGGTTCGGCCATTTCGCAAGCTCGATCGGCGGCGTCGCCATGGTCCAGTTGATGACCGTGACGAGATAGGCATCGGCCACGCTGAAATGGTCGAGCAGGAACTCGCGTCCCTTCAGGTAATTGTCGAGATAGTCGAGCCGCGACAGGTTCTTTTCCAGGGCATAGGCCTTGACTTCCTGCGGCGCCTTGCGGTCGAGCATGGGGATGAAGAGACCCTTGTGCAGCTCGGTGCCGATGAAGCAGAGCCATTGATGCAGCCGCGTGCGCTCGATGCCGGCGCTCGCGCCGAGGCCGGCTTGCGGGAAACGGTCCGCGACATATTGCAGGATCGCAGCGTTCTCGGTCAGCACCATGCCTTCATCGGTGCGCAACGTCGGCACGAGGCCGATCGGATTCACGGTGCGAAAGTCGGAGCCGTCGCTCAAGACCTTCTTGGTCGGCGGATCGACTTCGAGGTAGTTCGCCTCGGCGCCTGCTTCATACAGCGCGACGCGTGTCGCCATCGAGCAGGCAAGCGGCGAGAAATAGAGATCCATCTGTAGCCTCCTTGGGCAATTCCTCTTTGGGTGTCGCTCAACCTGGCCAGATTGATTTTTGTACCATCTTGCATAATATGGGTGAGGTCAAGGAATAACTTGCGGAATGGTACAAAAATCTAAGCCGCCAGCTGCTGCCAATCAGCCCGAGCGTCGCGGCGAGTCCGAGCGTCGCGGTGGGCCTAAGCGCCGCGGCCGTCCGCGCGCCTACGAGCCCGATATCGCGCTCGGCAAGGCGCTCGATCTGTTCCGCAAGCAGGGTTTCGCGGCCACCTCGCTCGACGATCTCAGCGCCGCCACCGGCATGAATCGGCCGAGCCTCTACGGCGCCTTCGGCGACAAGCGCCAGCTCTACATCAAAAGCTACCAGCGTTATCGCGACGAGGCGGGCGCGGCGATGGTCGCGATCTTCCGCGAGGAGATGCCGCTGCGCCAGCGGCTGGAGCGCATCTACGCAGCCGCGCTGGACATCTATCTGTCCGGCGACACCGGACCGCGCGGTTGCTTCACGGTCGTGACCGCGGCCTCCGAGGCGGTCGGCGATCCCGATATCCGCGCCATGGTGCTGGACGGCCTCACCGGGCTCGACAAGGCCTTTGCCAGTTGCTTCCGCCGCGCCAAGGAGAAAGGCGAGCTGCCGGAGAGCGCCGATCCGTTCGCGCTGGCACAGATCGCATCGGCCACCATCCACACCATCGCCATCCGCTCCCGCGCCCGCGTGCCGCGCAAGGAGCTGGAGGCGATCGTCAAGTGCGCGATCGACGTGATGATCGGCGCCAAAGGATAAGCTGGAAGCGAAGCTTCAATATCCCCGCGTTCGATCCACCACGTTCTCCAGCGCGCCGCCCGCCTCAAACCGGGCGATCTGCTCGGCGACATAGGCCGAGATCGCATCCGCGTCGGTGTCGGCGGCATTGTGCGGCGTCAACACCACCTTGGGGTGGGTCCAGAACCGGCTGTCCTTCGGCTGCGGCTCCTGCACGAAGACGTCGAGCGAGGCGGCGCCGAGCGTGCCGTCGTCGAGGCAGGCGAGAATATCGGCCTCGTTCTGCAGGCCGCCGCGGCCGGCATTGATCAGCACCGGCGCGCCGAGCGGGCTGGTGCGATTGAGCTTGGCGAAGACCTCGCGGTTGAGGATGCCGTGCGTGTCTGATGTCAGCGGCAGCAGGCAGACCAGGATATCGGTCTTGCGCAGGAACGCGTCCATTCCGGCGGCGCCATGGAAGCATTCGACGCCCTCGATCGTGCGCAGGCTGCGGCTCCAGCCGGCGACGCGGAAGCCGAGCCTCCGCAGCACGTCGGCCGCATCGGCGCCGAGCGTGCCCAGCCCCATGACGCCGACCGTGATCGCGCTCGCCGGCCACTGATATCTGGGCTCCCAGCGCTTCTCGCGCTGCGATTGCCGCAGGTAAAGCTCCTGGCGGTGATGCATCAGAACGTGCAGCACGACATATTCGGTCATGCGATTGGTGAGATCGGGCACGGCGACGCGCACCAGCGGCACTTCGGGCAGGCTCTTGTCCGCCATCAGCGCGTCAACGCCGGCGCCAAGGTTGAAGATCGCCCGCAGATTGGGGAACGCACCGAGATCGCCGGGCACCGGCTTCCACACCGCCGCATAATGCACCTCCGCCGGATCGAGCCCGGCGTCCGGCAGCAGCACCACGCGGCGGTTGCCGCAGACCGCGTCGAAACGGGCCTTCCACCGCTCCGGCAGCCAGTTCTGTTGCGTGCTGTTGATCAGGACGGCCAGGGTACCAATGGTCATTCGAAGTGCCTCTTCGGGTTCCGCTCGAGAAGGCCCTCCTTGGCACGATCTGCCGGATTTTTCTTGCAAATTTTTTCCGCAGCGCTGTCGGCGCGGGGCATATTGGCGCGTCTTCAGAACAGACGAGGGAAGTGCTGCCCATGCTTTACGCCATTCTTTGCTATCACGATGAGGATTTCGTCGGCTCCTGGAGCAAGGAGCAGGACGAGGCCGTGATGAAGAAGCTCACCGTGGTGCAGGAGAAGCTCACCAGGCAGGGTCGGCTCGGGCCGGTGGCGCGGCTGTTGCCGACGACCGCGGCGGCGACGCTGCGCAAGGAGGATCCGCCGCTGGTGCTCGACGGCCCCTATGCCGAGACCAAGGAGCAGCTGCTCGGCTTCTACATCGTCGACTGCAAGAATCTCGACGACGCGCTCGACGTCGCACGCGAGCTGGGTGCCGCCAATCCCGGCGGCGCCTATGAGGTGCGTCCCGTCGGCGTGTTCCGGCCCGGAGGAAACCTGACGTGAGCGAGGCCGATACCGCCTGGATCGAGACTGCGCTGACTTCGGCGCGACCGCAGGCGGTCGGCGCGCTGTTGCGCTATTTCCGCGATCTCGACACCGCCGAGGAGGCGTTTCAGAACGCCTGCCTGCGCGCGCTCAAGACCTGGCCGCAGAATGGGCCGCCGCGCGATCCCGCGGCCTGGCTGATCATGGTCGGCCGCAACGTCGCGATCGACGAAGTGCGACGCGCGCGCAGGCAGCAGCCGCTGCCTGAGGACGACCAGGCGATCTCCGATCTCGACGACGCCGAAGGCGAGCTGGCCGAGCGGCTCGACGGCTCGCATTATCGCGACGACATCTTGCGGCTGATGTTCATCTGCTGCCATCCAGGACTGCCGGCGACGCAGCAGATCGCGCTGGCGCTGCGCATCGTCTCGGGCCTCACGGTGAAGCAGATCGCCCGCGCGTTCCTGGTCTCGGAAGCGGCGATGGAGCAGCGCATCACGCGCGCCAAGGCAAAGGTGGCCGAGGCCGGGACGCCGTTCGAGGCGCCGGGCGCGGTCGAGCGCTCTGAACGGCTCGCCGGCGTCGCGGCGATGATCTACCTGATCTTCAATGAAGGCTATTCGGCGAGCGGTGACACCGCGGAGATCAGGAAGCCGCTGTGCGAGGAGGCGATCCGGCTGGCGCGGCTGCTGCTGCGGCTGTTTCCGAGCGAGCCGGAGATCATGGGCCTGACCGCGCTGATCCTGTTGCAGCACGCGCGCAGCGCGGCGCGCTTTGCCGCGGACGGGTCACTGATCCTGCTGGATGATCAGGATCGTTCCTTGTGGAACGGCACCATGATCGCGGAGGGCCTCGCGCTGATCGACAAGGCGATGCGCCACCGCCGCAGCGGGCCCTACCAGATCCAGGCCGCGATCGCCGCCCTGCATGCGCGCGCGGCGACGCCGGAGGAGACCGACTGGACGGAGATCGACCTGCTCTACGGCGCGCTCGAAGTGGTGCAGCCCTCGCCGGTGGTGACGCTCAACCGGGCGGTCGCGGTCTCCAAGGTGCGCGGGCCGCAGGCCGCGCTCGAGCTGATCGAGCCGCTGGCGCCGAAGCTCGCCAATTATTTCCATTTCTACGGCGTGCGCGGCGCCTTCCTGATGCAGCTCGGCCGCAACGACGAAGCCCGAATCGCCTTCGATCGCGCCATCGCGCTCGCCAACACCTCGGCCGAAGCCGCCCACATCCGCATGCATCTCGATCGCCTGATCCGGGACAGCCAGCCGAAGGCAAAGGAAAGCGCCAAGGCGAAGTAGGCCCGTCTGTTTCCACGCCATGACGTGGGGTGCGCAGTGCGCCAAAGAATTTCTGTCCCATTGTCGGGCCGGGGCCTCCCCCGTTCGTCCTAGGCTCCGTATCCACGGAGAGCCATCCATGCTGAAAGCCATTGCCGTCATCGCCATCGTTCTCGCCGCCGGCCTTGCCGCGGTCCTCGTCTTCGCCCTGACGAAACCCGACACGTTCCGTGTGGAACGCTCGCTCGCCGTCAAGGCACCGGCCGCTGCGATCTATCCGCTGGTTGCCGATTTCCATCGCTGGACCGCCTGGTCGCCGTATGAGACCCGCGATCCCGCCATGAAGCGGACGTTCGGCGGAACCGCGGCAGGGAAGGGTGCGACCTATGCCTGGGAGGGCAACAACAAGGTCGGCGCCGGCCATATGGAGATCCTGGAGGCGAACGGGCCCTCCAAGCTCCGGATCAAGCTTGATTTCGAGCGGCCGTTCGAAGGCCACAACACCGCCGAGTTCACCTTTGTGCCGCAAGGCGATGCCACACTCGTCACATGGGTAATGTACGGTCCGGCCCCGTTCCTGTCCAAGCTGATGCAGGTGTTCTTCAACATGGACAGCATGATCGGCAAGGATTTCGAGACCGGCCTCGCCGGCCTGAAGAAGCTCACCGAGAAGCAATAAGCCTCACTGCAAACGAAGAGGAGAGAAACGATGCTCAATCCCTATCTGTTCTACCAGGACAATTGCGAAGCAGCGTTCAACTATTACGCCAAGGTTCTCGGCGGCAAGATCGACGCGATGATGCGCGCATCGGATGCGCCGCCGGAGGTGCCGGCTACGCCCGGGCGCGAGAAGATGATCATGCATGCGCGGATGTCACTGCCGGACGGCACGGTATTGATGGCCTCCGACTCGCCGGCCGAGCATTTCCAGAAGCCGCAGGGCTTTGCAATCTCGCTTACGGTCAAGGACCCCGCGGATGGTGAGCGCAAGTTCAACGCGCTTGCCGACGGCGGCAGCGTCACCATGCCCTTCAGCAAGACGTTCTGGGCCAAGGGCTTCGGCATGTGTGTCGACAAGTTCGGCATTCCCTGGATGGTGAATTGCCCGGCCGAGGGCATGTGATAGGAGCATGATCCGGAAAAGTGTGAAGCGGTTTTCCGAAAAGATCATGCTCAAACAACAACCTAAAGCGCGATGACGATTTATCCTATCGCATCGCGCTTTGGGCGCGACCGTCACGTTGCGATCCCCTCTCTCCAATGCTGCGGGAGAGGGGACGTACGTTTCGTTACGTCAGGCGCCGATCAGCCGTTGTCCTTTCACCGGATTGATCCGGTGACGTCCTCGGGCGGCGGCGACGATTCCACGCAGCGAGGACAGATCACGAGCTTGGCGCCCAGCTTCCTGTCGTTCTCCGCCTGTATCTCGTCCTGGACCGCCCACCACGCCTCGGAATAGGGGCGCAATGTGCCGAGCACTTTTTCGCGCTCCTGATTGGGATCACTTGCAGCCGGCGCGCCGGTCGTGACGCGCCGCTTGGCCACATGCGGACGGTTCGGATCCTTGCCGAGGCCATCCCATGCAATGGCGCGGCGTTCCTGCGCTGGCGCCTCTGCGCATCCGATCAGCGCTGTGCAAAAAGTGAGCACGATCAAGCCGTGTCGAATCATGCCGGGCTTTTGCCTCCACAATCGGCGCGCAGAATCTGCGTGAGACACGCGCATCGTCGGTTCAATGGAACTCAAGGCAAAACAAACTTGCCGGCATGGCCGAATATGAGTCGTGCTTTCGCATCACTTTGCGGACGCAGTGAGGCCGCTTCGTGAAGCGAGCTGCATCGCACAACAATTGGCGCAAGATTGGGCTGTGCTCTGCACGTCAGAATCGTTATTGGTGAGTCATAAAAGCTACAAACTGGGATGGACGTCACTTGCAAGGGGAGCGACCGATGGCGGCGGCGCTACAGATCAACTTTGCTCTTTGGGGAATGCTCATTTGCGCCAGCGCGAAGCTGGCGCCAGTGATCCAGACGCTGTTTTGAAAGCGGTGGCGGCTGCCGGCTGTATCAGCGGCAACGCGGATAGATCGCGGCGAGATCGCGCCCCTTCAACAGCAGCAACCGCGAGGTCAGACCGCCACGTCGGCTGATCCAGTCGCGCACCGGACCGGGATAGGCGGCAAGCACCGCGACCGATGCTTCCGGCTCGGCATAGAAGCGGCCGCGCCGGTCAACCGAGCGTGCGGCATGGAAGCCGAGCACGGCGCGCTTGGTGACGCAGATGCGCTCGCCCGGCACGATGCTCAGCACCAGCGTGCAGGCGGACAGGCAGGGGCCGTCGATCACCACGCGCTCGCCACTGTCGCGGACCTTTTCGAACAGATCGAGGAACGGCCCGACCTGTCCGCCCGGGGACTGGATGATGCGGATCTCGGCCGCTGCGGGCGCGGCGGCGAGCAGCGCGGATGCAAGCATCAGAGCTTTGAGGAAGGCGATGCGTTGCATGAACTCTCCACCAACTCGCTTTCGAGGGTGGGCAAAGCGTAGCGTGCCCACCATCCGCACCGCAAATTTGGGATCGATGGTGGGCACGGCGCGTTGCGCCTTTGCCCACCCTACGAAATCTTGTTCCTACCCGTTGCGCCTTTGCCCGCGCAGCGTCGGCAGGCCGATGCCCGCCGCATCGAAGCCGCCGTCCACGGCCAAAATTTGGCCGGTGATGTAGCTCGCGCGGCCCGAGCACAGGAAATAGATCGCTTCCGCGAGTTCCTCTTCCAGGCCGTAGCGGTTGAGCGGAATGGCGTCGTGATAGTCGGCGCGGATCTCCTTGGTGTGCACCTGCTTCGCCATCGCGGTGTCGACCGGCCCCGGTGCGACCGCGTTGACGCGGATGTTGAGGGAGGCGAGCTCGACCGCGAGCTGCTTGGTAAGGTGTGCAAGGCCTGCTTTGCTGGTGCCGTAGGCCGAGCGCAGTGTCGAAGCGCGCACGGCTGAGATCGAGGTGATGTTGACGATGGCGCCGCCACCACCGTCGCGCATCAGGGGCACCGCGGCCTTGGTGCAGAGGAACGGTCCGGTGAGGTTGACCTCGAGCACGCGGCGCCAGTCGGCACCCGACGTCTCCATCAGCGGCGCGAACACCGCGATGCCGGCATTGTTGACCAGCGCGTCCAGCCGGCCGAACCGCCGCTCGATCGTCGTCATTGCGGTGCTGACTGCGGCCGCGTCGGCGACATCGCAGGTCAGCGCCAGCGTCGCCTCGCTCTGGCCGATGTCCGCGACCGCGCGGCCGAGCAGTTCGTGCTCGATGTCGAGCAGGGCCACGCGCCAGCCCTCGGCCAAGAATTTCTTCGCGGTCGCAAGCCCGATGCCGCGGGCGGCACCGGTGACGAGGGCGACTTTTTGCGGGGCTTGCGGCATTGGCTGATCTGTCCTGTGTCCGGGAGCAGCGCGCGAAGCGCCGGTTCCTTTTACTGCGCTTTCGTTCCGGCATGAAAGGCCTCGCCGAGCCGATCGAGCCCAATGTGGCCCAGAATGCGCCAGCCGCGGCTGCGCTGCGGCCTCTAAATAATTTCTGTCCCGCTGTCGGCCCGGCAGAAGGCCGTTCGTCTTGGAGGGGAGCGCGGGCCAGCCGTTTCCGCCCGCAGGACATATCGGAGCGACTGAGAGCAGCAAGGAACTCCCATGCGATTCATGATGCTGATGATCCCGCTCGGCTACGAGAACGCGCCGCCGGAGCTGCAGCTCGATCCCGAGCGCGTCGCCGCGATGATGCGCTACAACGAGGCGCTGAAGGACGCAGGCGTGCTGATCACGCTCGATGGGCTGCACCCGCCGTCGACCGGGGCACGCGTCTCGTTTGCGACCGGCCAGCCCATCGTCACCGACGGGCCCTTCGCGGAAGCCAAGGAAGTCCTGGGCGGCTATTGGATGATCGAGGTCGCCTCGCGCGCCGAGGCGATCGCCTGGGCCAAGAAATGTCCCGCTTCAGCCAACGAGATCATCGAGGTCCGCCAGGTGCAGGAGATGGCCGATTACTCGCCCGAAGTGCAAGAGATCGTCGCCGGGTTTGGCGACCTGAAGACGTAGACGAGACGGCGGCTGCGCGATTCCCAATCAACCCTGAGGAGAAAACCCATGAGCACCGAACACAAATTTCTCGCCGTCTATCTCGGCAGCACGAGCGGATCGAAAATGGCGGCGTGGCGCGCGCTGCCCGAGGCCGAGCGGAAGGCGAAGGAGCAGGAGGGCATGGCCGCCTGGCACGGCTGGGTCGAGAAGCACAAATCCGTGATCGTCGAGATGGGGGGCCCGCTCGGCAAGACCCGCAGGATCGACGGGAGCGGAATCACCGAGGTCAGCAACGCGCTGACCGGTTTCACGGTGGTGCGTGCCGCCTCGCAGGAGGACGCTGCAAAGCTGTTCGAGAACCATCCGCATTTTGCGATCTTCCCGGGCGAGGCGATCGAAGTCATGCCCGTGCTGCCGATTCCGGAGATGTAGCCCTGAACGAATAGGTATCCGGGCGGCCAAGTGGGCCGTCATTCCGGGGCGGTCCGCAGGACCGAACCCGGAATCTCGACATTCTCAGGTGCGCAAGCGCGCACCATAGATCGGCTCTATGAGCCGCCCGGAATGACTGCGGAGAATACGGGTTAATCACGAGCGATTCCCGCTAGTGACCTTGAAGCCCGGCTCATGTAAAGCTCGTTCACATGAGCTGGCGCAAGGAGCAGCGCCGCGCCGAGCGCGGCTATCACCACGGCAATCTAAAGGAAGCCCTGTTGCAGGCGGCCCTCGGGCTGATCGCCGAGAAGGGGGCGGCCGGCTTCACCTTCGCCGATGCCGCGCGCATGGCCGGAGTCAGTGCGGCGGCGCCCTACCGGCATTTCCGCGACCGTGACGAGCTGCTGTCCTCGATCGCCCAGCGCGGTTTCGAGCAGTTCGAGGCGCGCCTGTCGGCGGCCTGGGACGACGGGCGGCCCGACACCGTCACCGCCTTCGAGCGCGTCGGCAAGGCCTATCTCGCCTTTGCCCGCGCGGAGCCGGCCTTCTACAACGCGATGTTCGAATCGGGCGTGCCGGTCGATGCCAATCCCGCACTTCAGGCGGCCAGCGAACGCGCCTTCAACATCATTCGAGCCGCAGCCGAGCGGCTCGCCGCACTGACGCCGCCCGGCACACCCCGCCCGCCGGCGATGATGATGGCGCTGCACATCTGGTCGATGTCGCATGGCGTGGCCTCGCTGTTTTCCCGCGGCGATGCTGCGCGACGCAAGCTGCCGATGTCGCCGGACGAGCTGCTGGAGGCCGAGGTGCTGATCTATCTGCGCGGCCTCGGTTTCCCGATCGACCGCCGTCCTCCGGCCAGGGGCGCCGAGCCGCCGCCGGTGCCGCCGGAGGCTCCCTCCGGTTCGAGCCTGCCGCCCGGCAGCCCCTGGGGCAAGCCGAAATAAGATTGCGATAATAATCACGCGGCCGTGTCGTGCTGCCAGCTTGACAAAATCGCGGGATGGTCTAGCTATGTAAATGTTATTTACATTCACAACGGCGCTGGTGCCGTGATGGAGAAGGGAAATGGCCTACACCGCTGATGTCAATCGCTGGCGCGGCCCGTCGAACCAACAGCAATATTACGAGCGCCCCCGCATGCTGGACACGCCCTGGCATCCCGGCTGGATCGCCGTGACCATTCTCGGCTTCATCATCTGGTGGCCGATCGGACTTGCCCTTCTCTTTTTCACACTCGGGAGCAGAAGAATGTCGTGCTGGAGCAATCAGGATCGCTGGCAGAACAAGATGGAAAAGATGCAGTACAAGATGGATCGCATGCGCGACCGCATGGAGCGCCGCGGCTTCGGTTTTGGCTTCGGCCCGCCGTCCTCCGGCAACCGCGCCTTCGACGAGTATCGCAGTGAGACGCTGCGCCGGCTCGAGGAAGAGCAGGTCGAGTTCAAGAACTTCCTCGACCGCCTGCGTCACGCCAAGGACAAGGAAGAGTTCGACCAGTTCATGGCGCAGCACAAGACGCGTCCGACCCCGCCGCCGACCGATCAGCAGCAGGGCTGATCCGAAGAATTGCACCTCTCAAAGCCTTCAGGCGCATGCCCCCAAAGTCCTGATGGCCCCGAGCCGCCCGTCTGCGCAACCCGCAGGCGGGCGGTTTGGCTTATGTCACACTTCGATGGTCGTCCTGGCGATGCGAAGCGCCTGCGAGGGCTTTGCGAGGCCCATCACGCAGATGTGCAGGATCGATAGAACCCGGACCGCGCGAGCACCGACCAAGCCTTGACTGCGCCTCCGCGGCGCCGACGGGCACGATCATGACCAATATTGAACGCAAACAAATCAGCCAGCGCCTCGCATTGTTCGAGCGCGCGGCCGTGTTGTTCGAGCGCTTCGGCCCGGTCGTCCCGGTGGCGATCGCGTTCCTCAATGGATGGCCCACGGAAGTTCAGCTCTACCCGGAGTGGCAGCTCGGTGAGTCCTGGCGGTTGTTTCTTAGCGCCTATCTATATTGGGGCGCATCGTACGCACTCAGCCGCGCGGTGTCGTTCGCGAAGGGAAGTATCGTCCCATGATCCTGCTCCGCGATTTCGCGCTTTTCGTCCTGCCCGTGCTGATCGCCGCAGGCGGCTGGTTCTATGCGCTCAGCCTCCGCAAGCAGGCTGACCCCGGCCGCGCCCGCGATGGACGCGCCCCGGCAACATGACCGCTGCCGGCCGGTGTCGCATGGCGTGGAGTTTCAGCGCGCCGTGGCGAGTTGCGCGTGCACCGAGGCCAGGAAGTATTCGTAGGCGTGGTCGACGATCTCGTTGAGCGATCGCGTTCGCGCGAACATCGCCTTGGCCTCCGCGAGAAACTCCTCGCGTGTCGGGATCTTCGGCAGATGCAGATGCGTCAGCGCGTCGACACCTTCGTGCGCGCGATTGAGAATGTCGTGCAGCGACGGCAGCTGCAACTGGGCGAGATCGGCCCGGCGGCGTGCCGACGAAATCGCATGCGCCAGGGTCTGCGCATCGAACCGTCCGGCGAGCTGGCGGGCCGCCCGCTGGATGACCCGCGCGCCGAGCGGCTGCTCGTTGCGCAGCACCTGTTCGGGCGGCGCCTTCATGTTCCAGACGACGCCGATCCACGACAGCAGCGTCAGGATGTAGTAGGTCACGTCGACTTCCCACCAGCGAAAGCCCTGTCGCACGCTGCTCTGATAGGCGTGGTGATTGTTGTGCCACCCTTCACCGAGCGTGAACAATGCCAGCAGCCAGTTGTTACGGGAATCATCGCCGGTCACGTAGCGCTTGCGCCCGTGCACATGGGCAAGCGAATTGATGCAGAAGGTCGCGTGATAGACCAGCACCGTGCTCCAGAGGAAGCCGACCACCAGACCCGACCATCCTGCAACCAGGAAGCAGAGCCCTGCCAGCACGAAGGCCGGCAGCAGCTCCAGCCGATGCAGCCACATCAGCTCGGGATAGGCGGCGAGATCGCCGACCTTCACGAGGTCGGTTGCGTCGTGCTGCCGGTAAAAGATCCAGCCGAGATGGCTATAGAGGAAGCCGCGGTGACGCGGTGAATGCACGTCGTTTTCAGTGTCGGAATGCAGGTGATGGTGGCGATGCTTGGCCGCCCACCACAACACGCTCTTCTGGGCGCTGCTTTGCGCAAGGCAGGCCAGGATGAACTGAAACACCCGGCTGGTCGCAAACGCCCGATGCGAGAAATAGCGATGGTAGCCGGCTCCGATCGCGAACATCCGCAAGCAATAGAGTGAGACGCAGATCGCGACCGCCTGCCAGGTGACGCCCGACCAGATTGCCGCAAGGCAGCCGAGATGGACCAGCAGGAACGGCAGGGCGGATGGATACATGATGTCGTTGTGCTGGTCGTCGGCGGGGGCGTTGAGCGGCATATTTGAGCGTGACCTCGGATGACGTGGATTCGGAACTGGCCGGCAGCTTGACGTCCGGCGGGTACCAAAACCCGCGGATGCCACCGCGGGCTTCGGCCGAAGGCTGGCCGCAGCTCTCTGGCAAGCAAGCCCGTAGTCTTACGGGGAGCATGGCGCACAGGTGGCCGCGCGTGTTGCCGACGCCAATTGGCGCGCAGGCGGCCTGCGTCCTATATTCGACAGCGAGAAGCAAGCGTCAAAACACCGCAGGCGGCAATGCGGACGGAGACTGCGATCGTGGCGAGCGACATCCTCTGGCAGGAGATACGCGGCGAGGCGCGGCGCACCGCAGCGGCGGATCCCGTCTTCGGCAAGGCTGTCGCCGATGCCATCCTTGCCCATGACGATTTTACCGCTGCCTTGGCCGATCTGATCGGGCGTCGGCTGGGCGGCAGCGCCGCCGATCGCGAGCGCTTCACGACGTTTTCCCGCGATGCCTTTCGCGGCCAACCGGATCTGGTCGAAGCGGCCGGCCGCGACCTGCGCGCCATCGTGCTCCGTGATCCCGCCATCGCCGGATTGTTGCCGCCGCTGCTGCACTTCAAGGGCTATGTCGCGCTGCAGTCCTGGCGCGTCTCGCACTGGCTATGGCGTCATGACCATCGTGATGCGGCGCTGCTGTTGCAGAACGAGGCTTCGAACGTCCTGCAGGTCAGCATTCATCCGGCCGCGAGCCTCGGCTCGTCGGTTTATCTCGACCATGCCACCGGCATCGTGATCGGTGCCAATGTCGTCATCGGCGACGAGGTCACCATCCTTCAGAATGTCAGCATCGGACGCCATGGCGACCTGCCGATGCGCTCGCCTCGCATCGGTCGCGGCGTGTTCATCGGCTCCGGCGCGACCATCCTCGGCGACATCGAGATCGGCGACTTCGCCAAGATCGGCGCCGGGACTGTCGTGACCGGTGACGTGCCTGGCGGCTGCACCGCAATCGGCAATCCCGCGCGGCTCACCAATTGCCTTGCGGCCGCTTCGTCCGCTTGACTGTCGCTCAGGCGGCGCGGCGGTGGCTTTCGCCGCCATGATGCGGGTTGACCGGCTCCGAGCTGGTCTGGCCCGGCGCATCCAGCACCGCGACGTGGTGGCGATAGACCATTTCCCAGCCCTTCCATCCCGTGAACAGAAGGATGCCGACCACGACCAGGGACAGCACGACGCCCCAGGGCTTGATCGCCGCCTCCGCGCCTTGGGCGTAGCGGAGATAGAAATTGACCAGGGCCAGCACCACCGCCGCGAGATTGCCGACCATGTGGTACCAGGCATCGTTCAGGCGGCGGATGCGTGGCTCACTGACGAAATCGGTGAAGCCGGCTGCGGCGGCAACCAGCGCCATGACGATGCCGGCGCCGATCAGCCACATCGCGGCGCGTGCCCAAAAACCGTCGCCGGTTCCGATGAAGGCCAGATCGGCGATGGGAGCGCCGACCAGGAACGCGACGGGGAACGGAATCAGCATGGGGTGGAGCGGGTGATCGCCGATCGCGGCGGTCGTCTTGGGGTTGATGGACATGGCAGGACCTCGCTGAGAGTGATTTTCCGGACAATTTTTGGCACGAGAGCAGGTTCCTCCGGCCGGTGCGTCTGGAACACGGGATCCGAGGTCCATCCCCCTGCACGGACTGTCTTTCCTGCAGCCAAATGCGCCGCCGGTAACCCCGCATTAACCATCGGCGGGCTCTGGTATGTGCGGACAGGCGTGCCCGGAGCCCGACGTCAAGGCCTGGGGTCGAGGCCCCTTAGTTTTGACATCTTGGCGGGGAATGCAGGCGGCCGGCTTTTGACGAGCCTTTGGACGAGCCCTGCACCCCAGAAAGACAAGGCTTTGAGCGGGCTTGCCCGCCGCGCGGGTCCAGCGCGGCTGTTGGGGAACACCGGCCGCGATTTGCTGGCCGAAGGACATTAGGTAACGATCGCCTTGAGAGGATACTGCTTATGAATCCGGCCGAATTGGCTCAGTCAGCCCTTCCGGTTGCTGCCTCCGCCGACGTGTCGCTGATCGCGCTGTTCTGGCAGGCTCACTGGATCGTGAAAGCGGTGATGCTGGGGCTTCTGGCCTGCTCGGTCTGGGTCTGGGCGATCGCTATCGACAAGATCTTTCTCTACGCGCGCACCCGCCGCTCGATGGACCGGTTCGAGCAGGCGTTCTGGTCCGGCGAGTCGATCGAGGAGCTCTATCGCACGCTGTCGGCCAAGCCGACGCATTCCATGGCGGCCTGCTTCGTGGCGGCGATGCGCGAGTGGAAGCGCTCGTTCGAGAGCCATGCCCGCTCGGTCGCAGGGCTTCAGATGCGCATCGACAAGGTGATGAACGTCTCGATTGCGCGCGAGGTCGAGCGGCTGGAACGGCGCCTTCTGGTGCTGGCGACCGTCGGCTCCGCCGGCCCCTTCGTCGGCCTGTTCGGCACGGTCTGGGGCATCATGTCGAGCTTCCAGTCGATCGCGGCCTCGAAAAATACCTCTCTGGCGGTGGTCGCCCCCGGTATCGCCGAGGCGCTGTTTGCGACCGCCGTCGGCCTTATCGCCGCCATTCCTGCCACTATTTTCTACAATAAGTTCACCTCCGAGGTGAACCGGCAGGCCCAGCGGCTCGAGGGCTTTGCTGATGAATTTTCAGCCATTCTGTCTCGTCAGATCGACGAGCGGGGCTGACGGACGGCATGTATAGTGTGAAGGGCAATCTGGGCACGCGATCATGGCCATGAACGTTGCGAGTTCGTCCGGCGGCGGCGGGCGCCGCGGCCGGCGGAAGCCGGTCGTGGCCGAGATCAACGTCACGCCGATGGTCGACGTCATGCTGGTGCTGCTCATCATCTTCATGGTGTCGGCACCGATGTTGACGGTCGGCGTCCCGCTCGACCTGCCCCAGACCAGTGCCAAGAGCCTCGAAAACAACGACCAGAAGCCGATCCAGATGTCGGTCGACATCAAGGGCAAGGTGTTCATCAACGACACCGAGATTGCGCTGAACGAGCTGATCCCGAAGCTGAAGGCGATCACCGATGCGCGCGGCGGCCTCGAGGAACGCATCTATCTGCGCGCCGACAAGAAGGCGGATTACGGCACCGTGGCCAAGGTGATGGGCCAGCTCTCGGGCGCCGGATTCAAGAAGCTGGCGCTCGTCACGGAAGCGGATCAGGGGTCTTGAGGCCGTGAAGGTGAACGTCGACAAGACACTCGTTGCGTCGATTGCCCTGCATGTCCTCGTGCTGGGATGGGGGCTCGTCACCTTCAGCAGCAAGGCCTACATCGCTACGCAGGAATCGCTTCCGATCGACATCATCTCCTCCGATCAGCTCGCCAAGATGATGGCGGGGCAGAAGACCGGCAAGAAGGAAGAGCCGAAGCCGAAGGTCGAGAAGATCGCGGAGCCCAAGCCCGAGGAAGACGCCGTCGGCAAGGTCACCGAGAAGAAAGAGCTGATCAAGACCAACTCCCAGCCGGAGCCGCCGCCGAAGCCGGTCGAGAAGCCGGTGGAGAAGAAGCCGGAGCCGCCGAAGCCCGTGGCGGAGGCCAAGCCGAAGGAAGAGCCGAAGCCGCAGGAAAAGAAGCCTGATCCGGCCAAGGAAGATCCGATCGCCGAGCTGCAGAAGAAGATGGAGGCCAAGAAGCCGCCGCCCAAGCCCGTGGAGCAGAAGGTCGCGGCGGTGCAGCCGCAGCAGCAGCCCAAGCCCAAGGAGCGCACCTTCGACCCCGCGCAGATCCAGCGCGACCTCGACAAGCGCGCCGCGACCCGGCACGAGCAGACCGGCTCGGCGTTGAATGCATCAGCGTCGCTGGGAGCAGCAACCGGGACGGCCGCCAACAATGTTGCGACCTGGCAGGGCGCGTTCATGTCGGCGGTCAGGCGCTGCTTCACGCCCACCTACAACGGGCAGGATGCCGACCAATACGAAGTCGACATCGATATTTTTATGAAGATCGATGGAACACTGGCATCCGAGCCGGTTGTCGTTGCAGCGCGTGGGCCGTCCAGGTCGATCGCTCAGGCCGTGGCGGAGAGTGGCAAGCGTGCCATCGTCCAGTGTCAAGTCTATTCGTTCCTGCCGAAGCAGCAGTATGACACTTGGAAAACCATTCCGATGCGCTTCGGCCTGAAGGATATGTTGTGATCCGAACAAAAGAATTTTGCGATGAATGACATTCGATCGATGAACCGCCGCCGCTTCATGACGCTGACCGGATCCGCGCTTGCGACGCTTGGGGCTGGACATGCGCTCGCCCAACCGCAAAAGCGGCTTGAAATCAATCCCACCGAATTCCAGCCGATCCCGATCGCGATCAGCAACTTCCTGCCCGGCTCGCCCTCCGACGGCGACGTCGGCAACGGCGTCACGCAGGTCATCACCAACAATCTGAAGCGCTCGGGCCTGTTCGCGCCGATCGATCAGGCCGCCTTCATCGAGCGCATCAACAACATGGATGTCGCGCCGCAATTCCAGAACTGGAAGACCATCAACGCGCAGGCGCTCGTCACCGGCCGCATGACGCGGCAGCCGGACGGGCGGCTCAAGGCCGAATTCCGTCTGTGGGACGTCATCTCCGGCCAGCAGCTCGCCGGCCAGCAATATTTCACCTCGCCGGAATATTGGCGCCGCATCGCCCACATCATCTCCGACCAGATCTACGAGCGCATGACCGGCGAGAAGGGCTATTTCGACAGCCGCGTCGTGTTCGTGGACGAGACCGGGCCGAAGGAGCGCCGCGTCAAGCGGCTCGCGATCATGGATCAGGACGGCGCCAATGTGCGCTATCTGACCCGCGGCTCCGATCTCGTGCTGACCCCGCGCTTCTCGCCGAACTCGCAAGAGATCACCTACATGGAGTTCGGCCAGGGCGATCCGAAGGTCTATCTCTACAACATCGAGACCGGCCAGCGCGAGATCGTCGGCAACTTCCCCGGCATGACCTTCGCGCCGCGCTTCTCGCCGGACGGCCAGCGCGTCATCATGAGCCTGCAGCAGGGCGGCAATTCCAACCTGTTCGTGATGGATCTGCGTTCGCGTTCGACTACGCGTCTCACCGACACGCCGGCGATCGACACCTCGCCGTCCTATTCGCCCGACGGCAGCCGCATCTGCTTCGAGTCCGATCGTGGCGGCAGGTCGCAGATCTACGTGATGAGTGCGGGCGGCGGACAGGCGCAGCGCATCTCCTTCTCCAAGGACGACACCAACGCCAGCTATTCGACGCCGGTGTGGTCGCCGAAGGGCGACTACATCGCCTTCACCCGGCAGGGCGGCGGGCAGTTCGCGATCGGCGTCATGAAGCCCGACGGCTCGGGCGAGCGGCTGCTCACCTCCGGCTTTCACAACGAAGGCCCGACCTTCTCGCCGAACGGCCGCGTGCTGATGTTCTTCCGCGATCCCGGCGGCAATGGCGGGCCGTCGCTGTACTCGGTCGACATCTCCGGCCGCAACGAATTGAAGGTGCCGACTCCGGGCTTTGCCTCGGACCCGGCATGGTCGCCACTGTTGTCCTCGACCTCGGGCTGACAACGGCGCAGTTGAAACATCGCGCGTTCAGACGCGCGATGTTTTCGAAAAACCGCGCCGATTTTTTCCGAGTTTGCCGTGACCGGCAACACTTCCTTCACCTTGCGCCCGGCAAGGCTTGCCTACCTGCTTGATATTCCAGCGAAAATCATTTCGCTATTGCCGAAAAACAACCCGACTTTAACGATGTTCCCTCAGAAAAGCTTCATCTCGGCTAGGTAAGACTACGCGCTGAACAGGACGCGCGTACAAACCAAAATGCAGTTCGCAAGCCAGAGCGGAGAGCAGGGGCAGCCGCCGCCGGTCAATCCGGCGGCGCAGATCGATTCGCTCTTTGAAGCGCCCGGACCGCTGCTGGCCGGTCTCATCTTCGTGTCGATCGGTGCTGCGCTGACTGCGCTGAAGACAGGTGAGCCCCTGATTTGGGCGTGCGTGGCGCTGCTCGTCTTGGCCGGAACGGTGCGGGCGATCGATTTGCGTCGCTATCAGGGACGCAAGTCGAGCGTGACCGCCGAGGCGGCCAAACGCTGGCAGGCGCGGTATCAGATCGGCGCGAAGATCCAAGCTGCAGCGATCGGCATCTGGTGCGGCACGACTCTGCTCGCCACCGACGACGCGGTCGCGCATATGATTGCCCTGTCGGTCACGACAGGCATTGCCGCAGGGGGAGCGGGAAGGGCGTACGGACGACCGTCGATCTTCCATCTGCAGGCGCTGCTCATTTTCGCCCCGGCGGTGTTGGCATTGGCGTGGCGCGGCACGCCTTACTACATCGCGATGGCCGTTGTGAGCGCGGCCTTCCTGCTGGCGATCATGCAGCTCTCGGTCAACTTGCACCGGATCTTCATGGGCGCCGTGGTGGCGCGCGAACGCGAAGCCGCACTTGCGGGCCAGTTCGATACCGCCCTCAACAACATGCCGCACGGTCTTTGCATGTTCCATCGCGATGGCCAGCTCGCGGTGATGAATCACCGCTTCGCGGCGATGATGAACCTGCCCGACCATCTGCCTCGGAGCGGCGCCAGTGCGCGCGACATCATCGCGGCGTGCGTGCAGGCAAGATCCATCTCGAGCGCGGACGGCGAGCATATCGTCGCCGGCATCGAAAGTTCGCGGGAGAAGGAGATCATCACCGCCGAGGCGAACCTGGAGCGAAATCGGTCGCTGTGCTGGACCGTTCAGCCGATGGCGGACGGAGGGGCGGTGCTGCTGCTCGAGGACATCACCGAGCGGCGCAACGCCGAGGCCAAGATCACCCATCTTGCGCGATACGACGACCTAACGGCGTTGCCGAACAGGGTCAACTTCCGCGACCAGATCGAGCACCTGCTGGCTGTCTCCCACGATGCGGCGCAGCTCTCCGCGCTGCTGTTCATCGACCTCGACCAGTTCAAGCAGGTCAACGACACGCTGGGCCATCCCTGCGGCGACCAGCTCCTGTGCGCCGTCGCCAACCGCCTGCGCGAGATGCTGCGCCCCGAGGATTTCGTCGCCCGGTTCGGCGGCGACGAGTTCGTCGTGTTCCAGCAGAACCTCACGTCGCCCGAGGATGCCGCGGCACTCGCCCGCCGCATCGTCGAGCGGTTGAGCGAGCGGTACCGCATCGACAATCATCTGGTCGAGATCGGCGCCAGCGTCGGCATCGCGCTGACCTCGCCGGAGGGCACCAGCGCCGACACGCTGCTCAAGAACGCCGACATGGCGCTGTACCGCGCCAAGGCCGACGGCCGCGGCACCTATTGTTTCTTCCGCGACGAGATGGCCGCGACCGTCGAGGCGCGCCGTATCCTCGAGCTCGACCTGCGCAAGGCGCTCGCCAACGAGGAGTTCGAGCTGTTCTTCCAGCCGCTGGTCAATCTGAGGTCCGGCAAGATCACCACCTGCGAAGCGCTGCTGCGCTGGAATCATCCGGTGCGCGGCACGGTCTCGCCGGTCGACATCATCCCGGTCGCCGAGGACATGGGCCTGATCGTCGATCTCGGCCGCTGGATCCTGCGCCGCGCCTGCATGGAATGCATGAAGTGGCCGGAAGGCGTCAGCGTCGCCGTCAATTTCTCGCCGCAACAATTCCACCAGCGCGACGTCCTGAGCGAAATCCGCTACGCGCTCGAAGTGTCGGGCCTGCCGGCGCATCGTCTGGAGATCGAGATCACCGAGTCCTCGCTGCTGCGCAACACCCAGCTCACTCACGACATCCTGTCGCAATTGCATGCGCTCGGCGTGCGCATCTCGCTCGACGATTTCGGCACCGGCTATTCCAGCCTCAGCTACCTGCACAATTTCCCGATGCAGAAGGTGAAGATCGATCGCTCCTTCCTCGAAGGCATCGATTCCGACCGGCCGCTGACGCTGCTGCGCGGTGTCGCGCGGCTGTCCGCCGATCTCGGCATGGCCGTCGTGGTCGAAGGCATCGAGACCAACGAGCAGCTCGAGCTGATCAGCGCCGACGGCACCGTGACCGAAGGGCAGGGCTACCTGTTCAGCCGGCCCGTACCGGCGGTGCGAATCCGGCAATTGCTCAACGCCTCGCATGGTCGTCGCGTGCCCGACGACCAGCTCGCCCTCGTGTCGTCGCGATAGGCCCGATCCCTTCCCGGCAGCTCCTCTCCTCGCAATCGGCTCCCATCTGCACCGTAGTCTTGCGGGCTCGCAAAGGTTAACCCTAACGATTCTATAGCTTTGCAATTCCGTTAAGGAACCATTAAGGTCTGGCTACTCGTGGAAGTTGCTTGGAGTCAGAGGTTGCAGATGAAGTCCGGAGCCGAACCGAACACGGCGCTCCTTCCACGAGGCGCCGCGTTGTTTGACCGCATCGATTATCGGCTCATCGAAACGCCCGAGGACAAGGACAACCTGTATCTGATGCGCTACCGCGCCTATCTGCAGGCCGGTCTGATCGAGCCATCACCTTCGCTGCGCGTCAGCGATCGTTTCGACGAAACGCCCAACACCTGGAATTTCGGGGTCTATGTTGACGGAGAGCTTTGCAGCTCCGTCCGCATCCATCTGCTGACGTCGGAATGGCGGATGTCCTATACCACCGAGGTGTTCGGCGACATCCTGCATCCCCGCCTCGATCGCGGCGAGGTTTTTGTCGATCCGTGCCGGCTCGTTGCAGATCCCGACAAGCACCACCGCTTTCCCGAGCTGCCCTATTTGACCGTCCGCCTCGCCTTTGTCGCGTGCGATCATTTCAACGCCGACACCGGCCTTGCCATGATCCGGACCGATCATCAGGCGTTCTACCGCCGCATCTTCCTGCACGAGACCATTTCGCCGGAGCCGCGGGGCTTTCCGGGCTGGCCCACCAAGAAGGCGGTCCTGATGGCCACCGACGTCCGGCGGCAGCGGGACAAGGTGCTCGCGCGCTTTCCGATCATGCGCTCCAGCGCGTTCGAGCGGCGCATGCTGTTTGAACGCAGCATCCCCCGGCAGGCCGCCACGCGGCCGATTCTGCTCACCACGCCGCGCACCCTGGACGTGGCCTCTCAAGCGCTCGGTTCGGTCTAGGCGGGCGCTCCCCGGTCATTTCGGCCCAAAATTCCAGCAAGTGCCGGCTCTTTTGCCGGCCGACGCGGCTTGCCTTCACCCTCGCGCCACATTTACAACCCATTAACCATGACGTTTGCTTTTCGCTGGTTGGGGGCATTTGACCGGCTGAGGCAAGGTTCCGTCAAGGTTGACGGAACGTTCGCTTAACCAACCCCCTGTAGACCGGACAGCAGTGGACTAACGTGAGCGTGGAGGCTCCGGAATGAGACATCCTATGCGTATCCTCCAGGGATTGAAGCTGGCCGCGGTGCTCGCCGTCGCGCTGTCGATGGGCGCCTGCGCCAACAAGAATGCCGCGACGGATGCGATGGCCAATGCGGCGACGCCCGGCAGCCAGCAGGACTTCGTCGTCAACGTCGGCGACCGCGTGTTCTTCGAAAGCGACCAGACCGATCTGACCCCGCAGGCGATCGTGACCCTGGAGAAGCAGGCGCAGTGGCTGCAGACCTATCCGCGCTACTCCTTCACCATCGAAGGTCATGCCGACGAGCGCGGCACCCGCGAATACAACATCGCGCTCGGCGCCCGCCGTGCCCAGTCGGTCCGTTCGTTCCTCGCCTCGCGCGGCATCGACCCGAACCGCATGCGCACGATCTCCTACGGCAAGGAACGGCCGGTCGCCGTCTGTAACGACATCTCCTGCTGGTCGCAGAACCGCCGCGCCGTCACTGTCCTGAACGCCAGCTCCTGACGCTCGGTCAGGTCCCCGGTGGTCAGTCAGGCCCCGTTCAGCTTTGCAATTGGATGATGCCGGCGCCCTCTCGGGCGCCGGTTTCGTTTCAGCATTCTGTGACTGAAAACCCCTTGGTATCAGTCACATTTTTGGCGTACTCCACTTCAATGTGTGGCGCGTCGAGGGTTCCGTCGCAGGCCATTTCGCTTTCGTCGTCAGGGCAAGATGTCATCCAGATTTAAGGCTTTTACCGGTACCGCGGCGACCGCCGCGCTGCTCTCTTTGTGCTCGCCCGCGCTTGCGCAATCGGTCTACGGGCAGTCGGATGATGTCGACCCGGAGATGCGGATCGAGCGGCTGGAGAACCGGCTGCGCCAGCTCACCGGCCAGAACGAGGAGCTGCAATATCGCAACCGCCAGCTCGAAGAGCGCCTGCGGGCGCTCGAGGGCGGCGCGCAAGGGGCGCCCGGGCAGGCACCCAACGTCGCGGCGATGCCGCCCGCGCAGATCGCACCCAGCCAGATTGCACCGGGGCAGGTCGCGCCCGGATATCGCCAGCCGCCGCAACAGCAGGCCGCGCAGCCGAGCCAAGCCGCGCAGCCGAGCCAAGCCGCGCAGCCGAGCTACGAGCAGCCGCAGATCGCAGCGCCCGCGCCGATCGTTCAGGAGCAGCCGGCGCCCGGCGCTCCCGGCACGCGCCGCCGCGGCGATGCCTTCGACCCCAACCAGAACCCGAATGCACCCGGCGCGCCGCGCGCACTCGGCGGCGGGCAGCAGCCGATGCCGGCGGTCACGCCTGGCGGCGGCCGCAATGCGGGCGAGCCGCTCGATCTCGCCAACACCAGCCCGCGCTACCAACAAGGTGTGCCGCCGGCCGCGCAGCCCGGCTATCCGCCGGCACAATCGGGTTATCCCGCACCGGCCGGTGGCGCTGCTTTGGCCACCCTGCCGCCGTCGGCGACGCCCCGCGACGAGTTCGACCTCGGCATCGGCTACATGCAGCGCAAGGACTACGCGCTGGCCGAGCAGACCATGAAGAACTTCACGCAGAAATTTCCGAGCGACCCGCTGGTCGGCGACGCGCAATACTGGCTCGGCGAGAGCTATTTCCAGCGCCAGCAATATCGCGATTCCGCCGAAGCGTTCCTCGCCGTCACCACCAAATACGAGAAATCGGCCAAGGCGCCGGATGCGCTGCTGCGGCTCGGCCAGTCGCTCGCCGCGCTGAAGGAGAAGGAGGCCGCCTGCGCCGCCTTCGGCGAGATCGGCCGCAAATATCCGCGCGCCTCCGCCGGCGTCAAAGCCGCCGTCGATCGCGAGCAGAAGCGGGTGAAGTGCTAGAGCATGATCCGGAAAAGTGTGCAGCGGTTTTCCGAAAAGATCATGCTCAAACAAGAGCGGTCGCTGACAAAGCGGATGGCGTTGCGCTAAACATTCGATCCATTCCCGCGGACGATTGCAGCGTCATGTCAGACGACGACGATTCACCGATCTCGGCGCGCGAGGCGAGGCGGCTCTTCGCGGGCCTGAGAGATGCCCCGGCGCTGGTGCTCGCGGTCTCCGGCGGGCCCGACTCGGTTGCCCTGATGTGGCTTGCAGCGCGCTGGCAGCGCAGCCTCGCGCGAGGCCCGCAACTCACGGTCGTCACGATTGATCACGGCCTGCGCCCGGAGGCCGCCCGCGAGGCGCGCGAGGTCAAGCGGCTCGCCTCGGCGCTCGGATTGCCGCACCGGACCCTGCGCTGGCGCGGTGAAAAGCCGAAGACGGGGCTGCCTGCCGCCGCGCGCGAGGCCCGCTATCGCCTGCTCGCACAGGCCGCGCGTGCCGCCGGCGCGAGCCATGTCCTGACGGCCCACACCCGCGACGATCAGGCCGAGACCCTGTTGATGCGCCTGTTCCGCGGCAGCGGACTTGCCGGGCTCTCGGCCATGGCTCCATTCACCGAGCGCGACGGAATCGTGCTGGCGCGCCCGTTGCTCGACGTTCCGAAATCGCAGCTGATCGCGACCTTGCGGCGGGCGAGGATCGGCTTTGCCGAGGATCCCACCAACCGCGACACCGCCTTCACACGGCCGCGGCTGCGCGCGCTGCTGCCGCTCCTCGCGGCCGAGGGCGGCGACGCCAGAAATCTGGCGCGGCTCGCGGCAAGGCTGGCGCGGGCCAATGCGGCGGTCGAGGTGCTCGCCGACGGCGCCGAGCGCTTCCTCCGCCTGCGGGATCGCGGCGATGCGCCGCAGGCGGGCGCCAGGAGCTTCGAGGCCTCGGCCTTTGCCGCCCTGCCGGAGGAGGTGCGGCTGCGGCTCTTGCTGCGGGCCATCAACGCGCTCGGCCATGAAGGACCGGCGGAACTCGGCAAGGTCGAAACCCTGATGTCGGTGCTTGATCGGGCGATCGCCGGCCCCCGTGCAGCCGCAAATGGCCGGCCGGTTCTGAAGCAGACCCTCGCGGGAGCCTTGATCAGCCTTGCCGGCGGGCGTATCCAGATCGCGCCGGCGCCGGCCCGGCGGCGCAAGGGCAGATGAGCGCGACGAGAGCGGATCATGACACCGGTCAATTCGCGTCCGTGCCGTCAGGCCACCTTAACCAGGCAGGAAAAACCCGGGTTCGGACGCCATGATTTCAGCGGGAATCGCGCTAAGATGGGATAAATAGTCCCATCTCGTTCCCTTGGCAGCGACCGGGGCGGCACCTAAATTGTATCCGTCTAACGATGAGGATTCCTTGGGATTTCCTCGCATTGACCAAATCAACTGCCCAAGGATCACGGCCGCGATCCGCGCGACCACGAAGGAAGATCGATGAACGCCAATCTGCGCAATTTCGCCCTCTGGGTCATCATTGTCTTGCTGCTGTTGGCGTTGTTCACGCTCTTCCAGAATCCGGGTCAGCGGGCCTCCTCGCAGGACATCGCCTTCTCGCAGCTGCTGAGCGAAGTTGACCGCGGCAATGTGCGCGACGTCGTGATCCAGGGGCCGGACATCCACGGCACCTTCACCAACGGCTCCAGCTTCCAGACTTACGCGCCGAACGACCCGACGCTGGTGAAGCGCCTCTATGACAGCAAGGTGCAGATCACCGCGAAGCCGCCCGGCGACAACGTGCCGTGGTTCGTCTCGCTCTTGGTCTCCTGGCTGCCCTTCATCGCGCTGATCGGCGTCTGGATCTTCTTGTCGCGGCAGATGCAGGGCGGCGCCGGCAAGGCGATGGGCTTCGGCAAGTCGCGTGCGAAGATGCTGACGGAGGCCCATGGCCGCGTCACCTTCGAGGACGTCGCCGGCGTCGACGAGGCCAAGCAGGACCTGCAGGAGATCGTCGAGTTCCTGCGCGACCCCGGCAAATTCCAGCGCCTCGGCGGCCGCATTCCGCGCGGCGTGCTGCTGGTCGGTCCTCCCGGCACCGGTAAGACCCTGATCGCGCGTGCGGTCGCGGGCGAAGCCAACGTGCCGTTCTTCACCATCTCCGGTTCCGACTTCGTCGAGATGTTCGTCGGCGTCGGCGCGAGCCGCGTCCGCGACATGTTCGAGCAGGCCAAGAAGAATGCGCCCTGCATCATCTTCATCGACGAAATCGATGCCGTCGGTCGTCACCGTGGCGCCGGTCTCGGCGGCGGCAATGACGAGCGCGAGCAGACGCTGAACCAGCTGCTGGTCGAGATGGACGGCTTCGAGGCCAACGAGGGCGTGATCCTGATCGCCGCCACCAACCGTCCCGACGTGCTCGATCCCGCGCTGCTGCGTCCGGGCCGCTTCGACCGTCAGGTCGTGGTGCCGAACCCCGACGTCGTCGGCCGCGAGCAGATCCTGAAGGTGCATGTTCGCAAGGTTCCGCTGGCGCCCGATATCAATCTCAAGACCATCGCGCGCGGCACCCCGGGCTTCTCCGGCGCCGACCTGATGAACCTCGTCAACGAGGCCGCTTTGACCGCCGCCCGCCGCAACAAGCGGATGGTGACGCAGGCCGAGTTCGAGGAGGCCAAGGACAAGGTGATGATGGGCGCCGAGCGCAAGTCGCTCGTCATGACCGAGGAAGAGAAGTTGCTCACGGCCTACCACGAGGGCGGCCACGCCATCGTCGGCCTCAACGTGCCCGCGACCGATCCGATCCACAAGGCGACCATCATCCCGCGCGGCCGTGCGCTCGGCATGGTCATGCAGCTGCCCGAGCGCGACAAGCTGTCGATGTCGCTGGAGCAGATGACCTCGCGCCTCGCCATCATGATGGGCGGCCGCGTCGCCGAAGAGCTGATCTTCGGCCGCGAGAAGGTGACCTCGGGCGCGGCGTCCGACATCGAGCAGGCCACGCGCCTGGCCCGCATGATGGTGACGCGCTGGGGCCTGTCGGAAGAGCTCGGCACCGTCTCCTATGGCGAGAACCAGGACGAGGTCTTCCTCGGCATGTCGGTGTCGCGCACGCAGAACGCCTCCGAAGCCACCGTCCAGAAGATCGATTCCGAGATCAAGCGTCTGGTCGAGGAAGGCTACAAGGAGGCGACGCGCATCCTCACCGAGAAGCGCGCCGATCTCGAGACGCTGGCCAAGGGCCTGCTCGAGTTCGAGACGCTGACCGGCGACGAGATCGTCGACCTGCTCAAGGGCAAGAAGCCGAACCGCGAGTCCGTGCTCGAGCCGAC
This sequence comes from Bradyrhizobium sp. NBAIM01, assembly GCF_020194115.1. Taxonomy (NCBI): domain Bacteria; kingdom Pseudomonadati; phylum Pseudomonadota; class Alphaproteobacteria; order Hyphomicrobiales; family Nitrobacteraceae; genus Bradyrhizobium; species Bradyrhizobium sp. NBAIM01. The sequence continues at coordinate 96,183 of NZ_JADYVU010000002.1, read as the reverse complement.
CACACCGCGCGCCTCCGCCGTGCCCCCGGCCGGCAAGCCGCGCCCGCGTCCCGATCCGGATCCCGGCCTCGAGCCGCAGCCGCAGGCGTAATTCCAAGCTGCAGCTGAGAATCGAAAAACGCGGCGGTAACGCCGCGTTTTTTATTGTCCGAGCGCGCCTTCGCGAGCTGGCATTGCGCTGGCCCCTCCCGCAAGGCAGGCGCCGCCGAACCAGAGCGTTCTGTTCCGGCGCCATCGTTCGAGCCTGGGCCGTTTTGCCACAGCCATCCGGCTGAATCGGTTGCGGTGGGTCAAGAAGGAGCATCTCGACAGCGTTAGGCTCCGACTCGTCAAAGGAGGCACACATGGCTTTCAAGGATGTTCTGTTGACCCTGGCGAGCTACCCGGAGCCGACGCCGGTTTCAGTGATCGACGATGCCGTCTCGGTGGCCGCCACCCTGGGGGCGCACCTCGCAGCCATTTCCTGCGAGGTCCATGCGGAGGTGCGCACAAGCCTGCTCGGGGATGTCATCCTGGACATACCCGCGCTTATTGCGCGCGAGGCCGCCAAGAGCCGCGAGAATGCGAAAGCCCTGCTTGCCGCATTCGAAGCCTCCGCCGACAGATCCGGCGTCCGGCATGAGACCATCTTCGAGCAATGTGCAACCGCCAGCGAGGCCGCGCTGCTGGTTGACTATGCAAGGCTTCGCGATCTCACGATCATGGCGGTGCCGGACTGCCATGATCTGGGGTACGCCGAGGAGGTGATCTTCGAATCCGGCAGGCCGACGCTGATCCTGCCCACCGGCCCGCGGTCGCGTCCGTTGCGGCTCGATGCCATCTGCGTGGCTTGGGACTTCAGCCGCACCGCTGCGCGAGCGGTTTCCGACGCACTTCCTTTGCTTGAAAGCGCAAGAAGTGTGCGCGTCGTGACTGTCACCAACGAAAAGCCCCTGGATTCCAGACATTCCGGCCGAGAACTGGCGAAGAACCTGGCTCGTCACGGCATCGAGGTCGTGCTGGATGAGATCGATGCCGAGAGCAAGCCGATCGACGAGGTCCTCACATCTTACGTGCTGTCCCACGGCATCGACGTCCTCGTGATGGGCGCGTACGGAACGCCGAGGTGGCGGGAATTCGTGCTCGGCGGCGCGACCAGGGGCCTGCTGTCCAAGCCGCCGGTGCCGATCCTGTTTTCGCATTGACGCTTGGTGATGCAGGAGGTGGCGCCGCTCGGGTCTACGAAACTGGTCAGATCGCTGACGCTCACGCACGCGGTCCTCTATGGGCTCGGCGTGACGATCGGCGCCGGAATCTACGTCCTGGTGGGCGCGGCCGCTGCCCGGAGCGGAATGCATGCACCTCTGGCGTTCCTCGTTGCCGCGGTCGTGATGGGCGTGACGGCCGGGAGCTTTGCCGAACTGGGCACGCGACTGCCGGTCGCGGCGAGCGAGGCCGCCTATGTCCAGGCCGCGTTTCATCGAAAATGGCTCAGCGGTGCCACAGGGTTGCTCGTGGTGGCTGCAGCGACGATTTCGGGCGCGACCATCACCGTGGGGAGCGCCGGCTATATCAGCGTGTTCCTGCCGCTGCCTGCCAGCTGGATCATCGCCGGCGTCGTGCTCGCGATGGGAGCGATCGCCTGCCTGTCCGCGGTTCAGTCCATCAGCTTCGCCGGCTTGATGACGGTCGTGGAGATCGGAGGATTGGTCCTCATTGTCGGAGCCGGGCTGTTTGAGGGCGACGCCCTGGTCTCCCGGCTGCCCGAACTGTTGGCTCCCCTGAGCGATAAAGCAGCGTGGACCGGGATCGCACAGACGTCGCTGCTCGCCGTGTTTGCGTTCATCGGGTTCGAGCACCTCGTGAACATCTCCGAGGAAATGAAGAATCCGTCCCAAACGCTGCCTTGGGCGCTCTTCATCACCCTCGGCGTGACCGCGCTCCTCTACATGATCGTCGTCTGGGTTGCGGTGGTCGCGGTGCCCCCGGCCGAGCTCGCGCACGCCTCGGCTCCGCTTGCACTTGTCTTTCAGCGGTTGACCGGTCTTCCCCTCTCGGTATTGAGCGTCATCGCGATAGTTGCGACGGTCAACGGGATCATCGTTCACATGCTGATGATCGGACGTGTGCTGTACGGGCTTGCGGACCAAGGCAGCCTTCCGGCCTTTCTGGCCCGTGTGAACGCCAGAAGCGGAGCGCCGGTGGTTGCAACCCTCTTCGGCGTGGGCGCCATCCTGATCCTCGCCCTCGGCATTCCCTTGACCGGATTGGCCGAATGGACCTCACGCCTGACGCTCGGGATCTTCGTCCTGGTCAACCTGGCGCTTCTTCGCATCAAGACGAGAGAATCCAAGCCTCCCGCCGGCGTGTTCTTCGTGCCCATTTGGGTGCCGATCGCAGGACTGTTCACAAGCGCCGCGTTGCTCCTGATCGATCTCGTGCGATAGCGCCCGCGTGGCGTTTCGGCGGAGGACCCGGGCGTTGCGATGGCGGTTCTCTCGCTTCCGCACGCGCGATCGGTGAAACATTAAAGAACACCTTAACAATTAAGGCCTAGCTTGGCCCGCCATGACTGATCAGGTCGTCTCCAGCGCGGTTCAACCGTTTTCGGCGCGTGCAGTGCTCCCTTGGGCTGTGGGGCTCGCCGTCTACGCTGTATTGCTGGCTGTCGGCCCGAAGCTGCTCGGAGATCCCGACAGCTATTCTCACGTCGAGCTCGGGCGCTGGATCATGGCGCATGGGGCCCTGCCGACGAGTGATCCATTTTCGTTTTCGAAGCATGGCGCGCCCTGGATCACGTTCGAATGGCTGTCGGAAGTCATCTATGCCGGAGCCTACGTCCTGTCCGGCTGGTCCGGCGTCGTCGTCGTCGCGGCCGCGGCGATCGCACTCGCCTTTGGTCTGCTCACATACTTCCTGCTGCGCGAGCTGTCGCCGACCCAGACGCTGATCATGGTGATCGCGGCCGTCATCCTGACGGCGCCGCACATGTTGGCGCGGCCACACGTGCTCGTGATGCCCATCATGGTGATCTGGGCGGCTGCCCTGGTGCGTTGCATGGATCATGGCAGGCCGCCACCATACTGGGCCCTGCCGCTGCTGGTCGTGTGGGGCAATCTGCACGGCAGCGGAGTGCTGGCGCTTGGCTTGATTGGACCCGTGGTGCTCGAGGCGCTGCTGCGCGAGGAGCGAAGCCAATGGCCACGCGTGCTGCTGCGCTGGGTGCCATTCACACTGCTTGCCGTCGCCGCATCCTGCCTGACGCCGCATGGGCCGGAACCGCTGCTGATGCCGATCACGACACTCGGCCTCGGTCCCGCGCTCGCCTGGATCGCGGAATGGCGGCCGCAGGATTTCAGCCGCATCGGCGGCTTCGAGCTGCTGTTGCTGGGGGGCATCTTCGCGCTCTCGCGCGGCGTCACGCTGCCGGTCGTGCGGACCCTCGTGGTGATCGGCTTGCTCCATTTCGCGCTGGCGCAGATGCGCAATGCGGATCTGCTGGCCATGCTGGCACCGCTCTACCTCGCGGCCCCGCTGGCCCGGAGGTTCGGCGGGCCGAGCGGGAACGAGACCGACCGCTCCTCGCGTGGCTTGAACCTGGCGGCATTCGGCATCTTGGCCGCGATGAGTGGATTGGCGCTGGCGCGCGACATCCGGCCGGCTCCCCTCATCACCCCCGAGGCGGCGGTCGCCCGTGCCGACCTCGCCAAGGCGGGGCCGCTGCTCAACGATTATTCCTTCGGCGGCTATTTGGTCTTTGCCGGCATTCCAACCTTCATCGACGGCCGCGCGGAACTGTTCGGCGGACCGTTCATCGACCGCTACAATCGCGCCCTGGCGCTGATTGACCTCGGAGATTTTCTCAAGCTGCTCGACGACTACAAGATCCGCGCGACGCTGCTCGCACCGAATACGCCCGCCACAGCGATGCTTGACCGGTTGCCGCACTGGCAGCGCGTGTACAGCGACGATGTGGCGGTCGTCCACAAGCGCCGGGAGATGCAGTAAAGCCCGCTCGGCAGCAGCATCGAAGACGAGGTGTTGGCCTCACGTCCGAGATGATTGCGGCGGATCACTCGGTGATTGCGTGCTTGGCGGGTACGGTCGCCGCCTCGTTGCGATCGAAGCCGGCTCGCTTCTGGACCACGTACAGTGGACGGCGCTTTACTTCGGCATGGATGCGGCCGACGTAAAGGCCCACGATCCCCGTCATCAGCATGTTCATTCCACACAACAGCGAGAGGAGGACGATGGTCGAGGACCAGCCGGTCACGAGATGAGCGTCGTTGCTCAGCCACATCACGACGACCCAGCCGCCGTAGAGCAGTGCGAATGCCGAGACGGTCAATCCGCACCAGATCGCCAGGCGCAAGGGCAGATCAGAAAAGCCGAGCGCGGCGTTCACCGCTAGGCGGATCATCTTGAACAGGGGGTACTTGGTCTCGCCCGCGGCGCGCTCGAGACGATGGAAGGTGACCTCGGCCTGGCGGAAGCCGAGCCAGGCGATCATGCCGCGTACGAAGCGATCCTGCTCCGGCATCTGCCTGAGCGCGTCCAGCACCTTGCGATCGATCAGGCGGAAGTCACCGACGTCGGCGGGGATGCCGACGGAGGACATCTTGCCGAGCAGCCGGTAGAACAGGTGTGCGGTCGCGCGCTTGAATCGGCTCTCTCCCTCGCGCGACAGGCGGCGGGCGTGGACGACGTCGTTGCCTTCCTGCCATTTTGCGATCAATTGCTCGATCACTTCGGGCGGATCCTGCAGATCGGCGTCCATGACGATGATCGCGTCGCCCTGCGCGGCGTCCATGCCGGCGGTGATGGCGACTTGATGGCCGAAATTCCGCGACAGGCCGATATAGCGAAAGCGGGCGTCGCGCACAGCGAGTGCCTGCAGCACGATCGAGCTGGAATCGCTGCTGCCGTCGTCGACGAAAATCGCCTCTGCCGGCCCGTCGAGCCGGGACAGCAGGAAGTCGAGCCGGCGTAACAATATCGGCAGTACGGCTTCCTCGTTGAAGACGGGAATGACGAGGCTGTAGCGGATCGGTCCGGAATTGGCCGCCATGCGAAGGAGTCCAGCTGGGTTGCAGGGACGGAAGTCTACGGGCAGGTGGTTAAGGTCGCCTTTCTCAGGACTTGCGGCGAATCCTGTAGAGCACGAACCGATCCGAGGTCTCCAATAGTTCCAGCAGATCCGGCAGCGGGTTTGCGGCCCGCGGTCCCAGCACATAGAGGTAGTCGAAATCCCGGTACCAGGTGCGGACAAAGCGCGGCGAGTCCGCCGGCGGGTGGCCCGCTGCTATCGCGGTGAGCAGGCCTGAGGACACCAGTCCGCCATCCGGAGTGGCAAGATGGCGCACGGCCTCGACGGCCCGAACAGGCTGCTTGCCCGCCTCCGTGAAGAGATTGGGCACGAACGCATTGGCATAGTGCACCGCCAGCGTTGGCGCATAATACATCGGATACGCGGTGAGATCGGCGAAGGGCGGGTCGCCAGCTTCGTCCGCATTGCTGACGAGGACGCGCGAGCCACGTTCGACCTTGCGGAACGACTCGATAATGGCCGCGTAGTCAGTGCGGTAGGGCAGCCATACCGTGAAGACAACGGCGAGATTGATCAGCGTGATGCCGCTGATCGCAGCGAGTGCAGCCATTCGCCAAGCCCGGCTTGGCAGCGACAGCGAGCAGAACGCCGGCAGGATCAGCGCCGCAGCAGGAAACACGCGGAGGTCGGCAAACGAGGTCCCGAACAGCCTCGAGGGAATGGCCACGTACAGGAGCGCAAGACCGAGCGCGATCCAGATCCCGGCCGGCTCGAGTCTGAGCAAGCCGCGCCTTGCGGCGAACAGCAACGCGGTCATGAGGGTCAGCCCCGTCACCGCCGCGGCCGTCAGATTGTAACCGTTCATGATGCGGAGCGGCCAGACCGGCTTGAATGCGAGGAACCAGTCATTGCCTTGGCTTCCGATCGCGCCTGCCGTGACATGCATGATCGCAAGCAGCGCAAGCGCCGGTAGGGCTAGCGCGCCAAGCCGCGCGGCCGCGACGGGATAAGCGACCCGCCCTTGGCGGATGCGCGACAGCTCGAAAAGGCCGAGCGTTGCGCCATAGATGCCGAGCGAAAAGAAATGCGCCACATAGAGCGCGGCGACGAAGATCAGATTGGCCATGAAGCGCAGCGGCCAGGGGCCTTCGGCCAGCATCAGATAGACGGCGATGCCCCAGAGCGCGAGGCCGAGCCCGAACTCGAAGTTCACGAAACCCCAGCTGAACGGCAGGCAATAGAGGAAAGCGAGCGCGGCGAAACCGGCGAGATGGATGCGTCCCTTCCGGACCCATTCGAGCAGAAGCGCACCGGTGACGATCAGGCATTGGCTCAGCAACAGAAACAGCCGCGTCGCGTTCTCGACGCTCATCAGCCGCGCCAGCTGCGGGACCAGCAGGTCCATTCCGAGGTTGGGATAGAAGGCCCACCTCACCTCGTAATACGGATTTGCACCCGCGGTGCCGTTCTGGCTCAGAACAGACATGCGGGCGAGGTGATTGGGATAATCGACCATCGCCGGAATGGGCGTCAGCAGCACCGGAACAAACGAGACCACAGCCAGCATCGCAAGCACGATCATCGCCACGGCTCGGTCCGGGGCGGAACGCGCCGGATCTGTCAGGATCGGCTTGCTGGAAGGAACCATCTGATGAAGTCGCTGAGGCCGAAGACGCGCGCTGGAGTGGGTCGTCACTTCGAAGGCGCCGCGGTCGCGCCATCTGCGGCGTCGCGCACGTGGATCACGGCGATGTCGTCCGCATAGATCCGCTTCCAGCCCTTGAGCTGGTCGAGGATCTGCGGGCCCGGCGCATCCGCGCCCAGCAATGTCGCATCGATCTTGTGCTCGTCGAGCAGGCGCGGCAACAGCTCGGGCTTCTTGCCCTCGGTCGCCTTGAAGAAGTCCATGATGAATTTCTCGCCGTAGAGCTCGGCGCGGCCGTCGACGAAAACAGGGATATTGCGCGAGATCAGATAGCCGCCGAACTGGTAGGCGTTGAAGACGCGCTGCACCTTGCGTTGCTCGAGCAGGTCGACCGCCGCAACCGGCGTCTGCGTCGTCGTGAAGGTGAAGCGGTGGTGCCCCAGATAGAGCGAGGTCGAGGTCCAGCTTGCCGCCACGATCATCAGCGCGCCGAGCGCCGTGACATAGCGGCCCGGCCAGCTGTCGGCACCGGCGGGCTCAAGCGCCGGCTGCGGGAACATCTCGCCGAGCGGCTTTGCCAGCACCAGCGGCACCAGGAATGCAAATGCGTCGATGCTCCTGACGTGGCTCAGCGCGCTCCAGGTCAGGAACAGGATCAGGAAGATCCGGGGTGCCGACAGCACCAGGCCGCGATAATAACCGAATGCGATCAGGGCGAGCAGGGCGCCTTCGAACGGGGTGAACGTGGCGAAGTTCGCCGGCATCCATTCGACGATCAGCGTCAGCAATTCGCCGAGGCTGAGGATGTTGGTCGCGCCCTGCAGCGTTCGCCAGCCGTACGGCGTGCAGCAGCTCGCGATCAGCGCCCCGATTCCGAACAGCACCCAGCGCATGAACAGGGCGAGCCGCCGTCCCTTCTCGGCATGCTCGACCGCTTCGAGCGAGATCGGGCCGATCAGCGCGAGCCCGAGCACGAAGCCGCCGTGCAGGTTCGCCCACAGCGCCATCAGCGGCAGCCAGGTCCAGGACGGCGCGCTCCGGCGGCTCGCAGCCGCCATCAGCAAGCCGACCCACGCCACCATCACCGGCAGCGCCAGAATATGCGGCCGCGCCAGGACGTGATGGATCGACAGCAGCAGCGCCAGCATCGCGAACAGCACCGCGCGCGGGGCTCCGATATGCGCCTCGAGCAGATACACGAGGATCGCGAGTGCGAGCGCGATGGCGGCCGCGGTGAGGATGACGGGGCCTGCCCAGCCCCATTGTGCATGCGAGAAGGAGAACGCGACCTGCGACAGCCAGGACGTCGAGATCCACGGCGCGCCCGTCCGCGTGAAGGAATAGAAATCGATCATGGGCATGGCGCGGTGATCGAGGATCCATTGCCCGATCTTGATCTGCCAGAACGAGTCGGAATCCTGAAGCAGCGTATCGCCCAGGAACAGGAAGAACAGATAGGCGCCGGCGCCGACGCACAACGGCACCAGGGCACGCGCGCGGCCCTGCACCGCGATGCTGTTGGCGAAAGAAAGGGACATGCCGTCTCGTCGTCCTGGTTGTTCTTGCCGGCCCGAGCGGGCGGCATTGGACCACGCCGGTCATAACTTCGGGTAAACCGGCCGCGCCAGGCCGGCGTCAGATGCTTACAATTTAACGGATTGTTTCGAACTTGGATTTACCATGGGCCGATACACGCAATCCGCTCGGTGTTTACGCAGCCGAATTAACTGCGGTGCAATTCTTTGCCTCTACGTTCCGTTGCCATGGTCGGGCGGCGCTGGGAAGCCGAAGAGACCAGATCAGTTGTAGCCTCGTGTACTCATTTGGAGCACTCTATGAAGAACCTCGTTGCGCGTTTCATGAAGGATGAATCCGGCGCCACCGCCATTGAATACGGCCTGATCGCTGCCGGCATCGCGCTGGCGATCATCACCGTCGTCAACAACCTCGGCACCACGCTGAACACGAAGTTCAGCTCGATCTCGACCAGCCTCAAGTAAGGCCGGACGACCAGCGGAATAGCGAGGAGCCCCGTCATCGACGGGGCTCTTTTGCTTTGCCCGGGAATTCGGCGCGGGGCGTTGGACGATCGGGCTTAAGCCTCCTTCAAGTCACTCGGGTGTATGGCTTGGACGCATCCGCCTCACATGATCGCGTAAGGAAGCCGCATGGCCGAAGCCTCCTCCGTTCCGCCTGCAATCGGCCGTCACGGTGCGGTCCCAGCGATCCTCGTCAACATCTCCTTCGTGCTGGCGATCGTCACGCTGGCGTATTTTCCGACGGCCTATCTCGCCCATCTCTGGATCTTTGACGCCGACGGGCGCGGCATCCCCACGGACTTCGTCAACGTCTGGGCGGCCGGAAGACTGGCGCTCGAGGGGCACCCCGCGCAGGCCTGGGATTGGGACATTCAGAAGCAGGTCGAGCTTGCGCTGCTCAAGCAGGATTTCGTCGGCCATTTCGCCTGGCACTATCCGCCGCCCTTCCTGTTCGTCGCGTCCTTCCTCGCGCAATTTCCCTATGCGATCGCCTTCATCGGCTGGGCCGCCTTCAGCATGGTGCCTTATCTCGCCGTGATGCGCGCGATCATCGGACGCAATGCGGGCCTTGTGATTGCGGTTGGATTTCCGGCAGCCTTCCTCAACATCCTGGTCGGGCAGAACGGTTTCCTCACGGCCTCGCTGATCGGCGGCATGCTCTATCTGCTGCCGACGCGGCCGGTGCTGGCCGGCATCTGTCTCGGCCTTCTCAGCTACAAGCCGCAATACGGTCTCTTGTTTCCGCTGGTTCTCTTCGCCGCCGCCGAATGGACCGTGCTGTTCACCGCCGCGATCGTCACCGTCGCGATCGCCGCGATGTCCTGGCTCGCCTTCGGCACCGAAAGCTGGCAGGCGTTCTTCCACTGGATTCCGATGTTCTCCCAGGCCTTCCTGACCGAAGGCAGGGCGCCCTGGTTCAAGATGCAGAGCATCTTCGCGCTGGTGCGCTATGTCGGCGGCACCGAGCAGCTCGCATGGATATTCCAGTGGGTGTTGACCGCTTCTGTGGCCGTGGCGCTGGTCGTGGTGTGGCGGAGCCGGCTGCCCTACGCCCTCAAGGCAGCGATGCTCGCCACGGCGACGCTGCTCACGACGCCCTATCTTTTCATGTACGATCTGGTCGTGCTGGGCATCGCGGTGGCGTTCCTCATCCGCGCCGGGCTCGATGAAGGTTTCGCACGCCACGAGGTGATGGCGCTGGCGCTCGTCTTCGCGCTGCTTGCGAGCTTCCTGTTTCTCGGGCAACCGGTCGGCTTCCCGGCGATCCTGATCGTGTTCGGGCTGATCCTCGGACGCTGCGCAGCCTGGCGGAGTGCCGAGGCCGCATCGGCGCAGCTCGCTCTCACGCGAACGAGCTGAGGAGTTCAGTCATGCTCGGTCTCCGGGTGAGACGTTGGGGCGTGAGGCGTTCGCCGTCAGCGCAATGATGGAGGCTGCACCATCTATTAGGCGGCGGAACAATTGATATTCCTCAACTGCTGCGATGGGCCCGTTCCGGATACCGCGTTATCGCTTCCTTTCCCGCTCGGCGATAATTCGAGCCATCGAGGAAAACTCCTCCTCATGTGCAGCAACGGCCTGCTCAACGGTGGCGAACCATCGACTGCGTTTCTTCGGCTCCACTTCGATAAAGAGCTCGATGAATTGGCGGTCGAGCTCGCGACGGGCGTCGACCGTCACCGGCAAGGCATAGAAGTCGGCGCTTTGGACGCAGAAAAGGTGCGACGCAACATCCTCAAAGCATCTGAAGTGAACTGCTCTTTTGGCGTCAATTCGTTTCCAGATGGAGAGTTCTCGATACATCCGCGTCCACCGACTAGCTCATAATCTTCGCGCAATAGGTTTTCCGTCCTGCTGCTTAGATGCAGCGTATAGCACGAAGCGGAAAGTTCGCTTAGGTCAAAGGCGCCGGTTTGGCGAGCGCCAACAGCCAAGGCTCCCCTTTTTCGCCTGCGAGGTTCCCGTGCGAACCGTTGACGTCTCGCCCGCAATTGAACGGGCACTCGATGTCTTCATCGAACTCGATGGCGTCGCGCAACAGGAAATGTCGCCACTCAAGCTAACGCTGGCGACGTCACTGACGAGGCTTGCTTTGATCTATCATTGGACAACCGCCACAGCAGACGAGCGGCGAACAAGGGGAGGATCAGTAGAGCAATCGGTATTTGCGCGAAGCCGAATGGAAACATCAGAATAGGCAACATCCACAACGCAAGCGAAAGAATTTGATCGGCGAATGCTTCGTTTCCGCGCTGACGCAGAAGCGCGACAATCCATCCGAATACGACCATGTCGTAGTTCATGATCCAGGGTGAAAACAAGAAGGTGGCGGTAACGAAGAGCGCTAGTGAGAGGACCGGATCGCGCTTGCGCCAGAACGTCCAAACCACCGCACCGACGGCGCATACCGACGCCGCTCCTTGCACTACCCAGGCCAAATCAGCCGGAAGACCCGCAAGGCGGGCGTTGATCAAGGCTGAGGCAACGATCGGCCAGCCCATGATACCTGCCACGTCGAGCAGTTCGTGCTGTTGCGGCAAAACTTTATGCCAATATGCGATCCAGATTTCTGGCCCAAACCATGCTGCAGTCGCGGCGACAAGCGACACCGTCATGACGACGGCTGAACCAATGACTCGCCAGTGCCCTCCCAGCACCAGCACGATCGGAAGCAGGAGTCCGAGTTGCGGCTTGATAGTCAGCATACCAAACAAAATTCCAGCGAGTATCGGCCGCCGCTCGAGGTTTGCCAGACCGCCGATCAAGAGCGCAGCGGTCAAGAAGCCATTTTGGCCGAGGAATACGTTAACCGTGACGGCAGGTGCGACGGCCAGAAACACCCAGTATTTTCGTTCGACACCACATGATGTTGCCGCCCAAACGTACAGGGCAAGCCCGGTGACGCACCACACAATGTACGACGGCAGAAAACCGAGCAAACCAAAGGGCCAAATGAAGAACAGAAGATGCGGCGGATACGACCAATACAGAGGTGCCAAATCGGGAATGCCGGTCACCTTCGCTATCGCAGCCATGTAGGCGCTGGAATCAAACCAATCCGCAGGGCCGCCGGAAAAAGCCGATCGGCCGCCTATCCAAGTGTTCAGAAAATCTCGACCAACCGGAAAGCCGCCTGGGTCAAGTACGAACGATGGGAACGACTGGGCTGCTGCCAGTTGGAAGTCAAATATGACAACCGCCAGCAGAATGGCCGCAGCGACCACGGTGAGGGACGCGTAGATCCTTACTGATGCTGGATTGTCTGTGCCGAGCTTGCCATGACTCATTGTACGCTCAAAGGGTAAGGCCTCTGTTCGAGAGGCGCGATGGTTCTCAAGTTTGAGTTCCGCGCGGACGGCGACTAATGCGCAGTCCGCGCGATCAGCGGGCAACTTTCGATCACCGTGCCGGGGCGGGCGCCCTCAATGGTGACGCAGGGCCGGGAGCGATCGATGGTGAGCTCGTAGCGATCCAGCAGCGCGCTGCGGTCCGGATCGCCGCGCATGTGCAATTCGCGGACGCCGCCGGGCAGCGGCGTCTTCAGCCCGGCGCGAATGCGCTGGTCGAAGATGCCGCCGGGGACGATCGGCACGGCGATATCGGCGAGCAGGTAGAAGCGCGATTGGGAGGGCAGCTGCGGCGCGATATAGGCCAGCGGCTTGCCGAGGATGAAATAGGTCGCGGGCTGATCGAGCTCGTGGGCGATCTTCGGCCGGTAGACGTCGGACCAGGGGCGGTGCCACCAGTCCGCCGGCTGCGACCACGCTGCGATCGCGACTGCGAGCGTCAACGTCAACACGGCGAGCGGACGAGGGGACGCCGTCAGCGATGACGGTCCGGTGCTCGCAGCGAGGCGCGTGAGCAGGAGAACGATCAGCGGGCCGCACAGGAGCTCCAGAACCACCGCATAGCGCTGGATCGAGAACAAGCCGAGCCATGCGAGGTAAGAGGCCGCAAACAGCACCACCAGCTGCACGTCACCCCGGGTGAGGATCGCGCGCTTGCGCCTCGCGCGGACCCACAGGCCGAGCACGAGCAGGACCGTCACCACCGCGAAGCGCGCGTCGCGGAACGGATGCTCCGCGCCTCGGTGGTCGCCGATCAGCCAGTAGAAGGGGTAGGCCAGTGCGTCGAGCACGCCATGAGGCATGAACTGCGCGTCCATCAGGTTGACGCCGGCCACCTCGCTCGACTGGAACAGTGCATTGAACAGCGGGAAGATGGGATTGCCGGTGTCGCGCCACGTGATCAGGCACCATCCGCCGCCGGTGAGCGCCGCGCCGGCCATTCCGCCGATGCCAAGAAGCGTGATCGCCCGCAGCGGACGCGCGGAGACGAGCAGCGCCGCGGCAGCGCCGATCGCGTAGACGACATTGGTCAGCTTCAGCCCGACGGCGGCACCGATCAGCAATCCCGCGAGCAGGACACAGATCGCGGGTCGGCGATCCGCCGCCAGAACCAGCAGACAGCCGCCGATCACGGGCAAGGCCAGCAGCACGTCGGAAAAGCTCGTGCCGACTTCCGAGAGCGTCATCGGACCCGAGGCAGCGATGACGACCACTGCTGCGACCGACGCGATGGTTGCGGCCTGGCGCAGCACCAGACGTGCGAACAGGCAGATCAGCGCGAGGTTGAGGCCGTGAACGGCGCCGATGATCATCAGACCGTAGGGCGCCGGCAGCACATGGCGGAGATAGTAGACCGGAAAATAGACGAGCGGATTGAAGTAGGTCTGAAAGCCCGGCGGGACCACATCGACGCCATAGCGGCCGCTGAGAACGGCCCAGACATTGTATTCGTGGTAGTTCTGCCAATCCCAGTTGACGTCTTCGCCCATCGCCAGGGTGTAGAGCGCGCCCGCCAGCATCGCGCAGACGACAACGGCGATGGCTGCAAGCGCATTGCCGCGCTGCTTCGCCCCCCACGATCGCCGCGGCCTGTCGGCCGCGGGCAGGGACATGACCTCTTGCAGATCGGAGGAAATGGCCGCGCGTTCCAGCATCAAGGCGCCATCGGCGCCGGGAACATCACGAGCAGAGCCGGGCCGCTGAACCGCAGAAAGCCCGCTCGTGAAATGCATTGCCGAATTCCAATTTACAACCGTAGGACTACGGGTAGCCAGTTAAGGTTGCATGAATCTTTGCGAGAATTTTCTGATTTGACACCTAGAGATTGTGGATGTCGGAAACGGGAACGAGGGCGGAGTGCGTTGCAGAACGAAGCCCACGCGCCCGCCGACGCAGCTTGACGCCTCCGTCCGCCCACCATGACGACCCACGCATTTGCATCTTGTCATTCACCCTGAATAGTTGTTCAGTCCTTGCGGGGCGATTTGCATCTATTGCGTGAGAAGCGTTCGGCCGCAGGGCGTGCGGCCGGCGTGTGGGACAGGAAGCGCGCCATGGTTTATCGGCGGACGCATCAAGTGGTGAAGCGCCTTGCGGCGCGGCGCAGCGCCATACTGGCGGCGGCGCGGGAGGCGGCGGCGGAAGGCGGGATGGCGGCGGTGCAGATCGCGCCGGTCGCGGTCCGGGCCAATGTCGCGGCCGGCACCGTCTACCGCTATTTCCCCTCCAAGGCCGAGCTGATCTCCGAGCTCATTGCCGAGGTCTCCCGCGACGAGCTCGCGGCGATCCGAAGAGCGGCAGATGCCGCGCCGGGGCCGTCCTCGGCGCTGGCGGCCGCCGTGACCACGGTGGCGGTGCATACGCTGTCGCAGCGCAGGCTGGCCTGGGGCATCCTGGCCGAGCCGGTCGATGTCGATGTCAGCGCCTCGCGCCTTGCCAGCCGGCGCGAGATCGCCGGCGAGATCGCCTCGCGGATCGACGCCGCCGTGCGTGCCGGCCATCTGCCGGCGCAGGACACCGCGCTCGCCGCCACCGCCTTGCTCGGAGCGCTGCATGAGGCCCTGGTCGGCCCGCTCGCGCCCGACAATCTCGATGATCCCGTCAAGATGCGCGATGCGGTGCAGACCGTGACCCTGCTGGCGCTGCGCGCCGTCGGCGTCATGGACGCTCGTGCCCGCGGCCTCGTGGTGCAGCAGACGCTGCTGCCGACGACCAAGGCACTGGTCGGCGCCTGAGCCGACCCGCCACCGGGATCGCCCGGGCCCGCTGTTATCCTGCTACATCAGCATTTTCCCGGCCGGACTGATCAACCCCGGTGGGACGCTTCAGAAGAATGAGCCCGGCGGTCACAATGAGGACGGCTCCGGCGATCGTGGAGCCTTGCGGGATATCCTTGAAGACAAGATAGCCGATGGCTGTGGACCCCAGCAGTTCGAGATAGACCAGCGGCGACAGGGTGGACGCTTCGGCGAAGCGAAATGCCGCGATGGACAGGACATGACTGACAGCAGAGAGCGCACCCAAAGCCAGAAAGAACAGGACAGCGTCCCAAGCCGGTGTGGTCCAGGTCAAGATGGCTTGTGGCGTCAGGAGCACCATGCCGACGACACACTGGAAGGCGAGCGTCTTGACGGGATCGCTGACCAGAGAAGCCTGCCGCGTTGCGATCAGATAGAGCGCGAACGTTAGCCCGGCGCCGAGCGCCAGCAGGATGCCGGGCTCGATGTCGCCGTCCGGGCGCAGAATGACGATGGCGCCGGTGAAGCCCAGCGCCAGGCTCGCGATCTTTCGTTGCGTCAAACGCTCCTTCAGGACCATGGCGGCGAGCGCGACCGCGATGACCGGCCCCACGAAATAGGCGCTGACGGCTGTAGCCAGCGGAACGGTCGCGATGGACAGGAAGTAAAGTGTCATCCCGGTGACGAGGAACACCGTCCGCAGCATATGGGAGGGGCGCCGTTCGGCGGGAAAGATCTCTCCTTTGTACCTGATCGCGGCCACCGGAAGGACGACGGCGCTTGCCACGGCGTAGCGCGCCCAGGCGATGAAGAGCGGCGAATAGTCGGCGCTCAGATATTTGGCGATCCCATCGACCAGCGGGATCGAAAGCATCGCGGCCGCCATGAGCACGATGCCCAGCGTCGGGCGGGCGCGGGCTTCGGATTCTACGGTGGTGGCCATATAACCGGTTCCTAGCGATAGCGGCCTGGTGCAGCAGACGCTGCTGCCTGCGAACACGGCGCTGGTCGGGACCTGAAGAAATCGCGCCGCGAGCCAAAAGGCGACCTGATCGCGCTCAGGCCATTGCCCGAGCGTGTCTTTTCGCAAAACCCCGGCAAGGTCCGGCCGAGCGGCCGGCTACTGTGCATGGGGTTGTTTTTCGACTTTTTGTTTGGCCGCCCCCGGCGGGCCTCACATGTTGGCGTCGCCCTCGGGGCCGACCGAGGCGATGCGCACCATGTTGGTGGTGCCGGGGATGCCGAGCGGCACGCCGGCGACGATGATGACGCGCTGGCCGGCGCGGACGAAACCGTCGCGGAAGGCGATCTGGCCGGCGCGGCTCACCATGTCGTCCTGGTCGCGCGCGTCCTCCGCCACCACGCAATGCACGCCCCAGGCGACCGCGAGCCGGCGGCCGGCGGTGATGTTCGGCGTGATCGCCACGATCGGCGGCTTCGGCCGCTCGCGCGCCACGCGCACGGCGGTCGAGCCCGATGAGGTCCAGCAGATCAAGGCCGGCAGGTCGAGCGTCTCGGCGATCTGCCGCGCGGCGTCGGCGATGGCATCGCCCGCGGTGGATTCCGGCGCCGGACGTTGGGCCATGATCACCGAACGGTAGGTCGGATCGCGCTCGACCTCCTCGCCGATGCGGTTCATGGTCGAGACCGCCTCGACCGGGAATTTGCCGGCCGCCGATTCCGCCGACAGCATGATGGCGTCGGCGCCCTCATAGACCGCGGTGGCGACGTCGGAGACTTCGGCGCGGGTCGGCACCGGCGACTGGATCATCGATTCCAGCATCTGGGTCGCGATCACCACCGGCTTGCCGGCGCGGCGCGCCATCCGCGTCATCTGCTTCTGCAGGCTCGGCACCCGCTCCAGCGGCAGCTCGACGCCGAGGTCGCCGCGCGCCACCATCAGCGCATCGGAAGCCTCGATGATGTCGGCGAGGCGGTCGATCGCCTGCGGCTTCTCGATCTTGGCCATCACGGCGGCCCGGCCGCGGATCATCTTCTTGGCCTCGATGACGTCGTCGGCGCGCTGCACGAAGGACAGCGCGATCCAGTCGACGCCGGTGACGAGCGCGGCCTCGAGGTCAGCGCGGTCCTTGGGCGTCATCGCCGAGACCGGCAGGTCGGTGTCGGGCAGGCTGACGCCCTTGCGGTCGCTCATCTTGCCGCCGACCACGACACGCGTCACCGCATGCTCCTTCGAGGTCTCCTCCGCGATCAGCCGCACCTTGCCGTCGTCGAGCAGCAGCGCATGGCCGGGCCTGAGCGCCGCCAGGATCTCCGGATGCGGGAGCTGGACGCGCGTGGCATCGCCGGGCGTCTTGTCGGAATCCAGCGTGAAGGTCTGCCCGTTCTGGAGCTGGATCGCCCCTTCGGCAAAGGCGCCCAGTCTCAGCTTCGGGCCCTGCAGGTCGACCAGGATGCCGATCGGCCGGCCGTAGCTGCTCTCGACGTTGCGGATCGTCGCCACCAGCTCCCGCATCTTGTCATGCGGGGTGTGGCTCATGTTGATGCGGAACAGGTCGGCGCCGGCCTCGAACAGGCGACGGATCATCGCGAGGTCTGAAGAGGCTGGTCCCAGGGTCGCGAGAATCTTGATACGGCGAAGGCGCCTCATGGCTTATTTCCAGACGGGGGTGGCAGGCCGGGCGAGCCCGGGGGCGTAGCACCGGGCGGGCTATTGGGCAAACCCGGAACGCCGCCCGGGCCCACCGGGCCGGGCAGGCCAGGCACGCGCTGCTGCGCCGGCTGTTCGTTGGCGTCGGTCAGCTGCACCGTCCAGGCGCGCTGCTCGCCGGTGTCGACCTCGAAATAGCCGGTGCGGTCATAGCCGCGGGCCAGGCAATCCTCGGTGCCGCGGATGGTGAACTCCTTGTCGCGGGAGCACATGAAGGCTTGGCCCGACCATTCGCCGCCGCGGTCGTAGTCGATGGCGTAGATGTAGTAGTACCGGGCGACCAGCGTGCCGCGCAGCAGCGTCTCGCAGGAACGGGACGAGATGTTCCACCAGCCCTCGGTGGTCCAGCCCTCGGCGTCCTTGTAGCCGAGCGCGATCCCGACCCGGCTCGACGTGTTGTTGCAGAGGCGGAAATCGGCGGAGGCCGGGCCGGCGTAGAGGCACGCCAGGGCGACCACCAGCACCGGGACCAACCGGGCGAGCAGGTAAAGCGGGGAGTGGGGAGATTCGGCAGTCATTGTCGCGGAAGCTATACCAGATCATTGACGATTTGGCGTTGGGCCGGGGGCAGCCGGGCAGTGGCCCCTTTGCGCCGCGATATGGCAAAATCTGTGACAAGACCCACCTGATCCCGTAACCCTGCCCCGGAACGGACCTTGAGGAAAGACAGCCATGGCAATCGACGACAAAACCAGAACGGAGCTCGAGGCGGCCGCTTTTCGGCGCCTGGTCGAGCATCTGCGGAGCCGCACCGACGTCCAGAACATCGACCTGATGAATCTGGCCGGCTTCTGCCGCAATTGCCTGTCCAACTGGCTCAAGGACGCCGCGGACGCCCAGGGCGTCGCCTTGAGCAAGGACGAGAGCCGGGAAGCCGTCTACGGCATGCCCTATGAGACCTGGAAGGCGAAGCACCAGGGCACGGCCACGCCCGAGCAGCTCGAGGCGATGAAGAAGGTCCATCCCCACGGGCATTGAACGGCCCATCGCCGAGCCCTGAGTCGCACCACACAACAGCTTTCTGTGTGTCGGCGCAGGAAGGTGTGGGCGCGCTGTGGACGAGCGTGATGCTTGCTTGAACGCTGGGAGCGCCGACCCTAAGGGTCTACCCAGCACGCGCGGTGAGGGATGCCGGCGTCACCTCGTTTTGCCAGTTCCATTGGGAGTACCAAGATGGCCACCTCCGCCGCCGTCCGCGACGACGAGCCCGCGACGAAATTCGCCAAGGACCAGCTCAAATCCATCATCGAGCGCATCGAGCGGCTGGAGGAAGAGAAGAAGGCGATCTCCGACGACATCCGCGACGTCTATGCCGAAAGCAAGGGCAACGGCTACGACGTCAAGGCGCTGCGCACCATCGTGCGCCTGCGCAAGCAGGACCCCAACGAGCGCGCCGAGGCAGAGACCATCCTCGAGACCTACATGCAGGCGCTGGGGATGCTCTGAGGCGCCCCGCCCGGTCGGCGTTGCAGCGCACCAAGCTTGGGCAAAATCTCGGCATCTGCTAGGTTGCTCGGTGAAGGGACCGAGCGATGGATGTGCCGGGACCAGAGCGCAGGCTTGCCGCGGTTCTCGCTGCCGACATGGTCGGCTTCAGCCGGCTGATGGAGGTCGACGAGGCCGGCACTCTTGCGCGCCTCAAGACCCATCGTGTCGAGCTCATCGATCCTGCCATTGCCAAGAATCGCGGCCGTATCATCAAGACGACCGGCGACGGCATGCTCGCGGAATTCCACAGCGTCGTCGATGCCGTGCTATGTGCGGCCGAGGTTCAGCGCCGCATGGCGCGGCGCAATGCCGACGTCCCGCCGCCGCGGTGGATCCAATTCCGCATCGGCATCAATCTCGGCGACGTCATCGTCGATCAGAACGACATATTCGGCGATGGCGTCAACGTCGCGGCGCGGCTGGAGACGCTGGCCGAGCCCGGAGGAATCTGCGTCTCCGGCGCGGTGCGCGATCAGGTCGGCGACCGGCTCGACGGCGTTCAGTTCGACGATCTCGGTGAACAGAGCGTCAAGAACATCGCCCGTCCAATCCGCATCTTCCGCATTCGGCTGGCGGAGGGGCCCGCAAGCCTGCCTGACGGGTCCAATCGTGCTCTGACGCCGCCGGGTGTTTCGAAGAAGCCGTCCATCGCCGTGCTGCCGTTCGCCAATATGAGCGGCGATCCGGAGCAGGAGTTCTTCGCTGACGGTCTCACCGAGGACATCATCACCGAGCTTTCGCGCTTCCACGACCTGCTCGTCATCTCCCGCAACTCGACGTTCGTCTACAAGGGAAAGGCCGTAAAGGTCCAGGACATCGGCCGTGAGTTCGGAGTCGACTATGTCATCGAGGGCAGCGTTCGCAAGGCCGGCGAGCGCGTCCGCGTCACCGTGCAGCTGATCGATGCAGAGACCGACCGCCATATCTGGGCCGAACGTTACGACCGCGAGCTCCGGGATATCTTCGCCATCCAGGACGAGATGACCCGCGCGATCGTGGCGACGTTGCCGGGGCGAGTAGAAGCCGCAACGCACGACCGCACCAAGCGCAAGCCGACCGACAACATGCCCGCTTACGAATGCGTGCTGGCTGCAAAGCTCCTGCATCATCGGTCAACCCGCGACGACAACGCTCAGGCGCAGACGCTGCTCAACCGCGCGCTGGCGATGGATCCGAACTATGCCCACGCTCATGCCTGGAAGGCATGCGTGCTCGGTCAGTGCTGGATCTATGGCTGGTGCGCCGACCGCGAGGCGACCTTCGAGCAGGTTGCTTCGGAGCTGGAAATTGCGTTGGCGCTCGACGACAACGACGCGGACGTGCACCGAATTCTCGCCGCGCTGAATCTGACGCGACACGACTACGAAAAGGCCACCTATCACCAGGAGCGTGCACTCGCCCTCAATCCCAACTACGACCTCGTCGTCGTGCAACAGGGAGAGCTTCTGACCTGGCTGGGCCTGCCGGAGGAAGGCATCGACTGGATCAGGAAAGCGATGCGTCTCAACCCCTATCATCCCGAGCGCTTCTGGAGCCATCTGGGCCGCGCCTATTATTGCGCGGAGAAATACGCCGAGGCCGCCGAGGCGTTTTCAAGGATCACGCGCCCCGACTATACCCATCATGCGTTCCTGGCGGCGACATTCGCGCAGATGAAGAACGCGATCGCGGCCGGCGCTCACGCCGCCGAGGTCTTGAAGCGCGAACCGGGATTCTCGGTGGCAGCTTATCTTGCGACGCTGCACTATAAGCGCGAGCCCGACCGGCAGCGTCACGAGGCCGGCCTCATCGCGGCCGGCTTGCCGGCTTGATCAACCCCGGGCAAGGACGAACAGAGAGAGCTTTGCTGGTACAGAGGACTCAGCGCAGCGCGGCGGTGCGCACGACGAACGACGTCGTCTCGAGCTTTGCGGTCGCGCTGCCCGAGAAAATGTCGCAGGACAGGCCCTGCATCGGGTCGTCGGAGAAGCCCATCGCGATCACGGAGCGCGGCTTGACGAAATAGCCGCGCAGCGCCGCGGTATCGAGCTCGCCCATCAGCGTCACCGACATCGCGTGGCTGGCGCTCGGCGACAGCATCACGATCTTGAGCCAGATGCTCTCGCCCTTGGCCGCAGACAGGCGGGTCGCGGTTGCGACCCTGCCGTCGACGCTCTTGCCGACCACGCTGTTGATCTCCGGCGCCTGAGCCAAGCTGCGGGGGCGGGTGGTGCGCGGGATCGGCGCCGAGGCGGCGACGACATTGCCGCGGTCGACCGGGGACGCCGCCGGCGCGTAAGCCAGGGCTTGCAGGGCCGCGTTGGACACGCTCGCGGTCGGTTGCGGATCGGTGGCCGCGGCCAGCGCCTGGCGCGCCTTCAGCGCGGCGACCTGCGCCGGCGTCGCCTGCTGCGGCGTGGCCGGAACGTCATCCCAGAAGCCGCGCGCATTGATGATGTCGGCCGGGGTCTCCGGCTTTCCGTCAACAGGCTTGCCGGAAGCGGGCTTGTCAGCCACGGGCGCGGGCTTCGGCTTGGGCGGCGCGACGATCTGCGCATCGGCCGACGCGAGCTGGATCGCGGCGGCGATCTGCGGCTTGGCGCGCGGCGTCGGCACCGGCTCGGCGGGCTTGGCGGCGGCTGCGACGACGGTCGGTGCCGCCGGCTTCGCGGCCGGGGCGGGCGCGCCCTCGTCATCCTCGTCGCTGGCGGCCGGAGCTGCCGGCTTGCTCCTGAACAAGGCTGCGAAGAAATTCGGCTTGCTGCCGGCATCATCGCCGCTGCCGCGCCGCTCGATCTCGGCCTTGGCGAGCTCATAGTTCTTCAGCGGCACGCCATCGGTCGGCAGATGCACCGTCTTGCCGTCCGGGAACACGCGGGCGAGCTGGTCATGCGTCATGCGCGGCCAGTGCCGAACGCTGCCGGTGTCGAGGTGCACGAAAGGCGAGCCGGAGGTGGGATAGAAGCCGACGCCGCCGCGCTGCAGACGCAGGCCGGCGAAGCGGATCTGCTCCAGCGGCACGCCGGGGATGTAGAAGTCTATCGCATGTCCCAGCATGTGCTGGCTGGCGCGCGCCACGCCGGAGGAGCGGCGGCGGAGCATGGCGTTGGTGGCGGGGGAGCGATAGGAGGAGATGATCTGGATCGGCTGCTTGCCGTCGACGTCCCGATAGACTTCCCAGAGGATGTCGAACAGGCGACGGTCCATGACCGTCTGCTCCTGGCTGCGCCAGTCGCGCAGGAAATGGTTGAGCTGCTTCAGCGCCGCCTCGTCGTAGCGCCCGTCGCGCTTGAAGGTGACGGTGAGGTCTTCGCCGGAATGGGTGTGGTGGAACGAGAGCGTCTTGGTCTCGTTCAGAGCGGCGGCGTCATGAACCGAACCGGCGGCCGCAAGCAGCAATGCAGCCGCAAGGCCGATCCGGGATCCGGCCTTCACGCCCGCATGGGACAACGACAGCACAACGAATTGGCGTGCGAGACCAGTCAGCACGTATGAGCCCACCCAGTCGACGAGCGTTCAAATGGACTCTCCCGCCAACCCCGTTAGCAGCGCGAAAGAGGATGAACGCTTTCTTAAAGCGAGAAGGTTAATTTGAGGTTGACCTTCTCGCCCCCAAACCAAGTCAGATTACGATCCTAAGCGGTTGACTGTGGCAAAAAAACGCCCGCCGCCCCATCGCAGGTCGCAGCATGGTTAACGTCAACGACCCCATCCTGGGGACGGGGTCGCTGATTTCCTTGCAGAATTTCAGGAAAACGAGTGCGGGACGGGCGTCAGCGGGTAAACACCCGCTGCTGTTGCGGACGGCGGCCGACCGGTGCCGGCGGCACGGCCTGGGTGGGCGCCCCGAACAGCCGCTCGAAGAAGTTCGGCCCGGACGAGCCGAAGCCGCTGCCGTTGTTGGCCACGGCCACTCCGGAGGGCAGCGTCGTTGCCGGACGCGAATAGCTCGGCTGGGAATGCGCCACGACGGCCTCGAGGTCCTTGCCGCGGTTGTTCTTCAGGACGTTGATCATGGCCGCGTCGCGGCCATAGACGTCCTTGCGGAACTGCAGCTTGCCGGCCTCATCCACGAACGCGGTCTGATAGGTGATGTTGACCGGGATTGGGGTCGGGAATTTCAGGTCGATCTCGCTTTTGCCGTACATGCTGCGGATGCGCTCCGGCGTGTACTTCTCGTTCGGCATGACGATGTTGAGCAGAACGGAGGCGTACTGATCCGGATTCTGCACGCGCATGCAGCCATGGCTGAAGGCGCGCTCTTCCTTGGCGAACAAATGCTTGTCCGGCGTGTCGTGTTGATAGACGAGGAACTTGTTCGGGAAGTTGAAGCGGATGCGGCCGAGCGCGTTGGCTTCGCCCGGCGGCTGCGAAATGTGCACCGAGCCGTCGCGGTTTTGCTCAAGCCTCAGGCCCATGCGTTGAAGCACGGTCGGGTCCTGCTGCAATGCCGGCAGGTACTCGTTGTAAACGATGGATGGCGGCACATTCCAGGTCGGGTTCACCGTGATGTACTTCATCGTCTCGGTGAGGAGCGGGGTGGCTTGCTTGCCCGGCTTGCCGGTGACGACGCGTGTGGTCCAGACCTGCTGGCCGCGTTGCATCACTTTCAAAGTGAAATCGGGAATGTTGAGGATGACATAGGCGTCACCCAGCGCCGGCGCGCCGAGATCGCGCGGCAGCCAGCGCCAGCGCTCCATGTTCACCAGCACCACGTCGATCTGCTTGTCGCGCTTGGGGGTGTTGAGCGCCTTGACCGTCTTGTCGTCTAGGATGCCGGTCGGCTTCAGCTCGGCGCCGGTCTGGAACTTGCGCACGGCTTCGGCGACCGCAGCGTCGTAGCGGGTGTCGCTGGCATTCTCGGCGAGGCCGAGCTTGGCGCGCAGTTGCGGCACGCGCGGATCTTCCACGACGATCTCAGCCTGCTTCTTGCCGGCAGGGGTGTATTTCAGCGCAGGGCCGTCGGCGATCTCGATCACCGGACCGCTGCCCTGGCCGCGCAGCTCGGCGAGCTTGGCCTTCAGCTCCTTGTAGAGCTTGTGCGGCGGGTTGTAACTCTCGAGCGCCGCGGAGGCGTCCGCCGCCGTCGTGACCTTGGCGAGCACTTCGCCGGGATCGACCGGATGCTCGGGATAGAGAATGTCGCCGCCGGCCTGCGACCAATGCATGCGGCCGCTCTGGGCGTGGCGGGCATAGTCGAACATGCTGGCGGTGAGCTTGAGCTCGGCATCCGCCAGCGCATCGGGGGTCGTGGCGGCGAAATCCGGCACCGGATAGTCGGCGGGATTGAGACCGTCGGACGCCGCGTCCTTGAGCCGTGCGATCACGCCCTTGGCCGCAGCAGTCAGGTTGCCGCCTTGCGTCCAGACCGGCGCGAAGTCGCGCGCGCCATAGAACTTCTCAATCGCTGCACGCTCGTTCTTGCGGTCGAAATGGCGCGAGGTCTTAGCGCCGATGATGTCCTTGAGCTTGTCGGCGACCGGTTGGTCGGCGGTGGGCACGTTGCTTGCGGCCTTCACCGGTTCGGCGGCCGGTGCTGCGGGAGCCGCCGGCGTGGCCGTTGCGGTGTCGGCCTTGGCCGGCTCGGTTTTCGCAGTCTCGCTCTTCGGCGCTTCCGGCGCGGGTGTGGTGGCAACGTCGGAGGGCTTGGTCTCCACCTTGTCCGCCGTGGGCGCGACGTTCACCTTGGCGGAATCCCTTGCGACGTCCTTCGTGGAATCCTGCACCGTGGCGGTGGTGTCGAGCTTGATGTCGGCTGCAGTCGGGGGCGGGACGTTTGCCGGTTCGGGGCGCGGGATCGCGGCTTCGATCGCGAGTTCCGCGGCGCTGCTGCGCGGCAGATCCTGCGCCAGGGCCGAGCTGGCCGACACCGTGAGGAAGGTCGCCGCGACCGTCATCAAGACACGGTCAAAGCCCACACGGTGGTTCAAACAGTCACGCATTGTGTCGCACCCCTCGGGTGAACTGTTCCTTCATGGAACAGCTCGTTATCGCTTATTGATGTTTCGGCTAAACCGCGCCGGCCTCTCGAAAGTTGCACGCCTGCACGCAACGATTCTGACGCAGACGATATACAGGCCCCGATTTTGCGGCCAGCGCTGCCCGGGGCAACTCACGACAAACTGACTTCAAGGGAGCCTCTTGGCAACGGATTGTACGCTTCTGCCACGCGCTTTTCCCTCTGTCTGTCACTTCCAAGTCACGGTTCAAATCGCAGACGAATTCCGTCGTCACGCGAACGGCTTAGAGCGATCTCGCACCGCCGTGCGAAGCTTCGTTCGCACTGGGCTCAATGCGTCTCCTCGCCGCTTTTGCCGCCATGCCCGGGAACCCCGGCCTCGTCGAGTTTGCGGTAGAGCGTCGAGCGGCCGATTTTGAGTCGGCGAGCCACTTCGGACATCTGGCCGCGATAATGCGAGATGGCGAAACGGATGATCTCGCTCTCCATGTCCTCCAGCGGGCGGACATCGCCGGTCGCAGTGAGCATAGACAGCGTTCCCACCGCGGGGAGCGGGGCGATTGGTATTTCATTACCCGACACTACGGAGGGCGTCGCCGCCGGCTCGAGCAGCAACGGAGCGGTCGGAATATCCGTGACGGGATGCGCCTGCGAGGCGAGCAGGGGGAAGTCGCCGAGACCAAGCTGGTCCCCGTCGCTCATCACCACGGCGCGATAGACCGCGTTCTCGAGCTGGCGGATGTTGCCGGGCCAGTCGAGCTGGGCAAGATGGGCCACCGCCTCGCCGCTGATCCCGGTGATCGGGCGGCTCTCCTCGGCGGCAAAGCGCGCGATGAAATGCCTGAGCAGGTGCGGGATATCCTCACGCCGCGCGCGCAGCGAGGGGATCGTCAGCGGCAGCACGTGCAGCCGGTAGAACAGGTCTTCCCGGAATTGTCCCTGCTTCACCCGCTCCAGCAGCTTGCGATTGGTGGCCGAGATGATGCGGACGTC
The DNA here is from genome assembly GCF_020194115.1 of Bradyrhizobium sp. NBAIM01. NCBI lineage: Bacteria > Pseudomonadati > Pseudomonadota > Alphaproteobacteria > Hyphomicrobiales > Nitrobacteraceae > Bradyrhizobium > Bradyrhizobium sp. NBAIM01. The sequence continues at coordinate 70,298 of NZ_JADYVU010000002.1, read as the reverse complement.
GACCTTGAGCGGCTTGCGGCCGCCGACCGATTCCACGGCGCCCTCCTGGAGCGCACGCAGCAGCTTTACCTGCGCCGTCAGCGGCAGCTCGCTGACCTCGTCCAGAAACAGCGTGCCGCCATGAGCCTCGACGAACTTGCCCGTGTGCCGCTCGGTGGCCCCGGTGAAGGCGCCCTTCTCATGGCCGAACAGGATGGACTCGACGAGGTTGTCGGGAATTGCGCCGCAATTGACCGCAACGAACGGCTTGGCCTTGCGCTCGCCGCTGCCATGGATGGCGCGCGCGAACATCTCCTTGCCGACGCCGGACTCGCCCTCGATCAGCACGGGGATCGCGGAGTTTGCCGCCTTCTGGGCGGCGCGCATCACGCCCGTCATCGCTTCGGAGCGGGTGATGATGTCGGAGAAGGTGAGCCGTCCTTCGCGGCTGTGACGGATGCGCTGCAATTCCCCCTTGAGCGCGGACGTGTTGAGCGCGTTGCGAAGCGAGACCTGGAGCCGCTCGACGCCGACCGGCTTGACGACGAAATCGGCCGCGCCCGCGCGCATCGCGGAGATCACGTTGTCGATACCGCCATGAGCGGTCTGCACGATGACGGGGACGCTCAGGCCGGCTTCGCGGATCTTCGCCAATACGCCCATGCCGTCGAGGCCGGGCATGACGAGGTCGAGGATGACGGCGTCGATGGCCGGTCCGTCGGGGGCAGTGAGGGCGGCAATTGCGGCGTCACCGGAGTCCACGACGACCGTCTCATAGCCGCATTTCTGCACCATGTTCTCGACCAGCCGGCGGGCTACAGCGTCGTCGTCGGCGATCAAAATACTGGCAGCCATGGTGTTCCCCGCACGCTACTACTATCTGTCTCGAATCGGGGCACTCTGGCCGAAGCCGATTAACGCACGCTTAAACCTTGATGCCCCCGCCTGCCGCCGCGATTGTTGAACACAGGTTTCCCACACAATGAATTCGCGCTCCAAGTCCGCCTTGAACAAATCTGCCTTGAACAAGTCCGCTCTCAAGAAGTCCGCTCCCGGCAAGCCCGCTCTCCGCAAGCCAAGCACCAAAAAATCCGCCCCCAAGGCAAGGCCCTCCAAAGCTGCACCCTCCAAAGCTGCGAGCAAGACCGGCAAGCTTCCGGAGTGGAACCTGGCCGACCTCTATTCCGGGATCGAGGCGCCGGAGGTGGCGCGCGACCTCGAGAGAATGGATGCCGACTGCGTCGCCTTCGAGACGGACTACAGGGGCAAGCTGGCGACAGGGACAGCAAACGAAGATGGCGGAAAGTGGCTCGCCGAGGCGGTGCGACGCTATGAGGCGATCGACGATCTCGCCGGCCGTCTCGGCTCCTATGCCGGGCTCGTCCATGCCGGCGACAGTGTGGACCCTGCGATTTCAAAGTTTTACGGCGACGTGTCCGAGCGGCTGACGGCGGCGTCCACGCATCTGTTGTTCTTCGCGCTCGAGCTCAATCGGATCGATGACGATATTTTGAATCGCGCGATGCAGGCCGCCGAGCTCGCGCACTACGGTCCCTGGATCGAGGATCTGCGCAAGGAGAAGCCGTACCAGCTCGACGACAAGCTGGAGCAGCTTTTCCTGGAGAAGGCGCAGACCGGCTATTCAGCCTTCAACCGGCTGTTCGATCAGACCATCTCCAGCCTCCGCTTCAAGGTCGGCGCCAAGGAGCTCGCGATCGAGCCGACGCTGAATCTGCTGCAGGATCGCGACGGCGCCAAGCGCAAGAGCGCGGCGGAGGCACTGGCGAAGACCTTCAAGGCCAATGAGCGCACCTTTGCGCTGATCACCAACACGCTCGCCAAGGACAAGGACATCTCCGACCGCTGGCGCGGCTTCAAGGACGTGGCCGATTCCCGCCATCTGAACAATCGTGTCGAGCGCGAGGTCGTCGATGCGCTGGTCGCCTCGGTGCGCGCAGCCTATCCGAAACTGTCGCATCGCTATTATGCGCTGAAAGCGAAATGGTTCGGCAAGAAGCGGCTGGCCTATTGGGACCGCAACGCGCCGCTGCCTTTCGCGGCGACCGATGTCATCGCCTGGCCGGAGGCGCGCAGCATGGTGCTGACGGCCTATCGCGGCTTCTCGCCCAAAATGGCCGATATCGCCGAGCGCTTCTTCACCGACCGCTGGATCGACGCGCCGGTCCGGCCGGGCAAGGTGCCCGGGGCGTTCTCGCATCCGACCACGCCGTCAGCGCACCCTTACGTTCTCATGAACTACCAGGGCAAGCCGCGCGACGTGATGACGCTCGCGCATGAGCTCGGCCATGGCGTCCATCAGGTGCTCGCGGCAAAGAACGGCGCGCTGATGGCGCCGACGCCGCTGACCCTGGCGGAGACCGCGAGCGTGTTCGGCGAAATGCTCACCTTCAAGCGGCTGCTGGCCCAGACCAAGAGCGCGAAGCAGCGCCAGGCGCTGCTCGCCGGCAAGGTCGAGGACATGATCAACACCGTGGTGCGGCAGATCGCGTTCTACTCCTTCGAGCGCGCGGTCCACACCGAGCGCAAGAACGGCGAGCTCACCGCGACGCGGCTCGGCGAGATCTGGCTGTCGGTGCAGGGCGAGAGCCTGGGGCCGGCGATCGAGATCAAGGCGGGCTACGAGAACTACTGGATGTACATCCCGCACTTCATCCACTCGCCGTTTTACGTCTACGCCTACGCGTTCGGCGACTGTCTCGTGAACTCGCTCTACGCCGTCTACGAAAACGCGGCCGAGGGTTTCGCCGAGCGCTATCTCGACATGCTCGCCGCCGGCGGCACCAAGCACTATTCCGAGCTGCTGCGGCCATTCGGGTTAGATGCGAAGGACCCGAAATTCTGGGACGGCGGGCTCAGCGTCATCGCCGGAATGATCGACGAGCTGGAGGCGATGGGCTGACGCATTCGCCCTCCGTAAAACAGCCGTTGAACCGACTCGTTGGTTGTGTTATACAAGTGTATAACGCGCCGGAGGTCAGCCATGAAAATTGAGATCAAGAAGATCGGCAATTCGGATGGTTTGCTGTTGCCACGCGAGCTGATGCAGCGCCTCGATCTCAAGCGCGGCCAGCAATTGCATGTGGTGGAATTGCCTGGTGGTGGTTTTCAGCTGCTGCCCTACGACCCCGATTTCGAGCGGACGATGGAGATCGCCGACGAGATCATGGATAAGTATCGCGACACGCTCGCTGCGCTCGCAAAATAGCTGGCGATGCGCATGAGCGATCCTCAGGAGCCGCTCTGGGTCACTTACGAGCAGGCTGTCGCAATTCATGGTCGACAGCTCCGGCGCTTCGGCGGTGCGCCGGGCTTGCGCGACGAAGGCATGCTGCGCTCGGCGCTGGAGCGCCCGATCAATAAATGGCGCTACGAACAGGCGCCGTTGGACGAACTCGCTGCAGCCTATGCGTTCGGCCTCGCGAAAAATCATGCATTCGTCGACGGAAACAAGCGCATTGCCTTCATGGCCATGATGGCTTTTCTTCACAAGAACGGCGTAGCTTTCAGCCCCGATCCCGCGGAAGCGACAACGATCATCCTCTCCCTCGCCGCCGGCGAAGTCAGTGAGGAGAGTCTGACGCGATGGATCCGGGACAATTGGAATTCCAAATGACCCGATTTGCGGGAAAACCCCGCCTCGGTGCCGTTGCCCTGTCTAAATCTTTCAGGTATCCCAGCCCGAGAATTCGACGTTCGACTGGGGACATTCCATGGCTGACCATAGCGAAGTGGCGTACACCACCGCCGACGGCAACGACTACGTTGCCCACGAGCAGACCTATGAGGGCTTCATCAAGCTGGTGAAGTACGGCACGGTCTCGGTCGCGCTCATCGTGATCCTGATGGCGGTCTTTCTGACCTGATCCATCGTCGGCTGCATCCGCCAACGCCGGCGGCTGCTCATTAAATTTGCATACAAGCCGGTTTCAAAACCGGTATCCAAACGTTGCGGGAGTAACGCTAAGTTCGCGTGCGCGTTTTTGTCCGCGTCGCCGGAGGGCCTATGAAGATCGCCGTTGCCAAAGAAATAGATCCGTCGGAGCCGCGGGTCGCCGCTTCGCCTGATACGGTGAAGAAGTTCAAGGCGTTGGGCGCCGAGATCGCCGTCGAGCCGGGTGCCGGCATCAAATCGGGCCTGCCGGATTCCGAATTCACCGCGGTCGGCGCCACCGTCAGCGCTGACGCGCTCAAGGACGCCGACATCATCATCAAGGTGAAGCGCCCTGAGGCATCCGAGCTGGCGCAGTACAAGCGCGGCGCCCTCGTCATCGCCATCATGGACCCCTACGGCAACGATGCCGCGCTGAAGACGATGGCCGATGCCGGCATCGCCGCCTTCGCGATGGAATTGATGCCGCGCATCACCCGAGCGCAGGTGATGGACGTGCTGTCCTCGCAGGCCAACCTCGCCGGCTACCGCGCCGTGATCGAGGGCGCCGAAGCCTTCGGCCGCGCCTTTCCGATGATGATGACCGCAGCCGGCACCGTGCCTGCCGCAAAGGTGTTCGTGATGGGCGTCGGCGTCGCCGGCCTCCAGGCGATCGCGACCGCGCGCCGTCTCGGCGCCGTCGTGACCGCGACCGACGTGCGGCCCGCCACCAAGGAGCAGGTGGAATCCCTCGGCGCGAAATTCCTCGCCGTCGAGGACGAGGAGTTCAAGAACGCGCAGACCGCCGGCGGCTACGCCAAGGAAATGTCGAAAGAATACCAGGCCAAGCAGGCCGCGCTCACCGCCGAGCACATCAAGAAGCAGGACATCGTCATCACCACCGCGCTGATTCCGGGCCGCCCGGCGCCGAAGCTCGTCAGTGCCGACATGGTCAAGTCGATGAAGCCCGGTTCGGTGCTGGTCGATCTCGCCGTCGAACGCGGCGGCAATGTCGAGGGCGCCAAGGCCGGCGAAGTCGTCGACCTCGATGGCATCAAGATCGTCGGCTACACCAACGTTGCGGGTCGCGTTGCGGCCTCGGCCTCCAGCCTCTACGCGCGCAACCTGTTCTCCTTCATCGAGACCATGGTCGACAAGAAAGAGAAGAAGCTCGCCGTCAACTGGGACGACGAACTCGTCAAGGCTACCGCGCTGACGAAGGACGGCGCCGTGATCCACCCGAACTTCCAGCCGAAAGCTTAAGGAGAGATTGCCATGGAGCACGCTGCACAGGTCGTCGACCCCTTCATCTTCCGGCTGTCGATCTTCGTCCTCGCCGTCTTCGTCGGCTATTTCGTGGTGTGGTCGGTGACGCCCGCGCTGCACACGCCGCTGATGAGCGTGACCAACGCGATCTCCTCGGTGATCGTGGTCGGCGCGCTGCTCGCGGTCGGCGTCGGCATGGTTTCGAGCGGCTCGGGCTGGGCGCGCGGCTTCGGCTTCGTCGCGCTCGTCTTCGCCTGCGTGAACATTTTCGGCGGCTTCCTTGTCACCCAGCGCATGCTGGCGATGTACAAGAAGAAGTCGAAGTAAGCGGCCACCTCGGGCTGAAGGGATCAATGGGGACCTGAGATGAGCGCCAATCTCTCTGCATTCTTGTATCTCGTGGCGGGGGTGCTGTTCATCCTGTCGCTGCGCGGGCTGTCGAGCCCGGCAACCTCGCGCCAGGGCAATCTGTTCGGCATGATCGGCATGGCGATCGCGGTCGCCACCACGCTGGCGAGCCATCCGCCGGCGGATGGCGTGGCCTGGGTCCTCGTGATCCTCGCGGTCGCGATCGGCGGCGGCATCGGCGCGGTGATCGCCCGCCGCGTGCCGATGACCTCGATGCCGGAACTGGTCGCCGCCTTCCACTCGCTGGTCGGCATGGCCGCGGTGCTGGTCGCTGCCGGCGCGTTCTACGCGCCTGAGGCCTTCGACATCGGCAAGCCTGGCGCCATTCATGCATCAAGTCTGGTCGAAATGTCGCTCGGTGTCGCCATCGGCGCGCTGACCTTCACCGGCTCGGTGATCGCCTTCCTGAAGCTGTCCGCGCGCATGAGCGGCGCGCCGATCATCCTGCCGTTCCGCCACATCATCAACATCGCGCTGGCCGTGGCGCTGGTGTTCTTCATCGTCCGTCTCGTCCTCACCGGCGGCGCGTTCGACTTCTGGATGATCACCATCATCGCGCTGGCGCTCGGCGTGCTCATGATCATCCCGATCGGCGGCGCCGACATGCCGGTCGTGATCTCGATGCTGAACTCCTATTCCGGCTGGGCCGCCGCGGGCATCGGCTTCACGCTCGGCAATTCCGCGCTGATCATCACCGGCGCGCTGGTCGGTTCCTCGGGCGCGATCCTGTCCTACATCATGTGCCACGCGATGAACCGGTCCTTCATCTCGGTCATCCTCGGCGGCTTCGGCGGTGAGACCGCGGCGGCCGGCGGCGCCACGGGCGAGCAGAAGCCCGCCAAGCTCGGCTCGGCGGACGATGCGGCCTTCATCATGAAGAACGCCTCCAAGGTCATCATCGTGCCCGGCTACGGCATGGCGGTGGCGCAGGCCCAGCACGCGCTGCGCGAGATGGCGGACATGCTCAAGAAGGAAGGCGTCGAGGTGAAATACGCCATTCACCCGGTCGCCGGCCGCATGCCCGGCCACATGAACGTGCTGCTGGCCGAAGCCAACGTGCCCTATGACGAGGTGTTCGAGCTCGAGGACATCAACTCCGAATTCGCGCAGGCCGACATTGCCTTCGTGATCGGCGCCAACGACGTCACCAACCCGGCGGCCGAAGAGGACAAGACTTCGCCGATCTACGGCATGCCGGTGCTCCAGGTCTGGAAGGCCGGCACGGTGATGTTCATCAAGCGCTCGCTGGCGTCGGGCTATGCCGGTATCGACAATCCGCTGTTCTACCGCGACAACACCATGATGCTGCTCGGCGACGCCAAGAAGGTCACCGAGAACATCGTCAAGGCGATGTGACGGGGGAGGGACCGTGGCCATCAATTAGGAATGGCACCAGTCCGATCGCATGCCGCCCAAGGCGTGCGCGAGCAGCGTGTCGCCTGGCACGCTGCCCACAAGGCGGCGTGCAGCTGCCGCGACGTTCCGGCGAGCCTGCGACCGACGTCATGAAATTGCTGCGGAGCCGTCGCAAGCCCTAGTCTCAAGCGAGGGAGCGGCCGCGCAATGATGAGCATTGTCAAGTGGATCGCCATCGTGCTCCTGACCGTCTATTGCGCCGGTCTCCTCGTGCTGTACGTCCGCCAGCGCGAGATGCTGTTTCCGATCCCGCCCGCCGGCCGCACCGCACCCGATGCTGCGGGCCTTCCCGAGGCGCAAGAGCATGTCCTGACCACGTCTGATGGCGAGCAGGTCATCGTCTGGCACGTGCCGGCCAAGCCCGGTCGTTCCGTGATCCTCTACTTCCACGGCAATGGCGATTTTCTCGCCGGCCGCGTCGGCCGTTTCAAGGCGATGACTGCCGACGGCACCGGCCTCGTTGCGCTGTCCTATCGCGGCTATGGCGGCTCGAGCGGGATGCCGAGCGAGCAGGGCCTGCTGCGCGACGCTGCAGCCGCCTACGCGTTCACCACCGCGCGCTATGCGGCGGAACGAATCGTCGCCTGGGGCTTTTCGCTCGGGACGGGCGTCGCGGTCGCGCTCGCCTCGGAGCATCGCGTTGGAAAACTCATCCTGGAGGCGCCCTATACGTCGACAGCCGACATTGCGGCGTCATCGTTCCGGTTCGTTCCGGTCCGCCTTCTGATGCGCGACCCTTTCCATTCGGACCAGCGCATGTCGCGCGTCACGGTGCCGCTGCTCATCATGCATGGCACCAATGACCTTGTCATTTCGATCGTCTTCGGAGAGCGTCTGTTCGCGCTCGCCCGCGAGCCCAAGCGGTTCGTTCGCATCGAGGGCGGCGGGCACGACGATCTCGATCAATATGGCGCGATCGAAACGGCGAGAGGCTTCATTGGCGGCTGACGGCTTGGCTCAACGTTACATCCCCGCGCTCGCCGTCTCCTGCTTGACGCTTCTGCCGCAGAATGCGCTTGCCGCGACCGGCCTCGATGGTGCGGCGATGCGCTGGCCCTATGCGCTGCCCTTTGCCGGCTTGTTGCTGTCGATTGCAATGGGGCCGCTGCTGTTGCCGAAGATCTGGCATCACCATTACGGCAAGATCACCGCTGCCTGGTCGCTGCTGGCGCTCGCCGCGCTCGTCGTCTTTGCCGGCGGCGCGGCGACCTTGGCGGCGCTGGTCCATGCCATGCTCGCCGAATATCTCGGCTTCATCGTGCTGCTGTTCGCTCTCTATGTCGTGGCCGGCGGCATCCTCATCACCGGCGACATCAAGGGCACGCCGGCGGCGAATGTCGGCATCCTCGCGCTCGGCACGCTGGGGGCGAGCATCGTCGGGACCACGGGTGCCGCGATGATCCTGATCCGCCCCTTGATCCGCGCTAACCGGCAGCGGCGCCACAACACCCATGTCGTCATCTTCTTCATCATCCTGGTGGCCAATGTCGGCGGCGCGCTGAGCCCGCTCGGCGATCCCCCGCTGTTCGTCGGCTTCCTGCATGGCGTTGACTTCTTCTGGACCACGCGGACCATCTGGTTGCAGACCGCACTCGTCGCCGTCCTGCTGCTCGCGATCTTCGCCGTCGTCGACGTCTGGCGCTTTCGCAGTGAGCCGCCGCCCGCCGACACAGGCCGGGGAGAGCCGTTGCGCATCCGCGGCCTCGTCAATCTGGTGCTGATCGCAGCCATCGTCGCCAGCCTTCTCGCTTCGGCGATGTGGAGGCCCGACATTGCCTTCGACATTTTCGGTACCAAGCTGGAGCTGGAGGACGTCGCGCGCAACCTGGCGCTGCTGGCCATCGCGGCGCTGTCGGTGTGGCTGACGCCCGACGAGCACAGGCAGGCCAACGGCTTCACCTGGGAGCCGATCCGCGAGGTCGCAAAACTGTTCGCGGGCATCTTCGTCGCCATCATCCCGGTCATTGCCATGCTCAATGCCGGCCATCACGGCGCGTTCGCCTGGCTGCTGTCGGCGGTGACGGCGCCGGATGGCGCGCCGCGCGAGGTCGTTTATTTCTGGTTCACCGGCCTGATGTCCGCGTTCCTCGACAATGCGCCGACCTATCTGCTGTTCTTCGAGCTCGCCGGCGGCAATCCGCAGGTGCTGATGCATCAGCTCTCGGGCACGCTCGCCTCGATCTCCATGGGAGCGGTCTACATGGGAGCACTCACCTATATCGGCAACGCGCCGAACTTCATGGTGAGCAGCATCGCCCGCGAGAACGGCGTCGCGATGCCGAGCTTCTTCGGTTATCTCCTGCGCGCCGGCGCCGTGCTGATCCCGCTGTTCCTGTTGCTGACGTTCCTGCCGGTCGCACCGATCCTGCACTGGCATTGAATCCGCCGGCCGATTTGCTATTGCTCGCTTTCGTAGTTGGAGCCGATGATGAGCGCGCATGATCCGATGCCCCGGTCGGCCTGGGTCTTTCCGGCGCTGGCCCTGCTGTTGTTCGCAGCCGTCAGCGCCACGGATTACGTCTTCACGCTGTCGTTTGGCGGTCTTCTCTTCACCGTCGTCCTTCTGGTCATCCTGTTCGGCACGGTGTTCGCGGCGGTTCATCATGCCGAGGTGATCGCGGAGCGGGTCGGCGAACCCTACGGCACGCTGGTGCTGACGCTCTCGGTGACCATCATCGAGGTCGCGCTGATCACCACGATCATGCTGGGCGACAAGCCTGCCCCGGCACTGGCGCGCGACACCGTGTTCGCCGTGGTCATGATCGTCTGCAACGGCCTCGTCGGGCTCTGCATCTTCATCGGCGGCCTGCGCTATCGCGAGCAGGGTTTTCAGCTCTCCGGCGCCAACGTCTATCTCAGCGTGCTGTTCGCGCTCGCGACCATCACGCTGATCCTGCCGAACTACACCACCACCACGCCGGGGCCGGTCTATTCGGCGGTCCAGCTCGGCTTCGTCGACGTGGTCACGCTGGCGCTCTATGCGGTGTTTCTCTACACCCAGACGGTCCTGCACAAGGATTACTTCGTCCACGAGCGGGCGTACGCCGGCAGCGGCGAGGTGCATCTGTCGGGCAGGATGCTGGTGCTCAGCGTCGTGCTGCTGCTGATCGCGCTGCTGGCGGTCGTGCTGCTCTCCAAGAAATTCTCGCTGGTGGTCGACGCCGTCGCGGCCAAGATCGGCGCGCCGCCGGCCTTTGCCGGGCTTCTGGTCGCGCTTCTGATCCTGATGCCGGAAGGCGTCGCGGCCGTCTCGGCGGCCCGCCAGAACGACCTCCAGAAGAGCATCAACCTCGCTCTGGGATCGTCGCTGGCGACCATCGGCCTGACCATTCCTGCCGTCGGGGTCGCCACTTACGCGCTCGACAAGGAGCTTGAGCTCGGCCTCGGCGCCCAGGGCAGCGTGCTCCTGCTGCTGACCTTCTTCCTGAGCATGCTGACCTTCGGCACGGGCAGGACCAATGTCCTGTTCGGCCTGGTGCATATGGTGGTATTTGCCGTCTACGTGTTCATGGTTTTCGTACCCTAGAAGGAGCTCCCGGTGCTTGCCGCCAAGTCCGAGGTTCAGGTCGACAACGAAGAGGTCCGGGTGACCGAATGGCGGCTTGCCCCCGGCAGCGCCACCGGCCATCACACCCATGGCATGGACTATGTGATCGTTCCGGTCGCCGCCGGCGAGATGACCATCGTCGCGCCCAATGGCGAAAGGTCCAAGGCGCAGCTTGCCGCCGGGAAATCCTATTTCCGCAAGGCCGGCGTCCAGCATGACGTACTTAACGAAACCTCAACTGAGATCGTGTTCCTTGAAATTGAGCTGAAACGCTAGGGTCGCGCCCCTGTTTGCCATCGATCCGTCGCAGTTGATCCCTCACAATGCCCTAAAGTTCCCGCATCAGGTCGCGCGGGGAGTGTGGTCGGAATGCTGAAATACCTCGCAAAAATTTCGATGGATATTTTCCCCTCGGTGCTCGCGACGATCATCGGGGCCTACATCGTCAATCATTACATCAACGCCAAGCCGGCCGCCGACACCCCAGCCGCCGTGACCGCGCCTGCCCAGACCGGCAGCGACGGCAAACCCACCGATACCGCCAACCTTCCCGCCTCCGGCGTCAAGGCCAAGGGCATCCCCGAGAAGAGCGTGACGGACAAGGCGGCGGTCGAGAAGCCGGTCGATCATCCGCCGGCCGCCGAGACCAAGGCCGCAGACGTGGCTCCCGCTGACACCGGTCCGCGCGGACGTCCCTCTGCCCGCGACAAGGCCGCGGCGAAATCCGCACCGGCGGCTTCTGCTCCCGTGGTTGAGGCCAATTCGGCCCCGACGGCGGCTTCCGCGGCTCCCGACGCCAACGATCTGGCGCGTGCTGCGATCGAGCGCCTGCGCAAGTCGCCCGAGGGCAAGGCTGCCGAGGCCAGGTCGTCGGAAACCAAGCCTGCCGAGGCTCGCGCGTCGGAGACCAAGCCGGCTGAGCCTGCGGTGCGGGACGCCGCCCGCACGCCGGAGGCTCCGCGTGTCGTGAATGTGGAGCCGTCTCCAGTCCGTCCGCTGCCGCCGCCGATCAATGTCTCGACGCCCTCACCCGAGGCCTATGGCAATGGGGGCTCCAATCCGCCCTACACGGCCTCGATCGGCAACGATGATCCGAATCGGGTGACGCCGCCGGCCGACATTCCCGTGCCGGTCATCGCACCGCCGCTCGACCTGCGTGCCGATGCGGGCGCCGCCCTGCCGCGGCCGAAGAAGACCAATGTCGCCGACGAGATGCTGTCGGGCATGAAGTCGATGTTCAACGCCGTTCTGCCCAAGAGCGCCACGCCCGACTAGAACTCCGCTCAGCCTCCGCCAAACCGTCAGCCGCCGACGCGGGCGAGACCGCTGCGAGCGGGTTCGTCGCGTGGACGAAGCGCAACCGCCTTGGTGTAGGACGCCGCCGCCTTGGCTTTGTCGCCCAAGCGCTCATAGACCTGACCGCGCGCGGTCCAGACCTGGGCATTGTTCGGATCGGCCTCGGAGGCTTCGTCGAGATCGGCTGCGGCCTCCTTGACCTTGCCGAGCGCGAGATAGCTGTTGGCGCGGCCCAGCAGCGGCTCGGCCTTTTGCGGGTTGAGTCCGCTGGCGGCGCTGAAATCGGCGATCGCGAAGTCGTGCTGGTTGTTGCCCTGGTAGATCAGGGCGCGGCCATAGAGCGCCTGCGCATTGTAGGGATCGAGGCCGATCGCGCGATTGAACTCGTCGAGCGCTGCCGCGGCCTCGCCTGACTTCGCCAGAGACTGAGCCTTCGCGGTATGGGCCTGGGCTTCGGTGACGTTGCCGGCGCTCACCGCGCTCTCGGCCGGCGCGGCGGCCTTGGGGGCCTCCTGCGGCTTGTCCTTCTCCGGCATCAGTGATCCCAGATCGAACGAGCAGCCGCCCAGCACGATCCCCGTCAGGGCCGCCGCGAGCGGCGGCTGCCAGATCCGGCGCCGTCGCGGAAGGCCGCGCTGGGAGAAAGGGGAGGCCATCTACGGTTGGCTCGCGCTAGAGCTTGATCCGACAAGTCCTCAAAACAATAACGCGGGCCCGGGGCCCGCGTCATCGAAAACTAAAGTCTTGCTGAATCGGCTCAGCGCGGTCCGCGCGGACCTGCACCGGGGCCGCCACGACCGCCGCGATCACCGCCCGGGCCGGCGCCGAACACCGGCTTCGGCTTCATCGGCAGCAGGCCTTCGCGCTGCAGCTTCTTGCGGGCCAGCTTGCGCGCGCGGCGCACGGCCTCGGCCTTTTCGCGGGCCTTCTTCTCGGAGGGCTTCTCGTAATGACCGCGGAGCTTCATCTCGCGGAAAATTCCCTCGCGCTGCATCTTCTTCTTCAGCGCCTTGAGGGCTTGATCAACATTGTTATCGCGAACGAGAACCTGCACGCGGCATCCTCTTCAGGTGGATCGGATTTGAATTCTGGTAAGTCAAAGGGGATGGCGAAACGCGCAAGCCCTTAACCTTGAGCGCGCGGATGTATCAGACAAAACCGCAGATGTCCACCGGCCAAGCGGATTTTCGGGCCAAGTTCGGCCATTAAATGCGGCGAAAATACCTCCATGCGGCCCCGATTTGGGCGATTTGGCGCCGAGGACGGGGCCGCACCGGAGCTTTGTTCCGGAATCTTTGCAATGAGGGACTACAATGGACATCAAAAAATATGCTGCCGAAGCCATCGGCACCTTCTGGCTGACATTCGCGGGCTGCGGAAGCGCGGTGATCGCCGCCGGCTTCCCGCAGGTCGGGATCGGGCTGGTCGGCGTGTCCCTGGCTTTCGGATTGAGCGTCGTCACCATGGCCTACGCGATCGGCCACATCTCCGGGTGCCATCTGAATCCGGCCGTCACGGTCGGTCTCGCCGCCGGCGGCCGCTTTCCGGCCGGCCAGATCCTGCCTTATGTGATCGCCCAGGTGGCGGGCGCGATTGTCGCCGCATCGCTGCTCTATGTCATTGCGAGTGGGGCGCCCGGCTTCGACGTCAGCAAGGGCTTCGCCTCCAACGGCTATGGCGCGCATTCGCCCGGTCAGTACAGCATGATGGCCGGCTTCCTCACCGAGGTGGTGATGACCATGATGTTCCTGTTCATCATCATGGGGGCGACCCATGGGCGCGCGCCGGCGGGATTCGCACCGCTGGCGATCGGGCTCGCGCTGGTGATGATCCACCTCGTCAGCATTCCCGTCACCAACACCTCGGTGAACCCGGCGCGCAGCACCGGCCCGGCGTTGTTCGTCGGCGGCTGGGCGCTGTCGCAGCTGTGGCTGTTCTGGGGCGCGCCGCTGATCGGCGGCGCGCTCGGCGGGGTGATCTATCGCTGGCTCAGCGAGGAGCCCACCGGCATCGTTGCGGGTGTGAAGACGGCGTGATCGCAATCACCCGACGGGATTGCAGCTCTTGCTGCGATCCCGTCACTTGTCCCGGGGCGGCCTGACTTCGGTCACGTGGCCCATCTTGCGGCCGGGGCGCGGCGCGCCCTTGCCGTAGATGTGCACGGTCGCGCCCGGCACGCTCAGCCACTTTTCGTAATCGTTGATCTCGTCGCCGATCAAATTGGTCATAGTGACGACCTCGCCGTGGCGCACCGGCTTTCCGAGCGGCCAGCCGGCGATGGCGCGGATGTGCTGCTCGAACTGTGAGACGGAGGCGCCGTCGAGCGTCCAGTGCCCGGAATTGTGCACGCGCGGCGCGATCTCGTTGACCAGCACCTTCGGTCCGGTGCCGCCTGCCAGCACGAACATCTCGACCGCGAGCACGCCGACATAGTCGAGCGCGCTTGCGATTTTGCTCGCGATGCTGCGCGCCTCCTCGGCGAGCGCGTCAGGAATCGGCGCGGGCGCACGCGATATCTTCAGGATGTGGTCGCGGTGCTCGTTCTCGGTGACGTCGAAGCACTCGACCTCGCCCGTGGCCGCGCGCGCGGCGATCACGGAGATCTCGCGCTCGTAGGGCACGAAGGCCTCCAGGATCGCCGATTTGGTGGCGAGGCTGGTCCACACCTTCGCGATGTCGTCGCCCTCGCGGATGATGGCCTGGCCCTTGCCGTCATAGCCGAAGCGGCGGGTTTTCAGCACCGCTGGAAGGCCGATCCTGGCGATCGCCTCGCGCAGCGAGGAGACGGAGGTGACGTCGGCGTAGGCGGCAGTGCCGATCCCGAGCTTCGTCACGAAATCCTTCTCGGCGAGCCGGTCCTGGGTCGTCTCGAGGATCTTGCGGTTGGGCAGCACCGGGCGGCGCGCGTCCAATACCAGCGCGGCTGCCGCCGGCACGTTCTCGAATTCGTAGGTGATGACGTCGACATCATGCGCGAACAATTCGAGCGCCTCGACGTCGGCATATTCGGCGCAGGTCGCGTTCAGCACGACGTCGAAGGCCGGTGAATCCGGATCGGGCGAGAACACCTGGCAGCGCAGGCCGAGTCGCGCCGCGGCCATGGCAAGCATCCGGCCCAATTGTCCGCCGCCGAGGATTCCGATGGTGTCACCGGGCTTCAGCTTCACGTGCCTGGTGTCCGTCACGCCTTGTCCTCCGGCCGCTCGGCGACCGCCTCGGTCTGGGCCTTGCGCCAGGCGGCGAGGCGATCCGACAGGGCGGGGTCGGACAATGCCAGCACGGCGGCTGCCAGCAGCGCGGCATTGATCGCGCCGGCCTTGCCGATGGCGAGGGTGCCGACCGGAATGCCCGCGGGCATCTGGACGATCGAATAGAGCGAATCGACGCCCCTGAGCGTCTTGGATTCGACGGGAACACCAAACACAGGGAGTTCCGTCAGCGCCGCCGCCATGCCGGGCAGATGGGCCGCGCCACCGGCGCCGGCGATGATAATCTTGTAGCCTGCGGCCTTGGCACCCTTGGCGAATGCGAACAGCCGGTCGGGCGTGCGGTGGGCCGAGACGATGCGGCTGTCGGCAGCAATGCCGAGCGCGTCAAGCGTGTCGGCGGCGTGCCGCATCGTGTCCCAGTCCGACTGGCTTCCCATGATGATGGCGATCGGCGCGGTCATGACGTCAATTGTGCCCAGAAAAACAGAGAGATAGGCCAGATTAATGATTCCGGCCGGCGGCTCGCAAGGCGGTGGCAAGGAGAAGGGAATCCACTATCCTGTCTTGGTGAATCCCCGCAAGCCTTCATTGAGCACGATGCCCATGAAGAAACCGAAAAGGGCGAGCCCTGCGAAGGCCAGAAAGGGCCGGAACATGAGCGCCGCCCGATCCAAAGCCGCTTCGAGCCGCGCGGCCAAACCGGCCTTGCGCAGAGCGCCGGCTGCCGATGACGGCAAGGCGATCATCCGCGGCCTCAGGAGCAAGCTCAAGGCGGCCCTGCTGCGGATCTCGGAGCTCGAGGCGGCCGCCGATACCGATTTCCTGCTCGGGATTCCCAACCGGCGCGGTTTCGAGCGCGAACTCGCGCGCGCCATCGCCTATATGAAGCGCTACCGCGCCAGCGGGGCGCTGATCGTGCTCGACGTCGATCGGCTGAAGCCGATCAACGATTCCTTCGGTCATGCCGCCGGCGATGAGGTGCTCAAGGCGATTGTCGCCACGCTGACGCGACAGGTCCGCGCCTCCGACGTGGTCGGCCGGCTCGGGGGCGACGAGTTCGCGCTGCTGCTCTGGAATCTCAGCGAGACCGATGCGAAGGTCAAGGCTGCGGCCTTGGAGCAGGCGATCGACGAATTGTCATTCGTTTTTCGCGGCCAGCACGTGGCCGCGGGCGCCTCGGCCGGCGTCGCGCTGCTCGGTCCGCAATCCGCTGCAGGCCGCGCCCTGGAGGAGGCGGATGCCGCCATGTATGTGCGCAAGGCGAGCCGCCGGCACGAGCCGCGGATCAGGCTGGTCGGCGGCGAGCGCTAGTCTAGAGGGTGGCAAGATCTTCCGGCACGTTGCCGAACTTGCGCAGCAGCGTCGCGTCGCCGAATTCGCCGGTCATGGGATCGCCGCTGCGGCTGAACGCGATCGCGCCGATATGGCCGGCGCCGCGCGCCAGCATCTCTGCGCGTCGCAGCGCCGCCGTCGAGGACTGACACTCCTCTGCAGCGCCTGCGACGGGTGATCCGTCGTCATCGATCAAGAAGGGCATTGCAACGTAATAGGTCACATCCGACATGGCGTTGCTCCAAGGTTGAAGATTATGCGGCGCTGCTCTTGCTCCGCATCTTGCTGCGCGAGATCTCCGGAATGCAGCCGGCTGAAATCGCCGCCTGCAATTCCTCCAGCTCGGCTTCCAGATATTCGTTGGCCATGATCAGCGCCTTGATGGTGCTGCGCAGATTGCCGTCGCACATCGCGATCGCCTGATCGCAGGCCTGTTCGTAATGGCTGTTGTCGAAAAGGGCGGTTGCCGACATCTGCGTTGTCCTCGTGTGTTGTCCTTGAGTGTTCTCTGAGGTGTTGGGGCGCCCGCGAATGTTCCTATTTTGTTCTTATTGAGTCAAGCGGATTCGGAAGCGGCGGGGCGCCGCGCAAGACCGGCTCACGGTCAGGCGATGATGTCGGGGGTGATCTGGTCTTCGATGAATGCGATGCGGTCGCGCAACAACAGCTTGCGCTTCTTCAGGCGCTGTAACCGCAACAGGTCGGGGGCGGGCGATTGATGCAATGCATCGATCGCCGCATCGAGATCTCGGTGTTCCTGCTGCAACCGGGTGAGCTCGGCTTCGAGCTCACGCTCATCTTCATTGGTCATGTCTGCGGTGGCCGAAAACCGATAGGCGTGAGATCCGGGCTGTGGATGCCCTGTGGAAATTATCGTCCTTGCGCCGCGTGATCGCAAGCGATCTGCGATCCCTCGTCCCCGATCTCCAGCAACATATTTCTGCAGGGAGCTGCGGCGGTGCGTCGGCGTATTGATATCATGGATTTTTCCGGCGTGGTTCCCTTAGTCACGCTTCGTTACATATGAACTTTCAAAAATGACGCTGCAACGACGGATACCCATCGACAGGACGAATCGGTGATGTAGACTTGGTTGTCCGGATCGAATCCTAAAGGTTCAACCCTACCGAGGAGGTTTCGAATGACAATTCAGGCACATCTCGTTGAATTGGAACGGAAGCACAAACTTCTCGAAAACGAATTGCACGAAGCTCTCGTGCACCTTTCAACAGACGACCTGCAAATTGTTGAGTTGAAGCGCCGGAAGTTGATGGTCAAGGACCAGATCGAGCGTCTGAAGCAATCTGGCGACACGCTCCACTAGTAACCCCCGTGACAGTGTAGAGTTGATCACGTCCTTCACGCAGGGATGAGAGCATCCGTGCTCATCCCTGCTGCAAGGTGTGTACCGTGCAACACGGTTGTGCGGCGCTCACTCTTGCTTGGACCCGTGGCTCTCGACGCGCACACCTATCCGCTTCTCGAAACACTGTCGATATCTGCGAGCTCGGCGACGTGATCGGCGATCGCGAGCGAGGACGTCAGTCCCGGCGATTCGATGCCGAACAGATTGATCAGGCCTGCAACGCCGTGATCGCGCGGGCCCTGCATCAAGAAATCCTGCGTGGCCACGGCCGGCGGCACGATCTTCGGGCGGATGCCCGAATAGCTCGGCATCAGCGCGCCGTCAGGCAGCGTCGGCCAGTATTTGCGGATCGCGGGATAGAAGCGCTCGGCGCGTGACGGATCGACCTCGTAGTCGATCGTCTCGATCCATTCGACGTCAGGCCCGAAGCGCGCCTGTCCTGCCATGTCCAGCGTCAAGTGCACCCCGAGGCCGCCGGGCTCCGGCACCGGATAGATCAGACGCGAGAACGGCGCCTTGGCGTTGCAGCTGAAGTAGTTTCCCTTGGCGAGATAGGCCGGCGGAATCCGGTCCAGCGGCATGCCGTCGATGTTGCGCGCCACATGCGTTGCCGACAGCCCCGCGGCGTTGACGAGGAGGTTGCATTGCAGCGTCATCGGTGCCTCGCCGCCGGCATCGATCTCGATGAGGCCGGCCGCCGCCTTGGCACGGATCAGCGGGGTGTGAAACGCGAAAGCTGCGCCGGCGTCCTCGGCTTCGCCGCGCAGCGAGAGCATGTAGGAATGGCTGTCGATGATGCCCGTCGACGGTGACAGCAGCGCGGCGTCGCAGGCGAGCGCCGGCTCCAGCGCGCGTGCGGCCTCGCCCGAGAGCAGCTGCATGTCGAGCACGCCGTTGGCCTCGGCATGCGCCTTGATCGATTGCAGCTTCTCGGTCTCCTTCGGGCTGGTCGCGACGATCAGCTTGCCGCAATTTTTGTGCGGGATGCCGCGCTCGGCGCAGTAGCGGTACAGCGCGTGCTTGCCTGCCACGCACATGCGCGCCATCCAGCTCCCGGCCCGGTAGTAGATGCCGGCATGGATCACCTCGCTGTTGCGCGAGGAGGTGACGGTGCCGATCGCCTCGGCTTCCTCCAGCACGATCACCTCGCGCCCGGCCTGGGCGAGCTTCCGGGCCACCGCGAGCCCGACCACGCCGGCTCCGATGACGACGCAATCGACCCTATCCATGGTTGTGCAGGATACCAGTTGGAAGCACCGGTGGCGCACGGTCCGGATGCGGCGGCGCAGGCGGGGCTTCCGTTAAGAAGTCGTTTATCATGTCAGGGCAATTGCCGCATTTTATGTCACATTATTCTGTTGTGCCCACAGGCGTTTACCCGATCCAAACCCGCGAGGCCAGACAATCCGACGTTGAAATCGCGGGTGGCTGATGGCTGAGAAGAACTGGCACGTGGGCAGCACGCTTTCGATTGCTGTGCACGCCCTCCTATGCCTGGCCGTTACGGGCGCGCCTGCGCGCGCCTTTGCGGCATCGGACAGCCTTGCCGTTCCGGGCGATCTCACCAGGCTTGATCCCGGCGTGATCTGGGAAGCCCTCATCGCGGGCATCGTGGTCTGCTCGTTCCTCGCCGCGATCGGGCTGTGGATCCATTCCTCGCTGCGCCGGTCCAGCCGTTTGCAGCTGCGTCGCAACGCCTTCATCTCCTCCGCCATGAACAACCTCAACCAGGGCGTGGTGATGACGGATGCGCAGCGCCGCGTCATCTTCTGCAATGACCGCTATCTAGAGATCTATGGCCTGACGCGATCCGACCTCCGGCCCAACATGACCGGTTGCGACATCCTGAGGCTGCGCCGCGAGCGCGGAGTGCTCGGCGTCACCGATGACGAATTTTACCAAAAGGCATCGAGCGCCAATGGCCTGACCACGGAACTGCCGGACGGACGGGCTATCCTGGTGAAGTATTTCGTGTTGCCGAACGGCGGCTCGGTGGCGACCCATCTCGACGTCACCGAGCAGCGCAACCTGTCGCGGCAGCTCGCCTCCACCAAGCAGTTCCTGGAATCGGTGCTCGATCATGTGCCGGCCTGCGTGGCGGCCAAGAACATCGAGGACGGCTGCTACATCTTCGCCAACAGCGCCTATGAGAAGTTCTGGGGATTGTCGCGGGACTTCGCCGTCGGCAGGAATGCACGGGAGCTGTTTGCGTCGGCCTCGGCGGCCAGCATCGAGGCCGCTGACCAGGCCGCGCTCAATTCGCCGGATGGCCAGCACCGCAATGAGTTCGAGGTGGATCGTGCCGGCGCGCGGCGCATGGTCGCCTCGATCCGGATCGTGGTCCGCAACGAGAGCAACAAGCCCGAATTTCTGCTCATCCTGTTCGAGGACATCACCGACCGCCGCTCGCTGTCGCAGGAGCTGGAGAGCACCAAGAAGTTCCTCGAGCTCGTGGTCGACAACATCCCGGTTGCGCTGATCGTGGAGCAGGTCAAGGACGGCCGCTATCTGCTCGCCAACCGCAGCGCGGAGACGATCCTCAACCGCAGGCGCGAGGAAGCCACCGGACTGACCGCGTCCGACATCTTCAACGCCAAGGAAGCCAAGCTGATCGTCGCGCGCGACGAGGCCGCGATCAAGAAGCGCGGGATGATCACCGAGGAGCATCCGATCTCCACCAAGGGCGGCCTGCGGCTGTTCCTGACCCGCCGCGCCACTGTGGTCAACGATGCCGGCGAGCCGCAATATCTGATCAAGACCCACGAGGACGTCACCGACCGCCGGCAGACCGAGTCGCGCATGGCGCACATGGCCTATCACGACGGCCTCACCGATCTGCCGAATCGCGCCGCCTTCCTGCAGGCTCTGACCCAGATGATCGAGGCTTGCGAGGGCACCGGCGAGGAGTTCGCCGTGCTCTGCGTCGACCTCGACGGCCTCAAGGAGGTCAACGACGTCTTCGGCCATGCGCTCGGCGACAAGCTCCTGATCGAGGTCGCCCATCGGCTCCAGGATTCCGCACGCGGCGGCGTGGTGGCGCGCCTGTCCGGGGACGAGTTCGGCCTGATCATCGACGGCAAGCAGCCCGAGGCCGGCCTCGCGCTGGCGCAGCAGATCGGCGAAGCCGTCGCGAAGGATTTTCAGATCGACGGCCGGCCGGTCCGCGCCGGCATCACCACGGGCATGTCGGTCTTTCCCCACAATGGCACCGATGGCGCCTCGCTGCTCGCCAATGCCGGCGCGGCGCTGTTCCGCGCCAAGCAGAAGTCGCGCGGCACGATCAGCCTCTACCAGCCCGAGATGGACCAGCAGATCCGCGACCGCCGCGTGCTGCACCAGGACCTCTCCATGGCGGTCAAGAATGGCGAGCTCTCGCTCGCCTTCCAGCCGCAGGGGGCCGCGGGCCACAGCGTCGCCGAGAGCGAGATCATCGGCTTCGAGGCGCTGGCGCGCTGGCAGCATCCCGTGCGCGGCCAGGTTTCGCCGGCCGAATTCATTCCCATCGCCGAGGAGAGCGGCCTCATCGTCGAGATGGGCGAGTGGATCCTGCGCGAGGCCTGCCGCGAGGCGGCGTCCTGGCCGAAGCCGCTGCAGGTCGCGGTCAATCTGTCGCCGGCGCAGTTCATGCACGGCGACGTGGTCGGCCTCGTCCATTCGATCCTGATCGAGACGGGCCTCGCACCCGGCCGGCTCGAGCTCGAGATCACCGAAGGTGTTCTGATCGAGGATTTCGATCGCGGCCTTGCGCTGCTGCGCCGCCTGAAGGCGCTCGGCGTGCGCATCTCCATGGACGATTTCGGCAGCGGCTATTCTTCGCTGAGCTATCTCCAGGCGTTCCCGTTCGACAAGATCAAGATCGACCGCGCCTTCATCATCAATCTCGGCCGCAACCCGCAATCGGCGGCGATCGTGCGCGCCGTCATCGACCTCGGCCACGGCCTCGAAATGTCGATCATCGCCGAGGGCGTCGAGACGCTCGACCAGCTCGCCTTCCTCGCCAAGGAAGGCTGTGACGGGGTGCAGGGCTATCTGCTCGGCAAGCCGTTGCCGATCGGCAAATATGCCGGGCTCGTCGGCCGCGCCGAAGCCATGGAGCTTGCGCTGAAGACCGGTTAGAGCGTTTTCGAGCGAAGTGGACAGCGGCTCGCGTTAAGAAAACGCGTCAGAATATGAATCTAGAGCCACCGTTCCGATTTCATCGGAACGGAAATCGCTCTAGTGGATGGGAGTGCTTCGCTCCCATTCGACGGCTTCATGGCGGATTACGACCTCGCGATCATCGGCGGCGGCCTGAACGGCGTCAGCCTCGCCCGCGATGCGGCGGGCCGCGGCCTGCGGGTGATCCTGTTCGAGCAGGGCGATCTCGGCGGCGCGGCGTCGTCGGCCACACCGCGGCTGATCCACGGCGATCTCTCGGTGCTGGAGCGCCGCGGCTTTTGGCGGGTGCGCCGGGCACTGGCCGAGCGCCGGACCTGGCTCGCCATCGCGCCGCATCTGGTGCGGCCGATGCGTTTCGTGATTCCTGCACATGTGGACGAGCGTCCGCCGTGGCTGCTGCGGGCCGGCCTGTTTCTTTATGACGTCCTCGCCGGCCGGAGCGGCCTGCCCGGATCGACGACCCTCGACATCACCCATCACCCGGTCGGCAACGCGCTGAAGCGCCCGTTCGGCACGGCGTTCGAATATTCGGACTGTATCGTCGACGATTCCCGCCTTGTCGTGCTCACGGCGCTGGACGCCGCCGAGCGTGGTGCGACGATCCGGACCGGGGCGCGCTGCGTGCGTGCCGACCGAACCGACATCTGGCGGCTCGCCGTGGTCGACCGCGGCCACCGCCGCTCCGTTACAGCAAGGGCGCTGGCCAATACCAGTGGCGGCTGGACCTCGATCGTCGCGGAGACCGTCCTGCGCCAGCCGCAGCCCGCCGCGACGGCCATGCAGATGAGCCAGATCATCGTGCCCAGGCTGTTCGATTCAGACAATGTCTACGTGTTCCAGAACAGCGACGGCCGACTGATCTTCGCAAGCCCGTTTGAGCGCGCGTTCACGCTGATCGGCACAGTCACGCACGATTTCACCGGCGACCCCGCCATCGTGGCGGTGCGAGGGGCCGATGTCGGTTATCTCTGCGAAGCGGCGAGCCGCTACTTCCGCGAGCGCGTCGCCCCGACCGACGTGGTCCGGGCGGTCTGCGGCGTCAATCTGAGGCCCGCGTCCGCGCGGCAACGCGAGGGCACAACCCTGTTCCACGCGCGCCGGCGCAAGGCACCGCTGATCACGATGTTCGGCGGCGACCTCACCACCGCGCGCCGGCGCGCCGAGCGGGCGGTGACGAGGCTGACGCCGTTCTATCCGATGTCGCCGCCCTGGACCGCCGGCGCAGCGCTGCCAGGTGGAGATTTCGCCTGGGATCGTTTCGACACCGAGGTCGACCTCGCACGCGAGCGCTGGCGCTTTCTGTCCGAGCCGGAAGTCCAGCGCCTGGTCGCGGCCTACGGCTCGCGATTGGCGGCCGTGCTCGGTGAAGCAAGGACGCGCAAAGAGCTTGGCCCAGCCTTCGGTCCCGAACTGACCGGCGCGGAGGTGCGATATCTCATGACCCACGAATGGGCGCGTTTTCCGGATGACGTTCTGTGGCGCCGTTCCAAGCTGGGCCTGACAATGCCTGCGGCGGACCACGACGCGCTGGCGGCGTTCATGGCAGATCTGAGCCGGTCACTGGTGTAGCCCGGATGGAGCGAAGCGAAATCCGGGAGAGTCTCTGCGCCGGCGAACAGCCCCGGATTCCGCTTCGCTCCATCCGGGCTACGGCGGCGCGATGTAAGTTTTCCCCGAACCGGTTGAGCTAAACACGATCGGCCGCTAGCGTGCGGCGGAATCGGGGTTGGCAGGGACCATGGCGGAAGAATTGCCCGGGATGAACGTTGCGGCTGAAGCGGCTGGCGGGGACGCATGCCCGGCGCCCGGCCAGCCGCTGCTGCGCATCGAGGGCGTCGCCAAGACCTTTGGCACGTTCCGCGCCGTCGACGGCGTGTCGCTCGATATCAAGGCCGGCGAGTTCTTCGCGCTGCTCGGCCCGAGCGGCTGCGGCAAGACCACGCTCTTGCGCATGCTCGCGGGCTTCGAGGCGCCGGACGAGGGGCGTATCCTGCTCGGCGGCAAGGATATCGCGCAGGCGCTGCCGCACGAGCGCCCGATCAACATGATGTTCCAGAACTATGCGCTGTTCCCGCATCTGTCGGTACGCGACAACATTGCCTTCGGCCTGAAGCGCGCCGGCATGCCGCGTGCCGACATCGCCACGCGCGTCGCGGAGATGGTGGCGCTGGTCAAGCTCGAGGGATTGGAGAAGCGCAAGCCGGACCAGTTGTCCGGCGGTCAGCGCCAGCGCGTGGCGCTCGCCCGCGCATTGGCGCGCCGCCCGCAACTCCTGCTGCTCGACGAGCCGCTCGCAGCCCTCGACAAGAAGCTTCGCGAAAACACGCAAGCCGAGCTGATGGAACTGCAGCGGCGGCTCGGCATGACCTTCATCATCGTCACCCACGACCAGGAGGAGGCGATGACGATGGCGAGCCGGATCGGCGTGATGAAATCAGGCAAGCTCGCCCAGGTCGCGAACCCCCGCGAGCTCTATGAGGCGCCGCGCTCGCGCTGGATCGCCGAGTTCGTCGGCGACATCAACCTGTTCGACGGCGAGTCAAAATTGCGCGACGGTCATCGTCTGGTCATCGGCACGCGCGATGCGGGGGCGCTGGTGGTGGCCGAGCCGCGTGAGGCGGTCGGCACCGGAAAACTGGCGGTCGCGATCCGCCCCGAGAAGGTCAAGCTGTCGCGCCGCGGCCCGGCCAACGAGGCCGGTCGTGAGACGGCGATCAACACCCTCGAGGGCGTGATCGCGGACATCTGCTATCTCGGCGGCACCACCACCTATAAGGTGAAGCTCGACACCGGCGGGATGCTGCAGGCGTCGGTCGCTAACAGCGCGCGGCTGGACGTCGACGCCTACAGCCTGAACCAGCATGTCGTCGCCTGGTTCACGCCCGACGATTGCGTGGTGCTGCAATCATGAGCTCGCGCCGCATCTTCGCAAAGCCGGCGCGCTTCGCGGCCATCGCGCCCTATGTCTGGATGGTGCTGTTCTTCCTGGTGCCGTTCGGCTTCGTGCTCAAGATCAGCCTGTCGCAGACCGCGATCGCGCAGCCGCCTTACGAGCCGGTGTTTGACCTCACGGCGGGATGGGACGCGCTGAAGGCAGCGTTCGCTGCGCTCTCGGTCGACAATTTCAAGCTGCTCGCCTCCGACGACATTTACGTCTTCGCCTATGTCCGCAGCCTCACCGTCGCCCTCACGGCCACCGCGCTGCTGCTCCTGATCGGCTATCCCATCGCCTACGGGATGGCGCGGCTGCCGCAGCGCTGGCAGGCGGTGGCGATGGTGCTGGTGATCGTGCCGTTTTGGACCTCGTTCCTGATCCGCATCTACGCCTGGATCAACATCCTCCAGCACGACGGCCTGCTGAACCAGGTCCTGCTGGCGCTGCATCTGGTCAGCCAGCCCGTAGTGTGGCTCTCCACCGACACCGCGATGTATATCGGCATCGTCTATTCCTATCTGCCGTTCATGATCCTGCCGCTCTACGCGACGCTCGCCAAGATGGAGCCGGTGCTGGAGGAAGCGGCTGCCGATCTCGGCGCGCCGCCCTGGCAGGTGTTCTGGCTCGTCACCTTCCCGCTGTCGCTGCCCGGCGTCGGCGCCGGCGTGCTCTTGTGCTTCATCCCGATCGTCGGCGAGTTCGTCATTCCCGACCTTCTGGCCGGCTCCAACGCGCTGATGATCGGCCAGACCCTGTGGCTCGAATTCTTCACCAACAAGGACTGGCCGGTTGCCTCGGCTGCCGCGATCGTGCTGCTGGTCGTGCTGCTGGTGCCGCTCTTGCTGTACGAGCGGCTGCAGAAGCGGCAGCTGGAACAGGGAAGGTAGCGCGATGCGCAAGGTCTCCCGCCTGTCCCGCTTCAACATCGCCTCGCTCGCGCTGGGGCTGGCGTTCCTCTATTTGCCGATCCTGATCCTCGTTCTCTATTCCTTCAACGCTTCGCGCCTGGTGACGGTGTGGGGCGGCTGGTCGCTGCGCTGGTATCATGAGTTGTTCAACGATCGCGCCATGATCGAGGCGGCCTGGATGAGCCTGCGGGTCGCTGTCGCCTCCGCGACGATCGCGACGCTGCTCGGCACGCTCGCAGCGGTGGCGCTGTCGCGCGGTGAACGCTTTCGTGGTCGCACCCTGTTCTCAGGCATGCTCTACGCACCGCTGGTGATGCCGGAGGTGATCACCGGATTGTCGCTGCTCTTGCTGTTCGTTGCGCTGAACGCCGAGCGCGGTTTCTGGACGGTGACGATCGCCCACACCACGCTCACCATGTGCTTCGTCACGGTGGTCGTGCAGTCGCGCCTCGGCTCGCTCGATCGCTCGCTGGAGGAGGCGGCGATGGATCTCGGCTGCAATCCCGTCGGTGCGTTCGTTGCCGTAACGCTGCCGCTGATCGCGCCGGCGATCGTCGCCGGCTGGATGCTGGCGTTCACGCTGTCGCTCGATGACCTCGTGATCGCGAGCTTCACCACCGGCCCAGGCTCGGCGACGCTGCCGATCCGCATCTATTCGGAGGTGCGGCTCGGCGTGAAGCCCGAGATCAACGCGATCTGTACGCTTGTGATCGCCCTGATCGCGGTCGTCATTGTCATCGCCTCGCTCGCCTCCAAGCTGTCGAGCTCGCAGGGCGAGAGCGCGGCGCCGCTGTGAGGCTCTGCTGTCATTGCGTGGAGTTCTTGCGACGAAGCAATCCAGTCTCTCTCTGCAGTAGTCTGGATTGCTTCGCGGAGCTTGTGATCGGGCCGCGCTCCGCGCGGACCCGGTGGCTCGCAATGACGAAAGAAGAGCTTACGACTTCACCGCACCCGCCGTGAGCCCGCCCACCATGTAGCGGCGGAAGGCATAGTAGACTGCGGCCGGCGGCAGCGCGTAGATGAAGCCCGTCGTCATCAGCAGCTCCCACGGCGAGTCGTCGGCGGCGAGGAAGTTGCCGAGCGCGACGGGGAGGGTGATGTCGCGGTCGTTCGACAGCAGCAGGAACGCGTAGAGATACTCGTTCCAGGCCAGCAGCACCGCATAGGTGCCGATCGCGACCAGCGAGGGCATCATCAGCGGCAAATAGACCAGGCGGAAGATCTGCAGCGTGGTGGCGCCGTCCATCACCGCGGCTTCGTCCAGCTCCACCGGCAGCTTGTCCGAGGCCTGCTTCAGCACCCAGATCGCGTAGGGGCTCGCGATCGTCACCATGGCCAGGATCAGCGACCAGTGATTGTTGAGCAGGCCGTAATTGCCCATCGTGCGATACATCGGGACCGCGAGGAACGCCGCCGGAATGAAATAGGTGAAGAGCGCGAGGTTCAGCACGGCGCGGCCGCCCGGCACCTTCAATCGCGAAATCGCGAACGCCGCGGCGGTCGCGATGAACAGCGTGAGCACGCCCACGGAGACTGCGATCAGCGTCGAATTCCAGAACTGGGCGTAGAAGTCGCGCAGGAAGTAGTGCTGCTGCTTGAACACGATTTCGAAGTTGTGCAGCGTCGGATGGTCCGGCCACAGCTTGCCCGAGAACGCGTCCTCCTTCGGGGAGATCGCGAACAGGAACATGTGGTAGATCGGGATCATCGTCCACAGGAAGACGGGAATGCCGATCAGCAGCAGCCGCGCTTCCGTCGCGACGTCACGGAGGGAGGGAAGCTTCATCGCGACAACCGTTTCATCATGAAGTAAACCAGTGGCAGGACGAACGGCATCGCGCAGACGATGGATGCCATCGCGAGCGAGAGCTGGTCGAGCCGAAGATAGCGGATGCCGAGCGTCGCCAGCACGTGCGTGAGGTCGGCAGGTCCGCCGCCGGTGAGCAGGTAGACGCTGTTGAAATCGCCCAGCGTCCAGATCATCGAGAGCAGCGTGCAGGTGACGTAGAGCGTCTGCATCGACGGCCAGGTGATGTAGCGGAATTTCTGCCACCAGCTGGCACCGTCGACCTCGGCGGCCTCGAACAGATCGTGCGAGATCGCAAGGCGCCCGGTGATCAGGATCAGCGTCCAGAACGGCAGCGACTTCCAGATGTGCACGGCGATCGCCATGCAGAGCGCGACGGTCGGGTCGTTCAGCCAGTTCGGACCGTCATCGCCGGTCAATGAGAAGATGAAATGGTTGACCATGCCCCATTCGGGATTGAGCATGAAGCGCACCGACAGGATGGTCGGGATCGACGGCACCGCCCAGGGCAGGATGAAGATCACCGACAGCCATCTGATCCAGGTGCGCTGCTGCGCGAAGAAGCCGGACAGGAACAGCGCAATCATCATCTTGATGTTGATGCCGACGACCAGGAAGATCAGCGTGTTGACTGCAGCGCGCGCGAAGATCGGGTCGTGATACAGCGCCACATAGTTCGCCGGATCGCGTGCCAGCCAGAGCCCGTAGCAGACGGGATAGACGACAAAGGCAAGGAAGACGAGCAGATAAGGTGTTAGCAGGAGGATGCCCCAGACCTGCGCCGGGGTCAGCCGCGACGACAGGGGCGGGCCGGGTATTGCCTGATCGCCAGAGAGCGTGGTCGCCATTCTTTCGGACTCTTCAAAGAGAAGCCGGCCGCGAGACGCGGCCGGTGTTGTTGTTGTTGCACTCTCCCCCGCAACGCGGAGAGATGGGCGGACGACTCAGCCCGCGACCTGCTTGATGCGGGCGATGAGTTCGTCGACGGCCTTGTCGACCGGAACCTTCTCACTGACGACGCGGTTCATCGCCTTCGCCCACACGTTCTCATTGTTCAAGATCGTGAACTTCCAGTTCCTGGTAAAGTCGAACTGAGAGGTGCCGCCCTTGAACTGGGTGTAGACGGCCTTGCGGTGCTTGTCGGCCTGCCAGAACGGGCTTTCCTGGCTTTCTTTCGTCACCGGGAACCAGCGGCCGAGCGCGCCCTCGATGTAGGGACGGATGTTCTCTTCCTGCAGCAGGAAGTTGAGAAACTGCTTGCCCTCGGCCTTGTTCTTGGCCGCGGTGAAGATCAGACCCGTCTTGACGTCGGAGCGATACTTGATGGTCGAGCCATCGGGAGCCTTGGGGAAGGACGCCGTGACGATGTCCTGCTCATAAGCCTTCTTGCCGGCCTCGCGCTGTTCCGGCGTGAGGTTCTGGTTCTGTGACTCCTCGTACCATTTTGCTGCGATCGAGATCGTGAAGTTGTGGGTCATCACGATCGTCTTGTTGTGGAAGGCGACATTGTTGTCCGGGTCCTTCCAGGTGGTCGCGGAGGGCGGGGCGCAGCCCTTGGTGTAGGTGTCGGTGTAGTCCTTCAGCGCCTTGATCAGGCCGTCGCGGACCTTGGGGTCGTCGACCAGCAGCTTGCCGTCGTCGTCGACCAGCTTGACGTGGTAGGCGTCCATGAAGGTGTAGAACGATTGGAACGAGTCGGTGGATTCCACGCCCATCGGCTGGCCGACGGCATAGATGCGCTGGCCTGTGGCCTTACGGATCGCCGGCTGCACCTTGTCGCACCAGAAGCTCCAGTAGCCGGTCCAGTCGTTCGGGATGTCACTCTGCTTGAAGCCGGCTTTCTCCAGCATGTCGTTCCAGATCTGGACGTGCATGCTCTGCTGCTTCAGCGGGAAGCCGTAATAGGCCTTCTTCTTGGCGACGTCGTTGTAGAGGATCGAGGCGTCCAGCGTGTTCTGCACGAACCGGCCCTTGATCGGCTCCATGACGTCGGTGAGGTCCTCGAGCTTGCCCTCATAGGCCCACTTGCCCTGTACCTGCACGTCGTAGCTGTCGGAATAGGCGACGTCGGGCACGGTGCCCGCATCGAGCGCTGCGACGGTCTTCGGAATCATGTCCTGGATCGCGTATTGCGACAATTCGACCTTGATGCCGGTCTTGGCTTCAAACTTCTTGATCGTCTCGGCGAGCGCTTCGTCCTCGGACTTGTAAAAGCCTTTGACCCACCAGACCGTGATCGTCTTCTGTTGCGCAAATGCGGGCGCAGTGGCGGCAAACAGCCCAACCGCAGCGACCGCCAATGAAACCGCGCCAATAACCTTGGATTTCACGTTTTTCTCCCTCAAACGGCCGGTGTTTTAACCGGTCGTATAAAACACTAGCGCATGGTGGTAGCGCAATCAACGCATCTTGTCGGACCAAGGTCGTAGCGCGTCGGAGACGCATCATGCGCGCATCGATCCAATCGCCGCATCAATTCACCGGGATCAATTCGCGCGCGCTCCACGGCGCACAATCGTCAGTTCGACTTCGCGCCCTCTTTCGCATTTTCGGCGGTCGGCGATCGCTCCGGGCGCTTTCCCCCCGTGATGCGCTGCTTGAGGAGATCGAGGAAGGGAGACGCCGCCGGCGACTGCCGGATCAGGCTTTCGGGATCGGGAAAGATCAGGGGATCGTCCCAGGGGCCCTGCACCATGAAGGGCAATTGAAAGCCGGACGCCGTGTTGAGGCTCGCCACGCCTTTCATGTCGTATTCGCGGGTCGGCACCGAGGCGGTGCCGGTCAGCGTGATCTTGGCCGCCGGGCCCTCGATGCGGATGTCTTCGGCGGTTGCGATGCCGTCGGAGAATTTCACGGCGATCGTGAGCTTGTCGTATGGCGTCGAGCCGCTGCGGAAATTGCCGCCGCCCGACAGCGGCCGCCGCTCCAGCCGCTTCAGCAGCTGCTCGGCATTGAAGCCCGCGATCGCGCCGTTATGCCCGGTCACGGTGGCGCTGCCGTCGAGCGACTGCACGAGGCCGAACGGGCTCGAGCCCGAGGCGAAGAGCGAGACGTTGATATTGCCGCGGCCGGATAGCTTGTTGAGGCCGAACAGCTCGGTGGCGCAGGCCTGCAGATCCACGTCGGTGAACTGGAATTGCGCCTTGATGTCGGCGACCGTATCGGACCGCGCGATGCCGAACGAGCCTTTCGCGATACCGCCATAGACCTGCGCCTCGCCGACCGAGAGCGCCAGCGTGCCGTTGCGCAAATTGGCGCCGATCGCGGTGCGGCCGAGCCGCGTGGGTCCGACCGTCAGCTTGGCCGCCGACAGGCGCATGTCGAGATCGGTGGTCGACAATCCCTGGAGGTCGAACAGCTGCCTGTTCCAGTCGCGCGCGCCGCTCGCGAGCAGGCGGAACGTCGAGATATAAGGTGTGAAGTCGAGCGCGTCGGCGGCGAGCGTGGCCTGCAGCGTCTGCCGGCCGTTATTGGCGTAGGTCATGACGCCTTCGGCGGCATTGCCGTCGAGCTCGACGTTGACATTGGTGAGCGCGATCGAGGCGCCGACGACGTTGGCGCGCGCCTTCAGCACGAAGCGGCCGAAGCCGCCGCTGCCGGGCTGCGGCTGTCCGGTCCAGCGCAGCGCGTTGCGCAAGGACGGGCTGTCCACAGTGAGCGTGCCCTCCATCATCGCGCTGGTGCGATTGGCGACGCTGCCGTCGAAGGCGAGCTTGAGCGGCGCGCTGGCGATGCGCGCCTTCAGGCCGGAGCGGTCGCCGGAGAGGGCGGCGACGAAATCGGAAAAGCTGATCGAGCCGTCGACGCGCTCGCCGCGCCAGTCGAACTGTCCGGTCGCGGCAAAAGAGCGCGAGATCGAAGGCCAGGCCAGCGACAGGTCGATGTCCTCGAGCTTCTCGGTGGCATGCGTGGCAACGTCCTCGTAGTCGAGCAGGCCGTCCTGGATGCGGATTTCGGAGAACGAGACCTGGTTCTCGGCCCCGGGCTTCATGGTTCGTGCGATGGTCTGGATGAAGGGCGTCCAGTTGCTCTCGCCGTCCGGCTTCAGGCTGACGTGGATGCGCGGCCGCAGCAGCGTCAGGTCGGCGATCTCGAAACGTTGCAGCAGGAGCGGCAGCAGCCGCAAATTCGCGGTGAGCACGTCGACCTGGAGCGCGGGAGCGCTGGTGCCGCCGCCCTTGAGGCCGACGTCGCGGAAGGAGATGTAGCTCGCCGGAAGCACCGAGATCTCGATGCTGCCTGCGACATTGAGCTCGAGCCCGGTGACGTCGCGGATCTGCGCTTCGACCGCCTTGCGCAGCGCGTCGCGGTTGATGAGCCAGGAGGTCGCGATCAGGGCGATCAGCGCGACGCCGAGCAGCGCCGCGATCGGCGTCCCGAGGCGCTTCATTCCTTGGGCCATGGTCAATGGCATGTCCTGATCGGGTTGGTTGTTGGAGCCAGAAGGGCGGGCCGCGAAACGTCTGTGCCGACGCCCAGATCCTATGGTGTTAAGTACCGCAACTTGATGGGTTTTCTTGACGCTTTCAAGGCCGCTGCGCGGTTATGCCCACGGCATGGGCAGCTTCTATCACCCGTGGGCGGAGCGGAGAACCCCGTATCATTGACGGCTTCGGACGATTTCGCCTAATAATCGCCGCCAATGAGGCGCGACGCCCGCCAGCCCAAGGTTCAGTCGAGGTTTTTTGCATGAACAAGGTCTATCCCGACGCCAAGTCGGCGCTGTCAGGCATTCTAAAAGACAACATGATGATCATGTCGGGCGGCTTCGGCCTCTGCGGCATTGCCGAGGAGCTGTCGGACGCGATCCGGGATTCCGGCGTCAAGGGCCTGACCGTGGTCTCCAACAATGCCGGCGTCGACGGCATCGGCCTCAGCCGCCTGCTCGAAACCCGCCAGATCAAGAAGATGATCTCGTCCTATGTCGGCGAGAACAAGCTGTTCGCCCAGCAATACCTCGCCGGCGAGCTGGAACTCGAGTTCAATCCGCAGGGCACGCTGGCCGAGCGCATCCGCGCCGGCGGCGCCGGCATCCCGGCCTTCTACACCAAGACCGGCGTCGGCACGCTGATCGCCGAAGGCAAGGAAGTGAAGGAATTCGACGGCGAGAAGTACCTGATGGAGCGCGGCCTGTTCGCCGACCTCGCCATCGTGCACGCCTGGAAGGGCGACACCGCTGGAAACCTGATCTACCGCAAGACCGCGCGCAACTTTAACCCGATGATGGCGACCGCCGCGAAGATCACGGTGGCCGAGGTCGAGCATCTGGTTCCCGCCGGTGAACTCAATCCCGACCACATCCACACGCCCGGCATCTTCGTGAAGCGCATCGTCGAGGTCGGCACCGCCAAGAAGCGCATCGAATTCCGCAACACCCGCCCGCGTACCGCCGCTTAGCGCAACAGGAGACTCACATGGCCTGGACCCGTGAACAGATGGCCGCGCGCGCCGCGAAGGAATTGCGCGACGGCTATTACGTCAATCTCGGCATCGGCATCCCGACGCTGGTCTCGAACTACATCCCCGATGGCATGGACGTCTCCTTGCAGAGCGAGAACGGCATGCTCGGCATGGGGCCGTTCCCCTATGAGGGCGAGGAAGACGCCGATCTCATCAACGCCGGCAAGCAGACGGTGAGCGAGCTGCCATCGACCTCGTATTTCTCGAGCGCGGATTCCTTCGGCATGATCCGCGGCGGCCACATGGATCTCTCGATCCTCGGCGCCATGCAGGTGGCCCAGAACGGCGATCTCGCCAACTGGATGATCCCCGGCAAGATGGTCAAGGGCATGGGCGGCGCGATGGATCTCGTCGCAGGCGTCAAGCGCGTCGTCGTGGTGATGGAGCATTCGGCCAAGGACGGCCCGAAGCTCCTGAAGACGTGCAATCTGCCGCTGACCGGCGAGCGCGTCGTCGACATGGTCGTCACTGATCTTGCCGTCTTCACCATCGACAAGCACGGCGATGGCGGCATGGCGCTGATCGAGCTCGCCGACGGCGTCACGCTCGACGAGATCAAGTCCAAGACCGAAGCCGAATTCCGCGTCGCGCTGAAGAACACGTAGGGTCGTCGTAAAGGGGCGCGCATGACGATACGGTCCGCGCGTCCCGAAGATGCCGAATTCATCGCACAAACCATCCTGAATTCGATGCGCGGCCACCGGCCGCGCGGCTGGTTCGACGTGGCGCTCGGCTGGCCGGAAGCGGAGTGCCTCGCTTTCGTCGCGCGCGTCGCCGTCGCACGGGCGGTGTCGATGTGGCATTTTTCGCAGTTCCTGGTCGCCGAGATTGATGGCAAGCCCGCTGCTGCACTTTGCGCCGTGCCGGCAGCCGGCACCGGACCGGCGGCATGGCGCGCGGTCGAAGAGGTCGGTCTCTCAATTGGGCTGACGGCGTCAGAGCTCGACGCCATCCGCCAGCGCGGTGCCTATTCGCGAGCTTGCTGGGTCCAGGGCGGCGAGGGCGACTGGATGATCGAGCATGTCGCGACCGACCCTGCCTATCGTGGTCGTGGCTTGATGCAGGCGTTGATCGCGCATGCGCTGGACAAAGGGCGGGCAGCTGGGTTTGCCCGGGCGACGATATCGTTCCTGATCGGCAACGAGCCGGCCGAGCGCGCCTACGCGAAGGCGGGTTTTGTCTTCGCGGAAGAGAAGCGCGACCCGAATTTCGAGGCAATCATCGGCGCGCCCGGTTTTCGCATGTTCGCGCGGAAGATTTGAGCAGGTTGCAGGCACCGGCGACAACCAAGCGTTTGCTATCAATTGGTCGAAGCGCCATGAATGTGCGGACGATGTGCCCCTTCAAGCGGGGCCGCTCGGCACCTCGGAGAACCGGGTCAGCCAGGCAACCGGGCCGATGCTCGCGGCGATGATCAGGAGGGCCGCGAGCGCGCCGTCCTCGAAATTGCCGCGGCTTGCGTACTGGTAGATCGACGTGGACAGCGTTTCGACGTTGAGGGGCCGCAGGAGCAGCGTTGCCGGCAGCTCCTTCAGGCAGTCGACGAACATGATGATGACGGCGCCAAGCATCGCGGGCCGGAGCAACGGCAGATAGATCTGCCTCAACATGACCCCCTGGCCGGCGCCGACCGCGCGCGCGCTCTCGTCATAGTCGCTCGGAATGCTGTCGAACCCGGCCTTGATCATGCCGACCGGCACAGCCAGAAAACGAATCGTGTAGGCGATCACGACGGCCATCCCGGAGCCGACCAGGACCAGACCCGGAAGCGAACGTCCGGTCCAGGTCGCGACCGCGCTCAGCGCATTGTCGACCGCCAGCACCGGGGTGAGCAGGCCGAGAGCGATGACGAGACCCGGCAGCGCGTATCCGGCCTGCGCGATGCTCAGCGCGACATATCGCAGAGGATCCGGCCGCAAGCGATGCGCGATCGTCGTGGCGAGCGCAAGCATCAAGGCCATGAGCGTTGCGACCCCTGCAAAGGCAAACGAATGGAAGGTGTGGCGCCACAGCAGCGGGTCGAAATTTGCAAGCAGGCCGCGGCCGAGAGCCTGATGCGCCAGATAGAGCAGCGGGACCACGAAGCCGATCAGCACCGGCAGCACGCAGACCGCGAACGCGATCGACGCTCTTGCGCCCGACAGCGGGGTTCGCCGCCTCACATGCGGGCTTTCGGCCGAGAATTCGATGCTGGCGTTGCGACGGCCGTAACGCTCCATCGCGATCAGGCCGGCAACGATCGCAAGCATCAGGCATGCGAGCTGCGCTGCACCGGCAAGGCTGCCGCGGTTGAGCCAGGTGGTGAAGATCGAGACCGTCAGCGTGCGGATGCCGAGATATTCGCTGGCTCCGATGTCGTTGAGCGTTTCCAGCGCGACCAGCGCCACGCCGACCGCCAGCGCCGGCCGCGCCATCGGCAGTGAAACACGCCACAAGATGGTCCATCGGCCGGCGCCCAGCGTCGTGGCCGCTTCCGCGAATTCGGCTGACTGAACCTGGAACGTCGCACGCGCCGAGAGATAGACGTAAGGGTAGAGCACGAGCCCGATCACGAAGATGGCGCCCGGCAGCGAGCGGAGGTTGGGCAGAAGGCCGAGGGCATCGCCCAGCGGCAGCCAGGTCGCCAGGGTGCGATGCACCAGGCCTAGCGGTTCGAACAGATCGGCATAGACGTACGCCGCAAGATAGGTCGGAATCGCCAGCGGCAGCGGCATCAGCCACAGCAGCATGCCCCGGCCGGCAAAATCGTGGCGCGACATCACCCATGCAGTGCCGGCGCCGATCAAAAGTGTGACCGCGCCGACCCCGACGAGCAGAAGGGCAGTGTCGAGAAGGGCGGCCGGCAGCACGTAGTTGATCAGGTCGTGCCACACATCGGATGCCGGCTGCAAAGCCAGCGAAACGATCGAGATCACGGGCGCCGCGACCAGGACCGCGGTTGCGATCGCGATGGCGGTTGCGGCGCGACCGGCCCGCACACGGCCCCTCGATCGAGGCCGTGTGCTCGTAGCTTCCAGCAGTTCGATAGACGTGGGCCGCCAGAGATCAGTTGTCAAAGCCGACCTTGTCCACCAGCGAGGCCGCAGCCTTGCGGTTGGCGGCGATCTTTGCGATCGGCAACGGATCCGGGACGAGCTTGCCGTAGCCGGCGATGGTCGCATTGACGGCGACACCGCTCCGAACCGGATATTCGTAGTTCTGGTCGGCATACATCTGCTGCGCCTGCTCGCTGACGAGCCACTCGATCAGCTTGGTACCGTTGGCCTTGTTGGGCGCGTTCTTGGCGAGCAGCACGCCGGAGAGGTTGACGTGGGTGCCGCCGCCCTCGAAGGTCGGCAGGATGACGCGGGTCGCCTCCGCCCACGGCTTCTTCTCGGGATCGTTGTTCATCATCAGCGCCCAGTAATAGGTGTTGCCGATGCCGATATCGCATTTGCCGGCGGCGACGTCACGCGCGGCTTCGCGATCGCCGCCCGACGGCTTTTGCGCGAGATTGGCCTTCAGGCCGCGCAGCCATTCCTCGGCCTTGGCTTCGCCGTACTTGGCCGCGTAGGCCGCGAACAGCGCGTTGTTATAGATGTGCTGGCCAGAGCGAATGCAGATCTTGCCCTTCCACTTGGGATCGGCGAGCTCCTCATAGGTGATCTTGTCCTGCTTGACGCGATCCTTCGAGGCATAGATCACGCGCGCGCGCATGGAGATGCCGGCCCAGTGTCCGTCCGGATCGCGATATTGCGCCGGCACGACCTTGTCGACCGCCTCCGACTTGATCGGCTGGGTGACGCCGGCCTGCACGGCCTCGTCGATGCGGCCGATGTCCACCGTCAGCAGCACGTCGGCCGGACTGTTGGCCCCTTCCGCCTTCATGCGCTGCTCCAGACCGGAGCTTGCGGAGACGACGTTGACCTTGATGCCCGTGTCCTTGGTGAACGCATCGAACAGCGGCTGGATCAGCTTGGTCTCGCGGTAGGTATAGACGTTGACCTCGCCATTGGCGGCTGCCTCCGACACGAAAGACGTGGTCAGGCTCAACACCGCCGCAGACGCGGCGAGGACGCGAAGATAGATCATAAGGGCTGCTCCCAGGCGCGAGATTGAACGCCGATTGAGTAGCGCAGGCGGGGGGCCAACGTTAGCGACGCGATGTCGCGAGGGCATGAGCTTAGAGCAATTCCAAAGTATCTTTTAGACTCATTCTAATACTGAAGCGACGGTCATGGGATTGGCGCCCTATGATCCTGCCGGCCACGCCTTGCTCAAGCGCTGCGAGACGCTGGCGAGCCACGACGTCTCCTCGCGCACCAGGCGGAAGCCGAGATTGGCGGGCGGCACGCCCTGGGCGCAGCCGCCGGCACGGGCGTCGCGGATGAAGTCGGTGACATAGGCGCGGTGCGCACCCTCGGCGACGCGCACGCCGCAATTCACGGTCGCGCGGCCGGGATTGCCGGAATCATCGACACGCGAGCGCACGAAGCACGTCGCGGTCCACTCCCAGATATTGCCGGCGAGGTCTTCGACGCCATGCTCGTTCGGGCCGAACTTGCCGAAGCGATGAGCCGTGGTGTCGGAGAGGTCGCGTTCGGATTCGCGCTCATAGCGGCTGATCCAGCGCTTCGAAGGGTCGCTTGCATCGACCGGTACCCCGTCATCCCGGAATCTGGAGCCGGCGGCAAAGGCCCATTCCTCGTCGCTCGGCAGGCGGTATTGATGGCCGGTCTTGCGCGATAGCCAGCCTGCGTAGGCCTCGGCATCGTGCCAGCTCACCTGCACTGCTGGGCGATCGGGGGCGATTGCGACGTCGCGATCGAGTGCGCGGCAGGCGCCATCCTGCACGCAATGCTGATAGTCGGATGAAGCGACCTGATTCCGCATGATGCGCAGCGGCCGGTTGATCCGGATGGTGCGCATCGGCGCTTCCGCCTGCTGTCCGCCGCGGGTGAAATCGCCGGCCTCGCGATAGGCGAAGCTGCCCGGGGCGACCTCGACCAAGGCCGGCTCGCCGACGGCATGGCGCATCGTCAGCTCCGAGACCAGAGGCGCAACGGCCAGCGGCCCCGCAAGCCCGGCCGCGCAGGCAAGTGCCAGCTTGAGCTTGAATGCGATCAGCACAATCATTCCTCCGCAGAAGGAAAAAAGGGGCCGGCGATGACCGGCCCCTTCGTCGCGTCTAGTTGGTGCTGGCAGGAGGTATTTCGGCAGGCGCCTTCACTTGCATCATCAGATCGTCGTTCCACTTGCCTTCGACCTTGAAGTGCGCGGTGGCGCCGAGACTGGCCGCCTCGATCAGGTTATGCGTGACATAGGCGTAGATGCCGGGCTGCTGGAACTTGTACAGCGCAGCTCCCGCCGAGCCGCCGCGGATGAACCAGGTCTCGAGCCCGACCTCGGGCGCGTTGCCGAACTTGCCGGTCTCCCAGACATAGTCGCCGTGGCCACCGATCAGATGCGGACGGCTGTCGCGATTGGCCTGCGAGTGCACGATCAGCATGTTCTCGCCGACCTTCGCGGTGAGCGCGTTCTTGCCGGTGAGCGCGCCAACCTTGCCGTTGAACACGACATGGGTCGGGGTCAGCTTCTTCATCACCTCTTCGGTCTCGGTGAAGGCTTCACCCGGCGATTCGTAGGACTTGAAGTTGCCCTTCTCGTCGCGCGGCACGTACATGTCCTGCTCGCCGATATAGTAGACCTTGTCGTATTTCAGCGCGCGGCCCTTGCCGTCGTTCAGCCCCTCACGCGGCAGCACCATCACGGCACCGTTCATGCCCGAGACGACGTGCCAGGGGGTCATCGGGCCGCCCGGTGCGCAGTGATACACGAACACGCCGGTCTTGGTCGCCTTCCAGCGCAGCACGACCTGCTCGCCGGGATTGATGAGCGTGAGCTCGCCGCCGCCGAGCGCGCCGGTCGCGGAATGGAAGTCGATGTTGTGCGGCATGGTGTTCGTCGCCGGATTGACTAGCGTCAGCTCGACATAGTCACCCTCGTGCACGACCATGAGCGGGCCCGGCATCGAGCCGTTGAACGTCATCGCCTGGAAGGAAGTGCCCTTGTCGTCGATGACGACTTTCTTCTCCTCGATCGTCATCCTGAACTCGACGATCTTGGGGCCCTGTGTCGTGGCCTGCTCGTGCGCGTGCACGAAGGGCGGAGCGACCAGCTCTACCTTCTGACGCGGCAGCTTGAGATCGCCGGCGGCGAAAGCCGGGATCGCCAACATCAGGGCGGTCGCGGCGGCGCTGATCAATGCGGCTCTGCGGGTGAACATCGGAAGCATCCTTCATCTGAAATGGTTTTGATGACGGAGTGCAGTGTGCGCCGATTGCGGCAAGCGTGTTTGTGCTGCGACAAGCTTCCGCCGGATTCGCGTTCGGCAACATGACCTAGATTTCTCGAAGGAGCGGGATCGGCGATGGCAACTCACCGCGTCCGCAGGCGCGATGCCGATCGAGGCCGAGCGTCAACTCAGCGGCAACTCGTTTGCATGTTCAAGCTGGATGACGATCTCGGTTGCCCCGCTCATGCGCGTGGACGAGATCGCAAGACAGGCCTTGGCGAAGGCGCGTCCGTTCAGAGCAGGTTCACGGCGAGCCAGACCAATCCCCAGATCGCCAATGACAGCGCGACGAAGACGGCGATCGCGGCCGCCAGGGCGCGCACCGCGCCGGCGGGGGCCGGCGCGGCCGGGGCCGGCCGGAAGTCGTCGAAACGCGGGATATGGCCGCGGACGTCGAGCAGGGAGAGAATGAGTTCGAGTGCGAAAAGCCTCATGGCGAACGCTCCGGATGGCCGCGATTTTTTCTCACCATGGCCGGGAACCGGTATCCGCGCTTTGCGCGAGCGCAAAGCCGCGTCCGCCGATCCGGGTTATTTGAATTCATTCCGTGATTTGCCGCGATGTCTCGCGCGCGGCGGGCATTTACGAATGGGTAACTTATGAGAGCTGATCTTGCGGCGATCTACGGCGAGGAACGCCTGCCACGCTATACCAGCTATCCGACCGCACCGCATTTCACGCCGGCGATCGGTCCGGACGCCTATGCCCGCTGGCTGGCGGAGCTGCCCGTGGCCGCCAGCGCCTCGCTCTATCTGCACGTGCCGTTCTGCCGCGAGATGTGCTGGTACTGCGGCTGCCATACCCAGATCGTCCGCCGCGACGAACTGATCGCCGGCTACCAGCGGACGCTGCGCAGAGAGATCGCGCTGACGGCCGAAACCATCGGCCACCGCATCAAGGTCGAGCACATTCATTTCGGCGGCGGTACGCCGACGATCATGGCGCCGGACGCCTTTGCCGAGCTGATGGCGACGATGCGCCAGGAATTCTTCGTGCTGCCCTCGGCGGAAATCGCGGTCGAGATCGATCCCCGTACATTGAGCGCGGACATGGTCGAGGCGATGCGGCTCTCCGGCGTCAACCGCGCGAGCCTCGGCGTGCAGAGCTTCGACCCGGTGGTGCAGCGGGCGATCAACCGTGTGCAGAGCTTCGCGCAGACGGCCTCCGTGGTCGAGATGCTCCGCGGCGCCGGGATCGAGGGTGTCAACTTCGACCTGATCTACGGACTGCCGCACCAGACAGTGGCTTCGTGCCTGGAGACGGTGCGACGCAGCCTCGCGCTTTCACCCAGCCGCTTCTCGGTGTTCGGCTATGCTCACGTGCCAGCCTTCAAGAAGCACCAGCGCATGATCTATGAAGGCGTGTTGCCGGACGGCCTTGCGCGCCACGACCAGGCCTGCGCCATCGCCAATGCCTTGAAAGAGGCCGGCTACGTGCAGATCGGGCTCGATCATTTCGCGCGGCCCGACGATGCCATGGCCGTAGCGTTCGAGCAGGGCACCCTGCGGCGCAACTTCCAGGGCTACACTACCGACCGGAGCAAAGTCCTGCTCGGCTTCGGCGCCAGCGCGATCGGGCACCTGCCGCAGGGCTATGTCCAGAACGAGGTGCAGATCGGCGCCTATGCGCAGAGCATTGCTGCCGGCCGCCTCGCCACCGCGAAGGGTTACGGCCTCACCGATGACGACCGGCTGCGCGCCGACATTATCGAACGCATCATGTGCGAGTTCGGTGCCGATCTCGGCGACATCTGCGCGCGCCACGGCGCGGAGGCCGGCGCCATGCTGAAATCGGCCTCGCGTCTGAAGCCGCTGATTTCCGACGGCGTCGTGAGGGTGGAGGGCGATCGACTCGCTGTCGCCAAGGACTCGCGCTTCCTGGTCCGCAGCGTCGCCGCTGCGTTCGATGCGCATCTGGATCCAGGCAAGCAGTTGCACAGTCGGGCGGTGTAGCCCCCCGTCATTCCGGGGCGCGCCTCTTGGCGCGAACCCGGAATCCATTTCACTGCACTGGTTGCTGCTCGATGGATTCCGGGTTCGCGCTACGCGCGCCCCGCAATGACGAGCCAGCTTGCGCTCCAACAAAGAAACTCGGTCCCGCGTCGCTATCGTCGATCGGAATGGAGTTGTCCATGTCCTTCCGATCCGACGATCTGGTCGATGACATCATGCATTCGGCGCCGCACACGATCCGCGTGTTTCTCGCCTTCAGGATGGCTTGCGTCGGCTGTCCGATCGCGACCTTCCACACGGTCGATGACGCCTGCCGCGAGCATGGCATTGACCGCGACAAGTTCCTCGCCGCGCTGATCGAGTGCGTGCCGGCGTGAAACGATCAGGAATCGCGCAGGTGTGCGTGGGTTCCCGGATGATGAGCGCGCTTTCGCCGTAAGCGGAAGCGCGCCTCATCCCTTACTTGAGCAGAGAGGTGTCTCTCACGCCGTGCCGCTGTCGACGCTCCGCTCCGCCAGAACCACAATCTTGTGCGGCTCGCGCAGAATGATGCGCTGGCGGCCGCTCTCGACCAGGCCCTGGCTCTCCCAGCCGCTCAGGATGCGGCTGACGGTGTGCAGCGTGGTGCCCGTCATCTGCGCGATGTCCTGGCGGCTGATCGGGAAGTCGATCTCGATGCCGTGGTCGAGCTTCTTGCCGGATTGCTTGGCGAGGCGAAGCAGCGCGTGCGCGACGCGTTGCTCGACCTGCTGGGTCGACATTTCCAGGATGCGGGTGTGACTTTCCTGCAGCCGCGTGCCGACGGTCTGGAGCGTGTTGGCGGCAAGCGCCGGAAACCGCTCGACCAGCCGCGGCCAGGCCGAAGTCGGCCAGATCAGCACGACGCTGTCGTCGACCGCCATGGCCGTCGCCGGATACCGCGCGGCTCCGATCGCCATCGCGAGCCCGAACGTCTCGCCGGGCGTGACATAGCGCACCACGAT
The DNA here is from genome assembly GCF_020194115.1 of Bradyrhizobium sp. NBAIM01. Taxonomy (NCBI): domain Bacteria; kingdom Pseudomonadati; phylum Pseudomonadota; class Alphaproteobacteria; order Hyphomicrobiales; family Nitrobacteraceae; genus Bradyrhizobium; species Bradyrhizobium sp. NBAIM01. Next base: position 28,053 of record NZ_JADYVU010000002.1, on the reverse strand, counting down.
CTGCTCGCCGGCAGGTGTGGTCTTGGCCGCGCGGACATGGCCGTGCAGCAGCAGGAAGAAGGACTGCGCGTCCGCTCCCTGCTCGAAGATCGCACTGTTCTTGGGATAGCGCGCCGAGCGGGCCTCACGCAGGATCTCGTCCAGAGCTTCCGGCGTCATCCCCGCAAACAGCGGCAAATGCGCAACCAGCGATGTGTCGACCTTGGCCATTCTGCCTCCCCTGGCATCAGGGAGTGTGATGGCACCTGCAATCGTCAGGTAGTTTGCGTTAGCGCAAAACGAGGCCGCCCGGTGGCAGTATTTTTCCAAGCAACAGTCTGATTTGATTGGAGTTGACCCATGGCTGGCGCCCGATCCCGCAACTTTACGGGCTGGCCGCTGTTTGCGAACAGCTTTCGCCCCTTTTTCCTGCTCGCCGCAATCCAGGCGGCGTTGTCGATCCTGGTCTGGCTGCCGATGTTCTACGGCGAATTGTCGGTGAGTTCCGCATTCGCGCCGCGCGACTGGCACATCCACGAGATGCTCTATGGCTTCCTGCCGGCCGTCATCACCGGCTTCCTCTTCACCGCCATCCCGAACTGGACGGGGCGCCTGCCGATCCAGGGCGCGCCGCTCGCAGGCTTGGTGACGGTCTGGCTTGCCGGACGCGTCGCGGTGACGCTGTCGGCGAATACCGGTTGGACGTTTGCACTGGTCGTCGATGCCGCGTTCCTGGCATTGGTCGTTGCCGCCGCAACGCGCGAGATCATCGCGGGCGGCAACTGGCGCAACCTGCCGGTGGTGGGGCTGGTGCTGGTTCTGCTCGCCGGCAACGTCGCCTTCCATGTCGAGACGCATTACGCAGGCGCGGCCGACGTCAGCATCCGCGTCGGCATCGGCGTGGTCGTCCTGCTGATCGGCTTGATCGGCGGCCGCATCATTCCGAGCTTCACCCGCAACTGGCTGGTCAAGTTCAATCCCGGCCGCCTGCCGGTGCCGTTCGGACGATTCGATGGCGCGGTGATCGGCTTGAGCGCGCTGGCGCTGATCGCATGGATCGCGGCACCGCTGAACATGATCACCGGCGTCGCGATGGCGGCAGTCGGCGTGCTGCATCTGGTTCGGCTTGCACGCTGGGCCGGCGACCGCACCACGCGGGAGCGGCTGCTGCTGATCCTGCATGTCGGTTATGTCTTCGTGCCGCTCGGCTTCATCCTGAACGCTGTGGCCGCCTTCGGCGAGCTGCCGCCGAGCGCCGGCATCCATGCCTGGATGGCGGGTGCTGCGGGAACGATGACGCTCGCGGTGATGACCCGCGCCAGCCTCGGCCATACCGGACAGGCGCTGACGGCTTCGCCGGCGGTCCAGGCAATCTATGCTGCAATCGTCATCGCGGCTCTGGCCCGAATCGGTGCCGTCGTGTTGCCCGCGTATGGCGACGTGCTGCTGTACGTCGCTGCCTGCGGCTGGATCCTCGCCTTCCTCGGATTTGCCGTCGCGTTCGGTCCGCTGCTCGCCGGCAGCGGGCGGCGGGCGCTCGCCACGATGGGCGTGCCCGCCCCCGCGCGCTGAAGTCAGGCTGCACTTGCCGAGGGCGGTGCGGAGCGAGGCCGCACGCCCTTGCGCCAATCGGTGATGGTGCAGCCGAAGCGGCCGCGAAACCAGCGCGCCATGGCGCTCTGCGCGGAGAAGCCGAGCTGCACCGCGATGTCGGCCAGCGGCCGGGTGTGATCCTCGATCAGCTGGAGCACGAGATCGGCGCGCTGCGCGTCCAGGATGGCCGAGAAGCTGGTGCCCGATGCGGCGAGGCGGCGGTGGATGGTGCGGCGGGTGCAGGCCAGATGCTCGGCGACGCGCTCGACCGTGCAATCGCCGCTGGCGAGCAGGGTCCGCACCACCTCGTCGACCTTCGCCTCCCAGCTTGCCGGCCTGCTCTCGATCGCCTCGATCCGCTTGCGCAAGTAACTCGCGATCAAGGGATGCGCGCTTGGGATCCGGCGCTGCATGTCGTGCGCCGACAACAGGATCGCATCGTCGTCCGCATTGAAGATCACCCGGCAGCCGAAGAAGTCGCGGTAACGCTTGCGGTCGAGCGGCGGCGGGTAGTGCAGATGCACTTCCAGCGGCCGCCAATCGCCTCCGAACAGCGACTGGATGATGCGCTGAACGCTGCCGAGCGCCATGTCGATCGACTGCCGCGGCGCGCGCGGCTGCCGGCCGCGCAAATGCAGCGTGATGGTCACGGTCCGCTCGTCACGCGTGACGTCGAGCCGCATGCCGTCGTGATGGATATGGATGAAGCGCGAAAACGCCTCGATCGCTTCGCCGACGGTCGCCTGTTCGCGCACGATCAGGCCGACCGCGCCGAAATTGGTGAGGCCGCCGCGCTCGGCAAGACGCAGGCCGAAATCCTCGGCACCGGACGCCTTTGCCGATAGTTCGAGCAGGCGGCGCAGGCCGGTGACGGCGATGGGGATGTCGGGCTGGTCGAGGCAGGCCAGCGGGAGCCTGACCTTGCGCATCATCTGGCTGGGGTCCAGCCCGACCGACCGCGCGACCTCGGGATAACAGCTCAAGCCTGCGCTGCGAATGAGGTCGGTCATGCAAACCGTTCCTGCCAGCCATACCCGCAGATGTCCCGAAATGTAAAGTTTCTGTCTCAATGCGTCAAATCGGGGAACCCGATGGCGCATACATAAGGAAAACCGATGCACTGGCGTGAATGCCGTGCGCATTGACGGCGGGCGCGACGGGGCCCGGCCGTCTCGGGCCATTTGACCAAGACATTGCTGGATCGGGACTATGCCGGGGAACATGCTTTCCAAGGGCGAGGTATTCGTCATCGACACTGACGCCGCCTCCCGCGAACAACTTTCCGCCGCGCTCGAACAGAGCGCCTATGACGTGATCTGCTTCGCCGATGGTGCCTCTCTGCTCTCGGAAGCCAAGACGCGGATGCCGGCCTGTGTGCTGCTGGAGATGCCGCCGGATCGCTCCGCTCTCGAGGTGCTCAGGCAGCTGCGCGAGGAGAATTGCATGGCGCCGGTGCTGGTGACGTCGGCGAATGGCAGCATCGCCATGGCGGTTGACGCCATCAAGAGCGGCGCGACCGACTTCATCGAAAAGCCGTTCCGCACCCACGACATCGTCAACCGGATCGATGCCGCCATCGATCAATTCGCGCAACCCGGGGCGATCCGGCAACGCTGGCTGCCGGGCTGTGAGCCTCTGACCGCGCGCGAAGCCGACGTGCTCGAGCATCTTGCCGCCGGCCTCACCAACAAGGGGATCGCCCGGCGGATGCATCTGAGCGCGCGGACGGTCGAAGGTTACCGCGCCAGCGTCCTGAAGAAGGCCGGCGCCAAGAACGTGACCGATCTGCTCCGGCGCATTTTCGGCCAGGGCTCGCCGACCCAGGCCTGAAGCCGCCCGGACCACCGAGCGTTCCACAGACATGGTGCCGCCGCGGCGGCGCCCCACGGAAGTCTCAATCGAACCGGTTCCTTCCCTGCCGCGTCCAACCACGATGGCGAGGCATTTCATCGCGCGCGTCCGGCTGGCGGCGCGGCGATACCGGCAGGAGGGACTTTATGCGCATCACCGCAGGATATTTGGCAACCACGGGCCTGGTCCTGGTGACCACGGCGCTCGCATCGCCGTTATGGGCGGCCAATGTGGACGCCAATTCGACGATCGACACGGTCACCGTCTATCCCGACGGTGCCACCGTCACCCGCGTCATTTCGCTAGCTCTCGCCTCCGGCGATTCGACATTGGTGGCCAAGGATTTTCCGCTCTCGCTCGATCCATCTTCCCTCCGCGTCGAAGGCGAGGCGGGCGCCAAGCTCACCATCGGCACGATCGATGCACGCCCACCGAAGGCCGCGCCGCCGGTCAACCTGCCCGAGCTCGACAAGCGCATCGAAGCGCTGAGGGATCAACGGGCCGACCTGCAGGGTGCGATCGACTCGGCCAATGCCCGGCGCAAGTTCGCGCAGCATTTTGCCGAGGCGTCGCCGGCCGGCCTCGGCGAGAAGGGCGAGGCGCGCCCGATTGCTGAATGGCGCGCGGCCTTTGCCGCGGTCGCCGAGGAGATCGCGACCGCCGACAGCGCAATTCGCGATGCCACGCGAAAACAGCGCGAGCTCGACCGCCAGATCGCGCAACTGGAAGCCGAGCGCTCGGCCAAGCCGCCGAGCAAGCTGGAAGTGCGGATCGACGTCGCCTCGGCCGCCGCGACCAAGGCGACGCTGCGCGTGACCTATGCCGTGCGCAACGCGCGCTGGGTGCCGCTCTACGATGCGCGGCTCGATACCGGCGCCAAGGATCGCAAGCCGCAGCTCGAACTGGTTCGTCGCGCCGAGGTGACTCAGGCCACCGGCGAGGACTGGTCGAACGTGACGCTCGGCGTCTCCACCGTGCGCATCAGCCGCGGCGGCAGTGCTCCGGAGCTGCATTCGCTGATCGCGCAATATCCACAAGTGCCGAAGCCCATGGCCCTTGGCACGGCCTCGGATCTAGCGCGGCCTGCGCCAACTGTTCGCCAGCGCTCGTACGAGCCCATGTCCAAGGCTGCCGAAGCGACCGAGTTGCGCGAGCGCGCCGACGAGCAACAGGCCGTCGCCGAGATCGGCGATTTCCAGGCCACCTTCAGGATTCCCGGCCGCGTCAGCCTCGGCGCCGCCGACGGTGCCAAGAGCCTACGTATCGCTTCGGTGAATGTGCCCGCCGATCTCGCGGTGCGCGCCGCGCCGGTGCTGGATCCGACCGCATTCCTGGAAGCCAGCTTCAAACAGACCGACGACACGACCCTGCTGCCGGGCAAGGTCGCGATCTATCGCGACGGCACCTTCGTCGGCCGCGGCAAGATCACGGCGTCCACCAAGGACGACATCGTGCGGCTCGGGTTCGGCGCCGACGACAAGGTCAAGATCGAACGCGCCGTGCTCAAGCGCAACGAAGGCTCGGCAGGCCTCCTGGTCACGACGTCGAAGACCGACGAGCGTTCGTTCAAGACCACGATCCGCAACGGGCATGATTTTCCGATTCGCGTCGCGATCGAGGATCAGCTGCCGGTCAGCGAGAACGAGGACATCGTCGTCGAGATGCTGCCCTCGAGCACCCAGCCGACCGCCAACAACATCCGCGACAAGCGCGGCGTGCTGGAATGGTCGTTCGACGCCAAGCCCGGCGAGGCCCGCGACATCAACTTCGCCTGGCGCATCCGCTGGCCGAAGGACAAGAGCATGGTGATCGTCCCGGCGGGCTGATTTCCTGCACAGGTGGCGCAGCTTCACCTCGCCCCGCTTGCGGGGAGAGGTCGGATTGCATCGAAGATGCAATCCGAGTGAGGGGGTACAGGTCTCTCGACCATCTCGCGTGTGGAGAGAGGCCCCTCACCCCACCCCTCTCCCCGTAAGAACGGGGCGAGGCAGCGCACCTTCACCGTGGCGGCAGTTCAGCTTGCCCCGCAACCCGCATCGACTGCGGCAGCACAAACGGCACGCCGTCAACCTGATGCACGTCCGCGTCGATCTCGAAAATATCCCGGATCCTCTCCCGCGTGACGACCTCGGCGCGCGGACCGTCCGCGGCGAGCCTGCCGCCGGCCAGCACGACCAGGCGGTCGGCAAAGCGGATCGCGAGGTTGAGATCGTGCAGGATCGCGATCACGGCGGTGCCGGCAGCCGCGCGGCGGCGGGCCGCCTCGACGAGGTCGATCTGGTGGCGCAGATCGAGGCTCGAGGTCGGCTCGTCCAGCAGCAAGAGCCCGGGGCCGTGCTTGGCCTCGCCGCAGGCGAGCTGCACCAGCACGCGGGCGAAATGAGCGCGCTGCTGCTCGCCGCCCGACAGCGTCGGCAATTGCCGCTCGCGGAAATGCGACAGTCCGACCTCGTCCAGCGCGGCGTCGACGAGCGGGCCGGCCTCGCGCCAGCTGCGCTCGCCCGCGCCCATCAGCACGATCTCCTCGACGGTGAAGGGGAAGGTGACGTTGATGTGCTGGGACAGCATCGCGCGGCGCGCGGCGAGCTCGCGCGGCGCGAAGCTGCCGATGTCGCGCTGCTTGAGCCGCACCTCGCCGGCGCTCGGGCGGAGATCGCCGGAGAGCAGCCGCAGTAGCGTCGACTTGCCGGCGCCGTTCGGGCCGATGATGGCGATCATCTCGCCGGCCGCAACCGTTAGGCCGACGCCGTCAAGCAATGTCGCGCGGCCGGCGCGCTTGCCTAGGTGTCGTGCATCGAGCACTGCGGTCATAGCGCGGCGAGCCCGCGCTGCCGCAGCAGGATGAAGAGAAAGACGGGTGCGCCGACGGCCGCCGTCAGGATGCCGATCGGCATCTCCGCGGGCGCCACGATGGTCCGCGCCAGCGTGTCGGCCCCGACCATCAGGATCGCGCCTGATAGCACCGAGGCCGGCAGCAGCAGGCGATGCGCCGGGCCGATCACGAGACGGAGCAGATGCGGCACGACGATGCCGACGAAGCCGATCACGCCGCTGATCGACACCGCGACGCCGGTCATGGCCGAGACCATCACGATCGAGATCCGCTTCAGGCGCTCGACGTCGACGCCGCCGTGAAAGGCGTCGGCCTCGCCGAGCACCAGCAGGTCGAGGCCGCGCGCGATGAAGGCGCAGCCTGCGAGTCCGGCAATGAGCACCGGCGCGAGCACGGCGGCCTTGGTCCAGGTCGCGCCGCTCATCGAGCCCAGCATCCAGAACGTGATGTCGCGCAGCTGACGGTCATCGGCGATGAATACCAGCAGGCCAATGCCCGCATTGGCAATCGCGGTGATGGCGACGCCGGCGAGCAGGAAGATCGCGATCGAGGTGCGTCCCGAGCGGCTGGAGATGCCGTAGAGGATTGTGGTGGTCGCCAGCGAACCTGCGAAGGCCGCGAGGGGCAACAGCTCGGTCTGGAGAAAGCGCAGCGCCTCGCCGAAGCGGGAATCGGTGAAGACGATCGCGCTCGCGGCTGCGAGCGCGCCGCCACTGGAGACGCCGACCAGGGCGGGATCGGCGAGCGGGTTGCGAAACAGCCCCTGCATGATCGCGCCGGCCGCGGCAAGCAGGCCGCCGATCATCGCCGCCGCCGCGATCCGGGGAATGCGGATCGACCACAGCACGAGCTGGTCGCGGGCCGTCATGGCCGCGCTTTCGCCGGCCAAGCCCAGCGCGGCTGGCAGCCGGGAGAGCGGGATGCCGGCGGCGCCGACCGTCAGGGCGGCGATCGCGGTGACCAGGAGCACCACGAGCAGAAGGGGAATCGCGAACGATGCTGCTCGCCGTCCCGCGCTGTGTCGCGGGCTCTGTGTTTCGATCCCGGCGGCCACGCTCATTGCCGGCAATTCGCCGTCGACAGCGCCGACGCGAACGCGCCGCCCTCGGCCAAGGCCGGATAGAGCTTGACTGAGAGATCGCGCGCCGCTGCCGCGGTGCGCGGCCCGAAGCCGAGCAGATAAAGCCCATCCATGGTGATGAAGCTCTTGTTGGCCGCGACCGGCGTCAGCGCAAAGCCGGGGTGCGTGTAGACTGCATCGGCCTGCAGCGAATCCTTGCCGCGCTCGATCGACAGCACGACATCGGGCTTTGCGGCCACGATCGCCTCGTCGCTGATGACCTTGTAACCATCGTAATCCTCGACCGCGTTGCCCGCGCCCGCGAGCTGGATGATCTCATCCGCCGCGGTCTTGTGGCCCGCCACCATCGCCCGCCCGTTCTGGAGCGACATCACGAACATCACCCGCACCGGCTTCGTCACCTTGGCGCGCAGGGCACGGAGCTGTGCAAGATCGGCGCCGACCGCGGCGCTGAGACATTCGGCACGCGCATCGACGCCCATGGCGTGGCCGACCAGCTTGATCTTCTCGATCAGGCCTTCCTCGGAAAAGGTCTCGGGCACCAGCACCAGCGGCACCTTCGCCGTCTCCAGGATGTCCATGGTCTCGCGTGGGCCCGAGCCCTGGATCGCCAGGATCAGCGTCGGGTTGAGACCGAGCACGCCTTCGGCCGAGATCTGGCGCACGTAGCCGACATTCGGCTTGTCTTGCAGTGCCGCCGCCGGATAGAGGCTCGTCGTGTCGACGCCGACCAGCCGGCTTTCCAATCCCAGCGCATAGAGGATCTCGGTGATGGCGCCGCCGATCGACACCGTGCGGGCAAAATCGGTAACAGTGACGTCGCGATTGCGTGCGTCATGCACAATGATGCCCGCGGCGTGAGCGATAGACGCGAACGCGAGTCCGCCGGAGAGCAGGAGACGGGCGAGGGTGCGGCAACATGTCATTGCAGTTACTTCGTCAGGATCAGCTTGTTCTGCGAGGTCAGGCGGAGACGATAGCTGTCCTCGCCATGCGCAATGATGATCTCGCGCTCGGCGGCAAACAGCTCGCGGCTATCGATGCGGCTGCCGCGCATGGTGAGAGTTCGCGTTGCTGCAGAAGGGCTTTGTGCCGGTCCTGCCGCGCTGCCGCTGCTGTCTCCTGATGTGGCTGACATTGTCGGTGTGATGCGCTTTCGAAAGCTGGAGTACCGCCCGTTTGTACAGGTGGCGCCAAGCGCATTCCAACCATCGCAGTTTACAATCGATATAAACTGTAACCCGATGTCATTGACCGTCAGAGTGTTGCCACGTAACGATTTCTCACAGCGGGGAACTCGCCCGCCTCTTGAGACAATCAGCCAGCCAGTCGCTCGCGTTGCGAGCGCGCGCCAGCCAGACGACATCAAAAACTAAAGTGAAGTGCAGGCTGGGGCTGATATGGCTGACGGGGCTAGGTATTCGCGCGCCCTGATTTTGGGCGCGTCGGTGGTTTCAATTGCGGCAATGACGGCGGAGGGCAGTCTCGCGCAGACCGCATCGCAGCAGAGTGAAAACGCGCCGTCGGAAAGGCCGAAGCAGGCCAAGCGCAAGCAGGCGTTGCAAGTTGCGCAGCAGGCCGCGCCGGAGGTGATGAACGCCCGCGCCCAGGCCGGCGGCGCAGCGCCGGTGCAAACGCTCGATGCGATTACGGTCGCGGCAACGAAGACCGAGGAGCGTGCCGTGGATGCGCTGGCACCGGTCAGCGTCGTGACCTCGGCGCAGATCGAGGGACGTCAGGCCAGCACGGTTGGTGACCTCATCTATAATGTGCCGGGCGTATGGGTCCAGAATCGCGGCGACGAGCCGTCGACCTCGATCAACATTCGCGGCCTGCAGGATTTCGGCCGCGTTGCTGTCGTCGTCGATGGCGCGCGGCAGAACTATCAGCGCACAGGCCACTTCGCCAACGGCTCCTTCTTCCTCAATCCGGAGCTGATCAGCGGCATCGACATCGTGCGCGGCCCGACCGCGAACATCTACGGCTCCGGCGCGATCGGCGGCGTGGCCTCGTTCCGCACCAAGGACATCGAGGATGTCGTCCGCGTGGGCGAGCGCTGGGGCGTCGATGTCAAGACTATCCTTGGCAGCAATTATGGTCGCGCACTCGGCTCGGCCTTCGGCGGCGTGCACGTCAATCCGAATGTCGACGTGTTCGCAGGCGGCACCTATTCGACGCAGGAGAGCTACAAGGACGGCACCGGCTTCGAGGTCGCCAATACCGGCAATCGGCTCAGCAGCGGCATCGCCAAGCTGACGGTGCGGCCGGCGGACGGCCACGAGGTCAAGCTCGGCGCCATCTTTCAGGAAGACATCTACAGCCTGGGCCAGCCGCCGCGACGCGCCGGCGATCCCAATTCGACCAATGCGAACGGCACGAACAATCTGAACGGCACGTCAATCTACGCCTCCAACGTGAAGAATTACACCACGACGCTCGGCTGGAAATATTCGCAGCCGAATGATCAGTGGTTCGACTGGGATGCGAAGATCTACTGGAATCGCACCGAGAACGACCAGACTAAGACCAGGCACACCACCACGACGCCGTCAGTTTATTGCGGTGGCGTGCCGGGCAATGCCGTTTCGGGGTGCATCGGGAGCAACCGCGGATATCTGCTCGATACAATCGGCATCGACGTGCACAATACGACGCGGTTCGACACTGGAAGCTGGCGCCACGCGGTGACATACGGCCTGGACGCCTTTCAGGATAAAGTATCTACGCAGGATAGGACCGGTACCGCCGAAGTGACTACGCCCGGCGGCCAGCGCACGGTGTCTGGCGGCTTCGTGCAGTGGCGGGCGAACTACACCTCGATGCTCGAGGTGATCGGTGCGCTCCGTTACGACAATTATCAGCTTTCCTCGGCATCCTCGTCGTCGGGCGGCGATCGCCTGTCGCCGAAGATCACCGTTGCTCTCGTTCCGACCGCGGTCGTGACCCCCTATGCCAGCTACGCGGAAGGCTATCGGGCGCCCTCGATCACGGAGACGCTGGTGAGCGGGCCACATGCCGGCGCGACGGTCAACGACTCGTTCTTCCGCTGTCCGTCGGGCACGCCGGGACCGGGCGCGGACTCGACCTTCTGCTTCGTGCCCAATCCAAACCTGCGCCCCGAGGTCGGCAAGAACAAGGAGATTGGCTTCAACATCAAGAAGAACGATCTGTTCACGGCGGGCGACACGCTGCGCGGCAAGATCAACGTGTTCCGCAACGACATCAGCGACTTCATCGACCAGGTCGCTTACGGAAACCCGCTCGTGGTCCCGACCGGGCCGCCACCGGCACCGTCGATCACGGTGCTCCCGTTCCTGCAATATCAAAACGTGGCGTCCGCGCTCATTCAAGGCGTCGAGGCCGAGGCGATGTATGACGCGAACCTGTGGTTCTTCGGCCTCTCCGGGACCTATCAGAGCGGAAAGAATCTCCAGACCGGCTTCGGCCTCTACAGCATTCCGCCGCAGAAGATCACGACGACGGCCGGCGTGCGTCTGCTCGACCGCACCCTCATCCTTTCGATGATGTGGACGTCGGCAATCGCCAACTACGACATCCCCAGGACCTACACGCCCGCGACGTCGTACGATCTCGTCAATCTTTACGCGCAGTATCACCCGACGCCCGATCTCACGCTCAACTTCTCCGTCGAGAACCTCTTCAATCGCTACTATCGTCCGTACGCCATTCCGGTCGGTAGCACGGGCGACACGCAAAACGACGTGAAGTGGGCGAGCGCCGGTGCTGGGCTCGTGATCAAGGGAGGTCTCAAATACCACTTTGGCGGCACCTGAGGAAGACACCGCAGGTTATGCCTTGCTGATCTCGAAAGCCACGCTGATGCGTCAGCGTGGCTTTCGACCCGTTCTGAAATATCCGGTCGGCAATTGCCGATCTACAAGTCACAGGAGAAAAGTCGAATGTTCATCGCCATGAATCGCTTCCAGGTGAAACCCGGCTCGGAAGCCGCGTTCGAAACCGTCTGGCGGACCCGTGAGTCCTATCTCGGCAGCATGGCGGGGTTCGTCGAATTCCATCTGCTCAAGGGGCCGGTCGCCGAGGACCACACGCTGTATTCCTCGCATACCGTGTGGGTCGACAAGGCGGCTTTCGAGGCCTGGACGCGCTCGGAGGAATTCCGCCGCGCTCATGCGCGCGCCGACAACAAGACCGGCGAGAGCCTCTATCTCGGTCACCCCAAGTTCCAAGGTTTCGAGGTCATCATGACCGAGCGCAAGGCGAGCGCGGCCGCTTGAGGCGCCGGGGTTGAGGAGCCAGATATGCTGAGCACCGATCTCGCCGACCTCAAGGCGCATATGGCGGACAATCCGGGTGCCGTGATCGAGGACGTCGCGCGCGAGCGCAGCGCCACGCCGCGCGCGGTGATCGAGGCGTTGCCGCCGTCAATGGTGCGCATCGGGAGCGGCGAACATTTTGCCGCCGCCATGCAGGACATCGCGGAATGGGGCGAGGTCACGCTGATCGTCCACACCGATGATGCGATCTTCGAGTTCACCGGGACCATTCCCGCGGGCGAGATCGGCCGCGGCTATTTCAACCTGATGCAGCCAAAGGGCCTGCACGGCCATCTCCGCCACGAGCGCTGCGCGGGAATTGCCTTCGTCGAGCGGCCCTTCATGGGCAAGTCCTCGGCCTTCGTCGCCTTCGTGAACGCCGACGGCGGCATCATGTTCAAGGTCTTCGTCGGCCGCGACGAGACGAGGGCGCTGCGGGCGGATCAGCTGGCGCGGTTCCGGCGGCTCGCGGACCGGATCGCGGCGAAGCTTTCGGCGTAACTTCCATTTGTCGGGAGATCAGGATGCAGAGCAATTCCACGCTAGGGCACGTGATCCTCACAATCGCACTGGCGCTCGTGCCGGCGCCGGCCTTTGCGATCGACGCGGCGCTGTTGCCGCGCAATCTGTCGCCCTGGGGCATGTTCCTCGGTGCCGACATCGTCGTGAAGGTCGTGATGGTCGGGCTTGCCGTTGCCTCGCTGGCGACATGGACGGTCTGGCTCGCCAAGACCATCGAGCTGCGTCGCAAGGGCTCGCTCGCCTTGCAGCGGACGCGCACCCTCGAAGGCAAGATGACGCTGGCCGAGGCATCCGCGCGGACCGGCGACGCGCGCGACGCAGTCGCGCAGCTGATCCAGTCCTGCGCCAGGGAGGCCGAGCTTTCCGGCGGCATCCTCGACGACGGCCTGCAGGAGCGCGTCGCGTTACGGCTGGAGCGGGTCGAGGCGGCGATGTCCAGGCAGATCGCGCGCGGCACCGGCGTGCTCGCGACCATCGGCGCCATCGCGCCGTTCGTCGGCCTATTCGGCACCGTCTGGGGCATCATGAACTCCTTCATCGGCATCTCCGAGAGCCACACCACCAGTCTTGCGGTGGTCGCACCCGGCATTGCCGAAGCGTTGCTCGCGACCGCACTCGGCCTCGTTGCCGCGATCCCGGCGGTCGTGATCTACAATCATCTCGTCCGCGGCATCGCCAATTACCGTGCTTTGCTCGGCGACGCCTCGGCGCAGCTGATGCTGCTGGTGAGCCGCCAGCGCGACCACGGCCATTTCCGCCTGGCCCGGGCGGCGGAGTAGGCCATGGCCGCCAGGCTCGGGACATCGAAGCTTGGCTCGCGCGGGGACGCGAGCGAACTCGAGGTCACCCACGAGATCAACGTCACGCCTTTCATCGACGTGATGCTGGTGCTGCTGATCATCTTCATGGTCGCGGCGCCGCTCGCCACCGTCGACATCGGCGTCGATCTGCCGGCGACGGCCGCCGAGCCGGCGCCGCGGCCCGACAAGCCGGTCTTCGTCACCGTCAAGCCGGACCTTTCGATCGCGGTGGGTGAGGGTACCGTCGCTCGCGACGGGCTCGGCACCTCACTCGATGCCGCCACCAGGGGCCGCAAGGACGAGCGCATCTATCTGCGCGCGGACAAGGCCGTCTCCTATGGCGACCTGATGGAGGTGATGAATACCTTGCGCAATGCCGGCTATCTCAAGGTCGCACTGGTCGGCCTCGACGGACGCAGCTGATGACCGCGAACGCCTTTGCCCTGCACCAGCCGGTCGACGAGCGGGAGGGTGCGTGCTGGGGGGCCTCGGCGGCGATGATCGTGGCGTTGCATCTCGGCGCCGCGTTGCTTGCAACGAGCTGGCTGAAGCAGGTGCCGGACGAGGGCGTCAACATGCCGGCCATCCTGATCGACATGACGCCGGAGACTTCGGCACCGCAGTCGACGCCGCTGGACATCGCGCCGGGACCGATGATGCAGCAGGCGGATGCGTCACCGCCCGAGCCGGTGCAGCAGCAGGCTGTCGAGGAAATGATTCCGCCGACACCGCCGCAGGAGCAGCCGGATGTGGTGGCTCCACCGGAACAGAGCCTCAAGCCGAGCCCGTCGGAGCCCGAGCCTGCGAAAGTTACACCCGTGGAGAAGCCCGCCCCGGCGAAGCCCAAGGCGGTCCGCCTCGACGCCCGGAAGCCGTCGGATGTCCTTCCGGCGCCGCGCACCAGCGCACCGCCGCGCGCGGAGCGGCAGGCTCCGCTGGCCTCTGCCGTCAATGCCGGCTCGCTCGCGTCTGCGATGGCGACCTATTATCAGCGCGTCCGCGCGCATCTCATGCGCTTCCACCAGTATCCGACGAGCGCGAATGGCCAGAGGGGCGTGGTCAAGGTGAGCTTCACGCTCGGCCGTAACGGTCAGGTATTGTCCAGCCGCCTCGGCGGCTCCTCGGGCGTCGCAGCGCTCGATGCCCAGGCGATGGCCATGGTGCGCCAGGCCCAACCATTCCCGCCGGTGCCGGCCGAGATCACTTATGCAACCATACCCATCAACGTCCCGGTGATTTTCGGGAAGTAGCCATGGGCAATGACTCTCCCTCCCGCGGAAAAGCGGGAGGGAGAGCGAGCCTCGCCTCACTTCGCCTTCAGGAAATCCGCGACCTCGAGCAGCACGAACTCGTTGTCGTCGGCCTTGTTGGGATCGCGGCTGGAGGAGAACGGCAGGTTGTTGTCGTTGCCGACGATGATGTGGGTGTCGTCGACCCGGTCGACGTTCTCGATGGTGAAGAACGGGAAGGTGTAGACGCCGTCGTTGAGCGGCTTCTTCGCCTTCTTGTCGGGATCCCTGATCTTCATCAGGTCGATATAGCCGATCTTGCGCACGGGCTTGCCGACATTGGCGTCGGTCAGCTCGATCTTGTAGACGCGCTTGAACTTGGCGAGGTCAGGGAAGCAGCTCTCGCCGCGCTGGCCTTGCGGGCAGGCCTTGTCGGCGGTGCCTTCGCCGTTGTCGCGCTCGATGATGAGGCCGGAAGCCTGGTCGATCATGTTGAAGTCGCCGATGGCGTTGCCGTTCTGCTCGAACACATAGTGCCAGTACCGGCCGGTGAATTTCTCGGCGGCGACGTCGAATTCGAGGATGCGGGCGGCTTCCTTGCCGTCGACCTTCTCCCACTCCTTCTTCTCCGCGTCCCACAGCGGTCCCTCGAGCAGGCCGTAGAGGAACTTGCGGTCCTTGGACGCGGCGAAGCCCTCATAGCCCTTGGAGCGGCGGAGATTGACATTGGTGTAGGTCGCGCCCGGCGCGGCCGGCGTCCCCACCGCCCAATTGTCGGGCGAGCGCACCGGCTTGCCGTCGGCGACCGTATCGAACACGCCGAGGATTTTGCCTGACTTGTCCGCCTTCAGGACATAGGGGCCGAACTCGTCGCCGATCCAGAAGGTGTCGCCGACGATCTGGAAACCTTCGGTGTCGAAATCGGAGCCGGTGAGATAGCGCTTCTGGGTGTCCTCATGCACGATGCGGAAGGGGATGCGTTTGTCGGGGTCGTGCAGGAAGATGGTCTCCAGCCGCTCCATCTTGCCGCTGGCCCAGTCCATCTTGTAGCGGTTGAGGTACAGCATCGAATCCGGCGAGTTGGCGCGCGCGCCCATGCCGTTGTCGGTGAGGACCCAGAACGTGCCGTCGGGCAGGGTCTTGATGCCGGAATGGCCTTGCAGCGGCTGGCCCTTGAACGGCAGCGACACGCCGGTCGGACGCTCGAAGGACTTGCCCATCACGGTGCCGAGCGCGTCGACCCGCTTGCCGGTGGTATATTTGCCCGCCGCCTTGAGATCGGCGGGGGCATCAGCCGGCGCCTGGATGAAGGTTTCGGCCGGCATCACCGCGTGGCCGGCGAGCTTGGCGGGGAATTCGCCCTCGCTCTGCGCGAGCGCTGTGCTCGCAGTGAGAATGATCGTGGCGACGGTGCAAAGAAAAGTCGCGCGCATGTGCGTCTCCTGTTGGCGGACGCAACGCTTATGCGGATCGCATGTTGCAGTATTGTGAAGCCGGGCCAAAGGCCGCAGCTTCGTCTACTCCTTCACCGCACCCGTCAGCGAAGAGACGTAGTAATCCACGAATAGCGAGTAAAAGATCGCGACCGGGAGCGAGCCGAGCAGCGATCCCGCCATCAGCGCACCCCATTGATAGACGTCGCCGGTGACGAGCTCGGTCAGGATCGCGACCGGCACGGTCTTGTTGGCGCCGCTCTGGATGAAGGCCAGCGCGTAGATGAACTCGTTCCAGGACAGCGTGAAGGAGAAGATGCCGGCCGAGATCAGGCCGGGCACTGCGAGCGGCAGCGTGATCCGGCGCAGGATCTGCAGCCGCGTGGCGCCATCGACCAGCGCGCATTCCTCGAGCTCGTAAGGAATCGACTTGAAATAGCCGATCAGGAGCCAGGTGCAGAACGGCACCAGGAAGGTCGGATAGACCAGGATCAGGGCCAGCGGCGAGTCGAACAGGCCGAACTGCACCACCACGGTGGCGAGCGGAATGAACAGGATCGACGGCGGCACCAGATAGGCGAGATAGATGCCGAGGCCGACATAGGGGCTGCCGCGGAAGCGCAGGCGCTCGATCGCGTAGGCCGCCAGCGTCGACGCGATCAGCGACAGCGTGGTCGAGCCGATCGCGACCAGCATCGTCGTCTTCAGCCATTGCGGATAGGCGGTGTTGAACAACAGATGCTTGATGTGCGCCAGGGTCGGCGAGGAGATCCAGAACGGGTTGTTGTCCCGGTAGTTCATCAGCTCCGCGTTCGGCTTGAACGAGGTGATCGCCATCCAATAGAACGGAAACAGCAGGATCAGAACGAAGCAGCCGAGCGGCAGGTAGATCATCATCAGCCGCCGCAGCCCGGAATCCCAGGCCATGGTGTCGGGCGGTGCTTTTGCGTCCGCGACGGTCGATTGCGCGACGGTTTCAGTCATTGGCCTCTCCCTGCTGCCATTTGCGGCGCGCCAGGCCGAAATAGGAGAACAGTGTCGCGAACACCAGGAACGGGATCATCGACACCGCGATTGCCGCGCCTTCGCCGAGCTCGCCGCCGGCGATGCCGCGCTGGAACGCCAGCGTCGCCAAGAGATGGGTCGAGTTCACCGGACCGCCGCGGGTAATGGCGTAGACCAGCTGGAAGTCGGTGAAGGTGAAGATGATCGAGAAGGTCATGACGATGGCGAGGATCGGCAGCATCATCGGGAAGGTGATGTAGCGGAAGCGCTGCCAGGCGCTGGCGCCGTCCAGCATCGCGGCCTCGTAGAGCGAGGGCGAGATGGTCTGCAAGCCGGCCAGCAGCGAGATC
Organism: Bradyrhizobium sp. NBAIM01; assembly: GCF_020194115.1. Lineage (NCBI taxonomy): Bacteria > Pseudomonadati > Pseudomonadota > Alphaproteobacteria > Hyphomicrobiales > Nitrobacteraceae > Bradyrhizobium > Bradyrhizobium sp. NBAIM01. The sequence goes on along the minus strand of NZ_JADYVU010000002.1, from coordinate 11,082 downwards.
GCGACGAAGGGAATGCCGCGCCAGATGTTGGCGGCGATCAGCGAGAAGCGCGCCGGCCAGGGCGAGCCGAGGAAGTCGATATTGCTGTCGCGCCAATGCAGAACGTCGACCAAGAGGTACGAGATGATCGAGAACTGCGGATCGTAGATCCACCAGAACGCCAGCGCCGACAGCACCGTCGGGACGATCCAGGGCAGCAGCACGATGGCGCGCAGCAGGCTCTTGAACGGGAAATGGTTGTTGAGCAGCAGCGCGAGCCAGAAGCCGAGCGCGAATTTTCCGAAGGTCGCCACGGCCGTGTAGAACACGCTGTAGAACACCGCGTTCCACCACAAGGGATCCGTGAGCAGGTACTGGAAATTCTCGATCCCGACATAGATGCCGCGACGGCCGATCGTGGTGTCGGTGAAGGCGAGCCAGACGCCGAGGCCGAGCGGGTAGGTCAGGAATACCGTGAGCAGCCCGAGCGCGGGCGCGAGGCACATCACGATCAGGAACGGCTTGTAGTCGAACAGGCGCACGATCCAGTTCGGCTGTCGTTGCGCCAGTGCGTGGGAGGAGAGGGTGGTCACGGACATAGATTGGTTTGTCCCGTCTGAAGTGTCACGACACCGTCATTGCGAGCGAAGCGAAGCAATCCAGTCTGTCTCCGCAGTGATCGTCTGGATTGCTTCGTCGCAAGTGCTCCTCGCAATGACGGCGGCTCTGTCGTCGTCGCTCTTACCGCTGTCGCCGGAAGTAGCGCTTGCAGCGCTGCTCGGCTTCCGCAGCCGCGGCCTCCGGCGTGGCGGCACCTGTGGCGACGGACGCGCACATCTGAATCAGCACGTAATCGGCGCTGACTGCGCCGGTGGCCGTCGAGATCGGCCCCTTGTAGCCGTCATAGTAAGTGCTGTTCATCGTGTTCTTGAACAAGCTCACCTTCGGGTCCTGCGACCACACGGCAGCCTCGGCATAGGCGGCCAGCGGCTGGGACCAGTAGCCGGAATTGGCATTGAGCCACGGCTCGTATTGGTCCTTCTCCAGCATGTATTGCAGGAAGGCCTTGGCGGCATTGGGGTACGGGCTGTGCTTGAACACCATAGCGTTCAATGTCAGGCCCGCCATCGGCGAGACCTTGGCGAGGCCCTTGGGCAGCAGCTGATGCTCGCTGTCCTCGGCGATGGCCTTGGTGGCCGGGTCGTTCTTCAGCGAGAAGTACAGTGAGACGCCGTTGGCCGTCAGCGCGATCTCCTGCGAGGAATAGGCGCGGTTGTTGCTGACGTCATTCCAGGACGGCGTGCCGGCGATGAAGGTCGGATACAGCTCCTTGACCCAGTTGAGTGCGGCGATCGTCTCTTTGCTGTTGATGGTGACGTTGCCCTCCTCGTCGAGCAGGGAGGCATTGTGCGACCACAGCGCCCAGTTGGCGAAGCCGTTGCCGTCGCCCTTGGCGTTGCCGAGTGCGAAGCCGGCCGGCTTGCCGGCCTTTTGCAGCTTGCGGCAGAGGTCGAGCACGCCGGCATGATCTTCCGGAACCTTGTCGAAGCCGACCGATTGCAGGACCGACTTGCGGTAAATCAGGGGACCTGCGGTGGCGCCGAACGGCAGTCCGATCCAGGACTCGCTCTTGTTCTTCTTGCCGTAGCGTTGCGCCAGCGGCAGCCAGCCGCCGTACTTCTTGCCGAGATAGTCGGCGACGTCGGTGAGCTCGATCAGCTTGTCGATGTAGATGTGGGGCGCGTCGGAGAAGCCGATGATGATGTCGGGGCCGGCGCCGGAATTCGAGGTCACCGCGGTCTGCTGGTTGATGTCCTCCCAGCCGACGAAGTCGACCTTGACCTCGACCCCGGTGTCCTTGGTGAACTTTGCCGCATTGGCGCGGAACACGTCCTCGTCCGCCTGGACGAAGCGCACCGGGCGCAGCATGCGCAAGGACGCGCCCTTTTCGATCTCGCGCTTGGGTGCCGGGACGTCGGCAGCCTTGATAGCGGATGTTTGCGCTGCAGCACCGGTGGCCGCGAGCGTTGCAGCAGACAGGCCCAGCGCCAAGGCATCACGACGTGTGATGTCGTTCCTCATCAGTACCTCCCTATGATGTCTCCCTTCCCGGCGTTGATCGCCGGTGAAGGGGCCGTTTGGTCCTTGGCGCCTTCGCGCCGCCCGCCTAGCTGTTCGGCCCGCGGTCCATGCTGACGGGCTGCCAGCGGCGGAGCGCGGTGTTCTGCAGCACCGACGGATTGACGCAGCTTACCGGCCACATGCCCTGGAGCACCAGTGACAATTCGTAGCCCACCCGGCGCTTGCGCGCCTCGTCGAACCGTGCCGAGGCCGAGGCGACATGGGCGGTCAAGGTCACGTTCTCCATGCCGAGGAGGGGATTGTTGTGCGAGGGCGGCTCCTTTTCCAGCACGTCGAGGGCGGCGTGCGCGATCCAGCCCTCCTGCAGCGCCTTGATCAGGCTCTCCTCGTCCACGGTGGCACCGCGGCCGGTGTTGATGAAGATCGAGCCTTTCTTCATCTGCCGGAAGTGCTTCTCGGTCAGCATGTGGTGCACCTCGGGCCGCGCAGGGGCATGCATCGAGACGAAGTCGGATTGCGACAGCACCTCGTTCAGCGTCGCCGGGATCACGCCGTGTTCGTACATCAGCGTTTCCTGGATGAAGGGATCGTAGGCCATCATGCGCAGGCCGAAAGGCGCGGCGCGTCTCGCGACCGCACGCGCAACCCGGCCGAACGAGATGAAGCCGAGCGTCTGGCCCATCAGCCTCGGGATTTTCAGCAGCGCCGGCCGGCCCTCGGCCCAGCGGCCGTCGCGCACCATGCGGTCCTGCTCGACCAGGCGGCGGAAGCCGGCGAGCAGCAGCATCATGGCGTGGTCGGCGACCTCCTCGATGAAGGTGTCAGGAATGTTGGTGACCGGAATGCCGCGGGCCGTGGCGGCCTTGACGTCGACACTGTCGACGCCGACCGAGCCGAGCGTGATCACCTTGCAGCTCTCGAGCGCGTCGATGATCGACTTGGTGATCGGGATGCCCTTGGCGTAGATCGCGTCGGCGTTCTTCGCGGCGGCGATGAACCCGGCCTCGTCGGCGGGCGCCTCGACGATCTCGGCATCGATCGGATCGAGCGCCTCGCGCTCATAGGAATAATCGCTGCCGGCGACCGTGAAGCTCGCACCCTTCGGCGTCACCACCCTGTATTTCGGCATTCTCTGCTCCCGATTTGGTTTCTTGTCGTGGTCCGCCTCGACGAGCGGGCCTTTGCGTCTTTTACGCGAAATTCGGGCAAGTGCGTACAATTCACGGTTGTTGCGGGCGAGGTATATTTCCGTTTTTCCGTGCAAGCCCCGGGCTTCTACGGAGGTGCGTAAGTAACTTGCTAAGGGCTCCGCCACTAAGACTTGATTCGAATTTGATCGATCTCGTCGTGCGCCTGTACCCCATCATTGCCGGAGCTAACCTGTGAAGTTGAGCAATCTGAAGATCGCCCCGAAGCTTGGCATTCTCGTCGGCGTCACGCTGTTCGGCCTCTGCATCTCCGGAGTTCTCGCCGGCTATCTGATGAAGCGCGAGATGGTAAATGCGCGCATCGACCAGGCCAAGGCGATCGTCGAGCTGGCGCGCAACTATGCCGCCGCGTTGAAGAAGCGCGTCGATGCCGGCGAGATGACGAAGGACGCCGCGATGGCCGAGCTTCGCCGCTACGGCAACGCGATGACCTATGACAAGGGTGCCGGCTACCTGTTCGGCACGTCCTATGACGGTCTCACCCAGCTTGCGCCCGATCCGAAGGTGATCGGCACCAACCGAATGGACGTCGTGACCAACGGCCGCAAGCTGTCGCTGGAATTGATGAACGGCGTCAAGGCCAACGGCGAGATCCTGCTTCACTATGAATATATGAAGCCCGGCCAGGAAACGCCGATCCGCAAGATCGGTTACGCCGTCGCGGTCCCCGGCTTCGATATGTATCTCGGCACCGGCGCCTATCTGGATGACATCGACGCCAAGATGGGTCCGGTCTACTGGCTGCTCGGCCTGGCGGTGCTCGGCATCGTCATCGTTGCCGGCAGCGTCGCCTGGATGATCGGCCGCAGCATCAGTGCTCCGCTCGGGCTGCTCGGCACCCGGATGCGGGAGCTGGCCGACGGCAAGCTCGAAGGCGACATCCCCGGCGTCGGTCGTGGCGACGAGATCGGCGCGATGGCATCGACCGTGCAGATCTTCAAGGACAACGCGATCCGCATCCGCGACCTCGAGAAGACCGACGCGGACGCCAAGGAACGCGCCGCGGCGGATCGCCGCAGCGCCATGGAGGAGATCGCCAACGATTTCGAGCGCAGCGTCAACGGCATCGTCCGCTCGGTCTCCTCGGCCGCAGCCGGCATGCAGACCACGGCGCAATCGATGACCGCGACCGCCAGCGATGCCTCCTCGCGCGCGGCGACCGTCGGTGCCGCCTCGCAGAAGGCGTCCGGCAATGTTGGCACCGTTGCGGCCGCCGCCGAAGAGCTGTCGAGCTCGGTTGCGGAAATCTCCCGCCAGGTGACGCGCTCGACTGAAGTTGCGAGCCGTGCCGTCAGCGATGCCGAGCGCACCAACGCCACGGTGCAGGAGCTCTCCACCGGTGCCGAGAAGATCGGCGAGGTGGTCAAGCTCATTCACTCGATCGCGGCGCAGACCAACCTGCTCGCGCTCAACGCCACCATCGAGGCGGCGCGTGCCGGCGAGTCCGGCCGCGGCTTCGCCGTCGTCGCCTCCGAGGTCAAGGCGCTCGCCAACCAGACCGCGAAGGCGACCGAGGAGATCTCCGCCCAGGTCGCGGCGATGCAGACCTCGACCAGCGACGCGGTGTCGGCCATCTCCGGCATCACCCAGACGATCGCCGAGATGAGCGAGATCACCGCCGGCATTTCCGCATCGATCGAGCAGCAGGGCGAGGCGACGCGGGAGATCGCCCGCAACATCCAGTCGGTCGCGGCCGGCTCGAGTGAAATCAACGCCCATATCGGCAGCGTCACCTCGGCCGCCGAAGCGACCGGCAGCGCGGCCAGCGATGTGCTCACCAACGCCCGCGAGCTGGACACCCAGTCCGGCGCGCTGCGCGATGCCGTCGACGGCTTCCTCGCCAAGGTCCGTGCGGCGTAAATTCTTGCGCTGAATTCGTAGGGTGGGCAAAGACGCGAAGCGTCGTGCCCACCTTTTCTTTTTGAGTACGGTGCGACTCTTCGTGGGCACGCTGCGCTTTGCCCACCCTACGAGACCGTACTACTGCTTCTCGATCTTCGCGTTGGCGATCAGCTTCTCCCACAGCACCAGCTGCTCGTTCACGAAGGTGCCGAGCTGCTCCGGCGTGCCGGAAAAAGCGTCCATGCCGAGCGTGGCGAGCTTGGCCTTGATCTCCGGGTTCTCGATGATCTTGCGGATCTCGGTGTTGAGCCGGGTCACGATCTCCTTCGGCATGCCGGCCGGGCCGAAATAGCCCTGCCAGGACGTGATGTCGAAGTCCGGCACGCCGGCCTCCTGCATCGAGGGCAGGTGTGGCACCAGCGGCGTGCGGTTCTTGGTGGTGACGGCGAGCGCGCGCAGCGCGTTGCCGTTGACATGGGGCAGGCCGGTCAGGATGTCGACGAACATCATCGACACGCGGCCGCCCATGACGTCGTTGAGCGCCGGCGGCGAACTCTTGTAGGGCACGTGCAGCAGGTCGAGCCCGGCATTGTGCGCGAAGGTCGCGCCCGATACGATCGCCGCCGAGGAGCCCGAGGCGTAGCTCAGCTTGCCCGGATTGGCCTTGCCATAGGCCACCAGCTCTCCGACCGTCTTGGCCGGCACCTCGGGATTGATGACCAGCATGAAGGGCAGATCGCCGGTGCGGGCAATCGGGGTGAAATCCTTGACCGGATCGTAAGTGAGGCTCTTGAGCAGATAGGGATTGGCCGAATGCGTCGTGTTGGTCGTCACCAGCAGCGTGTAGCCGTCGGGAGCAGCCTTCGCGACATAGGTCGCGGCAAGCATGCCGTTGGCCCCTGCCTTGTTCTCGATCACGATGGGAACGCCGAGCGCCTGCGACAGATGCTGCGAAATCAGCCGCGTCGTGGTGTCGGTGCCGCTGCCGGCCGCGAAGGGCAGCACCAGCGTGATGTTGCGGCTGGGATAGGTGTCGGCGTGAGCGGTGGATGCTGCCGTGAGGCATAGCGCGGCCGCGGCGACGGTCCGCAGGTTTCGAATCAGCCCTGAAATCATGTCGGTCGTTCCCTCTTTTTGGTTGGCGGGGAACCTAGCTTGTCCAAAGGGGAATCGGAAGATGGCTATAGGTCGTGACCGCGTCCGTCGCGCGGAATTATGTCATCGCCGAGCCCCGCCGCGATGCAAGCACGACTCCGGCGAGCACCAGCGCGTAGCCGATTAGGTGGAACGGCTGCAGCTTCTCGCCCAGCAGCACGATCGCCAGCGCCGAGCCGAACACCGGCACCAGATGGAAGAACGGCGCCGCCCGGTTCGGCCCGATCAGCGCCACGCCGCGGTTGAAGAAGAGATAGGCGAGTGTGGAGGGGAAGATCAGGATGTAGGCCAGTGTCGCCAGCGTGGTCGCGTCGAATTGCAGCACGCGGCCGCTCGCCGCCTCCCAGATCGCCGTCGGCAGCAGCATCGTCGCGCCGCAGCAGGTGGTGAAGGACAGGAAGGAGAGCTGGTGGATCTTCGGCCGGCGCGGGATGAAGGCCGAGTAGAGCCCGAACGCCACCAGCGAGGAGGCGAACATGATGTCGCCCCTGTTGAAGCTGATGCTTGCCAGCGCCGCGAGGTCGCCGCGCAGGATGATGATCAGCACGCCGAGCAGCGAGATCGCGATGCCGCCGAGCTGCGCGCCGGTCAGCCGCACGCCGAACAGCACCAGCGACCACAGCGCCACGAACAGCGGACCCGCCGACTGGATCAGCAGCGCATTCAGCGCCTCGGTGTATTGCAGCGCCCAATACGAGATCGCGTTGTTGAAGGCAAAGCCGACCAGCGACAGGAACAGCATCAGGGGCATGCTCTTGCGCAACGCAGGCCAGTCGCGCTTCAGATGCGGCCAGGCGAACGGCAACAGGATCAGGAACACGCCGAACCAGCGGATCGTGGTGATCGTCAGCGGCGGCACATGCGCCCCGACATGGCGCGCGAGCACGATGTTGCCGGCCCAGAACAGCGAGCTCAGGCTGAGCAGCAGATAAGGCTGGTTGTTGAGCCAGCTGGCCGGATTGGCGGCCGGTGGCGCGGGCGAAGCGGTCGTCATGGGCGTTGGATACAACTTGCGCCCGATTGCCGCGATGGCACAAGTCACAGCGCCGCAATGCTACAATGCAGCCGAGCCCTGAGGAGGTGCCATTGGCGGTCAATATGTTGAACATCGAGGGCCTGGAGCGGCTCGATCCGAATGCGCCGGTGGTGATGCTGAACCTGATGCGCTTCCACGCGCGCTCGCTCGATGGCGACGGGTCGGGCTGGGACGCATACTTGCGCTACAGCGCGATCACGGTGCCGATGATCAAGGCGCGCGGCGGCACGCTGCTCTGGACCGGCGAAGCCAAGACAGTCGCACTCGGTCCGCACGCGGGCAACGATTGGGACTTCGTCGCGCTGGTCCATTACCCGTCGGTCTCGGCCTTTCTCGACATGATGACCTCGCAAGCCTACGAGCGCGAAGCCGATCCGCATCGCGTCAACGGCTGCGCCGAGCACGTGATCATTGCGACGAGCGAGGCGTACAGCAAGTTCAAAACGAAGTAGCAGCGCGTGCACTTTTCCCCTCTCCCCTTGTGGGAGAGGGTGGCTCGCCGCGTAGCGGCGAGACGGGTGAGGGGTCTCTCTCCGCGAGTCCACTCCCAATTGAATGCGCGGAGACAACCCCTCATCCGGCGCTTCGCGCCACCTTCTCCCACAAGGGGAGAAGGGAAGTGCAGCGAGCGCTTCGATGAAGCCGCCTAACTTGCCTGCTTTCGCGACGCCGCGAACACGCCCGCCAGCACCAATGCGAAACCGATGAAGTGGAACGCCTGCGGGTGCTCGCCCAGAAACGCCATCGCCATGATCGAGCCGAACACCGGCACGACGTGGAAGAACGGTGCGGCGCGGTTGGCGCCGATCAGGCGCACGCCGCGATTGAAGCAGAGATAGGCGAGCGTCGAGGGAAAGACGGCGACGTAGAACAGCGTCAGGAGGTTCGGCCCGTCGAGCTTCATCACCGGGCGAGCGGACAGTTCCCAGATCTCCAGCGGAATGAGACAGGCGGCGCCGCAGCCGAAGGTGAAGGCGAGGAACGAGAGGCCGTGCATCGGCGGCCGCCTCAGTGACAGCACCGAATAGAGCGCGAAGATCAGGAGCGCGAGCAGGAAGATCAGGTCGCCCTTGTTGAAGTCGATGCTCGACAGCGTGGTGAAATCGCCGTGCAGCAGGATGGTCAGCACGCCGCACATCGACAGCAGCACGCCGAAGGCCTGCGCGGCGGTGAGACGAATGCCGAGGATGACCAGCGACCACAACGCCACCAGCAGCGGCGCGGCCGACTGCAGCAGCAGCGTGTTGAGCGCCTGGGTGTGCTCCAGGGCCCAATATTGCAGCGTGTTGAAGGCGCCGATGCCGGTGACCGAGAGCGTGACCATCAGGCCGAGCTTGCCGCGGATCGCCGGCCAGTCCTGCACGAGGTGCTTGAAGGCGAACGGCAGCACCAGCAGGAAGGCAAAGAACCAGCGCAGGAACGACAGCGTCACCGGCGGAATGTGGCCGGCAGCGAGCCGCCCGACGATGGCGTTGCCGGCCCAGCACAGCGCGGTGATGCTGAGCAGCAGGTAAGGCTGGTTGGCGATCCAGCTGTGGCCGGATGTTTCCGCGGGCGTGGTCTGGCCGGTGGCGGACATTGTGATGGTTGAGCCCCGCGTCGAGTACGCCGAGCCCTCCGGCCCGGCGAGGTCCGGGCCGGCTGATCACCCGGCAGGTCCAAAGACACGGAAAACCAGGTTGCATCAACGGGGACGGGCGCATCGCGACCATGCTGGCGGCGAAGGCGGCCTCTCCCGCTTTGGTCGAAGCCGCCTGCGCCGGCCTGCCAGGGTTCGGGATTTTCCGCGGATATCAAGGGCTTGGACCGGACGTTGGACCCCGAAAAAGCCCCGTTCTTGCTTGCCTAGAAGGGCTGCTTCCTTTATCCGGTTGGCTGCCTTGCGTGCGGGCGGCTCCGGCTGCCGATTGGGCTGGGCGCAGGCGTGATCCCGGAAGAGTGGGCACCGGTTTTCCGCGAGGATCATGCCTTCTAGAGACAGATTGAACAGGATTACCCGCGAATGGCCAATGTTGTCGTCGTCGGCGCCCAGTGGGGCGACGAAGGGAAGGGCAAGATCGTCGACTGGTTGTCGGAGCAGGCGGATATCGTCGTCCGCTTCCAGGGCGGCCACAATGCCGGCCACACGCTGGTGATCAACGGCAAGACCTACAAGCTCGCGCTGCTGCCCTCCGGCGTGCTGCGCGAGGGCAAGCTGTCGGTGATCGGCAACGGCGTGGTGTTCGATCCCGCCGCCTTTCTCGACGAGGTCGCCAGGCTCAGGTCGCAGGGCGTCGATGTCGGCCCCGACAACCTGCGTGTCGCGGAAAACGTCACGTTGATCCTGCCGCTGCACCGCGAGCTCGACGCGCACCGCGAATCCGCCAGCGCCGCCACCGCGATCGGCACCACCCGCCGCGGCATCGGGCCGGCCTATGAAGACAAGGTCGGCCGCCGTGCCATCCGCCTGATGGATCTGGCCGATCATCAGACGCTGCCACACAAGATCGACCGCCTGCTGGCGCACCACAACGCGCTGCGCCGCGGCCTCAACCTGCCGGAATTCGACGGCGCGGTGATCCTGAAGGAGCTGATGGCGATGGCGCCGCAGCTGCTGCCCTATGCCGAGACGGTCTGGCGGCTGCTCGATATCGAGCGGCGCGCCGGCAAGCGCATGTTGTTCGAGGGCGCGCAAGGCGCGCTGCTCGACGTCGACCACGGCACCTATCCCTACGTCACCTCGTCCAACACGGTGGCGGCGCAGGCCGCGACCGGCGCCGGCCTCGGGCCGGGCGCGGTCGGCTACGTGCTCGGCCTGTGCAAGGCCTACACGACCCGCGTCGGCCAGGGCCCGTTCCCGACCGAGCAGGACAACGAGATCGGCCGCAAGATCGGCGAGCGCGGCCGCGAGTTCGGCACCAATACCGGCCGTCCGCGCCGCTGCGGCTGGTTCGACGCCGTGCTGGTCCGCCAGGCGGTCCGGACCTGCGGCATCAACGGCCTGGCGCTGACCAAGCTCGACATCCTCGACGGCTTCGATTCGATCGAGGTCTGCACCGGCTACAGGCTCGACGGCAAGGAGATCGACCATTTCCCGGCCGGCGAGGGCGCGCAAAGCCGGGTCGAGCCGATCTACGAGACCATCGAGGGCTGGAAGGAGCCGACCGCCAATGCGCGGTCCTGGGCCGACCTGCCGGCGCAGGCCATCAAATATGTCCGGCGGATCGAGGAATTGGTGGGATGTCCGGTCGCGCTGCTTTCCACCAGCCCGGAACGCGAAGATACTATCCTGGTGCAAAATCCGTTTGAGGCTTAACGATATCTTACCGGGACGCGCGTATAGTTGAGTAGAAATGGCTGATTACTATCCGCTGATCGCCCGCGCTATTGCCGCCCTGGACCCCAACGCTCCCGGCGAAAGCCGTCGCGCGCTCTATGAGCGGGCGCGCACGGCCCTGATCGCGCAGCTGCGCAGCGTGCAGCCGCCGCTCTCCGAATCCGAGATCACCCGGGAACGGCTGTCGCTGGAGGAGGCCGTCCGCAAGGTCGAATCGGAGGCCGCCCAGCGGGCCCGCGAGGCCTCGCGTCCCGGTGGCGCCGCCCGCTCCGGCTCGAGTGGCGATGCCTTCCGCCGCGCCAGCACCCGTGCCACCGAGGCGAGCCCGGCTGCGGCTCCGCCGCGCACGCGTCCGGCCCCGACGCCGCCGCGCGCCGACCGCCCGTCCTTCAACGTTGATGATCAAGGCGAGGCCCCGCGGCCGCCGCGCGCGCCCCGTTTCGACGCCCCGCGCCCACCTGGCC
>NZ_JADYVU010000019.1:0-111781 GCF_020194115.1 Bradyrhizobium sp. NBAIM01 | reverse complement strand
CCACCCAGACGCCTGTCATCACCAATGCCAGCGACGGAGTAGGTTATGAGTTGGGGATGCGCTTCACCAGCGACACCTCCGGCTCGATCCAGGCAATCCGGTACTACAAGGCTCCGGGCGAGACGGGCACGCATATCGGCCACATCTGGTCGGCCACCGGCCAGGAGCTGGCGACGGTCACGTTTACCAACGAAGGCGCATCGGGCTGGCAGCAGCAGGCGCTCGCCACGCCGCTGACCATCCAGTCCGGCACGACCTACATCGTCTCCGTCAACATCAACAGCAACTACGTCTCCACCACGCAGGGCTTCGCCTCAGCCATCAGCAATGGTGGCCTGAACGCCCCGGTAGGTGCCGGCGTCTTCGACCTGTCCAAGGGCGCCTTCCCCACCAATGTCTATCAGAATGCAAACTATTTCCGCGACGTCGTGTTCGCTGCGGGCAATGTCATCTCACTACTTAGCAGTTCCACAGTCTATGTCAGTGAGACGGGAGGGATGGCTACCATCACCGTCGTACGCTCCGGCGACCTCCAATCTCAAGCAACCGTGGAGTACACGACGAACGAAATCGGCACCGGCGGCACAGCTACGGCAGGCCAGGACTTCATCCAGCCCACGTTTAATGGCCGGTCGAACACCGGTCAGGTCGTCTTCAACCCGGGAGAGAGCACCAAGAGCTTCACCATCTCAATTGTGAACGATCAGCTCACCGAGGGTAACGAGACGTTCGCGGTCGGGCTTCAGAATCCCGGTTCCGGTTCTCTCGGGACCCCGCGCACAGTACTCGTGACCATCATCGACAACGACTCGCCCGTCGCGATCTCAATGGCGGACGCGGCGATAAGCGTTACCGAGAATACACAGACGGCAACGATTACGCTGCTGCGCAGCGGCAACACCAGTCAAACAGCTACTGTCGGCTTCACGACAAGCAACGGCAGCGCCCTCGCGGGTTCCGACTACACCGCCTCGTCAGGCACGGTGACTTTCGCTGCTGGCCAGGTGACCCAGACGATCACGGTACCGATCCTCAACGATGCGACACCGGAGAATGATGAGACCTTCACGGTCACGTTGAGCAACCCGACCGGTGCCACTCTCGGCGCCGAGACAACGACGACTGTGAAAATCCTGGATAATGACAACCCCAATCTCGGCAATCTGGCGGGCGAGACGTACGTGACGGGACTGGGCCAAGGGTATGCCGGCGGGCCAACGGCGATCGATTGGACTCCAGACGGCCGCTACATGCTGGTTGCCCAAAAGGACGGCGTGGTGCGTGTGGTGGATAACGGAGAACTTCGATCAACTCCGCTGATCGACATTTCGAGCGAGGTAAATGACGTCAACGATCGCGGATTGCTGGGTATCGCGGTGAACCCGAATTTCGCAACGAACCATTATGTCTACCTGCTCTATACCTACGATCCACCCGAAACGGCGGGCCAGCCCGGCCTTGCCGGCCCCGATCAGGCCGGCAACCGACCTGCTCGCCTGGTGAGGGTCACCGTTGACCCAACCACAATGATTGCCGATCCGGCGAGCGAGGTAGTACTGGTCGGAAAGAACAGCATCTGGGCCTATACGAGCCGTCCCGACGTAAACAGCACAGGCGATCCGAGCATCGCTCCTTCCGGCATCGTCAACGGCACCACGATCACAGCTCCGGCGAGCCAGATCGAGAGTGGATCGCAGGACAACGATCCGGATCGGACCGGCATCCAGAACCAAAACATTCGTGACTATCTGGCGACTGATAGCGATTCGCACGGCGTAGGCGCTGTTCATTTCGGCCCGGACGGCTATCTCTACCTCACCGTCGGCGATGGCGTGTCGTACAACTTCGTCGACCCCCGGGGAGTGCGCGTCCAAGACATCCACAATCTATCGGGCAAGTTGTTGCGGATCGATCCCGTTACAGGTGAGGGAGTGCCCGGCAATCCGTTCTATCAGGCAAGCGATCCAAACAGTAATGCGTCGAAGGTGTTCTACTACGGTGTTCGCAACGCGTACCGCTTCAGCTTCGATCCAGTTACTAATCTTCCTGTGCTCGGGGATGTGGGCTGGAACAGCTGGGAAGAGCTGAATACGGGGCCAGCCGGCTCGAACTTTGGATGGCCCTATCTCGAAGGCCCCGACAGGACCGGCAGCTACCAAAATCTCGCGCAGGCAATCACCTTCTATAACAATGGCAATCGGAACAATACGTCAGACCCGCCCGCCGTATTTCCGATCCTGTCTCTAAGCCACGGGGCCCCCGACAATGCCCACGTGATTACCGCGGGAGATTTCTACAATCAGAACACCATTTTTTTCGACGATGTCCAAAACGGAACGATCTTCGCTGCGACCCTGAACGCAAGCCGGCAGGTCACCAGCGTCCAGTTGGTGGACAACGTACAAGGCATCGTCGACATGCAGAAGGGCCCTGATGGCTGGATGTATGGGGCCAATTTGATTGACGGCACTATCCGACGTTGGGTCGACCCCTCAGCGGTTACGGCGCTGGGGCTCGCAGCGTCGTCCTAGCAGGCGCCGGTCACGGCTTTCCCCCATCGATGACGATCTGCTGGGGCGGCTTACGACTTCGGTCGATAAGGCGAGCTTTTGCACGATTGCGTCAGCGAACTACCCTGTCGTTTTGACCAATGATCGAGATTTCGGCGATGGACCTCAGACGGGCGAGCCGGCGTCGCGCCACCAATTCCGGACCAATGGTCAAATCGGCTCCACGGTACTCGCGCCCAAGGCTGAGATCTTGCGAAACTCCGCTCAAGGTGCCCGCCACATAGCGTTGAACCACTCGTACATACGCTTCGGCACCGACCATCACGGCTCGGCCAAAAATCCTATGCAAATCGTCCCCTGGTTCGTATCTCGAATGCACTGTCTCAAAGATCGGTCCGCTGTCGACGCCGGACGTGCATTCGTGAATGGTCGCACCGAGCATGTCCAACTCGTCGTTGACTACAGGCCAAAAGCTGCACGCGGTTCCGCGATACTGCGGGCTAATACCTGTATGCAGATTGATGCAGATATCGGTTGCAGAGTCGAGGACCGCATTCTTCACGACCGACGTGCCGTAAATAAGAATCGCATCGGGGCGTCTCTGCCGCAGGACTTCCAAGCTTGCGGTGCCGTTTATGCCCTCGACATAGTCGATTCGATCAGATGCATAGAATGTTTGAGCCTTTTGCCCCAACAGACTTTCAAGTGACCGAGTCCGGGCCTCATCGTCTCGAATCATCTTGAGAAAGACAGCACGGGTTGCCTTTCCTAAGAAATGCACCAACCCCTTCCGTACGGCGCGCCGCAGTCTTGTTCTCCGTGCTGACCGGTCCACAATGATGCGGTCAATGGAGAGTCCAGCGCAAAGCATGTTTGCGACATAACGATGTTCTGGGCCATCTCGCGTCAGAATCACTATTCTCTTTTGTTCGGGCTGCCCAGCTACCATAGCCAATCTCTCGCACACCGTAGTACAGGCATAATCCGGAGCTTGAACGGAATCTCTTCTGGCGCGGCGTTCCCCAGGCTAATCCGATAGAAAATGTCAGCCGCTGGTTTAAAGCGGTTGCTTTTCGCATGCACTAGAAAGATCGCCTTGTGATTACGCCGTGCGGCCCGCAGCGCACCTTCGGTCGCGTCCAATGCATTCCCATAAGGAATACTCAGGCATTGAACCGTTTGTCCCGATAACTTCTCCAGAAGCTCTCGGCTTTGCACGATCTCGGTCTCCAACTCGCTCGATGAAAGCGAACGAAAGAACGTGTGGCTCATCGAGTGGTTTCCTACTTCAATCCCTAAGCTCGCAAACCGCTTGATATCGGTGATATTAAGAAAAAGCTTCGATGTACGCCGGAGCTCCAATTCATTGGTGCCCATTGCGGTACACAGCTGCTGCTTCGCCTCCGCAATTTGCGCCTGAGTCCATTTTGAAATCACGTTGGCGATGAGCCTAGGGACTGATGTTGGTCCGGTTTCGTTGATGTTCAGGAGAGCTATCAGTTGCTGTTTACCGAGCACCACCGCTGCCAACGATAGGATATTATCCACTGGCAATCTGCTTCCGAGCAGCGTTGTCGGATTAACGAAGAACAGCGAAGGTGCATTTGCCGCTTTAAGGACAGTACTTGCGGTATCGAGAACTGAGCGATATGCGTCATCGAAGGTGATCAGCAAAGGTTTACGCGGCAGAGTGCCACTTACAAGGTCCGATCCGCTCACCACGTCAAAATGACGCGCGAAATACTTGACGTGCTTCTCAAAAACCTCTGGCCTTGTAACAACTCCAAGCTTGCCGGTTAACGGGTCTTCATGGTCCGCGATATGATGATAGACCACAATGGTAACGTCGCGCCGCATCAGTGGCTATCCCTGGCGCGAGCGGGATAACGCGTCCCCTAACGGACGTTCCACAGCAGCTACCTCCTCTGGCAGGTTGTTGCGCGGATTGCCGCGCGCTCTCCTCACGCCGACATTGCTCCAGCCATTCACCCAACGTTGACGATGCTGCCAGACATAGCGCCAGTTTCGCGCCTTTTCACGCAAATCACTTCTGCCGGAGACCAGGCCGGCCGTTCCGTACCCGAGCAAGCGCAGGAGGGGGAGAAGCATGTACAGTGTCTTGCCTGCGAGAATCGTCGCAGCAGAATTGTGACGCCGCAACAACGTGATCCGGCCGGCAAGGACCTTGATGCGTTGCTCTGCTTGATCGGGCTCGGAAGACTGGCCGTAATGAATGATGGTAGCTGCAGGCGTGATGGTTGGGGATGCACCAAGCTTGCGCGCCCGGCGGCACAAGTCCGCTTCTTCACCGTACATGAAAAACTCGGGATCAAAGCCGTCAAGTTGCTTCCAAAGTTCGCGGTCTATGAGAAGAAAGCAGCCCGTGACAATGTCGACTGCACGAATGCTGTCACGCTTCCAACCGCCGTATCCTTCGGGATTGAAAACCGAGCTGCTGCGCTTCAAGCTGGTCAGACCAGTAGCAAAACAGAAGATGCTCCATAAGGTGGCATCTCCCCAACAGGAGCCAGGATTCAAGCGGCCGTCAGACAGCACGGTGCGCCCGCCCCAGATCCCAAAGCGCGGATTCGCATCGGCGAACTCGTGCAGATGATCGATTGCGTGATTCAAGATCAGGGTGTCCGGGTTGAGCAACAGAAACCGGCGCCCCCGCGCCCGCATCGCGGCGATGTTGTTGGCGCCGGCAAACCCAAGATTTTCTTGCGACGCGATGAGCTCGAGTTGAGGGAAGTTTGCGCGAATGGCTTCCGGAGATCCGTCTGTTGAAGCGTTATCGAAAACGATGACTTCGTAGAGTACTGTCGTTGTTTGTGCCAAGACAGATCGAATACATTCGAGCGTCATGGTGCGCGTGTTGTAGCTCACGATGATGATCGAAATGTCGGGCTCAGCGGCCCGATAAATTGCATCCGACATGGGATTCAGCCTCATGCGATACGTCAGGCCCCCCTTCAATGTTCGACCGAACCCATCTTCGACAACCATCTCGCTCGAACGCGATTTGTCAGGCCCGTCCTTCCTGATGGTCGCCAAACCATCCGGAATTGGCTCATCAATGTGGTGAGTGCCTGGCGACCCAGGTCGGCCATGCTAAGTGCGCGCTCCTGTAAACACGAGCTTTTCCCGGTTCCTTCGCAACTGCACCGCCCGGTCGCTGCGTGCGGCCCGGGCCGGCCACCATTTTACCACCCACATCCACTGCGAATCCCAAGCTCAAATGGAAACGACAGCCTTCCTCGTCTTCTGTATGGCATAACCGGCTGGAACCCACTATTAAACATTTATATTATTAAATTGGTTTAATTTGCAAGTTATTATTTCCGGACGGGCGACCTTAATCCGAGAATGCAAGCCGCGGGGCTGGGGCAGGAAAATGGATCAGCGGATCCGAGGCTGAGGAAGCAAACTCCCCGGGACGAGCTGGCCATTGACGATGGTTGCACTCCTGACGTTTTCCCATTTGGTGATCGTCATTGTTCCGCCGCCCGCATTGTTGATCAGAAATGCGCCGTATAGGAACGGGCCAACGAAATACACATCCTTAAGGGAAACAGTGACGTTCATGCCATCGGGATGCATTCGCAACCCGTAAGGTCCGCCCCAGAACAGGACGTTCTCAAAGCTAACTGAGCCCCCTAATCCATCAGCGTAGAAGAATCCGGCCGTTGCATTGGTGTTGTTGTAGGTCTTGAATGTTGTATTGCGAACCGTGATGGCGTTGGTTTTGCCAGGATCATAACACTGAAGCCCGTCTGCGTGATCGCCCGGCAAACCTTTGGTTTCGATGTAGACGCCATCAATGTTGATGCCGCCAATACCGTCGGAGCCAATACACCGGAATCCCTCGTTGGATCGAATGCGGGAATTTTTCAGAGTGCAATCCCCGCAAACGACCGAGCTTCCATCGTTGTTGTGGTCCCAGGAACGATGCTCGACGACTTCACCGTTGCTGAAGAACTTCCCGTAACGGGTGTATGGCTCGGAGGAATTTCCAGCAAAGCGGGGGTCATCAAATGAGAGTGGAGGAGCCGACGCAGGAGAAGGCAAACGCGAGGAGGCAGGACCTGGCGCTTGGCTGGAGGAAAGTGTTTGATCCGCCAGTGCGGAACCGGCGTAACACAAGCCGGCGGCTATTTGCGCCCAGCCAAAGCCTCGCCAACGCGATAATTTCTGCACAGATTTCCCCTTCAAATGATTGCGACCATGCGGATTGCGCGTTCACACCGCAGGCGATCTTAACCAGAGATATTTCATTGAATGGTTGTCGGGTTCATGCTCCCTTCCCTTCGATCCTCGCCCACAGAATGTGGCGTGGCATTTGTACCCGAACCCAGCGATAGTGAACGCGCGACCATGGTTTGATTTCGGGTGATAGATTGTCGAGAACGAAATCGCCATTTCGCGTGCGCACGAGAAGCACGAGGTGGTGCTCTCCGGAACTGACGACGACTTCGCTCAGTAGCAGGACTCGCGCAGGCCAGCCGCGCCGAAGCAATTCGTGGCGCTTGCTCACGGCGTAGTCATTGCAATCGCCGTGCTTCGGGTTGATGACCCATTCCTCGCCGGCAAGGCCGAGCTCGTTGCGCGCCGGCACGATGGCGAGATTGACCGCGCGATTGACCTCCTGCAGAGCCGCCCAGCGGTCCTCGGTCAGCCGGATCGGCCCACCACGAAACGAGCGCGGCGGAAGACATTCCGCCTCGTAGCGCAGGCAGAACACCGTGTACGCAAGGGGCGGCAGCGTCGGGTTTCCCAGTTCAATGTGCTGCCCTGACCGCGGCGTCGCCGGCAAGGACATGCGCCCCGCCCCCGCCCATTGAACTCCTCCGAGCATGATAGCGACCGCCACGACGGAGCCGAAGGTTCGATACATCTGCCGATCCCCTCGCAAACGCAAAACTGAGGCTCGGATCCGCTGGCAGGCTGACACCGACAGTCCCGCGGCAACCATATTTCATCTTTAATTTATTTAATTTAATTGTCAATTAAATATAATCGGCAGGAAGAAATAATCCGTTTGCGCATTATCCAGTACAGCCACAAGCAGATCGCCCCCGCAGACGCGTCCCGGCCCCCGGCGCATCGCCGGCAAATAAGGCAACAATTTAACGGCTCCGACGAATTAATCGTTGATTTAATGTGCCCCCCGGCAGATCGTATTCCGAACGACCTCTCCGCCTCACAATCGAGATTGCATATGCCGGAAGAACTGCTCGTCATTTTGGGGGCTGAAGCCATCCTGCTTGTCTTCGTCACAGCGATGACTCTGCACAACAAGCGAATGGATGTGCTGAGCGGGCTGCACCGCCGGGCGGCTAGCTGGTCCGCCGGCCAACACAGCAAGCCTGCGCCATACTCGGTCCGTGCGCGCGCAGGAGCTTTGCTGTCGGCGCTGACGACGTGGATCGGTATTGCCAAGCTCACCCCAGCCAATCTCTGGCGGCTGCTCAGACACGCCCAATCAAGCCTGACGAAGGTGCGAAAGCTGTCCACCCTTGTGGCTCGTTCCTGGCGGCCAGAGCGCCCTCAAGCCACGCCGTCCACCTCCAGCCTCATTGCAGGGGCTCGTCGTCAGCTCGGTGCTCGTTGATGCGGCCAACGTTGCGGTCTACCCCGCATCGACTCGATCGATCTCGCGGCGCAATCTTGAGCTCCGGGCGGTCGAAGCCAAACGATAGGCTTCGGATGCAATGCGACGAGCGGCGAGCCATCCGCAGCGAGCAGCTCTCCTCGGTGTTCACCCAGCTCACGGCACGCCTGCAAGCCCGTCGTTATCTTTTCATTTGGGCTTCTTTTTCGTCTTGAACATCAATGTTGTTCGCAGCAATGGACACACTCTTGAGATTCCTCTCAGCCCCGAGTGCGGGTCCACTCGGGGCTGTGTCATTTCAAATCCAAAGGGCTCAGCGCTCTTTGAATGCGCGCTGCGCCTGATCGTGTAGCGGCTTGAGCAGGTAGGACAACGCGGTCCGCCCTGCCGTCTTGATGAAGACCTCGACAGGCATGCCGGGCAGCAACTTGGCCGAGCCGAGCTTCACCAGCTCTTCCGTCTTCAGCAAGACGCGGCCTGTGTAGTAACTCGTGCCGGCACGCTGATCCTGCGTGATGTCTGCCGAGACCATGCTGACCTCGCCGTCGATTTCGGGCGTGGTCTTCTGGTTGAATGCTGCGAAGCGCATTGTAGCGGTCTGCCCCACGTAGACCTGATCGATATCCTTCGGTGCGATCTTGACTTCGACCGCGAGCGAGTCCGCGTCAGGAACGATCAGCATGATTTGCTCGCCCGGAGAGATCACCCCCCCGACCGTGTGGACGCTGAGCTCGTGGACGCGACCGGATTGTGGCGCCCGGATATCGACCCGATTCAACTGATCCACCGCCGCAGTCTTGCGCTCGCCCAGCTCGGAGAGTTTCGAGCGGGTTTCGATCAGGTCCTTGCCGACCTCGGTACGGAGGTCCTGGTCGATCTGAATGATCTGGAGTCCGATTTCGGAGATCTTGCCCTTCGACTGAGCGATCATTCCTGCGAGCTGGCTGCGCTCGCCCTCGATGCGGGCGGAGTCGCGCTCGAGGGAATTGAGCCGGGTGATCGGCACCAGGTTCTTCTGCCAGAGGCTGCGCACGCCCTCCAGCTCCTGTCGGATGAACTCCACTTCCTTCTGCTTGGCCTCCGTCTGCCCCATATAGCCCTTGATTTCGTTCTCCAACTGCGCGCTCTTCTCCTGCAACTGCGCTTTTTGGCCGCTCCTCGCCTGACGACGCAGGTCGAACAGCTTCCGCTCCGCGGCGATTGCACGGCTCGCCTCGGAGTTGCTCTCTTTGGCTCGGTCGAGCAGTACCTTTGGAAACACGACCTGCTCGGCACTGTCGCGCTCGGCCTCGAGACGGGCCTGCCGCGCCAGCAATTCGTCGATGCTATTGGTGACGATCGTCGCATTCGCGAGCGTCTGCGTCTCGTCGAGGCGGATCAGAATGTCGCCTGCATTGACCCGATCGCCCTGGCGCACGCGCAACTCTCCGACGATTCCACCCGTGGCGTGCTGGACCTTCTTGACGCTCGAATCCACCACGACCACGCCCTGCGCGATCACCGCGCCCGACAACTGGGAAGTCGTCGCCCAGCCGCCGACCCCAAAAGTCACCAAAGCGAACATGATCATTCCGACGATCATGTAACGTTGGATGGACTGCAACGCCGGCGCTATCTGATCGTTCATCGGCCGCCTCCTTGAGCTTCTGCGACGACCTTCAGCGGCACCGGAGTCCGCAGCACTCTCTTGAGTACCTCCTCTCGCTTGCCGAAGGACTGAACTCTGCCTTCGCCGAGGCACAATACATGGTCCACACCTTCCAGCGCCTTCGGCCGATGAGCGACAACGGCTACAATCCCTCCGCGGCGTCGCACGTTCAGGATCGCCTCTGTCAGAGCCTCCTCGCCCTCCGCATCGAGATTGGAAGAGGGTTCGTCAAGCACGACCAGGAAGGGTTTCCCGTAAAAAGCGCGCGCAAGCGCGATACGCTGCCGCTGCCCCGCCGACAGCGCCAGCCCTCCCTCGCCGATCTTCGTGCTGTACCCGTCCGGCAGTGAGAGGACGAGGTCATGCGCGCCCGCGGCGCGGGCGGCTTCCAGAACAGCGGCGGCGGTTGCGTTCGGGTCGAAGCGTGCAATGTTCATCGCAATGCTGCCGTCGAACAATTCTACGTCTTGGGGCAGATAACCGATGTGCTTGCCGAGGTCGTCCGAAGACCAGTGATCGAGGGCGGCGTTGTCGAGCCGGATCCTGCCTCGAATGCACGGCCACACGCCAACCAGCGCACGCGCCAGCGTCGACTTGCCGGATCCGCTCGGACCGATGATTCCGACCGCCTGCCCACTCCGCAGCTGGAATGACACTTCGCTGAGAGTGGGTCTCTCGGAGTTCGGAGCACTGATATAGAGGTTCTCGGCGCTAAGGGTTTCCACAGGCGCAGGCAATGCCAACCGCTCCTCCTCCTGAGGAAGAAGTTTCAGCAAGTAATCGAGCCGTTGTCCCGATTGGCGCGCCGCGACGAACCCCTTCCAGTTCGCAATTGCCATTTCGACAGGCGCAAGGGCCCTCGCGGTGAGGATCGACCCGGCAATGATGATGCCGGCCGTCGATTCCTGGTTGATGACGAGGACGGCGCCAACGGCAAGAACCAGCGATTGCAAGATCGCGCGGAAAATCTTCGAGGCACCACCGAGTCCGTTTGCGACATCGCTGGCCCGTTCATGGGCTGCGAGGTACTTTGCATTGGCATCCTGCCAACGCAAAGCCGCTTGTTGCCGCATACCCATGGCCTGCAGAACTTCGGCATTGCGCCGTCCCTCGAGCGCGAGGGCAGTTCGCGAAATGGCAAGACGCGAGGTCGCCTTTGCCGGACCTCGGGTACGCGTTTCCGTGAGCATCGTAATGCCGACCAGCACCAACGCACCAGCCAGCGCAGTGATGCCAATCCAGAAGTGAAAGAGGAAGCAGACGCCGAGATAGATCGGCATCCAGGGCAGATCGAAGAGCGCCGTCGGCCCGCCGCTCGACAGGAAGCTGCGGACCTGATCGAGGTCCCGCACCGGCTGCAGGCCATCGCCATCCGCTCTGGTCTTCAAAGGCAGGCGAACAAGAGCCTCGAAGATGCGAACCCCGAGACTTTCATCGAAATACCGGCCCACCCGGGCGCTGATCCTGCTCCTGACGAAGTCGAGCCCGCCCTGAAACAGGTAGAGCACCGTTGCCAGAGCCAACAGAGCGACAAGAGTCGGTATACTGCGTCCGGGCAGCACCCGATCATAGACTTGCAGCATGAAGAACGAGCCGGTGAGCATGAGAAGGTTGCTCATGCCGCTGAATGCCGCTAACGCCCAGAAGATCCGGCGGCAAGACCGCAGGAACGCCGACAACTCTGACTGCGACTCGTCATAGTGATCCACTGGCCGGGGTCGACCAGCGAATATCCGTGACCGCAGCACTTCGATCAGGCCCTTTGCCCAGCCGATCAGTTGCGGCGTCTGCAGTTGAGCGTTTTCCGCCCACTGCCGTCCGGCTGACCAGAGTCCTGATATGTGAAGAAATGGAATTCGATAGAGATTTGCGGGCGGGGGGAATACCCCCCGCCGTCCAAAGTCAATCATGGCTTCTGCCCCTGAAACGCGCCTTTGTTGGAAGATCCCTCAAGAGATCCCCCAAGGCAGTTGTTGAAGATTGCTCTCTGTGGATGCCGTCCCCTACGCGAAGTGGAAGTCGTTGCTGGTCAACGAGCCGAGCTTGGCGTTCTTCAGCGTGAGCGTATCGCTCCCCGTCGCGATCACGACATCGGTGCCGGACTGGGTCGCGTGGGAAAGAACGCTGGCAAAACTGTCGAACACACTCTTGCTGAACTCGATCGTGTCGTGAGCAGGTCCGCGGGCAACGAAGCCCTTGATGACGTCGTTGCCGAAGTTCGCGCCAAACACGAAAGTATCGGCCTGGCTGCTGCCAACGAAGGTGTCATCGCCGGAAGTGCTGGTCAGGGTCGTGTTGCCCGGCGAAGCGATGAACGTACTGCCCGCAATAGCCGCGTTGCTACCGGTTGCAGTGGATGACGTAGCTACGCTGGACGTACCGATCTGCCCGTCACTGTTCAGGTCCTGATGGAAGCTGGTCTCCAGCGTCTTGAGGCCAGAGTCCGTACCCGACACCGAGCCACCGTCCGTGGAGCCGGTCAGGGAGCTGACATGAGACACGTAGTTGCCGTTATTGTCGGTATTCCACGCAGTGTACTGACCGGTGCTCGTCTCCTTCCAGGCAACTTGATAGCCCGTCGCCGTCTTCTCCGCTCCAATGGGAGTCCAGGTGCCATCGGACCCGCCCACGAAATCCACGCCGTCATCCTTTAGCGCCGGGCCAGTGCCGGTGCTGCCGTTGAGGTAGTATTTGCCGCCACTCTCAACGAGACTTGTCACACCAGCCGATTCGACGACCTTGCCAGTCGTCGGGGTTGGCGACGTCGGGATGGTCGCAGTGGAAGTACCTACCTGCCCGTCACCGTTCAGATCCTGATGGAAGCTCGTCTCGAGCGACTTAAGGCCAGAGTCAGTACCCGACACCGAGCCACCGTCTGTGGAGCCGGTCAGGGAGCTGACATGGGACACGTAGTTGCCGTTATTGTCGGTGTTCCACGCCGTGTACTGACCCGTGCTCGTCTCCTTCCACGCAACCACATAGCCCGTCGCCGTCTTCTCCGCACCGATGGGAGTCCAGGTGCCATCCGACCCTTTCACAAACTGCACACCGTTGTCCTTCAGCGTGGGACCCGATCCGGTGCTGCCATTGAGGTAATATTTGCCGCCGCTCTCAACGAGAGTTGTCGCGCCAGCTGACTCGACCACCGTGCCGGCAGTCGGCGACGTCGGTGACGTCGGCGAGGTCGGTGTGGCTGGCGCCGAGGTGCCGGTGATGCTGGCGGTGAACGCAGTGGACGCCGGGCCGGTATTGCCTGCTGCATCCGTTGCCGTCGCGGTAAGGCTGTGCGAACCGGCCGCAAGGGCGCTGGTTGTATAGCTCCACCCGCCGGTGCTGTTGGCAGTCGCGGTCCCGATCTGGGTCGTGCCGTCGAACACCTTCACGACGCTGCTCGCTTCGGCACTGCCCGACATCACCACCTGATTGGCGGTGTTCACGGTATGGCTGGCAATGGTCGGCGCAGTCGGAGCCTTGGTATCGATAGTGATTGCCAACGCAGACGACGCCGCGCTGGTCTGACCCGACGAGCTGGTCGCCGTTGCGGTCAGCGTATGTTTGGCGTCGGTCAGGATCTTGGTGATGTAGTCCCAACTGCCGCTCGAGTCCGTAGTCGTCGAACCAATTTGGGTCGTACCGTCGTAGATCTTGACCGTGCTGCCGGCAGCCGCGGTGCCCTTGAGCTCGATGGTATTGTCGTTGGTAATCTTGTCGCCAGCGGTGCCGCTGTCGGTCGAGAACGACGCGATAGTCGGAGCATCCGGCACGGTCGGCGTGCTGGGTGCGGTCGGTCCTTCAACCGGAAGCGGAGGCGGGATAAGGTCGCCCGGGATGAGTTGACCGTCCACGATCGTTGCGTAGCGAACATTCTCCCATTGCGTGATGTGTATGTTCGCATTGACCTCCTCCAACCAAAGCGCGCCATACGCAAATGGCCCCACAAAATACACGTCCTTGAGGGCGAGGTAGTCATCGTGACCGGCTCCTGCGTCCGCGGCAATGCGCAGACCAAATGGGCCACCGTCGAACACCACGTTATTGAAAGTGAACGTTCCGCTATAACCATCTGCGATGAACAGCCCAGCAGTGGCATTCTGGTCGTGCGATACAATCGTCGAGTTTGTAATGGTCAGATTCCCGGTGGCGCCGGGAGCATAGGCCTGAATTCCGTCGGCGTGATCGCCCGACAGTCCCGTTGTCTCGATGTACGTATTGTTGATGGTGACATCACCGCTGCCCCCAATGCGCACGCCTTCCCTTGAAGAAATACGGACGTCGTCGATGGTGAACGAGCCGCTCCCTCCGACGGCGACAGTGTCGCTCTGGTCGGAAATGCTCACACCCGAAATCGTCTCTCCATTTCCAAGCCAGACCGTCCCCGAATTGGTCTGGTCGCTAAACATCGGATCATTCCATGTCAGAGGAATGGATGCCATCTAGTTTTCTCCTGTTAATTTCAATCTGGTTTGCCCCTGGCACGCGCCCAATTGTTTCCCCAAGCGACGCGACCCCAAGTGCGACTCTGCTGGCGCAGCGCCGTTGGGGTGCGTCTTCCCGGCGGGTGGAGGCTTTTTTGCGACGACACGACGGCTCACCCAAGGTAATTTCCTGAGCTACCCTAGACACATTCGCATCGCGCGAATTAAATGCCGGAAATTTCTTCAGTCCGATCAACCACTCGTGCACCGCATTGAACGAGGGCCACACGGAGCGGTCGAAGATATACAAAAGTATGCCGGAATCGATGTTACGCCTTCGCCACTAGACAACAGCTTACCAAGTGTCGTCGACGGCGCCACAGCAGAAAACCAATTAAATATTTCGATCCACAAGATTATCCACCGCCAAACACGACATAATTTTTGCCCGGACAATCAAGAGCGCAAGCGTCGAGCAAGAGCATTTGAGCACACATCGCGCTGCGAACAATCCGAACCCATATTGCCCGATTCAGGTAATGGCCCATCCAGCGCCATCCAAAAACGCCAAGCAAAGCAAATACCGTTGCGGACACACCATTCAGATCGAGAGTTACGAGCGCGCGCCGATTATCCTGATCGTTGATGTCCCCCGAGCCCAGCACACAGTGACCCGCTTCCCCGGCAGGGTCGCAACAAGATGTTCGATCAGGTCCTGCCGACGACCTGGCCATACTCTGCCGCGTCTGACTGATGCAAAGTCAAGCCACCGTCGTCGGTCTGCACCGATCAGAAACTCAGATCTCGAAAGCTCGCGTCAAGAAATTCGGCAACATGCTTTCTCGCCAATAATGCGTTCAAACCCGCGATCTGCTTCTCGTCGATAGCTCGACTGCTGACAGATCTCACGTTTGCCACAACATTCGACGGATTGGATGAGAAAAAGATGACGATCCCGTTTTGATTTGCATTCAGCGCATGAGCCAGCAGTAGATGAGCCAGTTCTGTCGAATCGCGTGGATCTACCTGCGTCAGCGAACGCCATTCAGCCGCCATCCGCTCATCGGACAACAATCGATCAAGCAGTATTTTAAATCGGCTGGTAAGAGACGAATGCGTAATCACGAGGCGGTTAGTTGCCGGAACTTTCCTGACGTTCATATTCCAGATGGCATTTGGAATCTGCACAACGTCGAACAGCGCTGCATGTCTTTGGAGGATGGACACCGTCTCCTCTATGCCTGTCGCTATGCCAATGGCGCGAACCTTCCCTTCACGCTTGAGATCATCGAGAAGACGGATCAGGTCCGTTTCCTCTACGTCGGCAGCGCTGCACTCGTGCAGGAGTAGAATATCGAGATAGTCTGTACGCAATTCCTTGAGACTAGTCTCGACACTTTTTCGGAACTCCACGAGACCAAAGGCTCCGAAACGCGGCAGATAGTTGGACGGCACAGGCAGGTAATTCTTTGAGCTTGGCGCGACATTGTGCAGAAGACGAATGCTACGACCCATTGCGCGGACATGAAGTGCATGACTTTG
Organism: Bradyrhizobium sp. NBAIM01; assembly: GCF_020194115.1. NCBI lineage: Bacteria > Pseudomonadati > Pseudomonadota > Alphaproteobacteria > Hyphomicrobiales > Nitrobacteraceae > Bradyrhizobium > Bradyrhizobium sp. NBAIM01. The sequence goes on along the minus strand of NZ_JADYVU010000019.1, from coordinate 96,055 downwards.
TGGGACAATGCCCGCCTTGCTTGCCAGAACCAGGCGCTCCCGCTTTCGCGCCGCCAACTCTCCCAGAATGCCCTCTGCGCGACCGGCGCCATACATTCGCGCAGTATCAAAATATGTGACCCCACAATCCATAGCTGCTTCGAGCAACTTAAGAGCCTCACGGCGGGTTCGTCGCTTGCTCAACAGTGCGCCGGATCCAAAACCTAGGGGGAGCATGTTTCGCGGAAGGATTTCTCGAAACGGCGCGGCAGCAGCCACCGTCATGACGCGCCTCCGGCTAGTCCGAATGCAGCTTCTCGCTTTGTTTGGGCGACGGTGCTCACCGCATGATGGCATGCGCGCGCGGTCAGAGCGAGAATGGTCAACGTGGGATTTTGCGTGCCCTGGGACGGGAAACAGGCACCATCCGTAACGTACAATCCCTGTGCGTCCCAGCACTGGTTATTTGGATCGAGCACGGAGGTCGCGGGGTCGATACCCATCCGGGCGGTCCCGCATTCATGAATCGCGGAGCCAGGCGGGGCCGGCCGTTCATTAACGCGGCTCAACGTCACGCCAGCTGTTGCGGCGATCTCGCGTATGGCAGCTGCCTGATCGCGGGCACGCGCCAAATCCGCTTCGCTATAGCGGCAGTCGATATGCAATACGGGGATTCCCCATATATCCCGTCGCGTAGGATGTAGCATTACTCGGTTTTCGGCACGAGGAAGCATTTCACCGAAGCTAACCGCAGTAAAATGGGAACGCCCGTGCCCTCCTGGAAATTGATACAACTGCACGCCAAAACCTCGCCCGCCGAGGGGCGCGGGCCCGTCGCGCGCATCGAAGCGTGGAAGGTAAATCGCGCACCCATCTTCGAGCACTGGGCTGGGCTTCAGCGGCGCACCTCCACCCCACCCAGTTACGACAATATGGTCCATCAAGTAGCGCCCCAGCGCGTCAGATCCTGCACCGAGCCCCTGGCCCCCTTTGGATGAACGCGAAAGCAAGAGTATTCGTGTCGACTCTAACGAGGACGCGCACAGAAAGACCAACGGAGCGCAAGCACGTACGTCGGTTCCACTTTGTTGATCGAACCAGACTACGCCGCCTACGCGACCTGATCGATCAACATCGATTTGCCGTACGACTGCGCCCTCACGGCATCGAAGGCGCCCTGTAAGAGCAGCAGTTTCCAAGGCATCCAGCGGTGCGGCAAAGCGCGTGAGCATCGGCCGCGAGTGAGGCCACCGTGCGCGGATCGCTGCCATCAGCGCGAACTGATTCGGTGAAGGTTCAAGTTCTCGCGAGAGGTGACTGTCAGGCTGCCATGGTACGCCATCCATGGCACCGGCAAGCGCTAGCCGTCGCTCGACCATCGAATACCAGGGGTCCAACTCACCCGGCTCTAGCGGCCAAGGCGCGCTCAATCCATCGCACGGCGCAAGGTCGGAGGAGTTCAGCCGATAGTATTGCCGGCCGTGCCCTGGAAGGCCCACGCGTCCGCCGAGCTTTCGCGCGCGTATCCAGACAAAAGGTTGGCTCCGTGGCGTCACGTAAGGCAGGTCATGATCATCTACAAACGAGTCCGGTGCTCGGCCCCAGATGCTGCAGCGAGATTGGATGGGCTGGCGCAACATGCCGAGGCCTCTCAAGGCCATCTTGCCAAAGGGAACAACCGCAGGAGGGAGCAACCGAAGTGTCGCAGGGTCCGCGAGCCTACGGCTCATCCCGGCTATAGCTCGGCGCATCCCAGTCGTTCGCGGCGAATTCTGCCACCCGGCCTCAAGCACAAGCACGCGCAGGCCAGCCTCGGCGAGTAAGAGCGCCGCCAATCCCCCGGCGGCTCCCCCGCCGATCACGATCGCATCCTGCGCTCCCGGGCGCCGCAACTCCTCAATCGTCGTGGTACCTAATACACCTGAAAGCGCCGGCCCGATCTGCATGACAACTCCCTTCAAGCGAAAATTGGTCGGGGGCTAGCATGCCAAGCGGACAGCGATGGGCCACCAGCTGTAAACAGCGACTTAAGACAAATCCGTCGACCAACCCGGTAACCGAGCGCTCCAGGTTTAACGCTTAGGCGCAACCGCCCTGGCAATGCATGCAATGAAAGGGAAATTATCGCTTCCGCAAAACCATTACTCATGGCTTTGATTTTCTGTCACAAATTGCAAAAACGAATAATGATAGGCGCAGTTAAATACATCCGTCAACTGTTAATAGGCATTTAATTTTTGCATTGCACAAGCCAACCCATTTCTCCGAATATTCGGAGTGTGTAGCTCCTGCCAAAAGCACTACCTTCTCGCGGACAATACTCCCGGCCGGCTTTCAGCTAGAAACAATGCTTTAGACCCGATCCGCGACAACGGAAGACCCGATGTGGCAGCGTCCAGCCACTACCTGATGATGCCCGCGCGTTGGCAGCGGGGCGAGTTATTGGGACGTGCTGTGATTCTGCGGAGCGTGGTACTCTCGATCCGATCACGGAACGATAGGAGCGCAAGACATTTGCGGGAATCGTTCCTTGGCGGCTCACGGACAAAGGTCCGAGATGCGCAGGCGAATTGACCGGGCGAAGCTCACCTCACAGGTACTATGAAATCTGCAGTTCTCGCCCGCCGTACACTCTTGATCTGTCGATAACTTCACCTGTATTAAACTATCTGACGTCGAATACGCGTTGGCAGGTTGGGAATGCTTGCAGCACTTCACTACCACGCATGGCGCCGGGTGCGCGCCGCGTACTATGCCTTCGGATTGGCCCGGCTGCCTTTTGGCGACGCGCTGGGGCGTGCCGTTAGCGAGTGGGAGACTGCGCAGGGGTTCGGTGACAGCCCAAAAGCGAAATCCACTTGGGACGCCGAGTACAGCGATGGCCTCTGGACCTACATGCAGCGCGAAGTAGCTCGCTACTGGACACTCATTGGTTTCATGGACGCTTTTAGACGTGGCGGCGAGTACCTCGAGATCGGCTGCGGAGACGGCATGCTATTCGAGCGCTTCAAGCAGCTTGGATATGAACGCTACGTCGGAGTGGACATCTCTGACGTGGCAATCGAGAAGCTCCGTCTGTACAACGACGATCGCACTGACTTTTCTCAGGCTGACGGCGACGTGTACGAACCCGACGGCCGTTTCGATGTCATCGTCTTCAACGAGTCTCTTTTCTATTTGCGCGACCCCGTTCGGTCGCTCGAGCGTTACGCGCAATCACTCAAACCGGGAGGCTGCATCATCGTCTCGAACTACACCGCATCACGGCGATCATTGGCAGTGTTGCGGGAGGCAAAACGAGCATTCGAGGTGATCGACGAGGCCAAGACGACTCAACGGGCAATGTCCTGGCTTTGCACAGCACTGAAACCGCCAAAATACTAAATTCGCTAGTGATACCGCAAGCGCATGAGTTGGCGATAGAGCCCGAGCTTTGTGCTGATTTTCCAGGAAACGCCGCGCATCGCATCCGGATCGCGCAAGTGGCGGCGCATGTACTCCGCATCCATGTTGTTCGTCATACAAAGGCGGGAGTACAAAAAAGATTCGAAGCCGCGATGATATCCAAGCTGGATTGTAAAGAGGTGTGTGTAGCCAGCCCTCAGCGCGGCCTCCCAGACCCGTCGGGAAAACCGTCCATATGGGAAGGCGAAGAGAGCTACCTGTCGACCGAGGCGATCCTCGAGCATCGACTTGGACACACCGAGCTCGCGCTCGAGCTCTACGTCCGACACAGTCGTCAAATCGACGTGGGCCATGCCATGTGAGCCGATCGCAACACCCCCCTTGTCAAGCTCCTCGATCATGTCCCAACTCATACGTCCCGGCGAGCCTACAAAGTCTACCGGGATAAAGGACATGAAACCCGGAATACGACCGGTCGTCATGTAACGGGCGTAGACATGCGTATAGTCCGAAATAAATCCATCGTCGAAAGTCAACAGGACCGCGCCGGTGCCGTGGGATGTCGGATCGGAGCAATGCTCCAGAAAATTCTGGGGCGAGACCAGCGCTTCCCCGCAAAGTGCGAGATGCACTTCGAACGCCTCATGAGTCAGGCACCACGCGTTCGAAGGCGAGGCTTCCACCAGCTCATGATAATTCAAGACGATCATAGAGTTTCTATCAGATCTGAAACCCGCCGGGCCCAAGCCTGCCAGTTCAATCGGGCTTCGAAGGCGGCGCGGCTCGATTGTCTCAGGCGTGCCAGCCGATCCTGGTTAGCAAAGGTCTCGAAGATGACCGCCGCATAGTCCGCCTTCGTCGCGTTCGGGGGCAACAACAAGCCCGTCTCCCCCTTACGGACAGCGCAGGGGACGCCGCCAGTGGCCGGCGCAATGCTCGGTACTCCATAGGCCGCGGCTTCACAGAACACAATTCCATAGCAATCCGCCCGGGTCGGCAGCAGAAATAGATCCGCGTCCCGATAGAGTTGATCCAGTCGGTTGCGCTGTTCGCGATCACACTTGTCGAGATAAGGGATGATCGTCAGGCCATCCTGAGCAACTGACTTCGGCGGAGTACATCCGCAGATCACGAGCTCCGCCTCCATGCCCCTCTTCCTCAGTTCAGCGAGGACGCCGACCGCGATGTCAGCGCCCTTCTCCTCCCAGTTGGCGCCGATGAAGAGGAGACGGCAGGGACCCGGCTTGCGGCAACCTAGCACGGAGGCACGATCCGGCGCTTCTTCGAGGTTGGCGCCCCAAGGAATGACATGCACCCGGCTACGGTCGGCACCGTAGTCCCTGATGGCAGATTCGGCTGCCCATTCCGACGGGTAGAGGATCAGATCCGCGCGCGCGATCGTGTCCCGCTCCACGCGTTCAGCGATGTCCCGAGCACCTCGCGACAAGTTTCGATAGTTAGGATGGTAGTTCTCAATGAGCCGAAAGGTCGCGTCGGACGCATAGACGAGCGGAACGCCGTTAGGCACACTCCATGCGAAGGTAGAGCCGGCCGGCGCGAAGACGATATCGGGCGACACCGCTCGGATTTTACGCGCTGAGTCCGCTGCATACTGTGCAACGACCGCCCCCGCATGCAACGGGGAACGGCCGCGCCTGCGAAAGGCACGGCAAAGCCTGGAATACGTCTTGTATAAAGGCAGTATCGGTGCGCTCAACGGACCGATATGGACCACCTCATGACCTTCACCTGCGAGCGATCTCGACATGTGAAACGGGGTACCGGACCAGAACCTGACCAGGCGCCCATCCCCGATCGTGGCGAATGCAATCCGCCGTGCCGCCGGCCTGTCGGAGATGTGGTTTTGAGTCATTCTATTCACGCACACAGGGACCATCGACCACTTCGCCGGAAAGATCTCTCATGGAGCGAGCGAGCGATCGCTGGATAGAAGTAGCTTTTTCAAACCCGCAGTAAGCGACAGAGGCATAAGAGCCACGCCGGCTCTCATAACGAGAGGTACGTGTCCCGTTTCGGCAAATCCGCGAGCGTAGGTTGAGATCGATTTCATTCGTCTTCCCGAGTGCAGATAGATCCATCCCAGATCCTTGCAATGCCGAGCGATTGCACGATTTGCCGCTTCGAGTGCTTCGCGATCTCGCCGAAGCCCCTTCTTCTCGCTCACTGCCAGCTGCAGCAAGGACGACTTATCCTCCTCCTGGAATTTCGATAGGGTTGAATCCTCGAGTACCCGCATAACTGCGAGCTTGCGATCGACGTATCCAAATCCATGATGCTTCGAGATTCTCAGGTACAGTTCCCAGTCCTCGCCCGAACACCATGATTCATTATAACCTCTAAGCTCATCCAGAACAGTGCGCCGGATCAATACCGCAGTCGGCTTGATAGGCACTTCTTCCAGCAAACACAGATACATCTCACGGCTGCTGAAGAGAAAGACATCGAAATCAGAGCGCGAGCGCGATGCGAGCAGTTTCGGAAATGCACGCATGCTTGAGACAATTGACGACGTGGATCTGCCACGGTCGACCTCAACGTCACAGAACACCGCGCCAATCTGACGATGACGACGCAAAACATCGACGAGACTGCTGAGCATCTCCGGCTTCCACAGGTCATCCGAATCCAGATGAGCAATGATATCGCCGTTGGCGGCCTTTATACCCGTGTTGCCTGCCGCACTGACCCCGCGATTGCGATCATGCCGAATGTAACGTACTTTGTCGCTTCGAAACTTTTTCACCGCTGCGGCCGTGCCGTCTTTGGATCCATCATCAACGACGATTATCTCGAAATTCCCATACGTCTGATTCAAGGCACTCTCGATCGCTTCTCCGATGATGTACGCACGATTGTAAGTTCGTATGATAATGGAAACCTTCATGCTTTAGTCCTGCGCAGCGAGAAATCCTGATCGGCATCCCTGCCAGCGTAATGACCTCGCGGTCCACCGTCTTCAAATGTCTCCGGTAATCGGGTTGCACCTCGTTTGCGCCGCTGGTGCGGCTCTATCGCGCAGTATGGCGGTCTCCGCGAGGTTCGCTCGCATCCCGGTAAACACAGCGATGAGGATCCAACAAATGCCCCAAAAGTGCACAATGAACCCTAGAAACGCGATCGTCGCTATTACAATTCCGAGCGCCACTGACAGCCGTCTCTCTTCGGGAGTAAGGTGAGGCGATTTGTCGATCGAGCCAAGCCAGCATGCGCTGGCAATTGTCAAAAGGATCAATGCGCTTCCCGGAATTCCATACGACATTGCGGTGGCAAGCCAAAAGGCATCCACGCTCGAACTCACGAGCGCGCCATGCGACTGCCAATTCCAGTCGCCGTTCAAACCAATTCCGAAGATCGGCGAACCGAGGACCACAGGTCCTCCCGTGTCCCAAATCGCTTGGCGAGCCCATGCCGCCTCCGGGCTTACTCCGCTGAGGCGCACAAGGGTTGCGACCGGGCTGCCAGAGAAAGTGAAAACAACAAGGAGTAGCGCGGTCACACACAACCCGACCAACTTCCATCGGGCAGCGAAGCGAGGGCTTGCGGCATAGAAACTCGCCAGCGCAAATCCGATCAAATAGGCCAACAATGGACTGCGCGCCTGCGAAAACCACACACCGATGAGGGCGATGCCCGCCACACCCCAGCCGAGTACCTGGTGCCTAAACGTAGTGAAGGCCACGACACCAAACCAAACGCAAACAGCACCGAACAATATCGAATGCTCGAGCGGCCCCATGGCGCGAACGACACCGTCCCGATAGAACGTGTCAGCCCTGATTGCTAATGGTCCATCGTAACTGAGCTTCGCATAGCCGGTAATACCTTTGATGAACTCATAGGTGAACAGTTTATCACTCAGCGGGTCAAGGAGCGCTATGCCGACGATCACAATCATCAGCTTGCAGGAGAACCGTGCTATTCGAACGGAACTATCGACCGGCCCGAGAAGAAACCGGAACGTCAGGTATGCGCCCACAAATTCGAGCGCCTCGATTCCAGCCCCTTTAAAACCCGCCGGACCATCAGTGACTGTGGCAGCCAACATCATCCAAACGCCCGTAAGCGGGGCCAAGATATCCGATGGGACGCAGACGACGGTTCGCGTGCCTAGACGCTGTCCAAGCTGCTGTAGCGCGGCGATGAAGGAACAGAAAATTAGAACTCGAGCAACCGAGAGGCGAAAATCGCCGACGAAGAAAGACAGCCCTTCGGGCAAGACAATCGCGACCAACAATAGCTTCAGATACAGTTCCGTCCCCCAACGCGGCGCCCCCGCCGCGCGACCAACTGGACTCCGCTGCCGACCATACAGATACGTAAGCTGAGAACCCGATTCCAATTCTAAGCTTTTGCGGGTCAACGCGAGTACCTCAAATATCTGAGAAGTTCTGCAAACAAGCAGCGCGCTCGAAGCCGAGGCGCCCCACAAAGCGACGGTTCCTCCCTACGAGGCGCTTCATTTCGTCGTCTCCAGGGGAGTCGCCAGGAAGTCACGACGCAGGCGGCTCGCTACGCTAGGTGAAATCAAGGCGTAAACCAGCGCTTTGTAGTAGTGCGGATCCGCTGGGTGCAAACACGCACATTGCCAACCCGTCTTTAATGCCGACAACCGACGGTTCGACCTACGCCAATCCAGCACGCTCTTGATGAAATGGGCGGCGATGTTGTTGTCCAATAAACTGTTGTTAGATCCTCTGTAGCCGCACATCGCATCCGCGCAACCCTGCTCAAACCGCAAACCGCGCCGCTCGCATGCTCGCCTGAAGACATCGACCTCAAACTGCTTCCGCCAGGTTGGCGCCCGTCGGCTGAGGGAATTGGGAAGAATGCGGTAGGCATAAAGGCACTCCCCCAATACGATCATCGGATGCACCTCCCCGACTCTCCATATGTAATCGCAGGTCTCGGCAACCATTAACGACGGCTCGAACCGGATATCGCCAACCAATGACATTCGAAACATTCCCGTGGGATCGAGAGCCGGCATTTGAAAGGCCCTGATCTCGGACTGGCAGTCGCTCTCGCTTTTCGGCGAAAACACGGGTGCCATGAATCTCTCGTTGATGATGAGCTCGTTGCCGCAGAACACGGCAGCCAAATGCGGGCTGTTGAGCAGCGCACGAACCTGCTTTTCGATTCTAGTTGGATAGCTGATGTCATCCGCGTCTTGAATTGCGTAAAACTCGCCGCGGATCCGATCGAGCGCTCGATTGATAGCAACAGGCTTGCCTGAGTTCGCTTGATGGATCACGCGAACACGCTCATCTACCAGCAAATCCTGAACTGAGCTGAAGCAACCGTCCGAGCTACCATCGTCGACAATGAGAATATCCAGGTTCCTGTATGTCTGATTAATTATGCTCAACAGCGACGGACGAAAATATTTACCAGCGTTGTACACGCACATCACGACCGTGACCAAGGGGTCTTCAGCCCTTCCTCCAGCCTTGGGCGGATGTGCCTTGGACATCACGAAATGCTCCTGCTCAGTCGAGCCTGACACGCCGGCGCCATCTGCACGACCTCCCGGTTCGCTGGCCAGACTTTTTGCAATGCTTCAGCGCGCAAACCAAGAATGGCTTTCTCGGGTTCCGCCGGAGACGCAGTCCGCAAGCACATGAAATTCCGCCTACTCACCGCTTTGTCTGCACTCAAGAATAAAACTCCGTGTCGCATCAGGACGCATGGCATCCCGCCTGTCAGACCCGGAGCCCCTCGGAAGGCTCCTCCGCGCCTCAACATAATTAAATCTGGTTTAATTTTCAATCGCCATCTATTTAAATATAAGGGAGGCGTTTTGGTATATTATAACATCGAGCTTCGACTGAAATACCGGCCTCGCGCCCCGACCATGCTCAACGTTTACGGGGTGCGGCCGGCAAAGCCCACGCCGGCGCAGCCTAATCCCGGGCGACGCGGCTTCGGTTGAACTTTAAGAGGAAGCTCTCGGAATTAAACATGCGATCTTTGCCTATTTAATTTGGACAGCCGGCAGTTTGTTTATTATATTCATTGCAGATACAAGAAGCTTCGACCTCCGGGCGCCAACGGAGTTCCGCTTGATTGCCCGCGGGCCGCAACCCGGCGAGAACGACAGGCGGGGCATGCAAAGTGACGGCCCGATCAAGGGGTTGGACAGAGCGATCAGGCCGAAGGCGTCGGCAAGCTCGTCAGTTTCGCGTCATAGTGAGGACACTGCACCTCTACGGCCTCACCGATCGCTGAGCCGGCAGTCGATCCGCCGTTGTGGCTAGGTACTCGATATGATTTGTAAAACTTGCTTGTCAGACAGCGAACATCGCCACCACGTCTTTATTGAGATGATGTTTGGCACAAAAGAGCGGTTTGAGTACCAGGAATGTAGTGATTGTGGGACGATCCAGCGCCTATCGGACGTAGCCGATGAGAGTCGCCTTTACCCCGATGGGTATTACTCATTCTCCAAACCTTCGCGGAATTCGCGTGTTACTGCCGTCAGGGACGCGCACGCACTTGGCACCAAAAGCATATTGGGAGCCGTGGCGTCCTTTGTGAGGTACGACCCCATCGTAGCGGTCATCGGATGCTTCGGAATTAATCCCAGTTCTCGGGTGCTTGACGTAGGCTGCGGGTCCGGGAAACTTCTCTACAGAATGTCTGCGGCAGGGTTCAAGAATCTTACAGGAGTCGATCCCTACATTGTCGAACCAGCAGCAGGTGCCGTGACGATTCAAAAATCGGACCTTCAGAGTATGTCCGGCGAGTTTGACTTCATCATGTTCAATCATTCGTTAGAACACGTGCCCGAGCCGGACCAAAGTCTTAGCAATGCAAGAAGGCTACTTGCGCCCGGTGGCCGCATTCTGGTTCGCATCCCAACTTCATCCTCGCATGCGTGGAGAGAGTACGGCCCGAACTGGGTGCAACTGGATGCGCCGCGCCACGTTGTGATACCCTCTCGCAAGGGAATGAGTGCATTGGCGGAGCGCTGTGGTTTGCGTGTTAGGCAATCAATCGACGACTCGACTGCATTTCAGTTCTGGGGAAGCGAAATGTACAGGAACTCCAAGCCGCTCGCATCATCCAGACCAGATGATGTGTTCAGCCGGCGGGAAATGAGAGAGTTTGCCAAGAGGGCGGCAACGCTGAATATTGAACAGCAGGGCGACCAGGTAGCTTTCCTGCTGAACGCTGCCTAGGGCTGGATCACCGTAAGTCCAAGCCGAGGGTCACGCTTGAAGTGCAAGGGCATGAGAGCGATTGACTAAGAGATCGGCCAAGCCTGCGACATGCGGCGCGGACTGCAGGGGTCCTCCCGGTCCCGCACCTGGGCAGTGGCGCTCTGGACGGATGAGAATTCGTAGCTAATTGAAAGCTTCACCGGAAGGTTGCCCTGCGGGGGGTGTGAGACCTCGGCGAGGACATTTTGGCCTTCCTTGAATCGATATATGCAACCACCTTGCTCATTGAAGCAGAAAGAGCGCTGTTTGAATATCTTTCTAGAACCATGCTTTCAGCGCTCGCCACAAGAGCGTCATAGACCGTTTCGTTGCTTAAGGCCCTATACGCCTCGCAGAAGCTACGATCATCATTGAACTCCAAAAAATGAACGCCAGAGACGACATCCAGCCCTTCTACACCTTTCCTTGTAGAGATAATGGGCCTCTCCAAGAGTGCCGCCTCCAAAACCTTTAACCGCGTCCCGCTACCCTCGAGCAATGGCACAACAACCGCTCTACAGTCCTTGTAGTACTCGACGACATCAGGGACATCGGGATGCAACTCGACTCCCTTTGAGCGAGCGCAAGCTTCGATCACCTCTGGCAATGGGTCACGTCCAACAACCAAAAGAACGGCATCGGGGTACACATTCCTGTAGAGCGGATACACGTTCTCCAAAAACCAGAGCAAGCCGCTGACATTAGGCTGATAGTGAAGCGCACCAATAAACAGCAAAATGTGTCGGCCGGCGAACCCGCTCCCCATGGGGAGTTTTCCTGGACCTCTCATCCCCAACGTGTTTGGCACAACGAAGATACTTTCAGAGGCCTTTTCACCCCACAGATCCAATTTATCCTTCTCGGAACATACCAAGCAGGCGCCAAAGGCGGTCACACAACGAGTTTGATAGTAAGTCAGGAGCACCTTGTTGATGGCACGGAACAGTTTCCTCAGGGCATTATTCGTCGGGGTAAACAGCGTATCATAGAGTGAAAGAGTCAGGACGTCATCAATATCAACGATGACCTTCATTTTCGCCGCCTGTGACAATCCAAAAAACCCGGCGGTATTCCGGAGGTATCGCACCAGCACAAAATCGTAGCCGCCAAACTCTATTAGCGCGACCAACTTCTCCATCGAGGCTTTGCTATACTCTCTAACGGGATACGGAAAGCCACGGACCGACATTCCGAACCGTCCCCGCAAGGTTCTAGGGTACTCCAGCTTCTGTAAACAATACTTCCCGGAGAATACGTCCTCCTTTTCGAGATGTCCCCCCGCTCCTGCCATCTGTCGCAGGCCGGAGGGCAAATCCGAGAGATACGCAATATCGACGGGCCCAAGGCCGGCAAAGTATCGTGCGAGATTCATGGTTCTGATGTCAGCGCCAAACTTCTCAGGCAGAGGAAACCTGTCGCTGATCACTAGGGTCTTCTTCATCGAACTTACAGCAAAAGAGTCGGTTAAACTCGGAAACTGATCCTTCAATCAGCCTCGCACCAAATGCTCTCGAGCGGTTCGCAGCAACTCGCGAACCTGCCGGCCTGGACCACCGAATGAAAGAACAATCAATTTCAAGAACACCGGCAGCATGAAAGGCTTCAGCTTCAATCCCTTCAAATAGTATGATCTCGCTGATACAGAATCGCCCTCTGAATAATAGATCTCAGCCAGCGCCACCATGATGCGTGAACGGATCCACGCCTTCTCCTGCTCAGTATAAGGGCTGCGATCGAGTGTCGCTTCCACCTGCTGAAGATCTATAGTGGACCAGGATGTCTGCCCCATCCACGAATAGGGTTTTGAGGCACAATGTTTGGCATAGAAGTTGGCGAGCGCACCCAAGCAAGCCTTATATACTGTCAGGGCGCCTTTCTCCTTGGCAGCCTGCGATATCATCGTGATGACGGCCAACTCGGAGTGCCAGCAGATATCGATCTTCTCTTGAGTGATGGCGTTTGTCATACTGAGTTCATGTTCACGGTAACACACCATCGGCTCTGCAAAGTATGCCACGTGATAGTGCAAGGAGAACAATAGCCACATGTACCAATCGCCGCCCCATATGAAATCGACCGGAATTCCGGCCCATACCACGTCGACCGGATAGAGGCTCAGTGTCTCGTAACAGTCACGTCGAACAAGCACCGACGCAGCCAGAATCGCATTTCCTTTTACTTTCAATGAGTGCTTGATGATCTCCTCTCCCCTGACGATCGTATCGACGTCTCCATAGGTCGAGTAATCTATCACTGCACCTTCTTTTCCACGTCTCAGGCTAACCCCGGGGCAGAACGCGAGGCCGACCTCCGGATGATTTTCCAGGGTTTCGACGTATCTTTGCAGTATGTACGGTCGGCGCAAGCGATCATCAGCCGATATAAGCCAAACGTACTTCCCTCGACTTAAGAGTATTCCCTTGTTGTAATTCCGGAGCGCTCCCAGGTTCTGCTCGTTCCTGACATAGGTAACGCGACTGTCTGTGAATGTTCTGGCAACTTCTTCCGTGTTGTCCGGAGAGCAATCATCCATGATGAGGATTTCGAAATCCTCAAAGGTCTGCGAGAGGATGCTGTCGACACATTCTGGCAAGAAAGCAGCCAGTCGGTAGCAAGGGACGACAAAGCTAACAAGCGGCTTTTGCATTTGGAATAACTCGCCTATTGTGGATCCGCACTTTGATGAGCCTAAGCCGTAACTTGCTCGATGACGCGCCATGAAGAACGCACAGAGCGTCTTGGGCCTTGAGGAACGCGGCCTATTACAATGCAGAGGCTTGGAGCTCCCTTCGCAACGCGCAGGCGACCCGCTCCTGGTCTTCCTCGTTCATCTGCGCGTAAATTGGCAACAGAATCGAATTGTCCTGCGCGAACTCGGAGTGCCGCAGATCGTGGCGGTGCTTGTCCTTGGCGTAGGGCGCTTCCCGGTGCGAGCACATAATGCCGCGTCGAGTCGCGATGCCCTGATCGAGCAGGCTTTGCATGATCTTGAGCTGGTCGACGCGGTCCGGCAGCCCAACGCAATAGCTCTGCCAGTTGGACCGCGCCCATTCGGGCTCGATCGGCAGTCTCAGGCCTCCGAAATTGCCGAGCATTTCTCGATAGCGGGCCGCGATCGCGCGGCGTCGAGACACCAGTGCAGGCAGCCGCTCGAGCTGCTCGCGTCCGACCGCGGCCTGTATATCGGTCATGCGGTAGTTGTAGCCGACTACCAGATAGTTCTCGAAGATCACCTGCTGTGAGCCGTGCCGCACGATGTCCGGAACGCTCATGCCATGCTGGCGCAACAGCCTGAACTTATGGTCGAGCTTCGCATCGGAGGTGGTGAGCATCCCACCCTCGCCGGTCGTGATGACCTTGCGGGGATGAAAGGAGAAGCAGGCGATCCGCCCATGCGGCTTGCCGACGCGCTCCCAGCTGCCATCCACTCGGATCTGGCTGCCGGCTGCGCAGGCCGCATCCTCGATCAAGATGATGCCCTGGCGATCGGCCAGCGTGGCGAGGGCTGTCAGATCGCAGGGCATACCCATCTGGTGGACGGCGATCACCGCGCGTGTGCGCCGAGTGATCGCTTCGGCAACCCGGTTAGGGTCGATATTGTATGTACCGGGATCAATGTCGACAAAGACCGGAGTCGCGCCGCAATACCGGATGCAATTGGCCGTGGCGATAAACGAGTGGCTCGCCGTGATGACCTCGTCGCCAGGCCCAATCTCCAGGGCGACGAGCGCCAAATGCAGGGCGGTTGTGCAGTTGGAAACGGCGCAGGCATAAGGCGCACCGACCAGGGCCGCAAAATCGCGCTCGAAGGCTGCCACCTGGGGGCCCTGCGAGACCCAGCCGGAGAGTACAGCTGCGCGAGCTGCGTCGGCCTCCTCCTCAGCAACCAACGGTAATGCGATCGGAATCACGGGATTATCGCCCTCCTGCTGGCGAGCCGCCCAGACCAACCCCTGCCCGGGCTTGGCGCTACATCGATCTCAGAACTGGCCCGACGATCTTGAGCTTTCAAACCTGACAAGGACATCAAGGACTATTCCTATTCCTGGAGCGCGATGCGGCGTCGCGATTTATTTGTCATAGATTATTATATTAAGTCAATTAACCCAACGATAATAAATCAATCTAATGTAGATGTCTGCCACTATCGGGGGCAGCTTCAGGCGCCAACCTGCCTTCCTGCAGCCGATGCGCACGACACGACGGTCGCGTAGCCGAACGTCACGCGACACCACCGCGTCAGCGCAGATGGTCGCCCGGGGGCAACTGCGATCCAGTCCCCCTCAAGGAGGCATGACTATCATCCACTTCCAAGCTTGAGGTAATCATGCAAGCAATGCCGTCACGAGAAATCACGATGCGCGAAGACATGGAGCTGCTGGTCCAGCTGTGACGGCATTCCGACCGCCAGGAAACTCATAGCACCGCGCCTGTGTAATGAGGTCCCTCAGGTCGCGCCAGATGGGGCCACTGCGTCAGCCAGAGGTCGGCGCAATGACCAATACGGTCTCCCGACATCGAAAGCTGCTCGATGTTGGCGATGCTGTCGAGCCAGATAGTGCGCGCACCCATCATTTGTCCAAACCGTAGTGCCAAATATCCCGGAGCGGCACCCGTCGAAACGACGATGTCCGGCCTTTCATTCCAAACGATCCAGGCCATTCTGCGCGCCGCCTTCAACAGCGCGATTTTGGTCAACCGGTTAGCATCATTGACAAGGTAGAATTTGTGGTCGGGCACCTGGGCTTGATAGGAGTCGTGGACGGTGACGAACGTGACTTCGCAATGCTCGAAGGCGGGTTTGATCCGCAACAGCTGCACCCAATGGCCCCCACCCGAAGAGACCGCCAGCAGTTTCGGCCGAGTGCCGGGTGACCGCGGCGTGTTGTTCTTGAGCAACGTCTTGCGGTGAAAAACCGGGCTGAGAAGCATGGGCTGGCCTCCCTAGAACGCTGCAAGCTCGCAAGCTCCCATGAACGGATCGGGTCCTCGGCGCCTGCATTTAATATTTTAATTTAAATTAACATGCCGCCATTTAAAATCAAGCGATTTATATGCGCGGTACGTCCGATTTCCTGTCAGGCCAGCCGAATTTGAATCTTACTTGATTGAATCTGATAGTACCGCACGGGAAGTGTCGTCGCGTTGCCAACGATGAGCTCCAAGTCGGGAACCCAGGGTAGCCTTACAGCGAGCGGCAATGTTGACCCCACAATAAATCAATAGTCCGGCCCATAAGCGAGGTTCCTTGAACAGCGCAATGAGCGCCCGGCCATTCGCCGGTCCTTTGTTGACACGCAGTTCAGGAAAGCGCCGGGCGAGCTCGAATGTTCCCCTGTAGGCACGAGTTCTGACGGCGATAAGCTGCAGCAGAGTGCGTGGGGCGAATACCATGGACCTAACGCGGGGCAGTGTCTCCCGCTCTTCTGGTCTGAACTGAAGTCGAACAAAGGTGTCATCAGCGGTGATGTCTGGAAATTGGCCGAACCGCTTGCGTCCCGCCTCAGATAAGGCATACACGCCAGAACCGCCGATACCCTCACGCGAGGATGGCAGCCGTGACCGGATTCCGAAGTATTTACGGACGAGCCAGGAACAGCCTGCCAGATTGATGTCGGCTGTAGGCGCGACCGCCAAAACGCCACCATCATCGAGGCGGCTTGCCAAAGCCAGAATGGCATCAACGGTAATCAAAATATCGGCATCAACATAAATCCGCGGAAAACCGTCCGCGATTTGATCGCCAAGGTTCAGTGCGTGGGTCTTCCTTGCGATGTTCGATTCCACAACATTGACGGCTGGGCCGAAACGCCGGGCGACGTTCGCAGTGTCGTCTGAGCACCCGTTGCAGACGACGACCACACGGATCTGGTCCGAAGCTGGGTTGCCAACCCATTGCCTCAACGTCCGTGCGATCACAGAACTCTCATTGTGGGCTGGGACGACGATCGAAATCATGAATGGTCCGGTCGAGATCGATCAAATTTGCGTACCTCTCTAAGGCTGCCACAGGTTCGATCAGCCTCATGGGGTGGTTCAGCCTCACAGCCGATGACTTTGCGCGGGCGCCGCACAGGCATCGACCGAGCCGACTACAGGGGCGAACCCGTGCTCACCCCCGTCTGCGGACTCTACCGAACCTAGCCGGATGGCAGGGCCGCGCGTTCCGCCTCGGCCTCGAACGCTCCGACGCCCAAGCAGAGAGAACGGCCAGGCGCGCCGCTTCGGTCTCTTGATCTGCAAGTAGCGACATTGCGATCGGAATCACGATGCCGCCGCCTGCCGCTGATGTTCCGAAGCGAGCTCGCGCTCGGATCGCCACCATTTCACGAGATCTGCGAGCCCTTGCTCCAGCGAAACCGTGGTGCGGAAGCCCAGCAAACGCTCTGCCTTACCCGTCGAGGCCAGCCGTCGCGGTACTGGATTGACCGAGCGCTCCGGCGCGAATTCAGGCGTGAGGCCGCGGTGTCCCATCACCGACGCAAGTACCGTAGCCAGCTCGGTCAGGCTTGTTTCAGTGCCGCTCCCGACGTTAAAGACCTCATCGGTAATCTTTGCCCTGGCGGCAAGGATGTTGGCACGCGCGACGTCGCGGACGTGGACGAAATCCATGGTCTGACGGCCGTCGCCAAAGATAACGGGAGGAAATCCGGCTTCCAGCCGCTCCATCCAGCGGATCAAGACCTCGGTGTACCGTCCGTGGATGTCCATCCGGCTGCCATAGACGTTGAAATACCGGAATGCCACATAGTCGAGGCCGCATGCATCGTTGAAAGCCCGCAGTAGCCCTTCGTTAAACGCCTTGGCGGCCCCATATAGGGTTCGGTTATTGTAGGCATTCTGCCGCTCTGTCGTCGGAAACTCCTCGGCCATGCCATATACCGATGCCGAAGAGGCCGCGATGATCTTCTCAATATCGTGCTTGATGCACAGCTCCAGCAGGTCGTAGGTGGCATCCACCATGACCTCCTTAGCCAGGCGCGGTTCGGCCGCACAATGAGTGATGCGGAGCGCGGCCTGGTGAAAGACGATGTCGGCAGCCTTGACCAACGCTTCCATCAGCTTGCGATCGCGAATGTCGCCGTGAACCAGCCTTACGGGCCCACGCCCGAGCGCCCGCCGGAGATTTTCCGGCCGGCCTCTGATCATGTTGTCGAGGGCAACAATCTCGATGCAGCCCTCGTCGCAGAGCAGATCAACGATGTGGGAGCCGATAAATCCTGCCCCGCCGGTGACCAGAACGCGTTTACCCTTGATATCGATCAAGACGCTCTCCTGTTGTGCGACCATGTCATGAAGCTTTGTGGATGCTCCGACCGGGTGCTGATGTCTGCGCTAGGCCGCAGCGCCGCACTCCTCAATATTCCGACAACCTCGGCCGTCCGTTCCGGCCGCAACTCGGGATAGATGGGAAGAGAGAGGAAGTCGTTCGCGAGCATCTCAGTGACGGGGAGATCACCGGCCCGATAGCCGAGTTCTGCATATGCCCTCTGCAGATGCACTGGGACGGGATAGTGAATCCCGGCGCCAATCCCGGCATCACGCAACCGGTTCAGCGCGTCGTCGCGGCACTCCGATCTGACCGCATAGACGTGATACACGTGGCGGGCGTACTGGGGAGGCTGGGGACGCGCGAATGGAAGACCAGAAAGCAGCGCATTGTATCGCTCAGCCAGCGACCGACGTGCGTCCGTCCAATGCTCAATATAGTCCAGCTTGACATTCAGTACCGCGCTCTGGATTTCGTCCATGCGATAGTTGTATCCGGCAATGACGTGGTCGTACTTCGCCTCCTGCCCCCAATCCCGCAACAGGGACACGCGGCGTGCGAATTCAGGCCGGTCGGTGACGACCGCCCCACCCTCGCCAAACGCTCCGAGGTTCTTGCCCGGATAAAAGCTGAAACATCCCAGATCGCCGATCGAGCCTGCGCGACGTCCGCGATATTCCGCGCCGTGCGCCTGCGCGGCGTCCTCAATGACGACCAGCCCGTGACGACGCGCTATGGCCATTATCGGATCCATGTCGGCCATCAGCCCGTGGAGGTGAACTGGCAGAATCGCCTTGGTTCGCGGTGTGATCGCAGCTTCGATCAAGCTGGGATCCATCGTCCATGTTACCGGGTCAACGTCGACAAATACCGGCCTGGCGCCGCTGTAGAGAATAGCTGCGGTTGTTGCGACGAACGTCATGGAGACCGTGATGACTTCGTCACCGGATCCGACGCCGGCCGCCAGCAAGGCAAGGTGAAGCGCCGAGGTGCCACTGTTCACCGCGCGACAAGCGGTGGTCCTGCAATAGTTTGCAAAGCGTTCCTCGAAGGCTGTGACCTCGGGTCCGAGCACAAAGTGCCCGCTACTGACGACCCTCGCCACTGCGGCGTCGATTTCCGGCTTGATCTGGCTGTATTGCGCTTTCAGGTCCAGGAAGGGTATCAAGATTCAAAGCCTTGATTTGATCGACATTATATCGGCTATTTAAATCCCACTATTAAATTTAATCAAGCGTTAAATTCAAGCAGAATATATATTACCGGTGATAGTCTTTCTGAAGCGGCTCTGCTGAGCTACGACCGCTTGGCACCCCGTCGTCAGCGGCGGCCAGAATCCGAGCAGGCACGCCGGCCACGACTGCGCCGGGGGGAATGTCCTTTGTCACCACCGCTCCCGCACCTACGGAGGCCCCCTCTCCGATCGTCACGCCGCATAGAATGGTCGCATTCGAGCCGATGGAGGCTCTCCTACCGACGTGAGTGCGCTGAAGTGTCCAGTCCGAAGCCAGCTGAGGACGACCATTTGCGGTTGTCGCCTTCGGATATTTGTCGTTCGTGAACATCACACCGTGGCCGATGAAAACTTCGTCTTCGATCGTGACGCCCTCGCAGACGAAGGTATGCGACGAAATCTTACAACGCGCACCTATCTTTGCCCCCGCCTGAATCTCGACGAAGGCTCCAATCTTGCTCTCATCGCCAACGGTGCAACCATACAGGTTGACCAGCTCGGGATGAAATATCCTGACGTCACGGCCTAGCTTCACATCCTTCGTTATTGGCATGGTTGTCCTCCAGATTATGCCGGACGTGATCGACGCAGCCTCGGCGCACTCCGGAAGAGCCCGTCTGCAACGTGGCGAAGCTGATGCAGCAGCGGATGGCCGGTCATTGTCAATCCGCACCACCAGCCGAGGCCGGCAATGGGGAACGACAGTATCAGGCCGGTCAGGGAAGTAAGCATGCCCGCTTCGATCAATGCGGCGCAAGCCAGTACACCGGGGGCCATAGCGAACGTCACCAGGCCGCTCTTCAGAGAGGCGCGGAAAAACTCCCCTGAACTGAAGGCCAGATGACGTTTGAGGAAATATATCACCACGGCGGTCTGGAACGGCAGTGTTGCGAGGGCCGCGCTTGCGACAGCCTCTACGCCGAAAAACGATGCGCCCAGAACGACCAGAAGCGAAGGTGGTAGCGAGATGAGCGAAGACACCAAGGCGTCGCGTACGCTTCCAACAGCGAGGAACACGGGATAGGTAAGGCAAGCCGCGAATAGCGCAAGATTTGCAATGCAGAGAATGCGGACCAAGGGAACTATTTCCAGCCACGTCTGCCCGAGCCAAATCAGAACGATCGGCTGAGCCATGAGCGCGACAAAAATCAAGAACGGCCACTGCACAGCCGAAAGGAGTTCAACTGCCTCGAGATAGACGGCCTTCAGATCCGCCCCTGCCCTGCGTTGTGCGACAATCGCCGGCATAATGACAGGATTTAGAGCCTGCGCGACGAGCCGGTCGAACATTTGTGTCAGATTGGTAGCCCGGGTGTACAGACCGACAGATCCAAAATCCAGGATCTTGGCGAGCAGCAGCTGCGGCGCCAGATTGTAGACGAGATTGATGACGCTGACCGCGCTGGAGTAAAGACCGAAGTTGACTACCTCGCGATGCCCGAGCAGCGATGGACGCAAGACGCCCCAGTCCCGATGATTGGCAAGCAGCATCACGGTGAATACAATGCTCCCCGCCAATCCGCCCCAGATTGGCGCCATGTAGCTGAATCCCGCCATCGCAAGCACGATCGATGCGACGGCCGTCGCCGCTCCGGTTGCCAGGTTGCACACGGCCAGCGTGCCGAATTTCATGTCGCGGCGGAGCAGAGCGGATGTTGTCCCGTGAAACGGGACTAGAACAAAATTCAGCGCCGCCACCTGGATGCCCTTTCTGAGACTGTCCTGGGCAAAGAGCTCCGAGAGCGGGCCCGCAAGCACGAACAGCAGAAGCGCAATTGCTACCGATATTCCGAGCGTGATGGTGAACGCGGAGCGAACGTCCGCCGTGGATAATTCACGCTTCTGAATCAGATAGTTTCCGCCCCCGAACTCAAAAAAGGATGCGCCAATCACCGTCGTGATGGCAGTGACGACTGCATAGACCCCGAATTCTGCCGGCGAAAGCAGACGAGCGAGGATAGCGGTGGCAACGAAGACCAGGATAAGGCTGCCATAGCGGTCGGCCGCTGAAAACAGGATGGAACGTTCTACCGAATTCATCGCGAGACCGTCGCGCTGTTCGCGGATACCGTGTCGCCCGCCAATGCTTCAAACCGTCGCCGTCGCACGTTCCGGACTCCTGTACTCCTGCCGTTTCAGTAGGACCGGCTTGCCGTGTTCGGCGATCGACCGAGATGCAGCCTCCAGGACCTCGATCACCCGCAGTCCGGACATGCCACTCGAGATCGGTGGCGTCCCATTGCGCACACAAGCGATGAAATGCTCGACCTCGACCTGCAGCGCTTCCTTAGGAGCGACGTGGGGCGCCCACATATCTCCAGCCCGATAACCGATCCGGAATTGATGGGCGTGATCGGAGGGGCCGTCCACGGTGATACCCTTGTCATACACCTTGATCTTTTCCGTCGGTTCAAGATCGTCATAGACGATCATCTTCTTGCTGCCTCCAATGAACGTCTGGCGGACCTTGATTGGCGAGAGCCAGTTGACGCTGATATGGGCAACGCATGTGCTATCGAAGAACAATGTGATATGGGCCATGCTTTCCGGCGAGCCGGCCACATGGCACGATCCCGTCGCCGAAACTGCAACAGGCCTCTCATCCAAGATATGGTGGATAATCGAAATGTCGTGCACCGCTAAGTCCCAGATCACGTTGACGTCGCTCTGGAACAGGCCAAGGCTGGCCCGCGTGCTGTCGTAGTAATAGACTTCACCGAGCTCCTTCTTAAGCAAGAGCTCGCGGATTTTCCGCACGGCCGGCGTATAGACGAAAGTGTGATCCACGCTCAGTATTAGACCGCGCCGAGCTGCCTCATCGATCAGGCGTCGGGCCAGATCTGAACTTTGTGCCAGCGGCTTTTCAACCAGAACGTGCTTTCCCGCCTTGAGCGCGGATAGCGCCAATTCATAATGTGTATGAACCGGCGTAGCGATGGCCACGGCATCGATGGCCGGGTTCTTGAACAATTCGTCGTAACAGGACGTCGTTATCGCTCCCGGATAAAGACGCTTGCTGGTCGCGAGCTTCTCCGGATCAAGGTCGCTTATACCAACTAGACGTACCGAAGGATGAGCAGCGAAATTGCGGACCAGGTTCGGTCCCCAATAGCCGTATCCGACAACCCCAATGCCAACTGTATCGTTCGACATAACTGCACCAGTGATCAAAACTCGCGTGAGGTTTTCAACTTGCTAGGTTAGTTCGACAGTCCTGGCGATGGCCACACCGCTGACCTCCGCGGCCAAGTGAACACGGACAGACGCGCAGTGTGTCTAGGACATTCCAGCTCACGGTTGCCATGGCGACGTCGAGCAGGGCGGTGCGCTTTTGGCAATCTTCGTTGCTGGCTTAGGCGGAGGTCTCCGTCATCGTTACGGCACGACTGGACAGGAGAAGAGGCTCGGCCGTATTGTATTTTCATATCCACCGCCTAAGCTGAAGCGCTGTTAGGTCCGGAACGAACATGTCCCGTTTCGATGAAACTCCGAATTGCCATGATCAGCTGCGGCGATGCTTCACCACCGAGGCGTTCGCATCGATTGACGATGTCCAACTGATCCAATTTGTCCGTTAATTCCCGTTCTTCGAAAGCGACCTCAATACGGCCTTGCGCGGCGAACTGTTTTGCCGTTGCGATCTGATGATCGTTTCGGTGTTCACCCAGGCTCGCGCGGCGTGGCATGACGATAATTCGTTTTCCGAGCTCGAGGGCGGTGATAATGGAGCCCATGCCTGCATGAGCGATCACCACGCTTGCCGCCTCGACGCAACTTTTGAATCGACTTGGGTCAATGAACCGCTCGGTACGGATGTGCTTGAATGGATAGTTTGATGGCCCGATCTGAGCGAAAACATCGCTCCTTGCGCGTGCACCGGCCCATTCGTCGACCGTTCGGATCAGACGGTCGAATTGCACTTGCGTTCCGACTGTTACGAAAATCATAACGCGAGTCCTTCATAGATGCGTTTGACATGCGAACAAGGTGACGTACCGCCACCACACGCGACTTGGCTCCTGACAAATGCGGTCCGGCCATTCGCGGTGGAATTACATACGAGGCGACGCCCACTGCGCATGCGAAGATGTCGAACGCCGGCCAGCCCACAACCGCGCTCGCGAGATCGACGGTGTCGGCCATACCTTGAGTATCGAAGGACCATCGCAAACATCCACGCACGCACCGCAACCCTCTGCAGAAAAATGTATTATTCAATCGAAACAGCATTTAATTATTATTATTCTATAATACCGTCCGGGCGGTTATTTTCAAGAAGATAAATAAATTAAAATTTTAGATCCGTCCCTATTTTCTCGCGGTATTTGTTCGCGACTTTGAAGCTTTCGGCCCCGCGGTTGACGATATGGAATGAAACAGCGTGCGACGCTCTTGCCCTCCACCGCCGCGACTTCCTCCGTCAGTTCGATGCAAGTGCCGACACGCGCACCCGACAGCGCGCGCAGCACTCTTCGACAATCGCCTGTAATGCCACCCCGAAGGCATACTTCGGCCCTGAAGTGCAGTCAGCTGAGGGACGTTGGACGAAGTATCTGCTAAGGCCTAGTGCTCTCAGGCGGCAGGTGGACAGACAAGCAACACATTGAGCGTTTGGAGATCACGCCTCCTGCGAGCGATTTTACTGGTCGGGAAAGATCCATCCAGACGATGGGTGTGCGCCCGGCGGCCATGTTCGGGCTGCAGCACCAAGCCTCAAAGGGCGTAGTTCGACTCTCGCGAGCGCGCGCCCTCTCCGGATGAGGACTGATCTACCTGAACCGGCATCTACGCTGAATTACCTAGTACTCCCGGATGCTTTCATCCAGTCCGCGTAGCAATGGATAGAGGAAGTAGGAGATCACGGTGCGCTTGCCGACTTTCAGTTCGGCCGTCACCGCCATACCCGGAATCAGTTGAATGCGTTCAGCCGGCAGCCGAAGGTGCGTGTCCGACAAATCGACCAGTACGCGGTAATAGGGAGCTGGCGCGCGGCGCGCACCTTCGGCCTTCGTATCCGGGGAAAACGTATCCTGACTGATGACGCGGACTTCTCCCGTTGCAGTTCCATACTTCTGGAAGGGAAACGCTTCGAACTTGATCCGAACCGACTGTCCGAGCGCCACCTGACCGATATCCCGCCCCTCGACGTTGACCTCCGCCTGAAGCGGCACGTCGCGCGGAACCAGAACAAACAACGTTTCGGCCTCGCGAACCACCGAGCCGACTGTCCGGTTCGCGATATCCAGCACCACGGCATCTGCCGGCGCCTGCAGGATGATCAACTGTCGACGAAGCTCGGCCTTCTTCAATTCCTCTGCCGCGCTATTGCGCTTCGGCAGCGTCTCCACCAGTTCCTGATAGGTGGTGCGACGAAACTCCTCGGCGAACACTTTCTGATCAGCGCGGGCCTTTTCGAGCCGATGGGTACTATCGGCGATACTGCCGCGAACACGCGCCAGATTGCTTTCGACCTCGAGCCGAGCATCGCGAGACAGCAGGAAGTTCAGCCTCGAACCGACCTCCTTATCCATCAGCGTGGTCCGCATCGCTTCAATCGAACGCATCGTGTCGAGCCGTTGAAGGAGAACCGCCTCTTCATTCTGTGCCGTCTTGAGATTGGCTTGCGCGGATGCGATCTGTGCGTCGTAGTTCTGAATCTGCGCCTCGTAGGCGGCTCTCCTCTGCAAGAACAGCTTGCCTTGCAGGATCTGATCCGCGTTCGTCAGCTCTTTGACGGCATACTCGATTCCGTTCAATTCAGCGCTCAGACGATCGATCGACGCATCGAATCCAGCCACTCTGCCGCGCAGTTGGTCGAAATCCGCCTGCGAAAACGTCGGATCGAGCGTCGCCAGAACGTCGCCGCGGTTGACGCGATCACCGGCCTTGACGTGGATCTCGCGTATGACCGACGTTTCCAACGGCTGCACGACCAGGTTGGGACGCGTCGTGGTAAGTTTTCCCTGCGCCGTGACGATCATCTCCACCTGCGAAACGGAAGCCCAGATGACCACGAAAGCAATTAGTGCAAGTACGCCGTAAAGGATGAAGCGCGCGAGCCGCGGTGGCGCTTGCTGCTCGAGTTCGGTCGCATCGGACTGGAACTCGGCGATGACTGGCGCTCGCCTCGGTACTGGCCTGAATAGCTTGCGGCGGCGCTCGACCGATCTGGCCGGAACGAGACCGTTCGGATTCACATCCGCGCGTGATGGACCAGTCTCCCTCATGCAATCTGCTTCATCTGTTGATTCCACAAATGCCTGTAGATAGTGCATTTCGACAGGAGGTGGTCGTGGCGATCCATATCGACGATTCGGCCGCGGTCCATCACCAGGATCTGGCTTGCTTCGGTCAGCATCGACAACCGATGCGAGACGACGATAACGGTACGTCCTGCCGCCAAACGGCGGAGATTGCGCCTGATGATCATTTCGCTTTCGGCATCGAGGGCACTCGTCGCTTCATCGAAAATCAAGATCCTTGGATTGACGATCAGAGCTCTCGCAATCGCGAGCCG
Source organism: Bradyrhizobium sp. NBAIM01 (assembly GCF_020194115.1). Classification (NCBI taxonomy): domain Bacteria; kingdom Pseudomonadati; phylum Pseudomonadota; class Alphaproteobacteria; order Hyphomicrobiales; family Nitrobacteraceae; genus Bradyrhizobium; species Bradyrhizobium sp. NBAIM01. The sequence goes on along the minus strand of NZ_JADYVU010000019.1, from coordinate 70,430 downwards.
CTGCTTCTGCCCGCCGGACAGGTTCGATGCATCCTCCTCAAGCATGGTGTCGAAGCCACGCGGCAACCGTTCGATGAACTCGTCGGCGCCTGCGAGCTGAGCTGCAGCGACGACCTCGGCAAAGGTGGCATCACGTTTCACGCAGGCGATATTGTCGCGAATCGTCCCGCGAAACAGGAAATTGTCTTGCAGGACGATCCCAAGGTTTCGGCGCAGATGCGCGAGGTCGAGCTCCCTCGAGTCATATCCGTCGATGCGCAGCAGCCCCTGCTGCACCGGATACATGCCCGAAATCAGCCTGGTGAGAGTCGTCTTGCCTGAGCCGCTCCGTCCCACGATCCCGAAGATCGATCCTGGCTCGACGGTAAAGGAGACATCATCAAGCGCCGGCGATCCCTCGGATCCGTAGCGAAAAGAGACACTTTCGAACTCGATTTTGCCGGCAAGGTCGGGCCGCAGCCCATCTTTCCGACCGTCGCGCTCAGGCCTCTGATTCATCACCTCGCCGAGCATTTTCACGGCAAGAGCCACTTCCTGGTATTCGTGCACCATGGTCACGAGCTGGACCAGCGGTCCGGAGACCCTGCCGGCCAGCATATTGAAGGCGACCAACGCGCCGATTGTCATTTCGCCGGCAAAGACATCGAGTGCCCCGACGGAAATGATTCCGAGCGTCATGATCTTCTCCAGAAATCCGGTAAGCGCCTGGGCGCCTGCGGAGATCTTCTCGACACCGAATCGCATGGTCACGGACTGCGCGCAGCGGCTATCCCACACCCTGCTCTGCACTGGCTCCATCCCCAGCGATTTCACGGTGCGCATGCCGTGAACTGTTTCGACGAGGAGAGCCTGCCGCGCACCTTCCGCTTGATATAGATCGTACAGTCGTCGTCGAAATGGACCCATGAGCAGGCCGACGACGGCGCCGCTCGCGGCGGTGAAGGCCAGGACCATCAAAGTCAATTTGACGCTATAAAGCGCAAGGACCGGCAGGAAGACGAACAGCGAAAGCGCATCGAGGGTCGTCAGAAACAAGCGCCCGGTCAGAAACTCACGGATCCTCGCCGCCTGCTGCATGTGCTTGACCAGGACTCCGGCGGCCATGTGCTCGAAAAACGTAACCGGTAGCCCGAGGAGATGACCGAACGTCTTCGTAGCGACGCGAATGTCGACCCTGTTGGTCGCATATAGCAACAAGTAGCGCCGCAGAAAGCCGAATATCGCGTCAAAGACGAGCGCTACGGCCGCTCCTACCGCGAGTACGTACAGAGTGGTGAAGCTTTCGTGAACCAAAACCTTGTCGATGACGAGCTGGAAAAATATCGGGATGACGAGGCCCAACGCATAGAGCAGGATGGCGGCAATGGCGACGTCCCTGAACAGCCGCCATTGAAGAAGCAGTTCCGGCACAAACCACCGCAGGCCGAAACTCCCTCGGCCATCCTGTGTCAACTGCTCGCGCTTGATCAGGATCGTGTCACCGGCCCACTGCGCACAGAATCGATCGCGCTCGACAACCAAGACCTCGTGCTTGCGGTCGGCGAGCGGGTCGAAGATGCTGACGACCTCGGTGCCATCAGTTCGCCGTCCCGCACCAAGAACGGCGATCCAGTTGCCATTGGCGAGCCTCGCCAGCGCCGGATAGGCCTCTCCAAGATGAATCAGCGCGCCCCAATCCAGCTTCGTGCTCCTCGCGCGCAGGCCTGCATCCTTCGCCATGCGCAGCAGGAGATTCAACGAGAGCGGGCCGGCTACCGCATACGCATGCTTCAAGCGTTCGACCGGCAGATCTATGCCATGGTGACTGGAAACCTTGGACAGGCATTCCAATGCCGTCTGGGTCGACAATCCGGGCGCGGGCGCGTCCGCAACCCGGTCCTTCGCGCCGCCAGCGGCATCGATGTCAGCGGAAGTTCGAAGAGACATTCAGAGACCGTGTGTTGTGCGCCAGCGCATCACGTACTCCCGACGCACCGTTGTGCGATTGAGCTGGCTGGTTCCGCCGGACGACGCCCGCATCGACCAGGCCCTGGAGCGCCTTCTGCATTACGTCGACCGAGTTAGCGAAAGATTCGACCGAAAAGATCAGCCGCTGAGAAAATACGCGCTTCGGAGCGTTGTTGGCGTCACGCTCTGTCGGTGAAAGACTGACCAGATCGACGCGGACGATGGTTCCACTGACGGTAATTTCTTCGATTCCATCGGTATAAAGTTCGGCGTGCATCTTACGTCTCCTATGCTGCTAGCTGAGGTCTGAACAGGACGTCTACGGCGTAACTCGTCGCGTTGAAACTGCTCGTCGGGAACAAACTATCGGTCCCATACGCGTAAACGCCGTTGCCGCCGCTCGACGACGACGACGGAGCCGTTAGCGGTCCACTCGTGAGGGAGCTGGCGAAGAGGTTTGGATCCGCAGAATAGCCCCCCGCACTGTGGTAAGACGCAATATACGTGGTCCCCGCCGCGATCGTCACCGGAGTGCTGAAGCTGACCTGCTGCCAGCCACTCGCCGTTTCGTTGGTGAACGTGGCCGTCGCCAGAAGCGTGCCGGTACTGCTCCACAGATCGGCAACGTGCGTACCCGTGTTGGACGGTCCCTTGTAGAAGCGTAGCCCGATGATATCACCTGGGGCGGAGGCCTGGAATTTCATACCAACCTCGATCGCCTGGCCATCGTTGGCCGATACAACACTCGGCGTGGGATTGGAGCTGAACAGGCTAACGACGTTGGACGATGGGGCATGCACCGTCACGTTGACGGAGGCGCTTGCAGTGCCGCCACGGCCGTCTGAGATGGAGTAGTCGAAAGAAGTCGGCCCGGTAAAGCCGCTCGCTGACGTAAACGTCACCGAATTGTTCTGGGCGTTGAAGCTGGCGGTCCCATTAGCGGCACCGCTCACGCCAGTGATCGTCAGAGCGTCTCCGTTCGGATCGGTATCGTTGGCAAGCAGTGCCGCCCCGTCGATAGTGAGAGGGACGCCTTGAGTGGCGTGGAAGCTGCTGTCAGTCGTAGCCACCGGTTGCTGGTTGCTGCCGCTGGTTCCGTTGAAGACGACGTCGACCCAGTAATTGCTGGCGTTGTACGTGCTGGTCGGAAACAGGTTAGCGGCGCCGTAGGTGTAGACGCCGTTGATGCTCGCAGGAGCCGTGAGTGGACCGCTGGTGCGCGCGGTGGTGAAGTAGTTGGTGGTGGACGCATAATGACCATTGCTGTGAAAGCTCGCCACATAGGTCGTGCCAGCCGAGATGGACACGGGATTGCTGAATGTGACGGTCTGCCAGCCACTGCTGCCCTCGTTGGTGAACGTCGCACTCGCCAGCAGCGTGCCGGTACTGCTCCACAACGAGCCCGTATGAGTCCCGGGGTCGTTTGCACTCTTGTAGTACTTGACGCCAGTGATCGTGCCGGCCACGGAGGACGTGAATTTCACGCCAAGATTGACTTGCGACGCATCGGAATTCGACAGGATGGCCGGCGTGTCCGAGCTCGAGAACAGGCTCACGGTTGAGGGCGTTGTCGTCACCGTGAGATCAAACGTCTCGCTGGCTGACAGGCCGCCGAGATCGGTGGCCGAGGCCTTGATGCTGAGGGTGCCAACATTGCTGGACGTTGGTGTACCGCTGAAGGTCCGCGTCGAGGCGTTGAAGGTCAGCCATGCGGGAAGTGCCGTGCCGTCGGCGGCTGTCGCCGTGTAGGCGAGCGAATCCCCGGAATCGACGTCGGTGAAGGTACCCGCAGGCAGCGTCAACGAGAATGGCGTACCGACCGTTGCGGTCTGATTGCCGGTCTGGGCGGCCAGCACCGGCGCGTCGTTGGCGCCATGGATTGTGACGGTGAGTGTGGACGATGCCGTGGCGCCGGCGGCGTCGCGCATCGTGTAATTGAAGATATCGCTGAGCGTGTCGGTCGACTGCCGCAAGGCCTGCACGGCCGCATCGGTCTCGTTGACCGTATATGTGAAGCCGCCCGAGGCATTGAGCACAAGGCTGCCGTGCGCTCCAGACAGCGCTGAACCGAGTGTGCCGCCGGTCGAGCCGAAGCTGACGGCGGTGACCGTCTTGGTGTCGCCCGCGTCGGGATCGGTATCGTTGGTCAGCACGTTGCCAATCGCCGCCGTGCCACCGACGCTGTTGCTCACGCCGCCCTTTTCGGTGGCATCACCGGTGTCGGCGACCGCAGTTGGCGCCGTATTGTTGGGACTGGAGGAGCCGTTGAAGACGACGTCGACCCAGTAATTGCTGGCGTTGTACGTGCTGGTCGGAAACAGGTTAGCGGCGCCGTAGGTGTAGACGCCGTTGATGCTCGCAGGAGCCGTGAGTGGACCGCTGGTGCGCGCGGTGGTGAAGTAGTTGGTGGTGGACGCATAATGACCATTGCTGTGAAAGCTCGCCACATAGGTCGTGCCAGCCGAGATGGACACGGGATTGCTGAATGTGACGGTCTGCCAGCCACTGCTGCCCTCGTTGGTGAACGTCGCACTCGCCAGCAGCGTGCCGGTACTGCTCCACAACGAGCCCGTATGAGTCCCGGGGTCGTTTGCACTCTTGTAGTACTTGACGCCAGTGATCGTGCCGGCCACGGAGGACGTGAATTTCACGCCAAGATTGACTTGCGACGCATCGGAATTCGACAGGATGGCCGGCGTGTCCGAGCTCGAGAACAGGCTCACGGTTGAGGGCGTTGTCGTCACCGTGAGATCAAACGTCTCGCTGGCTGACAGGCCGCCGAGATCGGTGGCCGAGGCCTTGATGCTGAGGGTGCCAACATTGCTGGACGTTGGTGTACCGCTGAAGGTCCGCGTCGAGGCGTTGAAGGTCAGCCATGCGGGAAGTGCCGTGCCGTCGGCGGCTGTCGCCGTGTAGGCGAGCGAATCCCCGGAATCGACGTCGGTGAAGGTACCCGCAGGCAGCGTCAACGAGAATGGCGTACCGACCGTTGCGGTCTGATTGCCGGTCTGGGCGGCCAGCACCGGCGCGTCGTTGGCGCCATGGATTGTGACGGTGAGTGTGGACGATGCCGTGGCGCCGGCGGCGTCGCGCATCGTGTAATTGAAGATATCGCTGAGCGTGTCGGTCGACTGCCGCAAGGCCTGCACGGCCGCATCGGTCTCGTTGACCGTATATGTGAAGCCGCCCGAGGCATTGAGCACAAGGCTGCCGTGCGCTCCAGACAGCGCTGAACCGAGTGTGCCGCCGGTCGAGCCGAAGCTGACGGCGGTGACCGTCTTGGTGTCGCCCGCGTCGGGATCGGTATCGTTGGTCAGCACGTTGCCAGTCGCCGCCGTGCCACCGACGCTGTTGCTCACGCCGCCCTTCTCGGTGGCATCACCGGTGTCGGCGACCGCAGTTGGCGCCGTATTGTTGGGACTAGAGGAGCCGTTGAAGACGACGTCGACCCAGTAGTTCGAGGATTTGAAGGTATTCGTCGGGAACGTGTTTCCGGATCCGTAGGCATAGACTCCGTTGCTGCCAGCCGGAGCTGTTAGCTGCCCGTTGGCAAGCGATGTCGTGAAATAGTTCTGGGTACCGGAATAATTGCCGTTGGTATGGTAAGACGCGACATAAATGGTGCCTGCCGTAATCGCCACAGGCGTAGAGAAGTTGACCTGCTGCCAGCCGCTGGCTGTCTCGTTCGTGAACGTCGCAGTTGCGAGCAGAGTTCCGGTCGAGCTCCAGAGATCCGCAATATGGGGACCCGTATTCAACGATCCCTTGTAGAAGCGCAGGCCGGTTATCGTCCCGTTCACCGATGCGGTGAACTTGACTCCGACTTCGACGGGGCTGGTATCCCCGGAATTGGGGACGCTTGGCGCATCATTGGTGCCGAACAGGCTCTGCGAGGAGACCGGATAGTTGACCTTGAGGGACACTTGGCCGGAACCACTTTGGCCGCTCGTGTCTGTGATCGTGTACGTGAAACTCGCCGCGCCGGCATAGCCATCGGTAGGAGCAAAGGTCACCGTCTGGTTCTGCGAGTTGTAGCTTACGCTTCCGTTGACCGGGTTACCGACGCTGGTAAGCGAGAAAGCCAGCCCGGACGGGTTGGTGTCGTTCGCAAGCAACGTCGATGCCGCAATATTCAGCAAGCCATTCTGGGTAACTGTGAAGCCACTGTCGCCATTAGCTTGTGGCGACGCCACGCCTGAATCATCGAAAACGACGTCTACCCAGTAATTCGGGGCCTTCGTGGAGGAAACGGTGCTGGGGAAGGTCGGGCCGCTGCCATAGGCATAGACACCGTTGAGACTGCTACCCGGCGCGGTGAGCGCACCTTTCGTAACGCCTCCATAACCGATGAAGTAGAAGTCGGTCGACGAATAGTGACCGGTGTTCGCGTGGTAGGAAGCAACATACGTCGTGCCAGCGTTCACGCTCACAGGCGTGGCGAAATTGACCTGCTGCCAGCCGCTCGCGGTTTCGTTGGTGAAGGTGGCGCTCGCAAGCAGCGTGCCGTTTGCGGTCCAGAGATCTCCGATGTGGGTGCCAGTATTCTGAGGCCCTTTGTAGAAGCGAATGCCGGTGATCTTCCCCGAGACGGCCGGGACGAATCTGACGCCGAGCTCAACCGAGGCGGAGTCGCTGTCTGAGAGCAACGCAGGCGTATCGGTACTACTGAAGAGTGTCAGGTTGGAAGATGGTGTGACCGTGTAGGTTGCGCCCGCACCGGATGTTTCCAGGTTCAGGCTGTCGTCGACCGCCCTGGTTTTGAGATTATAGGTCCCTTTGGCCCCTGTGACGAACGTGTATGACCAGGTCACGGTCGCCGCGCCGACATTGCTGTTGGTTGGGTGCCAGGTGTTTCCACCATCTGTGGAAATTTCGACGCCGGCAATCTTTCCGCCCGCGTCATTGGCCGTCCCCGTCACCGTGATCGATTGCCCCTCGACAACGCTGGCAGCCGAGAGATTGCCGATACTAGACGTCGGCGCCGTGGTGTCGGTCGACCGAATCGCGGCCGTCAGGTTTGCTTGCAGCGTCGCCGGCTGAACGCCCATATCAGCGAAAAGGTTGACCATCGCCTGCTGGACATTAGGGTCTACCGGAGTCGCAGGTCCGTCGTGGTCGCTTGCAAGCGCCCACGGCCAGTTGATCGAACCGGCCGAGAATATCAGTGCGCCACTGACGGGATCCCGATGCAGCACGAGATTGTGGGTTGCCGTGCCGTTTGCGAACGTGTTGCCATAATCGAGGAGAAGCTGTCCATTCACCTGCAATGTGGTAGATGAGACACTCATCAACCCCGCTGGGCGAAATCCGTTGTCCGGCGCCGTGTCCCATTCAACGCCTAACAGGCCAGGTACGAGCGAGGCGGTCTGCCCGGGTGACGTTTGCGCGACAGCCGTATTGCGCCAGAAGCGCAACTGGGTCATTGGATACGGTATCGTGATCGTATCGTACCGGAATGCGTTGACCGCGAACAATGTACCGGTCAACTCGTTCGAGGGGAGAGGCGGACCGAACCGCGGGTCAGAGAAATTGCCGGTCGCCTGTCCTGTTGGATCAATCAACGCATTTGCGTGCGTATCCTTGTAGCTAATGAGTGTGCGATTGGCTGATCCGCTGCCATCGATGCTGGGTGCCAACCTTGTTTTCCAATAGATCTCGTTGCCTGTGAGAAATGCAAGGTTCACGCCAGCATGCGCTGCGGCCTGTACGTTGGCACGCTGAGCTTCGGTCCAATACTCGTCGTGCCCCGCGTCCATGAAGATTTTGTGATTGAGCAACAACGAGCCGTTTGTCGCAGCATCGATTCCCGAAATGTAAGAAACGTCGTACCCGTTTTGCTCGAGCCACTGAATGGCCGCAAACTCAGCCGTGAACGGGGAGTCTCCCCCCTCGGAAAAAGTTCCCTCGCCGTCACGCGTTATGAGGGGGCGATTGTAACTGACCGCGTAGGCTGATCCACGGACGCCCGGACCATTCCCGAAATATAGGTTGGCCCCTCCCCAGCCATTGTAGGCTTGCCAGTCCTGATCACTTGTCTGGAGGACGATGTCGCTGTGCGAAGCGTCGTTCCTTATGATGAATGGGATCTGGAAAATCTCGGTGCCGTTGACGACGCTGGCTATGTAGACGCCCGAGACCGCATCGGCCGGTACGCTCCAGGAATCGGTCACGCTCCAATTGCCGGCATCGACGAGCCCGGTCGACGGATCGCGCAATGGATCGGGTTGGACGACCGCCGTTGCGGCCTGATGCTGCAGGCTCGTAACCAGCCTGGCACCATCGCCGCCGTAATAGCCGAGCCGGTAGACATCGACGCGATAGTTCGGGTTGCCGGTCAGGTTGTTGATCTTGAATTGGACCGTCCCTCCGACATTGGTGCTGATTGCTGTCGCAAATCCTTCTGTCAGAGTTGAATTCTCGCCCGGCTGAATCTGCCAGACACTCTTCGGCGTACCTGGCTTCTGGTTTTCCAGTACAATGGGATTCGTGGGCGGATCGGAAACAATGGTGCCTCCCTGCCCATCGCTTTCAAAATTCCAATTCAAGTCCATCCCCGAGAACAGCAAGGAGACATTGGCCGCACCGTTGCTGAAATCGACCGTGCTGATATTCGAGCTATTGTCGTATTGGCCGGTCGCCGACATCGACGATGTAAAGGGGAGATCCTTCAAGTCGATGAGGTTGCCTGGCGCAAGCGGCGCTCCCGGCGACGAACCCGCGATCAAGCCGTGGAAGTTGGCCGACTGATCGAGGACAAGCGTGCCAGTTCCCGTTTCGAACGACACCGTTATGCCGGAGAACGATCCATTCAAGAACTGGCCGGAAACCGAACCTCCGATCTCCAAGATCGCCTTGTCTGCAATCTCGAAAGATCCAGTACCGCTGACGTCACCCCTGAACTCCCCGGTCGGAATGCGATTGCCGAGGAACGCTCCAACCTCGACTGTCCCATTGTTCAGCACATCGCGTTCGACGATAAATGGCGAGCCGGCATCCAACGAAAGCGTCGCACCTGCATCGAGGATTAGACTCCCAATATCAACACCGCCCGAGCTCGTGACGACATACGTTCCGGCTGCATCGAGGAACGCAGCGTCGATGGTGCCTGGGAGCCCGGCGCTCCAGTTCGCTGCGACATTCCAGGCTCCGTCAATCGGATGCACCCAGTGAGTGGCGCCTGGGGTGGAAGTCGATTGTGATTTCCGCGCCGCTTCGCTCGCCACAAATGAGAGCGTTGGCGTCAGGCCATTATGACCGCTCGTCAAAGACGTCGAAGATAGCAGCGCAGGCAATCGCGACCGGGAAGGTGCAGCGAAGAGAGCGGGCAAAACGCCGCGCAAGCCCGCCGAGTCGGCCCGAGACGTCCGTTCGAAGAACGAGACGTCCCCCCCTGGAGCGAATGCCCCGCTTACTGACCGATCAACACCCCGCGGAGCCCAGAGGCCAAGTGCGTCGAAACCCGCGAAAGCGCTCGCGACCGGCAATTCCTGCCAAAGGGCTGGAACATCCTGCTCCCAAAGAACGTGCCGAGTTCCCCGGCCGAAGGCGTTCGCCTTTTGAACCAGCATGAGCATACCGATTAAATAAATAATCGCCTCTCAATATTTTAATTGTCTTTTAAACTGCGGTCAATTCAATACATTAATTTAACTCAGATTCGATATCGGCCGAGTGGTGCTAACGCGAGGCAAACTGCGGCAGTCGCGTGATTTCGCTCAGATATTTGCCGTAGCCGCTCTTCTCCAATGGTTGAGCCAACGCTAGAAGTTGATCGCGATCAATGAAGCCAAGTCTGAACGCGACCTCCTCGAGGCACGCAATCTTCATTCCCTGCCGCTTCTCCAGGGTCTGGACGAACGTTCCTGCGTCGATGAGAGATTCGACCGTGCCGGTATCCAACCACGCAAATCCCCGCCCCATGCGTTCAACGTGGAGCGCATTGGCCGAAAGGTAACGCATCTGAAGATCGGTAATCTCGAGCTCGCCGCGCGCCGATGGCTCGACACGGCGAGCGTAGCGGACGACGCGGTTGTCGAAAAAATACAGCCCCGTGATTGCCCAGTTCGAAGCCGGCCGTTTGGGTTTCTCTTCAATCGACACGGGGCGGTCCGCTTCATCAAACGCGACCACGCCGTACCGTTCTGGGTCTCGCACGTGATAGGCAAAGACGGTTGCGCCTTCCGCGCGACCTGCCGCCCTGGCAAGCAACTCGCTCAGGCCATCTCCGAAGAAAATATTATCCCCAAGCACCATCGCCACGCGATCGCTTCCGATGAAATCGGCCCCGACAATGAACGCGTCTGCCAGACCAGCGGGGCGGGTTTGTTCGGCATAGCTAAGCTTGATCCCCCATTGGCTGCCGTCGCCTAGCAATCCCTCGAACTGACACCGATCCGACGGCGTGGTGATGATCAGAATTTCGCGGATCCCTGCCAGCATCAGCGTCGACAGGGGATAGTAGATCATGGGCTTGTCATAGATCGGAAGTAACTGCTTGCTGACCACTCGTGTGATCGGATAGAGGCGCGTTCCGCTGCCGCCAGCCAGCACGATTCCCTTCAGCATCGGTTTCTCCTTCTCCGACCAGCTGGTCCAGACAAACTTGGAGTGAATGGCGCCAAGGCGCCAAGCGGATCCCGAACACGCGTTCGGCCTTGGATGAGTCCAGACGCGAGTTCAGAGGCCGGCGCGCAGCGGTCGGAAACTCCTCAGTCGTGATCGCCTCGAGCGCCCGAATCCGCGCTCCACGACGGGAACACTCGTGGAAGATTGCCTGCGCAAAATCGTGCCAGCTTGCCTCGCCTTGGCCACCGAGATGAAAGATGCCGGCCGTGGCCCTGCGATCGTCGGTTAGTGATCGCTGAGCGATCCGAAGGACGGCTTCTGCGAGGTCGAACGCGTAAGTCGGGTTACCATGTTGGTCGCTGACAACCCTTACGACCTGCTGCGTCTCGCATAGCCGCAGCATCGTTCGGACGAAGTTGCTGCCATAGGGACTGTAAAGCCAGGAGCATCTGATCACGGTCGCGAGCGGGTGCGCTGCCAATACAGCAGCCTCCCCGGCAAGCTTGGATGCGCCGTAGACGTTCAACGGCGCCGGAATGTCGCTTTCGTCGTACGCCTCGGGTTTCGCACCGTCGAATACATAGTCGGTCGAGAGATGGATGAGCGGAATGTTCATTTGCCACGCGACATCCGCCAGCGCGGCCGCGCCATCGCGATTGATGCTGAAGGCCCTCGCCGCTTCAGCTTCGGCCTGATCTACCGCCGTATAGGCGGCCGTGTTGATGATCGCAGACGGCCCGATCGACGCAATGAGCTTGTCGATACCTTCCCGATTCTCTAGATCGAGTTCTGGGCGCCCGAGAGCCACCGCAGGCAAACCGCGCGTTGTGGCAAGATCACGAAGGCACATTGCCAGCTGACCATTCCGTCCGGCAAAGAGGATTGGTCGATCTGTCATCTCCACCTCAGTTTTGGGCGGCCAGGAGACCCAGACGCGAGCCGTCATAGACCCCACTACGAGCACGCTCCCACCAGGCGCGGTTCTTGAGATACCATCCGACGGTTTCGAACAGGCCGTGTTCGAAGGTTCTGATCGGTTTCCAGCCGAGCTCGCGATGTGCTTTCGATGCGTCTATTGCATAGCGGGCATCATGCCCGGGACGATCCGGCACGAACGTAATGAGAGAACGTCTGCACCCCGCGCCCGGAGATAAGCGATCCACAACGTCACAGATCCGGGTGACGACCTCCAGGTTGGATCGCTGGGCATCTCCGCCGAAGTTGTACTTCTCGCCGGGCCTTCCTTCGTGCAAAAGTCGTATCAAGCCCGCGGCATGATCATCGACGTGAAGCCAGTCGCGGATATTCCTTCCGTCGCCATAGACCGGCAGAGGCTTCCGGTCGATCGCATTGAGAATCGTCAGCGGGATGAGCTTTTCCGGAAACTGATACGGCCCGTAATTGTTCGAGCAGTTCGACACGATCACCGGCAGGCCGTAGGTCCGAAACCACGCGAGTGCGAGGTGGTCCGCGGCGGCCTTGCTCGCCGAATAGGGCGAGCTCGGCCTGTAGGGTGTATCCTCGCGAAATAGATCATCTGGTCCCAACGAGCCGTAGACTTCGTCTGTCGACACATGGATGAATCGGAAGTGCTTCCGCCTCGAAGCCGGTAGACGTTCGTAGTAGGCTCTGGCCGTCTCCAACAGCGTGTAGGTGCCAACCACATTGGTATTGACGAAGGCGTCAGGTCCGTTGATGGAGCGGTCGACGTGGCTTTCGGCGGCCAGATGTATGATCGCGTCAGGCTCATAGTCAGCGAACGCAAGATCCATGACCGCGCGATGGCAGATGTCGGATTGCAGGAACGCATAAGTCTCCAGCTTCTCGATGCTCGCGAGCGAAGCCAGATTGGCTGCATACGTCAACTTGTCTATGTTGATCACTGCGGCACCGGTCTGTAGCACCAAACGGCGACAGACCGCAGAACCGATAAAGCCCGCTCCGCCGGTCACCAAGATACGCATTCTACTCGTCTCCACTAGTCGAAAACGCAACCGAGCTGGCTGAGCGTAGGAAGAGTCTGATCCTTTGGCGACACGTGGGCTTCTGAGGACGTCACGGGCCACTCGATCGCTAACCTTGGATCAGCCCAATAAACGCCACCGTCATGACTTGGGGCATAGACCTGGTCGACTTTGTATAAGACGACGGTCTTGGGCTGCAGCGTACAGAAGCCGTGCGCAAACCCCTTCGGGATGAACACCTGCTCGCCGGTTTCACTATCCAACTGTATCGCGATGTGCTTGCCGAAGCTGGGCGATGAACGCCGGAGGTCAACTGCAATATCGAGAATCGCCCCGCTCAACACCCGTATCAACTTCGCCTGGGCGAACGGCGGCCGCTGGAAGTGCAGGCCGCGCACCGTGCCGATCTGATCCGAGCTGGACTGATTGTCTTGAACAAAGTCATGGAGAATTCCCTTCTCTGCAAACGCTGATCGCTGGAAGGTCTCAGAGAAGTAACCGCGGGCGTCGGAAAACCGATCTGTGCGAATGACTTTGACATCAGGGATCGCCAAGGATCGCAGCTCCAACATTGGGTACCCTTCTGTCCGCTCTCAATTCGTTGAGGCGGACCATAATCCCCGTCGAGATTAATCTTCACGCTCACAATCAACCACGAAACCGTCGCACGATTTCGGCGAAAGCCGTTAGATCAGCCTGCAAGTCACGGAAATCTCAGGGCATTAGCAAACGCCCCTTTGAGCAAAGCCGCCGCACCTGCATTTTTCATCTCCGCTTCGATTAATATATTGTCTATTTAATTTGGCAAGCAGGTTTTTATAAGGTATATAATTTCATACCATCTCGCAGATCGCTTTAAATGCCGCCTGCGGGCGGGCGGGCGCAATGTGACCAATCGTCGGACAGGTACGTGATGCTTCAGAACAATCTTCAACATGCGGATAGAATGCGGCTGCCGGTGAACGGACCGGCTCAACCCGCCCAGGCGGACGGTGGAGGGATCACCGACGTCATCAATTTCGGCATCGGGCTACTACGGCGTCAGTATCTCGTAATCCTTGTTACCGCCGTACTCGCCACTGCGGCCAGCTTGCTCTATCTCCGTGTGGCTTCCCCAACCTATACGGCGCAGGTTCAGATCCTTTTGGCCAATCCCAGGCCTCAATTTGTCCAGCAGCAATCACTCCTCGCCGAGCCGGCCTTCGATCTCAGTCAAATCGAGACACAGCTTCAGCTCCTGAGATCAAAGGCCAATGCGGTTGCAGTAATTGACAAGTTGAAACTGGCCGAGGATCCGGACTTTAGTGCATCCGGCCTCTCTTTGCAGGCGCTCTGGCAACGAATTTGGCCATGGCCCTCGACTAGATCGAAGAAGGATGCGCCACCCGAGACGAATGGCGAACCATCGGACACTCTCGTAGACGCATTTCTCAGTCGGCTTTCCGCTGGACGTGTCGGGTACAGCCGGGTCATTGAGATCAGCTACAGCTCGAGCAACGCAGCTCGGGCCGCGGAGATCGTGAATGCGATAGCCGACACTTATGTTGCAGACCAGCTCAATGCAAAATTCGACGCCAATCGCAAGGCAACCAGTTGGCTGCAGGAGAGGCTACGTGATCTGGGGGACCAAGCCCTCGCCGCGCAACGTGCCGTCGACGTCTACAAGGCTCAGAACAACATTGTTTCTCTGGGTGGAAAGCCCATCGACGAGCAGCAGATCACGGAAATCAACAATCGATTGGCCGCCGCACGTGCTCAGACATCTGAAGCCACCGCCAAGTTGGCTCGTTATGAAACTCTCCTTGCCGTCGACCCGAAAAAGCCGTCCTCTATAGACAATCTGGATGCTATTGGAACGGATGCGCTTAACAGCCAGATTATTACCGGGCTACGCCAGCAATATCTGGAGCTCACCAGACGGGAGGCCGAGTTGGCCGCGAGGGTCGGTCGTGACCACTTGGCAGTCGTCAATATCCGGAACCGCGCGCGAGAGTTCCGCGTCTCCATTTTTGACGAGGTCAAGAGACTTGCCGAGGTCAGCCGAAGCGAATTCGAACTGGCCAAACAGCGCCAGGAAGAGATCGAAAAGCAATTATCCAAAGCCGTTTCGCAATCCCGTTCGGTCAATTCTGCTGAGCTGACCATCAAGGACTTGGAAAGCAAGGCAAAGGGCCTGCATAGCTTGTACGAGACCTTCCTTCAGCGCTACATGGGCTCTACACAGCAGGAGACGTTTCCCACCTCGGATACGCGGGTACTTTTTCCGGCTTCGCCGCCGGCGAGCAAGAGCAAGCCGAAAGCAAGGTTGATCCTGGCGTTTGGCATTCTCGGCGGTCTCGCGCTGGGCATCGGCTTGGCGCTCCTCAGAGACCTCATGGACCGCGTCTTTCGGACCTCTTCACAGGTGGAAACCGTACTGGAGTTGCCTTGTCTATCTTTGGTCCCGTTGTTGCCGGCCCGCAAATCTCCCAAACCACCAATCCGCCTTCAGAAGACCGATGATGATGTTCAGCGACGGATAGCCTCGTCTCCAACCGCAATTCATCAGACCGTGGTCGGGATGCCACTATCTCGATATACGGAGGCCATTCGTTCCATCAAGCTAGCGATCGACCACAACCCGGCGAAAATCTCTTCCCAGGTCGTCGGCATTACCTCTGCGTTACCGAATGAGGGGAAGACCACGATTGCAGCCTCGCTCGCACAGTTGATCGGGCACACCGGCAAAAGAGCTATCATCGTCGATTGCGACCTCAGGAATCCGTCACTAACCGGCATCTTCGCGCCCAAGGCGGCCTGCGGGATCATCGAAGTAGCAAACGGTAGCCGGTCGCTCGCCGAAGCTGTCTGGAGGGACCCGACGACCAATCTTGCATTTCTGCCCGCCGTGCGTCGCGGACCTTTGCTCCACACCAGCGAAATTCTTTGCGCGGACTCGATAAGCAAACTCTTCGACCGTTTACGAGCCGAGTATGACTACATCATCGTCGACCTTCCGCCCTTGACGCCGTTGGTGGATGTTCGAGCCACTTCATCCCTGATTGACTGCTACATTCTCGTTGTTGAATGGGGCCGGACCAAGATTGATGTCGTGCAACACGCTCTGCACACGGCACCAAACGTTCACGAATCTCTGATTGGGGCAGTTCTCAGCAAGACCGATACCAAGGCGATGGCTCGATATGACGGTCATCGGAGCTACTATTACCATGATAGCCATTACATCCGTTATGGTCTTTCTGGCTCTTGAGGCTCGCTCATAGCGGCCTGCCCCTTTAGCTGGCCTGAGGGACCAGCGGAGTGACCGCACAATACCACGGGTGTTCACATGATGGTCCGGCTTGTCATATTGGCCGAGTTGGTGGCGATTGCCGCGGCGTTTGCAATGCCAGAAAGCCTGCAGGCCTGGGTATTGATATCGGTCGTACTCGCAACAGCGGCGCTAACGGTCGCGATCTTTCTACCTCCCTCCTCCCTCGGGCTTGCTAAACTGCTCCGTCCTAGTCTCGTCGTTGTACTCGCGGCTCCGGCGCTCTGGATGGCTTTGCAGGCGGTGCCGATGCCGATTGGCAAACTCGGCAATCCCATTTGGGCTACTGCATCGGCGACCTTAAACGAGCCCCTCGCCGAAAAAATCACAGTCGACACCACGGCGACCATGTTCTCGCTCGTGCAGTATTGCGCCGTGCTTGCTGCAGGTCTCACTGCAGCAGTCATTGCGCTTGACCGACATCGCGCAGCGCGACTGCTACATATTCTGCTGTCGATAGCCACAATCGTTACCGCCTTGTGGTTCGGCAGGGAAATAACCGGTGTGGCTGGGCCCGATGGCTCAACCGTCGCGGTGCTCGGTGTGTTGCTCTCCTGCGCAACGGCAATTCGTGCGGTCGATCAAATACTCCGACGCAGTCGGCCAGGAACAATTGCGCTAGGCCCTCTCCCTGCGTTGTCCGTCGCGACCATCGCATTGATTGTCTGTATGGCGGCGCTGCTCATTCGGGGCAACTCAACTGCACTCGTCTCGGCCCTCCTCGGCTCAGAAATCTTGCTCTCGGTGTTCGCGGTTCGCAGGTGGTTCCCGGGATTGTGGGGTACCGCTGGCGTCCTTGCGACTGCCACGATTGTCTTCATTGCCACGGCTACGGTCATTCCCTTCAGAACGAACACCGATCTGGCGATCGTCTTGTCAATGAGCAGTCAGGCCGCGACAGAACGGATGCTGCAGGACGTCGCGCCGGCAGGATCCGGTGCGGGTGCTTCGACGGTACTTTTGCCGATTTATCAGGACGCCGGAGTTGGCGACTCGCCGGAAAGACCAACCGCCGCCGCCACGATCGTTATAGACATGGGGTGGGCTTTTCTCTGCGCGGTCGTGGTTGCTGCCTTGCTCTGCGCTTCTGTGCTGATCAGACGTGCTCTGTCGCGTGCTTACGATTACGTCTTCCCAGCGCTGGGCGCCGGTGCATTGATTGCAGTGACGATACTCGCGTTTTCCGATCATGGTATTCTGGGTTTAGGAGCATCGCTTCTGCTCGCTGCGCTTTTTGGGCTGGCGTTCGGTCAAAGCCTCTCCGACGCAGGACGTGACGCCATATCTTCTGAGCCGAAAGCGACGTCTGACCAAATTGCAGTTCAAGCACCTGCGCCTCGCCGAACGTCGACCCCAACGGTAGTCGCCATTTGGCCCCGCGTTAGCCTGATGGTACTTGGTATTGTGCTGATCGTGGAGGCAGCGTGGATGGCCCTTCCTGAGCGGTATCTCGGTGCAAGATCGTCTTTGCCGGCAGTTCTGTCGACTGCAGCAGCAGGGCCGAGCGCGATGTCGAAGACGATTTCCCTTGCGGCAGCGCGCAAAGATTTGTTGATCCGAGGGGAATCAACATTCAACCGGGATTCAGCTCTGGCTGCCGACGAACAAAGGACAGCTCCTCCCATGACTTCGGACGAGTTTGCCCGTGCATTGCGCTCTTCGCCACTCCGCGGCGACATTTGGCTCTTGCTCGCGGCGACGTCGAAGCACAGTTCGCCCCAGCCCAACACGGCAGCGATGCTCAGAATGTCATACTATACTGCGCCGAATGATTTGGACCTGCTTCCGTTGCGCGTATCGGTCGCACTCGCCGCAGATGTCATGGTGCGGGAGCCCGACCTGCGGGAATTGATCAAACGGGACGTCAGCCTCGTCGTTAGGCATCGCCCTGCCCTCAAGCCAGCCCTTGTGACCGCGTACCGGTCAGCCTCGGCTGATGGTAAGATCTATTTCGAAGGCCTGATTTCGGAACTCGATCCGACGTTCCTCGACCAGGTGCACGCGCAGAGTTCGCAAAGGGGTTCTCGATAACCTCAAGAGCCGCGCCCTCAGCCCACGCCACGATCGCAGATCGGCGACAAAGGGGCGCACGCCATTAAATTTGCGGAACCCGGGTTTTTGCTTGATAAGCGCGATTAATTAATAAATAATTAAATATTAAATCGCAGAGCCCCCGGCACATGAATTTCGTGAACCGACATTTCCCCGATCGGGAGGTTACGGGTCGCCTCAGTCCCGAACCGACGGTATTCCGCGAGCCCAAATGGCCCCTCCGTTATGACGCGATCGAGCACGTGGTGCTCGGTGCTGATGTTGCGACTATTCTGTTCGCCAGTCTCGTCTCTACATTGCTTTACCAAGCTCAGTATGGGCAAGCCGCGGCCAACTTGGCCAACGCCCTTGGCTTGGCGCTGGTTAGCGCAGCTTGTCTCGTTTGCCTGCTGAAGACCTACGGCCTTTATCAGCCGGTTGAGCTCCTCGTCCTCCGAAACCAGATGCGCGCGGTCTGTTTAGCTTGGATGTCTTCAGTACTTTTCATCTTGGCGGTGTACGGCTTCGCAATTCGCCCGGAGACATCTCAGCACCCAGGCCTGCTCTTCGCGGTCTTGGGCCTGAGCTTACTTTTGGGCGAACGGTGGGGAGTCAAGGTGCTTCTCGGAAGGGCCCTGAGCGGCAGGAGGTTTGCCACTACAAACATTGTTCTGATCAGCGATCAACCATTGGCGAAGAACGTGGGATTGTCCGAGACCTTGTCGATGCACGGGTATCTCGTGAAGAAACGGTTCAGCTTGCCTCCGTTAGGCTTCGGTCCTGCCTGCCGAAGGCGGCTCACGACGCGCGTCATCGACTACATCCGCACTTGCCATCTTGATCAGGTGGTGGTGGAAGCTGAACCGGAGCGATGGCCCGAACTGCGAGCCTTTGTTGCCGATCTGCGCGTTTTGCCCTTCCCGATTATATTCGTGCCCGTTGGCACGACATCCGAATTGCTTCGACACCCCAAGCGGAGTCTTGGAAGCGCCGTTTGTGTAGAGCTCCAGCGTGGCCCCCTCACACCGCTGGAGTGCGCGATCAAGCGGACGATTGACGTTATCGGTGCGGGCCTCGCATTGGTGATGCTCGCCCCGCTGCTTGCGCTCACCGCGGTGGCGATCAAGTTAGATTCCCCGGGTCCTGTATTCTTTCGGCAGCAACGCTGTGGCTTTAACGGCCGAATCTTCTTGATCCGTAAATTCCGGACCATGCGTGTGCTCGAGGACGGGCCCGTAATCCTTCAGGCCAACCGCGCCGATCGACGCGTTACCCGCGTCGGCAAATGGCTGCGCCGAATGAGCTTCGATGAATTGCCGCAACTGCTAAACGTTCTCGATGGCAGCATGTCGCTCGTGGGCCCGCGTCCTCACGCCGTGGCTCACGACAGTGAATTTGACAAGCTTGTGCGAAACTACGCGCTTCGGCACCGGGTCAGGCCGGGATTGACTGGCTGGGCTCAAGTCCATGGCTGCCGGGGCGCCACTCCCACAGCAGTCATGGTCGAAACACGTGTCCAATATGATCTCTGGTACATCGACAACTGGAGTCTTGGGTTGGATCTCGCAATCCTCCTGCGAACTCCGGTAGAGGTCTTGCGAGGGCGCAATGCCTACTAGAGCACAGATCATGCGAGTAGCGCCTCTTATTGGCCCTTACACTCCTGCCAATTACCGATTAGTCACGCACGCTGGCGAAGCTTCGGACTTGCTTCGCCAATGCGAAACTCTTCAATTCTCCGGCCAGACTTCATTGCGGCAACCAACCAGCGCGGCCGCTTACCACGTCCCGACCAGGTCTCGGCCGTCTGCGGATTCCGATATTTCGGCAGCACCCGAGGATATTTGCGTCTCGGCTTGCCGGTCGAAGACGCGCCTGCCGGGCTCGAATCCGCCAAAACAGCCATCCCGCCCCCAAGTGCCGCTAAGCGCTTTTCCAGTTCGTTCTTTTCCGCTTTGATCCGGTCAGACAGGATCCCGCTGATTTCCTCATGAAGCGACCAGAGATCGTCAAGGGACATCGCTTCTAACTCAAGTTTCTTAGCCGCCATGATCTCACCGTGTAGTTGCGCCCAACCCAATATTGCCTCTGTCGATATATTAATCAAGACAGAGAGCCCGATTATCCCAGAAGAATGTTTGGAACCGAACTGGAACTGGCGCTCCAGATAACTGGGTCCACGTTAATAATCAAGCCGGGAAAATGAGCGATCCGCACAATTTAACCGCGTACAGGAGATGCGCACATCTATTTGCTTAATCACCGCGCGGGAACTGCTCAAGCCCCATCAGAGATGGCATATGAGCCGATCCCCGTCAGGGACCTGCCACGCCGCAGCATTAGATGCTGACGCGCCGGACTGCTTTTGTTAAGCCTCGGCTGGCCTACCGCCTTGCGGCCTCCCCAGAGACGCAAACGGCAGCTAATAATCCCAATATCCTTCAGCGCGCGCCGTCTGAGCTCGATTTGGAAGCTCAGGGCCCGGATATCGGACAACACGGTCGACGGAGCCGCAAACCGGCCGACTGAATTCTGAAGACGTTCAAGAGGATACTCGATCAAACCATGCCTCCTCTACGCATCTTCGCAAGATTCTTTGCCACCAAGATCAATTAATAAAATAATCGTCGCATTAATTATTAAATAATATATAATAGATTTATTGCATGGTCAATTTGAGCACTGATTTGGTCAAACATTCATTTGTCACTCGGACGAAGAATGGCTGGATGACGACGGGTCAGTCGAACGGTGTCGAGAAATGCTAATGCGAAGGCAAGATCTCGAAGCCATGGATTTTGAGGAACTTTGGCTCCTTCACGAGGAGCTGACAAAGATTCTCGCCGAAAAGATCACCGCCGAAAAGCGAGAGCTAGAAAAGCGTCTTGCGCAGCTCAACCAGCCGGATCAACTCGGCGGAGCTGAAAGCGGGGCGACTGAGGCGGGAACAGGCCAGCCGCCTCGTCGCAAATACCCGAAGGTCGTGCCGAAATACTTCAATCCGCTTCAGCCAACAGAGACTTGGTCCGGACGTGGTAAGCAGCCCCGCTGGCTCGTTGCCGCCCTGCAATCGGGCCACACGCTCGAGGAGTTCAAGATCCCCGAGAACGGTGAATCGTCCGAACGGAATGCTGGTGGTCGAGAGCATTCCTAGATGCGCGAAAGTCGGACACACCGCATTGAGCTGGGAATTTCCACCGTGCGTCCCGAGCGGCGAATTCCACCTCGAACAGGCGGCGGATCGAAAACCCGCTTGGCCAACCGACGCCTCAATCGCGAAAGCGATGACGTTCGCTGGCCTTAGACCTTGCCCGCACGAGCTGCGGTCGTCGCGTTCAAAAGAAGTCGTAAGGTGCTAGCTCTTGGCACAGTCCACAATCCCCGTCGGTTCGCCCCTGTTTTTGTCGAGACGATAGTTGCCTCTCTGCGGTAGTTTCTGAAGTCCAGAAGGCTCATCGCCAGGAGAGGCACGCGCGTAGCCGGAAAGCGTGCTTGCATCAACTGACGCATGAACTGCAGGCGAGGAATCAGTCGGGAGCGCAACGCGTGTGGAATATCGACGCCAAGCAGCTCGGCAACGGCGATCAGCTGGGTTTCAACCGCGTTCTTCATCAAGTCGCCCGAGACACGAGAGGTAAGCTTCTCCCAATCGACAGGCTCGGCTGAATGGCTTAGGTCGCGCAATTCAACAAGGTGCCGCAGGTCGAGGTCGCCGAGCCAATAACCATAGTCTTGAAACTGATCATGGATGATCAACATCAGCGCTTGGAAGGTTGGCGTGGGGATATATACGCGCGCCCGTCCGAGCGGCGCAGGAATACAATGGTTCAGCGCATGCCCGAAGTTCTGGTAGAGGTACGCAGGACCTGGAGCTGCCTGCTGCAGGTCGATCGACCCGACATCCTGGGGGCGATTCAGATCGGCATACCATCTATGGCTTTCGGGAGGGGTCTGGTTATGGATATCGTAACCAATTCCAGATAGCGCGGCGACTGCCGTTCTGGCCTCGTCCGGCATGACCATGATATCCAGATCGGACATTATCCGAACACCTCTTCGCGCCTCGGGCGCGGTCGCCAGTGTCGAAGCCCCCTTGAGTAGGACCGGCGTAATGCCATGACCGTTCAGCGCAACGACGGCCTCTTCGAGTTGAGCGACGAGGCGGTTATTGCGCAGCCCGTTTCGGCGGTGGATATGGCGAATATAGGCGCAGACGTCCTCCGGCAGCACCGACGCGAATTTGTCGACAAAGTCGATGAGCGCCGGCGTCGTCAGGGTCTGATTTGCGAGCCCGATGACTGAGGTCCACTCTATGTCGACAGGCGGCATGCCTCGCAAGCAATTGCAGAGGCTCCTGACCGCGCTGCTATGCCTTGCCATTGCACAGATCCACAAGCAGGCGCCGAGCCTCTCCGGCCTCGCAGTAGGTGAGTTGAAGCGATTGCGCACCCGCGACAATCCGCCTTAAAGCAAGAAAGCCAGTCTGCGACAGTCTACCATCGCTGGCGAATGCGTGCTCGATGAGCCGCCTCATCGAATCCAAACGATCTATTTCGGTTAGTTCGGTCGGACCGCTCGCGACCCGGTTCAAGAAGATGATCCAGCCTGCGGAGAAGCTTTCGTTCTGCGCATCAGGAATGGGTACGTACCGCACCCGAACGCCGTCGGAGCGGCAATGCGTCGCATCGTAGCGGTCGCCATGTAGTCGCGAGAGCAAGTCCCACGATCCTTCCTTGAGGGTGAGCGCAAACGGGACTCCGCAGATCGTTCCGTCACCGCCAACCAGCGCGACGTCATCGCCAGCGTACCGAAATCCGGCGTCCACCAGCTGCAATGTGAGGGTAGACTTTCCTGCTCCCGGATGGCCGCATAACAACAGGCCCATGCCGTCGTTCACGAGAGAAGCGGCATGAAGGGAGAATACCCAGCGAATATTTCGAATAAGCCGCTCGGTGACGTGAGCTTTGATCGTAGGGGCTAGTGCATCAACTTCGCATCTGGAAATGCTGGAATCTTCTGCGCGCAAGAACACTTGTTCATCCAGCATCATTGCCTCGATCGCGATGTCGCCGTCGCCGCCGGCACTCTGGTCCGACACACTGAATGGCGACAGCAGCCGCCTCAAGAGGTCCGGATTTGCAGCCCGGATGTCTATTCTGTGGCGACCCAGATGAGCTGAGAAGGCGCAATCGGTCGGCATTCGCCAATCGACTTCGAGCAACGCTCGATCGACCCAGACATCTACGACCTGTCGCGTGAACTGGCGTGCCGTGTGCTCGTCAATGCCTTGCGCCGCAAGCCCCCGATAAATGTCTCCAAGCGAGGAGCCTTCCCCTAACTTGCACCAGATGAATGCCCCTACTCGGTCGAGTTCAAAAATCTTCTGCCCCGCTTCGCTGAAGATCATTGGTCGACCATCCAACAGCGCGAATACTGCATCCGGAGCCGGTCTCAATACTATCTCCGCCGACGATCTTTCCAGCACGGCTTCCACCAATGTGAACCATTCTGCCTCGCCTGTTCCGGCGAGGCGGCGACAGCCTCCGGGATGCGATGTTGTCGCGGCACCGGACAAGCGGACCTGCCGCCACCTGCGAGACTCAATCTAGCCCGGTCTGCGGCGCCTGCGATTTCGTTCACCCGAACACACGCCACCGGTCCGGCTCGTTTGGACATGTCAATCCGGCTGGTCATGCCGCGAGCTGACCGTCCTTGCCCCCGTCTTGAGGAGAAATGTTCAACCCCTGCTCTCCCATGAGGCTCGGCCTGGCGATCGACCGATGAGCATCCAATAGGTACCGATAAGCTTCGCGATCGGCACTCCGTTCTCTTAGAATGCGTTCCTTCTCGCCAATGCTGACCAATTCTGCGCGCATCTGAGCCAGCTGCAGCGTCTCCGAGGTGAGGTTGTACTCGTTAAGAATTAATTCCCACATTGTCTCCTCCAGCCGAAGAAACCTGGACGAGTGTACCTTACGTGATCGGCAGCAATTAACCAACGAGATTTGCAGATTTTGCTTATAATCAAAATTTGTTTCATATTTGAACCTCGGGCGAGCATTCAATACCGTGACAAAGCGCAACCACGTGCCGAACCGACTTGAGAATGGTGGCCTGCAGAAGCCTATGAGAAAAGGGACTGACGTTTTTCGGTAATGCATCGCGCCGCGCAAAAAAATAAATCAGCCGAGAGTCGTAAATCAGACCGACAAGGCGAGTTTTAATTTGCACAAATAATAAAAAAGAGAATAGTTAATTGACTGTACCGAGGGGAGTGACACCAGTGATGCGGTTGGCTGATCTGTCCGTCGAGAGGAAATTGATGGTTTTGTCGCAGGGGGAACGTTCGACACGAAGTCGCGGGTATTTCGACATGACGGTTATTAGGCGCCTCCCAGAAGCGTTCGGTTGAGGTCGGACATTATTCAGAGTTGCGGCGAAAGCCCGCAGCTATCCCAAGAATTCGCCAAGCAGGAATCCGGTCGGTTGGAGAAGCGTCGTCACGAGCAAGCTGCCCTTTTGCTCGAACAACGACCCCAGGTGCGATGCCCCCCAAGTCACCCGCACCGACGAGAGCGCACTCCAGCCGGCCGGCCCTTTTTCTCGACAAATACGTGTTTCAGGGAGGCTCGTATGGGCATGATCATGGTCAAGTGTCCGCAATCCGGCCGCGCGATTCCGACCGGCATCAAATCCGATCGTGAGACTTTCCTGCGAAGCATCGTGTTTTTCGGCAATACTCTTTGTCCGGACTGTCGGGCCAATCACAACTGGTTTGCCCGCGAGGCCTGGGTCGAGGAGCCGATCGTCAGAACAGTAGAGGTAGCTCGTACAGCGCCAACGTGCTGATGCAAATGACGCGCGCGCTTCGGAGAGTGTGTTGATATTCCCCTTCCGATAGCGCGTTGCTGTTGCAATGCATTGCAACCATTTAGAATATTTTCGCGCATTGTCGTAAAACGAACCGACGCCCCCGGTGGCCATCGCTTAGACGTTGTTGGCACGTCGCCACAAATCCGAGCTTCCGTCACGAATTCGGCAAAGGCCTGTTTGGGGGTGTTGTAGTGAGTAGTGGGATTTCCAGCCTGGCTGTTCTGCGTGACACAAGAATCGAGCTCGTCAGCCTGCTGGCCCAATTGAGGCGGCTCCGCGAGAGAGTAAGAAGGGCGGAAGCACGGCGCTCGGGACAAAGACGACGATCATCGTCGGCATCGCGCGCCCGAGGCCGCCGAGCATGAGACATCGCACGCAAGGCATCCGCAGTTCAGGGGCAATTGTGACGACTATGCTCCCTGGAGTTGAAGGCCAGCATGGAATTGCAAGCGCTCTTCTGGATCCCCGTTAGTGTAGGACCGCTTCATCGATGCCCAACGGGCGAGGAGAACGATAACGAGCGACCGTATCGCCTCTTTCGTTCCCATTATGTTCTAGCTGGGTATGTCTGACCGACCCGCGAGCTGGCGCATGCCAAACCCGCAACTGACAACCGTCCTCGCCAGGCACCTCCCGAGACCTGAACGTGTGCAACCTCTACTCGATGACGAAGAACGTGGACGCGATCCGCCGCTTTGTTTGGCGAGCTCAACAGCAGCGTCGGCAACTGAGCATGCCAGGCATTTTCCCGGATTACCCCGCCCCCAATCGTCCGCAACGTGCCCGACAGGCGTGGGATCATTGCGGCCGGCTCTCCGCTGAAACTCATCATTACTTAGGATGGGGGGTGAAATCTTGAGGGCAACGAGCAAGCCACACAGTGAGCTTGCGTTCACTTTCGACGGCTCTTGCACACTCGTATTCACCGCCACGGTGGGCAACCCGCCAGCGATTTGCAAATTGTGGTGCGCTCGGAGGGACTCGAACCCCCACGGTGTTACCCACTGCCACCTCAAGGCAGCGCGTCTACCAGTTCCGCCACGAGCGCTAGGAGATGCCGGCCTGAGGTCGTTCGGGCGGCCGGATCAGCGGCGCCGATCTAACAAATCCATCAGGGGGATACAAGCCTGCAAAAGCCCTGAATTCCACAAGCTTGGCAGGAAAAACGCCGCCCTTCCCCAGGAGATCGGCCTTATAGGATACCCAGGCCGCTACCGCTTGCCCGGTCCCGTGTGACCGGGGGCCTACCGCGTCCCCGGCGAGCGCGGCAGCATCTGCTTGACCTCGACCGCGATTCTGTTGCGGTCGACCAGCACAACGCCGGAGGCGACCGGCAGATTATTGGCGAGCACCTTGACTTCGTCGGCCTCAGTTGCGTCCAGCTCGATGATGGCGCCGCGGGAAAGACGTAATACTTGATGGATCGGCATCGTGGTCGTCCCGAGGACGACCATGAGATCCACGGTGACTTTGTCGAGAGTGGGCACTGTCAGGACCGCCGCAACTTGAGACTTGGGACTTGGGACTCTTCATTTGCTCCAGAGATGATCACCACGTTATGGTTAGCCAATGGTTAATTCCCCTGAAAGCCACCGCCAAGACCTCGATTTGACGTCGTTTTCCGCCGCAGGCGGCGAAGTCGTCGAATGGCGGATTTCGGATGCCCCGGTGCCCTATCCGGAGGCCGTGGCCGCCATGGAGGCGCGTGTCGCGGCGATCGCCGCGGGCGAGGCCCCTGAACTGGTCTGGCTGCTGGAACATCCCCCGCTCTACACCTCCGGCACCTCGGGCAAGGAAAGCGACCTGCTCGATTCCCGATTCCCGACCTTCGCGACAGGGCGCGGCGGGCAGCTCACCTATCACGGACCCGGCCAGCGCGTGGCCTACGTCATGCTCGACCTCAAGCGCCGCCGGCCGGACGTGCGGGCCTATGTCGCGAGCCTGGAAGAGCTGATCCTGAAGACGCTCGCCGCCTTCAACGTCCGCGGCGAGCGGCGCGAGGACCGGGTCGGCGTCTGGGTCAGGCGGCCCGACAAGGGACCTGGACACGAAGACAAGATCGCGGCGATCGGCGTCCGCCTGAAGCGCTGGGTCTCGTTTCACGGCATCGCCATTAATGTCGAGCCGGAGCTGTCGCATTTCGCCGGCATCGTGCCCTGCGGCGTCGTCGACCCCCGTTACGGCGTCACCTCCCTGGTCGATCTCGGCCAGTTCGTGACCATGGCCGACGTCGACATCGCGCTCAGGCAGGCGTTCGAAGAGCTGTTCGGACCGACCCGCGCGCTGCTGCCGGAAGCGGCAGTCTAATACTTTTTTTGTTGAGCCGACCGCGCCGCTCTCCGCCCGTCGCGGAATCAGCTACGCTTCATTTCGGTGCCGCCCACGCCTCCTCCCTCCGCCGGGAAAGCAGACCTCATGCCGGGCGAGTTGATCATCGGCCGACTGTTCGAGCGCCAGGCATAAGGAGGGGTTGCGATCCATGCTCGCAATGGGAGGTTTTGACGATGAAACTGTCTGCGCCCATCTACCATCTGAAGCGCAAGGCCAGGCGCCTGTCCCGCGAGGCCGGCATTCCGCTCCACGACGCGCTTGACCGCATCGCTGCGACGGAGGGCTTTTCCGCCTGGAGCATGCTCGCGGCGAAAGCAGCCGCACTGACGGCGGCGAGCAAACTGTTCGCGCAGTTCCGGCCGGGCGATTTGGTGCTGGTCGGGGCCCGTCCCGGCCAGGGCAAGACGTTGATGAGCCTCGAACTTGCCGTCGAAGCCATGAAGTCCGGCCATCGCGCCGCATTCTTCTCACTGGAGTACACCGAGCGAGATGTGTTGGACCGCCTCCGTGCGATCGGCGTGGAGCCCACACAGTTCGACAAGCTGTTCGAGGTGGATTGCTCGGACGCAATCAGCGCCGATTACATCGTCAAGCAGATGGAAGCGGCGCCGCGCGGCACCTTCGTCGTGATCGACTATCTGCAACTGCTCGATCAGAGGCGGGAAAACCCCGACCTGACGGTGCAGGTGCGGGCGCTGAGGTCGTTCGCGCGCGACACGGGGCTGATCCTCGTCTTCATCTCGCAGATCGATCGATCCTATGATCCCGCAGCGAAGCCCTGCCCCGATCTCAGCGATGTCCGCCTGCCCAACCCGCTGGACCTGACGCTGTTCGACAAAACATGCTTCATCAACAAAGCCGAAGTGCAATTCCGCGCGGCGAGCTGATGGCTGCAGGCCGCGGGTGAGACGGCTCACCCGCGGCCTCTCGCATCACGCCGCCTGCAGCGAAACCTCGAGCTTGCCTGCGATGTAGCGTCGCTCCTGGGTCAGGCCGCCGAAGCCGTAGGCGTCGCCCTTGACCTCGTCGACATGCAGGTAGGTCTCGGGATGCAGCGGGCCCAGGATCTCGGCCATGCGCTTGAACATGGCGGCGAGATAGGTTGCCTTCTCGTCCTTGGTGTTGGTGCCCTCGGTGACGTGGATGTCGATCCAGTAGCTCGCGAGCTTCTGCTCGGCGAGCGACTTGCCGCCAGCGAACCAGTCGCCTGCCTCGACCGACTTCACGATGATCGCGGTCACCTTGGGATCCTTGTGCAGGATACTTGCTGTGAGCTCGGATACCGCGCTCGCGATATCGGCCTTCAGCGAGGGGGACTGGCGGGACGTGGTGTAAGATACGGTGATCAGGGGCATTGTCGTTCTCCTCGATAAGCTGCGCAAGTTGCGCGGCGTTGGAGGAGAAACTAGACCTGTCGCTGTCATTTTGGTATCTTATCTATCCTGATATCAGTGATAATGATTTATAATGAACCCCACACTCGACATCGCCACCGTCCAGGCCTTCCTTCTGGTCGCCGACCTTCAGAGCTTCACCCGCGCCGCCGAAGCGCTCGGCACGACGCAGGCCGCCGTCAGTCTCAAGCTGCAGCGGCTGGAGACATTGCTGGACAAGCGCCTCGTCGAGCGCTCGCCGCGCGCAGTCCGCCTTACCGCCGATGGCGCCGCGTTCCTCGATCGCGCCCGCGCGTTGATGACGGCACACGATCTCGCGCTGTCGGGCGACGCGCCGGCCGCGCAGTCGCTCTCGCTCGGCATCTCCGATCACGCCGCTGGCCCCGAATTGGTGCCGCTACTTGAGCGCCTGCACGCCATGTCGTCCAACCTCACCCTCGCCGTCACCATCGGCTTCTCGCGCGAGATGCAGGATGCCTACGATGCGGGCGAGCTCGATGCGGTGATCGTGCGCCAGGAAGGCAGCCGCCGCGGCGGCGAAAAATTGGCCGAGGACGAGTTCGGCTGGTTCGCCGCACGCCGCTTCACCCTGCCGAAAGGGGAGCCGTTGCCGCTCGCAACGCTCGCCCCGCCCTGTGGCGTCCGCGCCGTCGCCGTGCGCGCGCTCGACAAGGCCGGCATCTCCTGGCGCGAGCGCTTCGTCGGCGGCGGCGTCACCGCGGTGGTCGCGGCCGCGCTAGCGGGGCTTGCGATCGCGCCGCTGGCGCGACGGATCGCGCCTTCCGGCCTGGTCGATATCGGCCCAGCGCACAAGCTGCCGAAGCTCGGCAGCTCGAAGGTGATGCTGCATTCGAAGGTCAGCGATCCTGCGAAACTCGCGGCGCTGCGTGCGGTGGCGGCGACATTTCGGAGTGTGGCGCCGACCTGAACGCTCACAAGATCGCCTCGAACGCACTGCGCAACGTCTCGTGGCGGAACACGAAGCCGCGGCTCAGCGCCTTGTTCGGCAGCACGCGCTGGCCGCCGAGCAGGAGCTCGTCGGCAAAGCCGCCGCCGATCCGGCGGAGCAGGCCGCCGGGAATGCGAAACAGGACGGGCCGGCGCAGGCGGCGGCCGAGCTCTTCCGTGAACTTTGCATTGGTGACCGGGATCGGCGCGGTGGCGTTGACGGGACCCGACAGGTCCGGCGTCGCGATCACATAGGCGATCAGGCGGATCAGATCGTCGCGCTCGATCCAGGACATCCATTGTCGCCCGGTGCCGAGCGGGCCGCCGAGGCCGAACTCGAACGGCGTCAGCATGCGCGTGACGAAGCCGCCTTCGGTGCCGAGCACGAGGCCAATGCGCAAATAAACCACGCGCACGCCGAGCTCTTCCGCAGGTCGCGCTGCCGCCTCCCAGGCCGCGCACAGCTCGTGGCTGAAGCAGGCGTGAGATTTGGCCGATTCCGTCAGCACCTGGTCGGCCCAAAGGCCGTACCAGCCGATCGCCGAGCCGCTGATCAGCACCTCGGGCCTGCGCGCGAGCCGCGCGATCAGCTTGACGACCTCGCCGGTCGTGTCGATGCGCGAGCCGATGATCTTCGCGCGCTTCGCTTCGGTCCACAGGCCGTTGCCGATCGGCTCACCCGCGAGGTTGACGATGGCGTCGATCTGCGCGTCCGAGGTGAGCTGATCGAGGCTGGTGATCAGCGTCACCGGCGGCGGCAGCATCTCGGCTTTCGCGGGATTTCGGATCAGCGCGATGACGTGATGCCCTGCCCCGCTGAGGCTTGCGGCAAGCCGGCTGCCGATGAATCCGGTGGCGCCGGTGATGAGCACGGTCTTGCGGCCGGGCAGCTTTTCGACAAGCCCGGCTGCCGCCACGCTTCGCATGCGGCCGAGCCGCCGCATCGCCGCGAAATCCCTGAGGCCGCACAGTGCCGCGCCGACTGCGCAGGCGGTCGCGGCGATGCTGAGCAGGCCCTGATCAACGACGCTCACGCCGAAGGGCTGCATGGCCCAATCGATCAGGACGGGCATCAGCAGCACCAGGATGGCGCCGTAATTGATCGCAAGCAGCGTGTGATTGATGCGCTCGCTCGGCGGCAGCTTGCGGCTCAGATCCTCCTCGACAAAATCCATCAAGGTGATGACGATCTCGGCGACCAGCACCACGACGATCAACAGCGCCAGCACGCCGTGAACCTCGAGCCAGCCGAGCACCAGGAAC
Source organism: Bradyrhizobium sp. NBAIM01 (assembly GCF_020194115.1). Lineage (NCBI taxonomy): Bacteria > Pseudomonadati > Pseudomonadota > Alphaproteobacteria > Hyphomicrobiales > Nitrobacteraceae > Bradyrhizobium > Bradyrhizobium sp. NBAIM01. Next base: position 39,804 of record NZ_JADYVU010000019.1, on the reverse strand, counting down.
AGCAGCGCATAAAGCATGTTGCGGATGCCGTGCAGCTTCAGCTCGAAGCGCTGCGACGGCCGCCAGGCCAGGCGCTCAGTGAATTCGTGGTGATAGAAGGTATCGAACACACCCATCGCGATCTGGATGGCGATGAGCGTCCACAACAGCGGCGTCATGATACGGCCTCCCTGAACAGGACGGACTGATGGATCAGCGCGCCGCGACGCGGGTGAGTGACATCGAGGGTGAAGCGGAAAGCGCCCTCGCCGAGATCTCGGTGCGTCACGGTGAGCTCGCCCGGCGTCAGCCAGCCCGGCAGCGGAAGCCACAGCCGTCCAAGCTGGAGGCCGTAGCCGGCGCTGCGAAAGGTCAGCACCTGATCCTCGACCGCGATGCGCAGCGCCATCGACACGCCGAAGCCGACATATTCCTCGAGCCCGGTCGGACCGGCAAAACGCTTGGCGGAATGGATCACCTGCGGAAAACCGCGCTTGCGCGCGCAGATGCGCGTCCAGGTCTGGCCGCCGGTCGCGCCGTCCTCGGTGACCGTGACGATCATGGGCACGCCGATGTCGCGGCCGGTCGGCAATGGTCCGCCGATCAGGCGTGCGGCCTGCGCAAACCACCAGCCGAAATCGCTGAAGGCGATCTCGTCGACCACGCCGACATAGACGATACTGTCGCCGTCGGCGACGCGTTTGGAGAAGCGCCGCCATGTGGCGAGCGGCAGGCGGCCCCAATCCTCGTCCGACAGCAGCGTGCGGAAACGCCGGTCGTCGAGCAGTCTGACGTGAGCGGAGGTCGATGCGTTGGAGCCCGATAGTCTTGCCGACGTCATCGCAACCTCCTCGATGCTATTTGACCTTGCCGATCGGCAGCAGGTTGGCGATCTTCTCGCCAAGCCGCATCAAGGCGACCAGACGCGGCCGCGGCACTTTCAGCATCTGCATGAACCAGTGGTCGGCGAGCTCGGTGAACGCCAGCATCTCCTTCAGGCGCTTGGCTGCGACGGGACTGATACCGGGATCGTCCGTGGCATCGGACACGCAGGCGCGAAGGGCCGCGATCGCCGGGTCGATCTCCCGCTCCTTGCGCCGCGCCGCGATCCTCGCGGCGATCTCCCAGATGTCGGTCTCGGCCTCGTAATGGTCGCGGCGGTCGCCCAGGATCGGGACCCGCCGGATCAGGTTCCAGGCGAGCAGCTCCTTCAGCGAGTTGGAGACGTTGGACCGCGCCATGCCGAGCGTGTCGGCGATGTCCTCGGCCGTCATCGGCGCCTCGGCGAGATAAAGCAGCCCATGAATCTGGCTTACCGAGCGGTTCACGCCCCACTCGTCGCCCATGTCGCCCCAGTGCAGGATGAAGCGCTCGACGGCGGCGGGGAGTTTCTTTTTTCCGGTTATTTCTGTCATGACAGAAATATCTGACGAACTTGCTTTCTTGTCAAGACGCGCCTTGCATACGGTCGGTAAAGCTTGCCTAGAAATGTCCCACAGGGCGGGAACCATCTCGCGGATGCCGCGTTTGTTCCCGTCGAGGCGGGGTCCCGGGAATGGTCGAAAAGTTCAGTCAACAGAGAGACCTGTTCGAGAGCGAGCGCAGTTTCCGGCTGTTGGTTGAGGGGGTTGCCGACTACGCGCTCTACATGCTCGACCCCAACGGGATCATCACCAGCTGGAACATCGGCGGCGAACGCATCAAGGGCTACCCCCCAGAGGAGATCCTCGGCCAGCATTTTTCCCGTTTCTACACCGAGACCGACCGCGCCAATGGCAAGCCAGCCCGGGCGCTCGGCATCGCGCGGGAAAAAGGCCGATACGAGGAGGAAGGCTGGCGCGTGCGCAAGGACGGCACGTTCTTCTGGGCGAGCGTCGTGATCGACCCGATCTACGAGGACGGCAGGCTGATCGGCTTCGCCAAGATCACACGCGACATCACAGAGCGCCGCAATGCGCAGCTCAAGCTCGAGGCGATGCAGAAGCAGTTGGCCGAGTCGCAGAAATTCGATGCGCTGGGGCAGCTCACCGGCGGTGTCGCCCACGACTTCAACAATCTTCTGATGATCATCAGCGGCAGCCTTCACATCCTGAAGAAAGGCGCCGCCGACGACCCCAAGCTCGAGCGCGCCATCTCGGCGATCGACACCGCGACCAAGCGCGGCGCAGCGCTGACCAACCAGCTTCTCACCTTCGCGCGTCGGCAAAGCGTCAACCCGCAGGCGATCGATTTTGCCGACCGTGTCGCGGCGATCCGCGAGGTGCTCGACGCGGGCGTCGGCAGCTCCGTACGCCTCGCTTTCGACATCCACTCCGACACCTGGCCGATCAGGGCCGACGTCTCCGAGCTCGAGACCGCGCTGCTCAACCTCGTCATCAATGCCCGCGACGCGATGCCGGACGGCGGCACGGTGACGATCGGCGCACGCAACGTCGTGCTGAACGAGACGCCCCTCGTCGGCGATTTCGTCGCAATCGACGTCCGCGATACCGGGCTCGGAATTCCTTCCGACGTCCTCGACAAGATCTTCGAGCCGTTCTTCACGACCAAGCCGATCGGAAAAGGCACCGGCCTCGGCCTTTCCCAGGTGCACGGCTTCGCCCACCAGGCCGGCGGCACGGTGAAGGTCGCGAGCGAGCTCGGCAAGGGCACGACATTCACCATCGTCCTGCCGCGCGGCACAGATGTGCCGTCGCGGGAGACGCCGGGAGCGACGTTCCGCGGCAGCGGCACGGTGCTGCTGGTCGAGGACAATCCCGACGTCGCGCTGGTCAGCATCGGTCTTCTGGAGCAGCTCGGCTATCAGGTGCGCCGTGTCGCCGATGCCGAAGCGGCATTGCGCGAGATCGAGAGCGACGGCGTCGACTTCGTGTTCTCGGACATCGTCATGCCCGGCAAGATGGACGGCCTCAGCCTCGCCCATCGCCTCCGCCAGATCCGTCCCGGCCTGCCGATCCTGCTCGCCACCGGCTACAGCGAGGTCGCCGCCGGCGTGCGCGGCGATTTCCCGATCCTGCGCAAGCCCTACGAGATCCACGAGCTGAGCGAGGCGATCGCGAAATTGCCGAAGTGACGGCTTCTCTTCGCCTCTCGCCGCGTGCGGGCGCGGGAGTCGATGCACATCACACCGTCGGCAGCACCGAAAACGCTTCCCCTGCCCTGCGCAAATTCAGCTCATCCGCGCTTGCCGTTTCGCTGGTGACAGCGTCGACGCGCGAGGACGGCGGGCCGTGGCGGCACAGTGCGACCATGTCGGCAACGTGCGTCGGCGCGCCAGCGAACAGCGCTTCCACGCTGCCGTCGCGGCGGTTGCGGACCCAGCCTTCGAGGCCATACGCGGTGGCCTGCGACTCCACCCAGGCCCGATAACCGACGCCCTGCACGCGGCCGCGGATCATGACCTGGAGAATCGCCCGGCTCATGTCTTCGATCCCAGCCAATCGGCGCTGCGCGCCTTGACCGCGGCCTCGCGCGTCACGCGGGCCATCAGCTCCGACGATGCCAGGCCCTTGAGGCTTTTTGGCGCCATGCCCTCGCGCAACGCCTTCTGCGTCTCGTAGACGGCTTGCGTCGCGGCGGCGATCGGCGCATGGCCCTGCAGCGCGATGCGCACGCGCTGACCCCCGAGATAATCGAGCCCGCTCAATTCCTCCGACGCGCCGCCGAGCACGATCGGCAGACGCGTGGCGGCGGCGATGGTCTCGAGCTCGGCGCGCGACTTGATGCCGGTGAAAAACAGCGCATCGACGCCGGCAGCCTCATAAGCCTGGGCGCGGCGCACCGCATCCTCGATCGAGGTGATCGCGGCTGCTCCCGTACGGCCCATGATCACCAGCGAGGGATCGCTGCGGCCGCCAAGCGCCGCCTTCATCTTGCCGACGCCTTCTTCGAGAGAGATCAGCTGCGCCTTGGTCTCGCCGAATGCGGCGGGCAGCAGCGTGTCCTCGATGGTGAGGCCGGCCGCGCCCGACGTCTCCAGCTCCTGGACCGTGCGGCGCACGTTCAGTGCATTGCCATAGCCGTGATCGGCATCGACGAGCACCGGCAGCGCCGAGGCCCGCGACATCCGCCGCATCTGCTCGGCAAGCTCGGTGAGCGTGATCAGCGTAACATCGGGATCGCCGAGCACGGCGAGCGAAGCCACCGATCCGCCGAACATGCCGAGCGAAAATCCGAGATCCTCGGCAATGCGGATCGATATCGCGTCATAGACCGAGCCGGGATGGACGCAAGTCGTGGCCGACAGGATGGAGCGCAGTTTCTCGCGGCGGGAACGAAAGGCCATGGTGCTGTCTCGGTTAGGTCACGAAGACCGCAGCATACTCCGTCATTGCGAGCGAAGCGAAGCAATCCAGGAATGCATCCGCGGCGAAAGCCTGGATTGCTTCGTCGCGAAGGGCTCCTCGCAATGACGGTGGTTGTGGGCGGATCGCCTGCTCCACTCACACGCTCACGCAAACTCCAGGATCAGCGCGTCCACCGCGAGTGTCGCGCCGGCGCTGGCGTGGATCTTCTTCACGGTGCCGTCCTGCTCGGCGCGCAGCACGTTCTGCATCTTCATGGCTTCGACCACCGCCAGCGTCTCGCCGGCCTTGACCTCCTGCCCCTCGCTCACCGCGATCGAGACGACGAGGCCGGGCATCGGGCAGAGCAGCTTCTTGCCGCTGTCGGAGGCCGTCGTCACCGGCATCAGCCGCGCGGAGGCCGCCTCGGCCTCGGTCCAGACATAGACCGGCACCTCGACGCCCTGATGCGCGAGGCGGATGCCGTTCGGAATCGGGCGGGTCTGCACGGCGACGAACTGACCGTCGATGGTGCCCTGCCAGACCGGATCGCCCGGCTTCCACGGCGACTGCAGCAGATGCGCGTTGCCGGCCTTGCCGTCGGCGTCGATGAAGCGGATCGCGATCGCCTCGCCTTCGCGCGCGACCTCGAGCAGGATCTCCTGGCGGTCGAGCCAGACCGCGCGACGCCGCTCGCGCTGCACGACGCGGCCGCCCATCTGGCCGGAGATCTGCCGCTTGCGCGCTCCGAGCACGTGATCGATCGCGGCGCCGACCGCGGCGATGCGCCGCGCGACCTCGCCTTCGGGCACGCGCACCGCAAAACCCTTGGGGAATTCCTCGGCGATGAAGCCGGTCGAGAGCCGTCCCTCACGCCAGCGCGGATGATGCATCAGCGCCGACAGGAACGGGATGTTGTGCCTGATACCGTCGACATAGAAAGAGTCGAGTGCAGTCGCCTGCGCCTCGATCGCGCCCGCGCGCGAGGGCGCATGGGTGACGAGCTTGGCGATCATCGGATCGTAATGGATCGAGATCTCGCCGCCCTCCTGCACGCCGGTATCGTTGCGGATGGTGATGCCGTCCTTGCTGGCTTCCGCCGGCGGGCGATATTTCACCAGGCGTCCGATCGAGGGCAGGAAGTTGCGGAACGGATCTTCGGCGTAGAGACGCGATTCCACCGCCCAGCCGGTCAGCGTGACGTCCTTCTGCGCGATGGCGAGCTTCTCGCCGCTCGCGACGCGGATCATCTGCTCGACGAGATCGACGCCGGTGACGAGCTCGGTGACGGGATGCTCGACCTGCAGGCGCGTGTTCATCTCCAGGAAGTAGAAGCTCTTGTCCTGTCCGGCGACAAACTCGACCGTGCCGGCGGAATCGTAGTTCACGGCCTTGGCCAGCGCGACCGCCTGCTCGCCCATCTTGCGGCGGGTCGCCTCGTCAAGCAGCGGCGACGGCGCTTCCTCGATGACCTTCTGGTTGCGGCGCTGGATCGAGCATTCGCGTTCGCCGAGATAGATCACGTTGCCGTGCTTGTCGCCCAGCACCTGGATCTCGATGTGGCGGGGATCGACGATGAACTTCTCGACGAAGACGCGGTCGTCGCCGAACGAGGCCTTGGCCTCCGCCTTGGCGAGGTTGAAGCCCTCGGCGACCTCGGCCTTGGAATGGGCGATGCGCATGCCCTTGCCGCCGCCGCCGGCGGAGGCCTTGATCATGACGGGGTAGCCGATCTCGTCGGCGATGCGCACGGCGTGCTTGTCGTCCTCGATGACGCCGAGATAGCCCGGCACGGTCGAGACTTTCGCTTTTGCGGCGGCCTTCTTGGATTCGATCTTGTCGCCCATGGCGGCGATCGCGCCGGGGTTCGGGCCGATGAAAACGATGCCTGCGGCTTCCAGCGCGCGCGGAAACGCCTCGCGCTCGGACAGGAAGCCGTAGCCGGGATGCACGGCCTCGGCCCCCGTCTTACGGCAGGCCTCCACGATCTTCTCGATCACCAGATAGCTCTCGGCCGCGGCCGGCGGACCGATCAGCACCGCCTCATCGGCCATCTCGACGTGGAGGGCATCGCGGTCGGCCTCGGAATAGACCGCAACCGTCTGAATTCCCATCTTGCGGGCAGTCTTGATGACCCGGCAGGCGATTTCGCCGCGATTGGCGATCAGAATGCGTTTGAACATGCTTTTCTTGAGTCTCGACCTTGGGCGGGACCCTTCCCTGGCCGTTGGGGCCTTTGGGAGGGGCCGTGTGGCTCCCGTGGTACATCAAAATGGGCCGGAGGCAACGGTCTAAATCGGGCCGCCTTTGGCGTACCAGCGCAAGACCGAAATGGGCTCGGCGCGCCGGCCGTGCGGCATCCCTAGGGCTTCCCGGCCTTGGCCGCGTCCCGGACCAGGTCATGAATAAAGCCCAGCTTGCCGACCACCGCGGGCGACAGGATGAAGGGATAGAGGTCGCGCAGGCCCATGGCGCGGTTGACGCTGTTCATGGCGAAGGTGAAGGGCAGCCATGCGTTGACCAGCGCCTCGACATCCCTGGCCTCGTACGGGTTGAAGCGGATGCGCGCCGTCAGCTCCCCGTCGCGGTCGACCTTGGGACGCACCTCCATGCCGAACTCGGCGGCCATTTCCAGGGCATCGACGATATGGAGGTAATGCGCCCAGGTCTCGGCAAAATCCTCCCACGGATGCGTCGTGGCATAGGCCGAGACGTAGCTCTGCTGCCAGTCCGGCGGCGGTCCTTCCGCATAATGGCGCTGCAGGGCCTGGCCGTAATCTGCGCTATCGTCGCCGAAGACGGCGCGGCACTGGTCGAGCTTGCCGCCATCGCGTACCAGCACATCCCAGAAGTAATGTCCGACCTCGTGGCGGAAATGCCCGAGCAGCGTCCGATAGGGCTCGCCCATCTCGAGCCGGCGCCGCTCTCGCTCGATATCGTCGGCCTCGGTCAGCGCGATCGTGATCAGGCCGTTGTCATGGCCGGTCATGACCTTCTCGCCGCTGTGCGGATCGTCGGCGAGGAAGTTGAAGATGAGGCCGTGCTCGGGATTGTCCTGGCGGGTCTGGAGCGGCAGCTTCCAGCGGATCAGAGAATAGAACAAACGGTGCTTGGCCACCTCCAGCTCGCGCCAGCCGGCGAGCTGCGCCGGATCCGAGAGGTTCGGCACCGTGCCGTTGTGACGGCAGGCGCGGCAATAGCCGGTGCTATCGCCAACGTCGGTCAGCCAGTTGCAGGCGTCGTACTCGGCATTCCGGCACAGCATCCGGCTCTCGCCCATGTCGGCGAGGATCTTCCATGCCTCCCCGTCGGCCTCGATCGCCGACATCGTCTCCTTCTCCGGCAGGAAGGCGATCCGATGGCCGCAGCGTTCGCAGGCGCGGTTCTCGAAATAGAGGACGTTGCCGCAGGCCTGGCAGATAAAGAGCTTCAAGATTTAGCCTCGTGGGAAAGGAAAGCTTATGAGTGCGCTTCCGCCTCGCGACGACGCCTCAATCCGCCGATCGTTCCAGTATTCGGAACAAATTGCCAGACCGGACGTTGCCACCGCGTACTTCTCCACGTTCAGGCACGCGCCCCCATTTCCCGGCACCACCTGCCCTCTAAACAATGGCCATCACGCTCCGTCTGTGTGAATATCGGTCCGGCACGTGCGCACCTGCATGACAACGGCCGATGCCTTGAACGATCCCTTGCCCGAGACCATCGCCGCCGAAAGGCTGCGCCAACACCTCGAAGACGTCGCGCGCGAGCGCGACAACGCCTATCGCGCGCTGCAGGAGCGCGAGGCCGAGCTGGCGCGCATCCAGCGCATCGGCAAGGTCGGCGGCGTCGAGGTCGATTTCCGCGAAGGCTTCAAGAACCGCCGTTCGCCCGAATATCTGATGATCCACGGCCTTCCGCCGGAAGCCGCCGAGGAATCGCACGAGGATTGGGTCAACCGTATCCATCCCGACGACCGCGACGCCACCGTCAAGCATTTCTTCGAAGCTCTCGCCGGAGCGAGCGAAGACTATAGCGCCGAATACCGCATCATCCGCCCCAGCGACGGCGAGACCCGCTGGATCCGGGTGGTCGCCAAGATCGAGCGCGACAAGGACGGCCGTGCCATCCGGCTGGTCGGCGCCCATATCGACATCACCGATCAGGCGCTGGCGCGCGAGACGCTGCGCGAAAGCGAGGAGCGCTTCCGACTGATCGCCGACAGCGCGCCGGTGCCGATCTGGGTGACCAAGCTCGACCGCAAGCGATCCTTCGCCAACCAGGCCTATGTCGATTTCGTCGGCCTGCCCTACGATCAGGCCATCGACTTCGACTGGCGCAAGGTGCTTCATCCCGACGACCTGCCGCACGTGCTGCAGCAATCCGTCCAGGGTGAAGCATCCCTCAAACCCTTCGTGCTGGAAGCGCGCTACAAGAACGCCGGCGGCGAATGGCGCTGGCTGCGCTCGGAATCGCAGCCGCGCTGGGATGCAACCGGCAAGCACATCGGATTCATCGGCGTCGCCCACGACATCACCGTCGCCAAGCAGGCCGAAATCGAGCTCCGCCGGCTGAACGAGACGCTGGAAGAGCGCATCGCCGAGCGCACCGCCGCGCTCGAAGCCAACGAGGCGCGGCTGCGCGCGATCCTGGAGACCAGCAATCAGTATCAGGGCCTGGTCAATCTCGAGGGCCAGCTGGTCTACGCCAACAAGACCGCGCTCGCCGGCATCAACGCAAGCTCGTCCGACGTAATCGGCAGGCCGTTGTGGGAGACTCCCTGGTTCAGCGCGACGGAAGGCATGGGCACGCTGGTGCGCGAGGCCTTCGACACCGTGCTCAAGGGCGAAGCGGTGCGGCTGGAGATGCGCCTGCGCCTTCCTATCGGCGAGCGCGATTTCGACTTCGGCATGCGTCCCGTGCTCGACCGCCAGGGCAACATCACCGGCGCCGTGCCCGAGGCGGTGGACATTACCGAGCGACGCCGCGGCGAGGAAGCGCTGCGGCAGTCGCAGAAGATGGAGGCGATCGGCCAGCTCACTGGCGGCGTCGCGCACGACTTCAACAATCTCCTCACCATTATCCGCTCGGCGACCGATTTCCTGCGCCGGCGCGAGCTGCCGGAGGAGCGTCGCCGACGCTACGTCGATGCCATCTCCGAGACCGTCGAGCGCGCTTCCAAGCTGACCGCGCAGCTTCTGGCCTTCGCGCGCCGGCAGCCGCTCAAGCCGCAGATCTTCAACGTCGGCAGCCAGGTCGAGGGCGTGGCGCAGCTGGTCCGGCCGCTGGTCGGCGCCCGCATCGAGATCGCCGTGGAGGTTCAGGACGCCGATTGCTTCACGGTGGCCGACATCGCCCAGTTCGAGGCCGCGCTGATCAATCTCGCCATCAACGCCCGCGATGCCATGGACGGCGAAGGCCGCCTCACCATCGCCGTGCGCAAGGTGTCGGGAATCCCGAGCCTGCGCGCACAATCGGCGCGCCGCGGCGACTATGTCGCGATCTCCGTCACCGACACTGGCAGCGGCATCGCGCCGGAACATCTCGAACAGATCTTCGAGCCGTTCTTCACCACCAAGGAGGTCGGCAAAGGCACCGGCCTCGGGCTCAGCCAGGCCTTCGGCTTCGCAAAGCAGTCCGAGGGCGACATTGCGGTGACGAGCACGCAAGGTGAAGGTGCCACCTTCACCATCTACTTGCCGCAGGCGCAAAGCCCCGCCACGGAGAAGGAAGCCGCGGCGCTGAGCCACGAGGCGGCCACGACCGGGCGTGGCTATCGCGTGCTCGTGGTCGAGGACGACGACGAGGTCGGCCGCTTCTCCACCGAGCTCCTGGAGGATCTCGGCTATGTCGTGCGCCGCGTCGCCAATGCCAACGCGGCGCTGGCGATCCTGGGCGAGAACGAATTTGCCGTCGACCTCGTGTTCTCCGACGTCATCATGCCCGGCATGAACGGGGTCGAGCTCGCCGGCATCATCCGCGAGCGCTATCCGGGCCTGCCCGTGGTGCTCACTTCCGGCTACAGCAACGTGCTGGCCGAGAACGCCCACCGCGGATTCGAGCTGATCCAGAAGCCGTATTCGGTGGAATCGCTCTCGCGCATCCTGCGCAAGGCGATCATGGAGAAGCTGTCGGTGGCAAGGTGAGTGTCACATTCGCGAGAAGCAGCCACGAATTCCAGTCCGTTGCCGCGGCAAGACTCTAGGGGAAGACAGCCGTTCCCGCATCGGTTATCGATGCCGAATGACTGACCGAACCTCAAGGACTGAACGTGCCGTCTGACGCCATCTGGGCCTGGAGCATCATCTTCGTCGCGACCGCCTGCGTCATCATCCGGCCGTTTCGCCTGCCCGAGGCGATCTGGGCCGCGATCGGCGCGAGCGCCCTGGTGCTATCAGGCTTGCTGCCTTGGCAGGACGCGCTTGTCGGCATCGAGAAAGGCCTCGACGTCTATCTCTTCCTGATCGGAATGATGCTGATCGCCGAGCTGGCGCGGCTCGAAGGCCTGTTCGATTATCTCGCCGCGCTCGCGGTGGAATACGCACGCGGCTCGCCGCAGCGGCTGTTCCTGCTGATCTATCTCGTCGGCACGCTCGTGACCGTGCTGCTTTCCAACGATGCTACCGCGATCGTGCTGACGCCGGCCGTCTATGCCGCGACGCGCGCGGCCGGCGCGAAGCCGCTGCCTTATCTGTTCGTCTGCGCCTTCATCGCCAATGCCGCGAGTTTCGTCCTGCCGATCTCCAACCCCGCCAACCTCGTCGTGTTCGGCGCGCGCATGCCGCACCTGACGGAATGGCTACGCCTGTTCGCCTTGCCCTCGGCGGCGTCGATCCTGCTGACCTACATCGTGCTGCGCCTGACCCAGCACCACGCGCTGAAGGAAGAGACGATCGCGCGTAGCGTGCCGCATCCCAAGCTCGGCCGCGGCGGCAAGCTCACCGCAATAGGCATCGTCGCGATCGGCATCGTGCTGGTCACGGCGTCAGCGCTCGACAAGCAGCTCGGCCTGCCGACCTTTATCTGCGGCGGCGTGACGGCCGCGATCGTGCTGCTGCTCAGCCGGCAATCACCCTTGCCCGTGCTGCGCGGGGTGTCCTGGAGCGTGTTGCCGCTGGTCGGCGGGCTCTTCGTCATGGTGGAGGCGTTGATCAAGACCGGCGTGATCGCGCAGCTCAACGCGTTGCTGCACCAGGCGGTAGCTCAATCGGTCCCGCAGGCGGCCTGGAGCGTGGGCATTGCCACCGCGCTCGCCGACAACATCGCCAACAATCTTCCGGTCGGCCTCGTCGCCGGCTCGGTTGCCGCCGGCGATCATCTGCCGGTGCCCGTCGTCAGCGCGATCCTGATTGGCGTCGATCTCGGCCCCAATCTGTCGGTCACCGGCTCGCTCGCCACCATCCTCTGGCTGGTCGCGCTCCGCCGCGAGAAAATCGAGGTCGGCGCCTGGCCGTTCCTCAAGCTCGGCCTGCTGGTGACGCCGCCGGCCCTGATCGCGGCGTTAGCCGCCGCGATCAGATAGCGCTCATCGTCAGTCGTTCTCGTAGCCGTAGACTTCCGGCAGGATGAAGATCGCGGCAAGCAGGCCTACCAGCGGGAAGATCGCGACCATCAGCGTGGCGTTCGCCTGCCCGATCGCGGCGAACACCGTCGGAAACAGGAAGATCGCCAGGAACGACGGCAGCTTCACGAACATGTAAGCGAAGCCGCTTGCGGTGCCTCGATATCGCGGACGGGCGACCATCGTCGGGATCGTCATGCAGTTCGACGCATCCCAATAATGGCCCCAGAGCATGCCGGCGGCGGCGAACGGCAGCAGGATCTTGTTGTCGGTGTAGAGCGCGAAGGCCGCGACCAGCAGCGAAACCAGCACGATGCCGAAGCCGGCGATGGCGATGCCACGATGGCCGATCTTCGGCGTCAGCAAGGGTCCGACCCAGCCCGACAGGGCGGCGAAAGAGAACAGCGCCATCGTCACCACATTGATGCCAAGCACGCTCGATACGCCGACCATCACAAACAGCACCGGCAGATAAAATGCGAAGGTCGAGAACTCGCTCGCCTGGGCGAAACAGGCGATCCAGCCATAAAGGGTGGCACGCCAGCGAATCGGATCCTTCCTGAGGTCAGCGAGGAATGCGCGCGTGCTGGTCTTGGGAACCTCGACGTCCCGATCCGGCAGCATGTCGAGATTGTCGTTGAACATCTCGCGCGCGACCTGCTTGGCCTCGCGGTAGCGCCCCTTTTGCACCAGCCACACCGCCGTCTCCGGCACGTCGTGACGCATGATCAGGATGATCAGTGCCGGCACCGCACCGAGACCGAGCGTCACGCGCCACAGCATCTCGTGGTTCATGTCGACCAGCAGGAAGATCACGATGACGCCGATGGTGAGAACTTCACCGACGGCGAACATGAACTGCCAGCGGTTGCCCATGACCTCGCGCTCGCCCTTGGCCATGGATTCCATGATGTAGGTGTAGCCGGTCGAGATGTCGGAGCCGAGCGGAATGCCGAGCAGGAAGCGGATCACGACGAGCCAGCCGACGCTGGGTACGAAGGCTTGCGCCAGCGCCAGCACGATGAACAGCACCATCGTCACGAGGAACATCACGCGGCGGCCGATCTTGTCGGACAGCCAACCGCCGAGCAGCGCGCCGATCAGGGCACCGCCCTGCGTGCCCGCGGCGGCGAGGCCGAGCATCAGTGGATCGGGATTGTACTGCTCCTTGATGAAGATCAGCACGAAGGCGATCGAATAGAGGTCCCAGGCCTCGACCAGGATCGAGGCCATCATCAGCCAACCGACCTTGTTGCCTTTGGGACTGTAGTTCGTGATGAGGTAGCGGACCGCGGCTTCGCTCGCGGTCGCCTGTGGCATCGCCATCGTTGACTCTTCCTTTCTTCACAACTCTCTGAAGCGCGATGAGATCAGGATCTCCTCGCGCTTTAGCTTGTTGTCTTGCGCATGATCTCTTCGGAGAACCGCCTCACATTTTTCCGGATCAAGCCCTACGCGCCGAGCAGCGGCTCGATGCTGCAATCGAGCAGGCGCGGATCGATCCCCGCCTCCATGCCCGTAAACATCTCGCCCATGTAGTCGATCAACGCGTCGCTCGCCTTCACCGCCTCCTCGACGCGGCGGTTGGCGACGGCTGCAAGAATGGCGAGATGATGATCGATCGTGCCTGACAGATCCGCCTGCCCCGGCATAAAGCGATGGTGGATGTAACCGATGCGCCGATACAGCGTGTGCAGCGGCCGCAGCGTGTGCACCAGGAACGGCTCGCCGGCGGCCTCCAGCACCAACGCGTCGATGCGGCGGTCGATATGATTGAATTCGTCGAGGGTGAGGCTGGCGCGGCGCTCGCGCAGCAGACGCTCGATGTGCATCGCCTGATTGCGATGCGACAGGGTGGCGCGATCGGCGGCGAGGCGGATCACGAAGCGTTCCATGTCGCGGCGTAAGGCCAGCAGCATGCGCTCGCGCGCCAGATCGATCGGCGCGATGTGCAGGCCGTGACGCGGCCGGATGACGATGAGAGTGTCGGCGGAGAGACGATTGACGGCGTGATGCACCGGCGTGCGGCCGAAACCGGTGATTTGCTGCAATTCCAGCATCGTCATGAATTGTCCGGGCTTGAGCTCGCAATGAACGAGCAGCTCCTCGATCCTCTGATAAGCCAGCTCGAAGAAGTTGAGACGGTTGCGCCGGGAGGGCCTGCCCTCCCCGTCGTCGTGTCTCACCACCGCGAGTGCGCGCTTGCGCCGTGCCATGCCGTCCTCTCCCGTCAGCCCGCGCTCTCGTTGCTGGGTGGCGCTTTGTTTGTGGCACCCTTAAAACATGTTGTGATATATTACAAGCAAGCGTAAGAACTCGGCACGACCTGCAGCATGCTGCAGCGCAAAATGAGACGTCGGGTGCGAAGCGCCGTTCGATGGGAGGATACTTGCCGTGAAGATCACGTCGATCGAGACATTGCGCGCCGAGGAATTTTCCAACGTCATCTGGGTCCGCATCCACACCGACACTGGTCTGATCGGTCTCGGCGAAACCTTCTATGGCGCCGGCGCGGTCGAAGCGCAGATCCACGACACCTTTGCCGGCCGCCTGCTCGGCCGCAATCCCCTGCACATCGAAGCGATCCATCGCGACATGCTGAACCTGCCGATGGCGCAGTCCTCGACCGGCGTCGAATACCGCGCGGCATCAGCGATCGACATCGCGCTGTGGGATCTATTCGGCAAGGTCTGCGGTCAGCCGGTGCACCAGATGCTGGGCGGCCTCTGCCGCGACAAGCAGCGCATCTACAACACCTGCGCCGGCACGCAATATGTGCGCTCGACCAATATCAGCCCGGTGACCAATTGGAATCTCGGCGCCTCCAAGGGGCCCTATGAAGATCTCGACGGCTTCATGAACCATGCCGATGCGCTCGCCGAAAGCCTGCTCGAAAGCGGCATCTCGGCGATGAAGATCTGGCCGTTCGATCCCGCCGCGCAGGAGAACAAGGGCCTCTACATCACCGCCGCACAGATGAAGCAGGCGATTGAGCCGTTCGAGAAGATCCGCAAAGCCGTCGGCGACAAGATGGAGATCATGGTCGAGCTCCATTCGCTCTGGAATCTGCCGACCGCCAAGCAGATCGCCCGTGCGCTCGAGCCCTACAAGCCGACCTGGTATGAAGACCCGATCCGGATGAACTCGCCGCAGGCGTTGGCCGAATATGCCCGTTCGACCGACGTCTGGGTCTGCGCCAGCGAGACGCTGGGCTCGCGCTTCCCTTACAAGGACATGCTCGACCGCGATGCCATGCACGTGGTGATGGCCGATCTGTGCTGGACCGGGGGTCTCACCGAAGGCCGCAAGATCGCGGCAATGGCCGAGACCTATCATCGGCCTTTTGCTCCTCATGACTGTATTGGCCCGATCGGCTTCATCGCGGCCATCCACATGTCGTTCAGCCAGCCCAACACCCTGATCCAGGAATCAGTGCGCGCCTTCTACAAGGGCTGGTACAATGAGCTCGTCACCACGATGCCCACCATCAAGGACGGCTATGTCTTTCCGATGGAAGGCCCCGGCCTGGGCGTCGACCTCCTGCCTGCCGTCTTCGAGCGCACCGATCTCACCGTGCGCCGCTCCAACGTCTGAGGAATTCTTGAGATGAGCACTTCCCTCTTCGATCTCTCCGGCCGCACCGCGCTCGTCACCGGCTCCTCCCGCGGCCTCGGTCGCGCCATTGCGGAGGGCATGGCCAAGGCCGGCGCGAAGATCATCATCAACGGCGTCGATCCCAAGCGAGTCGAGCAGGCCGTCGCCGAGTTTCGCGCCGCCGGCCATCAGGCCGAAGGCGCCGCCTTTGATGTCACCGATGAGCCTGCAATCGTCGCCGCCTTCAACGAGTTCGACAGGCAAGGCCTCGCCGTCGACATCCTCGTCAACAATGCCGGCATCCAGCATCGCAAGCCGCTGGTGGAGTTCACCACCGACGAATGGCGCAAGGTGATCGAGACCAACCTCACCAGCGCCTTCGTGATCGGCCGCGAAGCGGCCAAGCGCATGATCCCGCGCAAGCACGGCAAGATCATCAATATCGGCTCGCTCGGCAGCGAGCTCGCCCGCCCCACCATTGCGCCCTACACCGCGGCCAAGGGCGGCATCAAGAACCTGACCCGTTCGATGGCGGTGGAATGGGCTCAGCACGGCATCCAGGCCAATGCGATCGGCCCCGGCTACATGCTCACCGACATGAACGAGGCACTGGTCAACAACGCCGATTTCAACAATTGGCTGATGGGCCGCATTCCCTCCAAGCGCTGGGGCAAGCCGGATGAGCTGGTGGGCGCCGCGATCTTCCTCGCCTCGGATGCGTCGACCTACGTCAACGGCCAGATCATCTATGTCGATGGCGGCATGATCGCCGCGATGTGATCGCCAAGACCACGAAGGAGCAAGCCATGCGCGCCGTCGTCATCCACGCCCCGAAGGACCTGCGGATCGACAACTATGCCGATCCCGCCGCCGGCCCTGGCGAGGTCCGCGTCAAGATCGCCAATGGCGGAATCTGCGGCTCCGATCTGCACTACTATCATCACGGCGGCTTCGGTGTCGTGCGGATTCAGCAACCGATGGCCCTGGGTCACGAGATCGCCGGCGTCGTCGCTGACGTCGGTGACGGCGTCGCCAATGTCAGGCCGGGCACGCGCGTCGCGGTCAACCCGAGCAAACCGTGCGGGGCTTGCCTGCATTGCCAGGAAGGCATGCGCAACCAGTGCCTCGACATGCGCTTCCTCGGCAGCGCGATGCGCTTTCCCCATGTGCAGGGCGGCTTTCGCGAGTTCATCACGGTCGACGCGACGCAGGCCGTGCCGATCTCAGACAAGCTGTCGCTGGCGGAAGCCGCGGTCGCCGAGCCGCTTGCGGTGTGCCTGCATGCCGGCAAGCAGGCCGGTCCCCTGCTCGGCAAGCGCGTGCTGATCACCGGCTGCGGTCCGATCGGCGCGCTGATGATTTTGGTCTCGCGCTTCGGCGGCGCGTCGGAGATCGTTGTCACCGATGTGGCCGACGCCCCGCTCGCGGTCGCGAAAAAGCTCGGCGCCACGCATGCCATCAACGTCGCGACCAATGCCACTGCGCTCGATCCCTGGCGCGCCGGCAAGGGCGTGTTCGACACGCTGTTCGAGGCCTCCGGCAACCAGGCCGCGCTCCGCACCGCGCTCGACGTGCTGAGGCCCGGCGCGACGCTGGTGCAACTCGGCCTCGGCGGCGAGATGACGCTGCCGATCAACACGATCGTCGCTAAGGAATTGCAGCTGCGCGGCACGTTCCGCTTCGATCCCGAATTCGAGCTCGCGGTGCGCCTGATGGGCGACGGCCTGATCGACGTCAAGCCGTTGATCACGGCCACCATGCCGTTCGAGAATGCGGTCGCGGCCTTCGAGCTCGCCAGCGACCGCGCGCAGTCGATGAAGGTCCAGCTTACCTTCTAGGCGCGTCGTTGGCCTGTTGCCCCTCGATCAGCCGGTCGGTGACCAGCCGCACGGCCCCGCGCTTCCAGGAATAGTCGGCGCCCATGCGTAGTCCGCTGTCGCCACGCGCCAGCACCGCGCCGGTCCTGGCATCGCGCACCTGGAAGCCGAGCGTGTATTCGGTGCGGCTGACGCGGCGCACCACGCCGATCAGTGATTGGTCCGCGCCGAGCTTGCGCGCAATGGAGACCTCGCAGCCGCCGCAATCCCGCAAAGCGCCGGCCTTCCCCGCCTCTGCGCCGACCTCGACGATGCGATAGCGGCCGGATTGGCCGAGCGCCTCGCGCACACCGCCAGTGACCTCCGCGAGATATGACGCATCCGACGCACCGGACGTCCCCGCTGAGGCGGCCGTCATGTCCTCGAGCTCGAAATCGAACACGGCAAGCGCGACCGGCGCAGGCGTGCCGAGCGCGGCCATGACCTCGCGAGACACGAACATCTGGGCGCGCTCCCATGCCTCGTCATTGTCGCCGCGGAAGCTGTAGAGCTTGTCCAGCACAAGCGTCTTGGCGCCGACGTCGATAACGGCGACCTTGGCCCATTGCACCAGCGTGCTCGTCTTCTGAATGCCGCCGACCACCTTGAACACCGCTCCGTCTTGGACGGATCGCACCAAGCGGTAGCGCTGGTCTCCCTCGATGTCCCTTCGAAGCGCGGCCATGAACGCCGCCAGCCGCCGCTCGTGGGCCGCGGTCTGGTCGGTCGGCTCGCCCGAAGTGTCGGTGTAGCTGAAATCGTCCATGGCGACGCCGATGGCGGCCTGCGCAGCGAGGGGCGAGCAAGAGAGGACGAGGAGGAGACAGGCGGAGAGAACAAGGCGGCAGCGGTGCATGAACGAACCTCGTGGATGGGACGAAAATCTAGACGGGCCGCCTCAGGCCCCGCAGCTGCCACGATCCCGACCAATGCCGGGAAATTTTCACGACATTGCGGTGCGGCAAGTCGGGAACGCTTCCCGCCGCCGGCGTTCTGCCCTTTAATGAGGCGCGACAAGCCCGTTCGCACCAGGTGCAAGCCGATGTGGAATCGCCCGAGATTCGATCTCAAGGTCCGTCTGACGCTGCGCGTGGCGGCGATATCGGCTGCCTGCTTCGCCGTGATATCGACCTATTTCCTCGTCACCGCCGATAGCGCCGCGCATGCGCGCATCGACGGGATCGCCGCCATCGTGGCCAAGACGCTGGAGCTGCAGCAAGGCAAGGTGCAGTGGGCGGCGAGCCCTCGCTCGGACTTTCCGGACCTCGACCCGGTGTCGGCCCATGTGATGACGCCCGGCCTCTGCCTCGGCTTCCGCAGCGCGAGCGGCGACATGCTGCAGCGCTTTTGTAGCGGCGCGCCTGCCCCGGCGAGCCCGCCGCCGCAAGCCTTCTCCGCCTTCTATCGCAGCCTGTTCGACCCCGGCCGCGAGGCGGCGCGGCCCGTGATCGTGCGCGGAACCAAACTCGGCGAGACCGTGGTCTCGATCGACCCGGCGGTGCAGACGGCAGAGGCCTGGCATGAGGCCGGCCGCCTGATGATCGCGCTTGCGATCGCGCTGCCGCTGCTCTGTGCGCTGGTCTATGCCGCACTGGCCCGTGCCCTGCGCCCCACCCGCATGATCGGCAGCGGCCTCGAACGCATCGCCGCCGGCGACCTCACCACGCGGCTGCCGCCGTTCGATCTCGCCGAGCTCTCCGCCATCCGCGACGTCTTCAACCACCTCGCCGAAAGCCTCGACACTGCGCTTGCCGAGCGCAACGAGCTGACGCGGAAGCTGATCGCGCTCCAGGACGAGGAGCGCCGCCATCTCGCCCGCGAACTGCACGACGAATTCGGCCAGTCCCTCGCCGCGATCCGCGCGCTGGCCGCATCCGCCCGCCAGACTGCGGCACAGGACTGTCCCGACCTGCTCGGCGAATGCGACAGCATCGCCCGCACCGCGACAGGCATGATGGAGACGCTGCGCGGCGCGTTGTTCCGGCTGCGGCCGCCCGATGTCGAGGAGCTCGGCCTGGTCGCCAGTCTCGAAGGCCTGATCTCGGGGTGGAACGGCCGCAGCCGCGGCCAGCCGCGCTTCGAGATCCGGTTCGACGGCGCCTTCGACAGCGTGCCCGCCTCCGTCAGTGCCAACCTGTACCGCATCGTGCAGGAGGCACTCACCAACGCGGCCAAGCATGCCGGTGCAACGAAGGTTAGCCTGCATTTGACCATGGCCGACAGCGAGATTGCTCTCGTGGTCGAGGACGACGGCCGCCCGAACGAGGCTTCCGCAAAATCGGGCATGGGCCTGCTGGGCATGCGCGAGCGCGTCGCCGCGCTTCGCGGCCGGATCAGCTTCGAGACCGGCCTTCAGGGCTCCTCGCTGCGCGTATTCATTCCGCTCCCGGCTGCCGCCTCTGAGGCCCTGGAGCACGCTGCATGAGCACGGCGGAAGCGACCATCCTGCTGGTCGACGACCATTCCGTCGTCCGTGAGGGCTATCGCTCGGTGCTGCAGAAGCAGCCGGGCCTGCGCGTTGTCGCCGAGGCGGCCGACGGAGCGGAAGCCTATCGCCTCTACAAATCCGAGACGCCCGACCTCGTCATCATGGACCTCAGCATGCCCGGCATAGGCGGCATCGAGGCCGTCAGGCGGATCAGGCAGTGGGACAAGGCGGCACGGATTCTCGTTTTCACCATGCACGAGAACGCCGGATTTGCCGTGCAGGCGATCCGCGCCGGTGCACGGGGCTACGTCACCAAGACCAGCCCGCCCGAGACCTTGGTGCGCGCGGTCAAGGACGTGCTCGCCGGCAAGATTGCCATCAGCCCCGACATCGACCACGAGCTTGCGCTCAGCCGCATCAGCGGCGAGAGCTCCGCCGCCGACGTGCTGACGCCACGCGAGTTCGAGGTGCTGCGGTTGCTGCTCGCCGAGAACACGACGGAGGAGATCGCCGAGACGCTGCATGTCAGCCCGAAGACGGTGGCGAACCTGCACTCGCTGATCAAGGACAAGCTCGGCGTCGGCTCCGACATCGAGCTGGTCCGGCTGGCGCTGCGCCAGGGGATCTTGACGGAGGTTGATCTCGGCGAAGCCTGATCGCGGCGTCGCGGATCACTCACGTGCGACCACCGAGTCCAGCCACGCGCAGTTGAGTGGCGGCACGCGCGGATCGGCGACGCGCACGCCGCGGGCAGCCGCATCCAGCCGCATCTCGCGCAACCGCTTGCGCTGCTCTTCCGGCATATGCAGCCGCTCGTGGCCCCACAGCGAGGGCCCATCAAAGGTCTCGTGCGGCTGCCAGGTCTCGGGATCGATGACGCGTCCGCCCCAGCCATATTCGATGAAGAAGCCGGACGGCGTATTCACGTAGAACGAGGTCATGTGGTCATTGGTGTGCCGGCCCAGCGTGTAGGCGATGCGCCCCTCGTCCATCTGCGCGAGGTCGTAGCCCTGCCCAACATCATCGAGGCAGCCGAGCTCGACCATGAAGTGATGCATCGCCTTTCGCCCCGAGCCGACCATCGCAAAGGAGTGGTGGCGGCCGTTGACGTGGAAGAAATAAAGCCCGTAAGGCTTCAGCCCGAAATCGGAGACGTGAAAGCCGAGCACGTCGCGATAGAACGGCAACAGCGGCTCCACGTCCTCCACATTGAGCACGACATGCCCCATGCCGAGCGCGCCGGTGCGGAAGCCCGAGATCGGGCGACCCGGCCTGAACGGCTCGCTCGCAAGCTCCGGCTTGCAAAAAGCCTCCAGCCGGTTGCCGGCGGGGTCAGTGAACGCGATCAGCTCGGCGACATGCCGCTCGTCAGCGAGTGCGCGCGAGCCCCTCGCCACCTTGATGCCATGGCTTTCGAGCCGTCCTGCCAGCTTATCCAGTTCGGCGGTCGAAGGAACCTCCCATCCCATCACCGCAAGGCCGGCATCGCTGCCGCCGTCGACGATCAGCCGCTGCTTGCGGTCGTCCATGCGAAAGGCCCGCATCTTGCCGCCGCGATCGACCTGCTGCATGCCGAGCAGCCCGGTCGCCATCCGGCTCCACTGCTCGAGCTGGGATGAACTGATTCCGATATAGCCGAGCGCTGCGATTTCCATCGAACTCCTCCCGAAGGCGACGCGATCACCGTACTGCGGCGAGCTTGATACCGGCCGCGCGCGATCCTACGGTGGCGTTCCGCAATCGCCTCGCGTTCGCAGGCGACAATAAGCGCGCCGCGATGTGCCACAAGGGAGGAAATAGGAAGTGTCCAAGGAGCGGACGCGGAACGGCCAGCCTCGGCAGTCTGAGGGCGTCCGTGCCTTCAAGCGCGGGCTCGACGTGCTGCACGAGGTCAACCGCTCCGGCGGCATCCGCGCCGGCGACGTCGCCCGCGCGCTCGACCTGCCCCGACCCACCGTCTACCGCCTCCTCGAAACCCTGGAGGAGCTCGGCTATATCGCCCGCAGCGCCAGCGACGACCGATTTCGGGTCACCCGGCGTGCCCTAAGCCTCGGCGACGGCTACGATCCCGGCGTGGTGATCTGCCAGGCGGCGGCGCCTTATCTCGCCGATCTCAGCAAGAAGCTGGTCTGGCCGGTCGATCTCTCGACTTACGAGAACGCGGCGATGGTGGTGCAGGAGACCACCCACTCTCGCAGCCCGCTCTCGATCGACCGCGGCATGATCGGCAAGCGCCTGCCGATGCTGCGCACGTCTGCGGGCCGCGCCTATCTCGCCGCCTGCCCTGCGCGCGAACGCGATCTCATCATCAATCATCTCCGCCGCATCGATGAGGCCGACGACCGCCCCTTCCTCGACCAGGGCCGGCTCGACCGCATGATCGCCGAGACCGCGGCGCGAGGTTACGCCATCCGAACCGAGGGCGAATACAATCCCAAGACGGCTTCGATTGCCGTTGCCATCGTGCGGGACGGCGCCGTATTCGGCTGCATCTCGATCATCTGGATCCGCTCGGCGCTGGGGATCGAGGAAGCGGTCGCGCAGTTTGCGAGCCAGCTGCTGGAAACGGCGTCGGCCATTCCTGTTGCGGAATAGAGGCCGTCCGCTGGGCGGACACTTGCCGCGCCGGCGTTGATGCGCCGGCCCTGCTTGGGGAAGAGATACCCCATGCAAGATAAATCCACCCCGGAAGAGTTTGACGTCGTGATCGTCGGCCGCGGGCCGGTGGGCGCCACGCTCGCCAACCTGCTCGGCCTGTGCGGCGTGCGGACTCTGGTGCTGGAGCGCGAGGCGCGGACCTATCATCTGCCGCGCGCGGTGCATTTCGACGATGAATGCATGCGCGTGTTCCAGACCATCGGGCTTGCCGAGGCGATCCTGCCGCACGTCATTCTCAGTCCCGGCATGCTGTTTCTCGATGCAGCCGGCCGCATGCTGCTGGACTGGTCCCGTCCGCAAACGCTGACGCCGATGGGCTGGCATCTCAGCTACCGCTTCCACCAGCCGGATCTGGAGGACGCGTTGATCGGTGGCCTCGCCCGCTGGCCACACGTCACCTTGCGCAACCGCTGCGAGGTGTTCGCGCTCGATCAGGACGAGCACGGCGTGCGCGTCCGCTGCGAAGACCTCTCCAACGGGAGGCTCAGCGAGGTCCGCGCCGGTTACGTGATCGGCTGCGACGGCGCCCGCTCGCTGGTGCGCCGCTTCATCGGTTCTGGCATGGACGACCTCGGCTTCCACGAGCGCTGGCTCGTGATCGACGTCCTGCTCAAGCGCGTGCGCGACGACCTCGGTGATTACAGCCTTCAGCACTGCGATCCCAGCCGGCCCGCGACTTACGTGCGCGGCACCGGCACGCGGCGCCGCTGGGAGATCACGGTTCTCCCGGACGAGGATTCGCAGGACGTTGCGCAACCCGCGAAGGTCTGGGAGCTGCTGTCGCGCTGGATCACGCCCGCCGATGCCGAGATCGAGCGCGCCGCGGTCTACACGTTCCATTCGGTCATCGCGCAGCAATGGCGGAACGGGCGATTGCTGCTCGCGGGCGATTCTGCGCACCAGACCCCGCCCTTCCTCGGCCAGGGCATGTGCGCCGGCATCCGTGATGCCGCCAACCTCGCCTGGAAGCTGGCGAGCGTGATCCGCGAAGGCGCCGCGCCCGATCTGCTCGACACCTATCAGAGCGAACGCCTGCCGCATGTGCGCGAGTTCATCGAGCTCGCCATTCGCCTCGGCGGTGTCATCAACACCAAGGCGATCGAGGCCGGCCTTGCCGCCGGCGAAGCGCGCGAGAACGCGCCGGTCAAACTGGATGTGAAGAAGCCCCTGCTCGGCCCCGGACTAGAGTTCGGCGACCTGCCGCTCGCCGGACATCTCGCGCCGCAGTTCACGTTGACTGACGCCAGCCGCAGCGATGACCGGACCGGCTACAACCACGTGCTGCTCGTCGAGACAGCGGCGGCACTCTCATCGCGTCTCGCGCTGTCGCAGGCAGGGATCAAGATCCTGACCAGCGACGATGCCAACGATCTTGGGCCCTGGCTGCGCGAGCACGGCATCATCGCCGCACTGGTTCGTCCCGACCGTTACATCCGCGGCTCCGCCCGCAACGAGGCCGAGCTCGACCGCCTCATCGCCGCCATCGCCCCTGCAACCCGAATTCCTTCAGCCCAAGCGCCCTCCGCGGCCTGACCGAACCCTGTCAAGGACATTTCATGAAGCTGCTCTCATTCAGTGTGGACGGACGCCCCTCCTTCGGCGCCGTCAAGGACAACGGCGTCGTCGATCTCGGCGCGCGGATGGCGGCGTGCACCACGCTGCGGGAGCTGCTCGAAGCCGGTCAGCTCGCCGAGGCGGCAAGGCTGGCCGCCTCCGCGGCCCCTGATCATCCGCTCGACAAGATCAACTTCGCGCCCGTGATTCCCGATCCCGGCAAGATCATCTGCGTCGGCCTCAACTATCGCGACCACGTCGCCGAGACCGGCCGCACCGTCACCGAAAAGCCGGCGCTGTTTGCGCGCTTTGCCTGTAGCCAGGTCGGCCATCTCCAGCCCATCGTCAAACCTGGGGTGAGCGACGACTTCGACTATGAAGGCGAGCTCGCGCTCGTCATCGGCACGGCGGGCCGTCACATTCCCCCCGGCCGCGCGCTCGACCACGTCGCCGGCTATTCCTGCTACAACGAGGGCAGCATCCGCGACTGGCAGCGCCACACCAGCCAATTCCTCGCCGGCAAGACCTTTGCCGAGAGCGGCAGTTTCGGTCCGTGGCTGGTGACGACCGACGAGATTCCGGATCCGTCAAAGCTCACCTTGCAGACAAGGCTGAACGGCAATGTCGTGCAGGACACCACGACGGATCTCCTGATCACCGCCATCCCCGAGCTGATCGCCTACATCTCCACCATCTGCCCGCTCGTGCCCGGCGACGTCATCGTCACGGGCACGCCGGGCGGTGTCGGCGCCAAGCGCACGCCGCCGCTGTGGATGCGCCCCGGCGACACCGTCGAGGTCGAGATTTCCGGCATCGGCACCTTGCGCAACTCGGTGATCGCCGAACAGGCCTGACCGTCAACATCGATCAATCAACGATAACATCAAGGAAACGCCATGGGCACGACCCGCACCACCTCCGCCGCCACCCTCCTGATCGCACTTGCGCTCGCGCCCCTCCCCGCGCGGGCCGAGATCAAGGGCGAGGCCATCCGCATCGGCGTCCTCACCGACATGAACGGCGTGTTCGCGACCGCCATGGGTCCGGGCTCGGTCGAAGCGGCGCGAATGGCCGCCGAGGAGTTCGGCGGCAAGATCGACGGCAAGCCGATCGAGATCTTGCAGGCCGATCACCAGAACAAGCCGGATCTCGCCGCATCGCTGGCGCGAAAATGGTTCAGCGACGGGGTCCAGGCCGTCGCCGATGGCGGCAGCTCCGGCGCAGCGCTGGCGGTGCAGGAGCTGGTGCGCGGCAACGGCAAGATATTCCTCATCTCCGGCGCCGGCGCGAACCAGCTGACCGATGAAGCGTGCGCGCCAACCAGCGTGCAATGGACCCAGGACGCCTATTCCACCGCGACCGCCGTGGTCTCCGGCATCATGCAGACCAGCAAGGAGCCCTGGTTCTTCATCACCGGCGACTACGCCTTCGGCCATTCGATCGAGGTGACCGCACGCGAGCGCATCGCCGCACTCGGCGGCAAGGTCGCCGGCAGCGTCAAGGCGCAGCTCGGCACGCCCGATTACAGCTCATTCCTGCTCCAGGCGCAGTCGTCGGGCGCCAAGATCCTGGCCATCAACGTTGCCGGCGACAACGCGACCGCGATCAAGCAGGCCGAGGAGTTCGGCCTCGCCAGCCAAGGCATGAAGATCGTGCCGATGTCGTTCCAGAACGTCGACATCGAGGCGGTTGGGCTCAAAGCGACGCGCGGTGATCTCATCGTCACCTCCTTCTTCGAGGATGTCTCGCCGGCAGCCCGGAAATTCTCCGATGCGTTCTATGCTCGCCGCAAGGCGATGCCCTCGCAGATTCAGGCCGGCGTCTATTCCGCCGTGCGCCACTATCTGCAGGCCGTGAAGGACACCGGTTCCGATGAGGGCGCCGTCGTGATGGCCAAAATGAAGGCGACGCCGGTGTCGGACGCCTACACCCCCAACGGCCGCATTCGCGAGGACCAACGCATGGTGCACGATCTCTATCTGGTGCAGGTCAAGACACCGGAGGAATCCAAGGGCCCGTGGGACTTCGTCAAGCTGGTCGCGACGATCCCGCCCGACCAGGCCTTCCGCCCGCTCGATCGCAGCAAATGCAGCCTGGTCGGCAAATAAAGCCTCTGAAGCGAAGTGGATACCGCTTCGCTTCAGAGAACGCGTCAAGTTGGAATCTGACCGTCAGGCGAGATAGCGCGTCAGATAGCCTTCCATCGCGTAGAGCGCGCAGAGCGCGAGGCTCGACCACACCGCGGCGCTGAAATACAGGAACATCCAGGTCAGCTCGCCCTTCCAGTGCGCGATGTCATGGGTCACCACCCAGCGCGTCGAGACGTCATGCAGTCCTTCGAGGAAGCCGAGGAATGTGTTGCCCTCTTCATGCCCTGCCCGCCAGCGGCTGAGATACATCGGCACATCGACGGTGATGAGGAAGGCAAGGAAGCAGGCGATGCCGACGATGCCTGACATCAGCGCCCAGCGCACTACGCCCTGGAATTCCGGCATCAGACGGCATAGCGCGATGCCGGCCAGGAAGAAGGTCACAGCCCACAGCGAATTCTCGATCGCGTTGTAGAGGAAGTTGGTCGTCACCACCGCGTACCAGGAGAAGCATTCCGCGATGATGATGATCGGCACGATCACGAGCGCGATGTTCACCGCGGTCTCCGCGCCCGTCATCTTGCCGAGCTGATGCAGGATGATGGCCCATTGCGCGGCGAAGCAGAGCTCGGCCACCGTCGCCACCGTCCGGCCGACGGCGACGCTGGAGAGCCAGGTGTCGAACAGGCAGATGCGCTGCACGTCGGCGCGCGGCAGCACCGAACGGAAGGCGCAGCCGAACACATAGCCGGCGCACAGCAGGAACATCAACCCGATGTCCGAGCCGCCACCGAGGCTGGCCGAAGGCGTCGGATAGAACTCACGATAGAGCATGAACCAGACGAGGATATTGGCGCTGCTCACAAGCGTGAGGGATCCCCACCACCACGCCAGGGGATTTGACCGCGCCTGCCACTGCAACATGAACCGCTCCGCAAAAATTATCGATCTGACACGTCGTCGTAATAATCCTGTCACAGAACGACACGCAATCACGACAAAAATCTGTGTGCCCGGTCGTTCCAGCGGTGCTCGGAAGGCGCAAGAAGCGCTGCGAGCCGAGTGTCCACATATCGGACAATTTTCTCATGGATGGCGAATCTATTGGACATTCGAAATCCGTCCGTCTGATATGCCCGGATGGCTCCGACTGACTCACCCAAGCCGCAGCGCCCGCTCTCCTCTGCCGCAGCCGTGCTGGCCGAGAGCGCTGATGACGCCGCTTTCGCCACCACTCTGGCCAAGGGGCTCGTCGTGCTCGAGGCGTTCAAGGCCGGGAGCACGCTGCTGGGCAACATGGAGCTGTCGACGCTGACCGGCATCCCGCGCCCGACGGTGGCGAGGCTGACCCATACCTTGGCCGAGCTCGGCTATCTCCGCTACGACGCCGAGCGGTCGAAGTACCGCGTCGGTGCACGGGCGCTGCGGATGGCGCATCCCCTGCTCGCCGGAATGCAATTCCGCCAGGTGGCGCGGCCGATGATGCAGGAGCTGGCGCACAGCGTCCGCGGCACGGTGTCGATCGGCCTGCTCGATGCGACGTCGATGATCTATGTCGAGACCGCGCGCTCCGGCGATGTCGGCCCGCACGTGCCCGACATCGGCATGCCCATTCCCGTCGTGATGACCGCCATGGGCCGCGCCGCGGCGGCGACCTTGCCGCCGGCCGATGCAGACCGGCTGGAACGCAATCTCGCCGCCGAGGATGCCGGATTGTGGTCGGCGCTCCGCGACAAATACCGCGCCGGCATCGCGCAATGCAAAAGCCGCGGCTTCTGCACCTGCTGGGGCGAGTACATGGCCTCGATCCATGCCGTCGCCGCGCCGCTGTTTCATATCGGCGAAGCGAAACAATCATTCTCGATCAATTGCGGCATCCCCGCCTTCCGGCTGCAGCCCGGGCAGCTCGAGGGCGAAATCGGTCCGCGCATCGCGGCGCTCGCCGATAGCATCCGCGCCATGGTCGGGCAGGCCGAGCTCAAGCCGCCGCCGCGCAAAACCAAGAAAATCACAAGCGCCGGAACATGATATGGCTGGACCGCTCGAAGGATTGAAGGTTCTCGACATCGCGACGATCATCGCCGCGCCGTTCGCCGCCACGGCTGGCCGACTACGGCGCGGACGTGCTCAAGATCGAGATGCCCGGGCACGGCGACGGCGTGCGGTCGTTTCCGCCGTTCAAGAACGGCAAGCCGCTGTGGTGGAAGGCCGCCAACCGCAACAAGAAGTTTGCCACGCTCGATCTGCGCACGCCGGAAGGGCTTGCGCTGTTCAAGCAGCTGCTTCCACGCTTCGACGTGCTGATCGAGAATTTTCGTCCGGGAACGCTGGATCGCTGGGGGCTTCCCAAGGAGGTGCTGTGGTCGATCCAGCCGCGTCTCGTGATTCTGCGCGCCACCGCCTTCGGGCAGGATGGTCCCTATCGGGAGCGCCCCGGCTTCGCCCGCATCTTCGAGGCCATGGGCGGACTGACTTACATCACCGGCGAGAGCGGCGGCGAACCGACCCATCCCGGATACCCGATCGGGGATTCGATCGGCGGCCTGTTCGGCGCCGTCGGCGTGCTGGCAGCGCTGTGGAAGCGGGCGCGCGACCCGGATGCGCCGGGCGAGGAGATCGATCTCGCGCTGACCGAAGCCACTTTCCGCCTGCTCGACGTCCTCGCCATCGAGCACGACCAGCTCGGCACCGTTCGCAGCCGCATCGGCAACGCCAATGGTTATTCAGCACCGGCCGCGGTGTTTCGCACCCGCGACGGTCACTGGGTCACGCTCGCAGGTTCGACCAACGCGCTCTTTGCAGCGAACTGCCGGGCGATCGGCCGCCCCGATCTGATCGCGGATCCGCGCTTTGCCGGCAATGAGCAGCGCGTCAAGCACGCCGTCGAACTCAACGACATCTTCGCGGCCTGGTGCGCCGCGCATCCCCTCGACGAGGTCCTCGCGAGCTTCAACGCCGCGCAGGGAACGCTCGCCCCGATCTATTCGATAGATCAGATCGCCGACGACCCGCAGGTGAAGGCGCGCGAGGTGATCACGCGCGTTGCCGACCGGGATTTCGGCACGGTCGCCATGACCAATGTCGTGCCGCGTTTCACCGTCGATCCCGCGCGCCTGCGCCATGCCGCGGGCGACGTCGGCCAGGACAATGACGAGGTCTACCGGGATTGGCTCGGGCTCTCGGACGCCAGGATCGAGCAGCTCACCCAACGAAAGGTGATCTGAGGTCGTAAGAGCGGCAGATAAAAGAGAAACAAATACAGGGAGGAAGACAACAGTGGCATCGTTCAAGGTGACGCGGCGAGCTCTGCTGGGCACGATCGCGGGCGGGCTCGCGGCCGGCTCAGGCATGAGGGCACATGCCGAGGACGCCTGGCCCTCGCGCATGGTCCGTCTGATCTCGCCTTACGGGCCCGGCGGGTCCAACGACATCTCGCTGCGTCTGCTCGCCGAAGAGTTCGGCCGCAGCCTGCGTCAGCAGTTTATTGTCGAGAACAAGCCGGGCGCCGGCACGCGCATCGCCAACGACATGGTCGCCCATGCGCCGGGCGACGGCTACACCATCCTCTATGTCGCGGCGCCCTACGCCACCGCCGAGGCGCTGTTCGGCAAGCTGACCTATGAGCGCAAGGATCTGGCGCCGGTGGCGATGGTGGTGATCGCGCCGCTGTTCCTCATCATCAGCGCCGACGCGCCGTTCAAGACGCTTCCCGACCTGATCGCCTACGGCAAATCCAAGCCCGACGGCCTCACCTTCGCCTCCCCAGGCGCCGGCTCGCAGCCGCATCTTGCCGGAGAGCTCCTGTTCCGCGACGCGGGCGTCAAGGGTTTGAACATCCCGTTCCGGGGCGATGCGGCCTCCTACACCGAGCTGCTCGCCGGACGCGTCGACGCCACACTGACCGCGCTGCCGACGGCCTTGCCCTACATCCAGAGCGGCAAGTTCACCGTGCCCGGCGTCGCCTCGGCCGAGCGCAGCGCGCTGTATCCGCAGGCACCGACGCTGCGCGAGCAGGGCTTTCCCAATGTGGCTGCGGCCGGCTGGTACGGCTTCATGGTGCCGTCCACGACGCCGCGCGCCATCGTGGACAAATTCCAGGCCGAGGTTCTGCGGGCGCTCGCCGAGCCTGCGATCAAGGACAAGCTGACCGCGCAGGGCCTCGAAGTGCGCCCAGGCACCGCCGCCGAGTTCAGCAAGTTCATCGACGCCGAAACGCAGAAATGGACCAAGCTGATCCGCGACGCCGGCCTCAAGGGCGAATGAGGATTGCTGGAGGAAACCGACATGAAAAACGTCGTCACCAAATTCATCGCCACCTCCGCCCTTCTCCTCTCGGTCGCGGCAGCGCAGGCACAAAAGAAATACGATCCCGGCGCGTCCGACACCGCGATCAAGGTGGGCCAGACCGTGCCGCTCAGCGGCCCGGCCTCGGCCTACGCGGTGATCGGCAAGACCCAGGCCGCCTATCTGAGGATGATCAACGACCAGGGCGGCGTGAACGGCCGCAAGGTCGAGCTGATCCAGTATGACGATGCCTATTCGCCGCCGAAGACGGTGGAGCAGGTCCGCAAGCTCGTCGAAAGCGACGAAGTGCTTTTGACCTTCCAGATCATCGGCACCGCCCCGAACGTCGCCGTGCAGAAATATCTCAACGCCAAGAAGATCCCGCAGCTCTTCGCCGCCACCGGCGCCGCACGCTTCACCGATCCAAAGAACTTCCCCTGGACCATGGGTTTCAACCCCTCTTACCTCGTCGAGGGCCGGATCTATGCGCAATACCTCCTGAAGAACCATCCGAACGCCAAAATCGGCGTGCTCTACCAGAACGACGATCTCGGCAAGGATTATCTCGCCGGCCTCAAGGCGGGCCTCGGCGACAAGGCGAGCATGGTCGTCGCCGAGACCTCCTACGAGATCAACGAGCCGACGATCGACTCGCAGATCCTGCGGTTGAAGGATGCGGGCGCCGACGTGCTGTTTAGCGCGACCACGCCGAAGCAGGCCGCGCAGGCCATCAAGAAGGTCGCCGAGATCGGCTGGAAGGCGCTGCACATCATCGACATCAACGCCTCCTCGCTCAGCGCCGTGCTGAAGCCCGCCGGGCTCGACAATTCCAAGGGCATCATCAGCGTCGGATACGTCAAGGATGCCGCGGATCCCGAATGGAAGGACGACCCGGGCATGAAGCGCTACCTCGCCTTCATGGCCAAGTACTATCCTGAGGGCGACAAGGATTCGAACCTGAACGTCTACGGCTACATCACCGCGCAGCTCCTGGTGCAAGTGCTGAAGCAATGCGGCGACGATCTGACCCGCGAGAACGTGATGCGACAGGCGGCCAACCTCAAGAACGTCGAGCTCGACCTGACGCTCCCGGGGATCTCGGTCACGACCACGCCGACGGACTATCGCGTCAACAAGCAGTTCCAGATGGTGCAGTTCGACGGCCAGCGCTGGCAGAAGCTCGGCGACATCGTCACGGACGAAGCCAGGGAGTGAACCCGC
Source organism: Bradyrhizobium sp. NBAIM01 (assembly GCF_020194115.1). Lineage (NCBI taxonomy): Bacteria > Pseudomonadati > Pseudomonadota > Alphaproteobacteria > Hyphomicrobiales > Nitrobacteraceae > Bradyrhizobium > Bradyrhizobium sp. NBAIM01. The sequence goes on along the minus strand of NZ_JADYVU010000019.1, from coordinate 8,314 downwards.
TTCGCCGGCGCTCAACGCCTTTCGGCGTAACGGCCGCCGCCACGGATGAGATCGTCGCGTTCCGCGGCATGGCGCTGGTATTCGGAGATCGCGCGGTTGGCCATGCGGATCCGATTCGTGTGTCCCTCCTCGACCATCACGGTGATGCGCTGCGCCAGGAACACGCAGGCGTCGAATTCGTCGCTGATGGCGCCCGTTCGCGTAAGAAAGTCCCAGGCGATCTCGTAGGCCTGCTCCGCCGCGGGATTGCGGTAATCGCTGAAGATGATGTGCGTCATCACTGCCAAAGCCTGATCGCAGCGATCGTTCCTAGGCTCACGCGCAGATGGCAGGGAACCCGGCGGCGCGAAAAAACCACCGGCCGCGGGGCGCGCCGGTGGTTCGCTGTCAGCGAGGAACGCGAAGAACTACGCGGCCTGGCGCTGATGCGTGAGGTACTCCATGGTGACCTTCTCGACATTGGAATCGATCCAGGCCGCCATGCGCTGCTCCTCCTTCAATGACGTCTCGAGCGGCTCCTTCGCCTCCGGCATGCCGGCCGCGCCGCACAGCGCGAGCAGCGACTTGTAGGCGGCGATCTCGAAATTCTCGAAGGCGTTGTTCGCGAAAGTGTTCTTCAGAATCTCGTCGCCGGCAACCGAATGCGCCATGGCCATCATGTTGGCCATCACCGACTGCGCCGTATCCTTCAGGCTCGACGTGCTCTCGCCACAGGCTTCCAGGCACTTTTCGAGGCGACGCAGCTGCTCATTGGTCTCCTGAAGGTGCGCCGTGATCTTCGCCTTGACCTCGGGATATTCGTCCAGCCGCTCCGACTGGCGCTCCATCAACTCTCGCGCCTGCACTTCCATCGCATGCGCATTGCGTAGTCCCACCACGAACGTATCGCGGGCTGCATTGGCCATTTTCCTGTTCTCCATTTGACTGGCGTCGTTCGCGCAACCGGGAAGCACGGGCGATTGTTCCTAACACGGCCGCGCTGATTGCCGCAGGAGAGACCATGTCTTCGTTGCCTGTTCCGGCCGAAGGACCCAGCGCTAACCTGCGATAGCCAAACGCAAACGTGGTCTTCGACCGCGGGAACGCCGGCTGCGCCCCGCCGTTCACAGCAGCGCGTGGTCACAGCGCGACGTTGCGCCCTCACCCCAGCGACAATGATGATCTAATGACCGACAGTCCTTCACCCGCCAGCAATTTCCCGGTGCCGCGTCCGGGCCAGGGGCAGCCGGACAACGCCTCAGATCCCTATTTCATGCAGATCCGCGATGACCTCGCGGACAAGGGCTTCTTCACCGCCACCGCCGAGGATTTGATCACCTGGGCGCGGACGGGATCGCTGATGTGGATGACGTTTGGACTCGCCTGCTGCGCCGTCGAGATGATGCAGATGTCGATGCCGCGCTATGACGCCGAGCGGTTCGGCTTTGCGCCGCGGGCCTCACCGCGTCAATCCGACGTGATCATCGTGGCAGGCACCTTGACCAACAAGATGGCCCCGGCCTTCCGCAAGGTCTACGACCAGATGCCCGAGCCGCGTTACGTGATCTCGATGGGATCCTGCGCCAACGGCGGCGGCTATTACCATTACTCCTATTCCGTCGTGCGCGGCTGCGACCGCGTGGTGCCGGTCGACATCTACGTCCCCGGCTGCCCGCCGACCGCGGAAGCGCTGCTCTACGGCGTGATGCTGCTCCAGAAGAAAATCCGGCGGATGGGCACGATAGAACGATGACACATCAGACTGGGTCGACACGGACCGGCATGACGCAAATTCCTCTTTCCCCGGCGGCCGAGGCGGAAAACCCCGAATTCGACCTCGAGCGAAACGACAACACACGACAGATCGTGGCCGACGTTGCTTACCGGCAGCTTGCCATCGTCAACGTGATCTTTGTCGGCCGCGAAGGTGCTGGCGACGGCAACTGGGTACTGGTCGACGCCGGCATCCCCGGAGCGGCACCGGCGATTCGCTCCGCCGCCAAGGCTCGGTTCGGCGGCCACGGCCGCCCGGCCTGCATCATCATGACACACGCTCATTTCGATCACGTCGGTGTGCTCGAGACGCTGGCGAACGAGTGGGACGTCCCGGTTTATGCGCATCACGCCGAGCATCCCTATCTCGACGGCACGCAATCCTATCCGCCAGCCGATCCGAGTGTCGGTGGCGGCTTGCTCGCCCTGCTCTCTCCGCTGTTTCCGACAAGACCCGTCAACGTCGCATCCCGCCTTTATGATCTGCCCTCGGACCACAGCGTGCCCTTCATGCAAGACTGGCGGTGGATCCCGACGCCCGGCCACACGCCCGGTCATGTCTCGCTCTGGCGTGAGCGCGACCGCGTCCTGATCGCCGGCGACGCCTTCATCACCACCCGGCAGGAGTCAGTTTACGCGGCAATGACGCAAACGCCAGAGATGCACGGGCCGCCGATGTATTTCACGCCGGATTGGGCCAGCGCAAAAACCTCGGTGCGCGAACTTGCCGCGCTTGCTCCCGAGATCGTCGTGACCGGCCATGGCGCGGCGATGCAAGGACCGGCGATGCGCGTTGCGCTCGATGCTCTGGCCGAGTTGTTCGACGAGGTCGCCGTACCTTCCCATCGACGCGCATAGGAGTGGTGGTGGGGGACCGCGTCAATTTCGGCTTTGCGGTCCGCGAATTTCGAAGCGATCTGAACTGCGATTGCAGATGATTAGGAACGCAACCCCACGGGCTTCATTGCGCCAATACGACAGAACAAAAAGGAGTTGCGCATGTACTATTTCGACAAGCGACTGCAATACCCGGTCAGGGTCGAGAAGCCCGATCCGATCTTCGCCCGCCAGCTGCAGCAGGCGATCGGCGGCGTGGAGGGCGAGATCCGCGTCTGCCTGCAATATTTCTTCCAGGCTTGGGGCGCGCGCGGTCCGGCCAAATATCGCGACGTGTTGCTCAACACCGCAACCGAGGAGATCAGCCACATCGAGATGCTTTCGACCGCGGTCGCCCTGAACCTGGAAAATGCACCGGCGACGATGCAGGAGAGCAGCATGCAGGGCAATCCGATCGTCGGCGCGGTTATGTCCGGCGGCGAGCGGCCGCGGCACGTGATCGAGGGCATGCTGCATCGGCATATCCTGTCGACGGGCATGGCGGCCTTCCCGGCCAACGCCGACGGCGTCCCGTTCGATTGTTCGCACATCTACGCCAGCGGCAATCTCGCCGCCGATATGTATTGCAACGTGGCCGCCGAAGCCACCGGCCGAACGCTGGCGGTGCGCCTCTTCAACTCCACGAGCGATCCGGGCATGCAGGACATGCTCAGCTACCTGATCGCGCGCGACACCATGCATCAACAGCAATGGCTCGCCGTGATCGAGGAGCTGGGCGGAGATGCCGCGCTGCCGATTCCGAACAGCTTCGACCGGAGCAAGGAAGCGACCGAGTTCAGCTACATGTTCATGGGTACCGAGCGCAACGGAGCGCCGCTCCAGCCGGGCCGCTACAATGAAGGTCCCTCGCTCGACGGCCGCGGCGAATTCAGCTTCCGCCCCGCCTTCGAGCCGCTCGGCGACGAGCCCGTGCTTGGACCCGCACGTCCCGACAGCGCCGCGCAAGTGGAGCAGATGCAGGAGCCGCCGGTCACCAACGCGCTGACCTGACCTGTACGAGGCAAGCCGCCATTTCGACGGCGGCTTGATCAGAATGCGTTCGCGCACGCCGTCATTCCCGGCTCGCCATCTCAGGGCCCGGGAATGGCGGGGCTGCCTTCACCGCTTCATGCCCGCCACATAGGCCGCGAGCTTGTCGAGCGTCTGGTAGCCGTATTCGACGGCGCCGAAACCGATCATGCCATCGCGCTGCTCGGTGCTCGAGGCCAGCTGCCGCATCATCAGCACGGTCTTGCCGTTGCTCTGCTCGGCAAAGGTGACGGTGAAGCGGAACATGCGGGGATCGTCATCCTGGTCTGTACCGTGATCCATCTCCATCAGCGACGGCCGCTCGATGCGGCGGAAGCGCATCCGGTTCGGATAGACCGTACCGTCGGGCCCGATCATGTTGAAGCGCCAGACGCCGCCGACGCGCACGTCGATCTCGAAGGTCTCGACCTTGAAGCCCTTCGGGCCGAACCATTGCGGCAGATGCTTCGGGTCGGACCATGCCTCGAACACCAGATCGCGTGGCGCGTCGATCACGCGCGACATCACGATCTCGCGGTCGAGCGACCATTGCGACAGAGCGGGGTTGGCAGAACCAGTCATTGTCAGGAACCTTTCCGTTTGGTTGTTCGGGACGGTCGCTCGGCCCCCGCCCGTTCTTTCTTGAGCTTCATCACATAGGCCTCGAACCGGTCGAGCCGCGCTTCCCAGACCGCGCGCTGCTGCTGGAACCAGTCCTCCGCGCCGACAAGCGCATCGGCGCTGAGGCGGCAGGTACGTACGCGTCCCGATTTCTCGGACTGAACTAGCCCGCTCGTCTCGAGCACGTGGATGTGCTTCATGAAGCTCGGCAGCGCCATGTCGAAGGGATCGGCGAGCTCGCCGACCGACGCCTCGCCCGCGCACAGCCGCATCACGATCGCCCGCCGCGTCGGATCGGCGAGCGCGGCGAAGATCTGGTCGAGATTGGATAATTGGTTAGCCATGAAGCTAACTATAAGGGCAGGGCGACGCGGCGTCAATGATTGTTAGCTCAAAAGCTAAGTAATTATCTTCGTTGACGCGCGGCGGCCGCTCAGACCGAGCGCGTCAGCCCGCCGTCGACGCGGATGTTCTGGCCGGTGATGTAGGCGGCGCCGTCGGAGGCGAGGAACGAGATCGTCGCCGCGACCTCTTCGACCTTGCCGTAGCGCTTCATCGGCACGCTGTCGCGCCGCGCGTCCTGCTGCGGCAGGCTGTCGATCCAGCCCGGCAGCACGTTGTTCATGCGGACATTGTCGGCCGCGTAAGTGTCGGTGAAGATCTTGGTAAAGGCGGCGAGCCCTGCGCGGAACACCGCCGAGGTCGGGAACATCGCACTGGGCTCGAACGCCCAAGCGGTCGAGATGTTGATGATGGCGCCGCCCTTCTGCGCCTGCATCAGCGGCGTCACCAGCCGGGTCGGACGGATCACGTTCAAGAGATAAGTGTCGAGGCCGGTGTGCCATTGCTCGTCGGTGATCTCGGTGATGGGGGCACGCGGCCCGTGCCCCGCGCTGTTGACGAGAACGTCGATCCGTCCCCACTTCGCCATCGCAGCCTCGACGAGGCGCTTCAGGTCGTCGTTCGACTGGTTCGAGCCGGTAACGCCGAGCCCGCCGAGCTCGGCCGCCAGCGCCTCGCCTTTGCCCGAGGACGACAGGATCGCGACCCGAAACCCGTCCGCCGCCAGCCGCCGCGCAGCCCCCGCCCCCATGCCGCTGCCGCCGGCGGTGACGAGCGCAACCTTCTCTACTGCCATGATCCGATGATCCCTTCAGTTGAGGCGAGCCGCAGGCTCGGCCTATCATGAGGCCTTCTACAGCCAGACCCGTCGGCAGGTCCATGGCCGAAGGCATCCATCATGAGGCGCTTGAAATGAGTGATCTGCAGATCCGCAATTTGCGCCCCGACGAAATCGCCCTCGCCGTCGACTGGGCCGCGGCGGAGGGCTGGAATCCGGGGCTGGCGGATGCCGCCTGCTTCGCGATCCCCGATGCCCGAGGCTTCTTCGTCGGCGAGATCGACGGCGAGCCGGTCGCGACCGTCTCCTGCGTCAATTACGACGACCGCTTCGCCTTCCTTGGCTTCTACATCGTGCGCGAGCGCTTTCGCGGCGCGGGCCATGGCCTACGCATCTGGAATGCCGCGATTGCGCATGCAGGCGCGCGCGTGATCGGCCTCGACGGCGTGGTGGCGCAGCAGGAGAACTACAAGAAATCGAGATTCCAGCTCGCTTACGCCAATATCCGCTATGGCGGCACGGTTGCTGGATCGGTGAAGCCGGCGGCCGGCGTCGTTGCGCTCGACAAGGTCCCGTTTGCGCTGGTGGAAGCCGATGACGCCAGCGTCTTCCCCGCCGCGCGCAGCGCCTTCCTGCGCGCCTGGATCAACACACCAAGTCACGTGGGCCGTGCGTTGCTCCGCGAGGGCAGGCTCGCTGCATGGGGCGTGATCCGTCCGTGCCGAACGGGCTACAAGATCGGCCCGCTCGTCGCCGACGATCGCACCGCCGCAGATGACGTCGTGCAGGCCCTGCTCGCAAGCACGGGCGCCGGCGAGGTGTTCCTCGATGTCCCCGCCGTCAATCCCGCCGCCATCGCGCTCGCCGAAGCGCTCGGCCTTGCGCCGGTGTTCGAAACGGCGCGGATGTATACGGGGCCGATCGCGCCGCTGCGCATCGACCGCGTCTTCGGCGTCACCAGCTTCGAACTCGGCTAGCTCAATAGCAGCGCATGATGTTGACGGTGTGCTCGCTGCCGCCACGGCCGGGCACCGTCACCTGCTCCGTCGGGCAGCTCGGCACGTAGGGCCGATTGGACGGCACGACGTTCGGCGGATAGCGATGCGTCCAGTCCCAGGGCACATCATAGGTGTAGGTGTAGCGCACATCGGCGGAGAGCGACTGGTTCACATCGGCGAAGGGCTGGCTGTAGCCGGCGCCGTCGTAGAAGTAGCTGCCGCCGCCCGGCCAATAGACCCAGGGAGCGCTGCGGCGGTGGAACCTGGCGCCCGGCCCGATCGGCGGACGTGCCGCAGCCGGCGGCGCGGCGGCAGTTGCGACGCCTGACGCAGTGGCGCCGGCGGGTCCGGCAAGACTGTCACTGGAGCTGAACAGCAGCGCAGCTGCGCTGAGCGAGGCGAACAACGCCCCATATGATCTGGCAATCATGATACGCACCACACTCGTTTGGCTTCGCGATAGCGGCTCCCCGAAAGGAGGCTAGGCCGGGCTGTCGCCCACCCGCAAACGTATAATTAATTATTGGTTAAGGCACGCGAATAACCGGGAACAAGGTGCGGCAGAACGCCCGGAATTCCTCTCTCATTTCAATGGCTTCGTGCATCAGTGGCCCTGCAGCTTGCGCAGCCAGTCGAGCATGTCCTGCGGGCTTGCGCTGCCCTGTGTCACGATCGCGGTGTTGCCGCCGCTGCGGCGAGTGACCGTCGTGCGCCCGGGCTCCTTCTGCCGATCGCCGCTCTGCGTGATCACCGACGTGCCGTTCTCGTCCTGGACCATTGTGGTGTGACCGTCGCCCGGGGCGCTCGGTGGGCGAATGCGCGACATCCGTCTGCAGTTTCTCTCCGAAGCGCTCGTCCTCTGCCTGCTCGGCGGCGCCATCGGCGTCGCCGGCGGCATCACGCTCTCGATGACGGTCGCCCGCATGGCCGGTTGGGTCACCTCGATCGACGGCCAGGCGATCGGCCTGTCTCTCGTCTTCTCGATCGCGACCGGCCTCGTCTTTGGTCTATCCAGCCCACAAGGCGTCCAAGCTGAGCCCGATCGAGGCGCTCAAGACGGAGTGAGAGCATGCCGGGATGTTCGCAAAGGCCAGGGAGGCATCAGCCATGAGCTCGGATCCGAAGGACTTGATCGCACCGACGCCGCGCGAACGGGAGCTGATGACGCTGATCGCGCGGGGAATGCAGAACAAGAACATCGCCTACGAGCTCAACATCTCGGAGAACACGGTGCGGGCGCATATCGGCAACATCATGCGCAAGTACCGGCTTCAGAACAGAACGCAGATCGCGATCGCCTTTGCCCTGCACGCGGCGCCATCGTCGCTCCGCCGCGATCTCGCCAAGACCGAGCTCTATCCGGCCGCGACGAAGCCGGCGCAGGCGCTTGCACCGAATCCACCGGCGGCGCAGACCGCGCCGGATTGAATGGTTGCAGCTACCATCCCTTGCGTTGCCCGACGGGCAAAACATCCAATCTATGGGTCAACGCACGCGGCCCAAAATATTCCGCTTTACCGAAATTCGGAAATCGCGTATGTGTCGCGCAACCCGGCCCAAGGAAGAGGGGCGTATCGCGATCGTCACGAACGCGGGCCGGGGGGCGGTGGACGCTGATGGCGTTGGCGCGAAAGGGTTTGCAGGGCGGAGAGCCGTGAGCAAAGACCTCGCGCATACGACCGGTGTCATCGGCGTACGGCAAAATCGTGTGGTCCTGACGCCCGGGGTCTGTGCGTCAAGTCTTGCGGTGATGTTGCGGCCCAACCGGGCAAGCGCATCAGCCATCCGCGGGGCGACGGGGGCAATAGTGCATCGCTCCCCGAGGAGAGCACGACATAAGCCGTAAAGCCACTGCGCAGGGAAGGCCGGATGTTTGGCTTCACCTGTATGCCGCTGTGCAAATTCTTCGTTGCCACCT
>NZ_JADYVU010000018.1:0-120881 GCF_020194115.1 Bradyrhizobium sp. NBAIM01 | reverse complement strand
TCGGCTGCGTAAGATTGGTATAAGAGACAGGTACTGTTGGATGTGGGAAGACCGTCACCCCCCCGCTACGCATTGCGCTGCTCTTCATGCGTAGCGACCCATGGGCGAGCTACGCTCGTCCCGGACCCCTCCAGGGGAGGGTAAGGGAAAAATTAGAACGACGTCCCGGCCCGTCTCGGCTTTGCCTCTTCGAGCTCGGCCTCGCGCGTCACCGGTGAAATACGGAGCGCGGTGATGCGGTTGCGCTCGCGGCGGAGGACGCGGAAGCGGAAACCGTGGAAGGTGAAGCTCTGGCCGCGGTCGGGGATCGAGCGCGCCTCGTGAATGACGAGACCGGCGACCGTGGTTGCCTCTTCATCGGGCAGATGCCAGTCCATGGCGCGGTTGAGGTCGCGGATCGGCACCGACCCGTCGACCACGACGGAGCCGTCCGGCTGACGGCGCACGCCGGCGACCACCACGTCATGCTCGTCGGAGATGTCGCCGACGATCTCCTCCAGAATGTCTTCCAGCGTCACGAGGCCTTCGACCTCACCATACTCGTCGACGACGAGTGCGAAATGGGTCTTGCGGCGGCGGAACGCCTTGAGCTGCTGGGATATCGGCCGCATCTCCGGCACGAACCAGGGCGGCAGCATGATGGTGGTGACGTCGATGCGCGACGTGTCGCCCTCCGATGCGCGGATCGCGCGCAACAGATCCTTGGCGTGCAGAATGCCGATGATGTTCTCCGACTTGTCCCGCCACAGCGGAATGCGGGTGTATTCGGTGGCCAGCACCTCCCGCACCAGCTCCTCCGGCGGCAGGTCGGCGTTGATCATCACCATGGCCGTGCGGTGGACCATCACGTCAGACACCGTCAGCTCGCCGAGACGGAAGACGTTGTGAATGTACTCGGCCTCGCCGCTCTCGATCTTGCCGTGCACGGCCGATTCCTCGACCAGGCCCTCGATCTCCGAATCCGTCAGGATTTCGTGTTGCGAGAACTCCTGCACCCCCATCAGACGGAGGATCGCGCTCGACGCCGTGTTGAGGCACCAGCTCAGCGGGTAGAACAGGAGGTAGGAAAAATGCAGCGGATAGGCAATCCACTGCGACACTGGCATCGGCTCCCTGATCGCAAGCGTCTTCGGCACCTGCTCGCCGATGACGATGTGCAGCGAAGAGAAGACCAGAAAACCCGCCACGAACGAGGTGAAGTGCAGCGTGGCCTCCGACATTCCGAGCGGGCTGAGGACGGGGCTCAGCAGCGCAGACACCGTCGGCTCACCGATCCAGCCGAGACCGAGCGAGGCCATGGTGATGCCGAGCTGGCAGCAGGCGAGATAGGATTCGATGTTCCCCATCATCGTCTGCAGCAGGCGCGCGCCGAAGCGGTTCTGCTCGACCATGGCCTTGACGCGGAAGCCGCGGCTCTTCACCAGCGCAAATTCCGCCGCCACGTAAAACGCGTTGGCGGCGAGCAGGAGGGCCGCAAGCAGCAGATTGATCGAGATCGAACTCATGTTTGCCTCGCGACCGCCCCGGCAGTCCCCGCCGTTTCGCGGGCGGCCGATCTGAACGGTCCCGTCATCACTGCGCGAGCTTCTCTTTCAGGAAGTCGCGCACCGGCGCCGGCTCGACGTCCTTTGCGATCACCGCGCGGCCCACCGCCTCCAGCAAGATGAAGGTGAGCTTGCCGCGCGTGACCTTCTTGTCCTGCGCCATCAACGCCATCAGCGCGTCGGCATCGGCAAGCCCTTCCTGCGCAAAGCCGGCGATGTCCTGCAGGCGCGTCGGCAGGCCCGCCTCGATCAGATGGCGCTCGACGCGTGCCGCATCGGCCTCGCCGATCATGCCGAGCTTCGCGGAGAACTGCGCCGCCAGCGTCATGCCGATGGCGACGCCCTCGCCGTGGAACAGGCGGTCGGAGAAGCCGGTCACAGCCTCCAGCGCGTGGCCGAAGGTGTGGCCGAGATTGAGCAGCGCGCGCTCGCCGGTCTCGCGCTCGTCGCGCGCGACGATTGCGGCCTTGGCCCGGCAGGAGGTCGCGATCGCATGCTCGCGGGCCGATCCGCCCCTCGAGATGTCGGCATGGTTCTTCTCCAGCCAGCTGAAGAAGGCCTCGTCGCCCAGCACGCCGTATTTGGCGACCTCGGCATAGCCGGCCCGGAACTGGCGCGGCGACAGCGTGTCGAGCACGGCGGTGTCGGCGATGACGAGCACCGGCTGGTGGAAGGCCCCGAGCAGATTCTTGCCCTGCGGCGAGTTGATGCCGGTCTTGCCGCCGACGCTGGAATCGACCTGCGCGAGAAGCGAGGTCGGCACCTGCACGAAATCGACGCCGCGGCGCAGGATCGCCGCGGCAAAGCCGGCGAGATCGCCGACCACGCCGCCGCCGAGCGCGATGACGAGATCGTTGCGCTCGATCTTCGCTGCGATCAGGGCCTCGCTGACCTTTTCGAGCCCGGCATAGGTTTTCGAGATCTCGCCTTCCTCGACGACGATGCGCGAGGTCGGAATACCGCTGGCTGCGAGCGACGCCTCAGTGGGCTCGAGCCAGTATTTCGCGACGGTGCGGTCGGTCACGATGGCCGTGCGCACGCCGGGACGCAGAGCGGCGACACGCTCGCCGAGCGAGGCCAGCACGCCGCGGCCGATGACGATCTCATAGGCGCGGTCACCGAGTGCGACGTCGACCTTGATGGGATCGGAATGTTTCAACGGCGCAGTCATCTTGACGCACTCGCAATGTCGGCAGGCGGTTGGGCTGGCTCTCCGCCGCAGAGACGGGCGTGCAGCGCCTCGATGCATTCCTCGACGATTCTGTCGTGCGGCACGTCGCGCGAGGCGATGGTGAGGTCGGCATTGGCATAGATCGGCTCGCGCTGGGCGAGAAGGCGCGTCACGGTTCCTTCGGGATCGGCGGTCTGAAGCAGCGGACGGTCGGCACGGCGCCGCACGCGGCGCATGATGACGTCATGGTCCGCCCTCAGCCAGATCGAGATGGCCTTCGCCGCGATGCGTGCGCGCGTCTCCTCGCGCATGAAAGCGCCGCCACCGGTCGCCAGCACGATCGGCCCGCCCTCGAGCAGCCGCGCGATCACACGGGCCTCGCCGTCGCGGAAATAGGGCTCGCCGTGGGCCGCAAAGATCTCCGGGATGGTCATGCCGGCATGGGCCACCTCGATTTCGGTGTCGGCATCGATGAAGGGCAGCCTGAGCCGGGCCGCGAGGCGGCGGCCGATGGTGGATTTGCCCACCCCCATCATGCCGACGAGCACGATCGAGCGCGCCCCGAGCGCCGACAGGATGTCGGCCTCGGGCGAAGCAGGAAGCGGCAACGCGGCGTCGGACATCGTCTCGCTCGACTGGATCTCGCTCGAACTGCCGCCAGATGCGGCATGGCTTTGGCCACCTATACGACCCCATGGGGGCCCTCGCCAGAGGACTCTTGCCACGAAACGGCGAACATGTTGGATGATTTCATTGGTTAATTTGGCTGCCGCGCCCCGACCCGAGACCCCAGAACGATGCCGAGCCTGTTCCGCTTCCTGACGGTCGTCGCCGTGATCGGCGGCATCGTCTATGGCGTGGTCTTCGCGCTGGCGAACTTCGTCAACCCGAAGCCGCGGGAAATGACGGTGACGATCCCGCCGGACAAGTTTCTCAAGAAATAGGAGCTAGCCTCCCGGCATGCCCGCCAAACCCTCAGACACCAGGCTCATCGGCCTGTTCCTCGACATGCTCGCCGCGGAACAGGGCGCCGGCCCCAACACGCTCGATGCCTACCGCCGCGACCTCAGCGATTTCTCGGAATTTCTGGGCCGCGTCGGCCATACATTCGTGGATGCCGAGACCCAGACGCTGCGCGACTATCTCGTCGATCTCGACACCCGCGGCTTCAAATCCACCAGTGTGGCCCGCCGGCTGTCCGCGATGCGGCACCTCTACCGTTTCCTGCTGAACGAGCGCATCCGCGGTGACGATCCCGCCGCGATCCTGTCAGGTCCGAAGCGCGGCCGCGGCCTGCCGAAAGTGTTGTCGATCGCCGACGTCGACCGCATGCTCCGCCGCGCCAGGGAATTGAGCGAGGCGGAAGATGCCTCGCCGTCGAAACGGCTGCGTGCCTTGCGGCTCTATTGCCTGCTCGAGGTGCTCTACGCCACGGGCCTGCGCGTCTCCGAGCTGGTGGCGCTGCCGCGCTCGGCGGCCAAGCGCGACGCCCGCATGATCGTGGTGCGCGGCAAGGGCAACAAGGAACGGCTGGTACCGCTCAACGACGCCTCGCGGCAGGCGATGGCGGACTATCTCGCCGCCACGGAAGCGGCAAAGGCCGACAGGAAGAACAGCGTGGCCGCGTCGAAATGGCTGTTCCCCTCGTTCGGCGAGAGCGGACATCTGACGCGCCAGCATTTTGCCCGCGACCTCAAGGAGCTCGCGGTTGCGTCCGGCTTGCAGGCCCGCCTGGTCTCCCCGCACGTGCTGCGCCACGCCTTTGCCAGCCATCTGCTGCACAACGGCGCGGACCTGCGCATCGTGCAGACCCTGCTCGGTCACACCGACATCTCGACCACCCAGATCTATACCCATGTGGTCGAGGAGCGGCTGAAGAGCTTGGTGCGCGACCTGCACCCGCTGGCGGAGAAGTAGTTGCTGCTGGTAGCCCGGATGGAGCGACGCGTAATCCGGGGCCGCCTCCTCGCGGCCAGACCTTCCCGGATTGCGCTGCGCTCCATCCGGGCTACGGGTAAAGGGTGAAACCGCCTTGACTTCGGCCACATCTCCGCGGAAAGAGCCGGGGCCTCACGGCTGATTTGGCCGACTGCACCAGCACACAAGCCAAACCATTGAAGACGCTACACTTCTTTCCGCCGCCCCAACTTGCTTCGCTTCTCGCGCCCCGTCCCCCTATATTGAGTTGATGCTAGACCAGATGCGCAGCTATCTCGACTTCGAAAAGCCCGTCGCCGAGCTCGACTCCAAGGTCGACGAATTGCGCGCGCTCGCCGCCACCGGCACCGACATCAGCGACGAGGTCGGGCGGATCGAGGACAAGGCGGCGCAGGCGCTGGCCGACCTCTATGCGAACCTGACGCCGTGGCAGAAGACGCTTGTGGCGCGGCATCCGCAGCGGCCGCATTTCAACGACTTCATCAAGGGCCTGATCACCGAATTCACCCCGCTCGCCGGCGACCGCAAGTTCGGCGAGGACGAGGCGCTGGTCGCCGGCTTCGGCCGCTTCCGCGGTGAGCCGATCTGCGTGATGGGCCAGGAAAAGGGCGATTCCACCGAGAGCCGCATCCGGCACAATTTCGGCATGGCGCGGCCGGAAGGGTATCGCAAATGCGTGCGGCTGATGGAGATGGCCGAGCGGTTCGGCCTGCCGGTGCTGTCGCTCGCCGATTCGGCCGGCGCCTATCCCGGCATCGGCGCCGAGGAGCGCGGCCAGGCGGAAGCCATCGCGCGCTCGACCGATGCGTGCCTGGCGCTGACCGTGCCCAACGTCGCGATCATCACCGGCGAGGGCATGTCGGGCGGCGCCATCGCCATCACCACGGCCAACAAGGTCCTGATGCTCGAGCACGCGATCTACAGCGTGATCTCGCCGGAGGCGGCGTCCTCCATCCTCTGGCGCGACGGCACCAAGGCGCAGGAAGCCGCCAACAACATGAAGATCACCGCCCAGGACATGCTCCGCTTCGGCGTGATCGACCAGATCCTGAAGGAGCCGGTCGGCGGCGCCCACCGCGACCCCGCCGCCATGATCGCCACCACCGGCGAGGCCATCGCCACGGCCTTCGACGAGCTCCGGAACTTTGACGGCGATGCCATCCGCAAGCAGCGGCGGCAGAAATTCCTCGATATCGGCCGGAAACTGGGGTGATTCAGCATTCCAGGACGTCATTCCGGGGCGCCCGCAGGGCGAACCCGGAATCTCGAGATTCCGGGTTCGGTGCTTCGCACCGCCCCGGAATGACGATGGGGTCCTCGTAACCCCGCGTTAACCCTTTTTTTGCCCAAATCGGCGATCTGAGTCCCCTCGGCCCGAAAGCCCAAGTTCCGTCCCAAGTCGCGTCCATTTAGTCTTCGTTGACCATGCCACTGGGCCAACGCCCTCGTGATCCCCGCTCGGGTTGCGACCACATGACCCAGAGGTTAGAATTTTAATCAATGGCTTCAGGGCATAAGCGCTGGAGCGGGGTCTGACCGGGCCCGTCTCGGCGGGTCGGTTTACCGGTCGGATTGCGCTTCGGAATAATTGGGGTTCGCGCTTCAATGCCCGGCACGGTGTGGGGTCCATCTTGATTTCTCGTTCGCTTGCTCGCGCGCTCTTGGTTTCGGTTGCGCTGATGACGGCCGGCGGTCTGCTCGCCGGCTGCAACACCGATCAGGTCTCGCTTGCGACCAACGCCAAGGCCAATCAGCCGGTGCCGCCGAAGCTGATCGCCGCGATGGCCGAGAAGGACATGGACCTGCAATCGCCGATCCTGGTCCGCCTGTTCAAGCAGGAGGCCGAGTTCGAGGTCTGGAAGCAGACCCGCTCGGGCCAGTTCGCGCTGCTCAAGACCTATCCGATCTGCCGCTGGTCGGGCGATCTCGGCCCCAAGGTGCGCGAAGGCGACCGCCAGGCGCCGGAGGGATTCTACTCGATCAATCCGAGCCAGATGAATCCGCAATCGTCCTATTACCTCTCGTTCAACACCGGCTACCCGAACGCGTTCGACAAGGCGCTGGGCCGCACCGGCTCGCAGCTGATGGTGCATGGCGATTGTTCGTCGCGCGGCTGCTACGCGATGACGGACGAGCAGATCGCGGAGATTTATTCGCTCGGCCGCGAGTCCTTCTTCGGCGGCCAGAAGGCGTTCCAGCTGCAGGCCTATCCGTTCAAGATGACGCCGGTGAACATGGCCAGGCACCGGAACAATCCGAACATGCCGTTCTGGAAGATGATCAAAGAAGGCTATGATCATTTCGAGGTGACGCGGCAGGAGCCGAAGGTCGATTTCTGCGAGAAGAGATACGTGTTCGACGCCGCCAAGCCGGCGGACGCCAAGCGCGATCTGGTGTTCGACGCCTCCGCCAGATGTCCGGCCTATGTGATCCCCGAAGAGATCGCGAGCGCGGTCCGCGAGAAGCAGGCCAAGGACGAGACGGAATATGCAAGGCTCGTCGCCAAGGGCACGCCGGTGGCGCGGATGAACACCGGCATTGACGGCGGCATGCACAAGGTGTTCGCCGCCAAAATTCCGGAAGGCTCGACCGGCCTGTCCGAGAGTGCCGAAGGCACCACGCTGCAGATGCTGGCCATGGCGAAGGCGCCGGGCACGATCCCCGGCCACGTCAACCCGCCCAAGCCGAACCTCGATGCGGTGGCAAGTGCGCCGGCGCCGCGGGAAGAGCCGGTGGTCGCCGTCAGCGCGCCTGCCGCGAGCACCCGCGTTGCCGCGGCGTCGCCCGCTGCGAAATCTGAAAGCGGCGGCTTCTTCTCCAATCTCGGCCGCAAGATGGGGCTCGGCACCGCCGACACCACCGCGACCGCGACGCCTGCGCCGCAAGCCACCGCGTCCGTGGCCCCGGCCGCCCAGACGTCCACGACGCCGGCCACGGCCGCCTCGCGACTCAAGGCCGCCGTGACCCGCTTCGTGCCGGGACATGACAAGTCCAAGGATTCAGTCAAGGAGGCGGCGAAGGATACGCCGAAGCCGGCCGTAGCAGCCGCCAAGCCGGCCGAGCCGCCGAAGCCCGATACCCGCCTTGCCGCGACGCGTCCGGCGCTGAAGCCATCGGTGAGCGACGGCGCGGGCGATAGCACCCCGATGATATCAGGCGCCGCGCCGGTGGTGCAGTCGAACTCGTTCGACAGCCGCTTCTCGGCGGTGAAGTAGGCTAGCGCCCGAGCGCGCAATTATCGCTCTTTCCTCCGCACCGCACGGTAGGGACTGTGAATCGTGAACGCGTCGGGCACTATGCCGCTTTCGATCCGCTTCCATGTCACCTGTGCAGCAATGGGAAAGTTCTCGCGTGCCCGCGGCGAGAAGGTGCCGATCGCGGTGGTACCGCGGCCGTTGCGCAAATAGTCGAGAAAAATGCGGCCGCTGCGCCTGGCCTGGGCCGCGAGGACGTAGCGGTCGGGCCGACGCAATGCGAAATCGGCCACGAGACTGCGCGCCACGCGATGCGCCTGATCGTGCAGCATTGCCACCTCAAGCGGCGCCGTCAGATGAATGCCCTGGCCACCGGTCAACTTGGGCCAAGTCGCAAACCCCTCACGGCTCATTAGCGCGCGAAGTTCCAGGGCGGTCTCGATCACAGCATCCCATTCGACGCCCTCGCCGGGATCAAGGTCGATCACGATGCGATCGGCGTGCTCGAAATCCTCAACAGTCGAATTCCAGGGATGCAATTCGACTGCGCCGATCTCGACGAGTCCCAGGAAACCGTCAAGGCTGTCCACCCAAAGCCGCGTGCCTTCGCCGCCTTCGCGCTTTCGGATGCGTAGCTGGTGCACCGCTTGCGGAATGTCCTTCGGCAGCGGCCCCTTGTGATAGAACGTCGTGCCGTGCACGTGCCGCACCAGCTTGAGCGGTCGATGTCCTAGATGCAGCAGCGCCTTCTTCCAGACGCGCTTCCAGTAACGCGCGAGCTCTTCCTTGGACGGCACGATCGCATCGGGCAGCAGCTGCAGGATATTCTCTTTGGGAACGCCGAGCTTCGGCCGTCTGACCGATGAAGGCACCAACCGGGGCGCCCTGACCTTCCGCGGCGCAAGATCGTCGCGCAGGCCCTTGAATACGGCTTCACGCAGCAGGCCATCGTCGGTCAGGGCGCCATATTCCACCTCGGCATTCACCACGGGCTCAACCCATGTAGCCTTGGGCTTCTTTACCGGCAGATCGAGCGGAGAATCGCGCCGGATCAGTGGGTCAAGCCGTTCACGCAATTCACGCGCGGTCGCCTCGGTGTATCCGGTGCGGACCTTGCCGGCATAAAGCAGGCGCCCATCCTCGTGATGCCCGACGTAAAGCGAAGCCACCTTGCGCGGGTACGCGCCCAGCTTTTCGACGAATGCGACGATCGGAAACGTCTCGCTCTTCTTGCATTTCAGCTTGAGCCAGGCTTCCTGCCGTCCGGAGCGATAAGGAGCGTCCGCGCGCTTGGCGAGCAGCCCTTCGAGGCCAAGCCTGCAAGCATGGCGAAGGATTTGCTCGCCGTCGGCTTCGACGTGCTCGACGTAGATGAAAGTCTCGGGCGCTTCTTTCAGGAGCCGCTGCAGCAGCTGCTTGCGCTCGACAAAGCCGACGCCGCGCAAATCGTATCCGTCAAGATACAATAGATCGAACGCGTGATAGCGAATGCGGCGGCTCTGCTTGGCGCCGAGCTCGCGCCGCAGCTGCTGGAAGTCCGGCCGGCCATTACTGCCGTAGACAACGGCCTCGCCATCAATGATCGCACTCCCGGCTCTGAGCATTCGCGCGCCGGCTGCAATTGACGAGAACTGCTCGGTCCAATCGTATCCGGCGCGCGAATAGACCGTCGCCGCGCCCGCCTGCAGGTGAAGTTGCGCGCGATAGCCGTCGGCTTTTATCTCGAACACCCAGCCGCTGCCTTGCGGCGGGTTCTCGCGTAGCGTGGGATCGCATGGCACGATGTATGATGGAATCGGAATCTTCCGCGCGCCGGCTAGGCGCGATAGTCCCGACTGACGCAACGCAACGGCACACATGCGGGATTCAACGCGGCCCGACAGATTCGTTCCGATCTGAAATAAAATCGATGGAATGCCGCGAAGCTCTTGAACAACCCGAATATTTCGCCGTGCGAGGGGCGCCGCGCGCTAAGGCGCCAGATACCGCATCAGCTCCGGACTGCCTTTCACCTCGCCGGCGTCGCCCTGCAGCGCGACGCGGCCGCGGTCGAGCACATAGGCGTAGTCGGCGACTCGCAAAGCGAGGTCGAGGTGCTGCTCGACGATGATGACGGCGATGCTCTTGGCAAGCTCGATCAGGCGCTCGGTGATCTCCTCGATGACGCCGATCCAGACGCCCTCGGTGGGCTCATCCAGCAGCAGCAGTTTTGGATCCCCGAGCATGGCGCGGCCGATCGCGAGCATCTTGCGCTCGCCGCCGGAAAGCGTGCCGGCGGGCTGGTCGAGGCGCTGGCCGAGCTTTGGGAAGATCGCCAGCACGCGGTCGATGGCGGAGGAATCCTTCTTAGCCAGCGAGCCGACGGCGAGATTGTCGCGCACCGACAGGCGCGCGAACACCGAATGCTCCTGCGGCACGTAGCCGATGCCGGCGCGGACGCGCTCCTGGGTGGCGCGGCGACTGATGTCACGGCCGTCGAAGGCGACCTCGCCCTTCCATGCCGGCAGCTCGCCGACGATGGTCTTCATCAGCGTGGTCTTGCCGGCGCCGTTGCGGCCGAGCACGGCAACACCGCCGCGCCAGGGAATGCCGAGGCTGACGTCGAACAGGACCTGGCTGCGGCCGTAGCCGGCATCGAGATGCTTGATTTCCAAAAATTCAGGCACGGCGCAGATAGATCTCCTGGACGGATGTGTTGGCCTGGATCTCGGACACCGTGCCTGTTGCCAGCACCTTGCCCTGGTCGAGCACGGTGAGGCGATCGCAGATGTCGCGAATGAAATCGAGGTCGTGCTCGACGATGACCAGCGAGCAATGTTTTTTGATCGGCTGCAGCAGCTCGCCGGTGACGCGGCGCTCTTCCAGGCTCATGCCGCCGGTGGGCTCGTCGAGCAATAGGAGCTTCGGCTTGCCAGCGAGCGCCATCGCGATCTCCAGCCATTGCTGCTGGCCGTGCGACAGCGCAGCGGCCGCATCGAAGGCGCGGTCGGCGAGACGGAACTGCGTCAGCATGGACATGACCTGGTCGTGCAACGCACCGCGCGTGCGCGAGAACACGAGGTCGAACAGCGAGGACTGCGCCTGCAGCGCGAGCAGGATGTTGTCGTAGAGCGTGAGCGACGGCAGCACGGATGTGATCTGGAATTTCAGGCTCATGCCGGCGCGCGCACGTTCGGTCGGCGTGAACGCGGTGATGTCGGTGTTGACGAAGGAGACCTTGCCTTGGGTCGGCACTTCGGCGCCGGCGATGCACTTCATCAGCGTGCTCTTGCCCGAGCCGTTCGGGCCGATCAGGCCGTGAAACTCATTCTCGCCGACCGTGAGGGCTGCGCCGTCGAGCGCGGTGAGCTTGCCGAAGACCTTCTTGATGCCGGCCGCTTCAAGGAGCATTGCGCCTCTCCTTTTGCTTGGCACCAAAGCTGCCGACGCGTTCGCGCTCGCCGAGCACAAAACTGATCAGGCCGAGCGGCCGGAACAAGATCACGAGCAGGAGCAGCAGGCCGAGGATGATCGGCCAGATCTCGCGGTAATTGTCCGAGAGCCAGAAGCTGACGCCCTCGACGATGACAGCGCCGACGACGGCACCGATCAGCGTGCCGGAGCCGCCGAACAGCACATAGAGCACGACCTGGGTCGAAACCACGACGCCCACCATGTTGGGCCAGACGAAGCCTTCGTGGAAGGCATAGAGGCTGCCGGCGAGGCCTGCGACGGCGCCGCCGATGGTGAAGATGATGGCTTTGAGATGCTGCGCCTTGTAGCCGAAGAAGGCGATGCGCTGCTCGTTCTCGCGCAGGCCTGCGAGCGCAAGGCCGAATTGCGAGCGCACCAGGAAGCGGCAGAGCAGATAGACCACGACGAGGATGCCGAGCACGAGATAATAGAACGCTGGGCCTTCCGTGAAGTCGTATGACCCAAGCGACATCGGCGCGATCGAGGGGATGCCGTTCTGGCCGCCGAGATAGTACCAGCCGCGCGCGAGCCGATCGGCGGCGTAGGAGCCGGTCAGCGTGCCGAGCGAGACGAAGATCACGCTGGAGGGATGCCGTCCCAGCAGCAGGAAGCCGCCGAGCAGCAGCGCGAAGGTGAGGCCGATCAGCGTGCCTGCCGGCAACACCAGGAAGATGTTGGTGATGTCGAGGTCGCGCGCGAGCAGGGCGACGCCGTAACCGGCCGAGCCGAAGAACAGCGCCTGGCCGAAGCTCATGATGCCGGCATAGCCCCAGACCAGGTCGAAGGACAGCGCAAACAGCGCGAGGATGATCACGCGCGTCGCGAAGACCGTGAGATAGTCCTGCAGCACCAGCGGCGCGAGTAGCGCCGCGAGGAGCACGAGGCCCTCGATGACAGGCAGGATTTTTCGTCTTGCCTTGACCTCGTCATTGGCCCGTTTCGCCGCTGCGCCCTCAGCCATCGCACCGTCCACTTCGTCGTCCGGGTCGGCGACGATGGCCTCTCTTACCACACTCATCGGCTTCAGCATTCCGAGTTCAACATCGTCAGAGGCAGCCGTGTCAATCACGGCGGGGTCCACCTCTCCCCAAGAGGGGAGAGGCGAAGAATCAGCATTCCTTGGGATCGACGAGGCCGTTGCTGCGCCCGACGATCTCGTAGTTTCCGCTCTTGGCGACGGCGGTGTACATCTTCATCTTGCAATGCCGCTTGCCCGGCACCATCTCGGCGGGTCCGCCCGGACCTTCGGCGATCTTGGCATGGTCGAGCGCGGCGGCCACGGACTCGCGGTCGATCTTGCCGGCTTCCTTGACCGCGGCTTCCCACAGCTTGAGGCCGCGATAGGTGCCTGTGGCAGCGCTGCCGGCGGCGAACAGGAAGTTGCCCGGGAAATCCTTTTCATAGGCCGCCTGGATCTTGGCGTCGAACGGGTTCTCCTTGGTCAGCACCTTGAAATAGTCGAGGCAGCTGGCGAGGCCTTCGATCTCGGCGGCCTGGTTGATGTTGAGCGTGTTCT
This sequence comes from Bradyrhizobium sp. NBAIM01, assembly GCF_020194115.1. Classification (NCBI taxonomy): domain Bacteria; kingdom Pseudomonadati; phylum Pseudomonadota; class Alphaproteobacteria; order Hyphomicrobiales; family Nitrobacteraceae; genus Bradyrhizobium; species Bradyrhizobium sp. NBAIM01. The sequence goes on along the minus strand of NZ_JADYVU010000018.1, from coordinate 108,065 downwards.
CGTCGTAGTAGACGCAGGCCAGACGCCCGCCGTTCTTGAGGAAGCCTGCTTCATAGAGCTGCTTGAAGAACGGGCCGACGCCGGGCGGGATGACGGTGTTGAAGACGACGTCGACCTTGTTGGAGATGATGCGGTTGACGGTCGCGGAGAAGTCGACCTGGTCGAGCGGGTAATATTCCTCGAACACGACCTCGCCGCCATTGGATTCGATCACCTTGCGGGCGTAGACGTTGAGCGTGTGCGGCCAGACATAATTGGCGCTGGGCAGCGCGAACTTCTTGCCGCCGTTCTTGATCAGCCAGGGAATGAACTCGTCGCATTGCTGCGCCGGCGTCGGGCCGGTGCAGAACAAATAGGGCGTGCACTCCTTGCCCTCGTAGAGCTGCGGATAGATGTAGAGGGTCTTGCCGCGCGCCACGATCGGGTCCTTGATCGCGTTGCGCATCGAGGAGGTGATGCCGCCGAGGACCATGTCGACCTTGTCGCGCTGGATCAGCTTGCGCACGTTGCCGACGGCGACGGATTCGTTGGATGCGGTATCCTCGATGTAGAGCTCGAGCGGACGGCCGAGCAGGCCGCCGGCTCCGTTGATCTCCTTGATGACCATCTTGGCGACGTTGGCATCGGCGTTGCCGGCGTACGCAATCGGGCCGGTGAGATCGGTGGCGATACCGACCTTGATCGGCGCCTCGGCCGCATTGGCCCAGGGCGCCGGGATCACCCAGCTGCCGACGCCGGTCGCGACCGCGCCGGAGGCGAAGGCGAAATTGGACAGGAAACGACGTCGCGTGAGCTGAGTACGATCGAGCATGTGATTAAACCCCTTTTCCAGCGATGAGACCTTGCGGACGGAATTTGATGAAGACGATGGCGAGCACGAAGACGAGGACGTCGGCAACGACGGGTGCCATCACCCAGGGCAGCGCCGCGCTCAGCGTGCCGATGACGCCGGCGCCCGCGACCGGGCCGATGAAGGAGCCGACCCCGCCGACCATGACCGCGACAAAGCCCTGGATCAGGAAGCGCAGGCCGAGATCGGCAAACAGGCTGAACACCGGCACGATCAGGGCGCCGGCTAGGCCGGCCAGCGCCGCACCGAAGGCAAAGGTGGCGCCGTAGATCAGCGGCGTAGAAATGCCCGACGCGCGCGCCAGCGACGGGTTCTCCAGGGTCGCCCGCACGCGCAGGCCGAAGCTGGTGCGCGACAGCAAGAGATAGCAGAGGCCCATCACCAGCAGCGTGATGACGATGATGGTGAAGCGCCACGCCGAGATGTGCATGGCGCCGATATCGATGGAGCCGCCGATCGGCTCCGGCACGGTGAGGTAGAAGCCGCCGATCAGCCCGCGAACGGCTTCGCGGATGATCAGTCCGAGCGCATAGGTGCCGAGCATGGCAACGATCGGCGCGGCGTAGAATCGCCGGATGATCAGCGCCTCCAGCACGAAGCCGAGCGCGCCGACGACGAAAGGCGCTGCAACCATGCCCGCCCAGATCGGCAGGCCCTTGGCATAAGCGAGATAGGTGATGTAGGCGCCGAGCAGGACGAACTCGCCCTGCGCGAAGTTGAAGATGCCCATCATGCTGGCGATGATCCCGAGCCCCAGCACGATCAGGACGATGATCGCGCCGAAGCTCAGGATCTCGAACGCCGCGACGAACGCGTTAGCCATGCGTTGCGTTTCCGCCGAGTTGAAGCAAAGGTTTCCTCACATCTTCTTCCAGTCGCCGATCTGCTCGAAGGCATGGGCGGCGCGGTAGATCGTGGATTCCTCGAACATGCGGCCGACCAGCATCAGGCCGACGGGCAGGCCGTCGACCATGCCGCAGGGCAGCGACATCGCCGGATGGTGGGTGATGTCGAACGGCGCGGTGTTGGAGATCATCTCGAGCGCGCGGGCGACATATTCCTCGCGGCTGGCATTGGGCTCCGGCAGCTTGGTCGCCTTCATCGGCGTCGTCGGCATCAGGAGCAGGTCGTAATCCCCAAACGCCTTGTCGTAGGCCGCGGTCAGCCGGCGCGAGATGTTGAGGGCCTTGCCGTAGAAGCGAGGGCCGAAATTGTTGTTGATGTAGGTGCCGAGCATCATGAACAGCTTCGTGGTCTCGGACAGCGAATCGGCCTGCCGACGCCAGCCGCGATGGAAATCCATCAGCGAGGTCGAATAGAGATCGCCGCGGCTGAGGCCGTAGCCGTCGCCGAACATCATGGTCTGGGTCAGGCCTTCCGTGCCGATCGGCGTCCAGATCGCCCCGCCCATCAGGTGCATCGGGATCGAGACGGTCTCGACCGTGGCGCCGAGATCCCTAAAGCGCTTTGCGGCCTCGCGCACGCTTTCATTCACCGCAGACTCGGCGGTCGGCTGTTCGAAACCCTCCTTGACGATGCCGATCTTCATGCCCTTGACGCCCTGGCCTAGCGCCTTGGTGTACTCCTCGACCTTCGGAGCCTTGATGCGCGGATCGTAGCCGTCGTCCCCGGCGAGCACCTCGAGCAGCAGCGCATTGTCTTCGACCGTTGCCGTCATCGGACCGGTGTGATCGACATAGATCTCGATCGGCATGATGCCGGTGTAGGGGACGAGGCCCCAGGTCGGCTTCATGCCGTAGATGCCGCAGAACGACGACGGCATGCGGATCGAGCCGCCCTGGTCGCCGCCAATGGCCATGTCGACCTCGCCGAGCGCGACCACGACGCCCGATCCCGACGACGAGCCGCCGGCCGAGTAGCCCATCTTGTGCGGATTATGCACCGGCCCGTAGGAGCCGGTGTGGCTGCCGCCGGACAGGCAGAAATGCTCGCAATGCACCTTGCCCTTGATCTCGGCGCCGGCATCCAGCATGCGCGTGACGATGGTGGCGTCGAAATCGGGCACATAGCCTTCCAAGGTCGACGAGCCGTTGGTCATGGGCACGCCGGCCAGCATGATGTTGTCCTTCAGCGCGATGGTCTTGCCCTTGAGCTTGCCGCTAGCGGCGCCCTTCACTGTCGACTTGCGATACCAGGCATTGCGCGGGTTCTCCTCCGCCGAGGGCCGATAGCCCGGCGTGCGCGGATATTTCACTTCGGGCAATTCGTCCGGCATCGCGGCAACGAGATTGTAGGCTTCGATCGAGCCCTGCATGAGACCGCGGAACGAGGCGACGTCGTCATCGGTGAGCGAAAGACCGCATTGCTCGGCGACACTGCGAAGTTGGGCTGGCGTGGGAAGGGCAACTGTCACGGCGCTCTCCTTGAAGTTCTTTGCAACGTTGGGCGTGGCCGCCCCGGCGCGACGCACGCACCCGCGGCCTCGCCGAAACATTCAAAACGGAAATATTTTCCTTTTCAAGTATTATTTTGCAAATGCGCCGGCCGGTCTAGCCGCGAGGCGGTCAGAGCGGCTTGATCAGCTTGAAATCGAGACCGTCGGCCTCGGCGAGATGCATCGGCATCCGCACGTGCCCGTTGCAGACGGTAACCCGACCGCGGGCGCCGCTGTAGACGATGTTGCGGCCGGCCGCGAGCAGCGGCCGCATCGCCAGCGAACCAGCCTTGTTCGCAACGGCTTCGAGGAAGCGCAGGCCTTCGTAACTCGATTGCCCCACCGAGCCGATCGGCGGCGCATTCGGCCCGAACATCGCGTGATAACGGCTCTGGAAGTCGTCATTGGCGCGCGCGCCGGTGCCGGTGAAGTAGCCGGAAGCGCAGAACATGTTCTCGCTGTTGTCGGCGCCGATGCCGAGTAGCACGGTATCGTCCATCGCGCCCGCGAGCCGCAGCGTCGTGGCGCCTAGCCCACATTCGCCGAAGGCCCGGTTGAAGGTGATGCTGTCGGTACCGATCAGCGAGATCAACACGACATCGGGCTTGGCGGCGCGGATCCGCGCCAGATGCGGCCCGTGATTGTCTTCGCCGAGCGGGACGAACTCTTCGCCGACGACGCGGCCGCCGGTTTCCTTGATGTAGTTCTTCACCGCGCGATGCGATTGCCAGGGCCAAACGTAGTCGCTGCCGATCAGGTACCAGCGTTTGGCCTTCTTGACGTCCGCGAGCCAATGGATGGCGGGGCGGCTCTGCCAGCGCGGCGTCTCGCCGATCGCCATCACGCCGGGCGTGCGCTCGCCGCCCTCGTAGACCGGCGTGTAGATATAGGGAATGCGGTGGCGTGTGGTGACGTCGCGGAGGCCCACGCGAACCGCGCTGGTGTGCAATCCGACGATCAGATCGACCTCGTCGAATGCGATTGCCTGCTCGGCGCGGTCCAGAACCTCATCCAGCGGCCCGCCGGCATCGTAGATCGACAGCTCGAGCTCGCGGCCGAGAATGCCGCCGCGCTTGTTGATCTCGGCGACGGCAAGCTGCGCGCTGTTCGTGGCACACGGGCCCCACACGCCAGGCGAGCCGGTGCAGCAGATGAAGCCGCCGACGCGCAGCTTGTTGACGCCGCGGCGCTTGAACAAGGCGTCACCGTGCGGCGACAAGGCACCGCCAGCTGCCGAAGACGACAGATTCCTGAACAGCAAGGACGGCGGTAACGCCGAGCCGCCGTGAGCCGGGAAGTTCACCGTCGCGCGCACGCCAACTCCTGTCTGAGGCCAGACCTGAAAGCACATTGAGCAGGCGGCCGCGGCTTCCGCCCTTTTGTTGGGCAATGATCTTATTTTGAAAATATTGAATATTCAAGAATTGAAGTGCATATAGATGCAGCATCGATTGCAAGACATTCACTCATTTGGGTCAAGGCGAAGTCTCAGCCGTGGCAAAACCGCCGAAACAAAATTCCCCAATCACCGAACACCTCGCTTACCTGCTCGCGCAAGCCAACCGGGAAATCAACCGGCAGCTCGAACTGAGGTTGAGCAAGGAGGGCGTGCCGGTCGAGCAATGGCGCATCCTGAAAGTGCTGTCGGACGGCGAGGGCCATTCGATGGGCGAGCTCGCGGACGCCGTGCTGCTCAACCATCCGACGCTCACGAAGATGATCGACCGCATGGTCTCCGACACGCTGGTCTACCGCGTGCAGGACCCGAACGACCGCCGCAAGGTGCTGATGTTCATCTCCGACCGCGGCAAGGTGCTGTGCAAGAAGCTCAACTCGCTCGCGGTCGACCAGGAGGAGCACATCCTGGAGAGCTACGGCGACAAGTCGACGAGCGAGCTCAAGCGGCTGCTGGAGAGCTTGATCGACAGCTCGAATTAGACCTCGTGAAGTGGAGCGTGGCGCCTTGCGAAGCGCACACACACATCTGCCGTTTCAATGCATAGCCAGAGGAAAGCACTCGCGCATCATCGCCAGCACGAGAGGCGATAGCGTTGGCCATTCCATGTCGTCCAGCCCACGGCCTTGTTGCTGACCGGCTTGGCTAGATACCATTTGTTGCCGTCGGCATGGTTGAAGTACACGCCGCCCTGGGTTCCGGTGCGTGGATTTGTCAACTTCACCCATCGCGAGCCATTATCTGAGAAGCGGCCTGACCAGCGTGCTCCCGAAGTGCTGGTGCAAGTGTTGCCGTTGCAGGTTGTCTGACTGTCATCGACGGCGGCCCATTTCATCCGGGCCGGGCGGCCGTCGATGTTGCACGACCATGTTCCGCCCCACCATCCGCCCACTTGGCTCGCAGGGGCGGAACCGCAGGCGTAAAAACTCAGGGCAAGGACACAAAAGGCGGTTGGCAGCGCGCGTTTGGACATTGTCTGGCTCCCAATTTTCAGGCCACGTCTCGTGATTCAATCAAACCACGGATTGAGCTCTGTAGCGGTGATCCAGATCACAATGAGCAGTGGTAAAAAATTGGATGGTCTACCCGAGGGCGTTCGCCGAGACTCGATGCCGCGCTTTGACCATTGGCTCTCCGGGTGAAGAGTTCTTCAGCGACGCAGCCGCGCGAGCGAGTGGCCGCCGGCCATCTGCAGAAGCAGCAGCACTCCGGAGTGATCACAGGAACAGGCGCTGAGGCGGGTTGCCAGATGACTGAAGCGTGCTCAGCCGCGCGTGACGGATAAAGGACCGTCTGACAATTGTGCGCCAGCCATCCTCAATGGCGTGCGCCTACCATTCGTTATGCAACGGAAGACCAGCAGGCATCATATGGATCGAAAGCATTCGACGCCTGGCGAACTCGTGGGCCAAGACAACACCGCGAGTTCGCTGGGTTTTGAGGTCATCGATCAAGCATACCGCCCGTGGCAGTGCTTGTACTTCTTGCCACTACCGCACGGGCAGTCCTCGTTGCGGCCGACCTTGCCCCAGCTCGTCGGGTTCTTCGGGTCGCGCAACGCCGCGTCGGTGGATTGGGCGCCGAGGGTGACGCTGGCGAGAGCCATCTCGTCCTCGCCGGTGTTCGGATCGAACTTGTGCGCCTCCATCGGCGGCAGGACGGGGGCCTCCTGCTCCGGCGGGACGATCTCGACGCGCATCAGCTGCGCCGTGACGGCCTCGCGCAAGTGAGCGCTCATCTCCTGGAAGAGATTGAAGGCTTCGGTCTTGTACTCCTGCAACGGATCGCGCTGGCCGTAGCCGCGCAGACCGATGACCTGGCGCAGATGGTCGAGCATGATCAGGTGCTCGCGCCAGAGATGGTCGAGCGTCTGCAAGAGGATGGTCTTCTCGACGTAACGCATCACGTCGGGACCCCATTGCGCGACCTTGGCCGCCATGTGTTCGTCGGCCTTGGTCTCGATGCGAGTCAGCAGCTCCTCGTCGGCGATGCCCTCTTCCTTGGCCCATTCGTCGACCGGCAGGTCGAGATCGAGCACGCGCTTCAATTCGTCCTTGAGCCCGGCGACGTCCCACTGCTCGGCATAGGCATGCTCGGGCACGTGCTTGGCGACGAGGTCGTCGATGAAGGCGTGGCGCATGTCGGCGACGGTCTCGGCGACGCTCTCGTCCTTCATCAGCTCGACGCGCTGGTCGAAGATCACCTTGCGCTGGTCGTTCTGGACGTTGTCGAACTTGAGCAGGTTCTTGCGGATGTCGAAGTTGCGCGCCTCGACCTTCTGCTGCGCCTTCTCCAGCGCCTTGTTGATCCAGGGATGGATGATGGCCTCGCCCTCTTGCAGGCCGAGACGCTGCAGCATGCTGTCGAGACGGTCCGAGCCGAAGATGCGCATCAGGTCGTCTTCCAGCGACAGGAAGAACTTCGAGCGGCCGGGATCGCCCTGACGGCCGGAACGGCCGCGCAGCTGGTTGTCGATGCGGCGGGACTCGTGGCGCTCGGAGCCGATGATGTAGAGGCCGCCGGGCTTCTTCACGGTCTTGGCAGGCTTGCTTCCCTTGGCCGGCTCGACCTCGACGGTCTCCTCGGCCTTCAGCACGATGTCGCGGAAGTGCTCGATATCGGCCTTGATCTGCTCGATCTTCTTGGCCTTCTCGGCCTCGTCGGTGATATCAGCAGTCTCCTGCTGGATGCGCATCTCCAGCGAGCCGCCGAGCTTGATGTCGGTGCCGCGGCCGGCCATGTTAGTGGCGATCGTGATCGCGCCCGGCACGCCGGCTTCGGCGACGATGTAGGCTTCCTGCTCGTGGAAGCGCGCGTTCAGCACCGCGAACAGTTTCGCCGGCTTGCCGGCGCGGGCGGCGGCATAGAGCTTGTCGAGCGCGCCCTCCTTGCCGAAATCGATCTGCTTGTAGCCGTTCTTCTTGAGGAATTCGGCGAGCACCTCCGACTTCTCGATCGAGGCGGTACCGACCAGCACCGGCTGCAGGCGCGCATTGGCGCGCTCGATCTCGGCGAGGATGGCCTGATATTTTTCCTTCTGGGTCCGATAGACCTCGTCGTCCTCGTCGAGGCGCGCGATCGACAGATTGGTCGGGATCTCCACGACCTCGAGCTTGTAGATGTCGAACAATTCGTCCGCTTCGGTCGCGGCGGTGCCGGTCATGCCCGCCAGCTTCTCGTACATGCGGAAGTAGTTCTGGAAGGTGATCGAGGCCAGCGTCTGGTTCTCGGGCTGGACCTGGACGTGCTCCTTGGCCTCCAGCGCCTGATGCAGGCCTTCCGAATAGCGGCGGCCCGGCATCATGCGGCCGGTGAACTCGTCGATGATGACGACTTCGCCGTCGCGGACGATGTAGTCCTTGTCGCGCGTGAACAGCGTGTGAGCGCGCAGGGCCTGGTTGATGTGGTGCACGACGGAGACGTTCTCGACGTCGTAGAGCGACTCGCCCTTGAGCTGGCCGGCATCGCGCAGCAGCGTCTCGATCTTCTCCATGCCGCCTTCGGTCAGCGTCACCGTGCGCTGCTTCTCGTCGACCTCGTAGTCGGTCTTGTCGAGCCTCGGCAGGAAGCCGTCGATGGTGTTGTAGAAGTCGGAGCGGTCGTCGAGCGGGCCGGAGATGATCAGCGGCGTGCGCGCTTCGTCGATCAGAATGGAGTCGACCTCGTCGACGATGGCGAAGAAGTGCGGCCGCTGGACCATGTCCTCGAGCCGGTACTTCATGTTGTCGCGGAGATAGTCGAAGCCGTATTCGTTGTTGGTGCCGTAGGTGATGTCGCAGGCATAGGCCGCCTTGCGCTCGGCATCGTCGAGACCGTGCACGATCACGCCGGTGGTCATGCCGAGGAAGCCGTAGATCTGGCCCATCCAGCCGGAGTCGCGGCGGGCGAGGTAGTCGTTGACCGTGACGACGTGGACGCCTTTGCCGGCGAGCGCGTTCAGATACACCGCAAGCGTCGCGACCAGCGTCTTGCCTTCGCCGGTCTTCATCTCGGCGATGTCGCCCTCGTGCAGCACCATGCCGCCGATCAGCTGGACGTCGAAATGGCGCTGGCCGAGCGTGCGCTTGGCGGCCTCGCGCACGGTGGCGAAGGCCGGGACGAGGAGATCGTCCAGCGTCTTGCCGTTCGCGAGCTGCTGCTTGAATTCCGCGGTGCGGGCCTTGAGCGCCTCGTCGGAGAGCTTCGAGACCTCGGGCTCCAGCGCATTGATCGCGTTGACGCGGGACTGATATCCCTTCACCCGCCGGTCGTTGGCGGAGCCGAAAAACTTGCGGGCGAGCGCGCCGATCATGCCAGGTTCCTGTGTTCGCGATTCAACCGCGTTGGGCCTAAGAAGTTGTCACCCGCCCGCCTATCAACTCACCGTGACGCTTCGCGGCGTCAGAGCCCGGACTGCGGGGGACATCCGCCATATGGGTGGGAATTGGGCAAGTCTGGGTTCAACGGCCAAAAACGCAGCAAAATAAACGCCATCGCCATGGTCGCGACCGCGCAGAGATATGGCCCGGTCGGGGCCTTGTCAACGGCGGGCGCAGTGCGGCTAATTCATCATTTTGACAGACTTTTCGCGTTGCCAAGCCCCCCTGATTGGGCGAGTGTCCGCCCCGCTCGAGCAGCCCCCTGCTTCAACATAAGGATTTTCCATGACCACCTCGTTCCCGGCAACCCAGCGCTTCCGCTCCGCGTCCGCCCTGGCTGGCAGCCTCGCTCTGGCGCTGTCCCTGGCGTTTGCGGGCCCGCTCCGGGCCGCCGATGATCCGGTGCTGGCGAAGGTCAATGGCGCGGAAATCAAGAAGAGCGACGTCACCATGGCCGAGGAGGAACTCGGGCCGAGCCTTGCCCAGATGGACCCGGCGACCAAGGACGAGAACGTCCTGTCGTTCCTGATCGACATGAAGATCGTCAGCAAGGCTGCCGAAGACAAGAAGATCGCCGACGGCGAGGAGTTCAAGAAGCGCCTGGCATTCGCCCGCAACCGGCTTCTGATGGACAGCCTGCTCGCCAGCGAGGGCAAGGCCGCGACCACGCCGGACGCCATGAAGAAGGTCTATGAGGAGGCCGCCAAGCAGATCACCGGCGAGCAGGAGGTGCGCGCCCGCCACATCCTGGTCGAAACCGAGGACGAGGCCAAGGCGGTGAAGGCCGAGCTCGGGAAGGGGGCCGATTTCGCCGAGCTCGCCAAGAAGAAGTCCAAGGACCCCGGCTCCGCCGATGGCGGCGACCTCGGCTTCTTCACCAAGGAGCAGATGGTGCCGGAATTCTCGGCCGTGGCCTTCTCGCTGGAGCCCGGCAAGATCTCCGACCCCGTGAAGTCGCAGTTCGGCTGGCACATCATCAAGGTCGAGGAAAAGCGCAACCGCAAGGCGCCCGATTTCGAGCAGGTCAAGGCCCAGATCGAGCAGTACGTGACCCGCAAGGCCCAGGCCGAGTATGTCGCCAAGCTGCGTACCGAAGCCAAGGTCGAGCGGCTGGACCAGCCGGCGGCGGATGCGTCGAAGGACGCCAAGCCGGATGCGAAGCCGTCCGACAGCAAGATGGCGCCGCCGGCGAAGAAGTAAGAATTCGCTGTCACTTCGCGGACGCCAAGTATATCTAACGTCGCAATGGCCGGGGCTCCCCCGGCCATCTGCATGTCCAGACCCTACCAAGGCGCCCGCGATGTCCTCCTCCGTCTCTCCGCTCGCCCCCAAAACCGTCCCTGATATGCCCGTGATCGCGGGCATCCGTCTGGCGACGGCTGAAGCCGGCATCCGCTACAAGAACCGTACCGACCTGCTGCTCGCGGTGATGGACAAGGGCACTGCCGTCGCCGGCGTCTTCACCAGGTCGAAGTGTCCCTCGGCCCCGGTGGAATGGTGCCGCGCCAAGCTGAAGGGCGGCAAGGCGCGCGCGCTGGTGGTCAATTCCGGCAATGCCAACGCCTTCACCGGCAAGACCGGCCGCGCCTCCACCGCGCTGACGGCGAAGATCGCGGCCAAGGCGGTCGGCTGCAGCGAGAGCGAGATCTTCCTGGCCTCGACCGGGGTGATCGGCGAGCCGCTGGATGCCACCAAGTTCGACGGCGTGCTCGGCCGCCTCGCCGAAGCCGCCGAGCCCGGCGATTACCTCGCCGCGGCCAAGGCGATCATGACCACCGACACCTTCCCGAAAGTGGCGACCGCGACAGTCAAGCTCGGCAAGGCCAAGGTCACCATCAACGGCATGGCCAAGGGCGCCGGCATGATCGCGCCCGACATGGCGACGATGCTGTCCTTCATCTTCACTGACGCGCCGATCGCGCCCGCCGCGCTGCAGGCGCTGCTCAAGAGCGGCGTCGAGGACACGTTCAACGCCGTGACCATCGACGGCGACACCTCGACCTCCGACACGCTGCTGGCGTTTGCGACCGGCGCCGCCGCCGAGCACGGCGCGCCGAAGATCAGCCGCGCCAGCGACCCGCGCCTGAAGGCCTTCGTCAAGGCGTTCAACCAGGTGCTCGCCAATCTCGCCGAGCAGGTCGCCCGCGACGGCGAAGGCGCGCGCAAGCTGGTCGAGATCACCGTCGAGGGCGCCAAGACCAAGGCCTCCGCCCGCAAGATCGCGATGTCGATCGCGAACTCACCGCTGGTGAAGACCGCGATCGCGGGCGAAGACGCAAATTGGGGCCGCGTGGTGATGGCGGTCGGCAAGGCCGGCGAGCCGGCCGATCGCGACAAGCTGTCGATCTCGTTCAACGGCATCCGCGTCGCCAAGCGCGGCGCGCGCGATCCCGATTATGACGAAGCGCAGGTGTCGGAAGCGATGAAGGCGCCGGAGATCGCGATTCTGGTCTCGCTCGGCCTTGGCAAAGGCCGCGACCGCGTCATGACCTGCGACCTCACCAAGGAATATGTGGCGATCAACGGGGACTACAGGTCGTAGGCCTTCCTCTCCCCGTTCTTACGGGGAGAGGTGAGCGCCATCATCCGGAGATCCGCGCGTCCGCGACCGCCTTCTTGAACAGCGCGTTCATGGCGTCCGCGATGCCTTGCGTCGGGCTGACCTCGAAATACAGGCCCGGCGAAGCGCAGCTCTGCATGTTCTGTGCGATCTGGCTGTTCGGCGACGGGCCATAGGGGCCGGCATTGAACGGATCGATCCACTTCATGTACCAGGGGTTGGTCGGCAGCGCGAGATACGTCGTATACAACACCGCGACCTTGACGCCGCGATCCTTCATCGTCTTGCAAAGCGCAGGGTTGAGCGGCGACTGGCACCGCGTGCTGCCCGAGAGCGGTTTCAGGCATCCGGTGTTGCTCTCATCGGCCACGCCGTCGGACACGAAGAACAGATACTTGAGCGGACTGGCCGACGTGCCGCTTCCGGGGGAGCTGATCTCGCCGTTGATCGCGGGAAAGACCGCGGTGAATGGGGTATCTTGATCGTGATTCTCGTTCTGGCCGTTCACCGACATCAAGTCGATCTTGCCGGCCGCCGCCTTGGCGCTGGAGAGAGAGGCCGACAACGAAAACAGACTGCGCAGGCCGAGCGAACTTGCAGAGCCGCCGAAATCATAGATCGCCATTCTGAACTGGTTTGAATAGGTCTCGGTGGCGTTTGCCGTATCCATCAAGGACTCGGTGGCGCTCCGAAGCACGTCGATCCGGGTGGTCACGCCAAGCTTCTTGGCAAGGTCGTAATAGTTGTTCTTGTCCTTGAGATCGTGGCAGGCGAAAGCGCACTTGTCCGACGTGTTGTTGACCATCTTCTGCACGTCGGCCGGGGTCGCACCGACGCCCATCGACGGCGAATTGTCCAGCAGCAGGTAGAAATCGATATAGAGCGGCATGCTGGCCGTCGCCTTCGACGTGCCGCTCAACGTCAGCACCGACTTGCCGATCACGCCGAGGAACATGGTGTTCAAAGTTGCGTTGAACGAAACCGTCGCGGTGACGGTCGAGCCGGACTTGACCACGGTCGGCGTGAGGCCGGTCAGCGTGTAGCCGGACTGACTGGCGCGATTGGCATTAAAAATGTTCGTGGCGTCCGTGATGCCGACCGAAATCGAGCCGTCCGCAGTCATGTTGCCGGCGGCCTTGAAGGCGGGCGAAGCCTTGGCGATCGAACCGACACTGGCGGCATCCGCCGCGGCCTGAAGCTTGGACCGGATCATCGTCGCGCGCGAATAGTCGATGGCGCAGCCGACCGCACTGATCAGGGGAACGCAGGCGAGCGCGAAAATCACCGCGATATTGCCGCTCCGGTCGTGGACGAACCGGCGGACGAGAACCGAAGGCGCAGCGCGCATGAGGTGGCCTGGAGTGGTTTAAAGAGTTCCCACTCTAGGAACTGCGGATTAAATATGACTTATGGTGACCTTGGAAACGTAGACTGCAACGAGGTTAACAAACCGTTGCAAACGATCTCAGCGAGCGACAGACGCGCATGGCCGATCTCAAACTGACACTGGTGGTGGCCTGCGCGCTCGTCGACGCCGACAAACGCGTCCTGATCGCGCAGCGCCCGGAAGGAAAGGCCCTGGCCGGCCTGTGGGAATTCCCCGGCGGCAAGCTCGAGCCGGGCGAGCGGCCGGAGCAGAGCCTGATCCGGGAGCTTCATGAGGAGCTCGGCATCAACGTCGCCGAGCCGTGCCTCGCGCCGCTGACCTTCGCCAGCTACGGTTACGAGACCTTCCATCTGCTGATGCCGCTCTATATCTGCCGGCGCTGGGAGGGGTTGGTCACCGCACGCGAGGGCCAGAACCTTGCCTGGGTCCGCGCCAACAAGCTGCGCGATTACCCGATGCCGCCCGCGGACATTCCGCTGATCCCGCATCTGATCGATTTGTTGATGTGAGGTCGAAGGGTACCGCTCTCTGGCGTCATGCCCGGGCTTGTCCCGGGCATCCACGGCCTTCGTGCCAGCCTGAAAGACGTGGATGGCCGGGACAAGCCCGGCCATGACGGAAGAGAAAGATCACTCCTTCCCCGCCTTCTTCACCGCCTCCGCCAGGCTCGCTTTCGCCGACCCCGGCTTCAGCGGCTGCTGCTGGCTCGCATGCGGGGCCCAGCCCGAGAGCCAGACGATGTCGAAGGTCGCACGGATGCGGCCGTCGGCATCGGCAAAACGCTCGGCGTAGATCTCGGCCATGCGCAGCAGCGTCGCGCGCCGGCTCGGTGTGCGGCGCCGCTCGATCAGCACATTTGCCGCACCCATGCGGCGGAGATCCTGCATCAAGGCGAACGCATTGGCATAGCGCACCACGACACGGTCGACGTCGGTCACCGGCAGCGCAAAGCCTGCCCGCTGCAATAGCGCACCGATGTCGCGAAGGTCAGCGAACGGCGCCACGCGCGGCGACACACCGCCCTCGCATTCGGCTTCCGCCGCGGCAAACGCCTGCCGCAGCTCGGTGAGGCTGTCGCCGCCGATCATGGCAGCAAGCAGCAGCCCGTCCGGCTTGAGTGCCCGGCGGATTTGCGCGAGCACACCCGGCAGGTCGTTGACGTATTGCAGCGCCAGCGCCGAGACGACGAGATCGAGGCTCTCAGGCGCGAGGGGCAACTTCTCCGCGCCGGCCGCGTCGAGCGCGATGTGTTCGATGGAGGGAAGCCGCGTGCGCAACGCCGCCAGTCCCGCGCCGGGCGTCCAGAGGTCGGCGGGAGCTTGAAACTCCCGCATCACCGCTGCCAAGCGGTCGGACATGTCCTCGGCGACCCGCTCGAGCAGGAATGTGACCGCGCCTTGGGCCTGGGCGCGCTGCTGCCGCCTCTGCAGCAAGGCACGATCAAACAAGGCGGGCGGGATTTGAGCGGTCCGGACCATGCCGCTGGTTACGCCGATCTCCACAGTTCTGGCAATCCGCTGCGTGCAGCGTTAGCCTCCCCACATGGAAGCCGACGCTCCCCCCATCCGTTCCATCGCCGCACCGCTGCGGAGCGCGTGGACGGCCGGCCGCCACGTGCTGGCGCGGGCGGCGCGGCTCGCGCTCGACATCGCCCTGCCGACACAGTGCGTATCGTGCCGGGAGCCGGTCGATGGCGAGGGCGTTTGCGCTTCCTGCTGGGCGCGGCTGTCGTTCATCGAGCGGCCCTATTGCCCGCGGCTCGGCATTCCCTTCGTTTACGACCCCGGCCCCGAGATGCTGTCGATGGAGGCGATCGCGAGCCCGCCGACCTACCAGCGCGCCCGCGCGGCGGTACGCTACGACGACGTCGCGCGCATGCTGGTGCATGCGCTGAAATATCAGGACCGTACCGATCTGGCACCGGCCATGGGCCGTTGGATGGCGCGCGCGGGCCGCGAGTTGCTGACCGGCGCCGACATGCTGGTGCCCGTGCCCCTGCATTGGCGGCGGGCCTGGCGGCGCCGTTACAACCAGTCGGGCGCGCTCGCGCGTGTCATCGAGCGGCAGAGCGGGATCAAGGTGCGGGGCGACGTGCTGCGGCGGGTGCGCGCCACCGAGCAGCAGATCGGCCTGTCGCGGGCCCAGCGCGCCACCAATGTGCAGGGCGCATTTCAGGTATCTCCCGACCGTCAGGCCGAGGTCCAGGGCCGCCGCGTTGTCCTGATCGACGATGTCCTGACGTCAGGGGCTACGCTCGACACCTGCGCGCGGGCCCTGCTCCGCGCCAAGGCGGCCCAGGTCGACGTGCTGGTCTTTGCCCGGGTTGTCGAGAGCGGGCCCCGTCCCATATAATTCAATGAATTCATGACATGAGAGCGCCAGACGAATGACTGCTGCTGTCGAGATCTACACCCGGCCGGGCTGCGGCTATTGTTCCGCCGCCAAGTCACTGCTGACCCGCAAGAAGGCGACCTTCACCGAATTCGACGTCGCCAAGAACCCGTCCTGGCGCCAGGAAATGTACGGCCGCGCCGGCCAGGGCTCGACCTTCCCGCAGATCTGGATCGGCGGCACCCATGTCGGCGGCTGTGACGACCTCTATGCGCTCGATCGCGAAGGCAAGCTCGATGGCATGCTCGAAAGCGTGAAGGCGGTATCATGAGCGAGAACCGCACGTTCACCGCCGCCATGGTGCAGATGCGCACCGGCCTGATGCCCGGGCCGAGCCTCGAGCAGGCTACGAAGCTGATCCGGCAGGCTGCGGCCGATGGCGCCGATTACGTGCAGACACCCGAAGTCAGCAACATGATGCAGCTGAACCGCAAGGCGCTGTTCGAGCATCTCCAGAGCGAAGAGGACGATGCCTCGCTGAAGGCCTACCGGGCGCTCGCGGCGGAGCTGAAGATTCACCTCCATGTCGGCTCGCTGGCGCTGCGCTTCTCGCCGGAGAAGGCGGTCAACCGCTCCTTCCTGATCGGGCCCGAGGGCAATGTGCTCGCGAGCTACGACAAGATCCACATGTTCGACATCGAGCTGCCGGACGGCGAGAGTTATCGCGAATCCGCCAATTACCAGCCGGGCGAGACCGCCGTGATCTCGGATCTGCCCTGGGGCCGCATCGGCTTGACGATCTGCTACGATCTGCGCTTCCCGGCGCTGTACCGTGCGCTCGCAGAAAGCGGCGCCTATTTCATCACCGTGCCGTCCGCCTTCACCCGCAAGACCGGTGAAGCGCATTGGCACGTGCTGCTGCGAGCCCGTGCGATCGAGACCGGCTGCTTCGTCTTCGCCGCGGCGCAGGCCGGCACCCACGAGAACAAGCGCGAGACCTACGGGCATTCGCTGATCGTCGATCCTTGGGGCGAGATCCTCGCCGAAGGCGATGTCGAGCCGGGCATCATCATGGCTAGGATCGACCCGGCCAAGGTCGAGACCGCGCGCCGGGCGATTCCCTCGCTCCAGCACGGCCGCCGCTTCGGCGTCTCCGATCCCAAGGCCGGGCCGGACCATTTGCACCTCGTGCGGGGCTCGGCATGATCCGCTACGCGCTCCACTGCGACCGCAATCACGCCTTCGAAAGTTGGTTCCAGAGCTCGTCGGCCTATGATTCGCAGGTGAAGCGCAAGCTCGTGACCTGCCCGATCTGCGGCTCAGCCAAGGTCGACAAGGCGATCATGGCGCCGCGCATCGTCGGCAAGAAGGGGCGCGGTCGCGCCACGCCGCCGCCGGAGCCCGTGGCCGCGACCACGCCCGAGGCTGCGCCGTCAGGGCCGACCTCGCTGCTGATGGCGCAGGAGCGCGAGCTGCGCGCCAAGCTGAAAGAGCTGCGCGACCACATCGTCAAGAACGCCGACAATGTCGGTGAGCGCTTCGCCAACGAAGCCCGCGCCATGCATTACGGCGACAAGGAGCACCGCCCAATCTATGGCGAAGCCTCGCCCGAAGAGGCGAAGTCGCTGATCGACGAAGGCATCGAGGTCTCACCGCTGCCGACGCTGCCGGAAGACCGGAATTAAGCTCCCACCAGCACAGCGACGCCCAGGACAATCAGCGCAATGCCTGCAAGCTCGCGCGGCGCGATCGGCTGCTTGAACGAGTAATACGCCACGGCTTGCGCGAACAGCACCTCGATCAAGGCGAGTGTGCGGACGTTGGCGGCCGCCGTCAGTGCAAAGGCGAGGAACCAGAATTGCGAAGCGAAGGCGCCGATGAAGCCCGCGAGCATCGACGGTCGCCATAACCTGAGGATTCCTCGGAGCACGTCCGGCGCGCGCCAGAGCAGGTAGATCGTCAGCACCAGCGTCTGCACGAACAGGCCGAGCGCCAGCGTAATTGACGCCGCGGTCACGAAGGACACGTCGGGCACATTGATGATGGCGCCGCGAAAGCCGACCGCTGACAGCGCGAAGGCCGCCGCGGCAACGAGGCCGGTGATGGTCGGCTTCAGCTCGGCAAAGCTCTTGTCGCCGCCGGGGCGGAGCGCGGTGATGACGACGCCGACGGTGGCGATCATGATCGCGAGCACCTTCAGCCAGGTCAGGTGATCGCCGAGGAAGACGAAGCCGAATATCGCGGTCTGGATCGCCTCGGTCTTCAGGTAGGCCGTCGTCACGACAAACGAGCGGTCGTTCATCGCGAGCAGCATCAGCCCGGTGGCGACGATCTGGCTGAGCGCGCCCAACAGCAGCCATGGCCAGAACACGGCTGGCGGCGGGCTCAGATGATCGCCGGTCGCGAGCAGCACCAGCCCCAGGAACAGCAGCGAGAACGGAAAGCCGAACAGGAAGCGGATATTGGTCGCGCCCCAGGTCCCCAGCGGCTTCGTCAACGACCGCTGCATCGCATTGCGCGCGACCTGCCCGAGCGCGGCAACGATGGTGAAGGGAATCCAGAGGCTGGCGATGGTGAACATGGGGTGGCGGGCGCGAGGATCCGGGCCAACGTGCCGCTAGCGGTGGAGCAGGTCAATCACACGGATGTCATGGGTGCGATGCTCTCGCACAAACTCGGTGCCTGCGAACGCAGGGACGACGGTTGTGATGTGGCGTCTGCCTAAACCTGCGGCTTGGCCGTCGCGCCGCCATACCGTCGGCGATAGATCCACATCCCCACGCCCAGCACGATCGCAACCCCTGCAACGGTCAGCATCCAGATGTGCTTGCCGACATGCGCATGATGATGCAGCCCGGCATATTCATGCAGGGCCGACACGGCCAAGACGCCCGGCAGCACATGGGCGGGCGCCCAGGCCAGGATCGCCGGGATGTTCACGGCATAGAATTTCGTGGGCGCCATGCCCAGCGCGCCGGCGGTCACGGGCACGAAGGCGCGGATCGGCGGCACGAAGCGGGCGAAGAACACGGCCCAGGTGCCGAAGCGGTTGAAGAAGTTTTCGCTCTCCGCGACCACGCGTGGATAATTGGTCAGCGGCCAGGTGTTGAGGATCTCGCGCTGCCGCCTGTGCCCGATCCAATAGGCCGCCCCGTCGCCGAGTACGGCACCAGTTGCGGCCGCCAAGAGCACCCATGGCAGCTGCAATTCGCCGCCGGGGATCAGGGCGCTCAGCGCCAGGATGATGGTCGAGCCGGGGATCACCGATCCCACCACCGGAACGGCTTCGAGCAGCGCCGCCAGGAACAGGGTCAGATAGGCCAGCCACGCATGGGCGGAAACGAAGGCGATGAGGGGATCGAGGAAGGACGTCACGTCGTCTCTTGAAGGGCTGGAGCATGAGGGCTTCGGACCCTACATAAGTAACTGCATACGGCCAAAGTACCATTCGCACGGATTGGGGCCGACCCGCCCGAATTTCGGCGTGATTCGCAAGGCAGCCCTCCAAAAACTGCGTTCCTTGCCTATCTAAATGAAAAGACAACGGAACTTTGATTGGTGGGCGGGCTTCTGCCGGCTCGTTGTCTCTGATAGGTTGATTTTCAGCACCCAGCCGCAGCCAACGTGCGAATACCGGTTTCGGGACCGCCCGGGACCTCGGAGGATTGATGACGACCGCCGCCCTGTCCAAAGTTGAGGAAGTTTCCGGCCTGCCCGACATGAAGGTGTCGGTGCGCCAGGTGTTCGGGATCGACAGTGATCTCGAAGTCCCGGCCTATTCCGAAGTCGATCCTCATGTGCCCGAAGTGGATTCCGATTACCGCTTCGACCGCGCCACCACGCTGGCCATTCTCGCGGGCTTTGCCAGGAACCGCCGCGTGATGGTGACCGGCTATCACGGCACCGGCAAATCCACCCATATCGAGCAGGTCGCGGCACGTCTGAACTGGCCCTGCGTGCGCGTCAACCTCGACAGCCACATCAGCCGTATCGACCTCGTCGGCAAGGACTCGATCGTGGTCCGCGACGGCAAGCAGGTCACTGAATTTCGCGACGGCATCCTGCCTTGGGCGCTGCAGAACAACGTCGCGCTGGTGTTCGACGAATACGACGCCGGCCGCCCGGACGTGATGTTCGTGATCCAGCGCGTGCTGGAGGTTTCGGGCCGCCTGACGCTCTTGGACCAGAACAAGGTGATCAAGCCGCATCCGGCGTTCCGGCTGTTCGCCACCGCCAACACCGTCGGCCTCGGCGACACCTCGGGCCTCTATCACGGCACCCAGCAGATCAACCAGGGCCAGATGGACCGCTGGTCGATCGTCACCACGCTGAACTATCTCAGCCACGACGAGGAAGTCGAGATCGTGCTGGCCAAGGCCAAGCACTATCGCACGCAGGAGGGCCGCGACATCGTCAACAAAATGGTGCGCCTCGCCGACCTCACCCGCAACGCCTTCGCCAATGGCGATCTGTCGACGGTGATGAGCCCGCGCACGGTGATCACCTGGGCGGAAAACTCCGACATCTTCGGCGATATCGGCTTCGCCTTCCGCGTCACCTTCCTCAACAAATGCGACGAGCTCGAACGGCCCCTGGTCGCCGAGTTCTACCAGCGCTGCTTCAATGCGGAGCTGCCGGAATCGGCAATCAACGTCGCGCTGAGCTGATCTCTCACGGTGTGTCGTCCCGGCGAAGGCCGGGACCCATACCGCGTGATGTCTCGATTGAAGCGACGCTGATAGTTTCCTGACACAAGAGCGGCCGGTGGTTATGGTCCCGGCCTTCGCCGGGACGACAGATAGGGTCAGATGACCGCCTCCAACTCCAAATTCCGCAGCAACAAGGAAGCACCGACTGAGCCGTTCAAGCGCTCGGTCGCCTCCTGTCTGAAGGCGATCGCAAAGGCGCCCGAGCTCGACGTCTCCTTCGCGGCCGAGCGCCCGGGCCTTGCGCCCGGCAAGGCGCGGCTGCCTGAGCCCGCGCGCAAGATGACGAAGCGTGACGCCGCGATCGTGCGCGGCCATGCCGATTCCATCGCGCTCAAGCTCGCCTGTCACGATCCCAAGGTTCACCGCAAGCTGATGCCCGGCAATCCGCAGGCGCGCGGCGTGTTCGAGGCGGTGGAGCAGGCCCGCGTCGAGGCGATCGGCGCGCGCCGCATGGCGGGCGTTGCCAAGAACCTCACCGCGATGCTCGACGACCATTTCCACCGCGGCAAGTTCGACGAGATCACCGACCGCGCCGACGCGCCGCTGGCGGACGCGCTGGCGATGCTGGTGCGCGAGCGCCTCACCGGCATGGCGCCGCCGACGGCGGCCAAGAAGATGGTCGATCTCTGGCGACCGATCCTCGAAGACAAGATCGGCAAGCGGCTCGACCGGCTCGACGGCGTGCTCGAGGATCAGACCAAGTTCGGCGATGCCGTGCATGACCTGCTGTCGGCCCTCGAGCTTGGCGACGAGCGCAACGCCGACAGCGAGGACAACGACGAGAACGAGGAGAACCAGGACGGCGACAACGACCAGTCCGGCGCCGAAGGCTCGCCCGATTCCGACGCCGCGCAGGAAATGAGCGCCGACCAGGCGCAGGCAACCAGCGAGGAGATGAGCGAGAGCGCGATGGAAAGCGCGCAGGCCTCCACCTCCGACACCTTCGACGATGGCGAGCTCGGTGATGACGAGACGCCGGGCGAGGCGACGCGCCCGAACCAGCACGGCAGGAACGAGCCGCGTGGGCCGGAATATCACGCCTTCGCGCCCAAGTTCGATGAGGTCATCGCCGCCGAGGATCTCTGCGACCATGACGAGCTGGAGCGGCTGCGCGCCTATCTCGACAAGCAGCTCGCACATCTGCAGGGCATCGTCGCCCGTCTCGCCAACCGGCTGCAGCGCCGCCTGATGGCGCAGCAGAATCGCGCCTGGGAGTTCGATCTCGAGGAGGGCATCCTCGACCCTGCGCGGCTGTCGCGCGTCGTCACCGATCCCTATCACCCGCTGTCCTTCATGCACGAGAAGGAGGCGACGTTCCGCGACACCGTAGTGACGCTGCTGCTCGACAATTCCGGTTCCATGCGCGGCCGCCCGATCACGGTCGCCGCGACCTGTGCCGACATCCTCGCGCGCACGCTGGAGCGTTGCGGCGTCAAGGTCGAGATTCTCGGCTTCACCACGCGGGCCTGGAAGGGCGGGCAATCGCGCGAGGCATGGCTTGCCGCCGGCAAGCCGGCCAATCCCGGCCGCCTCAACGATCTCCGCCACATCATCTACAAGTCCGCGGACGCCCCGTGGCGTCGTGCGCGGAAAAACCTGGGCCTGATGATGCGCGAGGGCCTCTTGAAGGAGAACATCGACGGCGAGGCGCTGGACTGGGCGCACAAGCGCCTGCTCGGCCGGCCCGAGCAGCGCAAGATCTTGATGATGATCTCGGACGGCGCGCCGGTCGACGATTCCACGTTGTCGGTCAATCCGGGCAATTATCTCGAGCGGCATCTGCGCCACATCATCGAGGAGATCGAGACCCGCTCGCCGGTCGAGCTGATCGCGATCGGCATCGGCCATGACGTGACGCGCTATTATCGCCGCGCGGTAACGATCGTGGACGCGGAAGAACTCGGCGGCGCGATCACCGAAAAGCTTGCCGAGCTCTTCAGCGAGACCAACACGGCGCCAACGCAAGCGGCCGGTCGCCCGCGACGCAAATTGCATTCGTGAGCACGCATCCATCCCGCCGCAGCTTCGTCAGCCTCGCGGCGGCGGGATTTTCCACTCTCGCGTTGCCGCGCTTGGCGCAGGCGCAGCTGCAGCCCAAGACCGAGCCGCCGCCGCGCGCCCTCCAGCTCGAGCATGCCGTCACCGCGCCGGTCAGCGTCGAGGTCAACGCGCGTAGCATTGCCAATTTCGAGCCGCGCGACCGCTCGCGCACGCGCTTCGGCTCGCTGGATTTTCGGAGCGGCCTGGTGCTGACCTCGCCCTATCGCGGCTTCGGCGGGCTGTCGGGCCTCCGCTTCCTCGACGGCAAGGGCGAGCGCTTTCTTGCGATCTCCGATCAGGGCGGCTGGTTCACCGGCAGCATCCGCTATTCCGGCCGCGAGATGGTCGGGCTCACCGATGTCGAGGCCGCGCCGGTGCTGGGCGCCGACGGGCGGCCGATCACCGAGAAGCGGCTCTGGTACGATACCGAGTCGCTCGCGCGCGACGGCAACCTCGTCTATGTCGGGCTCGAACGCGTCAATCAGATCCTGCGTTATGATTTCGCCAAGGGCGCCACGGGCGCCCGCGGCGAAGTGATCGCCGTCCCACCGGCCCTGCGCAAGCTGCCCTACAACAAGGGGCTGGAGGCGATGGTCGTCGTGCCCAAAGCGCAGGGAGCGGGCAAGAGCCAGGCCCAGCCGCTCGCGGGCACGCTGATTGCCTTTTCCGAGCGCGGGCTCGATGCCGACGGCAACCTCCTCGCTTTCCTGATCGGCGGCTCGACGCCCGGCCAATTCAGCGTGCGGCGCTCGGAGAATTTTGACATCAGCGACGCGGTGCTGCTGCCCTCGGGCGATCTGCTCATCCTCGAACGTAAATTTTCCTGGTTCACCGGCGTCAACATCCGCATCCGCGCAATCCCGCTGAAGGGAATCGCGCCGGGCGCCGTCGTCGACGGCCTGACGCTGTTCGCCGCCGATCTCGGCCACGAGATCGACAACATGGAAGGCATCGACGCCCACGTCACCGCCGACGGCGAGACGGTGCTGACCCTGATCTCCGACGACAATTTCTCGATGTTGCAGCGAACCCTGCTGCTGCAATTCACGCTGGCGGAGTAGCCGGCACTGCCCTGCGGCAAACTCCGCCGTCATCCCGGGGCGCGCGAGGCGCGCCCCGGGATGACGGCGGAGTCTATGGCGCAGCTGACCATCAAGCCATTGCCGGAATGCACGAACAGGCGACCCGCCATTCCCGCGCCCCGCTAGCAATCCGCCGCGCGCCCACTACACTGATCCCATCTCCCTCCATCCCCCGGAACTTCCCGCATGTCCGTCCTGTTTTCCCCGATCAAGCTGCGCGGCCTGACGTTGAAGAACCGCCTCGTGGTGTCGCCGATGTGCCAATATTCGGCCGATGACGGCGTCGCCACCGACTGGCACTTCACCCACATCAACAATCTCAGCCTGTCGGGCGCGGCGATGTTCTGCATCGAGGCGACGCATGTCGAGGCGATCGGCCGTATCACGCCGGGCTGCCTCGGGCTCTACAGCGACGCCTGCGAGGCCGCGCTGAAGCCGATCCTGCATTCGGTTCGCAAGCATTCCTCCACCGCGATCGCAATGCAGCTCGCCCATGCCGGCCGCAAGGCCTCCAGCGCCCGCCCCTGGGACGGGGGCCAGCTGATCCCGGTCGAGCAGGGCGGCTGGCAGACGGTCGGGCCGTCGGCGGTGCCGCACAAGGAGGGCGAGGCCGCGCCGCTCGCGCTCGATGCCGCGGGCTTGAAGCGCATCCGCGAGGCCTTCGTCGACAGCACAAAGCGCGCCGCGCGGCTCGGCATCGACGCCATCGAGGTGCATGGCGCGCATGGCTATCTCTTGCATCAATTCCTGTCGCCGATCTCGAACCGGCGCACCGACGAATATGGCGGTAGCCTCGCGAACCGCATGCGCTTTCCGCTGGAGGTGTTCGAGGCGGTGCGCGCCGCGTTCCCCGCCGGCAAGCCGGTCGGCATGCGGGTGTCGTCGACCGATTGGGTCGAGGGCGGCTGGGATCTGGCACAGACCATCGAATTCGCGAACGCACTCAAGGCGCGCGGCGTCGACTGGATCGATGCATCCTCCGGCGGCGTCTCGCCGCTGCAGAAAATCCCGCTCGGCCCCGGCTATCAGGTGCAGTTTGCAGAGGCGATCAAGCGCGAGACCGGCCTGCCCACCATCGCCGTCGGCCTGATCACCGAGTCGAAGCACGCGGAGGAGATCGTCGCGTCGGGCAAGGCCGACATGGTCGCGCTCGCCCGCGGCCTGCTCTACGATCCGCGCTGGGGCTGGCACGCCGCCGCCGAGCTCGGCGGCGTGGTCGAGGCGCCGCCGCAATATTGGCGCTCGCAGCCGTCCACGCAAAAGGCGCTGTTCGGCAAGACCACGTTCGGGGCGAGGTGAGAGCGAGTGGGGTGCGCGCGCTGCCACCCCTCACGCATCCGTAAACCTCCTCACCTTCCACGCCCCTTAAAACTGGCCTAACCTCTCCACACTCAACGCCTCGCGGAGGCTGGCCATGCGTTTTCGTTTTCGTAAAACTGCCCATGTGTTCGAGCGCGTCGGCCTTGCCATGGCGGGGGCCGCGTGCGGATTGTTCGTCGGCGCCTATGTCGGCTCGGCGATCCCCACCCTCACCACGCAGGGCTTCCTGCTGCTGATGATGCTGCTCGGCGGCATCGGCTTCTATCTCGGCATCGACACGCCGCAGATGCCTTTCGACGATGCGCACAGCCAGATCGACGCCGCCGAGCTCATGAGCGCCGCCGGCACGCTCTCCGCCACGCTCACCGCGTTCGCCTCGGTCGCCGTGATCGTGCTCCGGCTCGATCCGCACATGGCCTGGACCTGGCTCGTCTTGGTCGGCTGGATGGCCGGCGTCGCCATGCAGATCGTCGCCGGCGCCAAGGCCAGGCTGCGTAAGTAGCTCTCTCTCTGTCTCTGTCTCGATGGGCCCGTCTGAAGCGGGCATCTCGAAGGACAGCCGCCGGGAAAAGCTCGCAATTCCGAGTGCCCGTCGTTTACGGCAGGGTTCGGCTTGCCGCAACTGCCTTGCCCGGCACCGTCTCTCTCTGTCAACCCGTCATCCGGTCAGGGCGCCGTTCGGAGCATTGCGCGCGCATTGGTCTTGAAGAGTTCATCTTTGCAACACATCTTGTGGCGCCCGCAGGTAGAGGCGTACCCTGCATTTTCTGCGGCTTTGATGCGAGGACCTGGGGATGAGCGGACCGGACGGAAGCAGGCAGTTGATCAAAAAGCACGATTTCGTTCAGGTCAGCGCAATTGCCGGGCTTCTCGCCGCCGCGTTCGCCCTGTCCGGCTGCGACAAGCCGGCATCGCAGGCTGCGGCTCCGCCGGCGCCGGCGGTGACGGTCGCCCAGCCGGTCAAGCGCACAGTCACCGATTGGGACGAGTTCACCGGCCGCTTCGAGGCGGTGGAGGAGGTCCAGGTGCGGCCGCGGGTCGGTGGCTTCGTCAACTCGGTCGAATTCCAGGACGGCGCCATCGTGCGTCAGGGTGACCTGCTCTACGTGATCGATCCGCGCCCGTTCGAGGCGGTGGCCACTCAGGCGGAGGGCCAGCTGTCAGACGCACGGGCGCGAGTGGAGCTCGCCAAGCGCGAGCTCGACCGTGGTCTCAGCCTCGTGCAGACCAGCGCGGTCTCCGAACAGGTCGTCGATCAGCGCCGCCAGGCCTTGCAGGCTGCGCACGCCGCCGAGATGCAGGCCGAGGGCGCGCTGAAGGCCGCCAAGCTCAACATCGAGTTCACGCATGTGGCAGCGCCCTTGACCGGCCGCGTCAGCCGCCATCTCGTCAGCCCCGGCAATCTCGTGCAGGGCAGCGACACCGGCACCTCGACGCTGCTGACTTCGATCGTCGCGCTCGATCCGATCTACATCTATTTCGACATGGATGAGGCGACGTTCATCAAATACAGCAAATTGTGGTTCGAAGGACGGCGGCCAAGTTCGCGCGATACCGCGAACCCGGTGCAAGTGACGCTGGCCGGCGAGACCAAGCCCTCGCGCGAGGGCACCGTCAATTTCCTCGACAATCGGCTGGACGTGTCGACCGGCACGCTGCGCAGCCGCGCGGTGGTGAAGAACACGGATCTTTCGATCCTGCCCGGCCAGTTCGGCCGCGTCCGCCTGATCGGCAGCGCGCCTTACGAGGCGCTGCTGATTCCGGACGCTGCGATCGCAACCGACCAGTCCCGCAAGATCGTGTTCGTGGTCAAGCCTGATGATACGGTCGAGGCACGCCCCGTCGTGCTCGGTCCGCTCGACGACGGCCTGCGCGTGATCCGTGAAGGGCTGAAGCCGGACGATCGTGTCATCGTCAACGGCATCCAGCGCGCCCGCGTCGGCGCCAAGGTCGCTCCCCAGACCGCGCAAGCGCCGGCCGGTGGCAAGTCATGAATCTTGGCCGCCTCTCCATCAACCAGCCCATTTTGGCGATGGTGCTGTCGATCGTGCTCCTGATCGTCGGTGCGCTCGCCTACACCACGCTGCCGGTCTCCGAATATCCGCAAGTGGTGCCGCCGACCGTCGTCGTCACGACGCAATATCCCGGCGCCTCCGCCCAGACCGTGTCCGA
This sequence comes from Bradyrhizobium sp. NBAIM01, assembly GCF_020194115.1. Lineage (NCBI taxonomy): Bacteria > Pseudomonadati > Pseudomonadota > Alphaproteobacteria > Hyphomicrobiales > Nitrobacteraceae > Bradyrhizobium > Bradyrhizobium sp. NBAIM01. The sequence continues at coordinate 81,405 of NZ_JADYVU010000018.1, read as the reverse complement.
CACGGTCGCAGCTCCCATCGAGCAGGAGATCAACGGTGTCGAGGACATGCTGTATCTCTACAGCCAGGCGACCTCGAACGGCCAGCTCACCATCACCGTCACCTTCAAGCTCGGCACCGATCTCGACAAGGCCCAGGTGCTGGTGCAGAATCGCGTCGCCATCGCGCAGCCGCGCCTTCCAGAGGAAGTGCAGCGCAACGGCGTCACCACCCGCAAGAACTCGCCCGACATCCTGATGGTCGTGTTCATGCTGTCGCCGGACGACACGTTCGACCAGCTTTACATCTCCAATTATGCGCTGCTCCAGGTCCGCGACCAGCTCTTGCGCATCGACGGCGTCGGCGACATCCAGATCTTCGGCGCCCGCGACTATTCGATGCGGCTGTGGCTCGATCCCGACAGAATCGCCAATCTCGGCCTGACCTCGGCCGAGGTGCTCGCGGCCATCCGCGCCCAGAACGTGCAGATCGCGGGCGGCCAGATCGCCGAGCCGCCGATCGCCGATCGCGCCTTCCAGCCCAACCTCACCTTCACCGGACGTTTGAAGGACCAGAAGCAGTTCGAGGATATCCTGATCAAGGCCGGCCCTGACGGCCGCACGGTGCGGCTGCGCGACGTCGCCCGCATCGAGCTCGGGGCGCTGGCTTACAGCACCAACAGCTTTCTGCTGCGCAAGTCGGCGGTCGCGATGCTGGTGACGCAGCGGCCGGGCTCGAACGCGCTCGCGACCGCAAAGAACATCTCCGACACCATGACGAGGCTCAAGGAGAGCTTTCCCAGGGGGCTGGACTTCAATATCGGCTACAACCCGACCGAGTTCATCGCCCAGTCGGTCCACGAGCTGATCAAGACCATCTACGAGGCCATGCTGCTCGTGGTCGTCGTCGTGCTGGTGTTCCTGCAGGGATGGCGGCCCGCGATCATTCCGATCATCGCGATTCCGGTCTCGCTGGTCGGCACGTTCGCGGTGATGGCGGCGCTCGGGTTCTCCATCAACAATCTCACCCTGTTCGGGCTCGTCCTCGCGGTCGGCATCGTGGTCGACGACGCCATCGTCGTGGTCGAGAATGTCGAACGCCATCTCGAACACGGTCTCAGTCGTCGCGATGCCGCGCTGAAGACGATGGAGGAGGTCGGCGGCGCACTGGTCTCGATCGCCCTGGTGCTATGCGCGGTGTTCGTCCCGACCGCGTTCCTCGGCGGCATCTCCGGGCAGTTCTTCCAGCAATTCGCCGTCACCATCGCCGTTGCGACGGCGATCTCCTGCTTCTGCTCGCTGACGCTCTCGCCCGCGCTGGCCTCGCAGATCCTCACGCCACACGAAGAAAAGCGGCCGCCGGCCACCTGGAACATCATCGCGCGCGGCTGGAATGCGTTCACCGGCGTGTTCAATCGCGTGTTCGACCGGCTGGCGCATGGCTATGCCGGCCTCGCCAATTTCGCGATTCGCCATTCGGTGGTGATGCTGCTGATCTACGTCGTGCTGATCGGCGGCGCCGGCTGGCTGATCGTGACCACGCCGCAGGGCTTCATCCCGGCGCAGGATCGCGGCTACGTCATCATATCCGTGCAATTGCCGGGCGCGGCGTCGCTGGCGCGCACCACCGAGGTTGTTCGCGAGATCGAGCGGATCTCGCTGGATACGCCGGGCATCGTTCGAGTCGCCGCCTTTGCCGGTTTCTCCGGCGCCACCCGCACGCAGGCCGGCAATGCGGCGGCGCTGTTCCCGGTGTTCGACGAGCCCGAGGCGCGGCTGAAGAAGGGCCTGTCCGCGAATGCCATCACGGCCGAGCTGCGCAAGCGCCTGTCCGCGATCCAGGGCGCTTTCATCATCGTGATTCCGCCGCCGGCCGTGCCCGGCATCGGCACCGGCGGCGGCTTTGCCATCCGCATCCAGGACCGCCAGGGCCGCGGGCCTGAAATGCTCGCAGCCGCCACCGACGAGCTTGTCGCCGCCGCGCGCAAATCGCCCTCGCTGCTCGCCCCCTCGGTGTTCTCGCCGTTCACGGCCAACACGCCGCAGCTCTTCGTCGACATCGACCGCACCAAGGCGCAGAAGCTGGGCGTGCCCATCTCCAACATCAACGAGACGATCCAGACCTATTTCGGGTCGACCTATGTCAACGACTTCAACCTGTTCGGCCGCACCTACCACGTCACCGCGCAGGCCGACTTCCCGTTCCGGAAAGAACCGAGCGACCTTGCGCGCCTGCGCACGCGCAACGCTTCCGGCGACATGGTGATGCTCGGCAGCGTGGTCGAGTTCAAGGACGTCTCGGGACCCGACCGCGTCGCTCGCTACAATCTCTATGCGGCGTCCGAACTCCAGGGCGAGCCGGCGCCGGGCACGAGCTCGACCACCGCGCTCAACGCCATCAAGCAGCTCGCGAACGATACTTTACCGAGCGGCTTCACCTTCGAATGGACCGACCTGTCCTATCAGCAGGTCACCGGCGGCAATGCCGGTCTCTACGTATTTCCGATCTGCGTGCTGTTCGTCTATCTCGTCCTCGCCGCGCAATATGGCAGCTGGACGCTGCCGTTCGCGGTGATTCTGATCGTGCCGATGTGCCTGCTCGCCGCCACCATCGGCGTTCGCGTCATGGGCCAGGACGTCAACATTCTGACCCAGATTGGCTTCGTCGTGCTGGTGGGACTGGCGGCGAAGAACGCGATCCTAATCGTCGAATTCGCGCGCGATATCGAGAACGAAGGCAAGCCGCGGCTGGAGGCCGTCATCGATGCCTGCCGCCTGCGCTTGCGGCCGATCCTGATGACCTCGTTCGCGTTCATCCTCGGCGTCTTGCCGCTGGTGATCTCGACCGGCTCTGGCTCGGAGATGCGCCAGGCCGTCGGCGTCGCCGTGTTCTTCGGCATGATCGGCGTCACCCTGTTCGGCCTTCTGTTCACGCCGATCTTCTACGTCGTGGTGCGGAACCTGGCGGAAGGGCGGCGCGACAAGAAGCCGGAGGCGATGGCCTGACGTCTGTCTCGATGGCCAAAGACTCCGCCACATCCTCCGCTGTCATCCTCGCGAACGCGGGGATCCATAACCACAGGGAGGAGTTTAGCGCGACAGCGGCGAGTCTTCGCCAAACACCATCCTGTGGTTATGGGTCCCGGGCTCGCGCTGCGCACGCCCCGGGACGACGGTGGAGAATGTGGCACGCAGAATCCCATACTAACGACCAACATGAAATGGATGGGCGCAAGCGCGGTTCTTCACTACTATCCGCGCGATTTCACAGAAGAATGCCGGGAGTTAAACATATGAAATCAGCACTTTGGGCCGCAGCGGCTTCGGCCCTCTTGATTGCGGTTCCCGCCTCCGCGCAAGGCGTCAAGATCGGCATCCTCAACGACCAGTCCGGCGTCTATGCCGATTACGGCGGCAAATGGTCGGTCGAAGCGGCCAGGATGGCGATCGAGGATTTCGGCGGCGAAGTACTCGGCCAGAAGATCGAGCTCGTCACTGCAGACCACCAGAACAAGCCTGACCTCGCAAGCTCGATCGCGCGGCGCTGGTATGACGTCGAGAACGTCGACATGATCACGGAGCTGACGACCTCCTCAGTCGCGCTCGCGATCCACGAGCTCTCCAAGGAAAAGAAGAAGATCGACATCGTCGTCGGCGCCGCGACATCGCGCCTCACCGGCGATGCCTGTCAGCCCTACGGCTTCCACTGGGCCTACGACACCCGCGCGCTCGGCGTCGGCACCGGCGGCGCGCTGACCAAAGCCGGCGGCGACACCTGGTTCTTCCTCACCGCGGACTACGCCTTCGGCTACGCGCTGGAGAAGGACACCAGCGAGATCGTCACCGCCAATGGCGGCAAGGTGCTCGGCTCGGTGCGCGTTCCGCTCAATTCGTCGGACTTCTCCTCCTTCCTGCTGCAGGCGCAGAGCTCGAAGGCGAAGATCGTCGGCCTCGCCAACGCCGGCCTCGACACCACCAATTCGATCAAGCAGGCGTCCGAGTTCGGCATCGTCGCGAGTGGCCAGAAGCTCGCGGGCCTCCTGATGACGCTTGCCGAGGTGAACGGCCTCGGCTTGCAGGCCGCGCAAGGCCTGGTGCTGACCGAAGGTTATTACTGGGATCTCAACGACAGGACGCGCAATCTCGGCGAGCGCTTCCTCAAGCGCACCGGGCGGATGCCGAGCATGATCCACGCCGGTACCTATTCGGCGACGCTGAGCTATCTCAAGGCCGTCAAGGCTGCCGGCACCAAGGATCCGGATGCCGTCGCCAAGAAGCTGAAGGAGCTGCCGGTCGACGACGACTTCGCGCAAGGCGGCAAGGTGCTCGAGAACGGCCGCATGATCCACGACATGTATCTGTTCGAGGTCAAGAAGCCCTCGGAGTCGAAGAAGCCCTGGGATTATTACAAGCTGCTCGCCACCGTCCCCGGCGACAAGGCCTTCTTCACCGCCAAGGAGAGCGGCTGTCCGCTGACGAAGTAGGGAAGTGGCACAGCGAGCGCCACACCCGCGCTGTCGTCCCGGACAAGCGCGCCTCAAGCGCGCGCCGATCATCGACCCATAACCACAGGCACGCGTGGTTACGGGGACTCGGAGTGATCAGCTCGCATCACGACATCTTCCTGCGGTTATGGGTCCTGGATCGGCGCTTACGCTTGTCCGGGACGGCAGCGGAATGTGTGGCGGCGGATTGCCTCACACCAACCGCAGCACCACCGCCCCGAGCGCCCCGACCCACAGCGCCATTGCCGCGAGCGCCTGGATCGCAAAGCCGGTGCCGCGCTTGGCCACGGCTTGCGAATAGCCGATGAAATAGACGATCCGGCCGATGATCCAGATCACGCCAATCGCCGCCGCGATGGCGTCGCTGATATAGATCGCGAACAGCCAAAGGGCCGGCAAGAAGATCGGCATCCATTCCAACGTGTTCATCTGGATGCGGAAGGCCCGTTCGAAATCCGGATGCCCCGACATCGCAGGTACCTTGACGCCGGTCTTGGTGCGCGAGCGGGAGACGTTGATGGAGGTGAAGAAATAAAACGCGATCGCCAGCAGCGTGACGAGGGCGGTGAGATGATACATCGTCGGTTCCTTCGAAGAGATCGCGCTTCAATAGCCGGTCAGCTCGAGATAGCCAACGCCGTCATGTGTGCCGGCAAAGCTGATCGGCCCTTCCCAGTACGAGAAGCCGGTCCCCATCCAGGCGTTCGGATTGAGCGGCTTGCAGAGGATCGAGAATGATCGCGCGGGGATCGCGATCTGCCATTGCACCGGCAGCCTGCGTCCCGCAACCTCAGCCGTCGCCCTCGGCATCATCTGGATGTCGCTGCCTGCAATCATCTGCGTCTCGCCGGCCGCGCTGATCCAATTGCCGAACGGATAATTTCTGCCGTCCTTCTGCCGCAGCCGGTACAGCATCAGCTTGTCTCCGGATGACAGATGCAGCGACAGCCAGTCCCAGCCGGTCTGGTCGGCGTCGAGCGGCTGGCTGCTCCATTCCCGGTCCATCCAGGCCTGGCCCGAGACATCGACCGGCTTGTCCTCGATGCTGAGCGTGCCGCGCGCGCGGTAGAACGGCTGACTGTAGTAGTACGAGGCCTGCCCACGCTCCGACTTGCGGCTGAAGCCGCGATCGCCCTGCAGCACGACCGGCCGGTCGGCCTCGAGCGTCAGTGCGTAGCTGAAATCGGCGCCAGCTGCCTTCAGCGACAGCGGCGCCAAAGCGAGGTCATCGGTGCGGTCAAAACTCTTCATCTCCCAATCGTCGATCCAGGCATCGAACGGTTTTGCCGTCACGCCGGCTTGCCCGACGCCACCCCGTGAAAACGTTTCAGAGAAGCGGTGAGTGTCGGCGCGCGTCACCGCGGCATGCGCCATCCACACCTGTTGATTGGCCCAGCCCTCGCCTTGCGGACCTGGCTGCGCCGCCTGGCGGAACAGCGTCCATTGCAGGCCGCACGCCGCACCGCGTGCGTCGACGAGGTTTGCCGTGAGATACCACCACTCGATACGAAACTGCGGATGCGGTCCGTGATCTTCGGGGAAGGTGAATGTCTTTCCCGGCGTTACCTTTGTAAACCCATCGGCGGTCTCGGCGAGTCCGGCATAGCCCTGCGCGCCGGCGCGGCGCGGGAGGGCGAGGGCGACGATGCCACCGGCGAAGGCGCGCCGCGTGATGGCTTCAGCGCTCATTGGCAAACACCTTGACGAGATTCGCCGGCTGCATCCGCGCCAGCCGCACCATCGGGAGCAGCGCCGCAAGCAGCGAGGCGAAGAGCGCCACCGCGACCAGCTCCACCAGATGCAACGGAAAGACGTGGAACGGCAGCCGCCAGCCGAAAGCTTTCACGTTCACGATTGCAATCAGGCACCACGCGACCAGCAGTCCGAGCGGCACGGCCAGCAGTGCCGTGAACAGCGCGACCGAGAGCGTCTTGGTCAGCTCGATTGCGGCAAGGCGTGGCCGGGTCAGGCCGATCGCCCACAGCGGCGCAAGCTGCGGCAGTCGGGAGTTCGCCAGGGTCAGCAGGCTCGTGAGCAATGCGATTCCGGCGACGCCGAGCGTGAAGGCGTTCAGCGCCGACGTCACCGCGAAGGTGCGGTTGAAGATGCGGATCGATTCCGCCTTCACCGTCGCCTGGTCGGCGATTCTGCGGTCGTCGAGCCCGAACTGCTTCTGCAAAGCCGCAATCAGGCCGGGGATATTCTCTCTCGCGACGATCAGGCCGATCCGCGTCTGCGGCGTCTGCGGAAACTGCCGGATCAATGCGGCGACGTTCACAGTGAGCTGCCCCTTGGGGTTGCCGTAATCGGCATAGATGCCGACGATGTCGAGCTCCCAGGTCCCGCCCGGCGCCGGCACCTCGACGACGTCGCCGATCTGCACGTTCAGCCGCCGGCTCAATTGCTCGCTGATAAAGGCGGCATTGCCCGGCACCAGCCGCGTCCAGGCCCGCGGCGCCGTGTCCAGCAGCGGCCAGCGTTCGCGATAGAGCGCGTGATCGGGCAGACCGAGCAACTCGACCGGCTGGCCCTGAACCTGCGCCTCCGCGCGCCCGCCGGGGAGGATCGCCTGAACATCGCTGCGATCCTTCAGCCAGTTGCGGATCGCCGTACCTTGCGCATTGTCGGAGGCGCTGATGTAGACGTCGGCCGCAAGGCGCCCGTCGAGCCAGCCGATGAAGGTGCGGCTGAAGGTCTCCACCATGGTGGAGACCCCGACGTTGACGGCAAGCGCGAGCAAAAGCGCCATCAGCGCCAGCGACAATCCGGAGAGCTGCTGCCGGCTGTCCGCCCAGAACCACAGCACGAGCGGGCCTCGCGCGAAGCGCTGGCCTACGAGCAGGATGATGTCGAGGAAGGCCGGCAGGATCAGTGCCGCACCGAACATCAGCGCGGCCAGCACGCCGAACCCTGCGATCAGTGATTGCCCGTAGTGGAGCAGCAGCAGCGCGACGGCGAACGCGCCGCAGGCCGCACAGCTCTGCAGGATCAGCCAGCGGCGTTGGCGCTGCTGCCAGGCGCCCGGCTGCGCCGTCGCCAGCACCGGCATCCTGATCGCCTTGATCAGGCTGGTCGCCGCCGCCACAAGCGCACCCGCCACGCTGATCCCGATGCCGGCGAGCCACCATTCGGGCCGCAGGCTGAGCTGCCCAGGGATCTGCGCGCCATAGAGTCCGCGCAGCGAGGCCGCGACATCGGGCAGCAGGGCGGCTGCGATGAAATAGCCGCACGCGAGCCCGATCAGGCCTGCGACCAGCGCCAGCGCCACCAGCTCGACCACCAGCACCGTATTGACTAGCCGCGCCGAGGCGCCACAGGCCCGCAAAGTGCGCAGCATTGGCAGCCGCTGCTCGAACGCAAGGCCGACGGCCGAATTGACGATGAACAGGCCGACGAAGAACGACAGCAGGCCGAAGGCGGTGAGGTTGAGATGAAAACTGTCGGTGAGACGCTCGAGCTCCGTCTCCGCATTGGGCTCGACTCGCTCTAACTGCTCGCCGACCACGCTCGCGAGCGGTGCGGGCTTGCCCCTCGGCTTGCCGATCAGCAGCCGCGAGACCTGGTCGGGCTTGCTCAGCAGCCGCTGTGCCACGCCGATATCGACCACGAGCACATCGGGTGCGAGCTGCGGCTGGACCCGCAGCGGCGGCAGCCTTGCGCCGCTGCTGATCGCCGGGGCCGTGCCCTCTGCTTGCTGCAAGCCCCTCAGCGTCTCCCGGGCCACCAACGTCTGGCCGGGCGGAGCAACGAAGCTGCTGAGATCCGTGGCACCCAGGCGTGGCGCGTTGCCGACATCGACCGGCAGCGTGACCGGCTCGATGCCGAGCAGCCGCACCGAATGCCCGTTGATCTGGACGCGTCCCTCCAGCACCGGCGACACCGGCCAGCCGGCGCGGCGGAGCTTTATGAACAGCTCCTGCGGGAAAGTCGCCGCGTTGGGAGCGACCAGCATCGCGGTGCGCACGCCGCCGAACGTCGCTGCAGCGCGGTCATAGGCATTGCGGGCCTGCTGATTGATGGCCTGCACCCCGCTCCACAGCGCGGTCGCCGCAATCAGGCCAATCAGGAGCGTCGCGAACTGCATCTTGTGGCGCCGCCAATGGCTGAGCAGCACGGCGAGAACCCAGAGCGCGCGCTTCATGAAATGCGCCCCGCATGCAACGTGAGATGACGGTCGAGCGTGGCGGCGAGATGCAGGCTGTGCGTCACCATCAGGAAGCCGCAGCCGGTGCGCGCGACGAGGTCGCGCGCCAGCGCCAGCACCTCCTCGGCGGTAGCTTCGTCGAGATTGCCGGTCGGCTCGTCCGCCAGCAGCAGCGCGGGCTTTGTCGCCAGCGCCCGGCCGATCGCGACCCGCTGCTGCTGGCCGCCTGATATTTGCTCTGGATACCGTTTGAGCAGGCTGCCGAGTCCGAGGCGCTCGACAAGCTCTTTCGTCCAGGCCGCATCATGCCGGCCGGCGATCCGCGCCTGGAAGGCGAGATTGTCCGCGACGGAGAGGCTCGGGATCAGGTTGAACTGCTGAAAGACCAGGCCAACGCGATTCCGCCGCAAGCTGGCGCGTCCGGCATCCGATAGCGTGGTGACCTCGGCGTCACCCAGCCGGATCGAGCCGCCATCGGCGGCGTCGAGGCCAGCGATCAGGTGCAGCAGGGTGCTCTTGCCGCTGCCGGATTCACCGGTCAGCGCGACGCGCTCGCCAGCCCCGAGGTCGAGGTCGACGCCGCGCAGAACATGGACGGGCTCGCCGGCCGAAGAGAAGGTCTTTGAGAGGTTTCGGATGCTCAGCACGATGACGGCGCCGGACGGAATCAACGGAATTGCTGCCTAGCACACCTGATGCGGAAATGCCGGGGTTGCGTTGGCCCTGAAGCCGCTGTTAGCTTCCAAGACGGCCAAATCAAATAGGTACCGAAAAGACATACGGGGAGAATGATGAGCGCTCAGGAAATGCCGAATGTGGCGGCTGGGACGACCAAAACGCCAAAGGGCGCCTGGACTGTTACATTTCTCCTCTTTCTTTTCATGGTGGTGAACTTCGCCGACAAGATCGTGGTCGGTCTCGCCGGCGTGCCGATCATGACCGACATGAAGCTCAGCGCCGAGCAGTTCGGCCTGCTCGGGTCCTCGTTCTTCTTCCTGTTCTCGATCTCGGCCATCGTGGTCGGCTTCATCGTCAACAAGGTGCCGACGCGCTGGGTGTTGTTGACGCTGGCGGTAATCTGGGCGGTGTCGCAGTTCCCGATGGTCGGCACAGTCTCCTTCACCACGCTCTTGATCTGCCGCATCGTGCTGGGGGCGGGCGAAGGGCCGGCCTTCTCGGTCGCCGCGCACGCCATCTACAAATGGTTCCCCGACGAGAAGCGCACGCTGCCGACTGCAATCCTGTCACAGGGCTCGGCCTTCGGCGTCATCCTGGCGGTGCCGGCGCTGAACTGGATCATCGTCAACCATTCCTGGCACTACGCCTTCGGCGCGCTCGGCGTCGTCGGCCTGATCTGGGTCGCAGCCTGGCTCGCGCTCGGCAAGGAAGGCCCGCTGGAGGATACCGAGGTCCTGGCCGTCACCGAGCCGAAGATTGCGTACGTGCAGCTGCTGACCTCACGCACCTTCCTCGGCTGCGTGATCGCGACCTTCGGCGCTTATTGGGCGCTGTCGCTCGGCCTCACCTGGTTCACGCCGTTCATCGTCAAGGGGCTCGGCTTCTCGCAGAGCCAGGCCGGCTTCATCTCGATCCTGCCCTGGGTGTTCGGCGCCACCATCGTTCTCCTCACCGGCTGGATCTCGCAGGTGATGATGGCCCGCGGCTACACCACGCGCGTCTCGCGCGGCGTGCTCGGCTCGGTGCCGCTCATCGTCGGCGGCCTGATCCTCACCGCGATGGCGCATGTCGAGGGCGCCGGCCTGCAGATCGCGCTGCTCGTCCTCGGCTCCGGACTCTGCGGCGCGATCTACGTGGTCTGCCCGCCGATGCTCGGCGAGTTCACGCCGGCCTCGCAGCGCGGTGCAGTGCTCGCGATCTACGGCGCGCTCTACACGCTTTCAGGCATCATCGCGCCGAGCGTGATGGGCACCGTGATCCAGCGCGCCAGCAGCATGCTCGACGGCTACCTGACGGGCTTCACTATCAACGCGGTGGTCATGATCGGCTCCGGCGTCATTGGCCTGCTGCTGTTGTGGCCGAACACGGAGAAAGCCAGGCTGACACGTGGTGCGGCGGCGCAGGGCACGGCGCTGAAGGGCGCAGTGTCGCCGACGTAAGTCGCGGCTCTCTCTTACCCTCCCCTGGAGGGGGAGGCTCGCTGCGCATGTAGCGAAGCGGAATGCGTAGCGGGGTGGGGTGACGGTGTTTCCCATCCGGCAGTGCCCGAGAGGAGAGATCACCCCACCCCGCTCGCGCTGCGCGCGATCGACCACGGGCGAGCTTCGCTCGTCCCGGACCCCTCCAGGGGAGGGTAAGCGGCTGCCTCGTTAGCCTTCGCAGGAACGACAGTTGGATTTGTGTCGATGCCGACGGCTCAATTTGCTTTCGCCGGCCGGCGCTCCGTGAACGGCGACAGCACCACCGTCGCCACCATGAAGATCACGGACGCGCCGAACACCCAGTGCGGCGCGCTTTGATCCATGATCCAGCCGAACAGCAGCGGTGAGACGATGCCACCGAGGTTGAAGCCGGTAGAGGCGATGCCGAAAGCGCGCCCCGCGGCACCCGGAGGCGCGGCATTGCGCACCAGCATGTCGCGCGAAGGCGCGATCACGCCGGAGAGGAAACCTGCGGTCGCCATCGTCGCCGTCAAGGCCCAGCCCGGCAGCGTCACCAGCGCGATCAGCAGCACGATGGCCGCATTCGCGGCGAAGCAGGCCGCCGCGACATAGCCGTGGCGCTCGGTGCGGTCGGCGAGGAAGCCGCCGGCGAGTACGCCCGCGGCGCTTGCGGCGAGAAACGCAGTCAGCGCGACATTGGCGATCGAATAGGACGTGCCGTAGCCGCTCATCAGCGCCACCACGCCGAAATTGTTGATGCCGGCAACCGACAGGCTCAGCAGCATGAACAGCGCAGTCAGCGTGATCAGCGCCGGCGTGATGATGGCCTGCTTTGGCGCGCTCTCGCTGCCGGGCTTCTTCTTGTGCGCACCGGCATCGGGTATGTTCATGATGATCAGCAGCAGCGCCACCGCAATGCCGATCGCGCCCGAGGCGATCAGCGCGCCGGTGCCGCCGGACAGCGTTACGAGCGCGGCCACGATCGCCGGTGCGACGGCGCCGCCGAGAAAGCCGGCAAAGGTATGGATCGAGAAGGCGCGGCCCATCCGCCCCTCGTCCATGTGCTCCGCAAGAATCGCGTAATCGGCGGGATGATAGACGCTGTTGGCAAGACCCAGCAGCACTGCGCAGGCGATCAGCGAGGCGTAGCTGAGATGCAGACCGAGCAGGATCAGCGCGGCGCCGCCGAGCGCGAGCCCGGCCAAGAGAATGCGCCGCGCGCCAAAATGGTCGACGAGGTAGCCGGTCGGCGCCTGGGTTAACCCCGATACCACCGCGAACACGGTGAGGGCGAAGCCGAGCTCGACATAGCCGACGCCGAGCTTCTCCTTCAGGAACGGAAACAGCATCGGCAGGACCAGCAGATGGAAATGGCTGACCCAATGCGCGATCGAGATCCCCGTCAGCGTGCGCAGCGCACTGTCCGTCTTGCCTTGTTGCGGTGCGGCGAGAACGTCGACCATTGCAGTTCCGTTTCACTCCCGATGGACCGGCAAACTATCGGGGCTGGCGGTTATTTGTCCATGAACGCAGGCGCATGGCAGGTAGTGCGGGCGGGGCCGTGCGGGGTCAGGTGTGCTTCACGCCGTTGTCCCCGGCGAGCGCAGGAACGACAGCGGAGCTGCATCCTCAGAACGGCTCGTCGTCCGGGCCATAGCGATCGCGCTTCGGCGTTGCGATGTCGCCGTCTTCGTAGTCGTCGTCATCGGTCTCGCGCCGGCGCGGGGCCCTCTTCGCCTTGTCGTCCGCGGGCTTCTTCTCGGTGATCTTGGGCGGCTCGCTCGACTTGCCGGTCTTGGCCATGGCTGGTCCCGGATGGGTGATGCTGCATCCGAATCTACCTGCCAAATATGTGCGGCGCCTGATTTATCTCAAGGGGCGACGAGATCGTCAGTGCACCACCGGCCCGCCTGCCTTCTTCCAGGCATCGAGGCCGCCGGCGATATGCGCGGTGTTCGGAAGTCCCGCCTCCTTTGCGGCAGCAACGGCCATCGCCGAGCGTTCGCCGAAGGCGCAGAAGAACACCACGCGCCGCCCGGTTGCGGCCGCGACCTCGCGCAGCATGCCGCCGGGCTTGAGGCTCTCCTCGACGGAGGGATACGGCGTGTGCAGCGCGCCTTCGAGCATGCCGTGCTTCATCCGCTCATTGGTCTCGCGCAAGTCCACCAGCAGGATGTCGGGCCGGCCGAGGCTGCGGATCGCCTCGATCGCGCTGAGCGCGCGGCCTTCCTTCTCCAGCTCTTCCTGGTGCAGGCCGACATGCATGTTGGCGGGAATCGCCACGTCCATCATCTTCGGATTGGGCAGCTTCAGATTGGCCATCAGCTCGACATATTCGTCGACTGAGCGCACCTGGAGCCGTGGATTGTAGCGTTTTTCCTCGCCGATGGTGGAGACGGTGTCGCCCTTGTAGTCGTGGGCCGGAAACACCATCGTCTCGTCCGGCAGCTTCAAGAGGCGGTTGAAGATCGAATCGTATTGCGCGCGCGCCGAGCCGTTCTGGAAATCGGTGCGGCCCGTGCCGCGGATCAGCAGCGTGTCACCGGTGAAGACGCGGTCGCCCATCAAATAAGAATAGGAATCGTCGGTGTGGCCCGGCGTGTACATCACGTCGAGCGACAGGCCCTCGATCGTCACCTTGTCGCCGTCGGCCACCCGCATGGCGACGACGTCGGCCTTGGTCTGGTCGCCCATCACGGTCATGCAATGGGTGCGATCGCGCAGCTCGCCGAGGCCGGTGACGTGGTCGGCATGCAGATGCGTGTCCACCGCCTTGACCAGCTTGAGGTCGAGCTCGCGCAGCAATTGGCAGTAGCGGTCGACCTTCTCCAGCACGGGGTCGAGAATCAGCGCCTCGCCGCCGGGGCGGCTGGCGAGGACGTAGCTGTAGGTGCCCGAAACGCTGTCGAAGAGCTGTCGGAAGATCATGGCAGAACCCGGCTTGGAACTGACTTCCAAGATTCTACTACAATACGGGTCGGAAAGAGAAGTAATTCACTGCATGAGCAGAAAAATTTAGAAGATTATTATTATGGCCGCATGATCGCGGACAAAACACATCATCCCAGTCCTGCAATGCCTGGATTGCCTTCGACGCCTTTCAGCGTCACGCCGGAGCCGAGCCGTTCGGGCATCATCCGGCCCGAGCGCAGATATTTGCCGACCACGTCCCACACCGGCGCGCCCTGCTGGCCGTTGACTGAGGCCCAGCCCGCGACCTTGTAGCGGTGGCTGGCGTTGAGCGCCTTGCCGCTGCCGAGCTTCAGCTCCGAGATGCGGCTGCCGATCGCAGCGTCCGGCGTGCAGGTGTAGCTGAGCCCGCCGGCACGGACCATGTCGCCGCCCTGCTGGTAGTAGGGATCGGCGTTGAAGAGGTTGTCGCAGACGTCCTCGAGCAGGTCCTTGATCTGGGCCCCCGTTATCTCCTGCACATAGGTCTCGGGATAGGTGATCGCGGTTTCCGCCAGCAGATCCTCCATGGTCATGGCCTGGCCGGACAGCGCGGTGACGCCCCAGCGGAAGCCCGGCGACAGCGCGATTTCGGCATCGAGCTCGGTGCGCAGCGCGGTGCAGATCAGCTCGTCCATGGGGCCGGAGAAATTGCCGCGGCGATAAAGCAGCCGGTCGGGCGTCGCGATCTTTTCCGACCAGTCGGCCACGTGCGGTGCACGGACCCGGCCTATCAGCTCGGCCATCGCCGGATCGGGCTTCAGCAGCTCCGAATAGACCGGCAGCAGACGATATCTGGCATCGCTGACTTTGCCGCTGTCGAGCGCGAGATCGAGCACACCCAGAAATTTCCCGTTGGAGCCGGCATTGGTGACGAGCGTCGTACCACCTGCGTTCTTCACCGGCATGGGCTGCGGCACGGCATCATGGGAGTGGCCGCCGAGAATGACGTCGATGCCGGTGACCCGGCTGGCGAGCTTGAGATCCACGTCCATGCCGTTGTGCGACAGCAGCACGACGGCGTCGACCTTGTCGGTGCCGCGCAAGGCATCGACATGCTTCTGCAGCTCCTCCTCGCGGATGCCAAAGCTCCAGTCCGGTGTAAACCTCCTGGGATGCGCGATCGGAGTGTAGGGAAAGGCCTGGCCGACGATTGCGATGCGATACCCGCCGAGCTCCTTGATGACGGAAGGCTTGAACACGCGCCCAGTGGCCTTGTCGAAGGCGGGCGCGTCGTTGAACGCGGCCTCTTCGGTCAGGAACACGTTCTGCGCCAGGAACTCGCCCTTGAAACGCTCGAGATTGTCGCGCAGCGTCTGCTCGCCATAGGTGAATTCCCAATGGCCCGTCATCGCCTCGATGCCGAGCAGATTGGCCACCTCGACCATGTCGCGGCCCTGCATCAGGTTGGCCAGCCCCGTGCCCTGCCAGAGATCGCCGCCGTCGACGAGCAGCGAACGCCGCTCGCCGACATCGGCGCGCAGGCGATCGACCAGTGTCTTCAGATGGGCAAAGCCACCGAGCTTGCCGAAGCGGCCTGCGGACTTCTCGAACTCGAAGCAGGTGAAGGCATAGGCATCGGCGCTGTCGGAGCGGATGCCGAAGCGCTCGAGAAAGGCCCGGCCGACCAGATGCGGCGGCCGTCCCGCCATCTCGCCGATGCCGATATTGACGCTGGGCTCGCGGAAATAGACCGGATTGAGCTGCGCATGCGTGTCGGTGATGTGCAGGATGCGCGCATTGCCGAACCGTTCGAGGTCGTAGATGCTGGCGGCGTCAGCGCCGCGGGCGAGCCGCGGCAGGCCAATCGTTGCCGCGGCAAGGCCTGCACCTTTCAGGAAATCGCGGCGGCGGATCGCCATTCAAGAATTCTCCGCGCCTCTCGTGGGGACTGCGTTCACCGCGGGGCAGTCTAGCGGATTTCCATCGCCTTCCAGGCTTCTTTTTCGGAAACAGCCTGGAAGATCGACGCCCTCGCCAGCGCTTCGGCTTCCCTGGCCGCGGCCACCGCACGGCCGAAATCGCCGCCATCGGCAGCCCTTTTCGCGGCCGCCAGCGCAGATACGGTCACCGTCCACTGGTTGCGCATGCCCGCCGCCTCCTTGGAGGCGGCTTCGGCGGCCGCATAGGCCGCCTTGTAGTCCGCCTCACTCGCCGCGCGCGCGGATGGCGCAAGGCTCAAGGCGAGCAGCATGGCCAAGCCAAGTGACAGCTTCATGGCCGTGCTCCCGGTCCCGAGATCGGCAGGCCGTTGGCGACGTAGGACAGGAAATATTCGACGTCGCGATATTCATCCGACTGCGGCTCCAGTGGAACCGCGCGGGTCTGGCTGTTGCAGGTAACGAAGCGGCGGCTGGTCGTGCCCATGCCGCTCCATTCGGAGCGGTAGATCGGCATCGCGTTGAGGATGCCGAGCGCTGGGGCGAGGGTCTCGGCGCGGATGCGCTCGCCCGGGCTCTGCACGTGGCAGCTCGCGCAGGAGAAATTCATCTGGCCGCGCCGCGTGTAGAAATAGCGCTTGCCGTTCTCGTACGCCGCCAGCGCGCGGGGATCGTCGGGGATCTTGATGTCCATCAGCTTGCCGCGCGAGGTGTAGGCCATGTAGGCGGTGAGCGAGGCCATCTCGTCCTTGATGTAGGAATAGGGCGCCTCGCCATTGGCCTCGCGGCAGCGGTTGAGCGCGAGCTCCAGCGTGATGACCTTGCCTTCGCCGCTGTCGAAGTACGGATAATTCTGGCGGATGCCGATGCCGCCGTTCGGGAAGCAGTCGGCATAGGTCTTGCCGTTCTTGAACGGGGTCGAGAACATCTCCTTGCCGGCCTCGAGCGCGAACTCGTAAGGCGGGAATTCCTCCTTCTCCTGCCACTGCCGCTTCATGTCCTCGTTCATGGAATACGGACCGTTGACGAAATCCTCGTGCTTCACGTTCGGAAATTTCTGGAAGAAGAAGTTCTGGAACGCCTTGGCGTCGGCGACGGGATCGACCTTGTCGGCAGCGATCACGCGCGGCGCGGCGAGCGCGAACGCGACGAGCGCAGCGCTGAGCGAGCCCAGCAGGAGGTGGATGCGGGCCTTCATCACGCGATCTTCGCGGTGGTCGTATCCGAGCCGCCCTTGTTGTCGGTCCAGGAGATCTTGAGCTCGTCGCCCTTCTTGGCGCCCTTGAAGCTGAACTTGACGTAGGGGTCCTTGGAGACCGCTGTGCCCCAATCGGCGACGAACACGTCCTTGCCGTTACATTCGAACTTCAGCCGCTCGATGAAATGCGCCGGGATCAACTCGCCCTTGGAGTCCTTGACGAGGCCGGTGTCCATGGGGTGCTGGATCAGCGTCTGCACCTCGGTGATGTCGCCGGTCGATGTTGCGCGCACGCGAATGCTGGATGCCATGTCGAACTGCCTCGCTTAGCCGCCGCAACCGCCGACGGTGACCTTGACCTCCTTGGTCGCGCTGTAGAGCTTGCCGTCGGCCTCTACGATCGCGGTCAATTTGGTGGTCCTGGCCATCTTGAGCCGGTTGGCGACGGCAGGGATCGTGCCATCGGGAATCCTGTAGCTGGCCGCCAGCGCGCTCGAGTTCTCCGCCACGAAGAACGAGATCGAGGTGACCTTGTCCAGCGTCGTCGTCACCGAGATCGGCACGACGCCGCCGTTCTCGGCGATCTCCGGCGCATCCAGCTTGACCTTGTCCGACGGCTCGGCGGCCTTGCCGTAGAGCGCCTTGATCGCATCCGCCTCGCTCTTCTGCCTGAAGGCCTCTTCCGGATATTTGTCGTTCGCCGCGGCGCGCGCGGGCGCGAACGGCAGATTGCCGAGGCCGAGCAGCGCCACGGAGGCAGCGCCCTGAAGGATCAGGCGCCGCGTCGGATGAGGCCTCCAATGAGGCTTGGGGGTCGTGGTCATCTCAAGTCTCCTAGGGGCCGCCGGCGGTTACAGGGTCTGCAGGAAATCAACAATCGCGTTGATCTCCTGCTCGGTCAAAATCCGGTTCCGGCCGAACGGCGGCATCATGGTTTGCGGATTGCGCTTGGTCTCGTCGAAGATGATCGCGGTGAGCTCGTTGCGATCGGGGTATTTGGCCTTGATGTCCTTCAGCTCCGGTCCGATCGTCCCCGGCAGGTCGCCGCCTTTGATGACGTGGCAGGTGAGGCAATTGCCCTTGCCGCGGTCGAAGGCGAGCTTCTGGCCTTCCGTCACGGTGGATTGCGCCCCCGCCGGGGCCATTGCCGCGCCGGCGAGGAGGGCCAGCGCAGCAAGCAGAGCGGGCTTGCGAGGAAAGGCGGTCAAGGCATCGTCCCGGCGTTATCTCGATGATCTCGTTTGCGGAATTGTTCAAAAGCACAAAGGCCATCGCCTGACAATCAAGACTATGCACGCGGTGAAATGGAGTTAATATCCTGCGCATTGCAACTGACGAGATAGTTCGTTCATTCGGATGGGCGTGAACTAGCAGATTATTCTCGGACGTTTGGCCGCCTTTTCTGGTTCGCATTTTTTGGGGACGTCACTTGGCTGAATATGTGGTCGAATTTGGCAGGGATGGCGGACGGGTCGAGCCGGATGGCCGGCTCGATGCGCCTGCCTTCCATCGCAATCACGAACCGATCTGGGCAGCGCTGGAAAAGCATCTCGCGGATGCGACCGGCAACGTCGTGGAACTCGGCAGTGGAACCGGGCAGCACGTGGTGCATTTCGCCCGCCACACGCCGGGCCTGATCTGGTGGCCGAGCGATCTCAACCAGCGCCACCTCAAGAGCATCGAAGCCTGGCGCGTGCATGCCGGCCTGCCGAACATCCGTTCACCCCTGCGCATCGACCTCACCGATCCCGACTGGTGCCCGGAAATGAAAAGCGGGCAGGGGCCGACCAGCCTCGCGGCCGTGTTCTGCGCCAATGTCATTCACATCGCGCCCTGGGCCGTGGCCGAAGGCCTGTTCGCCGGCGCGGGCCGTTATCTGCGCCGCGACGGCAAGCTGTTCCTCTACGGCCCCTTCAAGCGCGACGGCAAGCATACCGCGCTCAGCAATGCGGTGTTCGACACCTCCTTGCGCGAGGGCAATCCCGAATGGGGCGTGCGCGACGTCGTCGACGTCGAGAAGCTGGCGAAGGCGGCAGGCCTCGGCCTCGTCGACACGATCGAGATGCCCGCGAACAATCTGACGCTGGTGTTTGCAAGAGGCTAGGAGGTCGTCATGCCCGGGCTTGTCCCGGGCATCCACGTTCTTCGGGCGGTAAGGCAAGGCGTGGATGGCGGGGCCAAGCCCGGCCATGACGATGTGGAGACGTCAGCGCACCCAACTCTAGCCTTCATCCCGCCACCCGATCTTCTCCTTCAAGAACCGATAGCCCAGCACCTCGAAACCGGCGCGCTCCTTGTTGTCCTTGCCGTAGCCGTGGCCGCCTGCGGGCGGCTCGTAGAACCAGGCCTCATAGCCCATGGCCTGCAGCTTTGCCGCCATCTTGCGGGCATGGCCGGGATGGACGCGGTCGTCGCGCCGCGTCGTTGCAATCAGGATCGGCGGATAGGACCGGCCGGCTTTCACATTGTGATAGGCCGAGTATGTCTGCAGCCATTCCCATTCCTCCGGCTTGTCGGGATCGCCATATTCCGCGATCCAGCTCGCGCCGGCGAGCAGCTTGGTGTAGCGGCGCATGTCGATCAGCGGGATGGTACAGAACAATGCGCCGAAACGCTCGGGATAGCGCACCAGCATGTTGGTGATGAGGATGCCGCCGTTCGATCCGCCCTGCGCGGCGATGCGTTTTGCGCTCGTCACACCGCGGCGGACGAGATCGGCGGCGACGGCGGCGAAATCGTCGTGTGAAAGCTTCTTGCCGGCAAGCCGTCCGGCATCGTGCCAGCACGTGCCGAACTCGCCGCCGCCGCGCAGATTCGCCTGCACAATCGTGCCGCCGCGCTCCAGCCACAACTTGCCGAGCGAGGAATTGTAGTACGGCTTCACCGAGTGACCAAAGCCGCCATAGGCGCTCAGATAGACCGGCGCATCGCCGGTCTCGCCGGCAGGGCCCGTCTGCACATAGGGGATACGCTCGCCGTCAACGGAGATCGCCTCGTGCTGCGTCACCACGAGGCCATCGGCGGTGAACGTCTTCGGCGCCTGCTTCAGCACGATCGGGCTTGCGACGCCGCGCTCGATCAGCAGCAGCGCCGGCGGCGTCAGCGGGTCCTGCACATTGGCGAGCAGATCGCCATTGCTCTCCGATGCATGGCGGTCGAGCGGCCAGACATCGACGACGCCGATCTGCGGCAGGCCTCCAAGTGTCTCGCGGCTCCAGCTAGTGGCAGACGGTGTGCAGATCTCGAAGCGAGGTTTGAGCTCGTCGAGAATCGACATCACCAGCTTTCCTTCCGCCCAGAACAACCCTTGCAGCGCGCGCCGCGGTGCGGGCTCGAACAGGACGACAAAATCGCGGCTGCCGGCGAGGAAGGCCGAGAGCGAGATGCCGAGCACGGTGTCGGTGGCATAGGTCCGGCCATCGACCTGCCAGTCCTTGCGTAGCTTCATCGCGAACCAGTCGCCATGCGCCTGCATCCAAATCCCGGTCGGCAGATCGAGCTTCGTCGTCGTGCCGGCCGCATCGCGCAGCCAGATGGCGTGGTTGAAGAAGTCGATCTGGTCGACGATCCAGACCCGGGGCGCCGCTCCGGTGTCGTCGGCCATGCCATAGATCACCATGTGATCGGCGGTGGTCTCGATGACCATCTGTGCCTGATCGACCGGTTGGCCGCGCCGCCACAGGCGGACGGTGCGCGCATAGCCCGAGCTCGTCGCCATGTCCTCGCCATGCGCGCTTGACAGCAGCAGCGTGTCGGCATCGAGCCAGTCGACGCCGCCTTTCGCTTCCGGCAGCGCAAAGCCGTTCGCCACGAAACTTTTCGTGGCGAGGTCGAATTCCCGCAAGGTGACGGCATCGCTGCCGCCGCGCGACAGGCTCAAGATCGCCCGCGAGCTTCCCGGCATCGTGGCGATACCGCTAAGCAACCAGTCCTCGTCTTCGCTTCTCGCGAGCTGGTCGATGTCCAGCATGGTCTCCCATGCCGGATCGGCTTTGCGAAATTCCGCAAGCGAAGTCCGCCGCCACAGGCCGCGCGGGTTGGCGGCGTCTTTCCAGAGATTGTGCAGGTCGTTGCCGCGCCGGCTGACATAGGGAATGTTGTCAGGTCGGTCATAGATCGCCGCGAGGATGTCGCGATCGTGCTCGAAGGCCTTGCCGCCGAACGCGGCGAGCGTCAGGCTGTTCTGCCGCTCGACAAAATCGAGCGCCTGCCGGCCCTCGATCTCCTCCAGCCACAGCCAGGGATCGTCGTCGGGCGCTTGACGTGTGGGCCTGTCGTCGACGGACATGAAGGTAACTCCCGGAAGATCGCGGCGGATAGGATTTGATCGAGCGCAAGCCGTCAAGGGTGCGCAGCGTTATCATTCCAGCGATTGCGTCAGGGGCATGGCCCGCGCCCGTTTGCGCCGGTTGCCGGCCCTCTCTCACCCCTCCATAGTGCCGCGAATCAACAGAGCCCTTTGGGCGGAAATGCCGATGCTGGACGTGACTGCAGCCCATGAGATCGCCGACGATGCCCGCGCGCGCGCCAACGTGGTGCGCCTCGCCGCCGCGCAGGCGCTGACCGGCGCCAACTCGGCCGTGATCTTCGCCACCGGAGCGATCGTCGGCGCCACGCTCGCGCCCGACATGTCGTTCGCGACCGTGCCGATCTCGATGTATGTGGTCGGGCTCGCCGCCGGGACGCTGCCGACCGGCGCGATCTCGCGCCGCTTCGGCCGCCGCGCCGCCTTCGTCATCGGCACGGGTCTCGGCACGCTCACCGGCCTGCTCGGCTCGCTCGCAATTCTGCGCGGCTCGTTCGCGCTGTTCTGCTTTGCTACCTTCCTCGGCGGTCTCTACGGCGCGGTGGCGCAATCCTATCGCTTCGCCGCCGCGGATGGCGCCAGTGCGGCCTACCGGCCGAAGGCCGTGTCCTGGGTGATGGCGGGCGGCGTGTTCGCCGGCGTGCTCGGTCCGCAGCTCGTGCAATGGACCATGGATGTCTGGCAGCCTTATCTGTTCGCCTTCAGCTTCCTGGTGCAGGCCGCCGTCGCGCTGATCGCGATGGGCATCGTCGCCGGCGTCGATATGCCGAAGCCCGCGCCGGCCGATCTGCACGGCGGCCGGCCGCTGCTCACGATCGTGTCCCAGCCGCGCTTCATCGCGGCAGCGCTGTGCGGCGTCATCTCCTATCCCATGATGAACCTGGTCATGACCTCGGCGCCGCTTGCGATGAAGCTGTGCGGCCTGTCCGTGTCCGATTCCAATTTCGGCCTGCAATGGCACATCGTTGCGATGTACGGGCCGAGCTTCTTCACGGGCACGCTGATCGCGCGCTTCGGCGCTCCGAAGATCGTCGCCGCCGGCCTGCTGCTGGAAGCGGGCGCCGCCATCATCGGTCTCTCCGGCCTTACGGCGATGCATTTCTGGGCGACGCTGATCGTGCTCGGCGTAGGCTGGAATTTCTCCTTCATCGGCGCCTCCGCGCTGGTGCTGGAGACGCATCGCCCGCAGGAGCGCAACAAGGTGCAGGCCTTCAACGATTTCCTGGTGTTCGGCATGATGGCGATCGGCTCGTTCTCATCGGGCCAGCTGCTCGCCAATTACGGCTGGTCCGCGGTGAACCTCGTGGTGTTCCCGCCGGTGGTGCTGGGCCTTGCGGTGCTCTCGCTGGTCTCCTGGGCGAAGCGCCGCAAGGCGCGGCTGGAGGTGGCCATGGGCGAATTCCCCGACGCCGTGTGAGTGGCGGGAGGTTGTCAGCAGCGTTGACACTTCGATCCAGGCCGAAGTGATTTTCTGAGGAAGGTTATTTAGATGTCGTCATGGCCGGGCTTGTCCCGGCCATCCACGTCTTTGCGAGGTCGGAAGAAGAACGTGGATGCCCGGAACAAGTCCGGGCATGACGGAGCAAAACAAACGGCAGATGAAATGCTCGACAATCCTCAGACCCCAGCGGCCCACGAATCCTCGCTCCGCTATGAAGGCTGGCGCATCGTCGCGGTCTGCTTCCTGCTCGCCACCTTCGGCTGGGGGCTCGGCTTCTACGGCCAGAGCGTCTATGTCGCCGAGCTGCAGCGCGCGCGGGGCTGGCCGGCCTCGCTGATCTCCTCCGGCACCACGTTCTTCTATTTGTTCGGCGCGCTGCTGGTCGTCTTCGTCGGCGAGGCCGTGCGGAAATACGGTCCACGGCTCAGCCTGATCGCCGGGACGCTGGCGATGGCGTCCGCCGCGGTCGCGATCGGCGCGGTGCGCGAGCCCTGGCAGCTCTATCTCGCCAATGCCGTGCTCGCCTTCGGCTGGGCCGGCACCAGTCTCGGCATGATCACCAACACGATCAGCCTGTGGTTCGACCAGAAGCGCGGCATGGCGATCAGTCTCGCGCTCAACGGCGCCAGCTTCGGCGGCATCGCCGGCGTGCCGCTGCTGGTAGCATTGATCGGCCATATCGGCTTCGCCGGTGCGATGTACGCCGCCGCCGGCGCCATGCTGATCCTGCTCGTGCCGGTCATCCTCCTTCTCGTCGGCCGCCCGCCCGATCGCCACGGGTGGAAGGCGGCGGCGAAGGCGAAGCCGCAATCATCGACTGAGATCCGCGCCTGGGCGCTGCGGGACGCCGGCTTCCTCACGGTGACGATCGCCTTCGCCCTGGTGCTGTTCGCCCAGGTCGGCTTCATCGTGCATCTGATCTCGTTCCTCGATCCCGTGATCGGACGCGAGCGCGCCGCCGTGGCCGTCGCGGTGCTCACCGCGATGGCGGTGGTCGGCCGCGTGCTGTTCTCGCTGGTGATCGACCGCATCAATCAGCGCCTCGCGTCCGCGCTGTCGTTCCTCAGCCAGGCCGCCGCGCTTCTCGTCGTCGTCAACCTGCACAACGATTACGTGCTGATCGCGGCCTGCGCCGTGTTCGGCTTTTCGGTCGGCAACCTCATCACGCTGCCCTCGCTCATCGTGCAGCAGGAGTTCGACTCCGCCGCCTTCGGCGTGCTGATCAGCCTCAACACGGCGATCAACCAGGTGACCTACGCGTTCGGTCCCGGCGTGGTCGGTTTCCTGCGCGATCTCTCCGGCGGCTATACGCTGCCCTTCTATCTCTGCATCGTGCTGGAGGTGATGGCGGCGGCGCTGATCATGGTGCGGGGGAGGCCGCGTCTCTCTGGGATGACATCCGCTTAGCGCGGCGTCGGAGCATGGTCCGGAAAAGTGTGTAGCGGTTTTCCGAAAAGATCATGCTCAAAAGAATAACCTAAAGCGCGATGACGATCCCAATCGCATCGCGCTTTAGTCCGCCACGATCTTGACGCGGTCGCGCACCTTCACCTGCGCGGTGCGATCGAGGCCGTTCAGTACGCGGAAGCGCTCGGCGGGATGGTCGACGCCGGCCATGCGGTGGGAGAGCGACTCTACGGTATCGCCGGGCTGCACAGTGATGACCTTGATGCGCAGCGGGCGCGCGGCCTGGATTTCCTCCAGCGTCAGCCGCCGGAACGAGTTGACGGTCTCGCGCGCATTCCGCTCGCTCTCGGTCGATTTCTGCCGTGCCGCGAAGATGAAGCGATAGACGTCGCTGCCGAAGCGCAGCGCATAGACCTTGAACTGCCACTGGTCGCCCTTGGCGGTGGCGGACGCCGCTGGAAAACCGTTGACGGTGAGATCCTCGGTCGAAGCCTTCTCGACGCCTTCCATCCAGCCGGAATTGAGGTAGTCGCCGAGCGACTGTTCGGCCGGCACGCGCACGACGTCGAAGCGCATCGCCTGCGCGCCGCCCTCGCGGACGCCGATCACGGCCTGCGCGGTGTTGTCGAGCGTGAAATTGTCCGGCGCCTGGAAGGTGAAGCCGAGCTTCGGATGCAGGAAGCGCCGGCCGCGGACAAAACCTTCGCTCGGGTCTTCGCCATAGACGAGATTGTCGATCGCGGCGAGATAGCTTTCGCGATCGCGCTCGGCGCCTTCAGGCGCGGTGTATTGGCGGGCAATGTTCTGCGCGTTCTGGACGCGTTCCGGGGTTGCCGGATGCGACGAGGTGAAATCCTGCGCGCGCGGATCGAGCGAGCTCTTGCCGGCCTTCAGCTCGGCATTTCGCTCCATCGCGGACAGGAAGCGCGCCGCGCCGTACGGGTCGAAATGCGCCTTGGCGGAGATGCCGACGCCGATGCCGTCGGCCTCG
Organism: Bradyrhizobium sp. NBAIM01; assembly: GCF_020194115.1. Lineage (NCBI taxonomy): Bacteria > Pseudomonadati > Pseudomonadota > Alphaproteobacteria > Hyphomicrobiales > Nitrobacteraceae > Bradyrhizobium > Bradyrhizobium sp. NBAIM01. The sequence continues at coordinate 56,487 of NZ_JADYVU010000018.1, read as the reverse complement.
AACTCCTGCTTGCGCGAGAAGCTCGCCATGGTGAGCTTGGTCTTGGCCAGCGCCAGCGCGGTGAGGTCGGGATCGTTGCTCATGTCGGTGACGACGCGGGTGACGATCGCGGCCTGGCGGGCCTGGTCCTCGCGCATCGCCGCGTGCTTGGACAGCACATGCGCCATCTCGTGGCTGAGCACGGAGGACAATTCGGAGGTGTCGCTGGCGAGCGCGAGCAGGCCGCGCGTGACATAGAGCTGGCCGTTGGGCAGCGCGAAGGCGTTCACCGCCCCGGAATTGAGGATGGTGACCTTGTAGCCCTGGTCGGGCCGCTCGGAGGCCGCGACCAGCCGGTCGACGGTCTTGCTGACGAGCGCCTCGAGCTTGGGATCGTCATAGGTCCCGCCATAGCTCGCCAGGATGCGCTCGTGCTCCTTCTCGGTGGCCGGGGTTTGGGCGACGGCGGGCTTCGGCTTCGGCATCGCGACGGCTGCCGGGGTCGCCGCAGTCTGGAACCGGCCCATATCGCCGCAGCCAGCGAGAAGTCCGCCCAGCGCAAGGCAAAGCGCGGCCGGCGCAGCCCGCAGGCGGCGGCAATCGCCCAGTCCGTGCCGTTCTAGCACCCCATTCACGTCGTTTAACCCGTGCCCGGCCTGTCTTAAGGCCTTACCCCTGTCGGCTCGTTTGCGCCCAGCAACTCGATCTGCCCCACGAGGCGTACATCGATGCGTGGCCCCGTATTCCCCTCAACCCAGCCCCGAACGCGAATACGCCGATTCTCCAGGGACTTAAGGGCCATACCAGCGCTTTCGAACGCCGCTAGCGTGCGCTTTGAAATAGTCACGGCAAAGCCGCGTGTCCAGTTTCGTCCGAAGTTGAGGTAGGTCGTTGCCCCAGCTTGCCGGACCGACAGGACTTTGCCTTCGACCACCGTAAAGCGCCCGATCTCCGCCAAAATATCGTCCGGACTTTCCGCGTTTTTTATGGCCGACGGGTCAGCCCAGCTGCCCATTTTTTGGCGCCGCGCCGCAGCTTCGGACGCCATCAGGGCGGCCGCGCAGTCCTTGTCCAGGATCTCGGCGGAGGCGATGGCATCGCCCCGAGCGAGCAGCATGGCCTGCACCGAGATGTCGCCTTCCCCGATGAAGACAAGCGCACTCTGGCGGCCGTAGCGATCAGGCGTGTCGTCAGCGCTCCGCAGCATCACGTCGTGGCCGGCGAGCAGCGAGGTCAGCGCCTGCTTCGTGGTCGCGGTCGGCGCGATGCCGCTGAGGCGGATCTCGCGCCCGTCATCGAGCCGCACGCTGCGCGCATCGACGATGGCAGCGACGCGGCCTTCGCCTTGGGACTCGAACTGGCAGGGGCCCGCGAATGCCGAGCTACTTGCGACGAGAAGACATGCGACGATGAAGCGAAGCCGTTGCGTCACGTGATCCGGAGAGGTTGCATTGCGGCCGGACTTTAACTCATGCGTGGTGAGACGCGAAGGGGCTTTCTCACACCCTTCATTGCGAGGAGCTCTTCGCGACGAAGCAATCCAGACTGTTTCCGCGGACGCATTTCTGGATTGCTTCGCGGAGCCTGTCATCCGGCCGCGCTTCGCGCGGACCCGTTGGCTCGCAATGACAATGCGGGGACAGCTTCCGTCCTCGCGGCATTCCGCTTTGCGGAAAGCGCGCATTGATCATTCATCTGCATCGCACCTGCGCTTGCTGCGCTCTTGCGCATGCGGCATGATTGCGGCAACAGCGAATGGCCAAGAGCAATAACCCAAGAGCAATAACCAAGCCGCCATCAGAGCACGGCGCGATAAGGGAGGTCGTTTTCGATGAAGACTATTTTGTCCGGCATTTTTGCCGCCGCATTTGCCCTCAATGCGAGCGCCGCACAGGCTCAGGACAAGCCGCCGCTGAAGATCGGCGGCATCCTCGACATGTCGAGCCTTTATGCAGATATCACCGGCTCCGGCAGCGAGACTGCGGCGAAGATGGCGGTCGAGGATTTCGGCGGCGAGGTGCTGGGACGCAAGATCCAGGTGCTGGCGGCCGACCATCTCAACAAGGCCGATCTCTCCGCCAACATTGCCCGCGACATGCTCGATAATCAGGGCGTCGAGATGATCTACGACGTCGCGGCCTCCGCGACCGCGCTTGCCGCCGGCGAGATCGCGAAAGCGCGCAACAAGATCATCATGTTCAACGGGCCGGGCTCGATCCGTCTCAGCAACGAGGCCTGCGGCCCCTACACCATCCACTACGTGTTCGACACCTACGGCCAGGCCAACGTAACCGGTCTTGCGGCGGTGAAATCTGGTCTCGACAGCTGGTTCTTCCTCACCGCCGACTACGCCTTCGGCCAGGATCTCGAAAAGGACACCAGCGCGGTCGTGACCAAGACCGGCGGCAAGGTGCTTGGCAGCGTCCGCCACCCGCTCAACACGTCGGATTTCTCGTCCTTCCTGCTCCAGGCCCAGGCCACCAAGGCCAAGGTGATCGGGCTCGCGAATGCCGGCGGCGACACCATCAACGCCATCAAGCAGGCGGCGGAGTTCGGCATCACCAAGGGCGGCCAGAAGGTCTCGCCGCTGCTCGCCTTCGTCACCGATATCGACTCGATCGGGCTCGAGACCGCGCAGGGCCTGCTGCTCGCGGAAGCGTTCTACTGGGATCTCAACGACGACACGCGTGCCTTCTCGAAGCGCTTCATGGAGCGCACCAAGCGCGTGCCGACCTCGGCACAAGCCGGCGTCTATTCCTCCGTCACCCATTATCTGAAAGCTGTGAAGGCAGCCGGCACGACCGACGCGGCGGCGGTGATCAAGGTTATGAAGGAGACGCCGATCAACGACTTCTTCGCCAAGAACGGCAAGATCCGCGAGGACGGCCGCATGATCCACGACATGTACCTGTTCGAGGTGAAGAAGCCGTCGGAGTCCAAGGGGCGCTGGGACGATTACAAGCTGCTCGCCACCGTCCCCGGCAACGAGGCGTTCCAGTCATTGGAGCTGTCGCGCTGCCCGCTGGTGAAGAAGTGACGGCGTGACGTAAGGGCACGCCGTCATCCCGGGGCGCGCCAAACAATAGGTCGTCATCCCGGGGCTCGCGAAAGCGAGGGCCCGGGATCCATTGGGCGGCATTGACGGTTGAGAGATGGATTCCGGGTTCGCGACTTCGTCGCGCCCCGGAATGATAAAGTGAGAGAGTGGCACCACAGAATGAGGCCAACATCCATGAACGACATGGTCCTGCAAAAGCTCGAAGGCGGGCTGCTCACCATCACGATGAATCGACCGGAGCGGAAGAACGCGCTCAATCCCGAGATGGTCGCCGGGCTGGTCGAGGCGGCGCGGCGCGCGGCTGATGATCCCGAGGTGCGGGCGGTGCTGTTCAAGGGCGCCGGCGGCTCCTTCTGCGTCGGCGGCGACGTCAAGTCGATGGCGCAGGGGCGCGCGCCGCTGCCGTTCGAGCAGAAGCTCGCAAACTTGCGCCGCGGCATGGAGGTCTCGCGCATCCTGCATCAGATGCCAAAGCCCGTGGTGGCCCAGCTCGATGGCGCGGCGGCGGGCGCCGGCCTGTCCATGGCGCTGTCCTGCGACCTGCGCATCGCCTCCGAATCCTGCAAGATCACCACCGCCTTCGCCAAGGTCGGGTTCTCCGGTGATTACGGCGGCACCTATTTCCTGACCCAGCTGCTCGGCAGTGCGCGGGCGCGCGAGCTCTATCTGATGTCGCCGGTGCTCACCGCGAAGGAGGCACATGCGATCGGCATGGTGACGAAGGTCGTGCCCGACGCCGAGATCGACGCGGCCGCGCATGAGCTCGCGCTGTCGCTGGCGCAAGGGCCGTCGATCGCGCTCGGCTTCATCAAGCGCAACATCAACAACGCCGAGCACCTGGCGCTGGAGGATTGCTTCGACGGCGAGGCGATCCATCACACCCGTTGCGGCGACACCGAGGATCACAAGGAGGCGGCCAAGGCCTTCGTCGAGAAGCGCAAGCCGACCTTTAGGGGCGCATGACCATGGCGCCCTATATCCGGCTGCGTCAGATCTGCCTGGTCGCGCCGCAGCTCGAGCCCGTCATCACGGATATCGGTCGGATCATGGGCCTCGCCGTCTGCTATCGCGACGGCAATGTCGCCAAATACGGCCTCGAGAACGCGCTGCTCCCGGTCGACACGATCCTGCTGGAGGTGGTCGCGCCGTTCAAGGACGGCACCACGGCCGGTCGCTTCATCGAGAAGACCGGCGGCCGCGGCGGTTACATGGCGATCTTCTGCTGCGACGACCCGGACGAGCGCGGCCGCAAGGCCAATGCGCTCGGCGTGCGCACCGCCAATGTCATCGACCACGCGCCGTATCACGGCGTCCAGCTCCACCCCCGCGACTGCCGCGCCGCCTTCATCGAGTTCAATCACACCGAAGGCAGCGACGACATCCTCGGGCCGTATCCTCCGGCGGGACCGGACTGGCAGAAATTCATTCGCAAGGATGTGACCGAGGCGCTGACGGCGGTGGAGATGCAGAGCCCGGATCCGCAAGGGCTGGCCGAGCACTGGGGCAGGATCATCGGAATTGCGCCTGAAGCCGCCGAACTGAAGCTACCCAACGCGACCTTCCGCTTCGTCAAGGGCGCCAGCGAGATCATGAGCGCGCTGGAGTTTCGGGTGGCTGACGTGGCGCAGGTGCTGCATACAGCCAAGGCCAAGGGGCTCGCGGTTGCGGGCAACGAGTTTCTGCTGGGCGGAGTGAAGTTCCGCGTGAGTTGATCGGGCAAACCCTCTCCCCCTGTGGGAGAGGGTGGCTCGCCGCGAGCGGCGAGACGGGTGAGGGGTCTCTCTCCGCGAGCGAATCACTTGTGTTTGAATGCGCTGAAGCAACCCCTCATCCGGCGCTTCGCGCCACCTTCTCCCACAAGGGGAGAAGGAAGAAAGAAGCGATCGCTTTGTAATAAACTACCTTCCCTTAAAATTCGCCGCGCGGCGCTCTTCCGTGGCCTTCACGCCTTCCTTGAAATCGTCCGTCGCGCGCAGCCGCGTCTGCTCGGCGAGCTCGTGGTTGGTCGCGGCCATCACGCGGTCGGCAAGGCCATTGCGCATCGTGGCGCGGGTGGAGAGCAGGCCGAGCGGGGAGCATTCGGCGATCTCGCCGGCGAGCTTCATCGCGGCCACCTTGACCTGGTCCTGCGGCACCAGCTCGTTGGCGAGGCCCCATTTGTAGGCTTCCTCGCCCGTGACGCGGCGGCTGGTATAGAACATCAGTTCGGCGTTGTTCTTGCCGATCAGCTCCGGCAGCGTCACGGTCAGGCCGAAGCCGGGGTGGAAGCCGAGCTTGGTGAAGTTTGCGGAGAAGCGCGCTTCGGGACAGGTGACGCGGAAATCGGCCGACACGGCAAGCCCGAGTCCGCCACCGATGGCCGCGCCCTGCACGGCGGCAACGATCGGCTTCTTGGCGCGGAAGATGCGCACGGCCTGGATGTAGAGATGGTTGATCGGGCCGAGACTGTCGGCCGGATCGCCCTTTTTCTCGGCCTCGCGCGCCTCCTGGGCCTGCCGCGCCGGATCGCCGAAATTGGCGCCGGCGCAGAACGCCTTGCCCTGCGCGGAGAGCACGGAGGCACGGATCTCGATATCGCGGTCGAACTCGTCGAGCGCGTCCGCGATCTGGTTGATCAGCGAGATATCGAAGAAGTTGAGCGGTGGACGGCGAATCTCGATGGTGCCGACATGCCCGACCTTCTCGACGCCGATATCTTGATAGGTGCTCATGATGATCCTCGATTGACTTAACGCAGACCCAATCCGCGGGCGATGATACCGCGCAGCACCTCGGTGGTGCCGCCCTGGATGGTGAGTTTCGGCGCGGTCTTGATCGCGAAGTCGAGCTGCCGCTCCAAGGTCTCGCGGTTGCTCGCGGTCTCCTCGACGAAGGCGGCGAGATCGCGCACGCGATGCGGCAGCTGCTGCTCCCAGACCGTGCCGATGTCCTTGACAATGGACGCTTCGACCACCGGCTCCTTGCCGGCTTCGAGCATGCCGGCCACCGAGACCGACATCCGCCGCATGGTGTGGAGCTGCGCGACCAGGCGGCCGATGCCCTCGGCGCTGCGCGTATCGGGATTGGGACCGACAGCGCGGACCAGCTCGGTGAGGACGTAATACGTCTCGAGGAAACGCTCAGGGCCCGAGCGTTCATAGGCGAGCTCGCTCGTCGCCTGTTTCCAGGCGCCGTCGACCTCGCCGAGCACATGGTCATCGGGAATGAAGTGATCGGTGAAGACCACCTCGTTGAACTCGTATTGCCCAGTGATCTGTCCGATCGGATTCACCTTGATGCCCGGCTGCTTCATCTTGACCAGGAACTGGGTCAGGCCGTGGCGGCGGTTCTCCTTGGTCGGCGGCGAGGTCCGGAAGATCGCGATCATGTAGTCGGCGATATGCGCCGACGAGGTCCAGATCTTGGTGCCGTTAATGAGATAGCCGCCGTCGGTCTTGGTCGCGCGCGTCTTCGCCGCGAACAAATCGGAGCCCGAGTTCGGCTCGCTCATGCCGATGGCAAAGCAGATCTCGCCGCGGCAGATCCTCGGCAGGATCTCCATCTTGATGTGCTCGGGCGCGTATTTCAAAAGCACCGGCCCGCTCTGGCGGTCGGCGACGAAGAAGCGCCGCGTCGGCGCATTGGCGACGCGCATCTCCTCGGTCACCACGTAACGCTCGAGGAAGGAGCGTTCCTGGCCGCCATACTTTTTCGGCCAGGTCATGCCGAGCCAGCCCTTGGCGCCGACCCGGCGGGAAAATTCCGGCGCGTCGGTGTCCTCGCGATTGGGCTTGTGCGGATCGAAAGTGCCGGCGGCGATTTCCTCGGCGAGGAAGGCGCGCACTTCCTTGCGCAATTGCTCGCATTTCTCCGGCAGGCGGATCGGATCGAAACGGAGGGCAGCGGTCATTTTTGTCTCGTCCCCTGATCAGCGCGACGCCACGAGCGGCCACAATTCATCGGCGCCGCGGTTTGCCACGAGCTTGCCGAGCTCGACGGCCCAGTAGCTTTCCGAGCCAAAATCGTCGCGCCAGGCCAGCGCGCGCAGCGAATAGCGGTGCAGGATGTGCTCCATGGTGAAGCCGATCGCGCCATGGACCTGATGCGCGATGCCGCCGCCCTTCTCGGCAGCTTCCGCGCAGCGGATCTTTGCGGAGGCGGCTTCGAGATAGATCTCGTCGTTGAACGATCTTGCATTGGCGATGGCGTCGGCGGCGGACGTCGCCGCCGCAAGCGCCGCGGCGGATTCGCCGGCGAGGCGCGCGAGATTGTGCTGCACGGCCTGGAATTTCGAGATCTTCTTCTCGAAGGCGACACGCTCGTTGGAATAGCGCACGGAGATGTCGAGCATGGATTCCAGCGCGCCGGCGATCTGGAGGCTGCGCGCGACGCCGCCCATCAGCATCAGATGGGTCTGCTCAAAGCCCTTCGGCGCGGGCTTGATGGCGACTGGCTGGACCTTGTCGAGCGTGACGGTATCGCTGTGGTCGTAGCCGACATTGAGCCCGGCCTCGATCCGCGCCTTGGCCGCGTCGATCAGCGCGATGGAAGCACCATCCTTGCCGTGCGCCAGCACGGCAAAATGCTTCGCCGTCTTGGCAAAGGGCACGCCGCGCGCGCGGCCGGAGAGCGCACCGTCGGCATCGAGGGTGATGCGGTCCTTCGGGGACGCCGGCACGACCGTCATCTCGCCATCGGGTGATGTGATCCTGGCCTGTGCCAGCAGCCATCCCGCCAGCATGGTCTCGGCCAGCGGCACCGCGACTGCGAAACGGCCGGCGGCGTTCATCAGCGCAAAGCCGTCGGCGAGGCTCGCACCCGAGCCGCCGAGATCATCCGGCACCCAGGACAGCGGCAGGCCGGCTTCGCTCAACGCCTGCCACAGCGGCGCCTGCCAGGAATTGTTCTTGTCGTTGTTGATGGTTTGCGGATCGGCGAGATCTGCGAAGATCTTCTCCGCGGTCTCGACGACGATATTGTCACTCTCCGCCACAGCGTTCCCCGTATCTTGCCATTGGCGCGTCCGGTCTGATCGGCCAGTGCGCAGTCTCTTCTTGCGCCCGATGATCGGAAAAAGCCATGGCCCTGACAAGCGTTGATCGCAGGTCCATCTGCGGCGTGGGCATGGGGCCAGGCTTCAGGAAATGCTAATTCCGCTTAGCGGAGTTTGCTCGATTTGCAGGGCGCGGCAAACTCGCTAAACAGGACGCCACACCAGAGACAGGGGAAGGAAATTCGGATGGCAACAGACGGCTTGTGCGCAATCGTGACGGGGTCCGCATCCGGGCTGGGTGCAGCGACTGCGGAGATTCTCGCCCGCAGCGGGGCGCGGCTCGTCATCAACTATTCGTCGAGCCAGAAGGAAGCCGAGGCGACGGCCGAGACCTGCCGCAAGGCCGGCGCCGCGGAGGTTTTGGTCGCACAGGGCGACGTCTCCAAGGATGAGGATTGTCGCAAGATCGTCGCGGCGGCCAGCGGCTGGGGCCGGCTCGACATCCTCGTCAACAATGCCGGCACCACCAAGCATGTGGCTCACGCCGATCTCGACGGTCTGTCGGCGGAAGATTTCCAGCGGGTCTATGGCGTCAACACCATCGGCCCGTTCCAGATGGTGCGCGCGGCGCGCAGCCTGCTCGAAGCCGCCGCCAAGGCTTCGGGGCGGCCATCTGCGGTCGTGAACGTGTCCTCGGTCGCCGGCATCAGCGGCGTCGGCTCGTCGATTGCGTACGCCGCGAGCAAGGGTGCGCTCAACACCATGACGCTGTCGCTGTCGCGCGCGCTGGCGCCGCTGATCCGCGTCAACACGGTCTGCCCTGGCTATATCGACACGCCCTGGTTCACCAAGGGCCGCGGCGAGGCGCAGGCCAAGCAGGTGCGCGACAGCGTCGTGGCGAAAGTGCCGCTGAAGGTCGCATCATCCGCGGAGGACATCGCCCAGCTCGTCTGCTTCCTGGCGACGCCGGCCTCCAGCAACATGACCGGCGAGGTCGTGCGCATGGATGCGGGGATGCATTTGATTACGTGAGACCCGATACGCCCTCTCCGCGTCATGGCCGGGCTTGACCCGGCCATCCACGTGAGGCCGCTCGGGTCGAAGGACGTGGATGCCCGGGTCAAGCCCGGGCATGACGATGAGGAGGTGGCGTGCTCTCGTCGTTACCGCTTCTAAGCGCTATCCCTTGATCACGCCGCTCGCTACCAGCCGATTCCAGATGAACAGCACCACCACCGCGCCGATGGTCGCGGTGATGAAGCCGGCGCCCTGGTCGGGGCTGTAATGGCCGATGGCCTGGCCGATCCAGGTGGCCAGAAACGCACCGGCAATGCCGAGGATGGTGGTGAGGATGAAGCCGCTCGGATTGTTCGGCCCCGGCGACAGCCAGCGCGCGATGAGGCCGGCAATGAAGCCGACCAGGATGATCCAAAACAGGCCGCCCATGCTCACGACTGTGCTCCCCTCTCTTTGAACCGATCAGACCCGATCCGAGAGTTCATTCTCGGTCGGCAGCCGTCCGTCCGGCGTCAAATGGTCGACTACCTGGGGCAGATACTGGCTGAGGCCGGAGAGCAGCTCTTCGCGTGACAGGCCGCTCTGGGCGGACAGGCTCTCGATCTGGTCGGCGCCGAGCGCGCTGGCGAGATCGCCCGGCGCGATTGGCTTGTTCTCGCCCTTGCCGACCCAGGAATTGGCGGCATCACCGTGTCCGCTCTGCTGGAGCTGGTTGAGGAGATCGCCAAGCCCGCCGCTCAGAATGCTGCCGGCCGCACCGCCGGCGAGCAGGCCGCCGAGGCCGCCCTTGAGCATGTCGTTCAGACCGCCGCCCCGACCTACGTTCACCGGCGGAGGCGCGGGTGTCGGCAACGGTTGGGGCGCTGAGCCGGACTGGTTGCCGGTGAAATGCTTGAATGCCTTCCAGGCGAGCAGGCCGAGCAGCGCCATGGTCATCGGCGACATGCCGCCGGAGGATTTCTCGGAGCTCGGTGTGCTCTGGCCGCGCGGGCCGTTCTGCATGCCGTTGAGGACGTCGAGTAGACCCATGGTGCTCTCCTTTGGCGTCTCGTTCGGCGAGCGCTCGCCGCTGACTGCCCCCGGGGCGAGAAGATATGGGGCACTCATGACCGTTACAAGTCGGATGCGCCGCGATTGGTTGTCGGGCTCGGCTCTGCTATCGAAGGCCGGTCATTCAGGGAGTGAGCTCGGTGATTGCGGATCGACCGATCGTTGTGGCCGGCGCCGGCGCCATCGGCTGTTTCGTCGGCGGCATGCTGGCCGCCAGCGGCCGCCGCGTCGCGCTCCTGGTGCGGCCGCGGGTAAAGACCGAGATCGAGCGGTTCGGCTTGCTTCTGACTGATTTCGACGGCTCCGAGAACAAGCTCGGCGCGGGTCAACTGGCGCTGTCGGAGGATCCCTCGATCTTCCACAGCGCCAGCATCGTGCTGGTGACGGTGAAAAGCGCCGATACCGCTGCTGTCGCCGAGCAGATCGCGCAGCATGCGCCTGAGGATGCCGTCATCGTCTCGCTTCAGAACGGCGTCGGCAATGTCGCTGCGCTGCGCGAGCGGCTGGGCGGCCGCCGCGTGCTGGCCGGCATGGTGCCGTTCAACGTGATCGCGATGGGCGAGGGCCGCTTCCACCGCTCGACCTCCGGCGACATTCATGTTGGCGAGGATGCGGAGAACACGGCCGGGAAGCTCTCGGTCGCCGGCCTCACGATGCGCGCGAGCGGCGACATCACGGGCGTGCAATGGGGCAAGCTGATCATCAACCTGAACAACGCGCTCAGCGCGCTGTCGGACATGCCGCTTGCCGCGCAACTGGCCAGCCGCGACTGGCGCAGGCTGTTCGCCGACCAGATGGCCGAAGGGCTGGCCGTGCTGAAGGCCGCCCACATCGTGCCGGTGTCGTCGACGCCGATCCCGATGAGCTGGTCTCCAACCCTGCTGCGGCTGCCGGATGCGATCTTCGGTGCAATCCTGGGCCGGACCATGAAGATCGATCCCGAGGCGCGCTCCTCGATGTGGCAGGATCTGAAGCAGGGCCGCAAGACCGAGATCGACTATCTGCAGGGCGCGGTGATCGCGCTCGCCGAGCGGAACCATGTCGCCGTGCCGCTGATGCGCCGCATTGTTGCGCTGATCAAGGAAGCCGAGGCGGCCGGCAACGGTCCGCTCCGTATGACGCCGCAGCAGATTCGGGGGTAGCGCCCGAAAGGAGGAGCGCGATGAAACGTGGTCTTGTGATCGGGCTCGCGCTGACCGCCTTCTGCGGCACATCGACGCTCGCCTATGCGAGGCCGCCGACGGTGATGAACTCACCTGGATATGACAGGCGATTGCAGGAGAGCCGGTCGCAGTTGGGTGCTTCGCCGATGGTGACGGAGCCGGCGACTGCGCCGTTGGCGAAACCGAAGCAGGGCAAGAAGAAGCGCACGAACTGAGGGTGGGAGCTGATCTCCATCCAACTCGTCATTGCGAGCCACCGGGTCGGCGCAAAGCGCCGCCCGATGACAGGCTCCGCGAAGCAATCCAGAATCCCACCGCGGAAAGACCCTGGATTGCTTCGTCGCAAGGGCTCCTCGCAATGACGGTTATGGATGCAACTCACCCCTTCTTCGCGGGCTTGCTCGGGGTCGGGTTGAACAGCTTCTTCAGGTCGTTCAAGCTCTCCGACAGCCGCGGCCATTCGCAGGAGAACGAGCCCTTGGCGCAAGGTGCAGCCTTCGGCTTCGCGCCCGCGGCTTGCTGCACCTTCGGCCGCTCGACCGGCACCGGCACGCGCGCGACTTCGGTCCGCAGCGCGACCTGCTGCAGCTGCTGCAACTGCTGCTCCTGCTGTTCGCGCTGCTGCCGGGCGATAGCCTGGGCCGCTTCGTTGCTGCGGCGCTGGTTGGCGAGATAGGCCGTATAGGCTTCGTCGATCTTCTTCTGCTCCTCCGGCGTCGGATTGGGACCGGCGATATCGAAGGTGCGATCCTGGAGGAAATCGTAATAGGAATAGCCGCCGCCCGGCTTGCGGCGGCCGGCGAACTTGGCGTTGCAATCGGCAAGGGCGGCCGTCTTCTCCGCTTTGGTTGCGGCCTTCTCGGCGGCGTCGGCGCATTCCTCGAAATCAACCGGAGCGCGCTTCCACCATTGCGCCTCGGCATGCCCGTGCGTCAGCAGGAACAAACCTGCTGTACCTACGGCGAGCAGCGCCGCACGACGCGATGTAACGACCGACGACATTCTAAGAGAGCATTCCTTGCGCAACTCAACCCGAACTGAGTCGAGCCGGATTTTTGCCCCTTTCTTGCCGGCTTGTCACCCATGGAACCCAGGAAATTCAGGGCTGCGATGCTGACATTTTGTGCTTGACGTGGCGCGAGAGTCACAGCGCCCTGACCGCAGGCTGGTACACTCGTGCCGCGAGCGCCTCACTCCTGCGGCGACGCCAAGAAGACGAAATGGAAACGCCTGATGTTGCTGCCGCTCTCAGATGTGCCGCGCTGGTACGCGGAACGCAAACCACACGGCACGATTGCGATCCGTCACGGGCAGGACACGCTGACCTGGGACGAGCTCGAGCGCGGCGCCAACCGCCGCGCGCGGGCATTCATGGCCAAGGGCGTCAAGCCCGGGGATTTCGTCGCGATCGGATTGCCGAACGGCAACGCGTTCTTCGAGACCTCCTTTGCGGTGTGGAAATGCGGCGCGACGCCGACCTCGCTGTCGTGGCGGCTGCCGCGCGGCGAAGCCGCCGCCGTGCTCGACATTCTCAAGCCTGCGCTGGTGGTCGGCGGCGAGGCCGACTGGAATGCGCCCAACCGGTTGGCCGCCGACTTCGTGCCGGAAGGATTCTCGGATGGGCCGCTGGCGCCGCCGGTGGCGCGATACTGGAAGGCGATGACCTCAGGCGGCTCGACCGGCCGACCCAAAGTGATCCTCGATCACCAGCCGGCCGTGACCGATACCGCGGCTGCGCCGCCGCTCAATATTCCATTCGGCGTATCGCTGCTCAATCCCGGTCCGCTCTACCACAACGCGCCGTTCATCGTGTCGCATTATGCGCTGTTCGTCGGCGGCAAGCTCACGGGGCTGACCAAGTTCGACGCCGAGGAGACGCTGCGGCAGATCGAACGCGAGCGCGTGCAATGGGTCAATTTCGTGCCGACCATGATGCACCGGATCTGGGCGCTGCCTGCGAGCGTGCGCAACTCTTACGATCTGTCGAGCCTGCAGACGGTCTTCCACATGGCTGCGCCGATGCCGCCGTGGCTAAAGGAGAACTGGATCGGCTGGCTCGGACCCGAGCGGATTTGGGAGCTCTATGGCGGCACCGAGCGGCAGGGCGCCTGCATCATCTCCGGCACTGAATGGCTGACGCACAAGGGCTCGGTTGGCAAGATCGGCGACATGGCGAAGCTTCGCATCGTCGGCGAGGACGGCAAGGACGTTGCGCCCGGCGAGACCGGCGAGATCTATTTCCTCAACAATGATGGCAAGGACGCCACCTACCATTATCTTGGCGCCGAGCCGAAGCGCCGCGCCGACGGCTGGGAATCGCTCGGCGATATCGGCCGGCTGGACGCCGAAGGTTATCTCTATCTCGGCGACCGCCTCGCGGACATGGTGCTGCGCGGCGGCGCCAACATCTATCCGGCCGAGGTCGAGGCCGCGGTGTCCGAGGCTCCCGGTGTGCGCTCCTGCGTCGTGGTGGGCCTGCCCGATCCGGAATTGGGCCAGCGTGTGCATGCCATCATCGAGCCGGAGCCCGATGCGGACGGGCAGGCCATTGCCGACGGCATGGCGGATTTCCTCAAGGACCGGCTCAGCCGCTATAAGCATCCCGAAAGCTTCGAATTCGTCAGCGCCCCGCCGCGCGACGATTCCGGAAAAGTTCGGCGCACCCTGTTGCGCGATGAGCGTGCGACGTGGATGAAGGAGGGGCGCGCGTTCCGGATCTTGCCTTCGAAGGCGCGGGCGCATGCCGAATGAGACAAGCAAGGAAGGACTGACATGACGATCACCATCGTAGCGAGCAGCGTGCCGAAGCCGCCGGCAAATATCATCGAAGGTTTCAGGGACGCGCCGACCTCGGTGATCTCGGACAATCTCGCCCGGCTGCCCGGCGCAGTGGGGCTGAGGCCCTATCACCGCGGCGGCAAGCTGGTGGGCACGGCCTTCACCGTGCGCACCCGTCCCGGCGACAATCTCGCGATCCACCGCGCGCTGGATCTGGTCGGGCCCGGCGACGTCATCGTGGTCGACGGCGGCGGCGACGAGACGCGCGCGCTGATCGGCGAGATCATGAAGAACATCGCGCAATGGCGCAAAGCCGAAGGCTACGTAATCGACGGCGCGATCCGCGACGTCGCAGCATTCGCGGCCGACGACTTCCCCTGCTACGCCCGCGCAGTGATCCATCGCGGTCCCTACAAGAACGGCCCCGGCGAGATCAACGTGCCGGTGACGATCGGCGGCAGCGTGATTGCGCCCGGCGACATCGTCGTCGGCGACGAGGACGGCGTGGTGTCGTTTCCCGCTGCCGGCGCGGCCGCCCTGTTGGAAGCGGTGCGTGTCCAGGTCGCGCGCGAGGAGGAGACGCTGAAGGCGATCCGCGAGGGCCGTTACCAGGGCGCCTACGGCAAGTCCTGATCAGAGGAGCGTGAAGGGAGGATGGCGTGAGCCAGAAGGAAGAATTTCACAATCTCGATGATGCCAGCGACGGACTCTTCCGCGAGCTTGCCGCCGGCGTGACCACGCGCATCTTCTCCGGCGAGCAGGCGATGCTGTCGGTGGTGACGCTGGCCCCGCATGCGCAAGGCACGCTGCATCATCACCCCGAGGAGCAGTGGGGCGTGCTGCTCGACGGCTCCGCCATCCGCGTCCAGGGCGAGGAGGAAATCCCGGTGAAGAAAGGCGATTTCTGGCGCACGCCCGGGAACGTGCCGCACACCATGCGCGCCGGCCCGGACGGCGCCCGCGTGCTGGACATCTTCAGTCCGCCTCGGCCAGAATACAGAAAAGCAGGATCAGGCTTCGGCACGACCTAGCGCTCAAAAGCAAAAAAGCAAAGCGCTACACATAAAGGGAGGGGACCATGACGATCACACGACGGGCGCTGCTGGCCGCGCCGGCTATTCTCGCATTGACGCCGGCGATGGCGCAGGCCGGCAAAATCACGCTGGTGGTGCCGTTCCCGCCGGGCGGATCGACCGACGCCATGGCGCGGCTGCTGCAGACGAACCTGCAGACCAAGCTTGGTCGCATCGTGGTGGTCGAGAACAAATCGGGCGCGGCCGGTGCGCTCGGCGCGGCGCAGGTCGCCAAGAGCCCGGCCGACGGCTCGACCTTCCTGGTCACCTTCGATTCCCACGCGGTGATCCCGTCGATTCTCGACAAGCCGCCGGTCGATGTCGAGCGCGAGCTGATGCCGGTGCTGCTGATCGGCACCGCGCCTTACGTGATCGCGGCCGGCGCCGGCCGCCCCTACAAGAGCTTTGCCGACGTGGTCGCCGCCTGCAAGGCAAGCCCCGGCGCGGTGAAATACGCCTCGGTCGGCATCGGCACGCTCGGCCATCTCGCCATGACCGTGCTCGGCAGCAAGGCCGGTGTCGAGATCATGCACGTGCCTTATCGCGGCGGCGGGCCGGCCATGAACGACGTGCTCGGCGGCCACGTCGATCTCATCGCGGGATCGGCGGCGCTGGTCGCCGCCCAGCTCGGCACGAATATGCTGCGTCCGATCCTGCAGCTCGGCCGCGAGCGGCTGCCGGCCCTGCCTGATACTCAGACCGCGATCGAGGCCGGCTTCCCGGACTTCGAGACGCTGGCCTGGTGGGGCATCTTCGCGCCCACGGGCACGCCGCCGGACGTCGTCGCGGCCTTCGCGGCGGCGTCCAAGGAGATCCTGAGCGAGCCCGCGACCGCCGCCCAGCTGAAGGAGACGCAACACATGACGCTGCTGCTCCAGGACGGCGCCGCCTTCAAGACCTTCTTCGACAAGCAGGTCGCCACCTGGGGCAAGGTCGTGAAGGACAACAATATCAAGGCGTGAGGCCCCGTCATGCCCGGCGAAGGGGACGTGCGAAACTGAGCTCATGGCCATCGGGGTCGGTGAGATGGAAGTAGCGCTCGCCCCATTCGGCGTCGCGCGGCGTGGTTGACGGCTGCCATCCGGCGGCGCGCGCCTGCTCATAGGTTGCGTCGACATCGGCGACATGGAAGATGACGCGGCCCCACCAGGACCAGCGCTTGTCGTCCGGCTGTGCCGTCAGGTTGAGATAACCGGGGCCGACGCGAAAGCTCGTGAATGCGGCGGCTTCGCCACCATACAAGAGCTCGAACCCCAGCGACCGGTAGAAGTGCACGGCGCGCCCCATGTCATGCGTGCCGAGCGTGATGGCGCTGATGCTTTCGATCATGTGAGCTGCTCCGTTGGGCGGGGCCTGGAAGTATAGCCGCCCCGTTCAGGCTGACGATCGATCTCGCCCGCCTGACGGCTGGCGAACCGCATTTTGCTCTGCTATGAGGGGGCCGAGCCCGCACCCACGGGTTCCGCGGTCCCGTAGCTCAGCCGGATAGAGCGGCGGTTTCCTAAACCGTAGGTCGGAAGTTCGAGTCTTCCCGGGATCGCCACTTTTCCGCGCGTTTGCGCCGCGCCTAGGGCACGCAACGCCGGTATTCCCCCCAAGCGTTATTCCATCGTGACGTGTGCCGACAGCCGGCTAAAATACGGCGGGTGCAGGGGGCCTTGCATGGCGGACTCATGGTACTACGCTGAGGGCGGGCAGCGGCGCGGCCCGTTCTCGATTTCTGAACTCCTCACGCTTCTCGCGGGTATCGCCGATCCTCGGCGCGTGCTGGTCTGGCGGCACGGCTTCGAGAATTGGAAGCCGGCCGGGGAGGTGCACGAGATCACGCAGCAGCTCCTTCAATCGCCGCCGCCAAGCCCAGCATCGCCGCCGGTTGAGGTCATTCGCGAGGCGGCCGCTCCCGCAGAAGACGGCGCTTCATTCAAGGACGTCCAGCCAGAGATGACCGGCATCAGCGGCTGGCTCGGGCTTCTGGCCTTCGGCCAAATGATCGGCATCGTGCGCCTAGTCGTCAATACCGCGCAATATGTGCAGTCGATCTCCAGCGAGACCTGGGTGCAATTCTCAATCCTATTTTGGGGCGAGATTGCGATGAACGTCGCGCTGATCGGTCTCGCAATCTGGACGGCGGTGCTCCTGTTCATGCATTCCCGTAGATTTCCAGCGTTCTTCATTGTGCAGATGATCTGTGCGGTACTGATCCCGTTGATCGATCTGGTTTGGGTTGCATCGATCTTTTCCATCGGCTTGAACCGTCCGTTCGGTGATTTTTTCACTATCGAACCTCTTCAAGTCGCACGAATGGTCGTCGGTGCGATCAGTGCCGCGATTTGGATAACCTATGTCCTTCGCTCCCGTAGAGTCGCGAATACGTTCACGGAGTAAGCCGTCATGCATCTGGCGGCCCGCAAGCCGAGCGGACAGGATGCCCGCTAATTTGCTCGGCTGGTGCAAAAATTGCTAACAGAAGGGGCCGGGCCGGAAGGGGCACCTTCCAGCCCGGTCCATGCCTGTCCGTTGCCATACCCGGAGACCATGATGCCTTTTGACTTGATCCTTCGCGGCGGAAGGGTCATTGACCCCTCGCAGAAGCTCGATGCCGTGACGGATGTCGCATTTTCGAACGGCAAGGTTGCCGCTGTTGGCACAGGGCTCAAGGCGGATCCGGGCACGGAGGTGCGTGACGTCTCCCGGTTCATCGTGACGCCGGGACTCATCGATCTCCACACCCATGTCTACTGGGGCGGCACCTCGCTCGGCATTGATGCCGAGGAGTTCTGCCGCCTCTCCGGCGTCACCACGGCGGTGGATACCGGCAGCGCTGGCCCCGGCAATTTCGCCGGCTTCCGCAAGCATGTGATCGAGCCGAGCCAAGTCCGCATCCTCGCCTATTTGCACGTCTCGCATGCCGGCATCTTCGGCTTCTCGCACCGGATCATGGTCGGCGAGAGCGAGGAGCTGCGCCTGATGAATCCGATCGAGGCGGCCGAAGTGGCCGATGCCAACCGCGATCTCATCGTCGGCATCAAGGTGCGCGTGGGCCTGCATTCCTCGGGCACCTCGGGCGCGGTGCCGCTCGACATCGCGCTCGAGGTCGCGAACGAGGTCGGCATGCCGCTGATGGCGCATATCGATCATCCGCCGCCGAGCTATGAGGACGTGCTGGCGCGGCTGCGTCCCGGCGACGTGCTTACCCACGCGTTCCGCCCCTTTCCCAACACCCCGGCGACGGCGCAAGGCACCGTGAAGAAAGCGGTGCTGGAGGCGCGCGAGCGCGGCGTGCTGTTCGATATCGGCCACGGCAAGGGCTCGTTCGCGTTCAAGACCGCGCGCGCCATGTTGGCCAATGGTTTCCATCCGGACACGATTTCCTCGGACATCCATCAGCTCTGCATCGACGGACCGGCCTATGACCAGGTGACGACCATGTCGAAGTTCCTGTGCATGGGCATGGAGCTGCCGGATGTGATCGCGGCATCGACGGTGAATGCGGCGATGGCGCTGCGGCGTCCTGAGCTCGGCAGCCTCAAGCCGGGCAGCGTCGGCGACGCCACGTTGATCTCGGTGCGGCAGGGCCAGTTCGACTATGAAGACGTCGTCGGCGAGCACCTGATCGGCGATCGCAAGATCGTGTCCGAAGGCGTCGTCATCGGCGGCCGCTGGTGGCATCCGAATTGAGCGGCGCGCGCGGATCGTGACCACGTGCTCGCATGACGCACTGATCAGTCGCGCCCCGCCTCCATGATCGCCTTGGCGAGCCGCGCCGGATCGGAGAAGCACAGCTCGTGGCTTCCCGGCACCTGCACCAGGCGGAACAGGCCGAGCTTCTCCGACAGGCGCGGATGCCAGCCATGGCTGTGCGGCATCGCGGTATCCTCGGTGCAGTTGATGTAGGATTTGGCCAGCGGCATCTCGGCCGGATTGCTCTTGAGCGTGATCTTGTCGCTGAAGGTCGCCAGCGGATGCGGGTTGAGCACGTCATAAGCGCGCTGCGCCGTCTCCAGATCGGCATCGTTGATGAAGGCCTCGCGCCAGATCGGGAAGGGCAGCACCACCGAGCCGTCGCCGCGCTCGGCCGCGATGGCGTCGAACAGTCCGATATAATGCGGCGGCACCATGTCGTTGAGGCATTCGCCGTCATTGGGCACGAAGGCATTCCAGTAGACCAGGCGGCGGATGCGCTCCGGCGCGAGGTCGGCAACGCCAGTGATGACCATGCCGCCATAGGAATGGCCGAGCAGGATGACGTCCTTCAGATTATTCTCGGCCAGGTAGTCCGCGATCGATTGGATCGCTTCCTTCAACCCGGTCGTCTTGGCATCGCCCGGACGGTTGCCCTTGATGGTGGGGGTATGGACCTGATGGCCGGCGGCGCGGATCGGCGCGGCGACCGGCTCGAGCTCGGCGCCTGTATGCCAGGCGCCATGGACGAGAACGTAGGTCGACATATTGTGGCTCCTCCCGAGGGTGTGGTTAGATCGGCGCAGCGTCGCCGCACGGCAAGTGTGGACCGGCGACCGATTTGCCGCTTGGCTGGAAGTGAACCGTATTGGTCTCGGAGTGAACCGATGCAGCAGATCGAGCGCCCCGTCCCGTCGCGCCACTCGGCCTGGAATACGGTGGGTGTACGGCCTCACGAGCAATTCGCCTATTATCGCGAGGCAATCTGCCAGGCTTTCATGAATCTGACGCCGGAGCCGGCGGCGGCAAGCGGCTTTCCCGCCAGCGTCGAGCACGTCCGTCTCGGTGATGCCGCGATCAACCGCGTCAGCTTCCCTGAGCATTTGGTGCGCCGTTCCGCGGCCGATATCGCGGCGTCCGATCGCAGCTGCTTCTACCTCAACCTGAAGCTGGCCGGCCGCTGCCGCATCCAGCAGGACGGTCGCGAGATCAGCCTGTCGCCCGGACAGGTCGGCATCTTCGACAGCGACCGCCAGTTCGCGCTCCTGCACGATCGTGGTCCGCAGCTGTGCGTCGCCTCGTTCTGGGTGCCGGCAGAAGCCTTGCGTGAACGGCTGCCGGCTTCGTTCGACGTCGTTGCGGCACGCCTCTCGGACGATCCCGTCGTCGGCCACCTCATTGTCGAGACCGCGCGCACGCTCAGCGAGGGCGCGCTGCAGATGAGCGAGGACGAAGGTGTGCGGCTGTTCCGGGCGCTGATCGAATTGGTTGCCGTGAGCCTGTCGCGAAGCAGCCGCCTGCACGCAGCTGAAGCCGAGAGTCTCGCCGATGCAACCACGCTGGCGGTGAAACGTGCCATCCACCGGCGGCTCCGCCAGCCGGGACTTGCGGTCGCAGACGTCGCCGCCGCCGTCGGCATCAGCGAGCGCTACGTGCACAAGCTGCTGGCGCGATCGGGCTCCAGCTTCACCGACTACGTCATCGACCATCGTCTCGACGGCGCGGCCAGGGATCTCAGGACTCCCGCGATGGCGGAGCGCGCGATCGGCGCCATCGCGTTCGATTGGGGTTTTTCGGACCTCTCCCACTTCACCCGCCGCTTCAAGCAGCGCTTCGGCTGCCGGCCGCGCGACTGGCGCGCGCGGTGAGAGAAACTGCGCGGCGACTCGCTCGATGAGCCCCCTCTCCCCGTTCTTACGGGGAGAGGGTTGGGGTGAGGGGCTGCTTCCGCGAATACGGTGAGAGACGGACCTGTGGAGAGTCCCCCTCACCCGATCGCTACGCGATCGACCTCTCCCCGCAAGCGGGGCGAGGTGGAGCGCCTCACAGCGACCGCGCGATTAGCAGCTTCATGATCTCGTTGGTGCCGCCATAGATCTTCTGGATGCGGGAATCGATGAAGATGCGCGAGATCGGGTATTCCTGCATGTAGCCGTAGCCGCCGAACAGCTGCAGGCATTCGTCGGCGGTCTCGACCTGCTTCTCCGAGCACCAATATTTCGCCATCGATGCCGTCACGGTATCGAGGTCCTTGGCGACCAGGCGCTCGATGCACCAATCGACGAAGACGCGCGCGATCATCGCCTCGGTCTTGCGCTCGGCCAGCGTGAAGGCGGTGTTTTGGAAATCCATCAGCGGCTTGCCGAACGCCTTCCGCTCCTTGGTGTAGTCGGTGGTGAGCTTGACCGCGCGCTCCATCGAGGCGACGGCGCCGACCGCGAGCGCAAGGCGTTCCTGCGGCAATTGCTGCATCAACTGGACAAAACCCTGGCCCTCCTCCTTGCCGAGCAGGTTTTCCGGCGGCACCGTCACGTTGTCGAAGAACAGCTCCGAGGTGTCGGAGGCGTGCAGGCCGATCTTGTCGAGGTTGCGCCCGCGCTTGTATCCGTCCGCGCCCGCGGTCTCGACCACGATCAGCGAAATGCCCTTTGCACCAGCTTCGCCGGTGCGCGCGACCACGATGACGAGATCGGCGGCCTGGCCGTTGGTGATGAAGGTCTTCTGGCCGTTGATGACGTAGGAATTGCCCTGCTTCTTCGCCGTGGTCTTGACAGCTTGCAAGTCCGAGCCGGTGCCGGGCTCGGTCATGGCGATGGCGCCGACCACCTCGCCGGACGCCATCTTCGGCAGCCAGCGTTTCTTCTGCTCCTCCGAGCCGTAATTGAGGATGTAATGCGCGACGATGGCGCTGTGCACGGAGACGCCGGTGGTCAGCTCTGGCACCGTGCTCTCGAGATCGTCGAGCACGGCGGCGTCATAGGCGAAGGTGGCGCCGAGACCGCCATATTCCTCCGGCACGCTCGCCAGCAGCGCTCCCATCTCGCCGAGCCCGCGCCAGGCGAAGCGGTCGACCATTTTCTGCTCGCGCCATTTCTCGGCATGCGGCGCCAGGTCCTTGGCGAGATATTTGCGGAACTGGTCGCGGAACGTGTCCAGCTCTTCGGTCATCCACGACGATCGGTACTGCATCAGCGCCTCGCTCTCAGACAATCAGGCCGCCGCCGGCGACGACCACCTGACCGCTGATATAATTGGATTCCGGACTGCAGAACAGATAGACGGCATCGGCTGCCTCTTCCGGCGTACCGCCGCGGCCGAGCGGGATCATGCGCGACATGGCTTCGAGCATGTGCGGCTGCACGCCGACCTTGATGTCGCGGCCGGCGACGTCGATGGTCTTCTGCTGCGCCTCGATCGGCTGGGTCAGGCGGGTGTTGATGAGGCCGAAGGCGACGCAATTGACGTTGACCTTGTAGCGGCCCCACTCCTTGCACATGGTTCGGGTCAGTCCGATCAGCGAGGCCTTGGCCGAGGAATAGCTGGCCTGCCCGGCATTGCCGTAGAGACCCGCGATGGAGGAGATGTTCACGACCTTGCGGAACACCTCGCGTCCCTCTTCGGCCTCCTTCCTGGCGAAGACGCGGATCGGCTCGGCGGCCGCGCGCAAGATCCGGAACGGCGCGACGAGGTGGACGTCGAGCATGGCCTGGAACTGCTCGTCGGTCATCTTCTGGATGGTGGAGTCCCAGGTGTAGCCGGCATTGTTGACGATGATGTCGAGCCCGCCGAACTTGTCCAGCGCGGCGCCGACGAAGCGATCGGCGAAGCCCGCCTCGGCGACGCTGCCGTTCACGGCAGTGGCATTGCCGCCGAGTGCCTCGATCTCCGCGACCACGGCGTTGCCGGGCTCGGCATCAAGGTCGTTGACGACCACCCTGGCGCCTTCGCGCGCCAGCTTGAGTGCGATCGCGCGCCCGATGCCGCGGCCTGAGCCGGTGACGAGCGCGACCTTTCCCTGCAGTTTTGTCATTTGAATGAGTCCTCTTGCTGTCACAGCGCGACGACGGCGCTGCCTTCGAGCTTGACCTCGCCGCGATCGTCCTTGGTGGTGAGCGCGAGCCTTGCGCGACGCTCGCCGTCCTCGACGAAGAGCTCGGTCACGGTGCCTGCGCAAGTGAGCTTGGCGCCGAGCTGAGTGATCGAGACGAACCGGGTCGCAAAGCTGCGGAGCTTCGACGGCGGCACCACATCCGTCAGCGCCTGCCCAAGACAGGCCATCACCAGCATGCCGTGGGCGAACACATCGGGAAATCCGGCCGCCTTGGCGAAGTCGATGTCGACGTGGATCGGATTATGATCGCCCGATGCGCCGCAATAGAGCGCGAGCGTGTGGCGGGTGATCGGCGGAAAGACTTTGTGGACGATGCGGTCGCCGGCCTTTATGTCTCCGGATGCCGTCATGACGCCGCCTCGTTGCGGACGACGATGGTGCGCGCGGTATCGGCGACACGCACGCCGTCCTGGTTGGTCACCTCGCATCGGATGCCGATCAGCGTCATCGCGCCGCCCTTCTTGTCCACAACGCTGGTCACCAGCGGTCGAAACGTCAGGGTGTCGCCGACCAGAACCGGGGCGTGATAGGCGAAGCTTTGCTCACCATGCAGCACGCGGGACAGATTGATGCCGAGCGCGGCGAACATTTCGAAGGGGTCGTCGACGTCCATCATCTCCAGGCAGAACAGATAGGTCGGCGGCACTGGGGTGCCAGCGAATCCGGCCGCTCGCGCGGCATCCGCGTTGCGGTAGACCGGATTCTCTTCACCCAGCGTGTTGAGGAAGTAGCGGAGACGGCCGGGCTCTACGCGCGCGGTGACGGGCGTGAAGCTGCGCCCTACGGCGGACTGGTCGACCATGGCCGATATCAGTGCCGCTTGTAGAGCGTGACGACGCAGGCCCCGCCGAGGCCCAGATTGTGCTGGAGCGCGACCTTGGCACCCTCGACCTGCGTGGAGCCTGCGGTGCCACGCAGCTGCCGCGTTAGCTCGTAGCACTGCGCAAGCCCGGTGGCGCCGAGCGGATGTCCCTTGGACAGCAATCCGCCGGACGGATTGGTCACGATCCGGCCGCCATAGGTATTGTCGCCGTCATTGATGAACTTGCCGGCTTCACCCTCGCCGCAGAGGCCGAGCGCCTCGTAGGTGATGAGCTCGTTATGGGCAAAGCAGTCGTGCAGCTCCACCACGTCGAGATCACCGGGGCCGATGCCGGCGCTCTCATAAACCCGGCTGGCCGCCTCTTTTGCCATGTCGTAGCCGACCAGCTGCATCATGTCGCCGGCCTTGAAGGTCGAGGGCGTATCGGTGGTCATGGCCTGCGCCGCGATGCGTACTTCTTTGCCGATGCCATGCTTGTCCGCAAACCGCTCGGAGACCAGCACGGCGGCGGCGCCGCCGCAGGTCGGCGGGCACGCCATCAGGCGCGTCATGACGCCCGGCCAGATCACCTGGTCGTTCATCACGTCGTCCGCCGTGACTTCCTTGCGGAAAAGCGCGAGCGGATTGTTCTTCGCATGTCGGCTCGCCTTGGCGCGCACCTTGGCGAAGGCGTCGAGCGGCGTGCCGTATTTCTTCATGTGGCTGAGCCCGGCGCCGCCGAAATAGCGCAACGCCAGCGGAATGCCGGGGGCGTCGATCAGCTGGTCCGCGGCGGCGTCGAACTCCTCGAACGCGCTCGGGCGATCGGTGTAGACGCTGCCGAGCGCGCCTGGCTTCATCTGCTCGAAGCCGACCGCCAGCACGCAATCCAGCGCCCCGCTTGCGATCATTTGCCGCGCCATGAACAGCGCAGTCGATCCGGTCGAGCAATTGTTGTTGACGTTGACGATGGGGATGCCGGTCATCCCGACGGGGTAGAGCGCGCGCTGCCCGCAGGTGGAATCGCCATAGACGTATCCGACATAGGCCTGCTCGATCTTCTCGTAGCCGAGGCCGGCATCGGCGAGCGCGAGCTTGACCGCTTCCGTTCCCATCTCGTGATAGGGCGCGCTGGCGCCCGGCTTGGCGAACGGAATCATGCCGATCCCGGCGACGACGACGTCAGACATCGCTTCCTCCCAATAAATTACCCGTTGGACTTTTTCTTACCCATGGGTAACATATCGTCCGATCTCCACCAGAGTCAACCGACCGACCATGGATACAGCGCCGCCCGCTCCGCCGTCATCGCCTTCGCCCTGGCTGCCGTTCGAGAGCCGGCGCCGCGCCCGCGACGAGAAGCGCGAGGCGGTGCTGCGCGCCGCCGTGCAGCTGTTCCTGGAGCAGGGCTATCATCGCGTGACGCTGAACGAGGTTGCGGACCGGCTGAACATCACCAAGCCCGCGCTGTACAATTACTTCCGCGGCAAGGACGAGATCCTGTTCGAATGCTGGTCGATGGGCGCCGAACTCGTCGACGGCGTGATCACGGAAATCAACGCCGGCGGCGGTTCGGGTCTCGCCAAGCTGCGCAAGCTGGTGCACGCCTATGCCGAACTGATGGCGACCGATTTCGGCGCGAGCCTGGTGCGTTTCGATTTGCGCGATCTGGCCGAGCGGAACGCCGGTGTCGCACGCGCCGCCAAGAGGCGGATCGACGCCACCTTCCGGCGTTACATTGCCGCGGGCATCGCCGACGGTTCGATCAGGCCTTGCGATCCCAAGCTTGCAGCCTTCGCGATCGCGGGTTCGCTCAATTGGATCGGCCATTGGTATCGACGGGAGGGCAAGCTGTCGCCGACCGCGATCGCCGACGAGTTCACGGTGCGGCTGACGGACGGCCTAGCGGCCGAGGTTCGGCTGCAGACGACAAACAAGACGCCGAGGGCGCCGCAAGGGCGCAACTCAGGACGCAAGACAACAGGGAAGAAACGCACGGGAGGAGAGACGGGATGAACATCACGCACGGCCTGCGCAGGGCGCTGCAGATCAATCCGAATGGGCTGGCGACCGTTTATGGCCAGCGGCGGCGCAGCTGGGGCGAGCTCGGCGAGCGCGTTACAAGGCTGGCCGGCGGCCTGCGCACGCGCGGCGTCAGGGACGGCGACCGTGTTGCGGTGCTGTCCTTCAACTCGGACCGCTATCTCGAGCTCTATCTGGCGACCGGCTGGGCGGGAGGCGTGATCGTGCCGCTCAACATCCGCTGGAGCGCGCTGGAAAACGAGGATGCGCTGCGCGACTGCCGCGCGTCCGTTCTGCTGGTCGACAAGGCCTTTGCGCAGGTCGGCGCGCAGCTCGCCGGCGCCATTCCGGGGCTGAAGCTGATCTATGCCGACGATGGCGAGGCGCCGGCGGGGATGGAGAGCTATGAGGCTTTGGTTGCGGGCAGCGCTCGGGTGCCCGACGCCATGCGCAAAAGCGACGATCTCGCCGGCATCTTTTACACCGGCGGCACCACCGGCCGTTCCAAAGGCGTGATGCTCAGTCACCAGAATCTGATGGCCAATGCGCTCAACGCACTCGGCGAAGGCCTGTTTCCGGCAAGCGCGATCTATCTGCATGCGGCTCCGATGTTTCACCTTGCCAACGGGGCGGCGATGTATTCGCTGCTGCTCTCCGGCGGCTCGAACGTGATCGTTCAGGGCTTCACGCCCGAAGGCGTGATGGCTGCGATGCAGAACGAGCGCGTCACAGACGTGCTGCTGGTGCCCACGATGATCCAGATGTTCGTCGATCACCCCGCGATCGGCAAATACGACCTGTCGTCCCTGAAGAACATCATCTACGGGGCCTCGCCGATCAGCGAGGCGGTGCTCGACCGTGCCGCGCGCGCACTGCCGCATGTGCGCTTCACCCAGGCCTATGGCATGACCGAATTGTCGCCGATCGCGACGCTGCTACATGCGAACGAGCATGTCGGGGAGGGGCGCAGAAAGGGACGTCATCGCGGTGCGGGCCGCGCCACGCTCGGCTGCGAGGTGCAGATCGTCGACGAGAACGACCAGCCGCTGCCGACGGGCGCTGTCGGCGAGATCGTGGTGCGCGGGGACACAGTGATGATGGGCTATTGGGAGCGGCCGGAGGAGACCGCGCGCGCCGTCGTCGGCGGCTGGATGCACACGGGCGATGGCGGCTACATGGACAAAGATGGGTTCATCTATGTCGTCGACCGGGTGAAAGACATGATCATCTCGGGCGGGGAGAATGTGTACTCGGTCGAGGTCGAGAACGCGCTGGCCCAGCATCCGTCGGTGCTGCAATGCGCCGTGATCGGAATTCCCAATGAGCAATGGGGAGAGCAGGTCCATGCCGTCGTGGTCAAACGCAGTGGTGTGGCGGTTTCGACCGGAGAGCTGATCGAGTTCACGAAGACGCTGATTGCCGGCTACAAATGTCCGCGCAGCATCGAGATCACCGAGACGCCGCTGCCGTTGTCCGGCGCAGGCAAAGTGCTGAAGCGCGAGCTGCGCAGGCCGTTCTGGGAGGGGCGGGAGCGGCGGGTCAGCTGACAGATTCCGCGCGTCACGGCCTGCGCGCCGAGGACGGCGGCAGGTACGCCCACCGGGATCGCCATGATTGTATTTTCAGGCAGCGTCCGATCTAACCATGAGCCGTCTTGCCTCCGTCGATCACGAACTGGCCGCCGGTCGTGTAGGGATGATCGTCGGAGGCCAGCACCAACGCAAAAGCCGCGATCTCCTCAGGCGCTGCCACGCGCTGTAACCCCGGGACGTTGGATTTGGCCCATTGCGCGATGCCGATATGCCAGGCCGCATCGGGCAGGCCCTCCATGCCGGCGAGCCGGCGGATCATCGGGGTGTCCGTGGTGCCGGGGATCAAGGTGTTGATGCGGATGCCATGCTTTGCGTAGTCGAGTGCCGCGGCCTGCACCAGGCCGACCAGTCCGCGCTTGGCCGCCGAATAGGCCGAGCGCTTGGCCGAGGTCGCAATGGCGTTCGACGAGGAGGTGACGACGATCGAGCCGCCCTTCTCCAGCATGTGCGGGATTTGGTATTTCATCGACAGGAACACGCCGCGCAGATCCGTGCCGATCACGTCGTCGAACTCGGCCGCGCTAAATTCATGCAGCGGCTTCTCGATGGAGATGCCGGCATTGTTGAAGGCGACGTCGAGCCGTCCGTAGCGCGCGATCGTCGCGTCGACCAGCGCCTTCACCTCGGACTCGTGGCGCAGGTCGGCGCGAATGAAGACGGCCTCGCCGCCGGACTCGCGCACCTCGGTCTCCACCTGCTTGCCACGGTCGGTGTTGCGCCCGCAAAAGGCGACGCGGCCGCCCTCGGCGGCGAACATCAGCGTTGCGGCCCGCCCGATTCCGGAGGTGCCGCCCGTGACGATGACGACCTTGCCCGCGAATCTTTGCTTGCCGCTCGGCTTCTGCTGCGGCAGCGCTGCGCCCTGGCCGAGTGCCACGCCGCCGGCAAGGCCGCCGACGGCACCTGCGAGCATGCCGAGGGCCGCGCCCCCAACCAGATGACGCCGCTTTACGGAATTGCTCGCGGTGATATTCTGCATTTCGGTCATTTCGAACTCCGGTCCGCTCAATCTGAACAGTGTTAAGATAGATATGCTGCAATCTGAACAGTGTCAAGTTACATGAAGAAACGGCCCCCCGCCGCCAAGCGCAGCACCGCTCCGACCCGGCCAAAGCCGGAGGTCGGATACCATCACGGCGAATTGCAGGAGGCGCTGATCGCCGCGAGCGAAGCCATTCTCGCCGAGCAGGGTGCGGAAGCCTTCACGCTGCGCGAAGCCGCACGCCGCGCCGGCGTTTCGCCGGCCGCGCCGTCGCATCATTTCGGCAACGCCCAGGGCCTTCTCACCGAAGTGGCGATCCGCGGCTACGACGCGCTTGCCGGCGCCTTGCGCGAGGCGGCCTCCGGCAAGCAGGGCGTCCGCGACAAGCTCCACGCCCAGGGACTTGCCTATGTCGATTATGCGTTGAGGCATCCCGGCCGTTTCCAGATGATGTTTGCCAACAAGCGGCTGGTTGCCGACGATGCGCGCCTGAAGCAGGCGAGCAGGGCCGCCGGCCATGCGTTCGAGGTCGTCGTCGCCGAGCTGACCGGCGGCACCGCGAAGGAGGCGAAGACGGCGGCTGCGGCGGCCTGGTCCACCGTTCACGGCTTTGCCAAGCTTGCGCTCGAGGAGAAATTCGGCTCTGTGAACAACGAGGCCGGACGCCGCGAGATCATGATGACGCTCGATCAGGTCCTGAACTATCTCTGGCCCGCGAGCGGCACGCGCCAATAGAGCATGATCCGTAAAAGTGCGAAGCGGTTTTCCGGAAAGATCATGCGCAAACAACAACCTAAAGCGTCATGACGATTCATCCAGATCTCATCGCGCTTTAGATGCACATCGAGGCTTGCGTAGGTCATGACGGGCAAGACGACAGAGCTCAAGCTCGACATCGAGCGCATCGGCACGGTCTCGGCGATCCTGACGCAGCCGACCCACGCGCGCGCCTGCTACGTCCTGGCGCACGGCGCCGGCGCAGACATGCGGCATTCCTTCATGGAGAAGGTTGCAGCCGGCCTTGCCGAACGCGGCATTGCGACGTTCCGCTTCAATTTTCCCTACATGGAAGCGAAGAAGGGACGTCCTGACCCGCCCGCAATCGCACACGCGAGCGTGCGCGCCGCGGTCGCGGAGGCGGGGCGGCTCTGCCCCCGGCTGAAGCTCGTTGCCGGTGGAAAATCATTCGGCGGCCGCATGACCTCGCAGGCGCAGTCGAAGTCGCCGCTCCCCGATGTCAAGGGGCTGGCCTTCCTCGGCTTTCCCCTCCATGCCGCCAAGAAGCCGTCGAGCGAGCGCGCCGAGCATCTCGCTGCAATCGCGATTCCCATGCTGTTCCTGCAAGGCACACGCGATGAGCTTGCCGATCTTGCCCATATCGAGCCCGTCATCGAGCGGCTCGGGCGTAAGGCGACGCTGCATGAGGTCGCAGGCGGCGACCATTCCTTTGCGGTGCTCAAGAAATCCGGCCGTAGCAATGACGAGGCGCTCAACGAGGTGCTGGACACGCTCGCGGCCTGGATCGATGCGCTCGCCTGAGGCTCACGCGGAATAAAGCCCCTTGTCGCGCGCCTTCTGGATCGCGAGCGCGGCGATCAGGTCGAGCGTCGGCGTGGACAGGCCGGCGGTGCGCGCGAAGGCCTGGGGCGCCTTCACCAGCACGTCGACTTCCATGGCGCGGCCGAGCTCGTAATCCTGCAGCAGCGACGGCTTGTGGTTGGGGGCGGGGCCGCTGCGGCTGGCACGCTTGACCTCGGGAATGAAGTATTGGGCGATCTCGTTGGCCTCGTTCAGCATGCGCGGAATTACCTCCGTGAAGGCGGGGTCGTCGCGCACGCCGCGCGCGGTCTGGCCTGTAAGCAGGCACAGCACCGACAGCGACATGTTGGTCAGCAGCTTTGACCAGATCGCCTCGCGGATCTCGGCGACCGGCGGCGATTCCAGCCGCGCATCGTTGAAGACGCCGCGCAGTTTCGTGATCCGCTCGCAATTGCGGTCGTCGCATTCGCCGATCAGGAGGCGGTTGCGGTCCGGCGTCAGGTTCTGCACCACGCCGGGCGCGATCACCTCGTTGGAGGAGAAGATCACGCCGCCGATGATCCGCTCCTTCGGGATGCAGGCGCGCAGGCGCCCGCCGGGATCGAGGAATGAAATGTCGGGCGGTGTCGGGTGCCGCGGCGGCAGGCCGATACCGTACCACCAGGGAATGCCGTTCTGCGCGAACACGATCGCAGTATCGTCCTGGAGCAGCGGCTTGATGCTGGAAACCAGTCCCTGAAGCGCCGTCGCCTTCAAGGTCGAGATCACGACGTCCTGCGGGCCGAGCTGGGCCGGGTCGCCTGACGCGTTCACCTTGGCGCCGACCTCGGAATCGCCGACGCGCAGCTTGAGCCCACCCGCGCGGGCCGCCTCCAGATGCGCGCCCCGCATCACGCAGCTGACCTCATGGCCGGCGCGCGCCAGCCGTACCGCAATGTGGCTGCCGACGGCGCCTGCGCCGAAAATGCAGATGCGCATATTGATATCCCGTATCCATCCCGTGGTGTCGCCCGCAGCCAGCATGACACAAGCCGCCATGCGATGGACGCGGCCGCCCTACGCCGGAAAGATATGGATCAGGGCAGGCGCGCTCAGCCATAGTGCGCGGCAAACAACCGGAGGACCGCCGATGACTGCCAGCCCCGTCCTGTGGAGCCTCGATGAACGCGGGGTTGCGACCGTCACGTTGAATCGGCCGGAAGTCAACAATGCCTATGACGGCGCGCTGATCTCAGGCGTGCTCGCGGCCATGGACGACCTCGGCAGCAAGCCCAATTTGCGCGTCGTCGTGCTCCGGGGCAACGGCAAGCACTTCCAGGCCGGCGCCGACCTCAAATGGATCAACAGTGTGCGTCCGCAATCGGCTGAGGCGAACGAGGCGGCCTCGCGGGCGACGTTCGAAGCCGTGCAGCGGCTCAACACGTTGCCGATCCCCACCGTCGCGCTGGTGCAGGGCGGCTGTTTCGGGGGCGGTACCGGCGTCATCGCGGCTTGCGATGTCGTGATTGCCGCCGACAACGCCCTGTTCTCGATCACCGAGGTGCGCTGGGGCCTGACCGCCGCGATCATCGTCCCGCAGCTCTGCGATGCCATTAGTGTACGGCAAGTCCGCCGCTACGCGCTGACCGGCGAGCGCTTCGGCGCCGAAGACGCCCGCCGCATCGGCCTCGTCCACGAGGTGGTGCCGCTCGCCGATCTCGAGGCCGCAGGCGCCAAGGTGGTCGAGCAGCTGCTCGCCAACGGACCGGAGGCGATGGCCGAGACCAAGCGGCTTGCGCTGGAGAGCTCGTTCGGCGGCATGGCCGTGAACGATGCCGCTTACACCCGGCTCGTGCGATTGCACTCGCTCAAGCGCCAGAGCGCCGAGGCGGCGGAGGGACTGGCCTCCTTCGCCGAGAAGCGGGCGGCGAACTGGGGTAGTGGCAGCTAGGGCGCCGACGATCCTGATTTCAGTGAATGGCGGGCTTTCATCAGCGCAAAACCCAGCAGGTTGAGGCCCGGCCAGTTATGCGGGTCACTGGCTCGCTTGTCGTCTGCGGCAACACCGATCCCCCAGACGCTATCAACGGGGCTGGCTTCTACAAGCACAGCATCACGGGTCGCGAGCAGCCAGTCTCCGAGCTCCGGGTTCTGGCCAAACTTCGCCAAATTGCCGCGTACCGCGACGTCGAAGCGATGGACTATCCAGCGCTCCTCGTCGAAGCCCTTGACTCGCCGACCGAGCTTCTTCGCTTCCGAAGGACCGGGCGCAGAAAGGATGGCGGCGAGCGTGTCCTGATCCCCAAATAGTTCAGCCTTCTGGGCCATCATATAGTGCTCGGCTGTACTATAGGTTTGGCCATCAATGACGAAGGTCGCCGGCCACCACTGGCTGAGCACGTGCTTGCCGATCCTGTGATCCTTCGGAGTGTGTCCCCAGAAGAAGACGAACTCGGGAGCCCATCCAGAACTGATTGCGTTCCTTAGAGCATCAACTCCATCGATCTGCATCCCTATGCTTCCTCTTGTCCGTCCTTGGATCCTGCCATCGTGGTCAGCAGCCGCGGCAGATGTTGTTGATGCTGCGATAGACCGCGTCGTCATCCTGTCGCAATTGGCGCAGCGTTTCGAGCGTCGTGCTCTCAGCCGCCGGCGCGGCCGGCTTGCGCTTGGCCGCAAGTTCTTCCTCCTGGCGTTTGTAGCAGGCTTCGCGATCGGGCTTGGCGGGGATGAAGCGGCAGTTTTGCTCCACGGCCGAGGCGGGAACGGCCGAGATCGCGATAGCGATAGAAGCGGCGAAGCAGTATCTGACGATGATCGAATCCATGCCTGCACTTGTCTCAGGTCCACCGTTAGCGAGCAACCGCGATCTTGCGGGCATGAGGACCGCCGGCTAAGCCGTGATCCAGTTCGAACCAGATTCCGGGAAGGAACGCGCCATGTGGGCCACGACGATCGACGAACCAGCGCGCAAAGTACCGCTCTATGGCGAATATGAAGTCGTCGTGCTCGGCGGCGGGCCGGCCGGCATCGTGGCGGCAGCCGCAGCGGCGCGCGCGGGGCGGAAGACGCTGCTGATCGAACGTTACGGCTTTCTCGGCGGCATGGGCACAGCGGCCGGCGTCACCAATTTCTGCGGCCTGCACGGCAATGTCCATGGCGAGCACCGGCGGCTGGTGCAGGGGCTGGCCTCGGAGCTGCTGGCGCGGATCGATCGCTTGAACGGCCTCAACGCGCCGCATCTGATCCTCGGCAAGGTTTTTGCCCAGGCCTATGACACCGCCGCCTACAAGATCGCGGCCGACCAGCTGCTCGCCAGCCATAAGGTGAATATGCTCTTCCACGCCCTCGGCGCCGGCGTCGTGACGGCCGATGAGCGCCGCATCGACGCGATGCTGATCGAGACCAAGGCTGGCCGGCAGGCGGTGCGCGCGGAGATCTTCGTCGACTGCTCCGGCGACGGCGATCTCGCCGTGTGGGCCGGCGCGCCGTTCGAGATCGGCGACGAGCATGGCCATCCGCTCTACCCCTCGATGATGCTCCGTCTCAACGGCATCGATCCCGCCAAGGCCGGCGAGGCCTGGCGCACCATTCCGCAATTGATGGAAAAGGCCGTCGCGGCCGGCACGCACAGGTTTCCGCGCAGAAGCGCGATCGTGCGGCCACAGAAATCCGGCATCGAATGGCGGGTGAACTTTACGCAGGTGGCGCGCGAGGACGGCCATGCCATCAACGGCATCGAGCCCGACGATCTCACCCGCGGCGAGATCGAAGGCCGCAAGCAGGCGCTCGCCGCCTACGAATTCCTGCGCAGCGCGGTGCCCGGGTTTGAGAAGTCCTACATCGTCGATCTGCCGCCACAGCTCGGCATCCGCGAG
The DNA here is from genome assembly GCF_020194115.1 of Bradyrhizobium sp. NBAIM01. NCBI lineage: Bacteria > Pseudomonadati > Pseudomonadota > Alphaproteobacteria > Hyphomicrobiales > Nitrobacteraceae > Bradyrhizobium > Bradyrhizobium sp. NBAIM01. The sequence continues at coordinate 22,811 of NZ_JADYVU010000018.1, read as the reverse complement.
ACCCGCCGCATCGAGGGCGGCTACCAGCTCAGCGGCGAGGACGTGCTCGGCTGTGCCTCGTTCGCGGACTCCATCGGCGTCAACGGCTGGCCGATCGAGGCCCATGTGCCCGGCGACGTCGTCTTCACCTTCCCGCCGATCCCGGAATCGCGCGGCTACAACGAGCTGCCTTACCGGATGCTGGTCCCTGAAGGCGTCGACAATCTCCTGGTCGCCGGCCGCTGCGCCTCGATGACCCACGAGGGCCAGTCGGCGGCGCGGGTCTCGGGGGCCTGCTTCGCGATGGGTGAAGCCGCCGGTTCCGCCGCCGCGCTGGCGCTGTCCGGAAACCGGATTCCACGCGAAATCCCCATTGAAAAGTTGCAGGAAACGTTGAAACAACAGGGCGCCTTCATCGGACGGGACCAGGCGGTGCCCGAAGGCCTGTAAACGCACTGCAAGACAAAGCGGAGGAAACGGGATGATCGGGATTGCGCGGCTCGCGGTAGGGGGCCTGATGGCGATCATGGCTATGGGCACGGCACGGGCCGAGGATGCGCTAAAAGCCAAGGTCGGCGTGCTCCGCCTGTCCTCGTCGGCGCCGGTCTTCATCGCGCTGGACAAGGGCTATTTCCGTGAGGCCGGCTTGGAGGTCGAGCTGAAGTTCTTCGACGCGGCGCAGCCGATTGCGGTCGCCACCACCTCGGGCGACGTCGATTTCGGCGTCACCGCCTTCACCGCCGGGCTCTACAATCTCGGCGGCAAGGGCACGCTGAAGGTGATCGGCGGCATGAGCCGCGAGAAGCCCGGCTACCCCCTGATCGGCTATTTCGCCAGCAACAATGCCTATGCGAGCGGCCTGAAGACGCCGAAGGACCTCGCCGGCAAGCGTGTGGCGATGACGCAGGTCGGATCGAGCTTCCATTATTCGCTCGGCCTGCTCGCCGACAAATACGGCTTCAAGCTGGCGGACGTAAAGATCGTGCCGCTGCAATCGCTGTCGAATGCCGCCGCCGCGCTCAAGGGCGAGACCGTCGATGCCGCGTTGCTGCCGATCTCGACTGCGCGAAAGCTGATGGACGAGGGCGGCGCGAAATTCCTGGGCTGGGTCGGTGACGAGACGCCGTGGCAGCTGGGCGCGGTATTCGCCGCGCCGAAGACGTTGGCCAACAAGGCGCTGGTGACGAAATTCCTCGGCGTGCTCGCGAAAGCCGACCGCGAATATCACGACGTCATCCTTGCCGCGATGAAGGACGGTGTCGCCCCGATCAACGACAAGACCAGGCCGCTGCTGGAGATCATCGCAAAGTACACCAACCTGCCGGTCGAGCAGGTGGTCGGCAACTGCGCCTATATCGATCCCGACGGCAAGCTCGACGTGAAGAACGTCGACAACCAGATCAAATGGCTGCAGGAGCAGGGCTTCGTCGACAAGGGCTTTGATGCGGAAGCGATCATCGCGAAGGAATTCGTGAAGGTGGATTGATGCTGATTGTGCAAACTCCCGCGGCAGGCGATCTGCCACCCTCCCCTGGAGGGGGAGGGTCGATCGCACCGGCGATGCGCAGCATCGTCCGGAGCGAGCGGGGCGGGGTGAGCCACGGCGGTGGTCTATCTGTCGCTTGCTCCGACCATTCGCGGGAAGTTCGGGGGCAGGAATTGCCAGCATCCGCGCCGATAGACTGTCACCCCACCCCGGTTCGCATTTCGCTTCGCTCAATACGACATAGCCGAAGCTTGGCTTCGGCGTTCTCAGGGACGGCCGCCATAGGCGGCCTATGCCCTCCCCCTCCAGAGAAGGGTGAAGAGCGCGCACACCAGCCCGAGCAGAAACGGTGCGCCTCATGGACCTGATCGCCAGCCACATCTCCCATCGCTTCGGCGATCTCGCTGTGCTCGACGACGTCTCGTTCACCGTCGGGGCCGGCGAGGTGGTAGCGATCGTCGGGCCCTCCGGCTGCGGCAAAAGCACGCTGCTGTCGATCCTCGGCGGGTTGCTGCAGCCGACCTCCGGCGCGCCCGAGCTGCGCGGCGCGCCGCCGGCGGACAGTCTCAATCCGCTGACCTTCGTGTTCCAGGACTTCGCGCTGCTGCCCTGGGCGACGGTGGAGGAAAACGTCGAATTCCCGCTGCTGCACACCCAGCTCTCGGCCGCGCAGCGCCGCGCGCTGGTCGAGGATGCGCTGCGCCGCACCGGCCTCACCGATTTTCGCCAGACCTATCCAAAGCAGCTCTCCGGCGGCATGCGCCAGCGCGTCGGCATCTCGCGCGCGCTTGCGGTGAGGCCCGCGATCCTCTTGATGGACGAGCCGCTGTCGGCGCTGGATTCGCAGACTCGCGAGCTGCTGCTGGAGGATTTCATCCGCCTGCTTGCCGATGGCGGCATGGGCGCGGTCTACGTCACCCACAATCTCGAAGAGGCCGCGCGGCTCGCCGACCGCATCGTGGTGCTGTCGCGCCGTCCTGGCCGCACCCGCGAGGTCGTCACCGTGCCGATGGCGCGGGCGACGCGCGGCGAAGTGGCGGCGCGCGAAAAGCTCCTGGTGCTGCAGAACCAGATCTGGTCGCTGATCCGCAACGAGGCGATCGATGCCGAGCGCGAGGTCCAGCATGCTTGACCGCGCGGCAACGGACACGGCCAAGAACGAAGCTACGCGGCCCGTCCGCTTCCGCGGCGCCGGTTTCGTGCCTGCCTCGAGCCGGTACGGCGGCTGGATCGCGCTCGCTTTGGTGATCGCGATCTGGCAGGCGGCGGGCAGCGCCGGCCTCGTCAATGCGCTGTTTCTGCCGACTCCTTCCGCAATTGTCCGCGCGATCTATCAGCTGGCCGTTTCCGGCGCACTCTGGCAGCATGTTTCGGCCTCGCTGCTGCGGATCGGCGTCGGCTGGCTGTTGGGAACGGCGGCCGGCATCGCCGTCGGTTTCGCCATCGGCCTGTCGCGTCTCGCGCGCAGCGTCGGCATCACCTTCATCTCGGCGCTGTTTCCGATCCCGAAGATCGCGCTGCTGCCGCTGCTCATTCTCTGGCTCGGCATCGGCGAAGAGCCGAAGATCGCGACCATTGCGTTAGGGGTATTCTTCTCGACCGCGATCTCGGTCTATAGCGGCGTCGATGCCGTGCCGCGCAACCTGATCCGCATGGCGCAGAGCTTCAACGTTCCGTTCGCCACCATCGTGCGCAAGGTGATCTGGCCGGGCGCGCTGCCGGCGATCCTCGCGGGCTTCCGCATCACCGCCTCCGTCGCGCTGCTGCTGGTCGTCAGCGCCGAGATGATCGGCGCCCAATACGGCATCGGCGCCTTCGTGCTGCAGGCGGGCAACCTGATGCAGACCGATCAGTTGCTCGCCGGCGTCGTGATCCTGTCGGTGTTCGGCCTCGTCGTGGGGAAGGTGATCGGCTGGCTGGAGATGCGGCTGTTGCACTGGCGCTAGATACGATCACCGGCGCCGTAGGGTGGGCAAAGCGAAGCGTGCCCACCATTCCTTCATGAGTCGCGAAGACGTGGGCACGGCGCAAGGGCGCCTTTGCCCACCCTACGAGACCGGCGACCGTCACGCGTTCCCGCGGTCTTCCCTGAACAGATCCAGCTTCTGCTGCACCGGCCGATCCGAGAAGCTGAACAGCACGGCGTCCTCATCCGCCTCGTGCGTCACCCAATGCCAGCTCGGCACCACGAACAGGTCGCGCAGGCCCCATTCGAACATTGTATCGCCGACGCGGCTCCGACCCTTACCCTCGATCGGGCAGAACACCGTCGCATCGGTCGAACGATAGCGCGCGGTGTTGAAACCCTTCGGCAGCAGCTGGATGAAGGTGCCAATCGTCGGCATCGCGAAATCGCCGGTCTCGGGGTTGCTGAACTTCAGCTTGAGGCCGTGGCAGGCGTCCCATTCCTGGCTCGTCCTAGCCTTCTCCAGCGCCTCGCGGGTGTAGGCATAGGGATAGCTGAAGATCGGCGAAGTCTTCGAGCTCCGCTTCACATCAACGGGCAAGAGGTTGTGGCCGTAGCGGGCAAAGCTGTCGCCCGCGGGCTTGGTGATCTTCTGCTGGTCTTCCTTCGCGCCTTCGGCAAAGGAGCAGTCGAAGAATTGCACCAGTGGAATGTCGAGGCCGTCGAGCCAGAACATCGGCTGATCGGTCTCGTTGGAATGATCGTGCCAGGTCATCGACGGCGTGATGATGAAGTCCCCGGGCTCCATCGCAGTGCGCTCGCCGTCCACCGCGGTGTGGGCGCCCCTGCCTTCGAGCACGAAGCGCAGCGCCGACTGGCTATGCCGGTGCGCAGGCGCGACGTCGCCGGGCACCACCATCTGCACGCCGGCATAGAGCGAGGTCGTAATTTTGGATTGCCCGCGCAGTCCCGGGTTCTCCAGCACCAGCACGCGCCGCTCGGCTTCCTTGGCGGTGATGAGCTTGCCGGCTTCAACCATGTAGTCGCGGATGACGTCGAACTTCCAGAGGTGAGGCCGGCACGCGCTTTTCGGCTCCGGCGTGATCAGGTCGCTCATCACCGTCCACAGCGCGGTGAGATTCTCGCCGTCGATCTTCCGGTAGAACGCCTCGCGTTCCGGCGTCTTGGTCACGGCTTCCATGGTTGCTGCTCCCGATCGTTTGTTGATTGACAGTATACTGAGGATCTAGGTAGCGTCAACGTGACGGATGACATACAAGGTTGTCATTCCGGGGCGAAGGGCCGCGCAACGCGTGGCCCGGCGAGCCCGGAATCCATAACCACGATCGGGAGTATGGATTCCGGGCTCGACGCTGGCGCGTCGCCCCGGAATGACAAAAGCAGGGAGGTCTCAATGAAGCTGCACGGCTATTTCCGCTCCAGCGCCGCCTATCGCGTGCGGATCGCGCTGAACCTCAAGGGGCTCGGCGCCGAGCATCTGCCGCATCATTTGCGGAAGCGCGAGCAATGCGCCCCCAGCTATCTCGCCATCAACCCGCAGGGCCTGGTGCCGGCGCTGGAGGACGATGCGGGCGGAGTGCTGACGCAATCGGTCGCCATCATCGAATGGCTCGACGAGACCCATCCCAATCCGCCGCTGTTGCCGAAGGATCCGCTGCGCCGCGCCAAGGTGCGGGCGTTTGCGCTGGCGATCGCCTGCGACACCCATCCGGTGCAGAACCTGAAAGTGCTGGCGCGGCTGCGTGAGCTCGGCCTGCCCGAGGAGAAGGTCCAGGATTGGGCCGCCTGGGTCAACCGCGAGGGCCTGTCGGCCTGCGAGACGCTGATCAAGGACGAGAAGGGCCCATTCTGCTTCGGCAATGCGCCGACGCTGGCCGATCTCTGCCTCGTGCCGCAGCTCGGCAATGCGCGCCGCTTCGGCGTCGACGTCTCCGCCTATCCGCGCCTGCTCCAGGCCGAGGCCGCCGCCAAGGCACTGCCGGCATTTGCCGATGCCGCGCCGGAGAAGCAGCCCGATGCCGAGTAAGCCGCCCCCTCCGATCACGATCGACGCGGTCTATGCCGCGCCGGGCTATCTGTTCCGGCGCATGCAGCAGATCGCCGTCTCGATCTTCATGGAGGAGTGCAAGGCGTTCGACCTCACGCCGGTGCAATATGCCGCGCTGGTCGCGATCCACACCCATCCCGGCATCGACGCGACGCGGCTGTCGGCGGTGATCGCTTTCGACCGCTCCACGCTCGGCAGCGTGATCGAACGTCTCCAGGCCAAGGCCTATATCGAGCGCAAGCCGGCGCCGGAAGACAAGCGGATCAAGCTCCTGTACTTGACGAAGTCCGGCGCCGCGATCCTGCGCGAGATCATCCCCGCCGTCGAGCGCGCCCAGGCCCGGATGCTGGAGCCGCTCAAGCCCGCCGACCGCAAGGCGCTGATGGGCCTGCTGGCGCAGCTGGTCGATCTCAACAACGAAGCCTCCCGCGTGCCGCTGCGCGCGGAGGACGCGCTGGAGCATCTTGGGAAGGCTGGGTGAGGGCGCCCCGGCCGGCCCGGAGCGCGATCTCGTAGGGTGGGCAAAGGCGCGAAGCGCCGTGCCCACGATCTCTCTTCTGTTGGGGAATGGTGGGCACGCTCCGCTTTGCCCACCCTACGATTGCGATGCGCGGAAGTCCGTCCTCGCCTCACATCCGCAGCAACGCCTGCCGATCGATCTTCCCCGTCCCCGTCTTCGGCAACTCGTCGATGAAGATCACCTCGCGCGGATATTTGTAGGGCAGCAGCCTGGCCTTGACATAGTCCTGCAGCCTGCGCGTCGCCTCACTCTGGTCGACCGCTCGGCTGTTCATCACCACCACCGCCTTCAGCGTCATGCGACGGTCCGGCAGCTCGGCGGCGAACACCGCGCATTCGCGGATGTCGGGGTGATCGGCGAGGCACAGCTCGACCTCGAGCGGGTAGACCCACTGGCCGGAGATCTTGATGAGATCGTCGGCGCGGCCACGGAAGAAGTGGAAACCGTCGGCATCCCGCACGAAGCGATCACCGGTGTAGATCCAGCCGCCCTCGCGGATGGTCTCGGCGGATTTGTCCGGCCGGTTCCAGTACAGCGGCGTGTTGGAATCACCGCGGACCCACAGAATCCCTTCCTCGTTGTCGCCGACGTCGCGGCCGTCCTTGTCGCGCAGCGCGACCTCGTAGCCGGGAACGCGCAGGCCCGCAGCACCGAGCTTCTTCTGCTCGGGCCGGTTGGAGAGATAGATGTGCAGCACCTCGGTCGAGCCGAGGCCTTCGACGATTTCGAGCCCCGTGAGCGTCTTCCAGCCGTTGAAGACCTCGGCCGAAAGCACCTCGGCGGCGGAGAGTGCCATGCGCAGCGACGAGAAGTCCGTCTTGTCCGCGCCCTCGGCCTTGGTTAGCGCGGTGTACAGCGTCGGAAGGCCGAAGAAGATTGTCGGCTTGTACTGCTCGATCGCCGCGAAGATCGCTGCCGGCTTCGGCTGGCCCGGCAGCAGCAATGTTGCGGCGCCGCCCGAGAACGGGAAGGTGACGGAATTGCCGAAGCCATAGGCGAAGAAAATCTTCGGCACCGAGAAGCAGATGTCGTCAGGCGTCAGCTTCAGTACGTTCCGCGCAAAGGCGGCATCGGTGTAGGCCATGTCGTGCTGCAGGTGCACGATGCCTTTGGGCCGTCCGGTCGAGCCGGAGGAGTACATCCAGAACGCCATTTCGTCGCGCCGCGTCGGCGCTTCCGCCAGCTCAGCAGAAAATTGCGCGAGCCAGCTCGCCGCCGCGAGCGCCCGCGGCGCCGCGTGCTCGCCGGCCGCGCCGTTGGCGACGATCAGCGTATGCAGCTTGGTCTCCCTGCAAGCCTCGGCATTGAAGCGCGCTGCGAATTCCGCATCCGCCACCGCGACGGTCGCGCCGGAATCGGCGAGGTAGAATTGCAACAAGTCCGGCGGCGTCAACGTGTTGATCAGCAACGGCACGAAGCCGGCGCGCACGGCGCCGAAGAAGGCGGCGGGGTAGGCCGGCGTGTCGTCGAGAAACAACAGCACGCGATCGCCGCGCGCAAGGCCAAGCGAGGCGAAACCGTTGCCCCAGCGGCAGGCCTCCGCGCAGAGCTCGGAATAAGTGCGCGTGCCTGCCGGCCCCAGGAGAGCGAGCTTGTCGCCGCGGCCCTTGCCGAGATTGTCGAACAGCACGCGGCCGGCATTGTAGATGTCGGGAACGGCAAAGCCGATCTCGCGCGCGCCATCGCTGTCCGCTGGCACCTGGTCACGGATGTCATGGCTCATGCCGCATCTCCGCCCTTGTCTTCGGCGCCGTCTCCGGCGTTCCTGGCCGCCTCGTAGCGAGCCATGAAGGCCGGCGACATCGCACGCAGCCGGGAATCGTCGATGCGGCCCGAGCGGGTGATGTAGCTGTAGGCAAAGTCCATCAGGGGAAGCTTCATGTGCTCGGCGAAATGTTCGTACCAGAACGCACTGGTGCGCGCCGCGTTGACGAGCTTCTGCACGATGGGCTTGCGCGCGGCCTGATAGCGATGCAGCGCGGTCGCAAGATGCGCATCCGACTCCAGCGCCTTGACGAGGGCGATGGCGTCCTCGATCGCGAGCCGTGTGCCCGAGCCGATCGAGAAATGCGCCGAATGCAGGGCGTCGCCGAGCAGCACCATGTTCTTGAACGACCAGTGCTCGTTCCAGATCCAGGGAAAATTGCGCCAGACCGATTTGTTGGAGACGAGGCAATGGCCGCCGAGCGTGTCGGCGAACACCTCCTCGCAGACGCCCTTGGACTGCTCGACGTCCTTGTAGGCGAACCCATAGGCCTGCCAGGTGGCGTAATCGCATTCGACCAGGAAGGTGCTCATGGTCGGCGAATAGCGGTAGTGATGGGCGTTGAAGGCGCCGCGTTCGGTCTTCACGAAAGTCTGCGACAGCGTGTCGAAGCGTTTCGAGGTGCCGTACCAGACGAACTTGTTGGATGAGTAGGACAGCGAGGTGCCGAAATCGCCCTCATAGGCGCGGCGCACCAGCGAGTTCAGCCCGTCGGCGGCAACGATCAGATCGTGGCCGTTGAGCTGGTCGATCGCCTGGATCTGCGTGTCGAAGCGTGGCGTGACGCCGATAGCGAATGCGCGCTGCTGCAGGAATCTGAGCAGCTCCAGCCGGCCGATCGAGGAGAAGCCGACGCCGTCGATGGCGACGCTGTCGCCATGCAGGTGCAGCGTGATGTTCTCCCAGCTCTCCATGTGCGGGGCGATCGCATCGACCGTCTCGGGGTCGTCGGCGCGCAGGAATTCCAGCGCCTGGTCGGAGAACACGACGCCAAAGCCCCAGGTCGCGTCGGCCGGGTTCTGTTCGAACAGGTCGACCTGATCCTCGGGGTGACGCTTCTTCCAGAGATAGGCGAAGTAGAGCCCACCGGGCCCCCCGCCAATCACGGCGATCCGCAACGTCTGCCTCCCTAATTGACAGTATACTTACTATCTAGGGGTAGACTAATGTGCTCCGGTGTCCTGCGCCAGCGGAATTATTGCCAGCGCGCGGCACGCCAAAGCACGTGTCCGGACACGCTCGTGCGCGTCCGAAACTGTCAGGTGCGAATCATAGCCAAACCGGGGCGGATTGGCCACCGGAGCGTCAGACGCAGCGCTTCACATAGACCCCGTTCACCAGAACCCTGGTGCAGCGGACCGCCGGCACCGGCTTGCGGACGACCACGGCTGCATTCGGGCCGGCGCAGCCGGCGCGAACGACGCCGCGCGCGCATACCACCGCGTTGGCGTCGGTGGTCTCGAAGGTCATGGTGGCGGCGAAAGCCAGAAGCGCAGAAGCAACGAGCAGCAATGAACGCATGTTGTCCTCCCGGGGCTTGTCGTGGTCGTAGCGGCCTTTCAAACAAGGATCGGTTAGTTTACGCCTCAGCACGCGAAAACCTTTGCGTCACGCACCGCAATTCATGCCGCGGACGAATTAAGCTCGCTCGGTCTCATCGCGCCGCGAAAGGCGCGAGCACCTCCTTGCAGGCCGGCGAGAGCGATGCCGCCCGGTTGGAAATGCATTGGATGATCCGGCCGCCGCCGGGCGCCACGCCGGCGCAGAGCGTGCGGATATCGGCGCCGCAAGCTGACCGCACGATGAACAGCTCTTCGCGCGGCAGCAATGGCCGCAGCACGATGGCGGCCGGAGCCGCGGCAGGCGCCGCCTCTGCGGCCGGTGCAGCAGCGGAAGCAGGCGCGGCCGCTCCGCCACCGAAAGCCGCATTCACCGCCTTGGCGCAACCGGCCGACACCTTCGCCTTGTTCTTCTCCAGGCATTCGAGCGCGGGCGCGCCGCCGGGCGGCACGCTGGCGCAGACCTTGGGATAATCGCCGCGGCAGGCGCTCTTGATCGCGGAAACCTGCGCGGGGCTCGGCTGCTTTGCTGCTGCTGCCTTCGGCGCGGCCGCCGCTCCCGGCTTGGAAGCTGGCGCGGCAGCCGGCGCCGCTTCCGTTTTGGCCGGTTCAGACTTGGCCGGTTCAGATTTGGCCGGTTCAGATTTGGCGGGCGCCGCTTCGGTCTTCGGCGCGGCGGCCGGTTCGACCGCGCGAACCGCAGCCTGGCAGCCCGACGACAGGCTCGACATGTTCTTGGCGAGGCATTGATACGCCTCCACTCCGCCAGGCGTCACGCTCGAGCAATGCGCCATGAAGTCCGAGCGGCATGCGGACCGGATCGTGCTTTTCTGGGCCTCGGTCTGCGCGAACGCTCCTGTTGCAGTTGCGAGGAGTGCTGTCGCCAGCAACGCCGCGCGCGTCGATGCATGCTTCAACCTTTTGAACATTTGAATGAATTCCTGCCCGATCGGGAACGCCGACCATCCTGAAAAAATATGCAAGCGCAATCGTCGCGAGGGTCAGCTCGCGAGCGGCATCTTTGGCCGCTTCGGCCTCTACCGCAAGTCAATTATGGCGGCGCAATTGGGGCGCGACTACGTCGTCAGTCTCACCATGCGCTTGCCGCGGTTCTCGCCTGCGAGCAATCCAATCAGCGCTTTCGGCGTGGTCTCAAGTCCATCGAGAATGTCCTCCTGCACCTTGAGCTTGCCGGATTTCACCCAAGCCTGGAGATCGGCGAGCGCGCGCTCGCTGTCCTTCATGTAGTCCATCACGATGAAGCCCTGCATGGTCAGCCGCTTCACCACGATCAGGCCGGGCACGCCGCGCGGGCCATGTGCGGCAGGCGCGCCGTCATATTGCGAGATCGCGCCACAACAGGCGATGCGGCCGTAATTGTTCATCTGCGGCAGGCAGGCTTCGAGGATGTCGCCGCCGACATTGTCGAAATAGACGTCGATGCCATCAGGCGCCGCTGCGCGCAGCGCCTTGAACACCGCGCCATCCTTGTAGTCCACGGCGGCATCGAAGCCGAGCTCGGAGGTCAGCCAGTTGCACTTGTCGGCGCCGCCGGCGATGCCGACGACGCGGCATCCCCTGATCTTGGCGATCTGTCCGACGATCGAGCCGACCGAGCCTGCGGCTGCGGAGACCACGACCGTCTCGCCCTCTTTGGGCTTGCCGATCTCAAGCAGGCCGAAATAAGCGGTGAGGCCGGCGATGCCGAACACGCTGAGCAGGTGCGTCATCGGCTCGAGCTTCGGCATCTTGGTCAGATGCTTCGCCGGCACGGCGGCAAATTCCTGCCAGCCGGTGTCGCCGAATACGATATCGCCGGGCGCAAGCCCCGCTGCCTTCGAGTTGACGACCTCGGCGATGGCGCCGCCGGCCATGACACTGTTGGCTTCGACGGCGGAACGATAGGTCGCGCCGTGCATCCAGGCGCGGTTGGCTGCGTCGAGCGAGATATAGCGCACACGCAGCAAGGCCTCGCCGTCCTTCGGCTCCGGCATCGCGCCCTCGACCATCCTGAAATGTTCGGGACCGAGCTTGCCGCTGGGCTTCTCCACCAGCAGGATCTGGCGATTGATGTTGCCGCTCATGGCGTTTCCCTTTTCAGTTGCTTGACGATCATTGATGCAGCCGCCGCAAGGAAAGCGTGCAAGCCGCATGCGTCGTGCGCTGCATGAAGGCTAGAGCGCCGCTTTCCATTTCACAACGGGAACATCCTGAAAACGCGGCCGCACGCAGAAGGGGTTGCAGCTTGCGCTTGGCGCTCAGAGCGTCACGCAAACACCCGGTCGAGCGCCGCGTCATACGTCGCCTGCACCAGCTCCGGGTGCAGCTTGCCCAGCGCCTCCATCATCACGCCGGAATTGATCTCGAGCACCTTCCATTCGCCGTTCACGCGAACCACGTCGATCGAAGCAAAGACGATGCTGATGGCGCACGCGGCATCGATCGCGAGCTTTGCGCAGGCCGCGCGGACTTCGCCGTCCTCCAGCAACACCGGCTTTGCGCCGGCATCGAGATTGTGCCGCCAATCCGAGCCGCGCTGCTTGCTGTAGACGACGAGCGGCATGTCATCGAGCAGGACCACGCGGACCTCCTCCTCGATCGCGACAAAGGGCGAGATCACGAGCCCCGTACTCATCGAAAAGACCTCGCTGGCCGCCCGGTTGAGCTCCGCCTCCGTCGTCACCTTGAACACCGATCGCCCTGATGTCCCCTCGTTCGGCTTCACCACCACGCCCTGCGGGTTTTGGGCAAGCTGCGCCAGCATCCCCTCGCGCCAATCGGCGCCGGCGACATGCACGCCCAGCTTCGGGTTGAGGAACAGCCGATGCGGAACGCAGGGCACCTCCGCCAGCGTCAGCGCCTCGGCGGTGGCCGATTTGTCATTGGCGAGGCGATGGGCGATGGCGCTGTTGAGGCCGATGTCGTAGCCGAAGGCGAAACGGCGCCGCGGCCCCCGGCGCATTGCGATCAGCCAGCCGTCGGAGCGGACATCGACCGCGATGCCCCTCTCGGCGCAATACCGCCTGATCGCCTGAACGAAGATCCGCTCGCCGCTTGCCATGCTGTTTCGTCATTCCTGTCGCCAAAAGCCGCAAAAATGCGGGCATCGGCGCCAAACCGGCTGAAAATCAGAGCTATTCTTAATGAAATTCTTGCGAGCGCGCCGGAAATTAAGTGCTGCAATGAAGGCCGGGAGGGAAAAGAAATTATCCTCCACGCGCGCCAGGCAGCAGATTCCTTAATGATGTGACCAGTTCTGCCGCAAATGCCGGTTTGACCGGCATCAATTGCATCCGAAACGAGGTTGATTATTGGTCTCAATGGCGTAGATCACACACGCGAAATCCTCCGCCATGGCAAATGGTGCCGCCCCGATTTCAGGGCCGGGCAACGCTTTTGGCCTAAAACCGCAGTTATTCGGAATATCGAAAATCATGAGCGCGTTTTACCGAGAGAAGGTTCTTTCCGTCCACCACTGGACCGACACGCTGTTCAGCTTCCGCGCCACCCGCGATACCGGCTTCCGGTTCCAGAACGGCCAGTTCGCCATGATCGGCCTCGAGGTCGATGGCCGGCCGCTGCTGCGGGCCTACAGCATGGCGAGCGCCAACCACGAGGAAGAACTCGAGTTCTTCTCGATCAAGGTGCAGGACGGTCCGTTGACCTCGCGCCTGCAGAAGATCAAGGAAGGCGACACCATCCTGGTCGGCCGCAAGGCGACCGGCACGCTGATCACCGACAACCTGCTTCCCGGCAAGCGGCTGATGCTGCTCTCGACCGGCACCGGCCTTGCGCCCTTCGCCAGCCTGATCAAGGACCCCGAGGTCTACGACCAGTTCGAGTCCATCGTGCTGGTGCATGGCTGCCGCCAGGTCTCCGAGCTCGCCTATGGCGAGAAGCTGGTCGCGACCCTGCGCGACGATGAGCTGTTCGGCGAGCTGCTCGCGGACAAGCTCGTCTATTATCCGACCGTGACCCGCGAGCCGTTCAAGAACCGCGGTCGCATCACCGACCTCATCAGCTCCGAGCAGATCTTCAACGACATCGGGCAGGGCCCGCTCGACATCGCAACCGATCGCATCATGATGTGCGGCAGCCCGGCGATGCTGGAAGAGCTGAAGCAGATGTTCGAGAGCCGCGACTTCGTCGAAGGAAGCGGCAACAAGCCCGGCCATTTCGTGATCGAGAAGGCCTTCGTCGAGCGCTGAGTTTTGCTGAGGAAGTGGCGCGATCGCGCGCCACACTCACTCGTCCTCCCGGACAAGCGCGCCCCAAGCGCGCGCCGATCCGGGACCCATAGCCACAGGACGTGGTTATGCGACGGCTCGGAGTGACAGCTTTCTTTCACCACGTAATCCCGTGGTTATGGATCCCGGGTCTGCGCTGACGCTTGCCCGGGACGACAACTGAGTTTCAGTGGCGGCTGTCGCCTCCTCCCTCTGCTGCACCGCAAAATCCGTCCATCCGGCTGATTGATTTGTCTCGGCCGAATTCGCTAGCCTGAAACAAGGGCGGCGTCATATCCGTATGACAGGCGCGGGCGTATCGTGACGCCTTCTGCTGGCGAGAGGATCGGAATCGTGGCCGACGACAACAAGACGCATGCATCCCCGAAACGCCTGCCGCTGGCGGAGGAGGGGATCATGGAAACCCTGCTGCTGCCCTTCTCGCCGCGCTTCATCGTGCTGACGATCTGCGCGGTGGTCACCGCGCTCCTGATCGGCATCGGCATCTCCGACGGCAAGATCTTCGACATCCTGCTGATTCCGATCCTGATCTTCGGCGCGCTGACCCTGCTCGGCGTCCGCGATCTTCTGCAGAAGAGCCACGCGGTGCTGCGCAACTACCCGATTTCGGCGCATATCCGCTTCCTGCTCGAAGAGATTCGCCCCGAGATGCGGCAATATTTCTTCGAGAGCGAGAAGGACGGCATGCCGTTCTCGCGCGACACCCGCGCGGTGGTCTATCAGCGCGCCAAGATGGAGCTCGACAAGCGTCCTTTCGGCACACAGGAGGACGTCTATCGCGAGGGCTATGAGTGGATGCATCACTCGGTCTCGCCGAAGGCGCATGCCACGGAGAAATTCCGTGTGGTGATCGGTGGGCCGGACTGCGCAAAGCCCTATTCGGCCTCGGTGTTCAACATCTCGGCGATGAGTTTTGGCGCGCTCAGCCCCAACGCCGTGCGCGCGCTGAATGCCGGCGCCAAAAAGGGTGGTTTCGCCCACGACACCGGCGAGGGCGGCGTCAGCCCCTATCACCGCGAGATGGGCGGCGACATCATCTGGGAGATCGGCTCGGGCTATTTCGGCTGCCGTCATCTCGACGGCAGCTTCGATCCCGAAGCGTTCGCGCGCGTCGCCGGCGACGACCAGATCAAGATGGTCGAGCTCAAGGTCAGCCAGGGTGCCAAGCCCGGCCATGGCGGCGTGCTGCCGGCGGCCAAGGTCTCCGAGGAGATCTCCAAGATCCGCGGCGTCGCCATGGGCGAGGACTGCATCTCGCCGGCCTCGCACCGCGCCTTCTCGACGCCCGTGGGCATGATGCAGTTCATCGCCGAGATGCGCCGCCTTTCGGGCGGCAAGCCGGCCGGCTTCAAGCTCTGCATCGGCCATCCCTGGGAGTTCCTGGCGATCTGCAAGGCGATGCTGCAGACCGGAATCTATCCTGATTTCATCGTCGTCGACGGCAATGAGGGCGGCACCGGTGCCGCGCCGCTTGAGTTCATGGATCATCTGGGGATGCCGATGCGCGAGGGCGTCAATTTCGTCCACAACGCGCTGGTCGGCATCAATGCGCGCGACCGCATCAAGATCGGCGCCTCCGGCAAGATCGCGACCGCCTTCGACATGGCGCGCGCCATGGCGATCGGCGCCGATTGGTGCAATTCGGCGCGCGGCTTCATGTTCTCGCTCGGCTGCATCCAGTCGTTGAGCTGCCACACCGACCGCTGCCCGACCGGCGTGGCGACGCAGGACCCGACGCGGGCGCGCGCGCTCTACGTGCCGCTCAAGATCGACCGCGTGCACAATTATCACCACGCCACGCTGCACTCGCTGACCGAGCTGATCGCCGCGGCCGGGCTCGAACATCCGCAGCAGCTGCGGCCGATCCATTTCAGCCAACGGACGTCGACGACCCAGGTGAAGTCGTTCGCGCAGCTCTATCCGGCGCTGCGTCCGGGCGAGCTGCTCGAAGGCACGGAAGACCCGCGGTTCCGCGACGCCTGGCAGATGGCGCGCGCCGAGACGTTCCAGCCGGCGTTGTAAGATGCGGGCTGCGGCTGCCGTAGGCCAGGGACCTCAAATTGCCGAGAGCGGAGGGTAGGGTTTAACGGCTGGTTCAACTTTGGGTGTAGATTCGCCCCATGGACGAGCGACGCGACAAGGCCCGACATCGCGTGCTGAAGGCCGGAACGATCGAGTTCGGCGGCGGCGCGATCGACTGCACCGTCCGCAATCTCTCCGATACCGGCGCCGCACTCGACGTCGCCAGCCCCGTCGGCATTCCCGATCATTTCACCCTGTTCGTCCAGCCCGACGGCACGCATCGGACCTGCACGGTGGTCTGGCGCAAGGAAAAGCGGATCGGGGTCAGGTTCGGGTGATGATGTTTCCCTCTCCCCTTGTGGGAGAGGGTGGCTCGCCGCGTAGCGGCGAGACGGGTGAGGGGTTCTATCCGCGAATCCAATTTTCGATTGAATGTGCGGAGACAACCCCTCATCCGGCGCTTCGCGCCACCTTCTCCCACAAGGGGAGAAGGAAAAGCGGGTGCGCCGTCACCTGCTACCCCGTCTCGACCTCAGTCAATCGGCTCGCCAAGATCTTGTCGATCCTCCGCCCGTCGAGGTCGACCACCTCGATGTGCCAGCCGCCGAAGTCGAAGGCATCGCCGACATTGGGCAGCATGTTGAATTGTTGCAGCACGAGGCCTGCGACCGTGTTGTAGCGATGCGGCGGCAGATCGATGCCGAGCAGTTCGCCGAACTCGTCGACCGGCATCCAGCCGGAGATCAGCAGCGAATCGTCGTCGCGCCTGATGAAGGCCGGCTCGGGCGGTCCCTCCTCGGAATGAAAGGCGCCGACGATCGAGTAGAGGATGTCGGCGGCGGTCACCATGCCTTCGAAGGCGCCGTATTCGTCGTAGACGAGCCCGACGTGAACCGGGGCCGCTTTCAGGATGGTCAGCACGTCGCGCGCATCTGCCGACACCGGGATGCCGGGCGCCTCGCGCACGAGCGCGCGCAGGTCCGGGCTGCGTTCGTTCATATAGGCGATCAGCAAATCCTTGGCCTGCAGCACGCCGATCGGCTTGTCGCGGTCGCCGTCGGAGACGGGAAAGCGCGAATGCGGGCTCTTGGCGATGATGTCCTGGATGGCGGCGGGATCGTCGTTCAGGTCGATCTCGTCGACCTCGGTGCGCGGCGTCATGACCGCGCCGACCGGCCGGTCGCCTAGCCGCATCACGCCGGCGATCATCTCCTTCTCGCCGGGCTCGAGCACGCCTGCGCTCTCGGCCTCGCTGACGAGGTGATGGATCTCGTCCTCCGAGACTTTCTCCTCGGCCTTGCCGCCGCGGCCGAGCAGCGTGAGGATCAGCTTGCCGGAGACGTCGAGCAGAAACACGAGCGGCAGCGATATTTTCGCGAGCGCGTGCATCGCCGGCGCGACCCGCACCGCGATGCTCTCGGGGTCGCGCAGCGCCACCTGCTTCGGCACCAGCTCGCCGACGATCAAGGTACCGTAGGTGATGAGCGTGACCACGATGCCGACGCCGACGATGTCGGCAATACCTGGGGACAGGCCGAGCTCGAGCAGCCATTGCGTCAGCCGCTGCCCGAGCGTCGCGCCCGAGAACGCGCCGGAGAGCACACCGACCAGCGTGATGCCGATCTGCACCGTCGAGAGGAACTTGCCGGGATCGGCCGCCAGCGTCAGCGCCCGCTCGGCGCCGCGCACGCCCTTGGCCGCGAGCAGCGACAGCCGCGCTGGGCGCGATGACACCACGGCCAGCTCCGACATGGAGAGCAGGCCGTTGATGACGATCAGGACGACGACGATGGCGAGTTCGAGCGAAAGCATTGACGTTCCGGAGGTAAGCAAGTGTGGCCGGGCTGCCGGCAAGCCACTGATATAGGTATTCAGTGCGGAAGTGCTGGCGATTCTGCTTATTCGTCGCCGAAAGGGAACCCGTGCGCGACGGCGTTCCCAAAGGCGTCCGCGACGACTTGACACCCCGCGGAACTACGGATCGTTGCTTAACGAGCCCTTAGTGGCCGCCCGCTAGCTTTTGCCCTTGCAAGAATAGACCCGGGGACCTGAGGATGCGGATCGGAAAGCTTTTCGCGCTGTCGATGCTGACGGTGACGGTGTTTGCAGTCATCCTCGGCGCCGAGGTGCTAATACCGCAGGCGCGCATCTTCACCGATCGCTCCGATGCGATCAAGACGGTGGAGGCATTTGGCGCGACGCTGCTGGCCAACCAGCACGTCGCCAGCCTTCGCGCTCCCTATATCGGACCGATCTTCCAGGAAGGCGCTGCAACGCAGGCGCAGCTCGAAGTTGCCGCGAAGGCCGCGAAAACGGCCGAGGAGGGCTTCGAGGCCGCGAGGCGCGCCGTCATGGTGCTGGACGGCGGCGGCGCCATCGCCGAGAATCTTGACCGTGCCGCGCGGCGGCTGAAGGAAGTCACCACGGCGGCCGATCGCGCGATGAGCGTTCCGCTGGCGGCGCGCGACGGCGCCGCGACCAAGGGATTCCTCCCCGGCGTTGCCGAGGTCATCGGCCACATCGAACCGGTCATGAACAAGCTCGAGGCGAAGGTCATCAACGCCGATTCCTCGCTTGCGGCGCTGTTGAACCTGGCGCGGACGGCGCAGGATCTGCGCGTTTCGGCCGGCAGCCGCGCGGCCACGCTGTCCCCGGCGCTCACTGCGCGCCGTCCGCTCACCGCGGCCGAACTGTCGCTGATGGATCGCATGCAGGGGCGCGTGGAGGTCGATCGCGAGCGCATCGAGGCCGGTCTCGAACAGCTCGAAAATCCCGTCCGCATCGCCACCGCACTGAAGGCGGCTACGGAATCCTATTTTGGAAAAGCCGCGGTTGCCGTGGACAAGGAGATTCCTGCAGCACGGACTGACGGTAAGTACGCCGGCACCGCCGACGAGCTGGCGAAGATCATCGTGCCGGCCATCCAGATGTTCTACGGCGTGCGCGACGCTGCGCTGGCGGAAGCCGCCGAGCGCGCCTCGGCCGCTCGCGACGGCGCGTTGGCGATGCTCGCGCTCGCCGGCGTCGCCGTGCTGGCCCTGCTCGGCACGCTCGGTGGCGTGACCATCATGCTGCGCAGGCGCGTGGTGACGCCGCTCGGCCGGATCGCCGACGTGATCGGAGCGCTCGCCGCCGGGCAGCACGAGGTCGAGATTCCCGCGACGGGCCGCAGCGACGAGATCGGCCAGGTCGCCGGCTCGCTCCAGCATTTCAAGGATTCGCTGCTCGCCAAGAAGTCCGCCGACGAGGCGGCCGCGATCGAGGCGGAAGCGAAGCTGAAGCGCAGCCAGCGCATGGATCAGATCGCGCGCGAGTTCGAAGCCATGATCGGCGACGTCATCAACACCGTCTCGTCGGCATCCTCGGAGCTGGAAGTCTCCGCGGGAACGCTGACGAGCACGGCCGAGCAATCGGAAAAGGTCACGGCGACTGTTGCGGCCGCATCCGAGCAGGCCTCCACCAACGTGCAGACCGTTGCCGCCGCGGCCGAGGAGATGGCCTCGTCGGTCGACGAGATCAGCCGTCAGGTTCAGGATTCCGCGCGCATCGCCGGCGAGGCCGTGCAGCAGGCCGGGCGGACCAACGAGCATGTCGGCGAGCTCGCCAGGGCTGCGGGGCGGATCGGCGACGTCGTCGAGCTCATCAGCCAGATCGCCGGCCAGACCAACCTTCTGGCGCTCAACGCCACCATCGAGGCGGCGCGCGCCGGCGAGGCCGGTCGCGGCTTCGCCGTCGTCGCGTCCGAGGTCAAGGCGCTGGCCGAGCAGACCGCCAAGGCCACCGGCGAGATCAGCCAGCAGATCTCGGGCATCCAGACGGCGACGGAGGACTCCGTCGGCGCCATCAAATCGATCGGCGATACCATCTCCCGCATGTCCGAGATCGCGTCCGCAATCGCCGCGGCGGTCGAGGAGCAGGGCGCAGCGACGCGGGAGATTTCCCGCAACGTGCAGCAGGCCGCGCGCGGCACCCAGCAGGTCTCCGCCAGCATCGTCGACGTGCAGCGCGGCGCGAGCCAAACCGGATCGGCCTCCTCCAACGTGCTCGCATCGGCAAGGTCGCTCTCGGGCGAAAGCAGCCGGCTCAAGACCGAGGTCGGAAAATTCCTCGATGCGATCCGCGCGGCATAACAAGGTCATTGTGCAAGAAGGTCGCTTCACCTAGACTTGCATCCCGGGGATGTCGCAGCCTCCCCGTGAAGTGGTGATCCCACGCAAGCGCTGCTCGCTTATCCGTGGAGCGAGCAATGGACGGGATCGCAATCGAGCTTCCGCTTTTTCTGTTGGCCACCTTCGCCGGCGCGTTCGTCGCCGGCCTCTCCGGCTTCGCCTTCGGCCTGGTCGCGGCATCGTTGTGGCTCTACGTGCTGACACCGCTTCAGAGTGCCAGCCTGATCGTCGGCTTCGGCCTTCTGGTGCAGGGCTATTCGGTCTGGAAGCTGCGCAGCGCCCTCGACTGGCGCCGGCTGTGGCCCTTCATCGTCGGTGCAATCATCGGTGTGCCGGCCGGGGTGTCGCTCCTGACCTGGGCTGATCCCAACAGTGTTCGCATCGCGGTCGGTGCCATCCTGATCGCCTATAGCCTCTATGCATTCTTCCGGCCGCAGCTCAAACTCGCGGCCGTCATGCCGCCGGCCGCCGACATGGCGGTTGGCTTCGTCAACGGCCTGCTTGGCGGGCTCACGGGCCTTGCCGGCATCCTCGTCACCATCTGGTGCAATTTGCGCGGCCTGCCCAAGGACGCGCAGCGCGCCACGTTCCAACCGGTCGCTGTCGTGGTATTCGCCATGGCGGCGTTCTGGCTCGGTGCCAAGGGATCGCTCACATCAGACACCGCGAAGCTGTTCGCGCTCGGCCTGCCGTTTCTGTTCGCCGGAACGTGGCTCGGGCTGAAACTGTTCGGCCGGATCGACGAGGCCACGTTCCGCAAGATCGTGCTGGCGCTGCTGTTCGTCTCGGGTGTGACGCTTCTGTTCTGAGCCGCAGCTCAGAACTCCCCGTGCAACCGCCCCGAAAACACCGATATCGGTCCGCGGTCGGCATTGTAGGCGGGGTTGACGATGAGCTGGTAGTCGGTGGTGAGGGTGATGTTCTTGTTCACCGCATAGGCGTAATAGGTTTCGAGGATACGTTCCTTGCGGTAGTTCAGCGCGCCGTCGCCGACCAGCACACCAAGGCCGCCGGCGGCGAGGAAGTCGCGATAATCCTGCGAGATCGCATTGATCGCGCCGCCGACGCCGATCACGTCGTCGGGTCGGCCCCAAGTCGTGCCTTTGATCGAAACGCCGCCGGACAGGCTGCGATGAATGTCGGTGAAGGCCAGCGTTTCTGTCTTGCCGTCGTTCCAGCTCCAGCGGCCGAACAGGCCGACATCGTCGGTGATCGCCTGCTCGAGGTTGAGCACGTAGCCGTACTTCAGGCGGCCGCGCCGGGTCTGCGCGATGTCGAGATTGAGCGCGGGATTGTCCAGCGTCTCGCGGAAGCTGCCCATGTTGGCGCTATCGAGCCAGCCGATGGTCCTGAGCTTGCCCGGCCGGCCGAACAGCGAGAAGCGCGTCTCGAGCTCGAGCAAATATTGACCGCGCTCCCCGACCCTGGTGTCGAAGTGATTGGCGTTGGACTCGGAGACCATCAGGAAATAGCCGCCGCGTAGCGCCCATTGCTTCTGGTTGAGCTCGGCGGTGACGCCGTAGGTGAGACCGACCTTGTCGGCGGAATAGTCGAAGGCGCCGGGCGCCCAGATCGACCAGTTCATGAAGTCCCGGCGCGTATCCTTGGCGTAGGCATTGCCGTCGAACACGTCGATCACCGGAAACTTGCCGGCCTGAATCGTCAGGCGCGACACGGCGACCTTCTGCCCCAGCTGCAGCTGACCGCTCGCCAGTTCCTCCTGCTCGCCGCCGAATCCAAACGTCTGGCGCACGAACAGGCGCGAGGTGTTGTAGTGCGGATAGGGGAAGTTCGACTTCTGCGCCTCGCCGTTCGGAAATCCGGCCGCACCGACCGTGTCGTTCAGTCCAAATCCCTGCAGCAGCTCGGGATTGTAATAGACCTCGCCGCCGTCCCACAGCCGCGCGTTCAGGAACAGGCTGTTGCTCCAGGTCGCTTTGGCCTGCCGCGATGGCGACAGCGAGTTCGGCCCGGTATAGAGCGCGGGAAAGGATGGATAGCCTTGCGGAAGATAAGTGGTCTGGCCGTGAATCTCCCAGCGGTCCGATTCGGTGTCGATCAGTGAGCTCTTCGGATCATAGCTAGGCAGGCCCGGCCAATCGACCTTGCGGTTGAGGCCGAGCCTGACCTGCTGGAAGTCGAGCGACGAGGACGTGTATTGCGCGCCCGTGGAGAAGGCGACGTTGGCGCCGTCGAAGCGGCTGTAGAGATATTCGAGCCGCGCGCTCCAATGCGGCGCGAAGGCGTATTCGAGGCCGGCGCCTGCGACCCAGCCGGGCCGCGTGTTCAGGATCTTCGGGATTTCGGCGCCGGAGGCCGGCGCGTCGAAATAGCGCTCGCCCATCCAGGCGAAGCCGCCGGTGGCATAGATGAGCCAGGGACCGCTGGTGTAGCCGACGCGGCCGCGCACGCTCGCGGCGTAGTCCCATTGCTGGGTGACGGTGTTGGCGGGCGTTGCCAGGAACGAGACGATCGAGTTCGAGGTGATGTAGTTGGGAAACGTAAAATCGCCTTCGACGCCGACCAGCCAGCCGGAGTTGAGGCGGTAATTGTAGCCCGCCTGCACGCCGCCGATCATGCCGCTGAAGACGC
Organism: Bradyrhizobium sp. NBAIM01; assembly: GCF_020194115.1. Classification (NCBI taxonomy): domain Bacteria; kingdom Pseudomonadati; phylum Pseudomonadota; class Alphaproteobacteria; order Hyphomicrobiales; family Nitrobacteraceae; genus Bradyrhizobium; species Bradyrhizobium sp. NBAIM01. The sequence continues at coordinate 498 of NZ_JADYVU010000018.1, read as the reverse complement.
CGCTGTCGCCGAGTGCGGTGCCGTCGTTCAGCGCGAAGCGCGACGAGCCGCGGCTGTAGCCGGCATGCGCGCCGATATAGAGACCGGTCCAGTCATAGACCGCTCTCAAGGCCGGCTCCTTCAGCGGCAGATCGGCCGCGCGGCCGGCGGCCGGAAAAGCCAGCACGCCCGTGGCAATCGCCGCGGCCGTTCGCAAGCACCGGTGTCTGTGACTTCTCAACGCCAAACGCACGCCCCCAAACGCGAATGTGTCCCACCCGCCGCGATATCCCTGCCGGGTCGCGGCGATTCTGTCACCAGGCCTCCGCGTTCGAGGCGACCGGCCGGGATGGTCTCGATTCGCCTCGACTTCGTCCCAAGCTCCTGAACTTGCGACAAGCCCTATTGCGAATAATTCGCAATAGCAACTCACGTTGCGGTGTCGCGGGAGGAGAGTTCGCACTGCTGTGTGACGCGGGTGCAACAAAATCCGGGAATCCAAAACGGAATGACCCCGCC
>NZ_JADYVU010000017.1:0-122308 GCF_020194115.1 Bradyrhizobium sp. NBAIM01 | reverse complement strand
CCCCTCCAGGGGAGGGTGTGAAGGACAAATCCCATGACCAAACCCAAAGTTCTCATTTCCGACGCGCTCTCGCCCGCTGCCGTGCAGATCTTCAGGGATCGCGGCGTCGAGGTCGACTTCCAGCCCAATCTCGGCAAGGACAAGGACAAGCTGGCCGAGATCATCGGCAATTACGACGGCCTTGCGATCCGCTCCGCGACCAAGGCGACCGCCAAGATCCTCGAGAAGGCGGCCAGGCTGAAGGTGATCGGCCGCGCCGGCATCGGCGTCGACAATGTCGAGATCCCGGCCGCGACGGCCAAGGGCATCATCGTGATGAACACGCCGTTCGGCAATTCGATCACGACCGCCGAGCACGCCATCACCCTGATGCTCGCGCTCGCCCGCGAGATCCCGCAGGCCGATGCCTCGACGCAGGCCGGCAAGTGGGAGAAGAACCGCTTCATGGGCGTGGAGATCACCGGCAAGGTGCTGGGCGTCGTCGGCTGCGGCAATATCGGCTCGATCGTCGCCGACCGCGCGCTCGGCCTGCGCATGAAGGTGATCGCGTTCGACCCGTTCCTGTCGCCGGAGCGCGCCAAGGACATCGGCGTCGAGAAGGTCGATCTCGACGATCTGCTCAGGCGCGCCGACTTCATCACGCTGCACACGCCGCTGACCGAGAAGACCAAGAACATCATCGACGCGGCCGCGATCGCCAAGATGAAGAAGGGCGTGCGCCTGATCAATTGCGCCCGCGGCGGTCTCGTCGACGAGCAGGCGGTGGTCGATGCGCTCAACGCCAAGCACATTGCCGGCGCCGCCTTCGACGTCTTCGTCGAGGAGCCCGCGACCAAGAGCGTGCTGTTCGGCCATCCCAACGTGATCTGCACGCCGCATCTCGGCGCCTCCACAACCGAGGCTCAGGAGAACGTCGCGCTGCAGGTTGCCGAGCAGATGTCGGATTACCTGCTCACCGGCGCGATCTCGAACGCGGTCAACTTCCCCTCGATCACGGCGGAAGAAGCGCCGAAGCTGAAACCGTTCATCGCGCTCGCCGAGAAGCTCGGCTCGTTCGCCGGCCAGCTCACCGAGAGCGGCATCCTCAAGGTCGAGATCACCTATGAGGGCCACGTCGCCGAGATGAAGATCAAGGCGATCACCTCCGCGGTGCTGTCGGGCCTGCTGCGGCCCATGCTGGGCGAGGTCAACGTCGTGTCCGCGCCGGTCGTCGCCAAGGAGCGCGGCATGGTGGTGGACGAGATCGTCCGCGCCGCCCAGAGCGACTATGAGAGCCTGATCACCGTCACGGTCACCACCGAGCGGCAGGAGCGGTCGGTCTCGGGCACCGTCTACGCCGACGGCAAGCCGCGCCTCGTCGACATCAAGGGCATCCGCGTCGACGCCGAGTTCGGCAAGTCGATGATCTACGTCACCAACGAGGACAAGCCGGGCTTCATCGGCAAGTTCGCGGGGCTTCTGGGCGACGCCAAGATCAACATCGCGACCTTCCATCTCGGCCGGGTCGCTCCGGGCAGCGATGCCATTGCGCTGGTCGAGGTCGACGGTGTGGTGCCGGCCGACGTGCTCGCCAAGGTGCAGGCCCTGCCGCAGGTCAAGCAGGCCAAGGCGCTGACGTTCTGAGCGGCTCCCACCGGCGTCATGGCCGGGCATAGCTGTCCGAAGGACGGCGTCGCTTCCGCTCGCCTATGACCCGGCCATCCACGTCTTGCCGCTCGGCGCGAAGAACGTGGATGCCCGGGCCTTCGCCGCGCCGAAGCGGCTTCGGCCGCGCAGGCGGGACAAGCCCGGGCATGACGTGTGGATAGAGCGGGCGCGCACGCCCCGGAATGACGATCATCATATCATATATTCCGACACGCGGAACAACGCCGTCTCCATCGCCGGAGGCGGCGTTTTCATTTTCCCCACCCCCAATCTTTGTGTACCAATGGCGTCAGGACGCTCCGTTCCAAATCGTTCGACAAGGGAGAAAACAATGCGTGAAGCCGTCATCGTTTCCTATGCGCGCACGGGCCTGGCGAAATCCGGCCGCGGCGGGTTCAACATCACGCCGCCGATGTCGCTCGCGGCCCACGCCATTCATCACGCGGTGGACCGCGCCGGCGTCGAGAAGGACTATGTCGAGGACTGCTATCTCGGCAATTGCGCCCATGGCGCACCGAACATCGGCCGCCAGGCCGCGCTGCTCGCGGGGCTGCCGAAGACCACCGCCGGCGTGTCGGTGAACCGCTTCTGCTCGTCGGGCCTGCAGACCATCGCGATGGCCGCCAACTCGATCCGCTCCGACGGCGCCGATTGCATCGTCGCCGGCGGCGTCGAGAGCATCTCGATTCCCGGCGGCGGCACGCCGAAGGAATCGGTCGATCCGGAACTGCTCAAGGTCGCCCCCGACATCTTCATGGCGATGATCGACACCGCCGATATCGTCGCCGAGCGCTACAAGCTCAGCCGTGAATATCAGGACGAGTTCTCGCTGGAATCGCAGCGCCGCATGGCCGCGGCCCAGCAGGCGAACAAGTTCAAGGACGAGATCGTCCCGATGAAGACCAAGATGAAGGTCGTCGACAAGCAGACCAAGGCCGAGTCGATCGTGGACTACACCGTCGATCGCGACGAATGCAATCGCCCCGAAACGACGATGGAAGGATTGGCAAAGCTCGAGCCGGTGAAGGGCCCGGGCAAGTTCGTCACCGCCGGCAATGCCAGCCAGCTCTCCGACGGCGCCGCCGCGGTGGTGCTGATGGAAGCCAAGGACGCCGAGAAGCGCGGCCTCAAGCCGCTCGGCCGCTTCGTCGCCTGGGCCACCGCCGGCTGCGAGCCGGACGAGATGGGCATCGGCCCGGTGTTCGCGATTCCGAAGCTGCTCAAGCGCACCGGCCTCAAGATCGACGACATCGATCTGTGGGAGCTCAACGAGGCCTTCGCCAGCCAGTGCCTGTATTGCCGCGACCAGCTCGGCATCGATCCCGCCAAGTACAACGTCAACGGCGGCTCGATCGCGATCGGCCATCCCTTCGGCATGACCGGCGCCCGTCTCACCGGCCACCTCTTGCAGGAAGGCGCCCGCCGCAAGGCCAAGTGGGGCGTCGTGACGATGTGCATCGGCGGCGGCCAGGGCGGCGCCGGCCTGTTCGAGATCTATAGCTGAGCCGATCCAACCACGGCTTGAACGTTGCAAACACGGCGCCGCTGGGCGTCGTGTTTCATTTTCTGGAACCTACTTGTGCACGCAACCGTGCACAGAAGCGAGCATTGTGACAAATACACGTATTCGTACGTGCCCGCAAATTAACGGAAGTTTTTACGCTTTATCGCCTCATCAAGCGTATCGATCACCAGCGGGTTCTCGTTAGATGCGGCTCCTCTCCCTGCGACTCACTCACAAGATCACCGCGATCGGCGTCATTGGCGTCATCGGCGTCGTCCTGATCGGCGGCATTCACCTCTACGGCGAGCGGAGGATGGGCGTCTATCGCGACGCGGCCGAGGATGCGCGCACCGTGTTCGAGCTGAACAACAGGATCGCGGTCGAGCTGCTCGAGGCGCGCCGCGCCGAGAAGGATTTTCTGCTGCGCAGCGATCCGGCCAGGGCGCAGCGACAGGTCGAGATCGGCCGGCAGGTGGCCCTCGACATCGAGACGCTCCGCGGCAAGATCGCAGCGCTCGGCCAGCCCGAGCTGGCGCACAAGATCGACGCGATGAATGCGTCGCTGAAGACCTATCAGGCCCGCTTCGCCGCGGTGGTCGAGGAACGGCAGCGGCTCGGCCTCGACGAGAAGTCCGGGCTCGAAGGCCGCCTGCGCGCTTCCGTCCACGGTATCGAGAGCCAGGTCGACCAGTTCCAGAATTCCGAGCTCAAGGTGATCATGCTGATGATGCGCCGGCATGAGAAGGATTTCATGCTGCGTCGGAACGCCAGATATGGCGAGGAGATGAAGAAGCGCGCGTCCGAATTTGCCGCAGGCCTCGACGCGGCAGCCATTGCCGACGGCGCCAAGGCCGAGCTGCGCCAGAAGCTCGCCGACTATCAGCGCGACTTCTCCGCCTGGATGGAGACCGCGCTGAAGCTGGCGGCTGAATCGAAGGCGATGTCCGAGGCCTTCGCGTCGGTCGAGCCGGTGATCGAGCAGGTTTCGACGTCGGTCGACCGCATCCGCGCCCATGCCGACCGTCTCAACGAGGCCGAGCGCACCAGCATCCAGTTCTGGATTGCAGTGGCGATCGCGCTGATTGCGACGAGCGTGCTCGGCCTCGGCATCTTCATCGGACGTTCGGTCTCGAGGCCTTTGACCGCGATGCGCGCGGCGATGATCGAGCTTGCCAACGGCAATTTCGCCATCGTTCTTCCCGGCCTCGGCCGGCCCGACGAGATCGGCGAGATCGCGCAAGCCGTCGAGACGTTCAAGATCAACGCCGAGCGGAAGGCGCAGGAGGAGGCCGAAGAGAAGATCAGGCAGGACAAGCTCGCCGCCGAGCGCCGCCGCGCCGACATGATCAGGATGGCGGACGATTTCGAAGGGGCGATCGGCGAGATCGTCGAGACCGTGTCGTCGGCGGCCAATGAGCTCGAGGCGTCGGCGACGTCGCTGACCACGACCGCCAGCCGCTCGACCGAGCTTGCCACGCTGGTCGAGGCGGCGTCCGAGGAAGCGGCGACCAACGTGCAGTCGGTGGCGTCCGCCGCCGAGGAGCTGACCGCCTCCGTCAACGAGATCAGCCGCCAGGTGCAGGCCTCCGCGCGCATGGCGGGCGAGGCCGTCACCCAGGCCGGGCAGACCAATGACCGCGTCAGCGAATTGTCCAAGGCGGCCGCGCGCATCGGCGACGTGGTCGAGCTCATCAACGCCATCGCCGGCCAGACCAATCTGCTCGCGCTGAACGCCACCATCGAGGCCGCGCGCGCGGGCGAGGCCGGACGCGGCTTTGCCGTGGTGGCCTCGGAAGTGAAGGCGCTGGCCGAGCAGACCGCGAAGGCGACCGGCGACATCGGTCAGCAGATCTCGAGCATCCAGGTCGCGACGCAAGATTCCGTCGGTGCGATCAAGACCATCGGCGGCACCATCGAGCGCCTGTCCGAAATCTCCTCCACCATCGCGGCCGCGGTGGAAGAGCAGGGCGCCGCGACCAGCGAGATCTCGCGCAACGTCCAAAGCGCCGCCGCCGGCACCACGCAGGTCAGCGCCAACATCTCCAGCGTGCGCCAGGGCGCGACCGAGACGGGATCTGCCTCCTCGCAGGTGCTGTCCGCGGCGCAATCGCTGTCGAACGACAGCAGCCGGCTGAAGATCGAGGTGAGCAGGTTCCTGGAGACGGTGCGGGCGGCGTGAGCCCCCGCCGTCGTTCCGGGGCGTCGCGAAGCGACGAGCCCGGAATCCATTGCACCACCATTGATGCGGATCGATGGATTCCGGGCTCGCGCCAAGAGGCGCGCCCCGGAATGACGACTTGAGCGTGCCGCGCCCTACGCCCCCGCCAGCGCTGGCGCGAGCACCACCTCGATCAGCGTGCCGTGGCCGGCGCTCTTGATGTTGAACCGGGCGCGGTTGGCTTCGACCAGCGCTTTGGTCAGCGACAGGCTCAGCGCCGAGCTGTCGGCGGCATCGCCCGGCGGCGGCGTGCGGAACGGCTCCATCGCGGCGGCGACTTCGCGCTCGGAAAGGCCATGGCCGGTGTCGCGGATGCGAAGCGCGATCTCGCCGCGATCGGTCAGCGCGGTCGAGACGATGACCTGGCCGCCGGCGCTGGCGAGCCGGATCGAGTTCGAGATCAGGTTCATGGTGATCTGCCGCATCGCGCGCGCATCGACGCTCACCTGCGGCAGCGCATGGGCGAGCGAGGTGCGGATGATGATGCGCTCGCGGTTGGCCTGCGGCTGCATCACCGTCACGCAGGCTTCGACCAGGTCGTTGAGGTTCAAATTCGCGAAATTCAGATCGAGCTTGCCAGTCTCGATCCGTGACAGCTCCAGGAGGTCGTCGATGATGGCGATGACGCGCTCGCCGGAAGCGCGGATGTCCTTCATGTATTCGCCGTAGCGCTCGTTGCCGAGCGCGCCGAAGCGCTCGGAGATCATCACCTCGGCAAAGCCGATGATGGCGTTGAGCGGCGTGCGGATCTCGTGGCTGATCCGCGCCAGCATGTCGGCCTTGGCGTTGGCTGCGCCGTCGACGAGGCGGCGGGCCTTCGTCAATTCGCTCTCGCCCTTCTTGGCGTGCGAGAGATCGCGGAACACGGCGAAGAAGTTCGGCCCGTCGGGGCGGGTGCGGCCCATGATCATCGCGAGCGGAATGACGCCGCCCTTCTTCTCGCGGCCCAGCACCTCGCGGCCGTGATCGAGCAGGCTGGAGATGTCCTGGCTCTTCAGGCTTTCCAGATAATCCGCGACGATCTGCTGGCTCTCGGGGGCGAACAGCGTCAGCAAATTCTGCTGCAGCAGCGCCTCGCCGTCATAGCCGAACAGCGCCTCCGCGCTGCGGTTGCAGGCGTGGATGTTGCCTTCGGCGTCGAACATCACGATGCCCTCGGCCGTGGTGTCGAGGATGGCGGCGAGATCCTCGGCATCGGCATCGCCGGCCGCGGGCTCCGCGTCCGCGGCGTCAGGCTCTGCGGCCACCACGGTCTCTGCGACAGCAGCCGCCGCGATCGGCGCCGCCTGCGGCAGCGCGCAGATCAGTGCATGCGCGCTGTCGCCGTCCCACTCGATGGTGTGCAGATGCGCTTCCGTCGCGGCCGGCGGCGCTTCGCCATTTGGGGCCGTCGCGCTGATCGTGACGGGCGTGCCGCCTTGCGTGGTGCTGCTGGCCGCCGACACGCCCGGCTCGACATAGAGCGCATCCAGCCCGCCGGCATGCTCCAGCGCGTTCAGGCCGTCATAGCCGATGCGCGCAAGGAAGGCGGGATTGGCGTAGAGCAGGCGGTCGAGCCGGTAGATCAGGATGCCCGTCGGCAACAGGTCGAGCAGCGTGCGGTCGCGCGCGCTCATCCCGCGCGGCGGCGGTGCGGGCTCGGTCAGCCATTCGGCGGCGGCCTGCGGCGGCTCCGGCTCCGGTGCTTCGGCGCTGGTCTCCGCCACTGGTCCGGCCGCGTCGGTCGTGATGGTCTCGCGCTCGCGTTCGAGCCGCTCGGACAATTGCCGCGCGAGCTCGTTGAACGCGCTGTTCTCGACCGGCGTCAACGTCGGCGGCCGCGTATCGCCGGCGACGCGGAACGGCACGACATTGGGAGGCGTTTCCACGGGCGTGTCCAGTTCGGTTGGGTGTGAAGTCTCGCTTGTGGGCTCTGGCAGGTCGGGTTCGGCTTGCGGTTCAGGCTCGGCTTGCGGCTCAGGCTCGGATGGCGCGATCGGCGGTGCCTCTGCTTCGCCCTCCGCCTCAGCTTCCGCCGCCGCTTCAGGCTCGGGCTCCGCATCGAACGCGACGGCCTCAGTGGAGCGATCCTGTGCCGGCGGCTCGACCAGCAGCTCGAAGCGCCTGAGCGCCTCGAGCCGGTTGAGCGCGTCGAGATCGCGGCAGACGCCGAAGCCGCGGAAGCCGGCGAATTCACGGTTGCGGTCGTAGACCGGCAGGCCCGCGAGCTCGACCGGAATGTGCTCGCCGCCGTCGGCCGGCCAGTTCACTGTGATGCCGGCCCAGGTATCCTTGCTTTCGAGCGCCTTCGCCACGCGGCCCTCGGGATCGAGCGAGAATTCCTCGGCGATCTCGCGCCAGGGGCGGCCGAAGCCGGCGGCCGTGTGCGTGCCCATCAGGCGGATGAAGTCATCGGAGCCGAGCACAAAGCGGCCCTCTTCATCCATCTGCCAGAGGAAGCGCAGCGGATGCTGACGCGGTGCGGGCGGCTCTTGGTGGCTAGAAGAGTCCTGGCCCGAAGTCGGCTCGACCATGCCCGCATTGATCGGCGCGGGCTGCGGCGACACAATGGCTTGCGGCTGGTTTTCAACCGGAGTTTTGGCCGCCGCGGGGACGACCGGCTCCGGCGTCGGCGCAATCGTCTCGGCGGGCGGTTCGGCCGGCTCAGTGAATGCGTCGAACAGCGCAATCGCAGACGGTGCCTCGTCTGGCGCAGGCTGTGCGTCCTCCGGCACCGCGGCCGGAGGCTGCGCGGGCGTGACGTCGGGCGCGGCCTCGTGCGCCGCCGTGGAGGCGGCCGGCTCGATCAGCGCGACCAGGCCGATATCGGCGCCGCTGCCGACCCGCTGCAGAACCATCTGGCCGATGCCGATCGGCGTCGCAGCGCGGCCGGTTGCCAGCGCATCGCTGCGGGCGCGGTCGAGCCCGGCCTCGAGCAGATCGCGGAAGCCGAGCAGGGGGCGCGCGGCCTCGCTCGCGCCGACGAACAGCCCGTCCGGCGCGAACGCCGCCATCGGCACCTTCGCGCCGGCGACCAGCCGATGCAGCCGCTCGACCAGCGGCATGGTGCGCAGTGTCGGGTCCATCGCGATGACCAGCACCGCATGGCCGCCGTCGGCAAAGTCGAGCCGCGCGCAAGCACAGGTCATCAGCGCCCCTAACCGGGCGCCGAAGCCGCGCAGCCGCTGCAGCCGCATTGCGCCGTTCGCCGGCAGCTGGGGGGCGAGCCTGACGATTTGGCGGCGATGGCTGTCGGCGGGGCCGAACACCTTGTCCGCAAGGCCGGCGCTGTTGGCCGCGCCGAACAGCTTTGCGCCGACCGGATTGGCCCACAGCACGCGCGCGCCGTCGGTCGACCATAGCCAGGCCGGCAGGGCAGAGGTCGCATGCACGGCCAGCCGCGGATCGCCCACCCCTCGCAACTGGAAATCCGAACGCGTCATCAGGCCGGCTGCATCTCACGCTTCACGAGTGGCGGCTGCCGGGAATGACAGCCTTAAGAAAGGGTTAGTATCGCCCGGAAGGCGCGACCAGGTCCACGGCCCAACGCCCGCAAGCGTCCCCCAAGCGGCGATAACCTTAATCCCGCCAACCCCGCAAGCCGAGCCGACGTTGCATCCAAGGGATTCAAGGCGTGGGCGCTTGCGAAGAGACGCACCCGCGCGGCATCTCAGGTCCCCATCCTCCCCTAGAGGGGTCCGGGACGAGCGAAGCTCGCCCGTAGATCGGTTCGCACGCAGCGAAGCGGAGAGCGAACCGAGGTGGGGTGACAGTCTCTCCCCACAGGCGGTCCCCGAGCAGAGAGATCACCCCACCCGGCTCGCGCTGCGCGCGATCGACCTACGGGCGAGCTACGCTCGTCCCGGACCCCTCGAGGGGAGGGTAAGAGCGCGTGGGTTGCCGGGCGCATCCCACTACCTCAACCCCCGGTTCCCCCGCCTGGGAACCTCATCCTCCCCGAGATTAAATTTCGCATCGCACCCCTCTGCCGCGTTGCGATGCACAATGTTGACATGATAGGCAGCCATAATTCTGGCGCTGGGCGAGCCATCACCTTTGTTTCGCGTTTCCAGTCTTCGTACCCGCTCAATGCGCAGGGCCCATGGTCGGGGCCGGCGGGCGCGCCAGAAAGGCTCACTCCATTTTTTCAATTAGCGTGAGGGACCAACATGACAGGTGCGACTGATCCGTTTTCTGCCTCGATCATCCCGTTCGAGGTTCCCGAGCAGGTGCGTGCGTTCGCCGAGAAGGGCGCGGCGCAGGCCCGCGAGAACTACGCCAAGTTCAAGGACGCCGCCGAGACCCACAACGGCACCGTCGAGGCCGTGTTCACCTGCGCTTCCAAGGGCGCGAGCGAGTACACCGCCAAGCTGGTCGAGTTCATGAAGGCCAATTCGAGCGCCCAGCTCGACTTCGCCCAGCAGCTGTTCGGCGCCAAGTCACCGACTGAAGCGATGGAGCTGTGGACCGGCCACGCCCGCAAGCAGCTCGAGACCTACCAAGCCCAGGCCAAGGAGCTGGTCGAGCTCACCCAGCGCGTCGCCAACGAGACCGCCGAGCCGATCAAAGCCAGCGCCTCGAAGTACTATCCGTCCGCCGCCTGAGCGGAGCGGTTCGGTGTGAGATGCGAAACCCGGGCCCGAAAGGCCCGGGTTTTTTCTTCGCCTCTCCCGCTTCCCCATGCGGAATCCAAGAATGGTCGTCATGCCCGGGGCTTGTCCCGCCTGCGCGGCCGAAGCCGCTTCGGCGCGGCGAAGGCCCGGGCATCCACGTTCTTGGTGCCGCGGGCATAAGCCGTGGATAGCCGGGACAAGCCCGGCCATGACGATGTGGAGGCGAAGCGCCATAACCGCGTCATATGCGGCCGCGCTAGCGGCACAGGGGAGCGCAACACTCCGAGCCCGCCACCCCGCCCGATTTCCCCGCACCGACGATGATTTCACCCGGTTTTTCACCCCATTGCGGCCTTGCCAAACCGGGCCGTTGCACCTAGTTTCCGCCCCGTCCAGCCCCCTCAGGCATCAAGCCTTTTCAGGCAGCCCAAGGCGCGGCTCGCAAGGATGCAGTTGTAGCTCAGTTGGTTAGAGCGCCTGTCTGTGGAACAGGAGGTCGGTGGTTCGAGCCCACCCAACTGTACCAAAAGAATCAAGTATTTACAGATGAACATCACCGCTGACGGACTATTGTAGCTACCAGATAGCTACCACGAGAGAAGGAAACGGAGTCGCCTCGGCGATCGTCCCGGATCTGCCAGTTAATCGAACTCAACTTTTCTCGAGTGATGACACCAGTGCCCTCTCAGGGCTGAAACAGGGGTTCGATTCCCTAGGGAGCGCCACACGACGCATCTCCCGTCCGCCAATTTTTTCGGCGCGCGGCGTTTCTAAGAGCCTCCAATCGGAGGCAAAAAATTGAAAATACCAAATATTCCCGCCATTTCGCAGCATGGCTATGGTACGCTCTGTCTGGATCATCCGGCTCGGAGCATGGCCCTGAACCCCAAAGCGTACAACAAAACGTCCAACAATCCGTCCAACAGCGGGGTAAGTCATGCCTGGCTTTCTCACCCGCCGTGACGGCATATGGCACTTTGTGCGCAGGGTCCCCGCAGAGTTCTCCCACTATGACAAACGGCGCATCGTTCGTCAGTCCACAAAGGTCCGGGTCGCAAAGGACCGAACGGGACGGCAAGCATTTCGGGTCGCTGAGAGACTCAACAGTGAACTCGAGGCCTTTCGGGCGCAGATCGCCGGAAAGATTGATTTGGCAGCGCCCGGCCATGATCAAGCGCGCCACTGGGCGCGAAGTCTGCACGTCGCCATCCAACTCGATGAAATAGGCGAGCAATACTAGCGCCCTTTCTACGGCGCTCGATGAGCGTCAAGCTCGGCTGCTCATTTGTGACCATTAGGCTGTCCTCGTTAACCGGTCGATTATGGTCGACCGCAGGCGAGAGGACGAGCTAGTCTTCCCGTTCAATATCAAGCTTTGCCGGCAATTCCACGGTTCAAATCGTGCCAGAGTTTCCACGAAGGTCGCGAACATATTCTTTCTAGATACGAATTTTAGGGTGGCGCTCCATCGAACATTGGCGTTCAGTGTCTCCACGGAATACGGGCTAGCCATTCCTTCGGTGAAGGTGATGAGGACTGTCGAACGCAGCCATTCCGACGAGATGCCGGTGAGATTCTCATTTTTCCCGCGCCGCACGCGACGATCGAATATGCGACGCGGTGGCGCCCAGGATACATTGCGCCCCGTCCGAGTGGCGTCGAAGTGAAGCTTCCTACGCCGATGTTAAAACCGATCGATGGGCTGTTCTTTCCGTCGACCTATCGACGATGTCTGCGCGTCGCGAGGATCTGCTTTTGCGGTATTGGGGTGGTCGTAATGGGCAGGCTCTCGATAGGAAGGCGGGGCCATCAACCAACGCTTTCCTTGATAGTCTAAAGACGCAGAATGTCTGGTCATCGTAGGACTTGAACAACGCGAGGCTGGAGGTCCACAATGTGGGGTTGAATGACAACCCACGGGAGGAGAACCGGGCAGGTGAGCTATAAGCCGAGTTCGTTGTTTAGGCTAATTGAGGAACTCAACCGCAGCATTTTCTTGCCGCACATCCAGCGCCCTTTTGTTTGGGAAGAGGATCAGATGCTGCGGCTGTTCGATAGCCTGATGCGCAATTACCCGATTCAGACATTTTTATTTTGGCGTACCAAGGACGAGATCAAGGCGCGCAAATTCATGGAGCGCGTCGAATGGGATGCGGACCTCAGCGATTTTTACGATCCTGGCAAAAGCAAGAAGGACGTAGAGAAGGTCTTTGTGCTCGACGGGCAGCAGCGTCTTCAAACGCTCTACGCGCCTTTTTGCGGCGCAATCACTTCCGCCGATAATCGTAGGGCAGAAGCATATTTCGATATCACGACCGGGATCGTCCCGGATGACCGGGGCTTGTTGCACCGCGTCCAGTTTTCGGCGGAGCCGCTCCAGCTTCCCTGGTACCGCATCGCCGACGCGATAAGCCGCGATGGACAACGAAATTCCGAGGAGGTAGCCGACCGCATCAATTCCTCCATGGACAATCTGAATGCCACGGCCCGCTAGACAAGCGGGAGGCGTCTCCGCAAGCCAAGGAGCGGGAGAAACGTGTGCGTCGGAATTCCGGCCAGTTGCTATCGCTGCTCCGGGAGGAAAAGCACTTCTGGATTCAGGAGCTCGATGGCGTCGCGAACGAATATCCGTATGACAGGATTCTCGACATCTTTGTCCGGGTCGGGCGGCACCAAGCTGGATGCGTCTGACCTCATGTTCGCAGCCATGAAGGAGGCGTGGTCCGACGTCGAAGAGGTCATCGAACAGACAACCGAAATGTTGAATGGCACCAATCTGCAATTCGACAAGACCTTCCCATTGAAGTGCCTGCTCGTGGCTCACGGCCGGGGCGCGGAAGCATCCCCCGAAAAATTCACGGGTCCGGATGGCGATGGGTTGATGTCCGCCATCAATACGAATTGGGCAAGGGCGGAGCAGGCCTTCCAGGAATTGCGGGATTTGCTCCAGAACGACCTAAAGATTTATGCTGTCAAGGTCATACGAAGCTATAACAGCTTCATCCCCTTGTTCGACTTCCTCTATCATAACCCCAAACCCAACGAGGCGGCCCGCACGCTCCTGAAGGCCTATCACTACAAGGCGCAGTTGTTCGGCTGGTACTCTCAAGGCACGGACACCGTCGTGAACGCGCTCCACACGATCGTTGGCAAGCCGAGCCCCGGCGGATTCCCGATGACGGAGATCAAGGACTATTTCAAGAAGCGCCGCTCGGCGACAGAGCTGACGCGCGCGCATATGAATGAAACGCGGTTGCGCTTTATCCTTCTGAACCAGGTCTACGTCGACCAGATGGGCGCGTCTCCTTTCGATGTAAAATTCAAGGGCAACGATCCTCATGTCGATCATATCTATCCGCAGAGCATGCTGCGATCGAAACTGGGTTTCTTAAGCGCGGATATCAATCATCTGGGCAATCTAAGATTTATGGGGGCGACGGACAACATCCGCAAACGGGCTGAGCTGCCTGCCGAGTATTTCGCCCGTATGAAAGCGGGAGGGATGGACGTCACCAAACATCTTCTCTTGCCCGAGTATCCTAGGGACCCGGCGAAACTCGCGTTCGACAATGCGTCATATAAGGAATTCCGCGACCTTCGCTTTGAGCGGATGTGGGATATCTTGTCTTCAACAACGAATTCTGAAGTCACGTAACAAGCAACGTCCCTTAAGCGGTTAAACGGCACCATGTCGACCATTCACGAGAAGATTGTCGAGAAGCTCATTGCGGAGCTGGCCGACAAGAAGTCATTGAGCGCAGAAAAAATCAAAATGCTTCACAGCCTGCTGATCGCCGACGGGAAACTGCGTCCGGACGATCTCATCCAGTTGTTCTCGGCCGACGACGGTGAGGTCGCATGATCAAAATTGTCGCGGCTCATATCGAAGAAGTTCGGGGTATCCGCAAGCTGGATATCCGGCTTGACCAGGCAACGTTCGCGATTTCGGGACCTAACGGGTCGGGCAAAAGCGGCGTCATCGACGCCATTGAATTTGCCTTGACCGGGCAAATTGGCCGGTTGACGGGGCCCGGTACAAAGGACCTTTCCGTCAGCGAGCATGGACCCCACGTCGACAAGGTGAAGTTTCCCGATGCTGCCTTTGTTAAGCTGGAGGTGTATTTTCCGTCCCTGAAGAAGGCCGCATCCATCACGCGTAAGGTGTCGGCACCCAAGAAGCCTGTAATCACTCCAAAGGATCCTGCCATCAAGGCGGCATTCGATGAGATCGCCTCGCATCCCGAGATCACGCTGTCTCGCCGTGAGATCCTGCGGCTCATTTTGGTGGAGCCAACGAAGCGGTCGGACGAGATCCAGACAATTCTCAAGCTAGATGCGGTCGGGCAAACTCGCGGTGCCCTGAATACGGCCCATAATCGGCTGCAGACCGCGCTGAAGGCCGCTGAGGGCCAGGCCTTGTCGAGCCGCGACACGCTTGCGCGGCATCTCAACATTGGCGAATTCAGGCCCGAAGAAATCCTTGCCTCGGTCAATGCCCGGCGCAAAACGCTGAATCTGCTTGAGATCGCCAAGCTCGCTGCGGACACGAAGCTGGATCAGGGGTTGTCAGAGCCTGGCAAGGGTGCAGACTTCAACAAGCAGGCTGTGCTTAGGGACCTCAACGCGCTGTCCGAGGGGATTTCAGGACTTCCCAAAGCCGGGACGCCTGCGGCGGATGCCATCCTCGCGGCTATTTCACGGCTTGAATCTGATCCATCGCTGCTCAGTGCCCTTCATCATCGTGCCTTGGTCGAGCGCGGGCTTGACCTTGTCGACGGTCCGCTCTGCCCGCTGTGCGATCACCCCTGGGCTGACGAAGATCATCTGCGGAGCCACCTGGCCGCGAAACTCGCAAAGTCGCAAGAAGCTGCGACGTTGCAGGCAGCGATGCTCTCGTCCGCGGGCGATCTTTCCCGCGAGTGCGCCAAGCTACGGGAGCTGCTCGTGGCGGGCTACCGTGTCGCGGTTGGCCAGAATCATGCTGCTTCGCGATCGGCGATTGAGGGATGGGGTAAGGAACTAGAAGGGCTGCGGGCTGACCTCGGTAAAATGGAGGGTATCATCGGCCTGAAGCCGCGTCTGACATCTGGCTGGGCCGCACCTCCGAAGAACTTCGCCGACGTCCTTGCATCGCTCGTGGCCACCGTGGAGTCCAAGCCGGATCAAACGGCAACCATGGATGCGCAGACGTTTCTCTCGGCCGCACAGCTTCGGCTTGATGATTATCGCGAGGCAATGCGACGGAAGCAGCGCGCCGAGACGGCAAGCCAAGCTGCGAAGGTGGCTTATGATGCTTACTGCACCGTGATGGAAGCGGAGCTCGATGCGCTCTATCAGGATGTGCAGGAAGATTTCAGCACCTTCTATCGGCTGATCAACGAGGGCGATGAAGAGAAATTCACAGCAAAATTGTCGCCGACCGCTGGCAAGCTGGATTTCTCGGTGAACTTCTACGAACGGGGCCTCTTCCCGCCTGCGGCCTTTCACAGTGAGGGGCATCAGGACGGCATGGGCGTTTGCCTTTACCTTGCTTTGATGAAGCGTCTCTCGGGAGATAAATTCACGCTCGCCCTCCTCGACGACGTCGTGATGTCCGTTGACTCAGGTCATCGGTATCAGTTCTGCAAGCTGCTCAAGACGCATTTCCCGAACACGCAGTTCGTCATCACGACGCATGACCGCTTGTGGGCGGAGCAGATGCGCTCGGCTGGGCTGGTGACGGGCAAGACATCGCTCTCGTTTCACGGATGGACTGTGGAAACGGGGCCCCTCGTCGAGTCCAATGCAGAAGTATGGGACGATATCGCGGCGGCTCTTGCGAAGAACAAAGTGCCTGAGGCGGCAGGGACGCTTCGCCGGCACCTGGAGTATGTCGCGCGGCGTTTGGCGGATAATCTTGGGGCAAGCCCGATTTTCAAATCAGACGGAAATTACGAACTGGGTGAACTCCTGCCGAGCGTTCTGGTGCGGCTGCGCGAACTGTGCGGCAAGGCGGCCGATGCGGCTCAGTCATGGGGAAACAGTGCTGAGAAGGATGCCGCGCTTGAGCGGAAGAAGTTGCTTTCGACGTGCAACGGCGCCGTCAATGTCGAACAATGGGCCGTGAACAAGGCGGTTCACTACAACGAGTGGGCCAACTTCGGGCGCAAAGATTTTGAACCGGTGATTGCTGCCTTTCGTGAACTCCTCGGTTGCTTCCGGTGCGATGGATGCGAGTCGTGGCTATATATCACGCCACGCGGCCATCCGGATTCCGTGCGCTGCTCGTGCAGCCGCGTGAACCTGAATCTCAAATCGAAGGGGAAGTAATCCGTTGTTTGGCGAACTGCCCAGGCGTCATTTCAGAAATTGGGTGTGGACTACGACAGCACTTTGCTCGCTATTTGACCTTCCCTGCGCGGCTTCCTAGCTTTGGACCATGTTTGAGATCACAGGCGACGATATTGCGGCTTTGAACGACACGGACCTGCGCACACTCGTGGGCCGCCTGTGTGAAGCCGAGCTACGCCGAGGAGGCCTCTCAGTCTCCGCGGTGACTTATGGCGGAAATCAGACTGCCAAGGACGGCGGCTTAGATGTCCGCGTGGCAGCGCCGGCCGGATCAGCGGTCAATGGTTTCATTCCCAGGCCTCAGACCGGTTTTCAGGTAAAGGCACAGGATATGGCGCGAGCCGACATTCTCCATGAGATGAAGCCCAAGCCGTCACAGGTGCTACGCTCCTCGATTATCGAGCTAGCCGATATGGACGGGGCTTATGTCATCGTCAGCTCCAAGGGGGCGGTGACAGACATCGCCCTGAACGACCGCCGGGCCGCGATGGAAGAGGCACTTGTGGGCACGGTTGCCGCTGGGAAGCTTGTCGTGGACTTCCTCGATCGCGACCGCATGGCGACGTGGGTTCGCGACCACGCGGGCGTTATCCCATGGGTCCGCGAGCATATCGGCAAAGCCGTGCCGGGCTGGAAGTCGTTCGCTTCATGGTCGCTTGCCCCCGGCGGGGCTGAGAGCAGCTATCTTTTTGACGAGCACGCGCGCATTCGCACCGGCGACAAAGATGAAGGCGATGGCATCTCCGCGATCGATGGCATCAATAAGATCCGCGAGGTGTTGTCGAGGCCGGGGCGGGTGGTTCGACTGGCTGGGCTGTCAGGCGTGGGCAAGACCCGTTTGGCCGAAGCATTGTTCGAGCAATCGGTGGGGGATGCCACTCTCGATTCCTCCGTTGCGATCTACACGAATGTCGCTGACGAGCCCAATCCGCCGCCGGTCGGCTTGGCATCGGACCTGAACGCCAATAACACCCGCGCGATCCTTGTGGTCGACAACTGCCCTCCGGAGCTGCACCGAACGCTTTCGGAAGTGGCGCGCGCGCAGGGGTCGTTTATCAGCGTCATGACGATTGAATACGACATTCGTGACGACCAGCCGGAAGGCACCGATGTCTTTCGCCTTGATACCTCATCCACCGACTTGATCGAGAAGCTGGTCGCGCGGCGCTATCCGGATTTGTCCCAGATCGATGCCCGTACTATCGCCGTCTTCTCCGACGGCAATGCGCGCGTCGCGCTAGCGCTCGCCTCGCGTATCGAAAAGACCGAGCGTGTCTCTGAGTTGACGGATGAGGAGCTGTTCAAGCGGCTGTTCCAGCAGCGCCATGACCCCGATCCATCGCTGTTGCTGATCGCGCAAGCTTGCTCGCTGGTCTATTCCTTCGAGGGAGAGATGCTTGACGGCGATACGGCGGAGCTCCCAACACTCGGGCAACTGATCGGGAAGACGGCGGACGAGGTCTACCACGGCGTTGCCGAGCTGCAGCGTCGCGATCTTGTACAGGCGCGTGCACAGTGGCGCGCGGTCCTGCCCCACGCCATTGCGAACCGCCTTGCCAAGATGGCGCTTCAAAATATCCCGCCGGCCCGGCTAAAGTCCCTGCTGGTGGATAATGCATCTGAACGCCTGCTGCGTTCGTTCTCGAGGCGGCTCGGCTATCTCGATGACAGCAAGGAGGCAAAGGCCCTTGTGGATGGCTGGCTGGCCCCGGGCGGCCTTCTCGGCGACGTGAGCGACCTAAACGAACTCGGGTGCGCGATCTTCGCAAACATTGCCCCTGTCGCGCCCGAGGCCGTCCTAACGGCAATCGAGCGTGCCGTCGCGTCGGGCGACAAGGAGATACTTAATCGCTGCAAGCACTTTGTGCGTCTATTGCGGTCGCTGGCGTATGAGGAGAGATTCTTTGAGCGTGCCATCGCTGTTTTGATAAGGTTTGCAGCCCTTAACCCCGACAGCGAAAATGACAGTGACGCCAATCGGGTCGTCGCGTCATTGTTCTACATCGTTTTATCCGGGACCCGCGCACCCATCGATATGCGGATCAAGGTCGCGCAAGATCTACTGTCATCCGCCGATGCGAATGAGCGTGCGGTTGGCGTTGCAGCGTTGGAGTCGCTGCTAAAAACTGATCATTTCATGTCGAGCTATGATTTTGATTTCGGAGCCCGTTCGCGGGATCACGGTTATCATCCAGCCAACGGCGCCGAGGTCCGGTCGTGGTTCGACGCGACGTTGAAATTGGCCCGAAGCGTAGCTCTCTCGAATAGCCCGATTGCACACGCTGCGAAGAAGGCGGTTTCACAGGAGTTTCGCAGTCTCTGGAGCCGCTCCGGCCAGGCTGAGCAGCTTGACCAACTCTTCCGAGACATTGCCGGCGCAACATTCTGGCGCGACGGATGGGTCGCGGTGCGAGAAGCGCGTCGACTGGATGGCGGCGCCATGCCGCCGGAGATTCGCAAGCGTCTGACGGAATTGGAGGAATATCTTCGCCCGAAGGACCTTGTTAACCGGGTGCGAGGCCTTGTCTGCGGGCAACGCGGCGGGGCCCTCGATCTCGAAGATTTCGACGATGAGGAGGGCGACGAAGAGTCTGTCGCGGAAGATACGGCCCCAGCTCCTCGCAAGGTACAAGAAAGCTACGAGGTACGCGCGGCGCGTGCGGCGGCGGCGATCCGGGAGCTCGGGCACGATGTCGCTGCGGACGAAAACGCGTTCCGTACGCTGTTGCCGGAGCTTATGAATGGCAACGACAAGGAGCGCATGTTTGGCGCGGCGCTTGCCGAAGCCTCGGAAAACCCACGAGCATTGTGGGATGAGGTCATCAAGCAATATGGTCAGACGAAAGATGCGCGTCTGACCTTGGTCGGCGCGGTCTTGCAGGGCCTTTTGAAGCGCGACGAGGCGCTGGGGAACGTCATCCTTGACGAAGTGCTGTCCAGCGCAACGCTCGGCGAGTCATTTCCTGTGTTGCAGGCGTCGGTAAACATCGATGGCCCAGCCCTTGGTCGCTTGCATAAATCTCTCGAGCTCGGCAAAGCGCCGATTGAAGCATTTAACAATCTTGCCTACGGCCGCGCGTGCGAAAACATCCCTGGACCAGAGTTTCGGGATCTGTTGCTTGCGATATCGCGCAAGCCGGGCGGAATCCCGGTTTCGGTGGAAATCATCGCCATGCGCCTTCATTCTGACGGAGCGGCCAAGCGCGCGCCCGCACCAGAGGTTCGCGAGGCGGGCCGGCAAATTCTGGACCGCTTCGAATTTCGACGTACAACGGGCCGCGCGCATCGGGAAGATCACGAGCTTGGCATGGTGGTTAGAGGGACGCTGACCGGACCGGAAGGTGCGCTTGTGGCTCGGCGGCTTAGCCGTAAGCTGATGGATGCCGCATCAAGGCACAATGTCCGCGCATACGACAACGACGATCTCATGAACGGGTTGTTGCGGGTTCATCCATCCGATGTGCTTGACGAACTGTTCTCCGGTACTCCAGCCGAGATCAAACGTAGCGTAAGTTTTTTCCAGAATCTTTCTCGACATCGTCAGAATATTTTTGGCGGCGTTACGGACGATTGTATCCTGGAATGGTGCGATCGCGAGCCTGTGCTCCGCTATCCGCTTATGGCTTCCGTTGCAATCCTGTTCAGCGGCAACGATGAAAACGCCGCGATTGAATGGAAGCCCCTTGTTGGTGAGTTGCTCAAGAAGGCGCCTGACCCTGCGCTTGTCTTGAACGAGATTGTCCGGCGCCTTTATCCCTCGTCGTGGAGCGGATCGCTTGCGACCGTGTTGGAGAAGAGGCAAAAACTGCTTAACGCCTTGCCGGGCGCAACGGTGCCAGCTTTGGAAGCCGCTGTTAAAGCCGCAAATGTGCGGCTCCAGAAGACCATTGACGCGGAGCGGTTAAGCGAACGCGACGAGGACAAGCAGCGCAACAACCGTTTCGAATGAGCGAAGAAGCTGACTTCGCGCCATCAGTAGCATTCAATATGGTTTGCAGTGTTCGCAGTGGGTGCTCGGCGAGCGGTAAGTGTTGTGAAAGTCAAGGCTGTCTTTGAGCGTCTCCGGATGAGAATGGCCGACGATCCATTGTGGCGGGATATTAGCTCGGAGCATAAACGTGAAATCGATCGGCGCGGACCAGTCAGGCCGATTGCATGCTAAGCGGGTCCATTCCCGTAACATCTTGGCGGCTAATTCCGTACGCGTGGCAAGGCTGACTATTCGCAGTGGCAAATCTATCTCTAGAAGGGTTGGCACGCCTGTCTCTTTTAAAACATGCCGGTAAGTGCGACCGAGCACGGCGGATATCCATTCGCTGCCATAGATGAGGTAGTGATTGGCTTCATTAACTAAGGCCTGATCGTCGGCCACCACGTAAAGGAGGCCCTCCTCGTGATTGTCGTCGAATTGCGCGATGGCATCCGGAAGACGCTTTCTGAGATACTGCAACTCGGAATGAGCTTCGACGATAGCGTGGAGTTGCTTTTTTAGTGCGGCACGATTGTGTTTCCGCAGGCCTTCCCGATGATACACCCCGGCATCTGCAGTGCGGCAGCCGTGATAGGTTCGGATCGTCGCCGTTTCGATAGCTTCAGCAAGCGTCGCCGTGTGGTATTCGATATCCGCAGTGAGGCCCATTTCGAGAACGCGCAACCATTCGGAATCATCCCAGCACAAGTCACGAAAAACGCCCGGCTTCAATCGTCGCAAGACATCGGCACGCATGCGAGGACCAAGCCATGCAGTGAGCTGTGGCATCCAGCTCATCGGTTTCTTCCAGATGAAGTGGTGTTTGTTCCAGACGTGGTCGTTGTGCGCCAAGGACGAAGATAGAGCTTGCAACTCTTCGAATGTTTGGGTCATTGCAATGGACGCGATGTTTTTCGTGGCGGATCATCAAGCTTATTTAAAGCACGCCAAGTACGGAGCCAACGGCGCTCAATACTGCCGCGATGCCCGTAAGCACGGCGGCTGTGCTATTTAGCTGAGAGGATTCGTAGAATGCGACTTGGCCGCTCATGATGTGCAGCTCGGGGAGGTCCGAGATCGAGGCGGTCGGTTGCTGGATCGGAACACGGCTGGCTTTCCACCAATAGGCGGCCGCAGCGATGGCAGTGCCTAAACCGGTGAGCGCAAAGATGACGGCTAACCAATGCGTGAAGTTCATGCTGCAACCTCGGCCGGGCTTGTTTGATTCTCAAGGTACAAGCATAGCGCTAAATGGACTTCCGGTGCACGCGTAAGCAAATAGCCGTCACCGCTCGTCGAACTATGAGCCTGCGGCAGCTCGGCACCCGCTGCAGGCCTGTGCCGCAACCAACACCTCTAAGAGAGGGACCCGCTTTCGGGACAGTGATAGCGACGCCGTCATGGAATGACGGTGGGGCCCGAAAGCGAGTGCAGTCGCAAGACGGGTTAACAAGGCACCCGCGCGACGGGCTCTAATAGCGGTGGCACGAAGCTGCGTCCGGCGAGCGACCCATTTTCGTCCGGCGAGCGACCCATTTTCGCATCACAAAGCGCGCCGACATACTCCGCGTATGAACGCTGCAATTGCTTTTTAATTAGCAAGAATGAGTTTCAGTCGCATCGCTCCGTGCCGCAATATCTGCTGCGTCGCACAACAACTTCGGGGGAGCAGCAGATGAAGGCACTGGTAGGTACTGGCGGGTGTACGGGAGTAATTGCGACAAACGTAAATGTGTTCGGTCGCGGAGCCGACTGGCTGAGCAAGCAGGGTGCGCGAGCGCTGGCAAGATTGCTTGAATCCTACTGGCATCGCCAAGGATATCCCGCAGCGCGCTTCTGGGCCGAACCAATCGATGAGCGCTTCTCAAAGATCGGCACCTATGAGATTTACCGGATCGCCTGCAACCTTATTAACGGCCTGCCGCCTTCCTATCGGTAAGGCGCACGAGACCGGCCGGGGAAGCCACCGATATACGCGGGCTCGCTGCAAAAGGATAAAGCGCGCTTTGCCTTTGGCCGGCGCTTCATAGCGCCCGGCCGGACGAGTTTTGACATAGCGCGCTCGCATTACCTGTTCGGGGTCGTGGAGGCGCATTGGGCTTGAGCCGATTTCGGGGTGCTCCCTGGCTTCTGGAATGAAGTCTATAAGAAAGGTGACTATGCGCGAACGTTACTTTTTTCATATCCGGGATGGCGACCGGGTATCGGTAGATGACGAGGGGATGGAATTCGCAACGCCGCGCGAGGCAGATCTCTACGGCGCGCGCGTCGCTCGTGATATTGGCGAAGAGGACCGTGATTACCCGGACACCGTACTATCCGTCGTGGATGCGCGCGGCCACGTGGTAGCTCGCCATCGCATTCATCGGCAGTTACCCAACTGATGCATGAACAGAGCCTTTGAGAGGCTCCGCTTCCTAAAAGTGAGGCTCAGAAAGCATCGGGCAATTGAGCCCCGCGACTTTCCAGTGTCCCGCTTTGTGCGCTGTGTCGCTCGGCCCAAAATAACACCATGGGTATATCGAGCGCCCTGGAGATGTCGAGGAGGGTGCTCACGGCGATGCGGTTCGTGGCCTTCTCGTATTTTTGAATCTGCTGGAAGCTGAGGCCAACGGCTAGGCCAAGCTGTTCTTGCGTTATCTCGCGCATAAGCCGATAGAAGCGTAGATTTTCGCCGATGATCCTGTCGATTTCATTGGCCCGCCGCATCGTCCGGCCTCCGATCTAGTCCGGCGTCACGCCAAAACCCCTTTATAAATGCGACCTCCTCCGGGCCACACGCGGCTGTGTAGATTGCCGTAGTGCTCATGCGCGAGTGGCCAAGCCATCGCTGCACCATGCTTAAAGGTGCACCCGCTTTCAGCGTACCGACGCCGAAAGAATGGCGAAGGCCGCGCGGACAGGCGGCGCGCCCTACGATTTGAGAAAACATCATGACCTGCTTGATCGCGCGCCAGCCCGTAACACGGTGTTGCGGCCATAAGCGTTGGCGCGAACGTACTGGATCACGCTGCGCCTCCGCGATGTCAAAATGCGAATCGAGCTCGGCCATGAGCCAGCGCGGAATAGGGATCTCGCGCCAGACAACAGAACGACTCTTCAACGTCAGGACGGCGACGATGCAAGCTCCGACCTGAAAAGAAAGAGGGACGATGCTGAGCACCTCGCTGATGCGCATGACCGTGCATGCGAGCGTCAGTGCGAGAAGTCGGTCGTCCGGTTCAAGAGCCTCCATTGCGGAGAGGGAGGGACGCCGCTCATCGCGGTTCAGATATTTCCGCCCGCCCTCGGGGCCGTAAAGGCTGAAGCTGTACATGCCGCCGCCGTGGCCCTGAGCCGCAACAGTCCTGCGCATATTGTTGCAAGCGGATTTTGCCAATTGATTCAAATAACTCGCTCCCCTGCTCCGCTTGGTTAAGAGCGGCGCCTTAGAAATATAAGGTAAAGGGTACAAGTAGTTATAGGTCAAAGCAACAATATGCGCAGTAGTGTAGTCATGAAAGTAAAGTAACTATAAGCACTTAGCTGGCGTCTGTGCTACATTATACACGGACTTGCTCATGCTCTTTCGCCCGTCGATCAAAACGAAATTTCGGACAGCCGCCTTCGGCGCGGGTTTGGCGACCCTTGCAGCAGTCGCGACATTTCCCGCAGCCGCGCAGCAAGTAAACCTCATCAGCAGCAACCCGACTGACTGCTCGACCATCGAGAACATCGGCAAGCGCGCATTCTGCGAGTCTGTGAAGCATACGGAGGAAATGAACACAAAAATTCAGGTCGAGGCGGCCCTGAAGAAGTGCCTGGTTCAAATTGCCGACTTTAAGAAGACGCAGCCGGCCGAATTCGCAAGGCTCGGTACGATCACGCGTGAGAACGCGTGTGAAGTTGCCGCTAACCCGCTCGATTCCGCCGCGATGATGAAGTTCGGTTCTGCCCTCAATTCCGGCGCGAATAACTTCGCGCGCCTGCCGGACGTGACACGTCGGGCAGTAGCAGCGCCCGCTACGATGGCATGGGAAGCGGCAACTATACGCAAGTCCAGCTACAGGCACGTGACATCGCAATCAAACATGGCCTGTCGTGGGCCGCCGATAACCGCGAATTGTTGAGCCTTGGCCCTTCGGCCATGAAGGCGTTGGCCGACGTTCATTTGCAAAAGGAAAGCTACGAACGCTTTAAACGTGGCGGCTTGACTGACAAGGGCATTGTCGGTGGCGCACGTTACTTCAAACGGGCAGGCGGCGACATCAACGAGTACAGCAAGACATTCGAGGAGACGGACAAGCGTTTTCCGGCCAACGATCAGGGCGCGCATGCCCGCGCTGTCGATGGCTACTTCAAGTCCGTTGGTGGCGAGAAGGCACCGACGCCCGTCGAAGAAGAAGCGGCGAAGAGAGAGTTCAACAAGAAGACGGATGAGATCGGCGAGCGTAATCCCGCCGCAAAGAAGCATATCGAGCGCGAGAAAGATTTGATTGGGACGCAGAAAAAGAGGGATCAAGCAGCGATGGTGAAGGCGGAGGCCGATGCTAAAGGAAACGATGACTTACTTGCATCCCTCAATTCTCCAAGTTCTGTACCAGCGAATAAGGTATCAGACGCAAAGCCGGCGGCGACCACGCCTACGACCGCAGCGGAGACTCCGGCAACGGCCACGAAAGACGGTGCGGCCAAACCCAAACCCCAGACAACCGCCAGCGCGGCAGCAAAACCAAAGGGTATGTCGGTCTAATTCAATGATGCAGAGGTGCGCGGCACTTGACGCCTGCCTTCACCGCTGCGAGCTGCGCGGGAGTGAGCGAGTTCATGAACTGGTTGACGCCTTGCACGGCTGCCAAGCCAAGCTCGCCGCTGCCGGGCGACATATTGGCGACCTGGCTGAGCGATATTCCCTGAACAGCCTCTTTGACGTGATTAGTAATCAGAGCCGCGACATCGCCGGGCGGGCTCGGAATACCGACCGAAAGAAAAGCGGATTGGACCGATTCCGACGCCTTGAGGTTTCGTACAGCATCCTCGCTCTCGGGCAGAGACGCATTGCCCCGCGCCTTGGTGCCCGGTCGATGGGTGTTATCGAAGATAGTGGGCGGGTCGGCGCTCATGCCTAAGCTCCACCTGAGCCGCTATTTGCAGGAAGGCTTTGCACAGTAGCGCGCACGGCGACGGTCTCCGGGAGCCTGATAGTCGGACCGGAAAAGGCGGAACGGACGAAGTCGGCAACGTCCTCCTTTGGATCGCGCCAGACCGCGCATGTGGGCGCCTTGTCGTTGGCAAATTGTTGCTTCAAACATTCCTCGGCCTTTTCGACGAGAGGACCAGAGCCAAGCAGCGGCGTCTTGCAGACGCTCTCGCTAAGCGAGATGAGGCGCGTCATCGCGAGCACATCAAGCGCGTGGTTTAGGGCAAAACTCGTCGTCCAACATGCCCTTTCGTTGTTCTGAAGGGCCTGCTTGAGCATCTTCCGAGGAATGTCTTTGAGCGCGTAGCGCAAGACGGCTTCGGCGGCGCCCTCGTCGAGATGTACATTCTTGTGAGCGGCAACGATCCCGACCTCAGGCAACGTCAGCGCAAAGAAGCGGTCATCTTCCGAACCCAACGGCGCATGCTGCGAATGAAATGCTGTGTGCGTTCTTCCTCACGGAATCCAAAGACGTCTTCCCAAGGGACGCGCGTGTCGAGCTGCGGAAGCTCCTTGAGCACCACGCTTCAAACGGGGTGGCACCGCTTGCCGCGCGGAAGATTCTCATACTGGCGACCGACAATCGCGACGTTTTCAAATCCGGCAGCATGAAGCATCGCGACATTGCGTTGCATGAGCAGCGTTTCGTCGAGCATCTTGCGCGTCTTGATCTTGGGGTGGCGCCAGCCTACGCGCGATCGCGGATGCCAGCCGTTTGACGCATCGAAGTCGCCGATATCGGGCTGGCCGATATATTTCATTTCGCCGAGTTCTTCGTTTATATAGGGGTTTCCTACCCGGATAAGACGCCGATGCAGCGCGCGCGCCGCGCCCGCGTATGGGCAGAGACGAAGGCTTCGCCTGAATCGTAACCCATGTCTTGAGGGGTCAACAGCAATCCGCGTTTGACCAGAAAGCGCAGGGTGGCCGTTTCGGTGTTTTCCTCGTAGCCGCCGACGATCTCGCAGGTCACGTCCAGATCATGCGTGAGGTAGATGCGATCGAAGAGAAGCGAGGCTCTCTTGACCACGCTCTCAAGGGGCCAGACCGCGTCGCCGTGATCAGCGTCCGGCAGCCAATCAAGGCCATAAGCCAGATTCGGCGATATTACCCCGACGCGCTGCGACCAGAAATCGGTGGGGGCGACGGCGGTCATTTCTTGGCCAGCCTTTGCAGGGCCTTGGCTTCCGCATTCGTTAGACGCAGCAAAACCTGTGGCGGATGGAAGCGATTCCGGATTTCGCGTAGCTCTTCTATCGTGATCGGGCCGACCCGCTTGACTCCATGAAGGAAGCATGGTCGACGCCAGCACCATCGCGGTGCTTCTGCCAGATCGTACGGGGATGGGCCCGGTTGACATCGCTGATGGTCGCGACCCCAACGACCGCGGCCGTCGGACGGGTCGCGTAAATCCAGAGCCGTGTGCCATTGGCGAGTTCAGGACTCCGGCGTCGCAATTCTATTGTCTTAGTTCCGTCCAGGATCGCATCCGCATAATCGGGATGGATCGAAACAATTGCGTCGCTTGCGTCAGGCAATTGACCATCCACGATCGAGAATTGCCGCCAACTGGGCGTTGGGCAGCGGAGTTGTTGTCTGAAGGTTCGACGATCCCTCGGCGCCGAGTTGCCGAAGCTACCGAGTGTGACGGGATTCGGGAACCGAATTAGGCTATCGAACGACGTCGCCAGAACGTCCGATGATGTCGTCAAGGGATCGAGATCCTCGACAACCGCGCGCTGGAGGAGTTCATCCGATACGCGCTCCTTAGACACGATAGTGGCGTCCACGATCTGGCCAGCCGCCACGATGGCAGCGCGGCCGCCGGAGCGCTTGGACTCGTAGAAAAGGATTGGGACGCCGGACCGCATCAGGGGGCGGTGCGCGGACTGTTGAAATAGGTCCGCAGGCTCACAAAGGCCGCGTTCGGGCGGCCGAACATGTAAAGCTGATCGGCCGTCCCCAGCAGGTCGTCAGCGAATGATTTTGCGATAGGAACGATGACGCCATCCCGGCCTGGCCAGACGATCAAGGTTGGGGCGAGCGCGGCTTCCAGTGCGGCAAGTTGGACCGTGATTTCGCTTCCATCGGCGCCACGGACCGAAAGGCCGGTTTGAACCGCGCTGGCGGTCGGTACGGCTTCAGGCAAGGCGAGGCCGGTCCGGCGGCGCGTCTGCCGTGCAATGGCAGTCCAGGTCGAGGGCGTGAGAGGTCGCCCTAACGCTACCTTGATCAGGATGTCGGAATTGGCTGCGGGCAAAAAGCCGCGAAGCTTGGCGGCACGGCTGACGGTTGACTGCCCCAGAATGGCCCGTAGCTCAATGGTGACAGGGCCCGAATGACAAGACTCCCGGATCGCTTCGTCGAGGAGATGCTCGGCGAAGGTCTCGCAGGATACGTGGTCGGGCCGGACGTGCACCAGCAGGCGGGCGGGCGCATCAACGGTCGACGGTGCCCGGTAAATCCCGACCGCCACTAGGTCCCCATCCTCGAAGATTCCATGCGTGCTCGCCCGCTGGAATGCCGCCGCCGACGGAAGATAATCGGCAATCAGCGCATCAGCGACATTCTGGGAGGCGAGATAGGCTTTCGCCTCGGTGGCCGTGGCCGTCTTGGTTTCGCATTTCGTCCCCTTGAGCTGGCCACGCTCCCGGCTCGGCTCCTCCGCAGGTAGCAGTTCGACGAACTCGTCGAGGCCCGCAATATCAACGCCGATGAGCCTTAGCAGGTCGTCACGGGCATTGAGCAGGGCGTTGTCGCTTGTGATATAGCCGGACGCCCGGATCAGAGCCGCTTCGGCGAGGTGCCGCGCATCGCTATCCCCACCTGCGCATGGTTGGTATCAACGAACACGGCTTTGTGGATCGCGGCCGCCAACGGCTCCACATCTTCCTTGGGGAAGGTTGGTAGCTTGGGCAGTTGCCGCGCAAGCTTCAAGGGGGTGTCGTTGGCAGGGTCCTTCGAGGTGCGTTCGAGCTCGATGATGAATTCGGGCGCAACCGCCAAGCGAACCAGATGTACAAGCGCCGCTCCGAAAAGCCGGTTGGCGGTCGCCGACCTCGCGCGCTCTTTTACGAGGTCGAACAGGACATTGAGATCGATGAGGTACAAGGGCGCCTCAAAGGCGCTGCGCGGGCGAAGGCCAAGGTTCACAACACCCTGCCCGGAGACGGTGGGTGGCGCCATCAATGTGAAGAAGTTCGCCGTATCTAGCTCCCGTGAGCGTAGGACGATACGGCGTTGCCGCGCCTGGCCGCCGTCGCGAACATGCCGGGCGACGAAGCCGCGGCTTTCGTAAAAGGCTTGCGCGGTGGCAAGATCGGAGGCGACCGCCGCTGTTATTGCAATGTAGCCACGGCTTTCAAGGTGCGACACAAGCCCGCCAACCAGCGCCGACGCAACGCCGCTGCGGCGATGCTCCGGGCTGACCGCGACAGCCTGTATGCGGGCATTGGCAAACACACCACTAAACAGGATGAAGCCGGCCACCTGCGATGTGCCGTTCTCGCGGGCAAGCATCACCCTTAGCCGCTTCTGCATGATAGCGTCGCGATAAGCCGCCTCCGGCAAGAAGCCGAGCGCTTCCTTCTCGCTATCGGCCAATGCGCGAATGGCCGCGAATGCTGCGACACGACGGCGGGATCAGTCTCGGTGCGATAGATGAAGCGGTTCACCGGCTTCTGCGATATACCATGATCACTCATAGGCAATTACCCGGGCGGCAACACATAGGGCAAACTTTATGCGCTGTATCTTCTGCAAAGGGGACTCAACCAAAAGTAGGAGTATAGAGCACATTATCCCCCGAGTCCCTCGGAAATGTCGATCACGTGCTTCCGCGCGGCGCCGTCTGCGATACCTGTAACAACTATTTTGCGCGCAAGCTCGAAGGGCCGTTGTTGGATACGCATTGGTTGCGGCGTGCACGCTCGCGGCAATGGGTGCCTAACAAGCGTGGGTTAATACCTCCGATGCGAGGTGTTGTACCGGGCGCCCGCATGCCCGCGAATGTATGGCTGAACGGCACGAACCTAACTCTTGGAGGGCGCAATGAACGAGAGGAAAAAAGCCCTTACCAGCGCCATCCTGAGCGGCCATGCCAACACCGTATACATTCCGGTCGTTGAAGCGATTGATGCCCGCCTGATGTCCCGTTTCCTGGCCAAGGTAGCACTGGAGGTGCTGACGCATCGCCTGCTGACCGTCGAGGGCTGGAACGAAGAAATCGTGGACAAGGCGGGTCTCGATCAGCTTCGGCATTTCGCCCGGATCGGCGACCTGCCGGAGAAATGGCCCTTCTCGCGCCGCCGGATTTACGGCGAGGAGGATGTGCAGCGCGAAGGCGATAACGGCTACCAAGTCTTGCATGAATTCACGATCCTATGCGAACCGTTGCCCGAGCCCGGCCATCTCGATCTTTATGCCATCGTGTGCATTTTTGGAGAGGAGTTTGCGATCAATATGGGAGAGCCGGAGATCGCCAGCTATGAACGGTGGCTAAAGGCGCACCATGGAAAGAGCCCGCTATACACTTCCGACACCTTGCCGGCGCCACCGATCTTCGGGTGAAGCGTAACGTCGCAATGATCTACGCGCAGCTCCAGCGGAGGCACTCAAGATGAGCGGGGATGATCAAGGGGACTTGCTGTCCGGTATCGACGATGTTTCCCTCATGAGGTTCCTGCTCGAGGATCTTCATGACGACCTCTTGGGGAAAGTTCAGCCTCTTCCGTTACTTGCACGATCTCGGCGAACAGCGTGGCCGCCGGACGATGTTATTCGGCGGTCACGTCACGCATAACGCCTGGGTCGAGGCGCGCTCATCTTTCGTCCATGGAAACTACGTGGCGACCGTTTTGCTGTGCCAGAGTCTCATTGAAAATCTTCTGGCCGCGTTCCTGCATGGTGGATTGTTGGATGAGTTGCCTTCGCGCATTCAGTTTGACGAAACGCTGAAGCGTTGCAGGGCCGCGGGTATTTTGAACGATGAGGATGTGACCGAGTTGAAGAACCTCGTCGCGCTTCGGAAGCCACTGACGCATTTCAGGAATGTGGATGACGAGCGAAGCCTTCACCGGCGCTCGATGGCAACCGGGCGGTACACCAGCGACATATTAAGCAAGGATGCTTGGTTCGCCATTTCGCTCGCATCGCGCATGATGGGAAAACCTCAGTTCCGGCTCGATGATAGCCCGGACTCATTGCGACGGGGACATTCCAGCTAATCCCTTCAAATTCAATGATCTATAAATAGATCACAAAGGTGGAAATGATCTATTTATAGATCACCCTCTTGACATCAGCCCTGATTTGGCCTATAAATAGATCATAAAGCGGCTTATGACTTATTTATGGATCAGACGTGCCCAAGACCAACCGCCCTGTCTCGCCCTATGCTGCGGATGCCGCGACCCGGCTGGGGCAGCTCATTCGCCGGGGACGCATTGACCGCCATATGACGGTCGCTGCCTTGGCGGAACGGGCAGGGGTCTCGCGCGGCCTCATCCAACGCATCGAGGCGGGCGATACCGGCTGCACAATTGGTGCCGTGTTCGAGGCCGCCGCGATTGTCGGCGTGCGCCTGTTCGATGCGGGCCAGGTGACGATGTCGCGCGACGTCGAATCCACCCGCGAAGTGATGGACTTACTTCCCAAAGCAATCCGCAGCCACCGAACCGAGCCCGACGATGACTTCTGAGCAAAAACATACCCAAGCCTATGTATGGGTCTGGCTGCCGGAAAGCACGCAGCCTGTCGTCGCGGGTCTCCTGTCCGCAAGTGGCAAGCAACTCGTCTACAATTACGGGCAGAGCTATCTCCGCCGCAACAATGCCATCCCGCTTTATGAGCCGGAATTGCCGCTCAAGAGCGGCGTCCTTCCGCTCCTAAATGGGCTCAACATGCCCAACTGCATTCGCGACGCGGCACCCGACGCGTGGGGCCGCCGCATCATCATCAACCGCAAATTCGGCTCAGGTGGCAAAGATGTCGATCCCGGCAACCTTGGCGAACTGACCTATCTCCTGGAGTCCGGATCGGACCGTATCGGCGCGCTCGATTTTCAGGCGTCGGCCTCGAACTATGTACCGCGCGAGAGCGCGGAAGTGTCGCTCGATGAACTCCTGAACGCCGCAACGCTGGTCGAAAAAGGCGTGCCGCTGACGGCCGAACTCGACCGTGCCCTTCTCCACGGGAGCTCCATCGGCGGCGCGCGGCCAAAAGCCATGATTACGTCCGGCCACAAGAAATTCGTCGCGAAGTTCTCGTCCCAGAACGACCTCTTCGGCGTGGTGAAAGCCGAATTCGTCGCGATGCGCCTTGCGTCCATCATCGGTCTCATCGCCGCGCCGGTGGCACTCAAGCGCGCCGCCGGAAAGGACGTGCTGCTGATCGAGCGCTTCGACCGTGAAAAAGCCCCGGAAGGCTGGCGCCGCAAAGCCATGGTGTCGGCGCTCACGCTGCTGGAGCTCGACGAAATGATGGCCCGCTACGCGAGCTACGAGCAGCTTGCGACCGTCATTCGTCACCGCTTCACGTCGCCCAAAGAAACCTTGAAGGAACTCTTTGGCAGGCTCGTGTTCAACATCCTGTCCGGCAACACCGACGACCACGCGCGAAACCACGCGGCGTTCTGGAATGGAGCGGAGCTTGCGCTCACGCCCGCCTACGACGTCTGTCCGCAGAACCGCACGGGCGGTGAGGCATCGCAGGCCATGTTAATCATGGGGCAGGAGCGTGCGAGCCAAATCGCGCTCTGCCTGAAAGCCGCGCCGTTGTTCCTGCTCAACGAGGGAGAGGCGATCCTCATTGTGACCGCGCAAATCAAGACCATCAAGGAACGCTGGACGCAGGTGTGCGACGAGGCCGGGCTCAGCGAGGTCGACCGGAATTTCCTGTGGCGCCGCCAGTTCTTCAATCCTTACGCATTCATCGACGCGCCGGAAGCTATCACGCGCCTCGTCGGTTAGCGGAACGAGCGGCGCATCGGTGCGACGGGGAAGTCGCCCGGTGGATTGAGCCATGCTTTATCGCAACCGCCTAATCGTAGGCAATGCCATGTCCCGGTGGAGACGGTTCGCCCCGCTCCGCGAGAGGCCCTTCTCAGTATCGCAAACCCGAGGCGGTCAGGAGGTAGCAAAGCGATTCCATCGCGAGCGCCGATTTCGAGAAGGCCCGGAATTGAGCGTTGTTTTCCGGTTTGAAATGACCATGCGTGCTCTTGCCGCAGATACATACCTTGTATGTAACGAGAGCGATCATGTGCGGATCGCCCGCGTTTGGCCCGACCGGGCGTCGGCCTCAGGGCCGGTAGCGACTCAACCGCTGTCGATCAACTCAGTCGCCCGAGTACATCAGGTCCGAAATCGCAAAATCCTGCTCGATGAAGCGGCGCGCCAAGAGATGCATGACGCGTGCGGCCGTGTGCAGGCGGACGATCTCGTGGGCGTCGTCGGGATCGGACTTTGAGTGCTTGCCAGCATGCGCGACGGCAATGCGGCAGGAATCGTGGATGTATTTATGCGGTGGTTCGCTGCCACACAGGGCGAGGAAGCGGGTAATGTCATCGTTTTTCTTTGAGGCTGCTTGCAATGCCTCGAAGTTGGTGAGAAACCATTTCCGTACCGCTTCCTTGCCGTAGTTCCGAATTTCAATGATCTTGTAATAGTTCAGCACCGCGTAGCTCACGAATCCATTCTGCTGCGCGTTGCGCGCCTCGCGAAAGAGGGCAAGTGCGCGCCGTGCTTCTTCGGAGCCAGGGATCTTCCGATCGAAGATGTAATGGGTAGCCGTTGTGAAGGCGAGGTCGCGCTTGGTCACCGGAACGGGTACGGGATTGCCCGACCATCCAAATCCCGCGATCGCGAAGTTATCGTCGCACCACGCCATGACGCTGAGGAAGCGGTTGATCACCGTTAAGGCTGTCCGCTGGTCGACCCGGTTTCCGATGAGGTCGATATGCACCGATTGCACGTGCTCCTTTGTCTTTGGCATGAGGACGAGTTGGTATCGATCGAAGGTGATAAGCTGCTCTTCCTTGGGCCATGTGACCTGGTTATCGACGCCGATGTGAAGGTAGCGGGAGTTATTGCGCACGCCGAGCTTCTGGTACCGTATGCGCTCGGCTTCCTCGACATTGTATTCCGAGCCGTCGCCCTCGGGCGGGGCCGCAAAGCGCTCGGCCAGCGCGCATTCGCGCGCAAGGCGTCGAAAAAATTCCTGATTGAATGACATCTCGCGCATCGCGGGCGCGTTCATCCGGTTGCGATCGGGATCGAAGCCGTTTTCGGCCCCGGGTGAGAGAAGCGAAATCGCGCCGTCCGGCACGAAATAGGCTCGCCGCTTTTGCCCGTCATGCAGGTAAACGACCTCCGCGCCGCCGTTGCTGTTCACGCCTGTCTCGGCCACGGTGAGCGTCATGCGGATAAAGCTCTTCCGCGCTTCTTCCACAGCGAGGAGAATGCCGACCACGTCGCTAATCGTCTCGGCCCCGAAGAACGACGCGCCGGGGCCGCCGACCGGGCGCAGGCCGCCGAGGACGATGGCGACGTGCCCTGCCCATCCGGGATGGAGCGGGACAAGACCAAAGATGGCAGCGGCGATATGGTGCGGGGTCAGTTGCTCTTCGCGCCGCTCGCGCCCGCGCGGAAGCTTTCCGTAACGCCGCAAAGAGTCGAAACGATCGTCGAATTCTTGCGGGATGCTGTGTGAGACATCGCTGTCCTGACACAAAAGGCCTAAAATGCGGGCGAGGTTCTTGGCGTACATCGGATGTTCTCTATTCCGCAGCCTAGTCGTAGGCGTTGCGGTAGTCTTGGAGGACCCGGTTCGCCCCGGTTCGTGAGAGGCCTTTTTCGGGGACGGGCAACTCGAGCGCGGTCAGGAGGTAGCAGAGCGACTCCATCGCATGCGTCGATTTCGAGAAGGCCCGGAATTCGGCGTCGCTCTCCGGGTTAAAGTGACCATGCGCGCTCTTGCCGCGAAAATGTATCGCGCGCTTCAAATGCTCGACCGCCTCCTTGGGCATGGCGCCCTTTCCGAATTTGGCTTCGACGGTCGCGATAAGTCGCTTGAATTGCTGTTCGGTGGTTTCCGATCGGATCCAGCGGACCGCGCCCGCAACGCGTTCGCCGATCGCTGCGTCATGCCCGAGTTCCTGCGCCTTCGCCGCAGCGACGGCGGCGATCGCGTCGACATCCGAAGCGGAGAGCACCGGCTGCGCCTTCCCAATCGGGATATCTTCAAACCATCGACACGCGTTCAGCAGCCGCTCCGAGGAAACCACGTTCTTCAAGCCGAAGGCGGTCATCATCAGCGCGTTGGGCCGCCGCCACGCCGATGCCCGGTTCATCCACGCCACAAGGCACGCGCGGAAGGCACCAAGTTCCTGATCGTCCCAACATCGCACGGGCGAACCGCCGACCCAAAGATCGCGATTGTCGACCTCGGCTTCCGGCCACACGTAGTGGACTTTGTGGTTACCGGGATAGTCGTGCTTTTCGATGGCTTCCATCATCCCTGCGAAAGAAAGGCGGTCGATCCGGATCGCCGATGGCGTGAGCGGCACGCCGAAGCAGAACGACAGGAAATTCACGTAATCCGACACGAACCCGATGTAGTCCCGGATGTTTTGCGGTTGTTCGAATTCGAGCCCAAAGGTCGGCCAAATCTCCTTCGGCCCCTCCAGCTCCATGCCGTAGGTCGCGCCGTACCAGGCCCGCACCGTCATGCCTTGTGCGGTATCGTTGAAGATCGTCAGCTCATCTTCCCCCGGAAACGGCGTGCGGCCGATCGTCTTGACCTTGCCGTTGTGGCGCATCAGTTGGTTTGTGTGTTTCACGTTGAACGAGACCTGCTTGACCCCGTCTTCCGCCGCCCAAGCGGCATGGCCGGTGACCGCGAGGTTGGAGAGGATCTCTTGATGGTAGGTGCGCCGCTGCGGCGGCATGTTGCGCGTAGAGGTTCCGGCGATCGTCGTGACGTTCGAATGAAGCGAGACGATTTCGTTCGTGGTTTGCAGGAACACCGGCTCTTCGCCTTCGATATGGAAGTGATCGGTGTAGCTGTAGATATCGGCGCGGAGCTCATTGTCCGAGATCAGAACCGTCCCTGTGAGATTCTTCCCCGTGACGAGCTCGACGCAGTGCAACGGTCTTGTGCTTTCGCTCTTCGGCATGCAGTACCTTCGGGTGATTTAGCTATTCGGCCCGTGGCTATGGCTCGAATCGCCATGCCGCCAGAGCCGCAAAAAAGATCAACACAGCGGCGCAAACCGCCAGCGCGCCGACCGCGCTAATCCTGAAACCCCACAGACTGACTTCGAGCCTTGGCTCTCGCATGGCGCAATTCTCCATTAAGAATTCCGAGAAGCGCCTTGCGGGGGGATTTCTTTTTGTCGCCGTTTTTCAGACGATCGTCAACCACGCGCGGAATTCTTGTCATGGATGTCTTTGAAAGGCTTTTGAAACGCCCTTCAAGGCGGCTTTAATATTAAGAGGTTTAGGAGCCGCAACGGCCGCGGCGATGGTGGTACGCCGGGTTAAGTGATTCGCCCCTTCCAGAAACAGCCGTGACCAAAGATAGCCTTTAGCGCATGCGGCGTTGCCGCACCGGTGCTCTCGTAAACCGAGCCGCATAGGGCGTCTCGGCCATCCGGCTTCGATCACGCTTGCGCAGAACTATGGAGAGCGGCCCAGCCGCTCGCTTTCTTTATTTCAGTCGCTAAGGGCTGCCGGCCCTCGCGCGCGCAAGGCATCCAAACGCTCCGCGCCGCCTCCGCACGTCTCCCGCAAGGGCGGGGCCCTCGTGCGGACCCTCGGCGCTACGCGTTCGGACCGTCCTTGCACTTGCTACCCCCGGGTTTCGCCAACGGGCAGGGGTGCAGCAGCAGCTGCACCCAGAAAGCAACGAGGCGAAGATGAAATTACTCACCGACGAAATCCGCGAAACACTGCTCGCGAACGGCAGGGCCAACGCCGGGCGCGAAGAATCCCTCGACTTCAAACCCGTTGTGAAACACTTCTGCCCATGGGCGCGGCGACATGGCTGCTCACCGAGCTTGATCCCGAAAATCCAGACATCGCCTTTGGTCTTTGCGATCTCGGCATGGGCAGCCCCGAGCTTGGAAACGTCAGCCTCGATGAACTCGAAAGCCTTCGCGGGCCCTTCCGTTTCACCATCGAGCGCGATCTTCATTTCGCCGCCCACAAGACCCTGTCGGCTTACGCGACCGAGGCCGAGCGCCTCGGATGCATTGAAGAGTAGAGGGGGCGACGATGACGAAAGCCCAAGCCCATCCGCGCCGTGACGTCTATCAAACCATCACGGATCAAATCATTGAAGAACTGGAACGCGGCGTGCGCCCCTGGCGTCAGCCGTGGAGTGCCGATCATATGGCGGGCAGGGTAGTCCTCCCCCTGCGTCATAACGGCGTTCCTTATCGCGGCGTGAATGTCGTTGCGCTCTGGAT
Organism: Bradyrhizobium sp. NBAIM01; assembly: GCF_020194115.1. Taxonomy (NCBI): domain Bacteria; kingdom Pseudomonadati; phylum Pseudomonadota; class Alphaproteobacteria; order Hyphomicrobiales; family Nitrobacteraceae; genus Bradyrhizobium; species Bradyrhizobium sp. NBAIM01. The sequence goes on along the minus strand of NZ_JADYVU010000017.1, from coordinate 85,401 downwards.
AATCTGGCCACGAACTCCGCAATTGACTTTAGCGTCGAGCGGTTCGAGCCGACGGCTGACTTTCAGCCTTCGAAGCCGTTCGTATCTCGTCTTATGTGGCGAAGTCTCGATGGTAAGCGACAAAGCACGCTCTTGCTCACGGAAGCCGACAATTTGATTGAGAACGCCGTCCGCAGGAAAGCGCAAACAATGGCGCGCAAAACACAGTGACGTGCCGAATCCGGAGGCCGCGACGGCCACCAGTAGTAGCGGCGACCGAACCTGGGCCGCGAGGCTAAGGAGACGTGTGCAGCAGCGAGTGCTTCCCAGGCAAGGGCTAACAACGGCTCTTTCCCGGGGGGGGCGCATCTCTGTTCCCGGTATGGTATATGGTTGCCTATGTCGAAAGATGGCAAGCATCACTACGTGCCGATTTTCTATCTCAAGCAGTGGGCTAAAATGATGGCCGACTGTGCGAGTAGCGCCGTAAAACCGGGTGACAATCCTCCTTGATGAAATTTGTTGGAATTCGCAAAAAAGATACTACCATAAGCTGATTAGGCTCACGGAGGTTGCACCGCATGAGACGGCGCGACTTGCTTGTTGGCGGAAGCATTACTCTAGCGCAGCTCTGGGCAGCGAAGAGCCGCGCCGATTGCGGCGTTCCGAACACCCGCGCGGCTGTATCAATAGGAGTCAACAAGGCTGGAACGCTGCCCGTCCTAAAGGCGGCGATCTCTGGTGCTAAGTCGGTTGCCGATTGGCTTTGTGGAGAGGGCTTCGAAGTCAAGCTCATCGTAGACGTTGCCGGTCCGGTGACGGCAAGGATGATCAAGGATGCTGTCTTCGAACTTGTTGGGCGCTCAACACTCACTCACTTGGTAATCTATTTCTCCGGTCATGGTGTGTGCGTGGGCTTCAACGAATACTGGCTATTGAGCGGAGCACCGGACGATCCCAATGAAGCGGTGACGTTGAGGGAAAGTTGGGAGCTTGCTCACCGGAGTGGGATCCCAAACGTTGTCTTCATATCCGATGCGTGCCGCTCAATTCCCGAATACAATGCGAGTCTTTTGACCGGGACGCTCATTTTCCCTAATTCGCCGACGCCAGCTGGAAGAAGTGGGAAAGTTGATCGATTTCTTGCTACCGAACCTGGGCAGTCGTCCATCGAAGCAAAGGTCGCGGCGGACGCTTATGCAGGTATCTATACGGCAGTCTTCTTGGAAGCGTTTCAGCACCCTAGCGAAGAGATGGTAAAAACCATCGACGGGAATTTGGTTGTACCAAATTCTATTCTTGAAGACTACCTGCGCGTTCAGGTCCCTCTTCGGCTTATGCAAATAGATCTAAAGCACAGGCAAATTCCCGACACTCGGCTCGAGTGCCGCGACAACTTCTATATCGGGCGCGCCTTGCGGCCTGCATCTCCACCTGGCCCAGGCGCAGTCTTTGGCGAGCAGAATGCAAAAATCTCCGATGTGGTGAACAGAGAGCTCGCGACCACACAAGTTGGGACGCTGGGCCCACTGCACAACATTTATGAGCAGACATTAAAGCAAGTCGCGACCGAATCGGGATTCGACCACGCGAAGGCTTCAATCTCAACCGCAAAGGGCGCTCGCTCGTTCGAGACTGAGATGGGCCTCGCTATTAACGGTGCCCGGGTTATTCGGGCCATGAGTCGAAATGACGTGGAGATACTTCGCCGGTACGAGGATCCCGCGTTGGTTAGAGTCTACCCTGGCGATGGGCGTCCTGCGACCGTTGCGCTTATGTTCGAAGATGGGTCTGGCACGGTGATTGCGGCGCTACCCGGTTTTGTCGGCACGATCACCGTCGCAGCAGGGAAAGTCTCGAGCGTCACATACGCACCGTCAGTTGGCGGAAGCCGGTCGTACGGATCTTATGATGAGAAAGAGCGGCTAGATAAACTGCATGCGTTGGTTGGAGCCGCCGCAAAATATGGCGCCTTCCGGATAGAAGGAAATGAAGAAAGCAGGGCGCGGGCGGCAGAGCGCCTTGCGGACCAGATTAGAGTCATGAAGGGGGTGGATCCCACGCTTGGTATCTATGCCGCTTACGCTTATGCAGACGCTAATTTAATTGACCAGGTGCAATCGGTGCGGGAATTTATGAGGGGTGATCTCAGGGGTGATCTATTTGACGTCGCCCTTCTGGCCAATGCACTGTCGGGCAAGCACATAGAGAATCCGGACGGCGTCACACCCATTTGTCCAATGCTGTCGCAGGGTTGGCAGCTGCTGCGCGTAAAGAACGTTGTCCTCCCAAAGCCGATAGAACAGGCGCGCTCCGAACTGCGTGACGGACTATGGACGACATTTGGGCCGAAAGGAATGGAGCTCGTGTTCAGCTACATGCAGCAGAACGGATTTAGGAATAGCGGCTAGCTTGCTCATCCCTTGCGTTTTTCAACCGAGGAGTACGTCACATGGACCGGCGACGATTTCTATCTATCGCAGGTGCAGGCCTCGCGACGGTTGTCGGAACGAAAAGCTTTGCTGGAGACGATCGCCCAGCACGGCTCGTATTCGTCCATGGCCGCTCCCAACAGGGCTTGGATCCCAATGTCCTGAAGGCGAGTTGGCTCGACACCTTGAGGCAAGGGGCTGCTAAAAACAATCGAACTCTTCCGCCTCAGCTCGACGTCGCCTTCCCATTTTACGGCGACAAGCTCGATGATTTCGCCCGAAAGTACGAAATTCCTCTCATGACGGACATTCAAACGAAGGGGGCTGGCGTCGACACCGACTTTTTGAATTTCCAAGCCGAAGTTGCTGAGCAAATGCGAAGCAAGGCAGGTATCAGCGATGTTGAGGTGCAAGAACAATTTGGGACAAATCCGACAGAAAAGGGCCCTCAGAATTGGGCTTGGGTTCAAGCGATTATCAGGGCGATAGATCGGAACGCCGGCAGTGTTAGCCAATCTTTCATCGAAAAGTTCATGAGGGATGTCTACCTCTACACATCACAGCCTGGCGTTCAGGACGCAATCGACAACTTGGTCGCCGAAAAGATCGACGAATCTCCGTGCGTAGTCGTTGGCCATTCACTTGGGACGGTCGTTGCCTATCATATTTTGCGTACCGACCGACGAGCACTCAAGGTGCGGGCCTTCGTAACGGTCGGCTCTCCGCTTGGGATCAGGGCAATTCGCGACCGCTTCCGGCCAATTGGATTTCCAGCGAAAACCAAAGCTTGGTACAATGCTTTCGACCCAAGAGATGTGGTGGCGCTCTATCCGCTCGACGAATCGAATTTTCCAGTAAATCCCTCTATCGAAAACTATGCATCCGTTCTCAATGCAACAGATAATCGGCATGGAATTGTCGGCTATTTGAACGATCCCCAGGTGGCTAAACACATTCTGGATGCGTTGGGAGCCTAGCCATCACAGGGCGCGCTACGCGCCCAAACTACGTGTCGTTTCATTGGAAGCCACTGCCCTCATCTGATGCGAGGCTGCCACGGATGTGTCCGTAGTCGCTATGTTAAGTCGACAGACGGACACTCTGGACAAGTGTCGCCGATCGAATCCAGTTCATCGGCGATCGCAACGGCAGCAGCCTCTGGCGAGACGCCACGCGGTGGATTTTGGCGAGCGGTATCGAAAGCCCGCTCGCGCGCGTGTGGATCGGCTCGGTCCGTCATCCAGCCGTGTTCCTCACAGTCGCGAATGGCTCCGGCTTCCTTCAGCGAAGCGATGGCCCATCCTCGTAACGTCTGGATCGCCGGCTTCCGCTCTTTCAGCATCATATTGCTCCCGCTGAGGCGAATCCTCGCGGCAGCCCGTTCCTTCCGTGCTGCTGGCACAGAGCAGAGATTCCAAATTGCTCGGCGAGGCATTTCCGGTATTCCGCCAATCCTCTGCACAAGATCAGGTGGCAACCGCAGGGTCTTCCTTTTCGCCGGTCAACAATTCGCAATTCTCCGTCGGCAAGCGGACGTTGCAGCGTCTTGGCCTCGTCCCACGGCGCACGCATCCAGGTGTCGTACTCCTCGGTAGTCGTGAGTATCACGGGCATCGCCTCGGGATGGGCGAGGGCTACCTCGGCGTTAGGCTCAGAAGTGAGGAATGCGAAGATACCCTACATTTGGAGTTCGACGAGGCGCTGCACTCGTCGGACGCTCTGTACGCGGCTGCGTACCGCATGATTGGTATTGCGAGCTGCCAAATCGAGAAGGTTGGCGCCAAGTACGTCTGCCACCTGACCCCAACTGGAGCCGCCGGGGACCCGAACTCTATCAGGCTTCGGTTCATTGACCTCGTCACTGACGAGCGTCTTCGTGTGAACGGTTGTCCGAAAAGACCGAGCCCGTCCGTAACCTCATCCTTTCGCTGGCCTTCGGTGCACTCGGGGCTTCGCGCTTGCCAATGCGGAGTCGCTCTGGATTGACCCTGTGGATTACCAAGAGGACCTTGCGAAGGCAGTGGAGGCGCTCGCATCAGGGGGCGTTACGGTCTCCATTTATAACCAGCCGCGCTGCGTGCTCGCGAGGTCCCTACCCATACAGTGGATCTCTGATTGGAAAAATGGCTACGTTGAGCAATGCGAGTCATGCACGGAACGGCCGCACTGTAGCGGGTTCTTCACCTCTGGTCGGCTTCGCTTGAGCCGAGGCATAGCCCCAATACTGACGGCATGATCTCTCATGGCAGTTACCGAACATTTCTCGCGTGGGCTGTTGCTCTCCTCGCCTCCGTGCTCCTTTCTCGCACATCGTTAGCAGATAATGCGAGGACGTATCGGTGCTCCCAGGATGGCGCAACTACACAAGCCTATCGCCTGTTCAATACAGTCGCAATGACGGGTCCAACGGCGCATCATGGAGACACGAATTGCAGCCGGGGGTATTCGCGTCCAGCGGCTACCTCAAGGGACAAACCGACCGATCTCAACTTGTGGGCGGATCGAGAAGCAGTCTCCGACAAGCTGGTTTGGGTTTACCAGGGCATCGGAAACTCTTGCTCGCAAGGGCAGCTTCTTGTCCTTAATGAACGAAGCAGTGTGGTTTTGCTTCTTGAGGTTCACGCGCTTTCCGCCACCAAGTTTTTGTGCGCTCCCTGATCGATCAGGAGTTCCCCGGATAGTTGGGACGCAAATGTTTTGTGGTCTTGAACGAGCGCTTCCGCAAAGGCCCCGGGTCCCGCTCATTTTATCATCGTAATCAGGCTCTATGATCGTAATCCGGCTCCAGTTGGAGCGGCTCGGTTAACCTCCACACAGCCAGCCTCAAGCAGCGGAAGAAGCTGACGGGAGGTCACCGCCCGCAGAGCGAGCGTATCTACTAGAACGGTGATTGGCCCGTGATTTAGAAGCAGTGCGGCGCGACTCGGCGCCTAATGGCCTGGGGGGCTCAGTTGAAGGCACGGTCCCTGCCGCATCCGCACTGCTGGTGAGGCTGGCGAGGAAAATGACTCGGCGCCGACCGTTCTGGTTAAATAGCGCTGTCCCTGCCACATCCCGCTAGCGACAAAGGCTCTGTTATTCGGGTTTGCTTACTAAAAGCTGACGAGACCGGCGCGGCAATTTTAAAAACGAAAAGCGGCCCGTGCGGGCCCCTTGCCATCGAAAACTTGGAAGACGCTCTGCCGCACTCAGGCTGTCATTCGGCTTGCAATATTGGCTCTGACTCACTTTTGATGAAGTTCGAGGGATGTCTGAGCTTTGATTGGAGGAGAATCGGCGCCATGCAGCAAGCACTCCACCGCTCCAGTTCTGGTGCCACGTGGGCTTGTTGAAGAGTGTGCGTGTTACGAGGGTGATGATAAGGCGGTCATCGCGGTCCGGGCATCCGGAAGTGTCGGCTTGTGTCCATCGTGCGGGACAGTTTCGCGGCGTATCCATAGTCGGTATCGGCGACGTGTGACTGATGTGCCGCTGTCCGGCCAGGTGGTGCAGCTCCTAGCGATCGCCCGCCGCTTCCGCTGCGACGCCGTCCTGTACGGACGCCAGATCTTCACTGAGCGTTTCGCCGACGGGATATTGGCTCCATCGGCGCGACGCACGGCGAGGTTGGACTCAATCCTCCATCACCTGGGTCTGGCGCTCGGTGGTCGACCGGCGGCGGGCTTCGCAAAACGGCGGACGCTGCCGGTAAGCAAGGACACGCTCCTGCATGTCGTCCGACGCCGCAGCCGTTCGCCGCCGATCCTCTCAAGGTCATCGGCATGGATCAATCGGTTGCCTCGCATCTCGCGGAAGCCACAGCGCGTTATGATTGTGGAAGCGCACCGAGGGGCGGCGGTTAATATGTACGGGCTAGCGGATCGCAGGGCTCTCGGCGATGAGCGTGTGCCCGTGCCGCCAATATTTTAGCACGTGCCGTTCCAACATTCGGTGCTTTGGGGAAAGCCAATGGAGGCCATGATAATTTAAGGCTACGACACACACAGGACTATGAGGTTACGTGCCCTGGTGCCACTCCACGGCGACTGTGACTGGCTACCACACATCATACCGATGCGGTGGCGGCCGATCAAGAACGCAAAATCCACCGCGGCAGCTGACCGTTACGTTTCAATTCGGGGCAATCATTTCGTTGCCAATGACCTGGAGCCGATTTGCGCGCACGTGGCTCTGTCGGCGTAACGAACGCCACGGGGCGAAATGCCGAAACGCGCTCTGAACAAGCGATTAAAATGCGAAACATCCGAAAAGCCGACCTCTAGGGCGATATCCGAAATTCGCTGCGCGTTGGCCCGAGTATCGGTCAACAACTTGAGGGCGCGCTGGAGACGCAACTCATTTACCTTCTCGGTGAACGATGAACCCGATGAGGCCATGAGGCGCTGCAGATAGCGAGGTGAGATGCCTTGGCGACGAGCTGCCATTTCGACGTTAAGCTCTGGCTCTTGAAAGTGTGTTGAGATGTAGTTGAGGACCGCGCTGTGGCGGGCCGCCATGACTGCGCTCGCACTGCTCTCGCCCAGGCAAGCGCATTCGCCGATTGCGAGCGACACGAGATCGTAGATGTGAGCCACGACCACATCACGCAGATTGGGGCTGGATAAAACACTCTTGTTGAATGCCGACTTGAGATAAGCCATCAGGAGTCGGAGCGCTTCAGTTCGGTGTGGAATCAGGCGCATGGCGACGCTTTCGACGTTCGTCATGCGCTGTGCCAGCGCATCGCGCGGCACGGCCAGGCCGCATAACAAGCCGTCGATATAGGTGACAGTGGCGGGCTCGGAATGCAAAAGTGCGGTGGCATCGCCGGCGCGAAGCTCGATATCCAGGCAGCGCTGCGACAGATGGCTTCTACCGGGAGAGCAGACGATAATTCCGATCGAGTCATCACCATCAGCGATACTTGCTTGCAAGCGCTTGAAACGCATGGTGGAGCCTTTCAGCGCGAGCCGGCGCAAACCTTGAATCGCTTGCAGTGTTGCGTCAACCTGGAAGGGAACGTTCGATAGAGGCTCAATATCCGCATGGACTATGGCTCTCCCAAAGTCCTCACGCCACAGCGGGATTCGCATCCGTTCCGGAAGCTCGCGTGTCGAGAATCGATGCGATAGGAATTCGGCCGCGTCCACAGACATGGGGACCTCCAGCCTTTCTTGACGTCAGGACCAATGCGATAAAATTCACCGGTATCTGAACTTTGCAGTTCGCGCACCGACCTCGTCTTAAGCTGTACGCAAGAGTCCAAGAAGCTTAACCACGGGCCTGCTAATCTCATTCACCTATGTTCGATCTTGATGTGAACGTGTTCACGTAACAGCCAGAAAATTGCGTCTAGAGTGATTACGAAGGCCGTGCACCGAAAATCTCCTTTAAGAGGAGGTAGTCATGATGGCTCAATTTCAAATTGCTGCTATCGCATTCAATTTTACCATGCTGGCCAGCATGCTTTTATGACTGTGGTTCTCGCGATTGGTCGAACTCAACGATCCGCGGGTAGACTGTCCTGCAGGAGTAGACTTCCTCTGATACCGATTTTGGGTCGTTCGTCGGCCAGATCGTTATCTGAGTTCGTCGGACAGAAACTGCTCCGGTACTGTTGGCTTTTACCGCCGGTCGAAATGGTCGAAATCTGTCATCGACGGTGACGATCAAGTGAGGGTTCGATCATGTCCACACTACTCGACATGCTTTACTGTGAGTACTGCCGCGCCTGGCTCGCCGAGATGCGGAAGCAGTTTTTGGTACCGGTTGCTGGCAATGACATACCGCAGGTTTGTTGGCAGAGCGACGATGCTTCCGCGCGAGGTCATCACGACAACAGCCGGGGGATGAATGAGCCCCAACCAGAAGTGGGTCGGCTAATAACGGCAGCGGGTTCTTGAAGAGCGCTCGCCGCCCCGAGTCACCGAGCATAGAAGGGCCTCTGCACGGCAGATGCGGCAGAACAAATGCTTGATCGAACTCACGCCTCGAAGAGATTGATCGGCGACACAGCGCCCGAAGTGAATGGAGCTCCCCGTGACCTGCGCATCGATGTCTGTCGCGGGATCGCCCTGTGGTGGATCTTTCTTGATCATGTTCCCAATAACCTCGGGAGCTGGCTAACTCCGCGCAACTACGGCTTCTGCGATGCCGCCGAGATATTCATGTTCATCTCGGGCGTGACCTGCACCCTGGCTTACGGGAGGGCGTGTCGGCGCGAAGGCTGGAACGGGATGATCGGCCGTTCGCTGAGGCGGGGATGGGATATCTATGCCGCGTTTCTACTGCTTACGCTCGCTTGTACCATCTTGGTTTACCTCTCAGGTACCGACCACCTAGCAGATGTGAGCAACACCAGAATTCTGTTCGAACGTCCGGGCGCAACGATTGCCCACGCCGCCATCCTGCAATATCGCCCTGTCAACACGGATGTCCTGCCGATTTTTGCGATCTTCCACGTATTGTTCGCGCCGTTGTTGTGGCTGTTGATGCGAGCGCCAAACGTGACGCTTGGCCTTTCGTTGTTGCTTTATGCGTTCGTGCACGTCTTCGGCTGGAGCGTTCCGGCCTGGCCCAACGGCGTTTGGTTCTTCAATCCGTTGGCTTGGCAGCTTCTGATCGTGCTAGGCGGGTGGTGCGTCATCGATGGGGGGAAGTGCCGACCGTGGCTGACGTCGCGGACGGCCCTTGTTGTTGCCGCTCTTTATCTAGTTTTCAGCCTGATGCTCTCACTGAGTTGGGAGATCAAGCCGCTGGTTTTCCAAACTTTGGCTGACTCGGTATTTCCACTAGATAAATCGAATCTGAGTCCGTTGCGGCTGCTCCATTTTCTGGCTCTTGCAACGGTGGTGTTATGGCTCGTTCCTCGGAGTTGGAAAGGACTGTCGAGCCCGGTGCTGCACTGTGCAAAGTTGTGTGGGGAGAACTCGCTTCCGATCTATTGTCTTGGCGTTGTCCTGGCGCTCGCCAGCCATCTTACTCCCCTCCTCATCTCAGATCTGGCGGTTCTGCAGATTGCGTTCAGTCTTGCCGGAATCCTAGTAATGGTAATCGTAGGGAGGCTTTTAAACGCGACTAATAAGCGCGCGCTTCAGCCTCGGTCGACGCAATCGACAGGGGGGGAATGCACCGGCATTCTCGAACTGGCAGGTCGGGAGGGAGCGCGGAGGGAGCGCGAAGGGAGCGCGGAGGGAGCGCGGAGGGAGCCCTTGGCCCATAGCCATAACCCATAGCACCGCAGCAGGGATCTTGCCTCCTGGCCGTCAGCCGAACCGCGGCTCAGGTCTCAGCCTGCCAGCTGACGGAGCTATGCTTGATAGACCCGGCGCTCACCGTCAATCGCTGTTTCTGACCGAAAACGATCATCCTGCTCAAAGGTGTTCGCAAAGCCCACGAATGCCCGGCTTTTAGCGGCATCGCCCGCGGATTGGGAGGAGTGCGGGATACTACTCCCGCACGGTGGATCCGGCACGTACGCCTGATGGCGTCTCGCCGAACCGCAGGCGGAACATGCGATTCAAATGGGAAACATCGTCAAAGCCGACTTCGAACGCAACTCGAGGATCGGCAAATGCAAGCGGTGCGGGTCCATCAACATCGCGAGGGCGCGCTCCAGTCGGCGTCCTGTAAGGTGCTCGGTGAACGACTTCCGGTCCCCTCAAGCAGTTTTTCACGTATCGCCGCGACATTCCGAGTGTCCTGGCGACATTGTCCAGATCGAGATTGGGTCGCTGAAGCGTTGCGCGACCTCCGCCAGTATCGCCTGCATCCTGGCTGCCTCCACACCACGTTCGGTAATAATGTTTGCAGCTTCCGCAGTCGGCCGGAGAATAGCGGCCTCAAGATCGAGGAGATGTACGCCGACGGTGGACGCCAGTTCTGATGAAGCATTTTTTGGAGGATGCGAGCGCAGGTAGCGGTCTAGAAGTTTACGCGCCGGGCCAGAGCTCACTGGCCGACCTGATAGATCTTCCGGCCGCGCAACCTGAGACTTAAGGGCAGCAGCCTGCACGGTCACGAATCTGACGCTGCTGCCACGCGGTCCCAATACACGCAGCGGCCTTCCTTGGTCGACCAAACTAGCGGAGCCGACATCGTAGCCTTGGCAGCGAGTCGGATACCTGCCAACAGCATGTGAATGGCCGAGCCTACCGATCCCGGTAGGTGCGGCCCGGTCGACTTACCTGATAGCAATTCAGTCGGGTAAAGGTCAGGTGTGCCGTCAGTGTCCACACTGCACGCGGTATGTTGCGCGAATATTCGCCGTTCAACTCCACTTCGCAGGCGGGTAAACCAGGACTCCCGATGAACAACAATCAAAAAGAAGACAGCAACACAGCTGCACACACTACCGGTTCGGTATCTTCATGCGTGCAATATCGATGCATCCGAGCCTCGGTCACGTAGCTGATGACTTTCTTACTCGTGGTGCTAGGGGCGGCGGATGGTAACACCACGTTCTATCGAAGAGACCACCCCCCTCGACCGGAAGAGCGTTCACATCAGGTCCGAGGATAACGTAGATCCGCCGCTTAGCTGGCAACTGCAGGTCTTTGGCTTGGTACAGGGCGTGGGGTTTCGTCCCTTCGTCGTTCGCCAAGCGCGGAGTCTGGGTCTGCGGGGCTTTGTCCGAAACTGCGGCGCTTCAGTCGACATTCTGCTGCATGGTTGTTCCCATGCGGTTGTTGCGCAATTCGTTGCTGCTTTGCAGGACAAAGCACCGAATCTGGCTAGAATTGATCGCGTTTCGGTGACGGCGTCTACCCCGGATCCGAGTTGCGACAGTTTCGAGGTGGCCCATAGCGAGCAGTTGGACGAGCGCCGTCTCACGATCTCCCCTGATGTCGCGCCATGCAAAGAGTGTCTCTCAGAGATGCGCACTCCTGGCGATCGGCGTTACGGATATCCCTTCATTAATTGCGTGAACTGCGGGCCGCGCTTTTCGATCATTCGTGACCTGCCGTACGATCGGCGCGTCACTACCATGTCCGGGTTTGAACAGTGTCCGCAGTGCCGCGCGGAGTATGAACTCGTAGCAGATCGTCGCTACCACGCGCAGCCGAACGCATGTGCGAAATGCGGTCCAAGGCTCTCCTTGTACGACCGAGGAGGTCAGGTCGTCGCTGGTGATCCATTGGTGGCCGTTGTAGATGCCCTCCACGCTGGAAGGATCGTAGCAGTCAAAGGGCTAGGAGGATTCCATCTGCTCGTGGACGCAGGCAGCGCGACGGCTGTGGCCGAACTTCGACGCCGCAAGCGCCGCGATTCAAAGCCGTTTGCACTAATGGCGGCCGATCTCGAAACTGCAAGGCGCCACGCTATCATCGCGCCTGACGAGGCCAGACTGTTAGGCCACTGGGCCAGTCCGGTTGTACTGATGCCCAGGCATCCAAGTTGTCCACTTCCTGGTAACATTGCGCCGAATAACCCAACGCTTGGCATCATGCTGCCTTCCACGCCGTTGCATCATCTTATGTTTGATCGTGGTGCGCCGCCAATAGTCGTGGCTACGAGCGGGAATATCTCTGGTCGCCCAATTGTTATTGACAACGCGACCGCTCTGGCAGAGTTGCCGGTAGTCGCCGACCTAATTCTTATGCACAATCGTGATATCGAAGTTCGCGTGGACGACTCGGTGTTGCGTAGACTTCCAGTCGATAACGGCAATCAGAACGAGCTATTATTCCTCCGGCGCGGGCGCGGTTACGCCCCCTATGCATTCGACCTGCATGGTGTGACCGACACTGCGCCGACGGTCTTAGCCCTGGGGGCGGAGCTCAAAACCGCGATTGCGATATATGCGCGCGGCCAAATCATTGTCAGCCAACACATCGGCGATCTGAAAAACGACGAGACCCTCGGAAGCCACTATACGCTTCAAAAGCATCTAACTCGGTTGCTAAAGTCACCGCCACAAGTAATTGCGTGCGATCTACATCCAAATTTTCGTTCGACGCAAATGGCTTTGCAAGAAGCTGGGCGCGCCCTGGTTCAAGTTCAACATCATCACGCGCATATGGCGTCCTGCATGACTGAAAACCAACTCGAGGGACCTGCGCTCGGCGTGATCTTCGACGGCGCAGGTCTCGGCGAAGACGGTAGCATCTGGGGCGCAGAATTTTTGGTGGGAGATCTGTGCGCAGTTAGACAAGTCGGATCAATTCGGTCCCTCCGCTTGCTCGGAGGCGACCAAGCGGTACGAGAGCCGCGGCGCACCGCGCTTGCACTATTGCTCGACGCGTACGAAGGCGATCTGACTGCCTGCGCCACGTTGCCAGTTATCGCTGAGTTCACGCCAGATGAACTCCGGGTGTTGACAGCGATGTACTGCAAAGATGTCAATTCTCCATTGTGTACGAGCATGGGGCGTCTGTTCGATGGTGTCGCCGCACTCGGCGGTATGGCATATCGCGCGGAGTATGAAGCGCAGGGGCCGATCGAGCTCGAGGGACTCCTGCGTCGCAATTTTGAGATGACAGAGCCATATCCTGTAGTATTCGAGCATACCGCAGGGGTCCCCCGATTTGACTACCGCGCGATGATACGCGCCATCACACATGAGGTGTTGGGGCGCCGGCCGGCTGCCGATATCTCGAGGCGATTCCATTCCACGCTGGTAGAAATGGTGGCCCAGATGTGCCAATTGCTAAGGCAACTGCATGCGTTCAGCGCAATCGTCCTTAGTGGTGGCGTTTTCTGCAATGAATTCCTGACGGTGAATGTACTCCACGCCTTGCGTGACGCCGGATTTGCTGTCTATCGGCACAGTGTGTTTCCACCGAATGATGGGGGGATTGCGGTAGGGCAGGTGGCTGTCGCGTTGCGACGTTACTTGAGGTTCGAGGTGTCGGCTAATGCTGCCGTCAATGTGACGTGAGCCATCTCCAGGAGTTCTCCTATGACGACCGAATTCCAAGACTATACCTCAGAAAAAGCGCAAAGAATCCGTGAGAAACTTGCGCGAGCAATTGCGTCTCTCTCCTATGCATTGCGCTCAATAATAAGCACCAAGTGGTCAATGGAATTGTCACCGGTGCGATACCGGTTTGCAGAGCCATCGTGGTGCTCGGAAAGGACGAGCAATGCTCAATGATGAGAGCATAGATGCCGACGTGTACCGGCATCGCCTGGAATGGAACGATTGGACTTGGCAGATGCAGCGCTGCATTAAGTCAGCGAACCAGCTTGAGTCCTGGATTAAGATAACACCCGATGAGAGAAAGGCCATCGACAACATAAAGGGAAAATATCAATGGCGCATTACACCGTATTACGCATCTCTGATGGATCCAGTGGATCCTAGGTGCCCCATTCGCTTACAGGCCGTTCCGGCTGGCGCTGAGATGGCTCCATTCCCGGATGCTGAAGTTGATCCAGTCGGCGACACCTATTACCGAAAAACAAACCGGATCATTCACAAGTATCCTGATAGAGCACTATTTCTCATCACCTCAATTTGCCCGGTATATTGTCGGCACTGCACCCGGAAGTACCACACTAGCCATCTCGAAGGATCGTATTTTGGGGAAGCGGAGGGCGCGTCATTCGAAAAGGACTACGCCTACATCGAATCGCATACTGAAATCCGTGACATTATTCTTTCTGGCGGCGATCCGTTAACTTATGGAGATCGCCGGCTTGAAAAGATCCTCAAACGGCTAAGGTCCATACGTCACGTCGAAATTATTCGCGTCGGAAGTCGGTGCCCGGTGTTTCTGCCAATGCGTATCACTAAAGAGCTTTGTGAAATGCTCTCACGTTATCACCCCATATGGTTCCAGACCCATTTCAACCACCCGAAGGAAATCACCCAGGACGCTGCAGCTGCATGTGATCGACTTTTATCACACGGTATTCCAGTTCAGAATCAAGCCGTCTTGCTGAAGGGCGTCAACGACAACATGGACACGCTGCGCGCGCTGATGACTGGGCTTCAAAGAATTCGTGTGCTGCCGTACTACTTATTCCACTGTGACAATGTAGTGGGGGTCTCGCATTTCATGACGACGATAGCGAAAGGTCGCGAAATCCTGCGTGGCCTGCTTGGGTACTCTACAGGATTTTCTTCACCTAAGTACGTTCTGACGACGCGTCTCGGAAAGATTCCGTTGACCGAAGAGTACGTGAGCTCCAACGATAACGGCTATCGAGTGACCAACTATCTCGGCCAAACAATGGATATCCGACACGTGTAACGGAGCAGTCAAATGCAAAACGTCGCTGTGCTCACAAACGACCTCCAGTATGATCTCGTTCGCAAACATGAAGCGCGGGAGCGTGCCGTGCATGAGTTCTTGCCGTGTATGGTACAGTTCTTGCGCAGCGTCAGGTCATATGGCGTTCACGTCTTCCACCTTCAGCTTGTCTGCGATCCTGCCGATCCAAACGTCGAATGGTTTGGAGAATTCCTTCCCGCGCGGAAAGGCACTCCTGGCGCTGATATTCTAGCAGACGTACTCGATCCTAGCGATATTGTGGTCCCAAAGCCCCGCGACAGCGGGTTTTTCGAAACAGATCTTGACGATCAGCTGCGGCGGCATGGTGTCGGCACATTGATCCTTACTGGTATGCAGGCGCAAATTTGCGTGCAAACGACAGCTGCTGACGCGTTCTTTCGCGGTTACAACGTAATCGTCCCTCCAGATGGAGTTGTTTCGACGCGTCAGGAAGATGTTGAACGGGCGATTGCTTGGCTCGGCTCCTACTGCGCAACCATTCAGCCAATGAAGGATATCATTGATCAATTGAATAGGGGGGAGTCGTTCACACGTAAGGTCATCAAGGTTGCATGAAGAATTAGCTCATGTCCCACGCGCTCCCACCTTCCGGCAATGTAGTGCCAAAGTATGCAGGGTTGCCCACGTTCATGAAGCTTGAACAGGCCAGCGCAACTGCTCCGCCTGATGTTGTGATTATTGGCGTGCCGTTCGACAACGGATCAACGGTTCGGCCGGGCAGCCGCTTTGGCCCGCGCGCTATACGCGACGCCTCGACGATGCTGCGGCCATTTCACCCAGCGTATGGCATATCCCCATTTTCGCAGATCCTCGTGGCCGATGGCGGCGACGTTGCCGTGAATCCTCTTGATTTCACCGCCTCGATGAGCGCCATTGAAAATGAGGTGAGCCGCTGGAGGCGCCGCGGCTCGCGCGTGCTCGCCATCGGCGGAGACCACCTAATTTCTCTTGCAGTGCTACGTGGAAAATCTGACTCGGTCCCCTATGCCGTAGTGCATCTAGATGCACATTCGGACACGGAAGACGAATTCTTTGGTTCGCGCTACAACCATGGCACGGTATTCAGGCGCGCCATTGAGGAGCGACTCGTCTCACCCACAGCGTTTTTCCAGATAGGCCTTCGAGGTACAACCTATGGCGTTCAGGAATACGATTTTGCTCGTGAGCAGGGGCTCACTCTGTTCTTCTCCGAGGAAGCGGAAGCGATCGGTGCGGAAGCTGTGGCAAGGCACATCCGGAAGGTTGTCGGCGATTTGCCGGTATATGTGTCATTCGATATTGATGGCATCGATGCCACATACTGTCCTGGCACCGGCACTCCGGAAATCGGAGGATTGGACGTGAAATTTTGCCTTCGTCTGCTGCGCGAATTACGTGGACTGACGATCGTGGGAGCCGACGTAGTCGAAGTGAGCCCGCCGTTTGATGTCGGCCAACAGACTAGCTTGGTAGCGGCACATTTGCTTTTTGAGCTACTCTGTCTGCTGACACTTGCCCCGGCACGAAAGGATGCGTCTTGAATCCGAATCCAGATGATGTCGTGGTTCTTGATCACGGTACGGGGGCGAAGCTGAGCCGATTGTTGATCGGGGATATCATCGGCACGCTCCAGGAAACATATGTCGGCGAACTTGAGGATAGCGCACTCTTGACGGTCGATGGTCAAGAACTCGCAATGACGACAGATTCGTTTGTGGTCGATCCCGTTATCTTTGGAAATGGTGATATTGGCAGAATTGCTGTGTGCGGAACGGTCAATGATCTTGCCGTTGTCGGAGCCATTCCACTAGCTCTCACATTGGCGACAATTGTTGAAGAAGGATTCCCGCGTGCAAAGCTGAAGAAGATATTCGCATCGGTACGCGATGCGGCGAGGGAGGCAGGCGTGCGCATCGTTGCCGGTGATACGAAGGTGGTCCGGCGCGGAGAGGCCGATGGCGTGTTCCTTAATACAACGGGCTTGGGTGTGTTCCGACGCGCGCCGCTGCGTATGGCCTCAGTGCGCGCAGGTGACCGAATAATCGTGACTGGCCGACTCGGGAATCACGCTGTGCACCTGTTATCCTTGCGGGAGGGGTTGGGCTTCGAGAACCGCGTTCTGAGCGACTGTGCGCCGCTAAGTGGGATGGTATCAGAGTTGTTGGAAGCGTTCCCTGCTGGAACGGTGCGCTCAATCCGAGATGCAACCCGGGGAGGGCTCGCAGCCGTGATGCACGAGTATGCGTTTCACGGTGGTTTCGAGGTTCGCCTAAACGAAGCTGACCTACCCCTTCAGCATGAGACCGTGATGGCTACTGACATGCTAGGCGTTAACCCTCTACATCTCGCCAATGAAGGGTGCCTTGCAATTTTCGTCGAGCCAGCTAGAGCCGGCGAAGTTTGTCAGCATCTGAGGAGAAACAAATACGGCCGACACGCGGCAATCGTGGGAGAAATATTCAGTAGTCCTCGAGGAGCTCAAGTAAGGTTGGCAGATGCGATGGGCGCCATCAAGGTTCTAGATGAACTAGAGGGTGCCGAGCTCCCTCGCTTGTGTTGATCTGGAGAAACGTGGTGCCAAGGCGACCGGGATGGAAAAAGTACCCCAGCTAGAGCGTACAATCGGCCGCGCCCAGGGGACTATCTTAGCAGTCAGCGCGGTGGTCGGGATCAGTGTACTGGCCCTTCCGGCCGTAACCGCCCAAGAGGCGGGCCCAGCAGCCCTAGTCTCCTGGGCGCTTGTCGGCATGCTTTCGTTTCCGATCGTGTGGACGCTAAGCGAATTCGCGATACGAAATCCAACGGCCGGGGGCGTTATCGACTATGTCTCAAGTGCGTTTGGGACCCGCTGCGGTACGGCTCTGGGTTGGACCTTTCTGGGGGCTATCCCAATCGGCATTCCGATAGTTGCGGTAATAGGCACGCAGTACGCTGCACACCTCGGCGGTTGGAGCGGTCATGCTCCCCTGTGGCTAGCCGTCGGCGCAACCACGTTTTCGGTGCTTTTGAACGGTCTCGGTCTTGCCGCGGCGAGCCGTTTGCAAATGGCCATCGTTGGAGTTGTCGTTGCGCTGATGGTTTTGACAGTGATCGCCGCCTGGCCATTACTACACCACGATTCGCTAACACCGTTTGCGCCGCGCGGTTGGGAAGCGGTGGGAGAGGCGATGGTGCCCATTTTCTTTTCCTTCGTGGGCTGGGAAATGATCGCGCCTCTGGTTGAAGAATTTAAGAATCCACGCCGCGACGTGCGCGTGAGCATGTTCATCGCCGCAGTCGTTGTGTCAATCATATACGGCGCGTTCGCGTACGTGACTATCGGTACAGGCGCATATCAGCAAGGTGACGGCGTGATGGCATTTCCACTGCTTGTTGAAAGGACGATTGGAAAGCCCGGCCTAGCAGTGATAACCACACTGGCGTGTCTTGTCGCCTTTGCCGCTCTCCACATCAATATCGCCGGGTACTCGCGCATGCTCTACGCACAGGCGCGAAATGGTTCGCTGCCAAAATCTGTAGGGAAACTGAGCGCTAGAAGCAAGACGCCACTCAATGCGCTCTTATTAGTTCAGGTGCTATTCGGTGCGACCTATTTATTCATCGGAATCAGCGGAATCGAAATTGGTGAGTTGATCAAATGGCCAAGCACGGTGTTTGTTTTCGCGTATGCGCTGACTATGGCCGCAGCCGTTAAGCGCTTTTCGAAGGAGGGGGTTGTATGGTGGGCGGCGCTCATCTCTCTGCTCTTATGCCTCGCCGTACTCTGGTTCAGCCGCTGGCGTGTCGTGCTTCCGTTGACATCATTTCTCCTCGGATTGCAGTTTGGTCAACGGTCCACTGCGCAATCATCACATGCCGGGTGAAAACTGATCTACCCGGGCAGGTTGCAGGTCTATTGCATTCGCCGGATGTTGCGGAAGGCCTTGTGGTCTAGGGTGCCCTGTTAAGCGTGATTGGCCGTAAACAAGCCTCTAAGCGAGTTAGTGTCTGCTTCTTGTATTTGAAGGCGTTCAAGATAGGTGGGATTTATGGCTTGAGCGTCCACACCTTGCAAATTCGTTTCGTGGAGGTCCCTGCGTAACCTGGTTCGTCTGCACCTCCAAATGCTCAGCCAACTGGGCCAGCGTTATCTCGGCCTTGATCGCGGCTAACGCCACCTAGGCTGTCACTCTCCTGATGAAAGAGGTTGTGGCACGTAGTCGCGACATGGAAAGTCTTTCGCTAGAGTTTGATAGTTCCTTCCATCACGTCGACGCAGCGGCCGCCGAGCCGCACGATAGGATCGTCGCTCGTTTGCATGTCCACCACGACCTCGAGCAAGCACGGTCGTCCCATATCGACGCCTTGCGCGACACGTACCGTGCCGTTGCGGGGAAACTTTGCTCCTGCAAGGATGGCCAGAACGACCGCAGCCGCCGTAGCGCTACCAGTTGCCGGGTCTTCTGGCAGACCGTCCCCTGGTGCGAACATGCGTGCGGATAGATTGACGCCTTGCCCATCCTTCGGCGCGACATCGTGGGTATAGATGTAAATCGCGTCAGCACGGTCGCTCGGAACGCACCGAGCAAATGCGACCGCGTTGGGGGTGGCGTTAGCCAATGCAGCGCGGGACCGTACCTCCGCGATCAGAAAGGGTAGCCCGACAGATGCGATGACTGGACTATGGCGCTCGACGCAAATATCTGTCGCATCAAGCCCCACGCAGTCTGCGATTGTGTTAGCCTCGAACTTCAATGAGACGGAAAGGGTTTGCGGAGCTGTAAGCTCTGTGCGGACAACGCCTTTCTGGTCACGAACTATGCGAGTCTCAACAAGTCCGGCGCGCTCTTCGAAGTGAAGTACGTCCCTGTCCGCGTATTCAGGAAATGACCCCAATACGAAGGCTGTGCCGATATTTGGGTGACCGGCGAACGGCACTTCAATTGTGGGCGTGAATATCCGCACCTCGGCGGTGTTATGTAGATCCTGCGGCGGACACACGAACGCGGTCTCAGAGTAGTTAAATTCGCGCGCAATGGACTGCATCTGAGCGGCGGACAGCGATCCGGCATCCAGCACCACAGCAAGGGGGTTGCCCTGGAAACGAGTTCCCGTGAAGACGTCCACGGTTTTGAAAGGCAGTCTCATGATTGAGGCTCCGGCCGCATATGTTCTAAGATCGACAGTATCGCTGCAGATTGAATGGCAGCAAGTGGCCTGTTGATGACCTACGCTCAGAGCGCGGCGGCATCTGCCTCCGGGAGGTGAGCCGACAAGGTAGTGCAGGCTGCCGAGGGCAGCGTTTGACCCTAGCTGTGTGAAAAGCCGCAACTCGGCTAGGATTCTTCCGTTTCCGAGGGGGATATGGATGGGACGCTTCATTGAAGGCGCGGACAGATCCCAGCTGACGCTCTTGCCGGAAATGTCTGGAGGATTGGGTAAGCGAGGCCAACGCGGTCCATGTGATCGATGTGTTCGTCGAGCCGCTCGACCTGCGTGGACTTGGGGTTGAGCGTGTGATCGCCAGGGACACGGGCCGCCCGGCGTATCACCCGACAGTCCTTCTGAAGCTTTACATCTACGGCTATCTCAATCGGGTCAGGCGTGGCGCAATATCGAGGTGAGTGGCGGATCGGCCGCCTGGCTCCTGATCACAAGACGATAGCCGATTTCCGGAAGGACAATGGCGCGGCGATTCGGAAGGTTTGTGCGAAGTTCGGTGCGCTATGCCGGCAAATGGGCCTGTTGCAGACCCCGAGCGTCGCGATTGACGGCAGCAAGTTTAAGGCGGTGAACAACCGCGACCGCAACTTCACGCATGCCAAGATGGCGAGGCGGATGGCGCACATCGAGCAAAGCGTCGGTCCATATCTGCATCAACTCGACAGCGCTGATCGGCAGGAGCAATCGGAAGCCATCAGCATCAAGTCGATGAGGATCAAGGAAAAAGACTGCTCGGCTGAAGCAGGAGATGAGCCGTCTGGAGGTGCTTGATGAGCAGATGCGCAACACGCCGGATCAACAGATATCGCTCACCGATCCGGACGCCCGTTCGATGGCCACTAGCGGACGCGGATCGGGTGTCGTCGGCTACAATGTCCAGGTCGCGGTGGACACCGAACACCATCTGATCGTTACGAGGTCATAAACGTCGGCAACGACCGTGGGCAGCTTGCTCGGATGTCGAAGCAAGCTGAAGAAGTACTCGAGCTGGACAAACTCGAGGCGGTCGCCGACCGTGGCTACTTCGATGGAGGGGAGATACTGGCCTACGCAGAGGCTGGCGTTGCAGTCACCTTGCCCAAGCCCATGACGTCGAACGCCAAGGCGGAGGGCCGGTTCGGCAAACAGGACTTCGCCTACCTGCCCGATGAGGACGTCTACCGCTGCCCATCCGGCCAGCTGCTGCCCTATCACTACACCAACATCGAGCATGGAATGACGCTGCGCTGTTACTGGTCGACAGCCGCGTGCCAAGGCTGCGCGATCAAGAGCCCATGTACGCCATCCAAGGAGCGCCGCATCACGCGCCGGGAGCATGAGCATGTGGTCGAGGAGGTCCAGAGACGGCTCGATTCCGATCCCGACGATCATGCACCGTATGTGGGTGGCTGGTAGGGAGTTCCGTTTCGGCCTGCCGTCAGCCGAGGCGTTAGTCTCAAGTGCGCCGCCACAGCCGTTGAGTCCTTGAACCAGGGTTGTCAATCGTCGCCTTGAAAGACAGGCTTACGATCGGGCCCTATGCCCGAGATTGTCATCAAACGCCTGCAGACCTCATCTTTACGCGCAAATAGGGAAAGCTGACGGTCGGGTAAGCCTTCTTCGCTCGCATAGCGTTACCCAAGTTGAGTAAGGGGGCGATTGTTAATCGCAGCTCCGGTGCCTCAGGGAGCGCGCTCCTCGCCGGGGGCACTTGGGAAAGGGGCTAGCCGTCGTGAAGGATGGCCGTGTCGCTCTCACTGCCCAGTTCCGGGTGCCGCTATCGAACCGGTATCGTCGCTTCACTCGGACCCGCGTGCCCTTCGCGTTGCTATGCTCACGCTCCCGCGGGTGCCACGAAAACCCAGATAGATGGGGCTTCTCAACCATGCAGTTTATTCGTTCCGCGCTGTGTGGCATTCCTAACAGGAATCAATTATCCCGCGGCACGAATTGAAACAGGCATTCTTATTTTCCCTTCCTGGTTGACGCTGATCGACTACTCAACAATGTTGGAGTGCCGTGACGCGTTCATGGCTACCGAAAATTGAGAAGAGGGCGATGACATTTTTGACCTTCCGGTGCACCTCCACACGAGCCGCATGTGCCGCGTGATGACGTCAGCGTTTGAACGTGAGCTTCACCTTGGCCTGAACCTGCATGGCGCTGGGGGGCATGCAGCCGCGTGGCGGTGGCCCGGAAATCCTCCCGGGGCATTCTACGATATCGAGCATTACGTACGAGCCGCAAAGCTGGCCGAGCGTGGAAAGCTCGACGCGGTTTTCCTCGCCGACACGCCAGCGCTCAATCCGGCAATCGACAACCATCCGCCGCTCAATGGTATCGAGCCGACGATCACGCTTGCCAGCATTGCACGAGAAACAAAATTTATCGGCCTGATCGGCTCGGCATCCACCACCTACAACGAACCTTATAACCTCGCGCGCCGATTCCAGTCGCTTGACGTTGTCAGTGGTGGCCGTGCGGCCTGGAATGCAGTTACGACATCCAATGTCTATACGGCCAAGAGCTTTGGCGGCCACGAGCAATCACGTGATGACCGTTATCGCCGCGCTGAAGAATTCGTGGAGGCCGTGCGAACCCTTTGGCAGAGCTGGGGAGAAGGCGCCCTTATTCTGGACCAGGCGTCGGGGCGGTTTGGTGATCCGAGCAGTCTGCAGACAACGAGACATGCCGGCGAATTCTTCGACATCAGCGGGCCTCTAACGCATCCGGGCTCGAGACAGGGACAGCCGGTTATTTTCCAGGCCGGCGGATCGGATCAAGGGCTTCAGTTCGCGGCCCGAAGCGCCGATGCCGTGTTCTCATCGACAGGCAATTTGGAAATCGCCTTGGGCGTGGCCGATCGCCTCAGGTCGTTTGCTTCTCAACATGGACGACGGGCACCCCTTGTCCTGCCGGGTATCGTCACGTTCGTCGGCGGAACCGAAGAGGAAGCAATCAAACGCAAGGCAGAGCTTGACGCGCTTATCAACTTTGACGTTGCCCTTGATGCGTTGTCCGGTCGTTTCGGTATTCCTGCCGAAAGCCTGAAGATCGACGAACCAATCGACCCCAACTTACTACCGCGGCATGCGGACGCGGCTTTTTCCATCGGCCAGTATCGTACTGTGGAAGCTCTCGTGCGCTCCGGCAAAACAGTCCGCCAGATCATCGTAGAGGCGCCTGCTTACGGTCACCGGGTGCTGGTTGGATCACCGGAACAGATTGCCTCTTCCTTCGAAGAGTGGTTCCGGGCTGGCGCAGTCGACGGGTTCAACGTCATACCGGATGTTCTGTCCGATGGCACGCCTGCGTTCGTCGATCATGTTGTTCCCGTTCTCCAGCGGCGCGGCTCGTTCCGCTCGGATTATCGCGGCGAAACGCTGCGCGAGCATCTTGGCATTCCTCTGCCAGGCGAGCGCACCGAGCAGGTCTCCGCCGCCTGAGTTCTTCTCCCTTCAGATTCGGAGCTTGTCATGTCTAAGCCGGCTGCCGTTCGTTCGGCGTTTCTTCTCAAAATTCTGAATCGTCGCCTGACTTCGCATACCGCAATCATCGCGATCGCGATGTCTAGCCTTTCAATAGCGGATCCAGTGCAGGCGGAGGACGCTTCGGCTGGCAAGCCGCGATCCGGCGGAATTATCCGGTACGGACACTTCCAGGAGCCGCCGTGCCTTTACGGCGGTTGGGTGCAGCAATGGTACCTTCAGCGTCAATTCAGCGACAATCTGGTCGCCAGGGCTGAAGACGGAAGGATCCTACCTTGGCTTGCGACCGCGTGGACCATTTCGGATAACCGCAAAACTTACACCTTCCAGATCAAGCCCGATGTCAAATTCACGGACGGGACGCCTCTGGAGGCCCAGGCGGTCGTCGATAACATCAATGGATGGCTAAGCGACAATCCGGAGCTGCAGAATCCCACAGCCAGTCCTTATCTCAGCGGCGTCTTCGAATCCGCCGCGGCAACTGGCCCGCTGACGCTTAAGATCACGCTAAAGACGCCCTTCGAGCCGCTATTGAATGTCTTTGCGCAGTCCTCGCAAGGTATCTTGTCGCCGACGGCGCTTAAGCGTGGCAAGGCCGTGAACTGCGAAACCCCGGTTGGTTCGGGTCCATTCATCGTGGAGAAATGGAATCGCGGCAAGAACGTCATATTTCGTCGAAACCCAAACTACAATTCGGCGCCGGCCAATGCTAAGCATCAAGGCCCAGCCTATGTCGAAGGGATTGAGTGGCGTTTTCTCGCTGATCCCACGATACGCTACGGCTCGCTTCTGACCGGCGAATCCGACGTTGTCTATCATATCCCGGCCGTCAACTGGCAGGCCGCCAATTCCCGCTTCAAGATCGTGCGTCATCTCACGGGTGGAACGCCGCTTCGGCTTGCGTTGTTCTCCGAAAGACCGCCGTTCGACGACGCGCGTGTCCGACAGGCTTTTGCCTATGCCTCCGACCGGCGTGCTGCCGTGCAGGCGGCGTTCCTTGGCTCGCTGCCCTATGAGGGCAATTTCGCTTTGAGCCAGAGTTCTCCGGAATATGTCGGCGAGCTCTCAAAGTACTATTCCTATGACGTCGAGAAGGCGAACAAACTGCTCGATGAAGCTGGGTGGACGGAGCGCGATGCAAACGGCATTCGCAACAAGAACGGCAATGCGCTCATCATACGCATCACCTACACCAACGCCTTTTCGCCCCCCGACGGGGATCAGGTCCTGCAGATCATCCAGCAGCAAGCGATGGCTGCAGGCTTCGACGTGCGGCTCCAGCCGACCAACCAGGCTGATTTCTGGGCAGGAAAGAATCTTGGTCCAAATGACTATGAGGTCGTTCCACTGTACTGGGTTGCGCCAGGCGCCGAGATCTATCGCATTTCGTACAAGCCTGACCTGAATGGTGTACGCAATCCCTTCAACCCATCCCGCTATCAGGATCTGTCCCTGTGGGACATCATCCAGAAGGCCGAACAGGCCACTGACAGGGCGCAACGCACCGCCCTTTATCAGCAGGCGGAACGGCGGATCGTCGAGAACGCGCCGTCTCTGAGTTACACGGTTTTGGACGTCACCCTCGCTGTAGCCGATAATTTGAAGGACATCTGGCTCGACAGCGGGTCGGTGGGCGAGCCCGTTTTCTCGGACGCATATTTCACCGGCAAGAGATGAATGCGGTGAGGACGATGGGCGATCGAAGCTTTTGGCTGGTGCGGCGGCTCTTGTCCGGCCTGATTGTGGTCTGGGCCGCGGCGACATTCACCTTCTTTGTGCAGTTTCTCATGCCCGGAGAACGCGCACAGATCATCTTCAATGCAAATACCGGAAACGTGGGAGAGATTCCTCGGGGCCAACTGCTCGCCATCAATGCCAAATATGGCTTCGATCAACCCGTCGTCGTGCAATACGGAAAGTATATATGGGATGTGATGCACGGTGACCTTGGGCAGTCTTACGTTCAATATCAACCTGTCACGGACCTGATTGTGCGCCAGATCGGACCGACGATTGCGCTCGCCTTCGCCGCCATGCTGACGGCCTGGATCATCACCATCACAACCACGGTTCGTTTCGCCGGGCGTAACGACATATGGTCCAAGGCGTTAGGGGGCTTTCAGGTCTTGCTGGCAACCCTTCCGCCCTATTGGTTGGCGACAATCCTCCTGGTCGTCTTCGCGATCCAGCTTCGCTTGTTTCCTGTGGTGGGCGGCAACACCTTCATGGGACTCGTTCTGCCGACGATGGCCTTGGCCTTGGAAATCTACGGCTTCCTTGGTCAAGCGGTCTTGAGTGAATTCACGCGGGTTCTTGATCAGCCTTTCATCACCTCATCGAGAATGCGCGGCACAGGCGATTTCAGTGTCCGTCTGCGTCACGCTCTGCGCCATGCGGCCTTGCCCGGGATCACCCTTTCGGGCTGGATTGTAGGCAGGCTGCTGTCCGGCGCGGTATTGATCGAAGCGGTCTTCGGCCGCCAGGGGCTGGGCGGCGTCCTTGTCGCAGCAACGTCCACGCGCGATGTCCCGGTCGTATCGGGGGTGATTTTGGTTTCAGCTGCGCTGTTTGTCGCTGCCAGCTTGATCGTGGATCTCACGGTGCAGCTCATCGATCCCAGGATGAAAGAGGCATGAGTTTCGCCACAAGCTCCGCCGGACATGCAAAAGCGTTCATCATTGGAAGAGTGCTGACGGGCGCCCGTAGGTTTCCGGTTGCGGTCTATGTCGCGGCTTTCTTCATCGCGTTCTTCCTCATCGCAGCGATTGCGCCGAAACTGCTTCAGACGCATGATCCTTTGACGCTGAGCTTGATGTCACCCCTCAAGGCCCCTTCATTGACGCATTGGCTGGGAACGGACCAGTCCGGGCGGGATCTCTATTCCCGCATCGTGGCGGGGACAGGTCAGTCTCTCTCCATTGGGCTGGGTGCGACTGCGCTGAGCCTCGCCATCGCGCTTATACTCGGCGTGACGGCGGGCCTGTCTGGGGGGTGGATCGACAATGTGCTTAGCCGGTTGTTCGACGCCTTGTTCGCTCTCCCCACACTGTTCCTTGCGCTTCTCTTCGTTTCGTTGTTGGGCACCTCGGTCTCGACGCTGATTATCGCCGTCGGCCTTGGAACATCGCCAGGATATGCACGCATGGTGCGGGTGCAGGTTCTGAGGGTCAAAGCGACCGGTTATGTTGAGGCCGCCAAGGCGTTGGGCCACTCGCCTAAGGACATCCTGTTCAAGCATATCCTTCCCAACGCAATCAGCCCACTTGCGACAATGTTCACGCTCGGGATCGGGCAAGCCATCATTTGGGCATCCGGCCTTTCGTTTCTCGGCTTGGGAGTTGCACCCCCGTCATCAGAATGGGGCGCATTGCTCAATGCTGGGCGCAACTACGTGATCTTTGCATGGTGGCTTGAGGTCATGCCCGGTATTGCCATCGCTGTCTTCGCGCTCTCAGTGACTGTTCTCGGCCAGTACGTGCAGCAACGCTTGGAAGGAAGGATCGAGCTTCCATGAACGTGACCTATCCCGCAGCCTCCTTCCGGCAAAATGCCACAACCCCACTGGCTAGCGACCCGTTGCTCACCGTACAAAACCTCAACGTTTCCTTCGCGCCGGCGCATTCGCGGCGAGCTGTGGTCAAGGGGGTCTCTTTCACGGTTGAGGAAGGCCAATGCGTCGCGATCGTCGGTGAATCGGGATCAGGCAAAAGCGTTACGGCCCGGACGTTGGTTGGTCTGACCGGGGCGCGTTCTCATGTCCGAGCTGACCGCCTGACTTTTCAGGGGAAGAATATCGATCGACTCGGTGACAGGGAATGGAGAGCCTTGCGCGGCAAGCGCATCGGTTTCGTGTTACAGGACGCGCTGGTGTCGCTCGATCCGCTGAGACCGGTTGGCAAGGAGATCGGTGAAGCGCTGCGTGTTCACTCTGCAATCAGGACACGTGCAGACTTGACCGAACGGGTGGTTGAGCTTCTCAAGCTCGTGGGCGTGCCCGAGCCGGCGGTCAAGGCGCGGCAGCTTCCACATGAGCTTTCAGGCGGGCAGCGGCAAAGAGCCTTGGTTGCGACGGCGATCGCACTCGATCCAGCTCTCTTGATCGCAGATGAGCCCACGACGGCGCTGGACGTTACGATCCAGGCGCAAATCCTGGATCTGCTGAGCGAAACCCGCGAGCGCGGGCAGGCCATGATCCTCATCAGCCACAATCTTGCTGTGGTATCTCAAATGGCACACGAAGTTATCGTGATGCGCCATGGCGAAATCGTCGAGCATGGCTCGACAGAACAGATTTTTGGCGATCCGAGACATGATTACACGCGGGGCCTCCTCAGGGCGATCCCATCCGTCCGGTCACGCGGGAGCCGTCTTTCGCCCTCGACGGCGCCGCGCTTCATCTCGGCTGGGCGTGAAGTGACCAGAGCGCTGACCCAATCGGATATCACACCGCGTAGTAGGCCGCTGCTTGAGGCGGAACGGCTCGTCAAGCGCTTTCGCGGACCGGATGGCAAGCTGCGTACCGTCGTCAATGATGTCTCGTTTAGCCTCGGCCATGGAGAGACGCTTGGTATCGTCGGCGAGTCAGGGTCTGGGAAAACGACCGTGGCACGCATGGCGCTCGCACTCGAAATGCCTGATGAAGGCGAGGTGACGCTCGAGGGAGCGCCGTGGACTGCAGCGACTGAGAAAGAGCGCCGCCACCGGCGATCGGATATCACCGCAATCTACCAGGACCCACTAAGTTCATTCGATCCGCGCTGGACCATCGAGCGCATCATTGATGATGCCTTGTCACGACGCAGCGGAGACTCTCCGCTCGACGGAGCCAGTCGGCGATCCGATGTCAGCGAGCTGCTCGATCTTGTGGGGCTGTTACCAAGCTTCAGGACCAGACGCCCACTCGAAGTGTCGGGCGGCCAACGTCAGCGGGTTGCGATCGCCCGCGCGATTGCTCCGCGCCCCAGGGTCATCGTGTGTGACGAGCCGGTCGCGGCACTTGATGTGTCCATCCAGGCGCAAATTCTCGATCTGCTTGGCGATCTCAAGTCTCACTTACGCGTCAGCTATTTATTCATTTCGCATGATCTCGGCGTCGTGCACCACCTCAGCGACCGTGTTCTTGTCATGCATCATGGAGTGGCCGTCGAAGCTGGCGGAGCAGACGACGTATTTTTACGGCCTCGGCAACCCTATACGAGGAAGCTGGTTGCGGCCGTTCCACAATTGCACTTCCAGGCGGCGTAAAGTCCTCAAGGCCAGCCGCTCCCTCGTCGGCTAAGTGTGAGGCTGAGCGTGTGGGCCAGGAGCTGTGGAGGGCGGCTACGTCGGGCCGCGTCATGCAGCACCCGCTGGCTGAAACCCAACCGCCTGTTCGGACAATGCGAATGCCGGTCCTCTGAAGGGCTCTACTAGCGAGAGGACAATCCACAAGACGCGATGACTCATCAGCGCGCCCGGCGCACGCGAGTCTAGTGCTGTTTGGGCGACTCACGCTACCCATCATTCCTGACGACCTCACTGCACAACGGGAATGAAATGGTTGCAGCAACCGTGAACTGCCGGCCTCTGGTTACGCACTTGAAACTACAGTGCAAGCTGGATCAAGCTTGATGGTTCAGGGACCATACTTGGGCGACGATGAAGCCAGCTGCGCAGACTCACCGCATCAATGCCGAGACCGCGAGTGGCGCCAGAAACGAGGTCACAAGGGCATTCAGGCTCATGCCGAGACCCGAAAACACGCCGGCGATCTCGTCAACCTGGAAGGCGCGCGCCGTACCGATGCCGTGCGCCGCAATACCTGCGGCGAAGCCGCGCGCTCGAAAATCGGTGATCCCGGTGCGGTTCATGAGCGGGGTCACGACGATCGCGCCCATGATACCGGTGAGAATGACCGCCACTGCCGTCAGCGAGGGGGCCGCATGCAGGGTTTCGCTGATGCCCATGGCAACGCCGGCCGTGACCGATTTCGGCGCCAGGGACAGGATCACCTCGCCGGGCAGGCCGGCAGCCCTGGTAAGCATGATCACAGACATGACGGCGGTGATCGAGCCAGCAAGCAGAGCGACCAGCATGGGCAGGATCGCAGCAGTGACCAGCTTGCGATTCTCATAGAGTGGCACCGCGAGCGCAACAGTTGCTGGCCCGAGCAGAAAATGCACGAATTGCGCACCGGAAAAATACGCTGTGTAGGGCGTGCAGGTCAGAAGTAGAAAGATGGCGATAATCCAAATCGCATGCAGGACGGGGTTCGCGAGCGGATGGCGGGGCGTTGTGGCGGCGAGAGGCGAGACCCGCAATCATAGGCAATCCCTGCGACAAGCCGCATGAAGCCGATCTAACAGAAGGCTGTCAACCACCAAGATGCAATAGGTGTCTTCGTCCGGCCGCTTGATAGTGGGCCCCGCTGCCGGGCTGACCATGTCGCTCGACGCGAACACGACGTGGGACGATCAGAGATCGCTGCCCTTGCCCATGTCGTAGTGACGGTACGTCGCTTCGGCGCCCGCGCCCTCACTGGATCGGACGACGAAGCTGGCCCCGGACACGCTTTCTTAGGCAGCGCCCGGCGTCAGGCAGACGCGGACTGTTTGAAGCGCCGTGGTCTCAAGGAGAGCGACGCGCGGTTCGACCTGTTCCTGCTCTCCCGAGAAATCCTGTCATAACCGAATCTCTCGGGGCGGCGCTGCCGCCGCGCCTCTGTCGATGCGTGCAGATTCTACTCTCACCTCTGCCGCCCTACATTTTCACTGATCTGGAAAGCGGCCGTCGCACCGATGCCGCCGTCCGGTGTGGTGCCATGGAGGCTGCCTTCGGTGCCTCGGACGCGGCCGGCGCCTGGGTCGGATCCTTCCTGCAAGCCGCCGATCCCGACCACAAACTCGCGCTGGACGACAGCATCACGCTTTGGGCTCTCATCTGGCCAACATGGCCCTATGTCGGGCATCGCCAATGTCTGCTCGGCGGCTGAGACAATGACAAGAATCACGGCTACGGCCTGCGAATTATTCCGAGCGCCAGGCTGGAGTTCTCAGTTGGGAACGGGAACGAGATCGACTATCTGCGGGCGGAGCTGCCGCCGCAGGACTGCTTCCATTTGCCCCCGCATGAATACGGCGGCATCGAATCCCCGCGGACGCAATGATCGCCACCAGTTGGAAGTCACCAATAGTCTTGAGCTGCCCGAGCCTTGCACAGCGGCGCCTACGCTAGGCGAGTACGCGGTGGCGACGGCCAGGGATTGGCTGAAGAATACATCGTTCTCTTCGTTCGGCCACGCGTGTCGCGTACGCCAGTGGGCGCTTCGCAACCGACGGCAAGATCATGTAGCGAATGGCCGGCTAGCCACCCACGATCTCCAAGGTCGATTGAAATCTACGAAAATCCGCAGTTCGGGGGAAGGCTGTTACGACTCGCACGCGGATGGGCGCCGGCATCTGCTACTCGAGCTATCATTGCCCGATGGTGAACATGCGACGCAAATATTGGATCTGCGATGTCGATCTGGCTTTTAATCTCCCAGCGGATCCCTCGATCTTGGCAATGGCATGAGCACGAGGGATACGACTACGACGTCTTGGCTGATGAAGATGGCCGTCGCGAGGGTATCGGCACGATGGCTGCCTATGCATGCGTTCTCAATTCCACGCACCCGGAGTATCAACCTGATCTGGTCCGAGCTCGCCACCTGGTGGAGCGACGTCACCCCAAGGGCAAACGCAGCACATCTTGGCGAGCGCCTACAGAAATCCCTCTGTCAGACCCCGAGTGCAAGCTCTTTGCCACGTACTTCCCCTCCCTCTTCCAACGCATGGACTTGCTGCTGCTCCTCCCCAAGGCGAACGCACCCTATTGGAGCTGGATGGGAAGCACGATTCTCGGAGAACGACCACCGATCGTCGCCAAGCCTCTTCGCCAATGAAGAAGGTGAGGGCTTCTCAGCCTGATCTGGTCTCGTGCCCAACTTCGGAACTGCGACTGAGCCGATCCGCGAGGCTTCGCCGGGCTGGCGGACGGGGCATCGCTAAGCTCAAGACCTGGCCGCGCAGAGCTTGGCGAGCCGGCGCGCATCCCGGATCGATCCGATCAGCGAGCGCGAGCCTGCTGGCCGTCTTTGATTGGTCTCCAAGACGGTCTCGAGGATGTATCCGCACTCGGCGGCAGATTGCGACGAGGCGATCCAGCACTGTACGATCTGGCCGAGCGTTTGAGATATGAGGCGGCACGGCGGAACTCCGGCGTCAGCAGGCCCATCGTCGAGTGAGCCGATTTCCAATGGAAGAGCATTCTTGACGTGCTCGCGGCCTCTCATCAACTTGATGAAGGCCAATGGCACGAGCCTGCCGCCGTGTCGCTCAGAAGGGAGCCCTGTGACAAGCCAGCGTGAGGGCAACTAGCAGGACCACGTCAGGTTTTCGTAAGGCAGGCTGCCTATCAGCGCCGTATGGCCTAGCAAGCCTGAACTAGATGCGGAAAAGATGTCCGACGGGAGCACCAATCGCCATGTATAATCGGATCAATGGCTCGTCCTACCTCCAATCCTCTCCCTTTGCCGAAACCAATGAGCAAACAGACGAAGATAGCTTCGCAGATGCGTTCGCCAATATGCGCTTAGCCGCATCACGACCGTATTCGCTCGTTTCGAGTCCTCCTGTGCTAGAGATCAAGAAGAAGGAATTCAGAAAGGCAGCGGAAGACTATTACGGCCCTGAAATCAAGTACATCGCCCAAAACCCACAAGAGTATTCGGATTTCGTCTCTGGAAAAGCTGAGCGAACTGCAGAACTCGCTGAGCAATATGGAAATACTACAGATTCTGCTAATGCCCGATACTTCAGCTACCAACTAGGAAACAAGAGTGTCGGACTTCTACGAATGGAAGGCGGCGACAGCATGACGATATTCGACGTCGAGAAATGGCGGGAGCTGTTTCCTGGGCGAACTGGGACTACCTCCACAGTAGATCTTCAGGTCGTTCATCCGCTCGTCGAGAACGCCGGCGATATTCTGCTCGAGCATCAACTTCAAAATGGCGACGAACGGCCGCTGCTCAATTTGCGTCCAGCTAATCCAGAAGCAAGAGCCCGTGCGGCAAAGATGGGGTTCGTCGAGATCGACGCCGATAACATGGTTCTCGATCCAGAGACCTCAGACAAGTGGGTAAGGAATAGCCACGGCAAATGGCAGCGAGAAGGCACTGCTGCGCGGTATCTTTCGAAAGTGGACGACAGCAAGCCTAGTAATACCGAGATCCCAGCGACCTCCTCAACGTACGATTATGAGGACGATTTTATGTGACATGGGATTACCGGGAACTCATGGAGTAGATCTATCGGGTCTTCTCTGGGCTCCCCGTGTCTATCGCCGTTGCGCTGAGAGTTCCTCTGGGGCGGCTCAGAGCACTGTCCCCAGAGTGCACCTTGGCTGAGCGGTTGCTGTGTTGTTCGCGCCCTGGGAGTAGGGGCACACTGCAATTGCAGACCATGCTCGCTGCGCCAGACCTGCATCCGCCCGCCCGGCCGAGGGGGCCGGGCGTGTTCGGCGCCTGGACGTGCTTGGAGGCAAAAGTCTCTACAGGATGATGCCTACGTAGCAGGAAGGGCGCGGGCGCCTGAAGTGGGTCGGTGGGCAAGGGAAACGCACAGAAAGCGGCGGCCCGAACGACAAGACCGGCCCGCATGAGTCACGGACATAACGACACCGTGAGCACGAGGATCGTGCCGAGCTCATTCACCAGAAAAGCTCAACACGAGATGTGAGGCGGTTATCTGCGCATTTTCCGACGAAGTCGGCGTAGGATTCCGGGCGAAGTGGATCAACGTGGCTATAAGGCCGACAAGCTCATGCTTGGTGGGCCGCGCGGGCTCCGACAGGTTGCTGTTCCACAGGCTCGCTGCCGGCGGGTGGATCGACAGGCATCAGAACCTGCTCATCGTTAATACGACCGGCGTCGGAAAGAGCTGGATTGCTTGCGCGGTCAGCCAAAAGGCCTGCCGGGATAACCGCTCTGTCCTCTATCAGCGGCTGCCGCGGCTGTTCGAGGCGCTCGCCCTCGTGCGGGGCAACGGCCGCCGTGCTCGCTTCCTCGCCGGCTGCCTCGGTCTTCCCTAGTGTGACGACGTAGAAGAACCACACCGCGCAGGCAACCTGATTGATGTGGGACCACCAACGGCGACGAGATGCAGTTGGTAGGCGCGGACCTGCACAAAACCCACACCGGTCGGCGGGGTAGCCGAAATGGCGGCTAAACATTGCAATCGCATAGATATAGGATTGTTGAGACGACGGCGGCAGATGAGGACCCTGATGTCCTCGATCATGATCTGCCGAACAGTGGCTCATCGTAGCCATTTGGGTCTCCTGTCTCAAGAGGTGGTGCGAAGATCAACATCCTCTCAGATGGGACATCTCAGTTCAGCAGGCCTGCCCTACTCTCGCGTAGCGGGTTCGTTCAATCAGTGACGGGCTTCTGCCGGAACACGCAGAAGACGGGCTTCTGCCGGAACACGCAGATTGTCCTGGGCGAAGCCCGTTTGTTTATCGTCTCTGTCGGACTGAGCATAGCCAATCTCTTGCTTTGTCGAGCGCTCTCGGCCAGTTTCCGCTGTTCAATGGAATATATAGCCCCGATCCAGACGGACTTAAGAAGTGCGTAACGCCGTCGATTGCTTTGGGGCAGCATTAACTTGAACGTCGACCTACAGAATGCGTCGAGCGGACGTGCCCTCCACGCCCGCAAGCGACAAGGTTGTTCTGCACCAATGTAGCCGCACGGGATAAAGCATCGATAGGGCAAGAACTTACGCTTCGCTCGCCTGCAGAGCTAGTAGCCTGCCTGATCCCGAAGAGGTTGATCGGCGGCGAGATCGTGGTCGCATGGAGCGTTTAGATGAACATGAACTCAAGTGCTGCAGGTTGAATGCATATCAGATCCCGCCTCGGCCACCATACGCCTTCAGTGCGGTGTTGAGGTGCTCGATTAGCGCTTTCGCGCCAAAGGGCTTGGCGAGGAAGCCGATCGCTCCGGCGACTATGGCTGACGCCCGCACGCGGTCGTTGGGGAAAGCAGTAATGAAAATGAATGGTACGTCGTAACCGCGCGTCCGCATCTCTGCCAACAGATCCAGGCCGCTCATGGTCGACATCTGCACATCGGTAATGACGCAGGATGTCTCGTCCAAATGCGGCGACCGCAAGAGTTCCTCGGCAGACGCAAATATTTGGACTATGTAGCCACGCGATTTCAAAAGGTTCTCTGTCGCCGCACGGACTGAGGCGTCGTCGTCAACGACGGAAATCAAAGGCGTGGACAAGACGAGCCCTCCTGACGCGGGTATAGTGGCTGCCAAAGCATTAGCCACCTTCGGCGAAGAGTTGGGCTTGAGTGACGAAATTGTAAAATCATACATGAGTTTGTTCAGGGCGATCGGCGCGAATTCCCAGCGTCTCAGTCATTCTGATCAACTCGGCTAGCGACCTGGCACGCATCTTTTTCATGACGTGTCCGCGGTAGATCTTGACTGTAATCTCGGCGAGCCCAAGCTCGGCGGCTACCTGCTTGTTCATCAGGCCAGCAGAGACCAGTTTCATCACCGACTGCTCGCGTGGGCTCAAGGTCTGAAATAAAGACTGCAAGTTCGCGAGGGTCTGCTGAGCCTCCCGTCTTTTGCGATCGCGTTCGGTCGCCGCAACCACAGCATCAAGCAGTTCCTGGTCGCGGAACGGTTTGCTGAGAAAATCGACCGCTCCTTCCTTCATGGCCCTCACGGTCATGGGAATGTCGCCATGGCCGGTAATGAAAATGATCGGAATATGTATGTTTAACCTCGCCAGCTCGGTTTGGAATTCAAGGCCGCTCAAGCCTGGCAGCCGGACATCAAGAACGAGACAGCTAACAACGTCCGGAATTGTGCTCTGCAGCATTTCGCGGGCCGATCCGAATGCAGTGACGTCCAACCCTACCGATCGAAAAAGGTTCGTAAGCGAGCGACGCATGGAAATGTCATCCTCGACGATGAAGACTATCGCCTTGGTCGAGGCCTTGGCATTGCTGCCTTCACCTAGCGAGTCAAATCCTCCTGTCACCAGACAACCTCCTTATGCAACGGCAGGGCAAACTGGAAGGTCGCGCCCGGTCCATCCTTGTGGACGATTGACAGCCGGCCTCCGTGAGCTTCCACGATCGATCGGCAGATCGAAAGGCCCATCCCAAGACCACTCGCCTTGGTGGTGAAGAAGGGATCTAAGACCCGGTCCGCGTCGCCGTCGGCGACCCCGGTGCCGCAATCGCTGACGGCAAGTTGTACGTGCCCCAGATCGTCCTTTGATGATTGAATCAGCAGTTCGCGCGACCGGTCTGTAACCGCGTCCATGGCTTCGATTCCGTTCATCACCAGATTGATGATCACCTGCTGTAGCTGAATCCGGTCGCCGAGGATCACAGGCAGCGCCGCCGTCAACTCAGTTCGCAACGTCACTCGGTGGCTCGCCAGCTCTCGTGTTACCAGCGCAATGACGTCCTTAGCCACCTCATTGATGTCGAGTGGCACCATCTCGATCTGGCCTTTCTTCGCGAGTGCGCGAACGCGACGGATCACCTCGCTTGCCCGGATTGCGTCTTCGATGATCCACTCCACCGAAGAGCGCGCGGCGGAAAGATCAGGAGCTTCGCGACCCATCCAACCCAGGCACGCATCGGCGTTGCTGATAATAGCGGCGAGTGGCTGGTTAATTTCGTGTGCGATGGAGGTTGTTAGCTCTCCTAACGTCGTTACTCGCGTCACATGCGCCAGCTCCGCCTGTGCCTTTCGAAGTTCCTGTTCGGCTTGATCGGCACGAATGGTAGCGGTGATGTCAGTGCTGACGCCACGGTAGCCGAGAAAATTGCCCTTTCCGTCGAAAAAAGGCTTGCCACTTGTGCGGACGTAGATCGGAGATCCTGTCCGATTCAAGGTGCGGTAAACCAGATCCCGAAACGGCAGATGGGCCTCCAACATCGCCCGATGCTGGCGCCACTTCTCTGGTTCCTCTTCGACGTCACAGGCGATGTCCCAGCGAACCAGACCCGTCAATCCTGCCGCCAAAATTCCTGCAGTGCTGGTGTGCTCGGACAAGTGAGTGACCTGATGATCTGGCCCCGTCTCCCAGAGCCAGTCGGAAGCTGTTTCGGCGTAGTCGCGAAAGCGCTGTTCGCTTTCACGCAGCGCAGCCAATGTGTTCTCCAGGCGTTCCCTAGCTGCGTGTTGTTCGGTGACATCCATATGTGTTCCGATCAGCTCGCTGACGTTACCATCGCTGCCGACCACCACATGCGCAACGGAGTGTATGCGCCTTATCCCGCCATCTGGCAGAAGGATACGGAAATCGTATTCGAACCGCGTCTCCTCGTGTTCAATCGCCTGGCGCTGCACCTCCTGTAGGCGCGGCAAGTCGTCCGGGTGGATGCGCGCTCGAATGGTCTCTATCGACACCGGTTCTTGTGGGCTAAAGCCAAACAGACGATCGACTTCGGCGGATCGATACACGAAATCTAGACCGTAGACGTCCCAGGACCAACTGCCGGTGTGAGTGAGGTGCTGGGCTTCCGCTAGATAAGCCTCGCTCCGGCGTAGCTGCTGTTCTGCTCGTTTAGTCGCCGAGATATCCGTAGCTGCCCCAACAAACTCGATCTCACCAGAGGCAGTTCTCGTCATTCGTGCCCGCGCATGGATGTGCTTCACCGAGCCATCCGGTAGCAGCAGCCGGTATTCGTGTTCGAAATCGCTCAGGTCCCGCATCGCTCGATCGATAGTATCTTGAACCGAAGCCCTATC
Organism: Bradyrhizobium sp. NBAIM01; assembly: GCF_020194115.1. Lineage (NCBI taxonomy): Bacteria > Pseudomonadati > Pseudomonadota > Alphaproteobacteria > Hyphomicrobiales > Nitrobacteraceae > Bradyrhizobium > Bradyrhizobium sp. NBAIM01. The sequence goes on along the minus strand of NZ_JADYVU010000017.1, from coordinate 48,313 downwards.
ATCTGGATGAGTGCGCTCAACGACGAGCTGCGGCGCCGGGACCGTCTCAGGGTCTAATTGGAAAATCCGAAATGTTTCCTTCGACCAGAAGGCCTCGCCCGTACTGGCGTTCCAGCTGAAGCTCCCCGTATGACTCAACTCCTGCGCCTGGGCCAAATGTGCCTCGCTCCGCTGCAGGGCAAGTTCGGTCCGCTTTCGCTCCGTGATATCTTCGCAGGCTATAAGGACAATGGGCTGGTTATCGGCCCAGAGCATGGCTTTGGCGTTTTCACGTACCCACAGAACCGAGCCGTCCTTCCTGACTTTCTGGACGTCCCACGTGTGCGATTGACCGATATCCTCAAGGCACGTCCGAATGCATTTGCGAACAAACGCGCGATCCTCCTCTAAAAATACGCGCAGCACGGATTGACCAGTCAGTTCAGCACGAGCAAAACCAAGCTGTGTTGCGCCGAACGTATTGACGTTCAGGACAGCGCCGGCTTCGTCGACCATGAAGTACATGGCCGGATTGTGCTCGAAAATTGCGCGCCAGCGTTTTTCGCGATCCTCTAAATCCGCCGCACTCTGCTGGAGCTTGGCCGCAGCCTCGTGCGCAGCCTCTCTTTCCTGGCGGAGCTTTCCGATCAGGTGCGTTCCCACAATCGAGACAATAAAAAATGCAACGACCACCGGAAGATCTTGGGGGTCATCGATTCGCAGAGCGAAGGCCGGTGGCGCGAAGTAGTAGGCGAGAGCAGCGATAGCTACGACGCAAAGCGCAGATGAGGCGATGAAGCTGCCCATCAACGAGAACAGCAAGATGACTAACAAGTAGACGAACGCCGTCGCGGCGAAATGCGCCTGAAGGTACAAGCAAGGCAGTGTTACCATGGCTAGCATTATGCTGCCGAATGTAAACTGAGGGGCTGAACGTCTAAAACTGCTGATGTGGCTACGCATCTTGATACCGTCCCGCCTGTTGTCCGGCGGGTGAGCTATAACATTTAAGGCAAAAATGGGGCAATCCTCGGCACCAGGCCGCTGAGCGGTTCTGAGATCGCACGGGCCGAGAAAAAACGCATTACAGACATAGGTATAGTTGTCCTAAACGTTTCAATATAGCGCGCCGACGCCCCTCCAATCGAAGCTGAGATGTCTGCTTTCCTCGCCCCTCGGCCAGGCGCCTCGAGGGCTGCGGCCGATGACAACCCCCTTATGCAGCGCACGAGGCCAGCGGCTGCAGTTCACCCACGACTTTCAGGCGGAACAACCAGGCGCGCTCACCCAATCCGGAAAGAACAGGACAAGCTGCCGGAGCATTCATCTCGCCGGCACGATCCGTCATGCGGAAGACAGCGCCAGGTTCATGTGCCAAGACACGAAGGCGAAGTTACGAGGACCGCATCGTAGGCCCTAGGCCCATCACGACTACCCGCGGAGGACTTGTCTTCATGTGATTAGCCGAATCGAGCAGGCAAAGCGATGCCGAACCGACACTAGCCGTGTGCGAGCCGCCAGGGCTCCGTCGGGGTGCCATCTAATCCATACTGATCACACCCATCACAATCTGATGCCGCAGCGCGGACCGTAACAACGGATCACGAGTTGCGTCAGCAAGGTGGCTACCGCATCGTTAGTCGGGCGAGGCAAGTATAGTGACCGCGCACATGGGCATTTGTAGGCGGACCACCTAGGTCCGCCAGGCTGGACACGGTCTGTCGCAACCCTGTTATCTAGCTCGGCAAAACGTTGCACAAGCGCTCAGACAGCCGGGTGCCTCGGTGGCGAAAGACGCGCTTAAAGATTACTATCAGAAAAGCTCCTACTCTTGCTCGCGCTCTTCATCTTTTCAGGCGCGGCTGCCCGGGCTGCGACGCCGAGCAAGGGCTGGGCAGTGGAGATCGCACGAGAAGTTCCGGCTCGTTCAAGTCCGCGGTGCGGACCAAATTGCGAGAATTGTGGCTGCGCTTGAATTCGACACCTCTGTGAATGGAGGCGGTTAAGGTCCGAAACTTACCTCATTGTGCTTCTACCGTCGATAGAAGTGGAAACGTTGGGCTGGTTGAGACCAGCCTGCAGCGTCTTGTGCTCGAGCTCGTTTTCCCACCAGGATACAAACACGGCGGCAATGCCATTGCCGGTGATGTTGGTAAGGGCGCGCACCTCGCTCATGAACTTGTCGATCGAAAACACGATCGCCATGCCCGGCACCAGGGCGGGGTTAACCACCGACAGCGTCGCAGCGAGCGTGATAAAGCCCGCGCCGGTGACGCCGCTTGCTCCCTTCGACGTTAGCATTGCCACGAGCAGGATCGTGAGCTGCTGGCCAAAGGTGAGATCGACCCCGAGTGCCTGGGCAATGAACAATGTCGCAAGTGTCATATAGATGTTGGTGCCGTCTAGATTGAAGGAGTAGCCGGTTGGCACCACTAGGCCGACAACGGGCTTGGAGCAGCCCAGCCGTTCGAGCTTCTCCATCAATTGCGGCAGCGCGCTTTCAGAGGACGAAGTGCCGAGCACGATCAGAATCTCGTCTTTGATATAGACAATGAACTTGAATATCGAGAAGCCGACGAGGCGCGCGATCAAGCCGAGCACCACCACCACAAATAGCGCCGCCGTCGCGTAAAACAGCGCGATCAGACCGATCAGATTGCCGAGTGCTGCCGGCCCGAACTTGCCGATCGTAAAGGCCATGGCGCCGAAGGCGCCGATCGGGGCCGCTTTCATTATGATTGCGATTACGCCGAATACCGCGTGCGCGACGTCGTCAATCATGCTGCGCAGGCGCTCCCCGCGCTCTCCCAGCGCCATCAACGAAAAGCCAAATAGGATTGCGAATAGGAGAACCTGCAGAACATCGCCGCGAGCGAAGGCGCCGACTACGGTATCGGGAATGATGTTGAGAAAGAAATCGACGCTCTTCGAGGCTTCCGCCTGCTTGACGTAATTGGCGACCGCTGCAGCATCGGGCTTGACCGCAAGGCCATGCCCGATTTGGACCAGATTGCCCATAACGAGGCCCAACAGCAAGGCAAAGCTGGAGACGATCTCGAAATAGACCAGCGCCTTGACGCCGACGCGCCCGACTTTCTTCGCATCCTGAATATGCGCGATACCAGATGTGACGGTGCAGAAAATAATCGGCGCGATCACCATCTTGATCAGCTTGATGAACCCGTCACCGAGCGCCTTGACCCAGTCGCTGGTTGCGACGGACGGCCATAGGCACCCAACCATGGCGCCAATCAAAATCGCGATCAGCACCTGGACGTAGAGAATCCTATACCAACTTTGCGACGCACGCGCGGGCGCCGCAGTTGCCATGGTGGTCATGACGCTTCCTTCCCGAACATACTCGAATGCGAGCCGCCGCGTCTTTGAGGGGCGACAGCGTCAGACGAGACTCATCTTTTTAGCCGTGTACCGATTGAAGACGGTTCCGAGAGTCGGCGCGTCGTCCAAGGGCAGGCGTTCAGTTACGTTATCCTTTCTCGTTAAGCAAGATATGCACCAGATGCCCAAACTGCGCCCGATCAAGCAGCTGCGGACAAACCGTCTGCCTCCGGGGACCATCGGCTTGAGCGCTCGAACGGCGTTCGCAAAGTCGAACAAGAAGTTGCAGCGGCACTCGTCTCTTGAGCGGCAAGCAGCATTAGCGCAGTCACTCTCGGCCTCGAAGCCCTAGCCTGAGCGATACGCTGATTGCTGAGATGGATGCAACAGTACGTGGCATTGGTAAAATCAATAGTTTGGATTGTAGGAATCCATGCGATGGAAGCCTGGTTTAGGAATGCGATTGCGCGGAAACGATCCCCTCGGATGCACTGCGTGGTTGCGAGCGGCGCAACTCGGTCGTGGAAGCGGCATTTGTCTCCAGGCGTGTGCTAACGATGCGTAAGGGCAGGTTGGTCGAGAGGCGGCTTTTCGCTCTCGGCCCCTGGCGCCTTTTGCCGAGTCGCAGAACCAGCCCCACGATGATTTCTCAGCTAGTTCGTTCGCGTTGTCGCCAAACGGCAGGGCTCGTACCATCCGTCCCATTTACCGGCCGGCCAGTGCGGCCTTTGAGCCATCGACAAACCAAATAGGCGTCTCTCGGAGCCTCAAATTCTGCCGTTCGTTACGCGACTGTCGCTGTATGCTCGGGGACAAAGATGCCAGAAATCTGACAGAGCGTTAGATCCACTCCACCGTGACGTCGTCTTCTATGCGGATTTCTCTTACGTTGAGCATAGAGCGCGCCACAGTTCGCACGCGGCACAGGAATTGCCAACGACAGACGAGCGGCTGCCGCCGTTAGATGGATCGAAGCGGTCCTGTTACAGGACTTGCCGATGAGGCCTGCGATGCTGCTCTTGCTCGCAGAAACGACCCGCGTGAATTGGCGGCCACGCTGTGCCGCGCGACCAAAGGGCGATCCGGCGCCACATCGCTGGGGGAGCCGGAGGTACAGGAGGTCACAATGCCGATACGCCGACTTGGTCTCACTGTTGGGCTGACGCACATGGATGTCTTTTTGGCCTAAATTTTGCGATCAGTTGCGCTCACGATCGAGCTCGCCAGTGTGGCGACCGTGATCCTCCTCGTGATTGGTGTGCCTCTCGCTCTGTGGCTAATGCGCGCTCACAAACTCCTTCGAGCGAGGCGGTGGCGACGATGATCGCCCTCCCGCCGGTGCTACCGTCAATGTCTCTAGGCTTTTGCGTAATCGTGTTGCTCGACCTCAGTGGTGGCGTTCTCGCCTCTTTCTCGGGTGAGCGCCCCCTCGCTTTTACCTTCGCAGGAATCGTGGTCGAGTCGGTCCTCTCGGGTGCTGCCATTGATGGTGCAGCCGATCCGTAGCGCCTTTGTTGCGCAAGGCGATCGCCCGTTGGAAACTACAGGGCGCGTTTCACCGTTCTATGCCCTCGGCGCGCCGCTGGCGCGACTGGAGTTTATGGAAGCCGCCGCGGTTGGCTTCGAACTCAAGCAGCGGCGCCAGATCAATCTTGTTGATCAACATGAGCGAAGAAGCCCGTATTCGATGGTCTTGCCCAATCGGTATAGATAGCAAGATAGTTGAGCGCCAGCCGCGTCAACCCAAACGACCGACGTTCTGGTAGTTTCGGCTCGCACGGCGAGGGTCTTGGCGCGCTCCACGCCTCGATCAATAGACAGGCGGGGTATCGGAGGTCCGCCGTAGAGGCACCAGGCGATGAGCGCCGCAATCACCTGAGCGAAGACGGATGCGCGTGGCGCATGCGTGAGGCCGTGCAAGATCGAGCGTTGTCGTGGAGCCCGTCGTCTGGCCCATGATCTGATCCCGATATGGCTTCTACCGGTTTGCGGAAGCAAATGACCGCGAGCTGAGGCGCTGGTGCGGCGGACTGCGACTCTCGAATCGTCTGGCGATCGCGAGAACCCGAAGATCCGCAACACCGGCGGGGTCGCAATTGACGGCTTCATCGGGCCTGCACATGTCAGTATCCTTATCGGAAAGCAGCCTTGTGCACCGTTAGCGGAACACCTCGATAAGCCGATCGTGATCGCGGGATTGGGACGGCTCGACGTGATGCAGGCGAACTGGTTCTGGTGCGGCAGGCTAACAAAGACCCCCACGAGGTGGAGAACCAATACAGCCGTGTGGTGACGCGCGAAGGCAATCGGCGCGCCAAGGACGAGGCATCACAATCCGAACCCCGTGAGCAGTTTGAACGACGTGGGCTCGGACTCGTACACAACCGCGGAATCAAGCTGACGCGCCGCGCAATTCGACGTGGAGACGCGTTTTGCGATCCCTGACCTGCGTGTCGCAGACAATCCGGCGTGCAAGTGCTGCGCGATCTGCGCGGCACCGAGCGGCCGGTCGAATGCAAGCTGCTTCGGATCGTCTGCATGCCGGAAACTCTGTGGTTTCGCCGCTGTTCTCTCCCGGCGGCGATATCGGGCGCTCGCACGGCACGATCAGCGATCTCGCGACGTCCCGCGCGCGTCCCCTCTATCTGTCGGCCAGCCTTATCATCGATGAGGGTTTCCCGGCTTCGGATCTGAAGGCGGTCGCGGATACGATGGGGCGTGGCAGCGCGCCTGGCCGGCGTTTACATCATTGCCAGGGTCACCAAGGTCGTCGCGCGGCAAGGCCGAGCTCTGTTCATCTCCACGACCGGGATCGGGATTTTGGCGGATGGGCTCGATCTCTCCGCCGACAAGCCAAGGGGCTGGGGATCGTGTGCTGGTGTCAGACAGCCTCGGCGATCATGGGGTGGCGATCATCTCAAACGTCAGAATAAGCCGAGATCGTCTGGGATTTCGGGGCGTTGCATAACCTTGTAGCCGTCACGGTTGTCGTGAGGCATTCGGGTGATGCGCGACCCTACGTGCGGCGGGGTTGCCGCGGCCCCTCAACGAGATTGCACATCAATCCGAGCTCGCTTTTCGTCTGCAGGAAGCAACGTTCGAATGAAGCCCGCGGTTGCAGCTAGCTGCGAATTCCCTGGGCTCGATGCGATCCATGTCGCCAAGAGGGTGAGCTCGTTGCGATCGTCGCGCCTGATTGGCCGATGCCGTGCTTGCAGGCATGAAGGCGCACCCGCTCAGGTCCGATGCAGTCGATATCGGCGAGGCTGTGGCTGAAGACCAGAAATTTGCGAAGATGGCAACCGGTTTCGGCGACCGACGAATCGTCGATTGGTTGTGGGGCGAACAATTGCCTCGGATCCGTTGAACACGCTTTGCATCTTCGAGTTTTAGAAACGATGGCTTCTACGGCAATCCTGCCCAACTGGCAGACTGCGATCTTACTTCCGAGAGCGCAATTCGAAAGGAGCTATCGGCATCGGGCAGTTTCGACGGCTAAGCTCAGGGAGCAGGGTCACACGATCCGCCGGGCATTGGTGGGTTTGAAATCCTGCGAAGTGTGTCAAATATCGCTGAATTCCTGCGCTAATCGGTTGGCTGGGTCGCAGTATCGATGGGCGCTTCCGATTAGAAAGGCGCTCTAGGCAGGGAGTTTTCAAATGAAGGTCGGAGTCCCCAAGGAAATCAAGGCGCACGAATATCGCGTGGGCCTTACCCCTGGCGCTGTCCGCGAATACGTGGCGGCGGGCCACCACGTGATGATCGAGACGAATGCTGGCGCTGGCATTGGCGCAACCGATGACAATTATCGCAACGCTGGCGCAACGATTCTGACTTCCGCAGCTGAAGTATTCGCATCGGGCGAGATGATCGTAAAGGTCAAGGAGCCTCAGCCGTCCGAATGGTGTCAGCTGCGAGAAAATCAGATCCTGTTCACTTATCTGCATCTGGCTCCCGACCCGGATCAGGCCAATGGCCTCCTGAAATCTGGATGCACCGCGATCGCCTACGAGACCGTAACTAATGCCCATGGTGGTCTTCCACTGCTGGCGCCGATGAGCGAGGTCGCGGGTAGGCTGGCGATCGAGGCGGCGGGTAGCGCCCTCAAGCGAAGTGCAGGTGGACGAGGGCTATTGATCGGTGGGGTGCCCGGTGTCCAGCCGGCCCGAATCGTGGTGATCGGAGGCGGCGTCGTCGGTACGCACGCGGCGCGCATGGCGGTCGGCCTGGGCGCGGAGGTGACCATCATCGATCGTTCGATACTCCGGCTCCGGGAGTTGGACGAGCTATTTGCAGGACGCGTTCGCACCAGGTTTTCGACCATCGACTCTGTGGAGGAAGAGGTATTTGCGGCGGATGTGGTAATTGGCGCGGTGCTCGTTCCAGGTGCGAGCGCGCCGAAGCTGGTCCGCCGGAGCATGCTGAGCTCGATGCGCAAGAGGGGGGTGCTCGTGGACGTCGCTATCGATCAGGGCGGCTGCTTTGAGACATCGCACCCAACCACTCACGCTGATCCAACTTACGAAGTGGATGGCATCATTCATTATTGCGTTGCCAATATGCCCGGCGCCGTGCCGCTGACCTCCAGTCAGGCGCTGAATAACGCGACGCTGCCGTTTGGGTTGGCTCTGGCCAACAATGGTTTTTCCGCCGTGCTCGAAAATCCGCATTTGCGTGCAGGCCTCAACGTCCATCGGGGCAGGCTAACTTACAGGGCAGTGGCCGAAAGCCTCGGGTTGCCCTTCTCACCGATCGAACAGGCCGCGGCCTGATCCCGAGGTCCCTGATGGGCGTTTCCTCCCTGACTTGCGCCACCGTTCGGGGTGGCCATTTCTCGGCTCGATCGATCTGCTGACCGCCGTCGGAATTCATTTGGAACGGGGAGCGAAGCGGAGGATCGCCAGACGAACGCCCGCAGGATGCGAGACAATGTACTTGAGGCTCACAGAGTGCATATCAATGCTGATTTTCCAGCTAATCCAAGGTCATTGAGAATGCGTCCCGCAGGTCCCCTTGGGACCCGCGATCGCCGGAAACCCTGTCTGGCGCAATCGAAGCAAGCTTTTCTGACTGGTTGTGGAGACGCGGACCAGAGCGGTGATGACGGCGCCGGTTTGATCCTGGTGCTTTCGCCGAAGTCGCCGCTGTCCCGGTGAGTGGAACAAACAAGATGCGGCTGGGGTCCACCTGACACTCCGGCGGAGAACTTTGTGGAGTGCCGCGGCGCCTCGATCGTAGCCGCGGCGGCGGCAGTGCGAACGATCGCAGATCGTTCCCTGCGGCTGGCGAACGCGGTTGACCTGATCGGCTGACTGCCGTGAGATCGACAATGCGCAAGCCAGGACATCGAGATCAGGCTGCTGTCGGGCCCATTGTAGGATTTGCGACACCCGTGTCGAGGCGGCGGCTTGCTATTGAAATGAGCGCACACAAATCAAGGTAAACCTGTCTGGCACAAGACTTGAAGACAAGAAACTGTCCCGCACATTTTGCTCATGGAATCGCAGTAATGGCCTACAAGATAATCGCATCCCAGTGTACTGTCTGCGGTGCGTGCGAGTTCGAATGTCCCAACGCCGCGATCAGCTTGAAGAACGACATATATGTGATCAATCCAACCCAGTGCACCCAATGTGAGGGGCATTTTGACGCGCCGCAATGCGCCGTCGTATGCCCGGTGCCCGATACCTGCGTGCCGGCCTAGACGGAGTAACCGATGACAGGAGCTCCGGTGCGAAATATGATGAAGACGCTATCGACAGTCGCCGCCTTTTGGATTCCTGTTTCTCTCCTCGCTGGCCCCGAGTTGGCCGTGACTTGCGCGATGCGCTCGGAGAGATTGAGGCGCAATCCACACCGGCGGGAATGATCCTAACGCGAGCGGACCGGACAATGGTCGCTGTACAAGAACGGTCGAGCGCGTGAAACGCATCGACGTCGACCAGTATCGATACGGGTTTGAGACGCTGATCGAGTCCGACAAAGCTCCCAAGGGGCTATGGCAAGATACAGTCCGCTTCATCTCCGCAAAGAAGAGTGAACCGTTCTGGAAGCTGGAATGCGCCCTTGATACCAATCGGCGCTGGATGACTATGACCAGCCCACCTAGGCGCGCGTCGACTATCCCGAGATCAACTTCCAGGATCTCTATTACTGTGCGGCGCCGAAGCCGTAGAATGCGATTTGGTCACTGGATGAGATCGATCCGGAGATACTGAAGCTCGTCGAGAAACTCGGCATCCCGTTGCGGGAAGTCGCCATGCTCGAAGGCGTCGAGCCGAGGGGGTGAGGGAGACCCGGTCGCGGCGCAAGACCGCGGTCACTGCTCTGTTCCACTCGGTCTCGGTTGCGACCAGGTTCAAAGGCGGAGCAGAAGAAGGCCGGCCTCATCTTCATGCCTATCTCGCAGGCGATCCGCGAGCATCCGCAGCTGGCGCAGAAATGTCCTGGCTCGATGGTCCGACTCGGACAATTTCTACCCCGCGCTGCTTGGCGGTGTTCTCCGACCGTCGTTCGTCTACGTGCCGCCGGGCAGGCGCTGCCCGATGGAGCTGCCGACCTATTTCCGCATCAACGAGCGCAACACCGGCCAGTTCGAGCGCACGGTGATCATCGCGGACAAGGGCTCCTACGTCTCCTTTTCTAAGGCTGCACCGCGCCGGACGAGAACCAGCTGCATGCCGTCGTGGTCGAGCTCGTTGCGCTGAAGATGCGAGATCAAACATCCACGGTGCAGAACATAACACCTATCGCGGTCCCTCGTCACCGCGCACCGGAAAGCGATCGGCGCGCGCAACTTCACAGCCTCCGACTCGCTGTTGATCGGTGACAAATGCGGCGCGTAAACCGTGCCGTACATCGAGGCAAAGAACTCATCCGCGCTATTCGAGCACGAGGCGAAGACGTCGAAAGTCTCCGAGGACGTGCTGCTTTACCGCGTCCAAAGAGGCGTAACAGATCAAGAGGTCATCGACCTCGTCGTCAACGACTTGGCGAGCGACTTTCTGCAAAAAAATGCCGATGGAGTTCGCAATCGAGGCGCAGAAACTAATCTCGATCTCGCTCGGGAGATTTGTCGGATGGCCAAACCTCCCGCGAGCTCTCTCGAATGCGGCGCGCTCGTCGGATGATGCATTTCAGGAATCAGATCAGAATGGCGCTACTCGAAATCCGAGATTTGCATTTTTGGTGCCGAAGACCGCGAAATCATTCGCGCCCTCGATCTTAAGGTCAATGCGGTGAGGTACACGCGACCATGATTCCGAACGGCTCCGGCAAATCGGCGGTCTTGCGCTTCATCGCCAGAAAGCCGAGTTATGAGATCGCCGGTGGACAGATCCTGTTCCGGGGCGAGAACCTCTTGCGGATGTAGCCCAATGAACGCGCCGCCAAGGCCGTGTTCCTGGCATTCCAATATGCGGTCGAGAGGCCCAGGGTGACCAACATGAACTTCCTGCGCGCGGCAACGAACCCTCAGGACAAGGCACGCCACCAATAGGAATTCTCCACCCCCGAATCTCTGAAAAGAGTCCGCGAGGTGGCCGTCGCTCAACATTTCACAGGACATGCTCGAGCGCAGAGTCAACGTCGGCTTCTCCGGCGGCGAGCGCGACCGCAGAGTACCGCGTCCGCGGACACGCACGAGAATGAGCAGGCGATTCAGCATAGTCAGCCCTTGTTCCATTTTGAACAGAGTAGACCAAGAATTTTCTGCCCAAACCGTGATGTCGGGTTCGCAACAACACCCCCTGTCGCTGGGCAACGCACGCTAAACGATTTTGATTGCTATGTTTTCTGTGTTCACCAGTCGCTGGCATGCAGGTTGCAAAAGTGTTGGTCAAGAAGTCGCCTTTGCAACAGCTAATCTTTGAAGGACATCAGATGAGTCTCGCCACGACCCAGAGCATCGCAGAAATCAGGGCTCGCAACAAAGAGCTGATCGAGGAGGTGCTGAAGGTCTATCCGGAGAAAACCGCGAAACGGCGTGCCAAGCACCTCAACGTTCACCAAGCCGGCAAGTCAGACTGCGGGGTGAAGTCCAACATCAAATCCATACCTGGCGTGATGACGATCAGAGGCTGTGCCTATGCAGGGTCAAAGGGGGTGGTCTGGGGACCGATTAAGGACATGGTCCATATCAGCCATGGCCCGGTCGGCTGCGGTCAGTATTCGTGGGGATCGCGACGCAACTATTACGTTGGCACGACGGGAGTCGATAGCTTCGTGACGCTGCAGTTTACTTCCGACTTCCAGGAAAAGGATATTGTATTCGGTGGCGACAAAAAGCTGGGCAAAATTCTTGACGAAATCCAGGAGCTGTTTCCGCTCAACAACGGCATCACGGTCCAATCGGAATGCCCCATCGGACTGATTGGGGACGACATCGAAGCCGTATCAAGAGCGAAATCCAAGGAATATGGCGGCAAGACCATCGTGCCGGTCCGTTGTGAGGGCTTTCGCGGCGTGTCGCAGTCACTAGGCCACCACATTGCCAATGACGCAGTGCGCGATTGGATTTTTGATAAGATCGAGTCCGACGGCAAACCAAAGTTCGAGCCGACGCCTTACGATGTCGCCATCATTGGAGACTACAATATCGGCGGCGACGCCTGGTCATCACGAATTCTGCTCGAAGAGATGGGCCTACGGGTGATCGCGCAGTGGTCTGGCGACGGTTCACTGGCTGAGCTCGAGGCGACGCCGAAGGCAAAGCTCAACATTCTGCATTGCTACCGTTCCATGAACTACATCTCACGCCACATGGAAGAGAAGTTCGGTATCCCGTGGTGCGAGTACAACTTCTTCGGACCTTCAAAGATCGCGGAATCGCTGCGCAAAATTGCCGGCTACTTCGACGACGAAATTAAGGAAGGGGCCGAGCGGGTGATTCAAAAGTACCAGCCGCTGGTAAACGACGTGATCGCCAAATATCGCCCGCGCCTGGAGGGTAAGACGGTGATGCTGTACGTCGGCGGGCTCCGTCCGCGTCATGTAATTGGCGCATACGAGGACCTTGGAATGGAAGTCATTGGCACCGGGTACGAGTTCGGTCACAACGATGACTATCAGCGCACAGCTCAGCATTACGTAAAGGACAGCACGCTGATCTACGATGACGTCAATGGCTATGAGTTCGAGCGCTTCGTCGAAAAACTCCAGCCTGACCTTGTCGGATCGGGCATCAAGGAAAAATACGTTTTCCAAAAGATGGGTGTGCCGTTCCGGCAGATGCACTCCTGGGACTATTCGGGCCCATATCACGGCTATGACGGCTTTGCGATCTTTGCGCGCGACATGGACATGGCCGTCAACTCGCCGGTCTGGAAGAAAACGAAGGCGCCCTGGAAGGAAGCGTCGAGGGCCAAGCTCCTCGCCGCGGAATAAAGCAACTCATCTCGCCCTGTGGGAAAGCCGGGGCGATACCGATCTCGATAGTGAAGGATTTTAACAATGGCGCAGAGTGCCGAACACGTGCTCGATCATCTCGAACTGTTCCGCGGTCCAGAATACCAGCAGATGCTGGCCAAGAAAAAGGTATTCGAGAATCCTCGCGATCCGGTCGAGGTCGAACGTATCAAGGAATGGACGAAAACGGCCGAATATCGCGAAAAGAACTTTGGGCGGGAGGCGCTAACGGTAAATCCGGCCAAGGCCTGCCAGCCGCTTGGTGCCGTATTCGCCTCTGTTGGCTTTGAGGGCACGCTACCGTTCGTCCACGGCTCGCAAGGCTGCGTGGCCTATTATCGCAGCCATCTGTCGCGGCACTTCAAGGAACCTAGCTCCTGCGTCTCTTCGTCAATGACGGAAGACGCCGCCGTATTCGGCGGCCTGAACAACATGATCGACGGGCTCGCGAATAGCTACAACATGTACAAACCCAAGATGATCGCGGTCTCCACGACCTGCATGGCCGAGGTGATCGGCGATGACCTCAACGCCTTCATCAAGACGTCGAAAGAAAAAGGCTCGGTTCCGGCGGACTTCGACGTGCCGTTCGCCCACACGCCGGCCTTCGTCGGCAGCCACGTCACCGGTTATGACAATGCGCTCAAGGGCATTCTGGAGCATTTTTGGGACGGCAAGGCCGGAACGGCACCGAAGCTGGAGCGCAAGCCTAACGGGGCGATCAACATCATTGGTGGGTTCGATGGCTACACTGTCGGAAATCTTCGCGAGGTCAAGCGCATCTTGGCCTTAATGGGCATCCAGCACACGATTCTCGCCGATAATTCAGAGGTCTTCGATACTCCGACAGACGGCGAATTCCGGATGTATGACGGTGGCACGACGCTGGAAGATGCGGCCAACGCGGTTCACGCCAAGGCGACAATCTCCATGCAGCAGTGGTGCACTGAAAAAACGCTGCCATTCCTGGCTGAGCATGGCCAGGACGTCTTATCCTTCAACTATCCGGTTGGCCTGTCCGCAACGGATGACTTTATTATGGCGCTGTCACACATCAGCGGCAGGGAGATTCCCGAGCAACTCACGCGAGAACGTGGCCGCCTGGTCGACGCGATCGCTGACTCCAGCGCCCATATCCATGGCAAGAAGTTCGCGATCTATGGCGATCCGGATCTTTGCTATGGGTTGGCTGCATTCCTGCTCGAACTCGGCGCCGAACCAACCCATGTGCTGTCCACCAACGGCAACAAGGCCTGGCGCGATAAAATGCAGGTGCTGCTTGCGAACTCGCCATTTGGGAAGGGCTGCCAAGCCTATCCGGGCCGAGACCTCTGGCACATGCGCTCACTCTTGTTCACCGAGCCGGTCGATTTTCTGATTGGCAACACCTACGGCAAGTACCTGGAGCGGGATACTGGGACACCACTGATCCGCATTGGCTTTCCGATTTTTGATCGGCATCACCATCACCGCTCCCCCCTATGGGGCTATCAGGGCGGCCTGAATGTACTGGTGAAGATCCTGGACAAGATCTTCGATGAGATCGACAAGAAGACCAACGTTCTTGGCAAAACTGACTACAGCTTCGACATCATTCGTTGATGAGCGACTATGCGCGTGTCGTCACCCAAACACTCGACAACGGCGCAAGCACACGACGCCTGACCTTGCAATTGACTTGCGCTGAGGGGAAAAAGGGATGAGTTCACCAGCGGCCACGGTCCAGAATATTTTCGACGAGCCGGGCTGCGCCAAGAATGGCAGTAAGTCGGAGGCTGAACGCAAGAAGGGATGCACCAAACAACTGCAGCCGGGTAGCGCTGCGGGCGGATGTGCTTTCGACGGCGCCAAGGTTGCGCTGCAGCCGTTCACCGACGTCGCTCACTTGGTGCATGGTCCGATCGCGTGCGAAGGTAATTCGTGGGACAATCGTAGCGCGGCGTCGTCCGGCTCGAATCTGTGGCGCACCGCATTCACAACCGATTTGAGCGAAACCGATATTGTATTCGGAGGCGAGAAGCGACTCTGCAAAGCGATCAAGGAGATCATGGACAAGTGCGACCCGTCTGCCATCTTCGTCTATCAAACGTGCATCCCGGCGATGATTGGCGACGACATCAACGCAGTTTGTAAGGCAGCATCTCAAAGGTTCGCAAGGCCGGTGATCCCGATTAATTCCCCGGGCTTCGTCGGCTCGAAGAACCTCGGGAACAAGCTCGCCGGCGAGGCCTTGCTCGACTATGTGATCGGGACGCAAGAACCAGACTACACCACGCCGTACGATATCAATCTGATCGGGGAATACAACATTTCGGGGGAGCTCTGGCAAGTGAAGCCATTGCTAGACGAGCTTGGAGTACGGATTCTCTCCTGCATCTCAGGCGATGGCAAATATCGCGAAGTCGCTTCATCTCATCGCGCGCGAGCGGCGATGTTGGTGTGCTCAAAGTCCATGATCAATGTCGCACGGAAGATGCAGCAACGCTACGGCATCCCGTTCTTCGAGGGGTCGTTCTACGGTATCCAAGATTCGAGCGAAGCGCTGCGTCAGCTTGCCCGCTTATTGGTTGAACGCGGTGCGCCGACAGATCTGCTCGGACGCACCGAAGCGGTGATCGCGCGCGAGGAAGCGCGGGCCTGGGCTGCGATCGAGCCGTATAAGCCACGGTTCGAAGGCAAAAAGGCCTTGTTAATGACCGGTGGCGTCAAGTCATGGTCGGTTGTTGCGGCACTCCAGGAAGTCGGGCTTGAGTTAGTTGGTACCAGCGTGAAAAAATCGACCACCGAAGATAAGGAGCGCGTTAAGGAGCTCATGGGGAATGATGCCCACATGATCGAGAATATGACGACGCGCGAAATGTACGAGATGTTGAAGGACGCAAAAGCCGACATCATGCTATCGGGAGGCAAGTCGCAATTCGTCGCGCTGAAAGCGGCGATGCCCTGGCTCGATATCAACCAGGAGCGTTGCCACGCCTATATGGGCTATGTCGGAATGGTCAAGCTGGTGGAGGAGATCGATAAGTCGCTCTCCAGTCCGATGTGGGTGCAGCTACGTCGACCGGCACCATGGGAGGCATTGGCAAAGGCGATGGAGCAGGTGCAATCGCCGGTGGCGGCGATCGCCTGTGACCCGGCGATCGCCGAAACCGCGCGGCGCGCGAGGGAGATCTGCGTGTGTAACACGGTCGATCTGGGCACGATCGAGGATGCAATCTACGCGCACGGCTTAAGGAGCGTCGCGGCGGTCAGAGAGCATACCAATGCGGTCGGTGGCTGCTGCCAAGGACGTATCGAAGATATCTTGATGTCCGAGCCATCCGCCATGCGACACGCGGCAGAATAGCGAGGCGTTATGGCCATCGTCACGGCGCCGACAAAAGCCTGCGCTATCAACCCGCTGAAGATGAGCCAGCCGATCGGCGGCGCATTCGCCTTTATGGGGCTGCGGGGGGCAATGCCGCTTCTGCACGGCTCCCAGGGGTGCACGTCCTTCGGGCTCACGCTCTTTGTCCGGCATTTCAAAGAGGCAGTACCGCTGCAAACCACCGCGATGAGCGAGGTCGCGACCGTACTCGGCGGTTATGAGAATCTCGAGCAGGCGATACTGAACATCTACAACCGTACCAAGCCGAAGATCATCGGAATCTGCTCGACCGGTGTCACCGAGACCAACGGCGACGATGTGGATGCCTACCTCAAGCTAATTCGGAGCAAGCATCCGCAACTGGCAAAGTTGCCACTGGTGTATGTCTCGACGCCTGATTTCAAGGGCGCGTTCCAGGACGGCTGGGAGAAAGCTGTCGTGCGCATTGTGGAGGTGCTGGTGGAACGGCCCAACGCCAACGGCCTGCGGGATCCATCGAAGGTGAATGTTCTGCCAGGATGTCACCTCACGCCCGGCGACCTTGATGAACTCCGTGTCATAATGGAGGATTTCGGGTTGTCCCCGTCCTTCCTCCCTGACGTGGCGGGATCGCTCGATGGGCATATCCCCGATGAGTTTACGCCAACTACCATCGGCGGCATCGGCGTCGATGAGATTGTGAGTATGGGCCGCGCCGGGTGGACGATTGCAATCGGCGCGCAGATGCAACGAGCGGCAGAGGTCATGCAGGTCAAGACCGGCGTGCCTTTTCGTGTCTTCGAGCGGCTGTGTGGTCTCTGTCCGAATGATGAGTTCATGACGTTTTTGAGCGAGATCAGCGGCCGCCCGATACCATTGAAATATCGGCGCCAGCGCGGCCAACTCGCCGATGCAATGCTGGACGCGCACTTCCATATTGGCGGTCGCAAAGTTGCGATCGGCGCTGAGCCAGACCTCCTGTTCGATCTGTCCGGCATGCTGCACGACATGGGGGCACAGGTGACCGCGGCCGCGACCACCACTCAGTCGGGGGTGATCGAGCGGATCAAGACCAACGAGGTGCTCATTGGCGATCTCGGGGATTTGGAAGAGCTTGCCAAAACAAGGCATTGCGACCTGCTGATCACGCATTCGCATGGCAGGCAAGCGGCGGCGAGACTGAAAATCCCGTTCTATCGCGCGGGTTTTCCGATGTTCGATCGGCTTGGCGCGGGACACCAATTATCCGTGGGCTATCGTGGTACCCGCAATCTGATATTCGATATCGCCAATCTCGTGATCGCGCACCGCGAGGAGAACGATCGGCCGACGCCCGATAGGTGGCGGACTGGGGCCAGATCGCCACAATGCTCGGGATATCGTCGCTTCGCCGGCGCAGCTGAGAGGTCGAGTGCATGAAGGTCGCGTTTGCCACTCAAGACCTGCGATACGTCGATGCCCATTTTGGTTGGGCAAGGAATATCGCGATATACGATGTTACGCCTGGCGGGCACGTGTTTCTCAAAGCGATTGAGTTTGATGGCGATCTTAAGGAAGACGGCAACGACGACAAGCTGGCGCCGAAGATCAATGCAATCAAGGATTGCGAAATCCTTTACGTCGCCGCCATTGGCGGTGCCGCGGCTGCACGAGTGGTGGCCAACAAGATTCATCCTATCAAGGTGAACAAGCCAGAAAGCATTCTGGAGCTGCTCGAAAAACTCGAGGGCGTACTGAAGGGCACGCCACCTCCCTGGCTACGCAAGGCCATGGCAAAGGACCGGCGGCGTACGTTCGAGTTCGACGAATGAGGTGATATGAGCGTAGAGCATCAGAGCGCCATCGACGCGCCGTTCCTCGTGGAGTTGATCAAGATCTGGCGTGCTCAGGACACCAACGGAGCCTGGGAGGCGAAGAGCGATCTCGACCTGCTCGAACCCTACATTCTGGAGAAGGAGAAGCGGCGCGCATTGCCGATTATCGGTGATCCTGATCCCGATACGCTGTGCCGGCTTGAGCTGTTCTTCGGTGCGGTCGCGCTCTCGATCGAGAGGGTGACCGGCGTGATGATCCAGCCGATTCTAAAGCTGCATCATGAAGGCTTCGGCCGCGTGGTGTTGATCGGGGGCCGCCTCATCGCCGTGAACAAGCAGCTGCGCGATGTGCACCGCTTCGGCTTCGAGAATTTGGTAAAGCTCGCGCAAGAAGGCGACAAATATGTCGACGAGGGAATCGAGCTGATTCGGAAATTTCCGGACGTGGCGAACTATTGAGGATATTCATGAGCGATCGTGAAACACTGAAGGCAGAACTAAAAAAAATCTCGGTGAAGGCGGTACAGGCCAAGATGGATCTGCACGACCTTTCGGAAGAATTGCCCCTCAACTGGACCTCGATCATGGTGGTGGCGCAGAAGGCGCACGACGCCTATGCCGAACTGGAGCGCAAGAGCCGTGATCTGAAGGCGATGGAAAATACCTAAAGGAGGTCCGACCCATGTCATTTGCAACGCGAGATGGACGCGACTGGACGCCAGAATATCTGATCTCGATCAATAGCAAGAAGTGCATCGGCTGCGGCCGCTGTTTCAAGGTGTGCGGTCGAGATGTCATGACCTTGAAAGGAACCAACGAGGAAGGCGAACTTGTCGACCTCGACAATGACGAGGACGATGAGATCGAAAAGAAGATCATGGTTCTGAACGATCAGGGTGCGTGCATCGGCTGCGGTGCATGCTCCAGGGTTTGCCCGGCGGATTGCCAGACCCACGTTTCGGCCGCAGCGGAAGCTGCATGAGCGAAGGCGGCTATCTCTCTCGCGCTCGGGCGGGTGCAGCAGCAGGCGGGATATGGAGCAAGGAGCTGTTGGTGATCAGGTGAACCTGCAACGGAGACGCGGCCGCGGGCTACGCGAGGCGGGTGGTCAAGTTGCCTTCCTAGTCTTCATAGATTGTGAATTGCTGGTTTCCAAAACAGGGGACGTTTCTGCGGAACCAATGGTGCCGATCTTCTCCTGTAGCGTGCCGGGTTCGCTCGGCAGGAGCGTAAGTCGGCCGCGGTGCGCCGGGCGTGGACAGTTGTCTGCCTGATCATGGCCGATCGCGTCTAAGTGCATGTGAGGGCGGCACCTGTGTCCTCCGCAATTTTCCCCTGGGGAGGCGGATGGCACTGCCCGGAATTGGTGGACGGTGCAATAGTGTATTCGTGGACGCCGCGACAAAAGGACCGAGCGGTAATTCCGCTCGCAAGCCGCCGATCCTCAACACACGGCTGCAATGGTCAATGTGCCTGGTCAAATGGTCTCTCAATGCCGGCGGCGGGAGAGGAAATGGCGTGGTGCAGATCTACGTCGTTGGCGTTACATTATTGATGGATCGAGCGCTGGCAATATCACTCGGCGTCAGCCTACGATTGGTGATCCGCGGGTGTGCGTCACTCGCGTGCGGATTGTGCAGCCGCCGCGTCGGAGTGCCGCGCAGATGCTGCGGTCAGGTTGTGGTCAGTTAGTTTGCATATTCTCACGAGCTCGCGCGCGCACGAGCTCAATCGGGTGCAATCTTGCTGAGACGAGAGCGATCTAAGGTATAACAGAATGCTTGGCTCATCCAGCCAGTCCACAAACGCTCGCGAAGCTGATGAATCGGGAGAAGCGGGAGATAGCCCCGGTTTGCGGAAACAATTGCAGGCATGCAGCCGGGTGGCTCGCCATCTGGAACGACGGCGCGATGCTCTCTCGTTTCGAACTCCCCCATTGAAGAGATGGACCGAGATGACTTCATGGCGGGGGTAAAGAGATTGTTGGGCGTTGACATCGGGCATATCGCCGAGAATCCACAATAATACTCGGATTTCGTGTCCAAGAAAGCTGAGCGCGCAGGAACGGTTGCTGGAAGTTACGCCAGCACCTACGATGATCCAATAAGCAGGCGAAATGTTGCAGCTATAAGCTGGGCGACGAAATTGCTGGGCTTCTAAGAGCAGGAGGCCTGGCACGAATTAAAGGAGAGCATTTTCAGGAACAGTTTAGCCGCAATGATCCGCTGGTCGAGAACGCGGGCGATATCTTGCTGGAACATCGACTGCGAGAGGACGATGATCCGTTGGTCTTGTCAAGTCCTGCCACAAGAGGCATGGAGCCCCGTCTCGCGGAAATGGCTTTTGTTCACGTGGTCCGTAACAACTGGGCGGGTGCTTGACCCTATCCAGCACCCAAAAGTGTGGACGAACAGCGAGAACGACGAGTGGCACCGGGTCGACAAGCCTACGAAGTAGTCGCCCATTGAGAACGATTTCGGCGGTGAGTGGTCGCTGAGGGCAGCGATGATGGTGGTCAGGAGAAGACGCCAAAGAGTCCTCAGGCCGGCGAGGATGCGGCGGAAGTTATGGCTGACGACGGAGACGATGACGTTGGCGGCATCGTCGGCGCGGCGTTTGAGGTAGCAGCGGCCGAGGTGACCGTCGACCTTTAGGTGTGCGACGACGGGTTCGATGCCGAAGACCGCGCGCCTTTGGCCGGAGATGAAGACGCGACGCGGGTGCCCCGAACTCGTAAGGTGCGCTGGCCTCTCCCTTCCCGATGCACTTCACCTCCCGCGCGCGGAAGGAATACAGCTTTTAGCCGCGCTGGCGCTGCTCCTGCGATTGGATCTGCGCGGCCCGGCCAAGCAGGAGGGCGAACGCGTTCTCGAGCGCAACTGACCTTCCATCTTGCGGCGGATGTCGCGGATGATCGCGCTGACCCAGCTGCGCAGGGTGTGCAAGTGCCGCTGATGTCGCTTAAATTGTTTGGAATGGGCGTCGTGGGAAGCCATCATTGCCGCAGGCTTGGCAATGCGAAGATAAGACTGCCGCAGCTTAAGCCCGTGCTTGCTCGCAGGCGGTTGAGCCCCTTGATTGTACCGTCCAGCAGTTTGGCATCGGTTGGGAGGTGATGGTCTTCTGCACGGTCGTGTCAACCGTGATCGCTTGAGGTCATGATTGCGTAACACGCCGGCCTCGTGCGCCCACCCGCAGGCTCTCGGCGAGCAAGAGCTCCAGCTTGTTGCCTAGCCGCTTGCGCCAGTGGCTCAGGTCGGAGCGCTCGTGCGCGTGCTGGAAGAAGTCTTCGCCGGTACAAGAGCGCACGATAGATGCTCAACTTCGGCGCGTCAGCTCATAGTCAGCTACACCTCTTACCATCGTCGGTAGAGCTCGGCGAGCTCAGCACCCCGAAACCGTACCGACAGGAGAACGATCCGATGTATGGCCGAATTGTTGGCTCATCCAGCCAATCCACAAGCGCCACCCCGGCTGATGAAGCAAGGCATTCAGATGACGAGGGCTTTGCGGAAAGGCTTGCAGGCATGGCACCCGATGCTGGCCCAAGTTCGTCTCAGGCAGCGACACGGCCGTACTCCGTAAGTTCCCAACCTCCGATTAAAGAGATCGACATCGATGAGTTCGGGGAAGAAGTGAAGGCCTTCTATGGCGACGACATCAAGCACATTGCCGATAATCCACTGGAGTACTCGGATTTCATATCCACAAAAGCTGAGCGCGCGGCAAACGTTGCTAGAACCCAGGGTCACACCGACGAAGATACGGACGTGGCGCGATATTACGCCTATCGCTTGGGTAACAAAACTGTTGGGCTTCTGAGGACAGAAGGTGGACTTCGGGTAGGAGGAAGGCGATTCAGCGCCCAGTTTCCCGGTCGAAACGCGGTCACATCCCAAGTAGATCTTCGGGTTACTCATCCGCTCGTCGAGAACGCTGGCGATATTCTACTGGAGCATCAGCTTCGGCAGGACGGCGAGCAAGCATTGATTATGTCAAAACCTGCGTTTCCAGGCATCGAGCCCCGTCTGGCTCAGATGGGCTTTGTTCCTGTGAGTGATAGGAATCACTGGGTGCTTGATCCCCACCAGCATCCCGACAAGTGGACGCATAACGCTGAGGGTAAATGGCAACGGGTAGGCAAACCTGAAGGATATCTCGCCGCCGAGAGTAGTGGCGCTCAAGCAAGAATCGAGCGGGCTCCGAGCGAGGCGAGTGATGAGACAGAGTCGTCCGGCGATGACACGTCTTGGTACTTCGAGCGCCTTAATCTAGGCCCGGGGTCGGCTGCCGAATAGTCACTGTGAACGAGGCCGGACCTTAAAGCGGTGGCTACCGAGCTAGTATGTTGCTGCTGGAATGGCCACTTCAAAACGAGCTGGCGTTAGGCGGCGGTCGTGCCCGAAGTGCTGCACCGATCAGTGCTGGGCCGCTCGCCGCCAGCGCGGCTTAGCCCTCAGCTGCCTGCGCTGGCGCTGCGCAGCCCCGTGCTCCCCCACCGGGGTCGGCTAGGGGGGGGCGGTCCGCACTTGTATGGTTCTTGCAGGGTTGATCGCGCGACGACAATAAAGAAAATCTTGCAATGTACGAGCGATGAATGCAGCCAGATGCGATCTATGCGATTTGCGACGTTAACGACATTCCGAGCCGCCACGCCACGGGATTCCATCTCATGGTCGTCGATGATGATGGCAATCAGCGCCCGTGGTCCGTCATTGTGGTGCGCTGGGGTAAAAAGGTACTGGGCTATGTCAACAAATGCCCCCACAACAGTGTCAATTTGGACTGGGAGCGGAACCAATTCCTCGATCCATACGGTATCCGACTGATGTGCGGCAAGCACGGTTCGACCTTCGAACTCGGCACCGGCCGGTGCGTCGAAGGTCCATGTCAGGGTAGAATGCTCACGCCGATCGCGTTGGCAGTTTTGGATGGTGATATCTGTGTCCTCGGCGTGCGTCTTGTCGAAGACGATGCATCGCCCAACAACTGAAGACCGCGCTCAGACCGGACGGTTCTCGTTGCGGTTTTTCACCGGCTCCATCCTCTTTAGCCCGTCGTCGTACGAGATCTCCTCATAGGACAGATCGAGATCCTTTGTGGCATCGAGGAGGTAATCAAGCTTGCCGGCCGGATCGAACTTCTTGATGTCGTCCTTGTTGAGCCCGACCAGCTCCATCATCTCCTTCCAAACGGTGGATTCATCGCACGGCAAAACCTTGAAGTTAATATCACCGAGCTTGATTCGGTATTTCGCTAGCAAATCTATATTGTTGCAGAACATGAAGTAGCTGCCGTCTGGGCTTAAGGCACCGTCAAGGACAGTCGCGACGTCTAAAAGATACGCGAAAGAATGCAGATAGCCGGCCAACACGGGAATAGTGCGTTCTCCGTCCTGCGCGATCGTCAAAACCTGCTCGAGCGAATAGTCCGGTGGCCGTTTCTCGTCCGCGACTTGAGTTTGGAATTTTAGCGCAATGTCGCCGCGAAAGCCGAACCGGCCCGGCTTGGTAGTCCCGCCCTTGAGTACGGCATTGAGCAGGCGGCCCTCCTTCTCTAGTCTGCCGAGTGCGGTGTTCTCGATTGCAGTCATTAGATTCGTCCTCGATCTAAGCTCTTTACCGACGCTTTGGCCCGGTGCCCAGATGCGATGCAAATTGCTTGCCGTCGGACGCGTAGCGGCCTTCGGCGCAACTTAGAAAGAAAACGCGTCAGCGGGCTTGATCGCCTCAAGTAGCCTTGTCAGGTACCCGACACGGGTGCCAAACCCAACAGGCGCGATCCGAAAAAGTCAGCACTCATCAACAATCTGCACGCTGGCACGTGACTTGCTCTTGGCAGCTAGATCCAAGCGATGAGGGGTAAGCAGTGATCAACCTGACGGATAGCGCAGTGAATGCAATCAAGAGCGCGATTTCATCGTCGACGCACCCGACCGGCGGTCTGCGCGTTATGGTGGAAGCAGGCGGCTGCAATGGATTTAAATACAAGATGGGTCTGGCCGAGGAACCGAAGCCTGACGATACCGTGATCGAATGCGACGGTTTGAAGGTGTTTGTCGACAACGACAGCCGTGAGCATCTGGTCGGCACGACCATCGATTTCGTGATGGCACTAGAGAGCTCTGGCTTTACCTTTCATAACCCGAACGCCACCGCGAACTGCTCCTGCGGAAAATCGTTCAGCTGAAGAACAAATCGTTCAGCTGACGAAGAGGAGATATCGAGGCATGCCGGCCGGACCAGAACAATTGAGGCAATCGTCGTGCACTGCGACAGACCCAGAGCGTCGCATTCTCGGAGCTCTCCAAGACATCCGACCCAATCCGGAATGCGATGGTGGCGACTATCAGCCGATCGGCAACGATGGCAGCAGGAGGCGGACCGGTGCCTTCACGCTGGATAGGCTTTCGAAGGTTGCGCTGGAAGGCATTCAGACGAGGCTGGCTTATAAATTCGGCGAAATGGTCCGCCCGATCCCCGTTTCTGCTGCAGGCGAGTCAGTGGATTGAGCGAGAATTGAGTGCCGATTTACCTCGATAACAATGCAACGACCCGGGCCGATCCATCCGTCGTGCAAGCCATGTTGCCGTTCTTCACCGAGCAATTCGGCAATCCCTCATCGACGCATGCCTTTGGCGAGGAGGTCGCAGTCGCTCTGAGGGACGCCCGGCATAGCTTGCGAGGCCTGCTAGGCAATGCATACGCTCATGAAATCGTTTTTACTTCGGGAGGGACCGAGGCCAATAATACGGCGATCCTCTCTGCGCTTGCGACGCAGGAAGACCGCGACGAGATCGTCACTACCTCGGTAGAGCACGCCGCCGTTCTTGCGCTAACTAAGCGGTTGGCGACAAGAGGAGTCAAGACGCACATCGTACCGGTCGATTCCCGCGGCAGGCTTGACATCGAGGCGTTTCGCCGCGCGCTCGGGCCACGCACAGCGATTGCCTCAGTTATGTGGGCCAACAACGAGACCGGAACGACGTTTCCTGTGGAGTTTTTGGCCGGGTTGACCCGTGAGGCGGGCGCGCTGTTCCACACCGATGCTGTCCAGGCTATCGGTAAGGTGCGCGTAAACCTGAAGGACAGTGCGATCGACATGCTATCGCTTTCCGCGCACAAATTGCACGGGCCCAAGGGAATCGGCGCGCTATATTTGCGCAAACGAACAAAATTCCAGCCGCTGATCTGCGGCGGATCACAGGAGCGAGGGCGCCGCGGCGGGACTGAGAATATTCCCGGCATCGTTGGCCTGGGAAAGGCTGCCGCGATCGCGGCGGAGCGGCTCGAACCGGAGCGCGCTCGCATTGGCGCGTTGCGCGACCGCCTTGAGCAGGGAATTTTGTATAACGGCGAGTGCGTTGCGCTGGGCGATGTCAGCAATCGGTTAGCGAACACGGCCTCTATTGCCTTCGACCATCTCGAAGGCGAAGTCATCGCCCACCATCTCAATCGGGCAGGGATCGCCGTGTCGCTCGGATCGGCCTGCAACTCCGGTTCAATGCAGCCATCGCATGTTCTCCGGGCCATGCAGGTGCCGGCGTGGCGGATGCGTGGCGCGGTGCGCTTTTCTCTGTCACGTGAAACCTCCGTCGCGGACGTCGATGAGGTCGTCTGCGCAGTGTCCGACATCGTAGCTCGCCTGCGCGCCACCTCCCGCGTCACAGTCAGGGAGTTGACCTCGTGAAGATCATGATCCGCCGCTCTCCGGACGCCGGCCTGTCGATCTACGTGCCAAAAAAGGATCTCGAAGAGCCAATTGTGGATTCCGAGTACGAGACGCTATGGGGCGGCTGGATCAAAGTAGCTAATGGTTGGGTGCTCGATTTGCCCGAGATGGCGAGCGACACACGATTACCGATCACAATCAACGCAAAAAAACGAGGCGAGAACGGGGACGATCCCTGAAGGCGCCTCTGCAGATCGACTTTGTCGATACGGCCGATACAAAGGTAACTCTCGTGGACATCGCTGCCGGCTGAGGGCCGGAGCATTGTTCCCTATGTCGGTCCTCGTCTTGCCGGATTGTGTAGATCCGATGTGCCGACCACACCAGGGGTGTTGGCCGGCTTCTTCGCCAACAAGGTCGCGCTGCGGCGTCGGCGCGATAGTCAATGCGTGGGCGTCGGCGCAGCATATGGAGTCAGCAAAAGTCGATCCGCGGTGATGGCATTGATCACGCAGGCCTTCGCTCGGCCAGTCGAGCCGAGGCGGTTCCACCACCATCTTGCGTCGCTGTCGCTGCCCGTCATAGTAGACACTTGGTATGATGGCACAATGCGCGCGGCGCTGGGTAAGCGCGATGGATGGCCGAAGTGAAAAATATCACCCGCGCGGCATTGGCGAGAATCGCTGGTATCACTGTTACGATTCGGCTTGCCAAGAGGTCGACAGTGCCGTGGCTGGCAGCTGGGCGGCGGTGCTGTACAAGCCGCATAACAGCGTGCAGCGGGCCAACAACTTCGTTATTTCCGACGCTGACTACGTCGAGGCGTTGACCGAAATCGACATTCAAACGCCAAATCCGGACATCATCACGGAAAGGCGAACCCTGACAGTCCTGTCTCTTCATGGGCTATCGTTTCACGAACAGCTGTTGCGTAGCTATGCGCGGCAGATCGTCAAGCGCTCGGGCGACAACCCACCATGCGATCGCCGATCCGGACGCGCTCTCTCGCAACTAGCTCCGCTTTCTACTCGAACAACGCCTTGCACGGCTGCCGATTGGGGCTCGCTTGCGCGGTTGAGCTACTGCTTACCTAGTAGTGGCCTTGTGAAGCGAATCCGCCAGCTCATATCGGCATATTGTGAGAGCCTTAACGAAAGGAAACCCCATTCAGATGAAGCCAGCTTCCCGCGAGCTTAGCGCGAGAATGAATGCGCAAGCCATGGAGCTGGGCGTGAGCATGACGACTGTATCTGTCGCATTGTCAACAAGCGCGTCATTTCTGTTCTTACATGTCCCAGCGCCGATCCTTTCGCTAACTCGCTGGCGTTTGGCTGAAATTCACTGTCTCCGCTATGGCATGCAAGTTGCTACTGCTTGTTGAGGCTCGCTCGCGGATGGTCGTGGGAGGCCGATGATGCCTGCAGGGTAAAAAGAAAATGAACGCGGTGGTCGGACGCGGAGAATATGTCAAAGCTGCGGTGGATAGCGGCAATCTGATACAGCCCGCCGGAGAACATAAGGGCTGCAGCGCTTCAGCGAAGCCCGGCCAGGCGAGCTGCGGCTCGCGGGCAGGACAAGGCGATTTGCCGAACGAAATCTGGGAAAAGGTCAAGAGCCATCCCTGCTACAGCGAAGAAGCACATCATCATTACGCACGAATGCATGTAGCGGTCGCGCCCGCCTGCAACATCCAGTGCAATTACTGCAACCGAAAATACGACTGCGCCAACGAATCGCGTCCGGGTGTGGTGAGCGAGAAGCTCACCCCTGAGCAGGCGGTCAGAAAAGTGCTTGCGGTCGCGACCACCATTCCGCAGATGACGGTGCTTGGCATCGCTGGTCCCGGCGATCCCCTGGCCAACCCAGAAAAGACCTTCAAAACATTCGAGCTGGTCGCCAAAGCGGCTCCCGACATCAAGCTGTGCCTGTCAACCAACGGACTGGCTTTGCCGGACCATGTTGACACCATCGTTACGGCAAATATTGACCACGTCACTATTACCATAAACATGGTCGATCCTGAAATC
This sequence comes from Bradyrhizobium sp. NBAIM01, assembly GCF_020194115.1. Classification (NCBI taxonomy): domain Bacteria; kingdom Pseudomonadati; phylum Pseudomonadota; class Alphaproteobacteria; order Hyphomicrobiales; family Nitrobacteraceae; genus Bradyrhizobium; species Bradyrhizobium sp. NBAIM01. The sequence goes on along the minus strand of NZ_JADYVU010000017.1, from coordinate 20,732 downwards.
GGCGCCGAGATCTATCCGTGGATATTCTTCAACCACAAGCGCTACACCGGCATCGATGCGGCGACGATACTCACTCATCGCCAGCTGCAAGGCCTCGAGATGCTGAGCGAACGGGGTATCCTGTGCAAGGTCAACTCGGTGATGATCCCAAACATCAACGATGACCATCTCGTCGAGGTCAACAAGGCGGTGAAGTCGCGTGGTGCCTTCCTTCACAACATCATGCCGCTGATCTCCGCGCCCGCGCATGGCACGGTATTTGGCCTCAATGGTCAGCGCGGACCGACGGCGCAGGAATTGCGGGCGCTGCAAAATGCTTGTGAAGGGGAGATAAACATGATGCGGCATTGCCGCCAGTGCCGCGCCGATGCGGTCGGTCTACTCGGGGAGGATCGCAGGGCGGAGTTCACGACCGATCAGGTCATGAAAATGGACGTCCAATATGACTTAGAAATGCGCAGGGCTTATCAGGAAAGGATAGAGGATGAGCGTGCCGCCAAAGTCGCGGCCGGCCAAAAGGAGCTTGCGGAATTTGCCGGAGAGATGAGCGCGATCACTCTTCTGGTGGCCGTCGCAACCAAGGGCTCGGGATTGATCAACGAGCACTTTGGGCATGCAAAGGAATTCCAAGTATACGAACTTTCTACATCCGGCGCCAAGTTCGTCGGCCACCGCCGCGTGGACGTTTACTGCCAGGGCGGTTATGGCGAGGAGGACAGGCTTTCCGCCATCATGCGCGGCATCCATGACTGCCATGCGGTTTTCGTGGCCAAGATCGGCGGCTGCCCGAAAAGCAATCTGATCAAGGCGGGGGTCGAGCCCGTCGATCAATACGCCCACGAGTTCATTGAGAAGTCGACGATCGCCTGGTTCAGATCCTATCTGGATAAGGTGAAACGGGGGGAGATCCAGCACACGCAGCGCGGCGACGCCGCGATCCGGCAGGCAGCGCTGATCTCTGTGGCGTAAGGAGGAGTATGTGCCCTTCAAGATCATCGCCTCGCAGTGTACGAGTTGCTCAGCCTGCGAACCCTTGTGCCCGAACGTTGCCATCTCGGAGGTGCGAGGAAACTTCGTCATTGAAGCGGCGAAATGCACCGAATGTGTCGGCTATTTCGACGAGCCGCAATGTGTCGCGGTCTGTCCGGTCGACAATACCTGCGTGATTGACACGTCCTTGCCTCGCTACCAAGCGCCAACGTAGAGCGTGAGCACCTAGGAACGGCATGCCAAGAGCTGGTTCTGAACACGGCGCCCACGTTCGGTCTTCCCTCACGGAGGGCGAGTGCTCTGGATTGAGCTACGATAGCGCTGTTGCGAGTCGTCGGCACGGCCCTGGCGGCATTTCATTCTGGGCTGCGGTCTAAAGGTGCTTCTCGATGAGAGCGGTCTACTAGGCAGCGCCGCCGTCGCTGATGTGACCGACGATGCCGTGCGAGCACCAAGTGATGCGAGGATCTCGCCTGCGGTGGACCAGGGTGCGTTGCTGCATCGCTACGAGGGAGCGATCTATGGGGAGCGCTACATGAACAGCATTGTTCGAGACACCGACGTCGTCGAGCTCAGCGATCCGCCGGTCTTTAGCTTTGGCCAAAAGCTGCGCGCCAATCGCAACATCCGCAATGATGGCACCTATGGCGGCAAGGAGATTGGCGAGATCTTGGTTAGAAAGGGAGAGGTGGGTTACGTCGTCTCGATCGGCACGTTCCTGCAGCAATTCTACATCTACGGCGTGGAGTTTCTAGAAAGCGGCTACCGCGTTGGCATGAAGCGCAAGGAATTAGAGCCGGCAGACGCCTGCGAACAGATCGATGATCCGCCATTGCCGGAGGAATCATGACTCAGCCCAGTTTTCCGAAATATCGGCGCGGTCAGCGGGTCAAAACCGCAGTCGACCTCATCAACGACCACTCATTTCCCAATAGAGAGCCCGACGGAGTCCTGCTCGCCGCTGGAGCGATCGGCGAGATCATTAAGGTCGCTATCCATACCGAAGCGGACGTGCCGATCTATATCGTCGATTTCGGCGAGCAGCTGCTCATCGGCTGTCTTGAAGAAGAAATCACAGTGCTTTGAAGAGAGGCTTTCGTCATGAATGCCGCGCTGCTGAGGACCGTAAAAGCCGGGCTGGTGCCTCACCCCAACGAGCTCGATCGCAAGCGGATCGAGCGCAGCTTGAGCTCGCGCAAGCGCTATCTCTATGTCACGCCCCACGTGACGCCGGTGAGGGACGGCTATCGCATTGAGAGCCCCTGTTGCTCGCGCAACATCGACAAGGATGGCGCTCTCATCGATGTCGCGCTGATTCGTTATGATGCCGTGAGCGGGATCTGGAAAGTGTTTCGCAAGAATCACGCGCAAGGGAACTGGGAATTTTATAGCCTTTACCACCGCTTGACGTCTGCAATCGACGAATTGAATGCCGATCCGGAGTGTCTGTTCTGGCAATGACGAACCACCTTCAACGAGTCATAGAGGAGCCACGATGGGGCTCATCGAGGAGGAATTGATCGAAATCGAGCGGCTGCTTTCACACGATGGTGTGGAGATGAGCCCGTTGATCGAGCTTCGGCTCCACTTTCCGCAGCTTGCGTGCGTGTGCTGTGACGCGTCGGATATAGCGGATCAGCCGTTCCGACAGTTTGCGCGTTTCGACCTTCATCTGCTCGATGGATCGGATCACTGCGTGCAGATTACGACCGATCCGACGCGAGCGACCGGCATAGTATTGGCTAGAAGGAATGTTGAGCGGAGTGCGCTGAGCTAGCCGAGCATCGGCTTGACGGCACGCACACAGTGCACAGAAATGCGTTTCTCAATCCACGGTCCGATGCCGACTCCGCGGAGATCCCGGCCGTGGAAACGCTGCCGTGTTCGCAGCAAATCTCCAACAGGCAGATCACTGAAGGCTTTGAGTACGCGCAGTCTATCTTGGCCGCCTATGCTGTTGCGGTCTCGAGTGGTACCCATCGGCTCCTGGCTGCGCTGAAGACCGCTTGGCATCGGCCCGGGGCAGGAGGTTGTCGCCGCGCCCGACTCCCTCGTGAGACGTCGCCTCCCATTACTCTCGCGGGGCCTGAGCTGGCCGGAGTACGCCGCGACCGTAATGCGATCGCCGTAAGCGGGCGGCTCATATCGACACATGGCTCGCCAGCGGGGGCATCACTTACGAGTTCTGACGCGAGAATAGGACCAGAAAGAGGTCTCCATTTGATCAACCCGGACAAGTCAATCTCATCGAGCGCGTGCCCTAACCTCAGCGCCGTTTCCCACTTGCGTTTCCTTCACGTGTACGGCCGACGGGTGCTGGCTGACACGTGCCGCGCGAGTAGCTGCGCCGTGGCGGCGTCGCCCATATCGCGCTCGAATGCCGGCCTTGGGGGTTACGTTCCGCCGTTTTCTTCACGTCTGCGGATAACGCGTGCGGTTTGCTTCGTGCAGCATCCATCGATATGGGTCTCGCCGCCAAGCAGCGAGAGAGCGAGCTCATGATCAAGTCCGGCACATCGTGCCCCATCTACGTCGATCAGCGGTCTTCGTCCTATCATCAATGTGAGTGCGCTTGCCGCGTCGATAGTACCGGGATTGACTTCGCCTGACTTGATACGCGACGCCGCTCGGTTAAACCAGGAGTCGACGGGCATATTGCGGAAGAAGCTGCGCAATTCCTCCTCATCCCATGGCTCCTTCCGGATGTCCTGGGCGATTACGTGGTGGCCGGCGAACTTCAGCGCTTCAATTTGACGCGCGTTAGTGGCGCAGCCGGGCTTTTGATAAAAGGTGATTGTCGCCACGACATACCTATGTGGGCGCGCTGAACGGAACGATTGGCACGGCGCTGCTGCTTCCGAGAGCACATTCGAAGTTACTGCCGATCATCTCCAGTGTCAGCGCAACAAGCGCCGTACCGCATGTGCAACACTGCCCTCTGGTCCGCCAGTTCTCGACTCCGACGTGCATATTCACTCTCCTCAAATTACCTGGTTCGCCGCAGCAAGTGCCGTTCCATACCTGAGCCATCGGAACAGGTCCCGTCAGATCGGCATTTCGCGTTGATGGCCGTGGTCGTTGTTCGCTTTCAGACAGTCGCGCAGATCATGTCAGCTCCCGAAAAGCCGGGATCACTGACCAGCTGGTTGGTTTCCATAAACGTAATCAGAAGCTTAAGGAGCGAGGTCAAGCGTTGGCACGGCGGTTGCTGATAAGCGGCAGCAACACTGACTGAGGGCTGAGTGCACGCCGACGCGTAAGACGAGCGATGCGCTCCTTCCCTCGAACCCGTGTGCCCCGTTTCTGAGAGAGAAACAAGCTCGCGCGCAAGAACCCGCGCAACTTTTGGTAAATCGGTTGATGGAGAGCAACATGTCTTCACTGAGACAAATCGCGTTCTACGGGAAGGGCGGCATCGGCAAGTCGACCACTTCGCAAAACACGCTGGCGGCGCTGGCTGAGATGGGTCAGAAAATCCTTATTGTCGGGTGCGATCCGAAAGCGGACTCGACCCGCCTGATTCTGCACGCCAAGGCGCAAGACACGATTCTGAGTCTTGCAGCGAGCGCCGGCAGCGTGGAGGACCTCGAGCTCGAGGACGTAATGAAGGTCGGCTATAAGGATATTCGCTGCGTGGAGTCCGGTGGTCCTGAGCCAGGTGTCGGCTGCGCCGGCCGCGGCGTCATCACCTCGATCAATTTCCTGGAGGAGAACGGGGCCTACGAGAACATTGACTATGTCTCATACGACGTGCTCGGCGACGTCGTTTGCGGTGGCTTTGCGATGCCAATACGAGAGAACAAGGCGCAGGAAATCTATATCGTGATGTCCGGTGAAATGATGGCGATGTATGCCGCAAACAACATTTCAAAGGGCATCCTGAAATACGCGAACTCTGGTGGCGTGCGGCTGGGTGGTCTGATCTGCAACGAGCGGCAGACCGATAAGGAGCTGGAGTTGGCGGAAGCGTTGGCCAAAAAGCTGGGCACTCAGCTGATCTACTTCGTGCCGCGCGACAACGTGGTGCAGCATGCCGAGTTGCGCCGCATGACGGTGCTGGAATATGCACCTGATTCCAAGCAGGCCGATCACTATCGCAATCTTGCGACCAAGGTTCACAACAATGGCGGCAAAGGCATTATTCCGACCCCGATCTCCATGGACGAGCTCGAGGACATGCTGATGGAGCATGGCATTATCAAGCCGGTGGACGAATCCATCATCGGCAAGACCGCCGCCGAACTCGCGGCCTTGTAAAGGTCGCGAGTCGCGGCCCTCGCGAAGGGCCGCAACGGATGCCGGTCTCCCTCACCGCCCATCCCGGGAGGCCGGCATCCTGGCGATCGACCCTGACGAAAACCAGGATGCGGCGGGGGAGAGCGGACGACTGTGGAACCTGCGAAATTATGTCCGAAGCGCACTTCTCGTTGATGGTTGCCGTTGATGCCAAGAGCCAGATGCACAGGGGAATTGCAACCTACCGCCTGCTCACCGGTGTGCCTCCTGCAGATGGCGATACTGCCACCGACAGCAATCTCGATCGCCATATCCTGGCGTCTATCCTGGCGGCTGCCACAATGGATGGTGGCTCTCTCCCCGAGAAGGCAGGCCTGTCCGGCGATGAACTGGCGGCTCTGCTGGAGGAGTACTTTCCCTCGGTTGAGGTCAAGCTCGCCGAGCAGCTCTCGGCTCCCAAGTGCGAAGAGGATGACGAGATCGTGATGCTGCGCGATCTCTTGCTCGAGCAACGCTCGACGGAGGGGGATATCGGCAGCTGGCTGGCTGCGATGATCGCGCGCCGCGCCATTGAGCCAGGCCATCTGTGGGGAGCTCTCGGCTTGCGCAATCGTGGCGAATTATCTCGGCTGCTGAGCCGCCATTTCGCGCCGCTCGCCACGCGCAATGTCAACAATATGCGCTGGAAGCGCTTCTTCTACCGCATGCTTTGCGAGAATGAAGGCCTCGTGATGTGCAAAACACCTGTGTGCAAGCAATGTGACGACTTCAACCTCTGCTTCGGCGAAGAAAGCGGTGAGAGCCGGATGACCGAGCCCCGGCGCGATGTTCTGTTGCAGGCGGCTCGGCCGGTGGTTGCCGGCGACTCGCCATCTGAACTGTCACAAAGGTCCGCTATCGGCCAGTCATCCGAGAAAGCCTCGCCGGATTTGGTAAGCCGCGCGGGACGTTGAGGGCGCGGCTGACGCCGTTTCCATGCGAGCGAGTGACCATGTGTTCAAGGCCGCGGCGGCCCCCAAGTGCTCCGCGACAATTCTCACATCCTGGCGAGCCGCAATTGCTAACATTCGAACTCGGCGTAGCAACACGCAAGGCGTCCGCTTCATGACCTGTCGCATTTGCGACAATTCATTTGCTCAAGAAGGTCGAGGAGAGAAGCGGGAGAGTCGTCAATGGGTTGGTCGGGACGGCAGGCTGGCATGCTGGTTGCTGAAGCCTAAGTAGGTCAAACAATGAGGAGCTCTCGCGTGATTGCCGCCAGCACCGCCGCCAAGTCGTCTTGGTCCGACCAGGTGCGCGCCAAGCCTACCGTGCTCAACGACACGACATTGCGCGACGGCGAGCAGGCACCTGGCGTTGCGTTCACCGCAGAGGAAAAGCTGGCGATCGCGCAGGCGCTGGCGCGGGCCGGAGTCACGGAGATCGAGGCAGGAACGCCGGCGATGGGCAACGAGGAGATCGCCGCGATCCGCACCATTGTCGAAGCAGATCTTCCGCTGACCACCATAGGCTGGTGCCGGATGCGGGAATCTGATGTCGACGCGTCGATCGAAGCAAAGGTGTCCATGATCAATGTGTCGATCCCGACCTCCGATGTCCAGATCGCGGCCAAGCTAGGTGGTCATCGCGACTTGGCGCTAGAACGGGTGAAGCGCGTGGTAGGCTATGCCTGTGAGCGCGGACTTGAGGTCGCCGTCGGTGGTGAGGACTCCTCCCGCGCCGACATTGATTTTCTCATCAGGCTGATGGCGACTGCCAAAGCCGCGGGGGCGCGTCGCTTTCGTATTGCAGATACGCTCAGTGTGCTCGATCCCGACGCAACCTGCGCGCTGGTCGGAAATTTGCGCGCGACTACCGATCTCGAACTCGAATTTCACGGTCACGATGATCTAGGACTCGCAACTGCGAACACGCTCTCCGCCATCAGGGCTGGCGCGAGCCACGCCTCAGTGACCGTCATCGGGCTGGGCGAGCGGGCCGGAAATGCACCGCTCGAGGAAATCGCGGTCGCACTCAAGCAGCTCTACGGGCGCGAGACCGGCATCATACTCCCGGAGCTCGAGAACGTCGCTACGGTGGTAGCAGCCGCGGCCGCACGTGCAATTCCTATGAACAAGGCGATCGTCGGACAGCATGTATTTACGCACGAATCCGGCATTCATGTCGCTGGCCTTTTGAAGGATCAACGCACCTATCAATCGCTTGATCCCGTTTTGCTTGGCCGCTACAACCGCTTTGTGTTCGGCAAGCATTCCGGACTTGCGGCGATCACCGCGTTACTCGATGAACTGCAGCTCGTCGCCAGCGACGATCAAGCCAGGCAGATCCTGTCGCAAGTCCGCAAATATGCAATCGAGCACAAGCTGCCGGTCGAGCGCGAAACCGTGGCGGCGATCTGGCGCGACGTGTGCGGATGCTTGGCAACCCACCCCGCGTGAAAAGCCGTGTCCAGCAACGTTTGCGTCGACCCTTCGCAAACCGACGCGCCGCAAGGACAGTGTCCGATGTCGCTGATGGCGCGAGCGGCGTCCAGCTTTCGCACATCAGATCCCCTGGCGCGACCTCACCTCCAGATCTTACTTCCCGTTCCGGTGATCTCCAACCCAATGACGAGCCGTCCCCGGACTGCCAATCGGCATCTTCTCGCGCGGCTGATTTCCGGTCCGACGACCGTCCTGACGAGCGTCAACCTAGATCGTGGATTGGCCATTGATCCCGGATCTTCATCGGGACTTGCTTCGTCACCGGCGGACCTGCCGATCTGGGCAGCGAAGTTGAGAGCACCGCTTTCCGGAGTCGGGCTGTGGCGATGGCGCTCCAGCTGTGAGAGGCAGGACGGCAGCAGTCAACAGGCGCCACCCCGTCTCATTGACCGTCCAGAGCTAATCCGAAGGAGAATTTTCGATGATCAGCTCATCCACGCCAGCCGGTATCCTGGATCGGCTCAGCAAGGCCTCGTCGGCAGAGGATTTTTTCTCGCTGCTTGGCGTCGATTACGACCCCAAAATCGTAAATGTCGCGCGCCTTCACATCCTAAAGCGCATGGGACAATATTTTGCCGAAGAGCAATTTACTGGCGCCGAAGAGCCGGAAATCAGAGCTCGATGCAAGGCGATGCTGGAGCAGGCCTATGCCGATTTCGTGTCATCGACACCGATCGACCAGCGAGTGTTCAAGGTTTTGAAGGATGCCGTCGCAGACCCTAAGAAGGCCGTGGCCTTTGTCGCCTTGAGCGAGCTGAAGTGATCTCGCGCTCCACTGCAAGCAAGGTTTACCCGACGGGCGCCGTGGCACCCCGATGTGGGGCCTTCGTCTTCATCCGGGTCAACTCTCTGCAGCCATGACCCGAGCGGCGCCTGTCGTATTCCCGACCCATGTCTGGACTGGTCGTGTCCAGAGTATCAGCGGCCATTTGAAGTGTCTGCCAAACCAATACTTTCGCCTGACTTTCAATGGTTTTTGCAACTGGTACGACACTTGCTGTTGTCCTGACGATCAGATCGTCGCTGCCGACAGATGGTAATCGTCCGAAATGAGATTGAAGGAAGACCATGATGCTGCTTTCACTGCCTGCGAGCGCTGCGGCATCATCTCACGGCCTACAATCGCGCAGGTCCGTTCGAGATGGTCTTTGACGCGAGCGAACTGACGGTGAGATGGTGGTCAATAGCGAAGTCGTCGGTTCGCGCTACAGCTGGAGAGGGCATGCACATCGTCTTCCGCATCGGATCGGCCCTCAATTCCGCTCAGATTTGTATCGATCTCATGGCGGATAGCACCTCAGGAAGAGGGCCAAGGTCGGCCCATACGGGTTGTCGGCGCTGGAGGCTTGAGATGGAATGCCTGACAGGTGCGTTGCCGGGATCGCCCTCGTCGCCATATTCTATGTGGAGCCGCTGGGCCGAAAGTGACGCGCAGGTATTGCGCAGCGAACGGACTCGCCAACTCAGGCATGGAAGCGACCGGTCAGAATCACGGCGGTGCCCTGGCGGCGGCGGTCGCGTTCGTCGAACCCCGCGCGCAAGGCTCCAGAGTGGAAGACCTCTCCGGCCTGACCGGTACGTCTATCGCCACCATGGGTCTTGTTGTGCAGCCGGTCGGACCAAGCTGACGGGGCAGAGCAACCGGCCACTTGCTGACCAAAGGTGATCTTCAGTTAACGAAGCTAGAAAGCGAACCTGTGGCGCGGGCGCGCCTATCTTTGAGGGAATTTAGAGTATGAACAATGTCACCAGAGCGGCCATGCCGACGGCGGCCAACCGCGCAGCAGCGAAAAAAGACCTGCCGGAGCACTTTAAGGCGTACAAGCACGTTTGGGTCTTCGTTGAACTGGAGCGCGGCAAGGTGCATCCGGTTTCCTGGGAGCTCATGGGTGCGGGGCGCAGGCTTGCCGACAGGCTAAAGGTGAACCTTGCGGCTGTCGTTATCGGTCCGGAGGGGCAGCATACACGTAACGCTGCGCTTGATGCCTTTTGCTATGGCGCCGATCTGGCCTATCTCGTGAGCGACAATGTTTTGTCGGATTACCGGAACGAATCCTATACCAAAGCGCTAACTGAACTCGTCAACACCTACAAGCCCGAGATCCTGCTATTGGGGGCGACGACGCTCGGTCGGGACCTCGCAGGTTCCGTGGCGACCACCCTGTCGACGGGGCTCACTGCCGACTGCACCGCGCTGGACGTCGATGCCGATGGTTCGCTTGCGGCAACGCGCCCGACCTTTGGCGGGTCGCTGCTCTGCACGATCTATACCTTGAATTATCGTCCGCAGATGGCAACCGTCCGCCCGCGGGTCATGCCGATGCCTGAGCGCGTGGTACGCGATGCCGCTCGTATGATCGTCCATCCGCTCGGCCTTATCGAAGACGATATTGTCACAAAAATACTGTCGTTCCTGCCCGACCGCGATGCAGAAACGTCCAATCTGGCCTATGCCGATGTCGTGGTTGCGGGCGGTCTGGGATTGGGATCGCCTGAGAACTTTCGATTGGTGCGCGAGCTCGCAACACTGCTTGGCGCTGAATATGGTTGCTCGCGTCCTCTGGTGCAAAAAGGCTGGGTTACGTCTGACCGGCAAATCGGCCAGACGGGCAAAACCATCCGGCCAAAGCTCTATATTGCCGCCGGCATTTCCGGAGCGATTCAGCACCGGGTTGGCGTGGAGGGCGCGGATCTGATCGTCGCCGTTAATACTGACAAGAACGCTCCGATCTTCGACTTCGCCCATCTCGCGATCGTCAGTGATGCCATACAATTGCTACCGGCGCTGACGGCCGCATTTCGTGCCCGGCTTTTGCCGAATTCGCGCGCCCGGATCGCGGTCTAGAGGAGATGATGATGATTGAAGAGAGATTCGATGCGATCGTGGTCGGAGCCGGTATGGCCGGCAACGCGGCGGCATTGACCATGGCAAGACGCGGCATGAAGGTGCTGCAACTCGAGCGGGGCGAATATCCCGGATCGAAGAATGTGCAGGGCGCCATCCTTTATGCCGACATGATGGAAAAGCTGGTCCCGGAGTTTCGAGAGGAGGCGCCGCTCGAACGTCACCTTATCGAGCAGCGGTTCTGGATGATGGACGATCGCTCCCACGTCGGCATGCATTACCGATCGGAGGACTTCAACGAGGAGCGGCCAAACCGCTACACGATTATCCGCGCACAGTTTGACAAATGGTTCTCTTCCAAGGTGCGGGAGGCTGGCGCGACCGTGCTGTGCGAGACGAACGTCACAGAACTCGCACGGGACGACCGTGAACGGGTCGTCGGTGTTCGTACAGATCGCCGAGACGGCGAAATACATGCCGATGTCGTCGTGCTGGCCGAAGGGGTCAATGGCCTGCTCGGGACGCGCGCGGGCCTGCGCGCCCGCCCGACACCCGATAACGTTGCGCTCGCGGTGAAGGAAATGCACTTCTTGCCTCGCGAAACTATCGAGGCGCGGTTCAATCTCAAGGGCGATGAAGGCGTCGTGATCGAGGCGGCCGGTACCATCTCCCGCGGCATGACTGGAATGGGTTTCATCTACGCCAACAAAGAGTGTATTTCGCTCGGCATCGGTTGTCTTGTCGCCGACTTCCATCGCACGGGCCAGACCCCCTACGGCCTGCTCGATCAATTCAAGAGACATCCTTCTGTGTCGCCCCTGATAGCAGGGTCCGAAGTCAAGGAGTACTCGGCGCATCTCATTCCTGAAGGCGGTTACAAGTCCATCCCGCAGCTTTATGGGGAAGGCTGGGTCGTGGTGGGCGATGCGGCCCAACTCAACAATGCCATTCATCGTGAGGGCTCCAATCTCGCGATGACTTCCGGCCGCATCGCCGCCGAAGCGATAAGTCTGGTGAAATCGCGCGGCGAGCCGATGAGCGCGACAAATCTGTCGATCTACAAGAAGATGTTGGACGATTCCTTCGTCATCAAAGATCTAAAGAAGTACAAGGATTTGCCGCCCCTGATGCATACCCACTCACAAAACTTCTTTCTCACCTATCCGCAGCTCATCTCGAAGGCGATGCAAAACTTTGTGCGAATCGATGGTACGCCCAAGGCTGAGAAGGAGAAGGCGACCCTGCAATCCTTTGTCAAGGCGCGATCATGGACAGGTCTGTTCGGTGATGCTTGTCGGTTTGCCCGGGCCTGGCGTTGACCGCAGCAGTGTGAAATCCAACAATGGAGAGCGAAAGCATGAATGTCGAAGCCCCAGTGCGCGTCGAAGACAAGCTGTATTACAACCGCTATGTTGTCGACGTCGGTCACCCTCACGTCAAGATCCGTGCGCACACGACTCCATCGCCGCAGCTACTTGCACTTTTGAAAGCCTGCCCCGCGCGATGCTACGAGCTGAACGGCGACGGCCAGGTCGAGATAACAGTTGACGGCTGCATCGAGTGCGGTACCTGCCGCGTGATCGCCGAGCCCACCGGCGACATCCAATGGAGCCATCCGCGCGGCGGATATGGAGTGCTATTCAAGTTTGGGTGATGGTGGAACGAAGGGCCGTGCTGCGACCGATGTCCAGGATCTCACCGTATCTGTGGCCCATCCGAGTCACTTGCTCGGCACCTGGAGCAAAACACTTTTCATGGGGAACGCTGCGCAACATGACATTGCGGATGTCACGCCATTTCGGGAGCCAGAAGGACTGGTTCTGGCGCCACTGAGTGGCGCCAGAATGCGCTCGCAGAGGAAGGATCAGCCCCGGGCCTGAGAGGGGTTGGGCCTGCCGGCCCCAATTGCGATCGCCACTGACTGAACGCTCGCGGCAAAGCGCACGGCGGTCTGGATCGCTTCGGAGCTGACGCCCTCCACTCGCAGCGTCTTCTCGTGGGCATCGATGCAGGCACCGCAGCCGTTTATGGGGGAGACCGCAAGCGACCACAGCTCAAAATCGGACCTGTCCATGCCGGTATTGCCGATCACGTTCATACGCAGCCGTGGCGGCATCGTCTTATATTGCGGGTTGGAAACGAGGTGAGCGAAGCGGTAGTATACGTTGTTCATTGCCACTACGGAGGCTCCGGCTTTCGCTGCTACGATCGCCGTAGATGTCATCACCGCGCATGCGTCCGATTCCACTGCATCAATCAGGGCTGCATTGCCGGTGGCGATCGCGCTTGCCAGCAGCAGTCCGTATTTTCGTTGCGGCGAGAACGTCTCATCGGCCATCAACGTGGATAAATTAAGCCTGACATCCTTCGCGAAGTCGGGAATTCTGTCGCTCAATTGTTCGATCGACGACATGCTGCCTCAAGAAACCGTCAGGGTTTCGCCGCCAATTTCGCGGCTGCAGGGACAGAGCTCGCCGGTTTGCAGCGCGTCAAGAACGCGCAGCGTGTCCTTCGGACTGCGCCCGACACTGAGGTTGGTCGCGTAGACGTGCTGGATCGTGTTTTCGGGGTCAACAATATAGGTGTAACGATAGGCAACCCCCTCGGGTGAACGCACGCCAAGGCCATCGACGAGCGTTCCCTTTGTGTCGGCAAACTGCCAGATTGGTAGATTGTGCAGGTCGACATGTGAGCGCCGCCAGGCGAGCTTGCAGAACTCGTTGTCAGTTGAACCGCCCAGTACAACCGCGTCGCGGTCGGCGAATTCCTTGGAAAGCCGGGCAAACTCAGCGATCTCTGTCGGGCAGACGAAGGTGAAATCCTTGGGATAGAAGAAGAAGATCTTCCACTTTTTTCGGAAGCTAGTTTCAGTCAGCGTCTCGAATGCACTCTGTCCTTCTTCTTCCTGGGCTTGAAAGCCGGGCTTCACGCCTGTGATTTCAAACGGCGGCAACTGACTCCCAATTCCGAGCATGCTGTCCTCACAATCTTGCTTTCTTGTAGATCTTAACTTCACTGGTGAAGCAAGCTATATGCCATCCGTTCTCCGGATTGGAATTGTCGGAACAAGACCAGCCCAGCGGGTTGGCTACAGGCATACTGGCGCGCTTGGTGCCTCGATCAGCACTCACGTGACGATCGTCTGGAGCACATACAACCCGTTTCTGAGAACACTCGACCTTTGCGCGACCGCACTGAGGTGCGGGGTGCAAGCGTCTGGTCCAAACGCGTTCTGCGTTCCTCAGAGCAAACCGCTTCACGGCTCTCGGGCGTTCTCATGCTGATGTGGGGGACCTTGCAAGCAACCGCTCGGCGGTCCCGAGCGGAACGGCGCGCGCGACCTCCGCGAATACATCCGCTCCATTGCTGAGCTGTAGCGCATCAAAGGAGCGCCGCGTGATGCGCGCCAAAAGCGGCACGCCAGAACAGCCAGTTTCAAGAGCCAGAACCAAGGTGACCTGAGCCTCGTCGTACGGCAGTGATGCCTTGATGCGTGCCGGAATTACATTGAGGATAGAGCTTGCGCGCGGGGGCTCGCTCGCAATGCTAACGTCGCCCGCTGCGATGCGCAGCCGCAGCTGTGAGCCCGGTCTAAGCGGCACTCCAGGTATCAGAAGGCGCGCAGTCTTGAGGCGGAGCATGATTAGCCCATACCGTCCATCATAGCCGCCGACCACGGCATCGAGACATACGGCCGCTTCGCCCCGCCTGGCAAGCAGCGGATCGCTCTGAACGTGATTGAGCGGCCCGGCCGAAATCACGACGCCGTCTTTCATCATGACGAGATGATCGGCAAAGCGTTCGATATCAGCGATGTCATTGCTGATGTAGATCATCGGCAATGGGAGCGTTTCCCGCATGCGCTCTAGAAATGGCAGGATCTCGCATTTGGCGGAACGATCGAGCACAATAAGCGGATCGTCCATCAAAAGTAGCCGAGGCTGGCCCATCAGCGCGCTGCCAAGAGCAAGTCGCTGTCGCTCGGCCGCGGAAAGATGTGATAGCGAACGCTCGAGCAGTGGCGCCAAGGCGAACAATTCGACCACACCATCAAAATCGATCAGTGTCGGCTCCGATGACGCGTTATATAAGAGGGTGCGCCGTACAGACAAATGAGAAGGAAGGATTGGGAGCTGGAATACATATGCGGCGCGACGCAGAAGAGGTGGTCGAAACGTCGTCTCATCCTGCCAAATCTCTCCGTCGATTGCACAGAATCCGTTCGGCAGACACTGCACGCCAGCGATGCAGCGCGCGAGTGTGGTTTTGCCGCACCCGGGCGGACCAAAAATCGCTGTGACGCCTTTGGCTGGCAGCCTAAATTGCGCATCTAGCGGAATGCCTGAGAGAGAGCCGTTGAATGCAACCTCAATATAGCCCTTTTTTGCTTCTCTCATAAACTTGCGCCTGTGTTGCATCTTCCCATCCAAGTCACGAGCACAATCGCGGAAACGGAGACGATGGCCATGCCTCAGACAACTCCAGTCTGTTCCGCTCCAGAACGGCATCTCTGCTCGCGTGAGGGCATAGGTGCGACGGCGGACTGCAGATCGGTGTTAAGACCCGAGGCTTGTTAAGCATCTCCGCGCCGCGGTAATCGTGGCAATCAGATGCTGCCCCGTGCGCTTGCCAATGAGAGGCAAAGCACCTTTCCGTCACCGTGAGGCTCTCCCCCTGCTTGGCGGGCCCGAGGGAGGGCTTCTGCTGAATGCTCAAATGGCCCGACTTGGGAGGTTTGGCGGTAGGGATGTCGGCTCAGACCAGAGCTTAATACTGGCTCGGCGCTGGACGTTCGCATCAAGGATCCCAGTGCTTTGGGAGCCGATTTGAAGTTGGCGCCGGTTGGAGTCGTGGCGTCTGCATTCTCGGATGCAAGCAGCATCAAAGCCGGATCGATCGGGATGAATCGGATAAAGCTCATTGCAACTCCGGCTCCGCCGCAACCGCTTCCTTCGCGGCAACTGCCTGATCCTTACCCAGCAATCCGCGTGCCGTTTCAAGGAATCTCTACGCGGCTAGGGACAACGAAGCCTGGTGTCGGCCTCCCCCGGGTCCTGAATCGCCGCATCTTTTGTAGGGCTTCGGACGCTCGCGTCACCAAGCGCACATGCAGGAGCTACGAGATGGCAGCCGAGGACAATACCATCACCTCGGGCATTGGAGACGGTGCTCTGGCGAATATGCGGCCGTAAAACTTGTCAATGATGCACAAGTCCATGTCATCCGATTTGGCGCATCTTCCGATCTGCGCGGAGGAGAAAGCCGGCAGCGGGGCGCTTGGAGAGAAGGGCTGATGTGAGATGATATGTAGTGCCCGCCAGCTACGGGGGAGGGTCTTGCTCGCCAGCACCGGTCGCGGGCGCATTTCAGCGTGCCCCGCCCTCCGCTGCAACGCCAGGTGCGCGAGGGCGAACGTAGCGCACGATCCGCGTCCTTCCGCAGGTCAATGTTAGTAGCAGCCGGCGCGCCTCAGCGGCTTCGACCTTGAGCCCCGCTGGCGGAGACCAGGATACCGTGGCTGGATGGTGATTGTCGCAACTGTCACCTGCGTCGACTCCACAAACCTCAAGCCGAGCTGATTTCAAGCAATTGCCCACCATGAAGACGGCAGGCGGCCTATCGGTCCAAACCTCTGTGCTTCTCCGAAATTTATCGTAACGAACTCTTTGACTCCCGCGAGTCAGCTGTTCAGCCGTGCAGTTGTCGCGAATTCGTTCTCCTTTCCAATCTGGGTATGCCCGTCTCAGTGCGTATGCACGCATTTACCAGGCTCTCAAAGTTCTTGAATCGACCGTAACGTCAGGTTGTAGGCATTGCGAAGCAGAACGCCAGTTTGGAGCCAACATGGCCACACAAGGCTAAACGGCCGATCTTGGGGGGGCGCAATTATTGCACCGGCCCCGCAACAGCGAGACAGTGGCTGCCGAGGTGGCGCAATCCGGTAAGTAGATCACGCCGCTGGGCAAAGGAAAATAGTGAAGGATATGCGGCTTAAGAGAGGTTTGGTGAATCAAGAGCGACAAATGGGCTGGACTTGCAATGCGCATCGCTGTGCGGCCGCCCTTGCTGCGATTGCGATCGCAGCGACGTGGTGCACAGGACACGCTCGCGCGCGAGATCGGCGGGCCGAGGAAGCCTTGATCTCGTGCGGACCAGACGTGATCCGCTTCTGTGACCGCTTTGCAGGGCGTAGCGATATGGACGTGGTCATGTTTTGTCTTAGGGACAATTTCAAAAACTTGCGCGGCGAATGCCGACGCATAATGCCAATCGCGGCTGAGAAAAATGGCGGACCGAAACGACGTCTCAACAGGCTTCCGGTCGTCCTTCATCGAGAGTGAGTCGTCCGAGCGGTAGTTTCAGAACTCGAACAGACGGGCGGGCGCCGGGGTTTGGCCGGCTTGTGGCCGAAAGTCGATCGGGCTCGAAGCTTCAGCGCCGGAATGTCAGCGTGGTGGTTTGCTTCATCGCGGTCTTCCTTGAATTTCTCAGCTTCGGATTACCTTCGACTGGACTGCCGGGCTCAAGGTGGAGCTTGAGCTAGGAAACCTCTTTTGTTAGCCGCTGTTCGACTTCCCGAAGGAACCGCTTGATGGTGTTGTGGCGTTCTCGATCCGCGCTTCAGAGAAGTCGGTTCGCCCGATCGTGGTGCTCTTGGCCGAATACATTTTAGGGCTCAAGCTCAAAGGAAACGCCGTCGACAAGAGCCGTTCAAAGGCAGAAAGCTGTTCAAGCAGTCGCTTCTCAACGGCCTTGCGCTCCGCGCCAGGTAGGACAGTTTTAAGTGATCGGCGGCAGCGCCAGATTTCGTTCCGCAGCCCTCTAATCTCACTCAGTGTATCGTCAATCGAAGTCATCACAGATTCAGTTCACTTGGTCCCCGAGTCTCAAGCATGGCGACCGTCATTCCTTGGCTCCGCACTTCTGCCATGCAACTCTTGTCGATCAATATCATCCGACACCGCGCGTGTGACGAGAAATCGCGGCATATCCTCGCGTTTTTACGGCGTCCCGCTCGTGTGCCTTGCACAATTCCGGCGCTCCACAGGATTGATTGGTGCGCCAACACCGGAGAGCGGTTAGATCCATGTCCGACACGCAGGCAGCTCGAGCGGGAGCTGGTAATGCACAACGCATGTGCCCATGGTCGATGGCAGCGGAATATGCGAGCTGTAGCAGCTCGAGGACGTTCTGATTGGGAAGGTCGGAATCATGGCCATTTGCAGCATCATTCGGTCGGCACTCCAAAGAGCGGAGTGCTGCCTGTGGAGTTAGTAAATCGTGCAGCTCACACACCTGAAGCCGTGCGCAAGTGCTGAGGACAAGCGGGCCGAGCAGTCAGTAAACGAGTAAATAAATGCCTCGCTAGCAGCGTTCGACGGGCATGACGACTATCCTTCGCAGCGACACTCGCGATGCCCAGAACTGCACAAGAAGTCAGAGGGACGAGGTCTTGGGCCAGGCGGAGAATGACTTCATCGAGCAAGTGCGATCGTCATTGACGCCCAGCTTGCTGCAGAATGGTATCGCGCCCTCCGACCAAGCAGGTGATACATCATTTTGGATTAGCCTGCGAGAGAGTGGGCTGATTGGGTCCCAGGAGACAGCAATACGGATTCCGGAACGTGTTTCACGCGAGATCAACAAAGCGCAGTCGATGCTCGAGTTCATCGGTCGCGGCGCGACTCGACTAAACTGCACTGAGCTCGAGGTAGAAACTCTGTTGAACCAGTGCGGATGCAGCTGTCCGATCATTCAGTCGAACGCGTACGGTCGAGAGCCGCCTCATGCGCACTTGCCCGTCGAGATCTGCGGCGATGAGCCGAGGGGGCGGTTCACGTGGCCCATGTCAAAAAGGCTGGGAACTCGCCATCGGAGAAATTCCGGGCGTCGCTTCCGGCGTGCCGGCAGCAGTCCGTCCAGCTCGAACTAATTCATTTGCGAAGCGCCGAGCCTTACGGTCGAGAAATTGATGGAGCCCACCCGTCATTTCGTCGCTCCGAGGTCTCCGTCAGCTTATGGACAGCAAGCTCTCGTATTATAAACCTCGCAAGTCGCGTGCAGGATCGGCTCAATGGGCGCAGATCTTGCGGACGAGACCGGGATGAACTCCAATATCAACCGATCCAGGACGAGACTTTGGCTGCGTTCGCTGCATCGTGTGCCGCTGCGGCAGCCTATTCGCGCCAGTCGTGCGTGACGGCCCGGCTGTGTGATCGCACCTCATTGCAGTTGGTCGGTGGAGCATCATCCATGGTTGGGATAACCCGTTCCAAGATGCGCCGCCAGAGGCGCGTTCGCTTCATTTTGCTAGCTAAGAGGCGACATCGATGAATACAGAGCAGCTCGGCGCTGGTAGTCCATCCGCAACTTCCGATTCGGAAAGCTCCGAACCAGGCTCTCCGGCCGCATCGCGGTGGGGAGAGGCCTTGATGGAGTTGCGGGCGTCCCCTGCCTGGCAGGAGGAGGTGTTGACCGACTGGTCTGCCGAAGACGGGCGGGGGGAACAGGAGGATCGGCAAGAGGCGGTAAGTCGAACGAGGGCTTGGCGGGGCTCAGGTGATCTTAATGAGCCGCTAGATCTGTCGTCTCTGTCCTTGACCACCTGTCTGCGTCCATTCTGGCCGGTGTGCGTCGCCTGAATGTCGATGGCAACCAGCTCAACAGCCTACCCGAGCTTCCACCTGGCCTGCGGCGGCTCTCTGCCATCAGCAATGGGCTGACGCGCCTGCCCGCGGAGCTGCCGCCGGGATTGCGCCGGCTGACCGTCTACAACAATCAACTGGTCAGCCTGACCGAACGCCTTCCAGAAACGCTCCAGGAGTTGGACGCCAGCGGTAACCGTCTTACACAACTGCCTCGGCTTCCAGCCGGGGCTCCAGCGTCTGAACGTCGAGTACAATCAGCTGACGGACCTGCCCGAGCCTCTCCCGGTTGAGCTCGAATGGCTCAGCGCCAGCTACAACCTTCTGACCAGCCTGCCAGAGACGGTCCCGCCCCAGCTGCTATGGCTCGGCGCCAGCAACAATCAGCTGACCAGCGTGCCCGAGACGCTGCTGACGCAGCTGAGCCGTGACTCGAGCGTTAATTTGGAGAATAATCCGCTCCCAGATTGGGTGCAGGCCAGCCTGGCAACAGCGATGCATGCCGGACACTATGCCGGCTCTCAGGTTTTCCTCTCCAACGTGGATGGGCCGCTGGAAGTTCAGTCGCGGCCCGTGCAAGATGTTGCAGCGGACTGGCTTGAGGGCGAACCCACGACAGTGGCCACTTGGCAGCGCTTTGCCCACGAAGCGGGGGCCGCGGACTATGCAAGCTTCCTCGACAGGTTGCGGGGCACCGTGAACTACGGTAACGAGGCGTTCCGCCAGGTGGTCGCCGAAGATTTGCGGCAGGCAGCCGTCAGGCCACGTTTGCGCGAGCAGTATTTCGAGTTAGCTTCGGGAGCGAACGCGAGCTGCGAAGATCGCATTACCTTGGCCTGGAACGGCATGCAGACTGCACGCCTGAACGCTGATGTCGAGGACGGCGTCTATGACGGGCGAGTGGGCGAACTGCTCCGGCACGCGCCGTGTCATTGTTCGCTTGGAAGCGCTGGACGGAATCGCGTGCGAGAGGGTCAACTCGCTTCGTCGTGCCGACCCGGACGCCGGACGTCGATGAGATCGAGGTCTACCTTGCATACCAGACCCAGCTGCGTGACCCTCTCGAGCTGTGGCACATCGCTCCCGACATGCGGTTCATGAACGTCTCTCACGTGACCGAGTACGATGTGGCCAGGGCCGAGGCATCGGTGCGGAACCGGGAAGCGGCGGAATTTCCGGACTATCTGGCAACGCGCTGGCAACCATGGGAAACCGTGGTGAGGCGCATCGCACCCGAAGACTATGCTGAAATGCAGGAGCGGCTCGTCGAGGCGATGGGCGTACAGTTTCGAACCCGCTTGGATGGGCGACTGGCCGAGCATGGTTTGACAGGCGATGCGGATGCCGAGCGGGTGCTCGGCGCCCAGATACGCAACGAGATAGCCAGCGAGATCAAAAGCGCGGCCAGGCATCGGTGCGGAACCGGGAAGCGGCGGAATTTCCGGACTATCTGGCAACGCGCTGGCAACCATGGGAAACCGTGGTGAGGCGCATCGCACCCGAAGACTATGCTGAAATGCAGGAGCGGCTCGT